>NC_013093.1:4800000-6127500 GCF_000023245.1 Actinosynnema mirum DSM 43827
GTCCGCCCCGGCGCCTCGGTCGTCGTCATCTGCGCTCCTCGGTGCTGTTGCTGTGACTGGGAAGTGGCGCGCGGGGGCGCGGCCTAGATGAACTGGGTGTTGGGCTCCAGCCCGCACAGCACGCGGCCGTAGGTCTCCGCGTTCGTGGTGGGCTGCATGATCCCGTTGAGGGTGATGGCCTGGACGTCGCGCTCGATGCGCTGGATCGGCCGGTCGGTGTAGATGGACGAGCCGCCGCCCGCGGTGGCCAGCACCTCCACGGCCTCCTTGGCGCGCTGGCAGAGCGCGCCCGCGTCCATGCGCGCGGCGACCCGGCCGAGCACGTCGAGCGGCTGCCCGGCGGCGACGGCGGCGTCGAGCCGGTCGGCCCCCCGGCGCAGGTGGAACTCGGCCTCGTCGGTCTTGACGGCGGCCTCGGCGACCTGGAGGTGGGTGAGCGGGGCCTTGGCCTGCTCGTCGTAGTCGGTGTAGGTGATCTTGCGGCCGGGCAGCCGCTCGAAGAACGCCTCCCAGGCGGCGCGGGCCATGCCGAGCGCGGGGGCGCTGGCGACGGCGGCGGCGAAGGGCATGAACGGGACCTTCCACGTGGGGGCGTCCGCGTTCAGCGTCGACAGGTGTTTGCCCTCCATCAGGACCGGCAGCATCGGCAGGATGCGGGCCCGCGGGACGAACACGTCCTTCGCGGCGGTGGTGACGCTGCCGGTGGCGCGCAGGCCGGAGGTGTGCCAGTCGTCGCCCACGGTCAGGTCGGACATGGGCACGACGGCGGTGGCGGGCACGTAGCCGCCGTCCTCGGTGGCCAGCAGCACCGAGTGCACGTCCCACTGGCTGTGCGGGGCGCCGGTGTTGAAGTGCCACTCGCCGTTGAGGACGGCGCCGCCCTCGGTGGGCACGAGCACGCCGCCGGGGCTGACCGAGCCGCAGACGCGGACGGCCGGGTCGGCGAACACCTCCTCCTGGACCTCGTCGGGGAACAGGCCGACGAGCCAGGAGCCGATGGTCAGGGTGGCGACCGTCCAGCCCACCGACCCGTCGCCCCTGCCCAGCTCGGCGAGCACCTCGCAGGTGGTGCGCACGTCGGCCTCGTGGCCGCCGTGGCGGGTGGGGACGCGCATCCGGAACAGGCCGGCGTCGACCAGCGCCCGCACCACCTCCTCGTGCAGCACCCGGTTCTGCTCCTGCCAGGCGGCGTGCTCCCGGATCAGCGGAACCAGTTCCGCCGCGCGGCCGACGAGCTCGGCCCTCGGCGGCGCGTCGATGGTCGTCATCTGCGCTCCTCGGTACGGTGACGGTGGCTTGTGGGCGGCGGGTTCCCGCCCCGCTGGGAACTGTGGCACGGGGGCGGCCCGGTCCGGTTCTCCGATGTTGCCGACCTGTCGACCCGGGAGCGCTTGGGGCGCAACGGTTCGCGCGCGCGGAAAAGTCCACAGTGGAGCCCTGCCCCGCCGTGGGCGCGCGGGAGCGGGACGGGGGCGGACCCGCACCACCGATGGTGGCACCGGTCCGCCCCCGGCGCTTGTCCTGGAGTGCGCACCCGGCTACTCGGCCGGGACGCCCTTCCCGGCGCTCTCCCCGGCGCCCTCCCCAGGGCCTGCCACGACCGGCGGGCGCAGCCGCAGCGCGAACCAGGCCACCGGGAGGGCCACGACGCCGATCGCCAGGCCGGTGAGCAGCGCGCCGGACGGGTCGCCCGCGATCGCCAGCCCGCACACCGCCGAGCCGACCGCGATGCCCACGTTGGCCGCCGAAGCGGGCAGCGCCGACGCCAGCTGGCTGCCGGGACCGGCCAGCTCCAGCACCCGGTACTGGTAGGCGGGCACCGCGCCCTGCGCGAACAGCCCCCACGCCACCAGCCCCAGCGCGACCAGGACCGGCGAGGCGCCGCCGAGGTAGAGCACGAGCAGGGCGAGCGCGGTGCCGACGCCGCCGAGGAGCATGGCGCGCGCGGCCCCGCTGTCCGCGAACCGGCCGCCCGCGACCGAGCCGACCGCCGCAGCCGCGCCGTAGCAGAGCAGGAAGACGCTCAGCAGCGCTCCGGAGACGCCGGTGACGCGCTCCAGGAACGGCGTCAGGTAGGTCAGCGCCCCGTAGGAGGAGGCGAACAGCAGGAAGCCGAGGAAGAGCACGACGAGCACCCTGGGCGCGAACGCGTACCGCGCCTGGTCGCCCGCGCCGCCGCCACCGCGCTCGGCGGGCAGCGGCGGGACGAGCGCGACCAGCGCCGCGCACGCGACGAGGCTGAGCAGGCTGATGGCCAGGAACGAGTCGCGCCAGCCGAGCCACTGGCCGACGAGCGTGCCCAGCGGCGCGCCCAGCGCGGCGGAGACGGCGAACCCGGAGAACACGGTCGCGATGGCCCGCCCGGCGCGCTCGGGCGGCACGACCGCGACGGCGGCGACGAAGGAGACCGCGACGAACAGGCCGTGCAGCGAGCCGGTGACCACGCGCGCGGCCAGGAACGGGGCGAACTGGCCCAGCAGCACCGGGGTGGTGTTGACGACGGCGAACGCGGCGAGCGCGCCGATCAGCGTCACCCGCTTGTCGAACCGGATGGTGAGGGCGGTCAGCAGCGGGCCGCCGATGGCCAGCCCCAGCGCGTAGGCGGTGACCAGGCCGCCTGCGGCGGGGATGGAGACGTCCAGGTCGTCGGCGATCAGGCCGATGACGCCGACCATGAGCAGCTCGGCCGTGCCGAGCACGAAGGCGGCGACGAACAGGGCCGATAACAGCAGCTTGGACCTGCCGTCCACGACCTGGTCGCGCGCGCCCGCGCTGGTGTCCTGTGCGCTCATCCGGGCCTTCCTCGTCGGTGTGGTGGCGGTGGGTGGTGGCAGTGGGTGGTGACGGTGGGCGGTGATCACGGACAGACTGGTTGCATTTCACAACCAGAGGTACCGTAGCAGGCGGTGGCGTGGATCACAGCCCGGGGAGTTCCAGTAGGTTCCCGGTGAGGCCCGGCGGGGTCGCGGTGGTGCGGGGAGGGCGCGGTGCGCAAGGACACGAGGTCGGACTGCCCGGTGAACCTGGCGCTGGAGATCTTCGGCGACCGGTGGACCCTGCTGGTGCTGCGCGACGTGATCTTCCTGGGGGCGCGGCACTTCCGCGAGCTGCTCGCCGGACCCGAGCGGATCTCCTCGAACATCCTCGCCGACCGGCTCGCCGTGCTGGTCGAGCACGGGATGCTCACCAAGACCGACGACCCCACGCACAAGCAGAAGGTCGTCTACAGCCTCACCGAGCGCTCGATCGCCCTGGTGCCGGTGTTCGCGCAGCTGGGCATCTGGGGCGTGCGGCACCTGCCCGCCGGCGACGAGCACGCCGCGCGCACGGCGGTGCTCGCCGCGGGCGGGCCCGCGCTGTGGGCCGAGTTCATGGACGAGCTGCGCGAGGCCCACCTGGGGCCGCACGCGCGGCTGGCCCCGCCGGGGCCCGGCCCCTCGGTGACCGAGCGGCTGGCCCCGGCGAGCCTGGCGGCGCTGGTGGCCGCCGGGGTTCACCGCGAGGCGTAGCGCCGGATCAGGGCGGTCACCGCGTCGGGCCGGTGGTCGAGCAGGTAGTGGTCGCTGCCCGCCACCACCTCGGTGCGCACGTTCGCGCAGCCCGCCGCGCGCAGGCCCTCGGCGACGCGCGGGCCGATGTCCGCGAAGATCGACCGGTCCCCCGACACCCACACCAGCGGCACGTCCAGGCGCCCGGTCCGGGAGCTGTTGAACGCCGCGTTCGCCGGGAACGCCCGGTACAGCTCGAACCCGGCGCGCAGCCGCGCCTTCGGCCGGTACGCCTGGGCGTAGCGGGCGACCTCGGCGTCGCTGAAGGTCTCCCGGTCGAGCACGAACCTGAGGTAGACCTCCTGCCTGCCGTCGACGAGGTCCTCGGCCAGGCCCGGCGCCTGGTGGAAGCCCAGGTGCCACAGCCGCGCGGTGCTCTCGTCCCACGGGGACAGGCCCGGCAGCGGGACGTCGAGCACCATCGCGCCGCGCGTGGTGGTCGGGTTGAGGCGCGCGTAGGCGTAGGCGACCATGCCGCCGATGTCGTGGCCGACCACGTACACCGGGCCCAGCGCGAGCCTGGCGGCCAGCGCGCGCAGGTCCTCGGCCAGGTTCGCGGCCTCGTAGCCGCCCTCGGTCGGCTCGGAGCCGCCGATGCCGCGCAGGTCCACGGCGACGACGGTGAAGTCCCTGGCGAGGGTCGGCATGACGGCCCGGTACTCGGACCAGTCCTGGGGGTGGCCGTGGACCAGCAGGAGCGCCGGGCCGCGACCACCCCGGACGTAGTGCAGGGACGTGCCGTTGACCCTGGCGACGCCGGAGGTGAAGCCGGCGCCGAGGCCGGTGACGAGCGGGTCGCGCGCTCTCGCGGTCGCGCCGCCGGTCAGGGTCAGGACCAGTGCGACGACCGCGAGCAGCACCTTGTGCTTGTGCATGGGACGACGTGCCTCCGCTCACCGGCTGTCCGGCTCCGCGCCGCCCCGCACCGCGCCGCCGGTGGGGCGGGGGCGGTGCGGGGCGGCGGTGTTCTGGGGCGGCACGGTGGCGGATCGCGCCGGGGTGCGCCACCGGGACGGCGCGTCCGGGTGGTGGTGCGGCGGTTCGGGTGGCGGGTCAGCGCTCCAGGAGCGGGCGCTGCGCCGGGGTGTCGGGAGTGGTGCCGGGCGCGGGTTCCGCCGCGGGGTCGACCCGGTGGCGCGCGGGGAGCGCGAGCGCGACCAGGAGGGCGAGGCCGCCGAGCACCGGCAGCACGTTCAGCGCGAACAGGCCCGCCTCGGACAGGCTGATCACGTTGACCACCAGGTCCGCCACCGGCGAGTCGTCCAGCAGCATCACCACGCCGGAGACGATCATCACCACCCAGGTGGCGAGCGCGGCGCGCGCGTGCCCGGCCCGGCCGGTGCGCAGCGCCCACCACAGCCAGGCCGCGGCGCCGGGCACCACCCACACCCAGTGGTGCGGCCAGGACACCGGGGACACCAGGGTGCCGGTCACCGCGCAGGCCAGCACTCCCCCGGCCACCTGCCCGCGCCGGGTCGCCCGCACCGCGACCACGAGCCCGGCCAGGCCGACCAGGACGGTCATCGCGACGCCGAACCACGGCGCGTGCAGCACCCCCGGCAGCTGGCCGAGGACCCCGCGCAGCGACTCGTTCCACGGGCCGTGGTCCGGGGGCATCATCCGCGTGGTGTCCAGCATCAGGCCGCTGAGCCACTGGCCGGACGGGCCGGGCAGCGCCAGGTAGCCGACGAGCACGGTGGTCAGGAACGTCCCCGTCGCCACGGCCGCCGCGCGGGCCCGGCCGGTGAGCAGCAGGTACGGGACGAAGATGAGCGGGGTCAGCTTGATCCCGGCCACCAGGCCGATCGCCACGCCCCGGTAGCGGGACGGGCCGCGCAGCAGGTCGACCAGGATCACCAGCATCAGCAGCAGGTTGATCTGGCCGTTGAACACCATCGGCCACACCGGGGCGGTGCCGAGCGCGGCGACCGAGGCGAGCAGCGCGAACCCGGTGCGCTTGCGGGGCGCGAGCGGGGTGGCCAGGCCGAGCAGGAGCCAGGTGCAGGCGGTGAGGGCGAACGTGGAGGCGAACGTCCACAGCGCGAACGCCAGGTGCATGTCGAGCAGGGCGATCGGGACGAACAGCAGGGCGGCGAACGGCGAGTAGATGAACAGCAGGCCCGCGTCGGTGGAGACGTCGAACGGGGAGACGCCGTCGAGCACCGCCTGACCGCTGATGACGTACACCTTGAAGTCGCGCTCCAGCATCGGCATCGCGTCGCCGAGCGCCAGGGTGGACAGCACGAGCGCGGTCACGACGGCGGCGAACGCCGCCGACACGAGGGTGGCCTCGCGGGTGAGGAGGGGGCCGCCTGGCGCGGCAGGCGGTGCGGGTTCTGCTGTCCTGGTCACGGGGGGCTCCTCGGGTTGCCGGGTCGCGGGGGATCTCGCCGGGGCCCGGGGCTCCGGCGGGGTTCGGGGGGTGGGCCGAGGAGGCGGGTGCTCAGCCGGAGGCGGGGGTGGCGGGGTGGTGGCCGGGCGGGGGCAGCGCGCGCCGCCGCCGGGCGCCCGGTCGTGGGCAGCGCAGCCACGGGCGGCGGGACCGGGGCCGGTCGCGCAGCACGGCGTCGGGGTGGGTCGGTCCGGGGGCCGGTCGGGTCGGCAGGTCGGTCACGGCGGCGGCGCCGGAGAGCTTGGCCAGGGCGACCCTGGCCAGGCCGCGCACGTTGCCCGCGATGGTGCCGGTGACGTCGACCCGGCTGTCGACGTCCTCCACCCAGTCGACCGGGACCTCCAGCACGCGCAGCCCGTTGTGCTCGGCGAGCAGCAGCAGCTCGGTGTCGAAGAACCAGGAGTCGTCCCTGACCCGGCGCAGCAGCGGTCCGACGACCTCGGCCCGCGCGGCCTTGAAGCCGCACTGGGTGTCCCGGAAGCGGGTGCCGTGGGTGAGCCTGATGAGGGCGTTGTAGCCCCTGGACAGCAGTTCGCGCCGGGCGCCGCGCACGGTGCGGGCGCCCGGCGCGAGCCGCGAGCCGATGGCGAGGTCGCAGTGGCCGACGGCGAGCGGGGCCACGAGCGGGACCAGCGCGTCCAGCCCGGTGGACAGGTCGACGTCCATGTAGACGACCACGCCCGCGCTGCTGCCGGTCCACGCGGTGCGCACGGCGTTGCCCTTGCCGCGCCGGTCGAGCGACACGACGCGCACCCTCGGCCAGTGCCCGGCCAGGTCCTGGGCGACGTGGCGGGTGGTGTCGGTGCTGGCGTTGTCGACGATGGTGATGGTCCAGTCGAACGGCAGCCGCCGGGTGCAGTAGTCGTGCAGGGTGGCGACGCAGCCGGGGAGGGCGCGCTCCTCGTTGAAGACCGGGATGACCAGGTCGACGGTGACCGTCGACAGCGGGTGCGGGGCGGGTCTCGGGCGGCCGGGGTGGGGCGTGGCGGCGAGCGGTTCGGCGGGCAGCAGGAGGGTGTCGGGCAGGAGGGTGTCGGGCAGGGGGTCGTCGGGCAGCAGGTCCTCCGAGAGCACCACGTCGGTCAGCACCACGTCCAGTGGGAGGGGCGCGGGCAGCAGGTCGTCCGGCAGCAGGTCGTCGGGCAGCAGGTCGTCGGGCAGCACCGCGTCCAGCAGCGCCGGGATCGCGGGCGCGGCGCCGAGCAGCACCGGGTCCGCGGGCGCGGCGCCGAGCAGCACCGGGTCCGCGAGCGCGGCGCCGCCGATCAGCGCCGCACCGGGCAGGGCGCCGACCGGGATCGGGCGGGACGGGCCGTCGGGGGGTGGTTCGGGCGGCTCGTCCTGGGGGGACCGCTGCGCGGGCACGTGGCCATCCATCGTCAACTCCTCGCGTGGCCCCCGTGCACGACCGTACGACCGCGCGCGGGGAGCGGGCTTCTTCCGGATTGCTCGGTTTTTCACGTGGCGCGGCGGGAGCCCCACCCCCGCCCCCGCGGGTGGCGGGGGCGGGGCGGGCGGTCAGAGGAACTGGGTGTTGGGCTCCAGGCCGCACACGACTCGGCCGTACAGCTCCAGGTTGGTGTCCGGGTGGGCGAAGGCGTGCAGGCTGGAGGTCTGGCTGTCGCGCGCGATCCGCTGGATCGGCACGGTGGTCAGCGTGGACGAGGCGCCGCTGGCGTTGGCCAGGATGTCGACCGCCTCCTTGGCCCGCTGCACCCCCACGCCCAGGTCCAGCCGGGCCTCCACGCGCTCGCGCACCGACCAGGGCGCGCCGGTCTTGGCGTCGACCCGCGCGGCGACCCGGTGCACGTGGAAGGCGGACTCGTCGATGCGGGCCCGCGCGTCGGCGAGCTGCACGTGGGTGAGCGGGGCGTGCGACTGGCGCTCGTAGTCGGTGTAGGTGATCGAGCGGGTGGGCAGCCGCTCCAGGAACGCCGCCCACGCCGCGCGGGAGAGGCCGTGCGCGGTCGCGCTGGTCACCGCGCACGCCCACGGCAGGAACGGCACGTTCCACAGCCGCGACGCCGCGTTGGTCTCGGAGCGGTGCGCGCCCTCCCGCATCACCGGCATCATGGGCAGCACGCGGGCGTCCGGGACGAACACGTCCTTCGCGGTGGTGGTGACGCTGCCGGTGCCGCGCAGTCCGGACGAGTGCCAGTCGTCGACCACCTCCAGCTCGGACATCGGCACCAGCACCAGCACCGGCTCGGGCTCCCCGCCCTCGGCGACCCGCACGGCGGCGTGCGCGTTCCAGCCGCTCTGCCTCGCCCCGGTGTTGAAGCTCCAGCTGCCGTTGAGCACGATCCCGCCGGAGGTGGGCACGCCGACGCCGTGCGGGGCGAACGTGCCGCAGATCCGGGTGTCGCCGGAGGCGATGACCTCGTCCTGCACCTCGTCCGGGAACAGGCCCGCGAGCCAGGTGCTGATGTTCCAGACGGTGGCGACCCAGCTGGCCGCGCCGTCGCCGAGCGCGATCTCGGCCAGCACGTCGACCAGGGTGGTGGTGTCGCACTCGTGGCCGCCGTAGCGGGCGGGCAGGGTGAGCTTGAGCAGCCCGGCGTCGGCGAGCGCGTCGATCGCGTCGGGGTGCAGGACGCGGTTCTCCTCCTGCCAGATCGCGTGCTTGGCCAGCGCGGGGGCCAGTTCGGCGGCCCGGCCGACCAGCTCGTCCCGCGAGGGTGCAGCGGTGTTGTTCATCAGTGGCTCCGTGTGGTCCGCCGGTCCGCCGCTCGCGCGGGACCGGGCGCTTGCCGGAAGGGGGTGCCCGGCGACGGCCGGGGCCGCCCCGCGCGTGCTGCGGCCGGGGGCGGTGGGACAAGCCGATCGTGGCACGGCGCGGCGGCCGGGGGCGTCTTCCTGGTTGCCCTGCTCGACGCGGGTTCCCGTTGCGCGGCAGGGTTTTCCGGGTCAGCCCCGGCGCAGGGACCTGGTGAACGCGCGGACGTCGCCGACGTACAGCTCGGGCACCTCCAGCGCCGGGAAGTGGCCGCCGCGGTCGAACTCCGACCAGTGCGAGATGGTCGGCAGGACCGCGTCGGCGAAGCGGCGCAGCGGCAGGTTCACGTCGTGCGCGAACACCGCGACCCCGGCCGGGCAGGACAGCTCCCACGGGCCGCCCAGCAGGTGCGAGTTGCGGTTGCTGCCGCCGAGCGCCTCGTAGTAGAGGGCGCCGGAGGAGGCCGCAGTGGCGGTGAACCAGTACAGGGAGGCGTTGGCCAGCATCAGGTCCCGGTCGATCACCTCCTCGGGGGTGGACCGCGCGCCGCTCCAGTCTCGGTACTTCTCCACGATCCACGCCAGCTGCCCCACCGGGGAGTCGCTCAGGGCGTAGGCGACGGTGTGCGGTTTGGTGACCAGCAGCCGGAAGTGGCAGGAGCCGTCCTCGCCGTAGTGGCCCAGCAGCTCCAGCCTGGCCGCCTCGTCCTCGGTCAGGTCGTCGAGCGCGCCGGGCCGCTGGGGCGGCAGGGTGAGGAGGGTGTTCACGTGCACGCCCGCCACGTTCTCCGGGTCGTGCACGGCCAGCTCGGCCGCGATCACCATGCCCCAGTCGCCGCCCTGCACCACGTAGTCGCGGTAGCCGAGCCCGGCCATCAGGGCGGCGAACGCCCGCGCGACGCGGCGGTGGTCCCAGCCCGGTTCGGGGGTGGGGCCGGAGAAGCCGAAGCCGGGCAGTGTGGGGATGACCAGGTGGAAGGCGTCGGCCGGGTCGCCGCCGTGCGCGGCGGGGTCGGTGAGCGGGCCGACGACGTCCAGGAACTCCACGTAGGAGCCGGGCCAGCCGTGCACGAGCAGCAGCGGGGTGGCGGTGGGCTCGGGCGAGCGGACGTGCGCGTAGTGCACGTTCGCGCTGTCCAGGGTGGTGGTGAACTGCGGCAGCTCGTTGAGCCTGGCCTCGACGGCCCGCCAGTCGAACCGGGTGCGCCAGTGCTCGGCCAGCTCCGCGAGGTAGTCCGGCGGGACGCCCCGCGACCAGTCGGCGGCGGCGGGCGTGGCGGGCCAGCGGGTGCGGGCCAGGCGGTCGCGCAGGTCGTCCAGGTCGGCCTGCGGGATCGCCGCGCGGAACGGGGTGGCGCGGAAGGTCTCGACGTCGAGCGGTCCGGCGTGGGTGGTGCGGCGGGCGGTCGGGCTGCGGGTCTCCACGGTGTCGCCTCTCGTCCTGGCGCCCCCGCGGTGTCGGGGGCGCGCGTGTGCGCCGGGCGCGGCGGTGCGACCGGCGGGGTCGGGCGGCGGGGTCCGGTGGCGCGGGATCGGGTGGGGTCCCCGTGGTGGTCCGCTGCAGGACCACCACGGGGGAACCGCTAGGCGCGGTCGCGCGCGCCCGCGATCACCTCGGGGTCGTACTCGTCGTGCCTGCGCAACCAGCCCATGAACGGGCCGGAGCCGCGCCCCTCGGGCTTCTCCCAGCCCTCCTGGCGGCCGAGGGCGGTCAGGTCGAGCCAGTTGTAGGTGGTGTTGAGCAGGTCGTCGCCCCGGCCGTAGCAGGAGTAGGTGTGGAACACCCGGTCCCCCTGCCGCAGGAACGCGCTGACGCCCTGCTCCTCCCCCGACCAGTTCTCCCAGCCGGGGTTCATCCGCACCAGCTCCTCGTAGCTCCGGTAGTTCCACTCCACCGGGGCGATCGAGGCGTCGAAGCTGGCGTGGTAGTCGTAGTTGAACATGCTGCCGTGCGAGGAGTACCAGGGCACGTGCCAGCCCATCCGCTCCCGGTACGCCTGGAGCTTGGGCAGCGGCGCGCGCGAGACCGCGACGAGCGTGGTGCTGCGCGCGTGCAGGTGGGTCAGGTCGCCGACGCAGTCCTGCCAGAACGAGCAGGACGGGCAGGCGGCGTCGGCCTCGGGCCCGAACATCACGTGGTGCACGAGCAGCTGGCGGCGGCCGTCGAACAGGTCGAGCAGGGTCAGCTCGCCCTCCGGGCCCTGGAAGCGGTAGTCCTCGGTCACCTCGACCATGGGCAGCCTGCGCCGGGCCTCGTTGACCCGGTCGCGGTGCTTGGTCAGCTCCTTCTCCTCGGCGAGCAGTTCGAGGCGGGCCGCCCGCCACTGCTCGCGGGTCACGATCTCCGGGTCGGTCATCGTCCGTCCTCCTCCGGGACCGCCCTCGCGGCGGCCCCTCGTGGTCCGGGTCACACCTTGGCCCAAGCGGAGTCGGAACGGGCGGATCTCGCGGCCGCGTCGAGCACTTCCTGCACCTGCCGGGCGTCGGCGAACGACGGGGTGGGGTCGCGGTCGTCGGCGATCGCGGCGAGGAAGTCGCGGACCTCGTGGGTGAACGGGTGGTCGAAGCCGACCGCGCAGCCCGGCGGCCACCAGCCGGTGACGTGCGGGTGCTCGGGCTCGGTGACCATGATCCGGCGGAAGCCGCGCTCGGCGCGCGGTTCGGCGTCGTCGTGGAAGCGCAGCTCGTTGAGGCGGTCCAGGTCGAAGGCGGCGGCGCCGAGCGTGCCGCCCACCTCCAGGCGCAGGGTGTTGCGGTGCCCGGTGGCGGCCCAGCTGGTCTCGCAGGTGGCGAGCGCGCCGCCGTCCAGGCGGGCGGTGAGCAGCGCGGCGTCGTCCACGGTGACCTCGCCGGTCCCGCCGCCGGGCAGCGGGCGTCGTCGGGTGAACGTCTCGGTCAGCGCGCTCACGCCGGTGAAGCGCAGGCCGGTGACGTGCTGGACCAGGTCGACCACGTGCGAGCCGAGGTTGCCGAGCGCCCCCGATCCGGCCCGGTGGCGCTCCATCCGCCACACCAGGGGGACGTCGGGGTCGGCGAAGAAGTCCTGGAGGTAGGAGGCGCGCACGTGCCGGACCTCGCCGAGGCGGCCCGCGCGCACCAGCTCGCGCAGCAGGCCGACGGCGGGGAGCCTGCGGTAGTTGTAGGCGCACGCGGACCGGACGCCCCGCGCGCGGGCCTCCTGGGCGGCGTCGACCATGGCGTCGGCCTCGGCGAGGGTGTTGGACAGGGGTTTCTCGCACAGCACGTGCTTTCCGGCGGCGAGGGCGGCCGTGACGATCTCGGCGTGGCTGTCGCCGGGGGTGCACACGTCGACCACGTCGACGTCGTCGCGGGCGATCAGGTCGCGCCAGTCGGTGACGTGCTCGTCCCAGCCGAGGCGGTGGGCCGCGTCGGCGGTGCGGGCCGGGTCGCGACCGCAGAGCACGGCGGTGCGGGCGCGGACCGGCAGGTCGAAGGCGCGGCCGACCGTCTGCCAGGCGTGCGAGTGGACCACGCCCATGAAGCCGTGGCCGACCAGTCCCACCCGGAGCTCCGTCTTGTCCATGGTCGCCTTTCGGGGGTGGGTGGTGCGCGGGGAGGGGCGGCGTGGGCGAAAGGTCCGGGGGTGAGCGGTCGGGTGGCGCGGGGCCGGGGAGCGGGTTCGGGCGGCCGGTCCCCGGCCTGCGCGCCGCCCGCGCGGACGGCGAGGGCCCACTCGATCGCCGTGCCACGCCGCGGGCGGTCCCCGGCGCGCCGCGTCGGGGGGTGGTCTTGAGGGGCAGCGCCGTTCGGGCGCCGACCACCAGCATGAACCCGGCCTCGGCCGTCGCGCTTCTCCGAGGTTGCCCTGCGCGGTGGACTTCCCGAGCCGGACCGCGCGGGTCCTCCGTCCGCGCTGGGCCCTCCGGGGGGGGAGGTCCGGGCGCGCGGACCCGGTGCGCACTCTGGGAGAAGCGCGGAGGTGGCCGCGCCGGGATGCTGTAGCGCGCTCGGTCCCGCACCGCTCCCCTGCCGCTCCCCGAGGAGACGAGATGGCGCGCCCCACCGCAGACCGGTCACCCGCACCCGTTCCCGACGCCGGGACGTCCCTGTTCGTCAACGGGCACTTCCCGCGCAGGCGCGGGCTGGTGCTGCTGCTCAGCTCGGTCGCCGGCTTCCTGCTGACCGTGGTCTGGTCGGCCCACTTCGTGGATTCCACCATCGGCGACACCGTGGCCAACACCCTGCTGGGCCACGACGCCAAGGCCACCCCGATCGCCGGGATCGCCGCCGGGGTGCTGTTCGCGTTCGTCAGCGGCCTGGCGGGCACGTTCACCGCGTGCAACGTGGCCGCGTTCAGCGCGGTCGCCCCGATGCTCGGCGCGGACGGGTCGCGGTGGGCCAGGGCGCGGGCCGCGCTCACCCCGCTGGGCTGGCTGGCGGTGGGGATGCTGCCGGTGTCGGCGCTGTACGGGGTGGTGGTCGGGCTGGTCGGCACCCGGATGCCGCAGTTCTCCACGGCGGCTGCCGAGCCGGGCGTGCTCAACGGGCGCGCCCTGCAGTCGCTGGTGGTGTTCGGGCTGATCGGGCTGGTGATGGTCTACCTGGGGCTGGCCGCGCTCGGCTACGTCCGCGACCCGTTCCGCCGCGTCTCCCAGCGCTTCCCGCAGGCCCCGCTGGTGCTCATGGGCGTGCTGGTGGGCGGGTTCCTGATCGGCCGCCCGTTCCCGCTGTTCCGGCAGATGTTCCGGGACGCCGCCGAGCGGCACGACCCGTTCTACGGCGCGGCGGCGTTCACCCTGCAGTCGCTGGGGAACGTGCTGGTGATGGCGGTGCTGTTCGTGGCGCTGGCGGCGCTGACCGGCGGGCGGCTGCACCGCTGGTTGACGGCGAGGCCCTCGCGGGCGGCGGCGATCACGGCCGCCGCGCTGATCACGGCCGGGGTGTTCACGTTCCTGTACTGGGACGTGCGGCTGCTGGCCCGCCGCGAGATCATCCCCTGGTACCCGGTCGCGCCGTGGGCGGTGTGATCAGGGCATCCGCACCTTCCGCAGGAACGGCTCCAGCAGCCACGGGCGCCTGCCCCACACCAGCAGCCCGCCGGTGAGGGCGGCGCGGGCCCGGCCGATCCGGTGGAACACCACCAGGTTCAGCGCGGACGGCCGGAACCGCAGGTGCACGTCACACGGCCCGCCGCCCTCCTCCACCCGCGCCACGCCCGCGCCGAGCACCATGGTCACGGGTTCGGTGCGGGTGGAGTGGAAGCCGACCGCGATCGGGCGGGGCGGGTCCGGGTGGTCGTCGAGCAGGCGGCCGTGGCCGTGCCTGGTCAGCTCGACCAGGAACAGGTCGAGGAACAGCGCGGCCTGCTCCTCCGGCAGCTCCCACGGGACGCCGGACGCGCGGGCGATGTCCCAGCCGTGCACCAGCAGCTCGTTGCTCAGGTGCGCGAGCAGGCCCGCGAGCGGCAGCCGGGAGCCGCCGAGCCAGGGCAGCGCGGTGGTGGGGTCGGCGTGCTCGGTGGTGTCCAGCACCTCGGCGAGCGCCTCGCGCAGCCGGGCGGCGAGCCTTGTCGGGTCGCGCTCGGCGAACGCGTCCAGCTGCACCGCGTTCATGCCGCCGGAGAGGGTGGCGAGCGTGGTGGCGGGCAGGTGGGGGCGCACCTCCGGGATGGGGAACGGCTTGGTCCCGCCCGCGACGACCGCCGTGTTGTTGAGCGCGATGGCGGTGACGTGCGCGGCGGTGTCGGCGACGCTCCAGCGGCCGACCGCGCGCGCCGCCGGGTCGGGCGCGGACTCGACGAGGGCGGCGAACCGCTCCCCCGCGTCGAGCACGGCCCGTCTGGCCTGCTGCCAGCGCTGCGGGGTGATCCTGGTGGCGGCCTCGCCGCGCGCACGTGCCCGGACCATCGCTCACCCCTCGCTCGTCGGCTGCGGACCGCGTCCCAGGGTGGCCCGGCCGGGCGGTCGGCGGCTCTCCGAGGTTGCCCGATCACGCCCGCGCCACGTCCCGCGCGCCCGTCCAGGGTCCAAGAACCCTGTCGCCCCACCGTTTTCGGTGTTCGGGGCACGCAGGGAGTAGTGGTCCGCGCGCCCCGGTCAGCACGATCGGGCCAGGTGGCGCACCGGTCCACCCGGCCGGGTCCGCCCGGCCACCGCGACCCGCTGCTCCGACGACGGAAGGGGGCGCTCGTGCCGAACACCGCACGCCGCCTGGTCCGACTGCCCGGTCTGGCGCTGCGCGGCGCCCGCGTGGGCGTGGTGGTCCTCGGCCACGCCGCCGCGCTCGCGGGCGCGGCGCTGCTGGCGCGGTTGCGCGGATCGCCCGGCGGGGTGGCGCTGCGCGACGGCGGGCGGTGGGTGCGGCTGCTGACCGCGCTCGGCCCGTCCTACATCAAGATCGGCCAGCTGCTCAGCACCCGCCGCGACCTGCTGCCCGACGCGGTCACCGGCCCGCTGTCCACGCTCACCGACGCCGCGCGACCGCCGCGCGCCTGGCGGGTGCGGCGGGCCGTGCGGCGCGCCTACCGGGACCGGGAGTGGCCGTTCGCCGGGTTCGGGTGGGAGCCGGTGGCGTGCGGCAGCATCGCGACCGTCCACCGCGCCACCACGCTGGACGGCCGCGACGTGGCGGTGAAGGTGCGCCGACCCGGCATCGCGCGGGTGATGCGCCAGGACTTCGCGCTCACCTCCGCCGCGATGGCGCTGGCCGCCAGGCTGCCCGCGCTGCGGCGGATGCCGTTCGCGCTGATGCACCAGCAGGTCGGTGGCGCGATCCTGCGGCAGCTCGACTTCACCGCGGAGGCCGAGTCGCTGGCCCGGTTGCGCGCGAACCTGGCCGCGTTCGGGAACGTCCACGTGCCCGAGCCGCTGCCAGGGCTGTGCACGCCGGAGATCGTGGTCATGGAGTACGTGGACGGGCTGACCCGGTTCGAGCCGGGCGACCTGGACGCGGCGACCCGGCGCGCGGTGGTGCGGGCGGTGCTGGCGGCGATCTACGAGATGCTGTTCGTGGACGGCGTGGTGCACTGCGACCTGCACCCCGGCAACCTGTACTTCGACCGCGACGCCGGGCTGGTCGTGCTGGACGCGGGGTTCGTGATCCGGCTGCCCGACGCGGTGCGCCGGTCGTTCTCCGACTTCTTCATCAACATGGCGATGGGCGACGGCTGGATGTGCGCCCAGATCGTCGTGGACAGCGCCGCGCACGTGGCCGACGACTGCGACCTGGAGGGCTTCCGGTCGGGGCTGCGCGAGCTGGTCGCCGAGAGCTCCGGCGCGCTGTCCGGCGAGTTCGACCTGGCCCGGTTCGCGGGCAGGCTGTTCGACCTGCAGCGGCGGTTCGGGCTGTTCCCGGCCCCGGAGTTCGCGTTCCCGCTGCTGTCGCTGCTGGTCGTGGAGGGCATGGTGAGGGGCTTCGACGCCGAGGTCGACTTCCAGGCCGAGGCGGTCCCGGTCCTGCGCCGCCGCAACACCCCCCGTATCCCCGGTTCCACCGCTGAGAGGTGAGTCGAGAATGGACGCAACGACCGAGGTCCGAGTCCCGATGGTGGAGGAGGCGCAGGCCACCGGCCGCGTCGCCGAGCTGTACGCCGAGATCAAGCAGGCCACCGGGCTGCCGTTCGTGCCCGACATGTTCCGGCTGACCTCGTCCCGGCCGGACCTGCTGGAGGCGGTGGTCGCCGGTTACAAGGGCATGTACCTGGGCGGGGTGCTGCCCAGGCAGACCCGCGAGCTGATCTCGGCGTGGACGTCGAAGGTGAACCAGTGCCCGTACTGCGTGGGCACGCACAACTTCTTCTTCCGGGCGTTCGGCGGGCCGGAGGAGACCGCGAAGGCGGTGGAGACGGCGTCCGGCGTGGACGAGCTGCCGGTGGACGAGCGCACGAGGGTGCTGCTGCGACTGGTGACCAAGGTCAGCCGCGAGGCGTACAAGATCACCGAGGAGGACTGGCGGGTCGCGGGCGAGGCGGGGTGGAGCCGGGAGGAGCTGCTGGAGGCGTTCTTCACCGCGTCGATGTTCAACTTCATCACGCGCATGGTCGACGGGCTGGGCCTGGGCTACTCGGTCGCGGCCAGCCGGGTGTCCCAGCAGCCGGTGTCGCAGCAGCCGGTGTCCCAGCAGGCCGCGCCGGGCGGCGGTGACCGGTGAGCCCGTCGCGGGCGGTTCTGATCACCGGGGTCAACTCGAGCGGCGGGCTGTCCTCCGGGACGGGCCGGGCCACGGCGCTGCGGCTGCACCGCGCCGGGCACCCGGTGTACGCGACCGGCCGGGACCTGGAGGGCCTGGAGGACCTGGCCGCCGAGGGCATCACGACGCTGCGCGTGGACGTGACGGACGAGGCGTCGATGGCGGCGGCGGTCAAGCGGGTCACCGAGGACCACGGCGCCGTCGGGGTGCTGGTGAACAACGCCGCCTACAGCCTCAACGGCACGATCGGCGAGACGCCGGTGGAGCAGGTGCGCAGGCAGTTCGAGACGAACTTCTTCGGGCTGGCCAGGATGACGCAGCTGGTGCTGCCGGGGATGCGGGAGCAGCGGTCGGGGCGGATCGTGATGATGTCCTCGATCTTCGGGCTGTTCGCCACCCCCGGCCGCGGCTACTACCAGGCGACCAAGCACGCGCTGGAGGCCATCAGCGACTCGCTGCGGCTGGAGGTGGCGCCGTGGGACATCAAGGTGGCGGTGATCGAGCCGTCGCCGATCCTGGGCTCGTTCGTGCCGACCACCGTGGGCGACCTGGGCCTGTCGGCGTCGTCCTCGGACAGCGACCTGTACGCGGACTTCTGGCAGCGGTTCGTGGACTGGCACGGCGCCTACCGGGAGGTCGAGCACCCGACCGGGCGCGGGCGCACGTCGGTGCGCTCGGGGCAGGTGGCGAAGGTCGTGGAGCGGGCGATCACCGACCGCAAGCCGCGCATCCGGTACCGGGTGGGGATTCCGGTGCGGCTGCTGGGACCGCAGCGGGCGATCTTCGGCGACCGGGCGTGGGAGGTGTTCGTGAAGCGGTTCTTCCCGCAGCCGTGACCCGGTGACGCGCAGCGGCTCCGGACCCCCGCACGGGTCCGGAGCCGCTTTCGCTCGCGGGGCAGCGGTTTCTCCGCCCCGGGACGGCGACGGCCCGCGCGCGGCTCAGCCGGCGCGCAGCCAGTCGGCCATCCGCTCGCCGATCATGATGGAGGTGAGGTTGGTGTTGGCGCGCACGGTGTTCGGCATGATCGAGGCGTCGCACACGTGCAGCGCCTCCAGCCCGTGCACCGCGCCCCGCTCGTCCACCGCGGTCGACGGGTCGGACGCCGGTCCCATGCGGACCGTGCCGGTCGGGTGGTAAGCGCTCTCCAGGCTGGTCTTGACGTACTGCCGCACCATGTCGTCGTTGTCGATCATCGCGTCGCGCAGCACCACGAAGCCCTGCCCCAGCTTGAGGACGTCCGGGTGGTGCGCCAGCCGCCACGCGGTGCGCACCCCGTCCACGAGCACGTCCAGCTCGCGCTCGTCGTCCAGGAAGTTCAACCGGATCACCGGGGCCGCGCGCGGGTCGGTGGAGTCGACGGCGACCCGGCCGCGCGAGCCGGGGCGCTGCGCCACGACCATCACGCCCAGGATCTCGGTGGTGCCCGCGAGCATCTGCAGCTCCGGGAACGGGCCGAGGCCGAAGTGGTTGACCATGTAGTACTGGAGGTCGTTGAAGTCGCCGGTGACCGGTGAGGTGGTGCGCAGGATCTGCTGCAGGAACGCCTCGGTGCGGTCCACCGAGCCCGGTTCGGGCACCAGGAACGCGCCGGTGCGCTGGTGGTCGACCAGGTTCGCGCCCACGCCCGGCAGGTCGGCGCGCACGTCCACGCCCAGCCGCCGCAGGTCCTCGGCGGGTCCGACGCCCGAGCGCAGCAGGATCGCGGGCGTGCCGATCGCGCCCGCCGCCAGCAGCACCCGGTCGCCGCGCACCAGCTCCGGTTCCGCGCCGGGCGCGCCGACCAGCACGCCGACCGCCCGCTGCCCGTCGAACACCACCCGGTCGACCAGCAGGCCGGGCGCCAGCTCCAGGTTGGCCCTGCCCCTGGTCAGCGCCAGGTAGGTGCTGGCGGTGGTGGCCCTGCGGTCCCGGTCGTGCCGGGTGGACGGGATGGAGCCGACGCCGGTGGCCTCCGGGTGGTTGTGGTCGGCGACCTCGGCGAACCCGTGCTCCAGGCAGGACTGGGTGAACGCGGTCTGCCCGATCGGCAGCTCGTCCGCGCTCCAGCGCCGGATCGGGATCGGGCCGGAGCCGCCGTGGAACTCGCTCTCGCCGTAGTCCCCGTCGCTCTCCAGCCTGCGGAAGTAGGGCAGCACCCCCTCGTAGGACCAGGCGGGGTTGCCCGCCGCCGCCCAGTCGTCGTAGTCGGCGGGCACGCCGCGCAGCCCGACCGTCGCGCCGACCGCGGAGGAGCCGCCGGTGAGCTTGCCGCGCGGGTAGCGGATGCGGCGGCCGTCGTGCACGTCGGCGCGGAAGCCCCAGTCCTGCCCGGTGAAGGACATGGACCTGCCGTGGAACACCTCCTCGGGCAGCTCGTCCGGCCGGGCGTGGTCCGGTCCGCCCTCCAGCAGCAGCACCCGCCTGGCCGGGTCCTCGCTGAGCCTGGCCGCGAGCACCGAACCGGCCGATCCCGCTCCGACGATGATGTCGTTGTAGTGGGCCGTCATGTGATCCCTCTGGGCTAGTGGGTGCGGGCACGGGTCGCACCCGCCGGGAGCCGAGAGTCGCACCGCGCCGATCGGCGCTGCTACTCGCGCGTTGCCCGCGCTCCCCGCTGCCCGTGGAGCACTTCGCACGCTGGAAGTAGGCGCTGGTCGGGCCGCGCGGTGACGATCGGGTGATCCGTCAGCCGCGCCTGAGCGGCCGGGCGAGGGGAGCGATCGATGAGCAGCACGCTGGGCGCGCTCCGGCGCCGAGTCCTGACCCCCGACGTGTCCGAGACGCGGCTCTCGGTGCGCGGGTTCCACGACAAGGACCCGGCCGCGCGGGAGCTGCTGGAGACCGTGGGAGGCAGCTTCCTGGCGGGGTTCGGGCACGCCGCGCAGGCCCGCGCCCCGGAGGACGCGACCGCGCCGCTGGACGGGATTCCCGCGCCGTACCGGGGTTTCGCGTACGAGGGCGCGGGCATGGCGTTCGCGATCCGGGACGCGCTGCCGCTGGGCAGGCGCGGGCGCAACGCCCGGTTCCTGAGCGGGGCGGGCGCGCCGCACGCGTACATGGTGTACGTGGGCGCGGGCTGGGCGATGGCGCGGGTGCCGCGCGCGCTGTGGTCGCGGCTGGCGCTGGACGACCCGCTGCTGCGCTGGCTGGCGCTGGACGGCTACGGGTTCCACCAGGCGTACTTCCACACCGAGCGGTACGTGCGCGAGCGGTACCGGGAGGCGCGGTTCCCGTGGCCCGGCGGACCGCTGTCCTGGTACGCCGACCACGTGATCGACCAGGGCATCGGCCGGGCGTCGTGGTTCGTCGGCGGCGCCGACCCGACCGTGGTGGCCGACCTGATCGACTCGTTCGCCGAGTCGCGGCGCGGCGACCTGTACGCGGGCGCGGGACTGGCCGCGACCTACGCGGGCGGCGGCGACGAGGCGGAGCTGCGGGAGTTCGCCGCGCGCGCCGGGGACTGGGCGCCGCAGCTGGCGCAGGGCAGCGCGTTCGCCGCGACCGCCCGCGTGGACGCCGGGCTGGAGGTGCCGCACACCTCGGTCGCCACCGGGGTGTTCTGCGGGATCACCCCGCGCGAGGCCAAGGAGCTGTGCGACCGCACCCGGCCGGGCCCGGTGGCGGAGCTGCCCGAGCGGCCCGGCGTGCCCGCCTACGAGGTGTGGCGGCAGCGGATCGCCTCGGCGTTCGGCGCGGGGGTGTCGGCGTGACCGCCGTGCGGCCGGTGCGCGAGTTCCCCGGCCCGCCCGCGCGGCAGGCCCCGGCGCTGCTGGCCAGGATGGCGCGGGACCGGCTGGAGGTGATGACCTCGGTGGCCGCCCGCTACGGCGACGCCGTGCGGCTGCGGCTGGGGCCGAAGTCGCTGCACTTCTTCAACCACCCCGACCACGCCAAGCACGTGCTCGCCGACCACGCCGCCAACTACCGCAAGGGCATCGGCCTGGTGCACGCCAGGCGCGCGCTCGGCGACGGGCTGCTCACCAGCGAGGGCGAGAAGTGGAAGGCGCAGCGCCGCACCATCGGGCCGGGGTTCCAGGCCCGCCGGGTCAACGGCAAGGCGGACGCGATCGCCCAGGAGGCGGTGCGGCTGGTGGCGCGGCTGCGCGCGCGGGCCGGGGACGGGCCGGTGGACGTGAGCGCGGAGATGACCGGGTTGACGCTGGCCGTGCTGGGCCGGTCGCTGCTGGACGCGGACCTGGGCGCGTTCGACTCGGTGGGCGCCTCGTTCGAGGCGGTCCAGGACCAGGCGATGTTCGAGATGATGACGCTCAGCGCGCTGCCGACGTGGCTGCCGCTGCCCCGGCAGCTGCGGTTCCGGCGGGCGCGCGCCGACCTGGAGCAGGTGGTGGCGCGGCTGGCCGCCGAGCGCGCCGCGATCCCCGGCCCGGACGGGGACGACGTGCTGACGCGGCTGGTCGAGTCGGTGCGCGGCGAGGCCGACCCGAGGGCAGGGCGGCTGCGGATGCGCGACGAGCTGGTGACGCTGCTGCTGGCCGGGCACGAGACGACCGCGAGCACGCTCAGCTGGACCTTCCACCTGCTGGACCGGCACCCCGAGGTGTGGGAGCGGGTGCACGCCGAGGCCGTGGAGGTGCTGGGCGACCGGGTGCCGACGTTCGAGGACGTGCACCGGCTGCGGTACACCGGCATGGTGCTGCAGGAGGTCATGCGGCTGTACCCGGCGGTGTGGCTGCTGCCCAGGCAGGCGCGGGAGGCCGACGAGATCGGCGGCTACCCGGTGCCCGCGGGCGCGGACGTGCTGATCTGCCCGTACACCCTGCACCGGCACCCCGGCCTGTGGGAGGACCCGGACCGGTTCGACCCCGAGCGGTTCGACCCGGCGCGGGCGGCGGGCAGGCCCCGCTACGCCTACCTGCCGTTCGGCGCGGGTCCCAGGGTGTGCGTGGGCAGCGCGCTCGGGGTGCTGGAGGCGACGATCGTGACCGCGTGCGTGGCCAGGGAGCTGCGGCTGAGCACCGCGCCCGGCCACCGGGTGCGCGCGGAGCCCATGCTGACGCTGCGGGTGCGCGGCGGGCTGCCGATGCGGGTGCGGCCGGTCCGGTGACCGCGCGCCCCTGGTTACCGGTGGAGGGGTCGATGGTGTTGCGGGGTGTGGTCTCGGCGGGGCTGCGCGGGCTGTCCACGGCGCAGGTGCGGCGGGTGCGGCCGGTGCGGCACGGCGCGGCGGACGGGCGGGTGGCCAGGGTGTACCGGGAGCTGGAGCGCGACTTCGGGGTGCTCGCCCCGCCGGTCGCGCTGCACTCCCCCGCGCCGGACGTGCTCGCGGCCGTGTGGCTGGTGCTGCGGGAGACGCTGCTGGTGCCGGGCCGGGCGCCGAGGGTGGTGAAGGAGGCGGTGTCGACGGCGGTGTCCGAGGCCAACCGGTGCCCGTTCTGCGTGACCATGCACTCGTCGGTGCTCGACGACCTGGTGGTGCGCGGGAACCCCGGTGGCGCGGCCTCGGCGGCGGCCGAGTGGGCGGGCGCCGCCGCGTTCGCCGGGTCGACCGCGCCCGCGCCGTTCCCGGCCGAGCAGGCGCCCGAGGTGCTGGGCACGGCCGTGGTGCTGCACCACCTGAACCGGATGGTGAACCTGTTCCTGGGCGCGCTGCCGCTGCCGCCGGGCGCCCCCGCCGCGTCGATGGTGGTGGTGCGGCGGGTGCTGGTGCGGTTGATCCAGGCGGCCGGGCGGAGCGGGCCGATGCGGGGCGCGTCGCTGGACCTGCTGCCCGAGGCCGACCTGCCCGCCGACCTGGCCTGGGCGGGCGCGGACCCGGTGCTGGGGCAGGCGTTCGCGCGGGCGGCCGGTGCGCTGGACGCGGCGGGGCGGCGGTCGGTGCCGGTGGGCGCGCGGGAGCTGGTGCTGGAGCGGCTGGCGGGCTGGGACGGGCGGGCGCCGGGGGTGAGCCGGGCGTGGGCCGAGGAGGCGGTGGCCGGGCTGCCCGCGCCCGAGCGCGCGGCGGGCCGGCTGGCTCTGCTGACCGCGCTGGCCGCCTACCAGGTGGACGACGCCGCGGTGGCCGCGTTCCGCGAGGTGGACCGGGAGGACCGGGCGCTGGTGGAGTTGACCGCGTGGGCGAGCATGGCCGCCGCGCGCCGGATCGGCTCCTGGGCCCCGCTGCCCTGAGCACTGCTGAACCCCGCGGACCCGGAGCGCCCCCGTGGCGTTCCGGGTCCGTCGCGTTGCGGGTCCACGACGTTCCGGGTCCGCGGCGTCAGGAGCCGGTGGCCACGGCCAGCCCGGCGCTGTCCAGCTCGGGCAGGGCCAGCAGGATCGGCAGGTCCAGCGCGCTGGTGGGCCTGGTCGACAGGTCGACCTCGGTGGTGCGGCCCGCCGCGACCTCGACCCGGTCGGCGGCGGCGACCAGCGCCGGGCCCTGCCGCCACGGCCGGGGCTCGGGGTCGTCCAGCGCGACCACGGCGGCCCGCAGGTACCAGACGCCCTCGGGCAGCGCGTCGAACCGGTAGGGCCCGGAGCCGTCGCTGGTGTCGCAGGCGCGCGGCACGCCCTGGGCGATCGGGTCGGCGAACGCGGCGACGTACACCCGCACCGGCCGCCCGCCCTCCGGCACGTCCACCCAGCCGCGCACCGCGCCGGTGGTCGGGCCGACCTGGGCCCTGGGCAGCGCGGACAGCGACAGCAGGCCCTCGGCGGACAGCGCCCGGTAGCGGGCGGGCGAGACGCCGACACTGCGGGTGAACCGGCTGGTGAACGTGCCGAGGCTGTTGTAGCCGACCGAGTAGGAGATCTCGGTGACGCTGAGCCGGGTCTCCAGCAGCAGCTGCTTGGCGCGGCTGAGCCGGATGGCGGTCAGGAAGCGCCCCGGCGAGGTGCCGGTGAGCCCTCGGAAGACCCTGGAGAAGTAGAACTTGCTGAGTATCGCGGGGGTCGCCATGTCGGCCAGCGACAAGGGCTCGTGGTACCGGGTCCACATCGTGTCGATCGCGCGCTCTACGGCGTCCTGCACAGCAGCCTCCATCCCGCTCGGCGAAGCGGCGGCCAGTCGGTGGACCGGGTCCGGGACGCGGGGGGTGGTTCCGTCCCGGTGGCCGCGAGCGGCCACCGGTCCTTCGCCAGGAACGCTAGCAGCGGGAACGCCGGGGGGAAGCCTCCGCGCGGCAGCACCGCACTCTGCAATACGCGTGTGCCGCACAGCGGGTACCCGGTTGGTCCGTCCGGCTGCGCCCGCGGTCGAACCGGGGCCTCCGGCGGGCGCGTTTAGTCCACCGTGGACTCTTCTCCTCGGCTTCCCCTTTCCCCGACAACGCTTTCCGCCGGTCCGGTGACGTCCCGATCGCCGCTTCGGACTGGCGCAGGCCCGGCGCCCGGTCGCCCGCGGGGGCGGGGGACGGCGTCCGGGCTGTGTGACACTGGCCGGGTGAGTCCGCGAAAGCTCGCACCCGAGACGCGCACGGCGCTGGTCGACATCGCGGGGCGGCTGCTGGCCGAGCACGGCGCGCAGGCCCTGTCCACCCGCCGCATCGCCGCCGAGGCGGGCACCTCCACCATGGCCGTGTACACCTACTTCGGCGGCATGAGCGGCCTGGTGCGCGCCATGGCGCACGAGGGCTTCGCCCGGCTGGAGCGGCAGTTCGGCCGGGTCAGGCACACCGACGACCCGGTGGCGGACGTGCTGGTGCTCGGGCACGCCTACCGGCACAACGCGAAGGCCAACTCGCACCTGTACGCGGTGATGTTCGGCGGCCAGTCGCTGGCGGGCTTCTCGCTCACCGAGGAGGACCGCCAGTACGGCCGGTACACCCTGCTGACCGCCGTCGAGCGGGTGACCAGGTGCATCGCGGCGGGGCGCTTCCGCGAGGGCGACCCGGCGCTGATAGCGCACGAGATGTGGATCGCCACGCACGGCCTGGTGAACCTGGAGCTGGGCGGCTACCTGATCCCGCCGGTGGACGCGGAGCGCTGCTACGCGGCGCTGCTGTGCGGCCTGGTCGCCGGGGCCGGGGACGACGCGGCGTCGGCCGGGCGTTCGGTGGCGCGGGCCGAGCGCAGGCGGCGGGCCGAGGTGGAGGCGGCGCGGGACGGGGACGTCGCGGCCGACGAGGACGTGGGCGCTTGACGCTCCACTGTGGACGGATGTGATCGGCGCCCGCGCTCGGCGGTTGCGCTCGGTGGTTGCGCTCGGCACTCGTTGATCAGCAGGTCCGAGCTGCCGTCCGCGCGGGGCGAATTCCGCGCCGAAGAGCTGCACCAGGTCATGGAACCGGCAGCGGACCCGGCGGGCGGCCAGTGCGGGCGTTGTCCAGCACCAGCCGCCGCCTTGGGTGGGCGCGCTGGCAGCGGACGACCAGGTCGTCCAGTGCGGGCGGCAGGTCCTCCACCGGCACCCGCAAAGCGGTCAGCAGCCGGGCCGGGATCGTGGAGGTGCTCGGCGGGCACGGCCGGCGCCCGCATGAGCAGCGCCCGGCTGCCCTCCCGCAGCGGGCGTTCAGCGACCAGCACGCGCAGCTCGTCGACGGCGGCCTCGGCCCGCCGCGCCCACTCGTGCTCGGCGGCGAACACGTCCACGTCGTGGTCACCGGGCTCGGTGCGCGGCTGGTAGCCGGGGGCGCGCGTGCGCAGGGCGCCGCCCAGCCCCACCGAGGTCAGGCCCCGGCGGAGCTGGGAGACGTGGGTGTGCACGAGCGCGGTGGCCGAGACCGGTGGTCCGTCGTCCCAGAGCAGGTCGACCAGGCGCTCGGTGGCCACGACGCGCCCACCCTGCCGGACCAGCGCCGCGAGCAGCGCAGTGGCCTTGGGCCCGCCCGGCACGGCCTCCCGACCGGCTGTCCCGACCACCACGGGCCCCAACAGGCGAATCCGCGTCAGCGCCTCTCCCACGCCCCGTCCCCTGTCCGGATTATCGGGTTCGCGCCGGGACCCGCTCCGGTTTTCGCCGCGCGCGGCTGCGGGGGCGTGGGCGACCGGATCAGGGCGCTCGGGGGCGATCCCCTAGGGCAGCAGCACGATCCGCCCGAAGACCCCGCCCTCGTCCATCAACCGGTGCGCCTGGGCGGCCTCGGCGAGCGGCAGCGTGGTGTGCACGACCGGGGTCACCTCGCCCGTGACCGCGCCCGCCAGGAGCCGCGCCCGGACCCGGTTGCGCTCGGCCACCGGCACGGTCGCCAGGCTGAACGTGGCGAACGACCGCGAGCGCTGGAACCCCCGCATCAGCGCCGCCCCGAAGTCCGCGGGCGGGAACCCCGCGACGGCGCCCGCGAGCACCCACCTCCCGCCGGGGGCCAGCAGGTCCAGGAACCCCGGCAGGTCCGCGCCCCCGACCACGTCCACGACGACGTCGAACTCCCCGGCCCCGTCGCCCCTCCCGGCCCGGTCCAGCACGTGGGTCGCGCCGTGCTCCCGCAGCCGGGCGCCGCGCTCGGGCGAGGAGGTGGTCACCGCGACCACCGAGGCCCCACCCGCGGCGGCCAGCTCCACGGCGGCGATGCCGATGCTCCCGGACGCGCCCCGCACCAGCACCCGCTCACCGCTCGCGAGGCGCCCGTGCGCCAGGGCGAAGTGCGCCACGGTGGCGGAGCTGCCCAGGGTGACCGCGTCGACGGCCGACAGGCCGTCGGGCAGCTCCGCGACGTCGTCCAGCGGGACAGCGGCCTGCTCCGCGTACCCGCCGCCCGTGCCGGTGAACGCCCACACCCGCCGCCCGACCCACCCCGGATCGACCCCGGCGCCCACGGCGGTCACCGTCCCGGCGACCTCGCTGCCCAGCGGCAGCCCGGCCGGGAAGTCCAGGCCCAGCGTGCCGCGCCGCAGCACGGCGTCCACCCCGCCCACCCCGATCGCCTCGGTCCGCACCAGCACCCGACCCGAGCCGGGCACCGGGTCCGGGACCTCCCCCACCACCAGCACCTCGGGTCCGCCGAATCCGCCCACGGTCACCGCTCGCACCGCCGGTCCCTCCTCGTCCTCGCAGCCAGCCGTACCCTGCTGGACGCTACGGACGCCCCCGTCCGCCGGACCGGAAGTGGGACAGATGGCCCCTGGGATGCCTCACCTGCGCTCGGACGCGCTGGACAACCGCGACCGCGTCCTGGCCACCGCGCGCGCCCTGTTCGCCGAGCGCGGCCTGGCCGTGGGGGTCCGGGAGATCGCCCGCGCGGCCGGGGTGGGCCCGGCGACCCTGTACCGCCGGTTCCCCACCAAGCAGGCGCTCGTGGAGGCGGCGTTCAGCCTGGAGATGGCGGACTGCGAGCGGATCGTCGTGGAGGCCTGCGCCGTCGAGGACCCGTGGGAGGGGCTGGTCTCGGCGCTGCGGGAGCTGATCCTGCTCACCACCCGGAACCTCGGTTTCGTCGTCTCCTTCGCCCCGGACGAGGAGACCGGCGAGGCGATCACCGCGCAGCGGCGCGCGCTGCACCGGATGCTCGCCGACCTGGCCCGCCGGGCGCAGGCGGCCGGGCGGCTGCGGCCCGACGTGGGCGTGGACGACCTGGTGCTGCTCCTGCGGGCCGGTCGTGGCCTGGCGGCGGGCGGTCCCGAGGCCGGGGGCGCCGACGCGCGCCGGTTCGCCGCGCTCGCGCTCGACGCGCTCCGGGCGCGCTGACGGGCGCCCGCGCGAGGTCCTCCCCCGCGCGGGCGCCCGTGCGCCGTCAGCTCGCGCCCAGCTTCCGGTAGCGACCGCCGAAGAACACCAGCGGGTCGCCGTCGTCGGCGGCGCAGGCGGCGCTGAGCACCTCGCCCACGAACACCGTGTGGTCGCCGCCGTCGTAGGCGTGCGCCACCCGGCACTCCAGCCACGCCAGCGCGCCCGCCAGCAGCGGCGCCCCGGTGCGCTCACCGGGCCGCCAGCCGACCCCGTCGAACTGGGCGGCCCCCTGCGGCCTGGCGCGGTCGGCGAAGTAGCGGGCCACGTGCTCCTGCGCCTGCGCGAGCACCGAGACCGCGAACTCGCCCTCCTCCACGATGGCCGCGTGCATCAGCGCCGTGCGCGCCACGCAGCACAGCACCAGCGGCGGGGTGAGCGACACGGACGAGAAGGCGTTCGCGGTCATCCCGTGCGTGCTGCGGCCCGCCGTGGTGAGCACGGTGACGCCGGTGGCGAACCCGCGCATCACCTCCCGCAGCGCGGGCCGGGAGACCAGCGGCGTCGCGGGACCGACCCCCCGGGCGCTCATTCCCCCGCCCCCGCGTGCCCGGCGCAGCAGTGCGGGACCTCTTCCCTGGGCAGCAGCGGTTTCAGGTCCACCTCGGCGCCCAGCGCGTGCGCCGCGCCGAGGACGGCGAGCAGCGGCGCCCCGTCCGGGCTGCTGGTGTCGGTGGCCAGCACCGGCACGTCCGGGACGACGCGCGCCGCCAGTCCCGCGAGCACCCGGCCCGGCCCGACCTCGACCGCCAGGTCCACGTCCCGCAGCGCGCGCGCCACCGCCTGCCGGAACAGCACCGGTCGGCGCACCTGCTCGCGCAGCAGGGCTTCCGGGTCGTCGTCCGCGCCGACCGGGCGGCCGGTGACGGTCGAGACGACCTCCCGCTCGGGGGCGGTGATCCGGACCCGGCCCAGCGCCTCACCCATCGCCTCCGCCGCGCCGCTGACGTGCGCCGTGTGGAAGGCGTGCGGGACGCGCAGCCGGTGCACGCGGAACCCGCGCCCGCGCGCGGCCTCGCACACCCGGTCCACCGCGTCGGCGGGCCCGGCCACCACGGTCTCGTCGGGCGCGTGGTCACCCGCGACGCCGACGTCCTCGGCCACCGCGAGCGCGGCGGCGGTGTCGGCGCCCGTTCCCAGCACCGCCATCGCGCCACCGCCCGCCGAGGCCGACGTCATCACGCGGGCGCGCTCGCCGACCAGGTCCAGGAGCGCACGCGGGTCAAGGCACCCGGCCCAGCTCAGCGCGGTGAACTCGCCGAGGCTGTGGCCGACCGCGACGTGCGCGTCGACCCCGGCCATCCCCAGCAGCCGCGCCGCGGCCAACGACCCGGCGACCACGCGCGGCTGCTCCGCGTCGGCCCCGTCCGCCAGTCGCGCGGCCCGCAGCACCTCGGCGGCCTCCGGGTAGCGCCGCCACACCGCGCCGCCCACCACCTTCCCGCCCTGCGCCGGGAACAGGTAGGCGATCCGGGGCGGGGTGGTGGCGCGCCCGAGGAACACGCCGTCGTCGGGCAGGAAAGCCTTGGTGACGCCCGCGTCCAGCAGCTCGACCAGCACCCGGAACGCCCGCCGCGCGCCCACCGCGTCGGTGGCGACGACCGCGGCCCGCACCGGCCCGCCCCCACGTGATCCCGCGAGCTCGGCCGCCAGCGCGGCCAACGATCCCGTCGCCTGCGCGCCACCGGTCAGCTCGGCTTCGAGGTCCTGCCCCGGCTCCGAGAGCTCGCTCCCGCTGGGCGGCCCGGCCAACCCGGCCACCCGGTCGCGCAGCTCGCCGAACCCGGCCGCGTCGAGCAGCAGCAGCTCCGCGTCCCCGGCGCTCATCGCGCCACCCCCGGAACCCCTTGCCCGGCAGCGCTCTTCCCCGGCGCGCCCTCCCCCGTGGCGGGGCCGGTCGCGCCGCCCCCGGCGGACCGGCCGGTCCGCAGGTGGACGCCCCACCACCACAGCCCGCGCAGCAGGCACACGATGGCGGTGGCGAAGAACAGCGTGTAGACGACGTTGAACAGCATCAGGATGCCGTAGACGAACGCCACCCCGCTGCCGAACATGAACTGGTTGACGGGCTTGGTCGGCGTGGTGCCGGGGTCGGTGATCATGTAGTTGGTGAACAGCACGAACGCCACCCCGGTCATCACCCCGAGCGCGTTGTACAGCGACACGTCCCAGATCCAGTGCCGCACGAACGCCTGGATGGCGAACCCGCCCATCCAGCCGACGATCAGCGGCACCCGCTTGGTGAGCAGCCCGTTGATGACCGTGCCCGCCGTGGCGATGATGATCGGGATCATGACCCGCCAGTAGTAGTTCGCCTCCTCGGTGAACTCGTACGGCGGCGCGATGCTGATCCACGAGCCGAAGAACAGCAGCGCCAGCGTGATCCCGAAGTTCGACGGGTTCATGTAGTGCCGCATCCGGCCCGCGATCGGCGCCTGGAGCACGTGCTTGGCGGCGACGCCGCAGAACACGCCGAACAGGATCGGCCACAGCTGGTTGTTGGCGTACAGCAGCATGTTCACCGCGAGGCTGGTGATGTGCGCGGGCAGCAGGAACTCGTACACCCCGCGCATCCCGCGCCCGCCGAACCGGGGGGCGCGCTTGTAGGCCCACGCGCTGATCACCTCCAGCACGATCTCGGTGGTGTACCCGGCCAGGACCGCGGCGAACGGCCACAGCCAGGGCTGCTCGAAGCCGAGCAGCGTGTACCCGAAGACGTTGAAGACGCTGATGGACAGCGCGAAGTTGCGCAGCGCCACGTAGCGCGGGTCGAGCTTGGGCGGTGTCGGGGCGGGGATGGTCGGCGCGGGGGCCTGGCCGTCGCCTGCCCGGTCGGTGGTGGGGGCGGTGGCGGTCATCGGACCGGGACCTCCTGTGCGGTGCTGGTCAGGTAGAGGGTGCGGTCGCCCTGGTCGACCGTCGTGGTCTGCTCGTGCAGCCGCCCGTCGAGGTCGCGCCAGCACAGCGTCAGCTCGACCGGGCCGGTGTAGTCGCCGAACCCGAAGTGGACGTCGAAGCTGCGCTTGCCGCCGTGGCCGCTGCCGCCGTCGAGCTGCGAGACCTGCTGCCTGCCGTCGGGGGTGCGGGCGGTGACGGTGGCCCCGTAGGCGGGGCTGCCCGGTCCGGTGAGGCCGGTGTTCGGCCGGTCCACCGGGCGGTACAGGTGCAGCGTCAGGTAGCCGCCCCGGTCGGGCGCGGTGTTGGCGTAGAAGGAGGGCGGGCCCCACTGGCGGGCGATGGCCAGGTCGAGCGCGCCGCTGCGGGTGCTGTCGCCCATGGCGATGCCCCGGCTCGGGTGGTGCACGCCGAGGCCCAGCTCGCCGGTGATGTTGACGAACTGCTCCTCGTGGCGGCCCCTGGCGAAGAACGCGGGAGCCTCGTGGCCGGAGATGTCGTCGCCGGGCTGCAGGGTGGGCCACATGACCGGGTTGGACACCAGCATCTCGTTGGACATGGCCAGCTCCTGCAACCACGGCCAGCGGTCGGTGTCGCCCTTGACGAACCCGGTTGTCTGGACGACGTCCAGGTTGCCGGTGTTGGCGAAGTCGCCCATCTTGATGTCCCAGCCCCAGCCGGACCACGCGGTGGCCAGCTCCTGGCCGCGCTGGGTGAACAGCGCCTTGCCGCCGCCCATCGCCTCGGCCTGCGCCTTCGGCTCGGCCGCGTCGTTGACCCACAGGAAGTGGCTCTCCTCCAGGCCCCAGGCGGTGGTGATGTTGCTGACGGCCATGTCGAAGCTGCCGTTGCGGTCCACGTCCGCGAAGTCCACGCCCATGCCCTTGAACGAGTCCTTGCCCAGCACGAACGACTTGGGCGTGGTCGGGGTGCGGGTGCCGAGGACCGGGGCGAACCGGATGCGGTCGGGCGTGGAGGTGTTGTGCAGCATGAAGTCGTGGCCGAAGTCGTTGGCGATGTACACCTCGGGCAGGCCGTCGCCGGTCATGTCGGCGTTGCTGAGCCCGAGGGTCCAGCCGTTGGCCGCCAGGTGCGGGATCGCCGCGTCCTCCTGCACGTAGCTGACCTCGGGCTCCTCGCCCGCCGAGCCGGAGCGCCAGCGCAGCACGTGGTTGCCGCCGCCGTTGAGGGCCCTGGACAGCGAGTCGTTCATGGAGACGTTGTTCTGGCCCTGCGGGTCCAGCACGTCGGAGTCGGGGAAGTAGTTGCCGATGATGATGTCCGGGCGGCCGTTGCCCGCCAGGTCGCCGACCGTGACGGCGTTGGTGTGCCACTTGGGCCCGTGGTAGTCGCCGTCCTGCGTGACCTGCGGGACCAGCTCGGTCGGCCGGTAGGAGGCGAGTTCGACGCGCTCCGCGCTCTCCTTGGCCAGGTACAGCACCGGGGTGCGCCCCCAGTAGCTCACCAGCAGGTCCGCGCGGCCGTCCGCGTTGAAGTCGCCCGGCGTGCAGCCGGTCGGGGCCATCGCGCGGCCCACCGGCAGCGGCGCGGGGTCGAGCAGGAACGGCGCGAACCGGTCCTCCTCGGGCGCGGTCGGCGCCGGGGTCACGATCACCTCGTCGGTGCGCGGGTCCACGATGCACAGCGAGTTCGCGCGCCCGTGGCCGGTGAGGTCGTTGAGGGCGATGCCCGCGCCGACCGAGGAGATCCAGCTGCGGATGCGGTGGAACTCCGGGTTCACCTCCCGCACGTCCTTCATCGGCCGGTCCTCGTAGCCGGGTGGCAGCTCGATGGGCAGCTCCCGGAACCCGTACTGCACGGCGATGTCGTGCGCTCCGGGAACCGCGACGGCGTTGTGCCCGACCGCCAGCAGGGACGCGCCGACGAGGACGGTCACCACGCCCGGAACCAGTTTCCGCGTTCGCTCAGCAAAATCAGCCATGATCTCCCCGCCGCACGCCACCGGGAGTCGCCTCCCGCCCGGCTCGAGTGGATGAGTGAGTGGAATGGGCCGCGCGCCGGGACCGGCGGGTTCACCACCGGATCAGTGCTCCCGGACTGGCGGCCTGCGCTGTGGAACAGCTCCGATCCAGTATGGGAGCGGGCTGGGCGGGGTGCTTCTCCCGGAGTGCTGCGAGGTTTCTCCGGGAATGCGATAGCGGTTTCGTTGCCCGGAAAGGAAAAAAGGGGGCGGGACCGGAGCGCTCTCCGGTCCCGCCCCCTGCGCCCAGGGCGCTCTCAGCGCAGCTCGCGCAGTCCCGCGCCGCTGAGCAGGTAGGCCGGGGAAACGCTGTCGGCGCTCAGCAGCCCCACCGCGGCCCGTCCGGCGATCTCCGGCGTGAGCAGCGGCTTGTGGTGCTCCAGGAACGCCTTGACGGGCGCGCCCGCGCGCTGCGCGTACGCCGCGACGGCGGCCGAGCCCACCCCCGTCTCGGGGGCGAACCGGGGCAGCACGGCGGTGAACGACAGGTCCAGCCCCGCGCGGTCCGCCTCGCCCTGGGCGTAGCCGGTGAGGAAGCGCTGCATGGCCTTGGCGCCCGCGTAGCCGCCGCTGAGCGGGGACCCGTCCGCGTTGAGGGCAGCGCCGCTGCTGACCACCACCACCCGCCCGCCGGGCCGCAGCGGGGCGGTCAGCGCCTCGCGCACCCAGTCGAAGGTGATGCGGACGTCGGTCTCCCAGGTGACCGAGAAGCTCTCCCAGTCCTGCTCCTGCAGCGGTCGCATGACCGGGACGGCTCCCGCGACCAGCACGAGCGCGTGCGGCTCGTGGCGGCCGATCAGCTCGCGCGCGGACTTGCCGTCGGCCGCGTCCACGACCTCGGCGCGGATCTCCCCCGCGCCCGAGGCGGGCGCGGCGTGCTCGACGGCGGTGCGGGCGACCGCGACCACCGAGGAACCCGCGCCCGCCAGCGCGGTGGCGATCCCCCTCCCCAGGCCCCGGCTGGCGCCGACGACGATCGTGGTCCTGCCGGACAAGTCGCTCATGGTGGTGCCCTCCCGGTCGTGGTGCGGGTGTCCTGATGGGGGTGCCGTGGCGCGGGGGCGGTGGCGCTGAGGCGCCGAGGCGGTGGCGCGGGGGCGGGGGCGCGGGTGGCCGCGTGGCCGTCAGCCCTTGAACCTGGTGTTGTTCCACCAGTTCTCGCCGGGCCCGGACGCCTCGGCGGCCTCGTAGCGGTCCTTGAACCGCCACCAGTCCCACGGGTGCTCCAGCTCGTCCTCGCGGCGCCCGAGGTGGGTGATGTCCAGGTAGTTGTAGAAGTTCTTGAAGATCTCCCCGCCCCGGTCGAACACCGAGTAGGTGTGGAAGACCTGGTCGCCCTCGCGGTAGAAGGCGCTCACCCCCGGCGACTCGCCCTGCTCGGTGGAGACCTCGTAGTCGTAGTTGAAGTCGCTGCCGAACGAGGAGTACCAGGGCATGGTCCAGCCCATGCGCGCCTTGAACGGCTGGAAGTCCGGGTACGGGGCGCGGGAGACCATGGCGAACGTGGTGTCGCGCGCCCACATGTGGGCCAGCTCGCCGACGCTGTCGGCCTGCATGGAGCAGCCGATGCAGCCCTCCTGCGCGCCGGGGCTGTACATGTAGTGGCGGACCACGAGCTGGCGGCGGCCCTCGAACATCTCCAGCAGGCCCAGCTCGCCGTCCGGCCCTTGGAACCGGTAGTCCTTCTCCACCAGCACCATCGGCAACTCGCGGCGCTGGGCGGCGATCTCGTCACGCGCCCTGGTGACCTCCTTCTCCTTCTCCAGCAGGACCTTGCGGGCCTGCAACCACTCCGCCCTGGTGACGACCTGCGGACTGCTCATCTGCTCTCCTCCTCGGGTCGGCCGGTCCGGGTCACGCGGCGCGGTCGCGGAGCGCGCGGCGCTCGACCTTGCCCACCGGGGTGCGCGGGATGCGGTCGACGAACTCGATCCGGCGGATCTTCTTGTAGGGGGCGACGCGCTCGGCCACGTACGCCATCAGCTCCTCGGCGGTCGTGGCCCCCTTGGCGACCACGAACCCCTTGGGGATCTCGCTGGCCTCCTCGTCCGGCACGCCCACCACCGCGGCGTCGGCGACGCCGGGGTGCTTGAGCAGCACGGACTCCAGCTCGACCGGGGACACCTGCTGCCCCTTGTACTTGATCAGCTCCTTGATGCGGTCGACGAGCACCAGCTCGCCGTCGGAGCCGACGTAGCCGAGGTCGCCGGTGCGCAGGAACCCGTCCGGGCCCAGCACCTCGGCGGTGGCGGCGGTGTCGGTCGTCCCGGCGGCCAGGTAGCCGCGCATCACCTGCGGGCCCCGGATCAGCACCTCGCCGGTCTCCTCGGCGTTCAGCTCCTCGCCGGTGCCCGTGTCGACCACGCGGCACTCGACGCCCGGCGCGGGCGTGCCGACCGAGGACTCGGTGGCGGGGTGGTCGGACTGCATGAACGAGACCATCGACTCGGTGAGCCCGTAGCCCTGCGCGATGCGGCAGCCGATCCGCGCGCGCACCAGCCGCGCGATCTCCGGGTCGAGCGCGGCCCCGCCGGAGACGATGGAGCGCAGCGAGGACAGGTCGTACTCCTCGACCAGGGGGCTCCTGGCCAGCAGCACGGCCATGGTGGGCACGACGTAGAGCCGGGTGACCCGGTGGTCCTGGACCGCGCGCAGGAACCCCTCGGGGTCGAACCGGGGCATGGTCACCAGGGTGCCGCCCTGCAGCAGGGTCGCGTTCATCATCATGGTGAGGCCGAACGCGTGGTGGAACGGCGGGACGGCCAGCACCACCTCGCCCGGTTCGATCGGGGCGACCATGCTGGTGAGCAGCGCCTTGGCGACCAGGTTGCGGTGGGTGAGCACCACGGTCTTGGGGTGGCCGGTGCTGCCGCTGGAGTGCAGCAGCGCGGCCGGGTCCCGAGCCGGGTCGAGCGCCCTGACCGGACCGCCGGTCGCGGCGTCTTCGGCGAGCGCGGTGAACGGCCGGGCGCCGGGCGCGGGGGTGGTGGTGAGCACCTCCTCGACGCCCACCTCCGCCGCCAGCGCCGTCGCCCGCTCCAGGTCGGCGGGCGCGACGACCAGCAGCCGGGCCCCGGACTCGGTGAGCCGCGCGGCCAGGTCCCGCTCGGTGTCCAGGGGGTTGAGCACCACCACGGCCCCGCCCGCGCCGGTCGCCGCGTGGGCGATCGCGGGGTACTCGGGGCAGTTGGGGGCGAGCACCGCGAGCACGTCGCCGGGCCCGAAGCCCCTGGCGCGCAACCCGGCCGCGCACCCGCGCGCGGTCGCGGCGAGCTCGGCGTACGTGCACTGCCCGCCGCCCGAGACGTCGACCACCGCGGGGGTGTCGCCGTAGGCGTCGGCGCGGCGCAGCACGAACTCGGCGAGGTTCACGCCGGGGATCTCCACCGGCGGTCCGCTGAAGATCATCGGACGGCGTCCTTCTCGCCGCGCTCGTAGGTGCTCAGGCCGGGCTGGTAGCTGCGCTTCTCGAACTGGCGCAGCGCGACGTTGATCCACTCGTTGCCGCTCAGGCGGGACAGCTCCCACAGCTTGGCCTGGTCGTAGTCGATGGCGGCGGGCAGGTCGAGCCGCGTGGTGCCCTCGTAGACCTGCTTGGCGAGCTGGAGCGTGATCGGGTTCTTCTTGACGATCTTGCCGACCAGCTCGTCGGTGGCCGCGTCCAGCTGGTCGGCGGGCACCGCGCGGTTGACCAGCCCGTGCCGCTCGGCGTCCTTGCCGGTCATCGCCTCACCGGTGAGGATGTAGTACAGGGCCTGCTTGCGGGCCAGGTTGTGGGTCGCGGCCCAGGTCGCGCCGCCCGCCGGGAAGATCCCGAAGTTGATCTCGGAGAGGCCGATCAGCGCGGTCTCCGAGGCCACGGCGAGGTCGCACAGCCCGGTCACCAGGAACCCGCCGCCGAAGGCGAAGCCGTTGACCTTGGCGATGGTCACCGCCGGGAACGCCTTGAGGCGCTTGAACCAGGTCAGCGCGACCAGGTTGGTGCGGTGGAACAGCTGCGGGTCGTCGAACGGGCGCAGGAAGCACTCCTCCAGGTCCATTCCCGAGCTGAAGCTGTCGCCGTTGCCGGTGACGACGACGGCTTTGACGGTGCCCGCTTCCTCGATGGCGTCCAGCGCCCGGTTCATGTCCCCGTGCATCTGGGGGTTCATGGCGTTCTTCTTGTCCGGGCGGTTCAGGTAAATCGTGGCCCTGGGCCCGTCGATCTCGACGTTCACGGTTTCCAGCGTGATCATGCCTGACCTCTTCCTGGTGGGGACGACCCGCGGCACGAGGATCACACGACCCGCATGGCCAGCACTTCTCGCCGATTGCCTTTCCTGGCGAGCGGTTCCCGGCTCCACGCGCGCGTGTTGTCCAGGGGACCCCGACAACGCGGCGACAACGGCGGCGACCGATTTCAGAACGCAAGCAGTGCGGTTGTCGAACCCGTGATCGGAGTCGTGACGGGAGTGGTGTTCGGGCGGTGATCGAATGGGTGAGCAAGTCCGGAGTAGCCCCGCCGCTATCGGCTCTGCGACGCTTTTTCCGTTCGCCCGCCCGGAAACCCGCCGACGCCCCCGTGGCGATCCCGCGCGGGTCCCGCGCGCACCCCGGCCGCGCGGGCGTCGCGGCAACCCCGTCCCCGGAAGGAGCCACCCCCGTGTCCTCCACAGCCCGATGGCTGCGCGGGCAACTGCCCGGCGCGCTGGCGCTGGTGCTCGTCGCGGCCTCGTTCACCGCGGCCCGGTCTCCGGAGGTGTCCGCGCAGGAGCGGCGGGACCTCGCCTCCCGCTTCGGGTTCGCCCCGGCCTCGATCGCCCTGCCCGGCGGGTTCACCCAGCGCTCGATCCGCCCGGTGAACCAGCGCTACGCGCACATCAGCGCGTGGATCTCCTCGGTCGGCTCGGCGGTGGCGCTGAACGACCTGGACGGCGACGGGTTGTCCAACGACCTGTGCTACGTGGACGTGCGCACCGACCAGGTCGTCGTCTCCCCCGCCCCCGTGGCGGGCCAGGCGCCCCGCTACGAGCCGTTCGCCCTGTCCACGGGGTCGCTGCCGGTCGACGACGTGATGGCGCCGATGGGCTGCGTGCCCGGCGACTTCAACGAGGACGGCCGCGTCGACCTGCTGGTGTACCTGTGGGGCCGCACGCCGGTCCTGCACCTGGCCAGGGCGGACGCCACCGCTCTCGCGCAGGAGGCGTACGAGCCGGTGGAACTGGTGCCCGGCAACGGCTCCGGGACCTACGACGGCCCGCGCTGGAACTCGAACTCGGCGACGGTCGCGGACTTCGACGGCGACGGCCACGACGACGTCCACATCGGCAACTACTTCCCCGACGGACCGGTGCTGGACCCGGCGCAGAGCACCGGCGTGGAGATGAACGCCTCCATGTCCAGCGCCCTCAACGGCGGCGAGGACCACGTGCTGCGCTGGACCGGCGGCAGCGCGGGCGACCGGCCGACCGCGAGCTTCGAGTTCGCCGAGGGCGTGATCCCGGACGAGGCCTCGCGCGGCTGGGCTCTGGCGTCCGGTTCCAACGACCTGGACGGCGACCTGCTGCCCGAGCTGTACCTGGCGCACGACTTCGGCCCGGACCGCCTGCTGCACAACGAGTCCACGCCGGGCGCGATCCGGTTCCGGATCGCCGAGGGCTCGCGCGGGCCGCTGGAGCCGAAGTCGAAGAACGTCGGCCAGGACTCGTTCAAGGGCATGGGCGTGGACTTCGGCGACCTCAACGGCGACGGCGTGTACGACATGTACGTCAGCAACATCACCACCTCGTTCGGCATCGAGGAGTCGCACTTCGCGTTCCTGAGCACCACCGGCGACCGGTCCGAGGTGGCCCGCGAGCTGGGCGCCGGGCGGGCGGTGTGGGAGGACGAGAGCGCGCCGCTGCACGTGGCCTGGTCCGGTTGGGGCTGGGACGTCAAGCTCGCGGACTTCGACAACAGCGGCGGCCTGGAGATCGCGCAGGCCACCGGGTTCGTGAAGGGGCAGGTGAACCGCTGGCCGCAGCTGCAGGAGCTGGCGACCGCGAACGACGCGCTGCTGGCGAACCCGCTGTGGTGGCCGGCGGTGGGGCCCGGTGACGACGTGGGCGGGCACCAGCGGTTCGCGTTCTTCGCCCGCACCGGCGACGAGGGGTTCTTCAGCGACCTGTCGCACGAGCTGGGCCTGGACGTCCCGGTGCCCACGCGGGGCATCGCGACCGGGGACGTGGACGGGGACGGCAGGCTCGACATGGCGGTGTCCCGGCAGTGGGAGGACCCGGTGTTCTACCGCAACACCTCGCAGCGGGCCGGGAACTTCCTGGGGCTGCGGCTGACCCACGAGGGGCAGCGGCCGGAAAGCGGTTTCCCCGGCGCGGGCTCGCCGGTGATCGGCGCGCAGGTGGAGGTGACGACGGCGTCGGGCCGGGTGCTGGTGAACCGGGTGGACGGCGGCAGCGGGCACTCCGGCAAGCGCGGGCACGAGGTCCACTTCGGACTGGGCGAGGACGACCGGGCGGTGCGCGCGCGGATCTCCTGGCGCGATCGGACCGGGCAGGCGCACGAGCAGGAGCTGTCGCTGGAGCCGGGCTGGCACGACCTGCGGCTGGGCGAGCGGGTCGAGGAGGGCGAGTGACGTGGCGGGCACGACAGCGGCGGGGAGGGGACCTGCGGTGAACGGGACTGCGGGCGGTGGGGCTGCGGTGAACGGGACCGCGGGCGGCGGGACCGGGGTGAACGGGGCCGGGCCGAGGCACGACCCGAAGGTGATCACCGCGCTCAAGCGGTTCGCGATCTCGATCAGCGTGTTCAACGCGCTCGGCTACACCGTGCTCGGGTTCGAGCAGCCGTGGTTGTGGCCGTTCATCGCGGTGCTCACCGGCTACGCGGTGGAGCTGCTGCTGGAGGCGGTGTCGGCGTGGCAGGAGGGCAGGGCGCCGAGGTTCGCGGGCGGCGGCGCGCGCGGGCTGGTGGAGTTCCTGCTGCCCGCGCACATCACCAGCCTCGCGGTGAACATGCTGACCTACGTCAACGACCGGGTCTGGGTGATGGTGTTCGGCGTGGTGGTGGCGGTCGGCGCGAAGTGGGTGCTGCGCGCCCCGGTGCGCGGGCGGCTGCGGCACTTCATGAACCCGTCGAACTTCGGGATCACGGTGATCCTGCTGGTGTTCCCGTGGGCGTCGACCGCCCCGCCGTACCACTTCACCGAGCACGTGGGCACGTTCTGGGACTGGCTGATCCCGCTGATCATCCTGGTGGCCGGGTCGATGCTGAACGGGGCGCTGACCGGGCGGATGTGGCTGATCATGGCCTGGCTGCTGGGGTTCGCGGTGCAGGCGGTGGTGCGCGGGGTGCTGCTGGACGTGTCGATCCCGTCGGGGCTGGGGATGATGACCGGGGTGGCGTTCGTCCTGTTCACCAACTACATGGTGACCGACCCCGGCACCTCGCCGTCGCGACCGGCCTCGCAGGTGGCGTTCGGCGGCGGGGTGGCGCTGGTGTACGGGGTGCTGATGGGCATGAGCATCCCGTACGGGATCTTCTTCGCCACCGCGATCGTGTGCCTGGTGCGCGGCGGTTTCCTGTGGGCGCTGCACTTCGTGGACCGCTCGCGCGAGCAGACCGCGGCGCGGGTCGCGGCCGAGCGGGCGGCGGCGGTGGGCCCGGCGGCGGACCCGGTGCTGGACGGCGCGCCGAACGGCCTGCCGGGCGGGGCGCGGGTGGCCGCGGGGTGAGCTGAGCGACGGGAGCGCCGCCCTTCCCCGCGCGGGGGAGGGCGGCGCTCCCGCGCGCGGTTCCGGCCGTCCACGCGCGGGAGGGGCGGCGCTTCGCGTGGGGAGGGCCGCCCGCGCACGACGAAGGCCCACCACCCCTCGGGGTGGTGGGCCTCGGGGTGGTGGGCCTCGGCGCGGGGTCAGCTGGCGGCGGTCGCGGCGAGCACGATGGTGCGGATGTCCACCAGCGCCAGCAGCACCGGCGGGTCCAGCGCGCCCCTCGGCCGCAGGTCCAGGTCGATCCGCTCGACCAGCTCCCCCGGCGGCACGGTCACGGGCCCGGCGGAGGCGACCGACGGGGGTTCGGCGACCGCCCGCACGGGCTTGCCCGCGAAGGACGGGTAGGCCGTCGTGGACAGCACGTGCCAGGTCCCCGGCGGCACGTCGGTGATCGCGTACGGGCCGGTGCGGTCGAGCACCGTGCAGCGGGCCGGGGTGCCCTGCGGGATCAGGTCGGGGAACAGGCCCACGAAGATCGGGCCCGGCAGGTCGCCCCTGGGCGTGCCGACCCGGCCGCGCACCTCGCCGAGCCCGCCGCCCTCGGCCAGCGGGCCGACCGGGGTGGAGGCGGCGACGAGCGCGGAGGTCTGCGGCGGGAAGCCGCCGAGCTGGCGGTAGGTGGTGGGCGAGACGCCGACGCTGGCGCGGAAGCGGGAGCTGAACGTGCCGACGCTGGTGTAGCCGACGCGGTGGCTGATGTCGGTGACGGTGAACGTGGTGGACACCAGCAGCCGCTTGGCCTCCTGCAGCCGCATCGCGGACAGGAACCGCCCCGGCGAGACGCCGGTGACGCGTTGGAAGACCCTGGAGAAGTGGAACTTGCTGTACATCGCCGCTCGGGCCATGTCGTCGATGGTGAACTGCTCGCCCATGCTGCTGCGCATGAATTCGATGACGCGACCGACTGCCTGTTCCACGACTTCCTCCACCAGGGCTCCCATCCTCGCGTGCGGAGGCGAAATCGCGCCCGCAGCGCGCCGCGACGCGTTAGCGAAAACAATTTCGGCGGCTCCGGGCCCAACTAATCCACCTGCTATATTTCCGGAAGCTACCCGACCCAAACAACCTCCGCAAGCAGCGAATACGGCTCCCGATTCCGCCGTTCATGATCGTTCCGCGAACCGGTGGGCGATCTTGAAATCGTCTTTCGGCTCACCTCGGAGGGTGACCCGATAAATAATTTTCATCACCCGGCGCCCGGCGTTTGCTAGACCTTCCGAGTGAGCCCGGACCGAATCCGGTCGCCGAACGCAGTCGGACAATCCGCCCCCACCGGACCGTTCCGGCGAGTCGCACCCGCCGAGTCCCGCACCGGAACGCCGGGAACGCGGCGGCACGGGGCAGCGGGGACGCCGTCATCCGCCCCAGCCTCGGCGGCGGTCGGCGCGCGCGAACGCCCCGCACCTCCGCCACCAGTCAGTTCCGGATCGCGCGGGACGCGGCGCGGTCCACTGCGGACCGGTCGCGCGGTCGCCATCGGGAGGGCGAATGGCACGGCACCGTCCTCGTGCGACGAGTCCCACCGGGACCGTCGCGCCGCACATCACGGCCCCTCCCCCGCGCCCGAGCGGGAAGTCCGCACCAGTGCGGACGGGGTGTGAACGATCCCGACCGGACCAACAGCGCGCCCCGAACGGTTCCGCGAACAACGATCGCGCGGGGCACTTCGGAAACCCGCCAACCGACTCGCGGGTAACTTCCGGCGCCCCGGAACGAACGCGAACCCAGGCCCCACACCGAGCACCGCTCGGGTTTCTCCGAGATTGCCCAATCGCCGCGAACCCGTTCTCCGCAGCCGTTCCGACCGATATCCTGGCTGGTCAGGGGCGGTCCGCAGTTCCGGAACCGAACTGCGCCGAAACCGCAGAGCACCGAAACGAGCAGCACCCGACCGGGACAACCGCTTCAGGAGGAACCGTGGTCGACGCGTCGTTACCCAGCTCCCGCACCCGCCTCACCGGCGCGGAGCTCAACACCCGCTGGCACAAGCCTGCGCTCTACACCTTCACCGCCGTGGTCGTCGCGCACTGGGCGGAGCACCTCGCGCAGGCGTTCCAGATCTACGTGCTGGGCTGGCCGACCCCCAGGGCGGGCGGCGTGCTCGGCCTGTGGTTCCCGTGGCTGGTCAAGTCCGAGGTCATGCACTACGGCTTCGCGCTGGTGATGCTGGTGTTCCTCTTCGCGCTGCGCAAGGGGTTCACCGGCCGGTCGCGCAAGTGGTGGGACCTCACGCTGGGCCTCCAGTTCTGGCACCACTTCGAGCACCTGCTGCTGATCGTGCAGGCGTCGACGGGCGCGTACCTGCTCGGCAAGCCGGTGCCCACGAGCGTGATCCAGCTGATCGTGCCGAGGGTGGAGCTGCACCTGTTCTACAACTTCGTGGTGACCGTGCCGATGGTCGTCGCGGTGGTCAAGCACATGCGGCCGACGCCCGAGGAGCGGGCGGGGATGTCGTGCTCCTGCGCCGTCCCGGCGACCTCGGCGGCCTGAGCCGGTGCACGACCACGGCTCCGTCGGCCTGCCGCTCGGCTTCACCCTGCTGCGGCTGCTGCTGCTCGGCTCGGTGACGCTGGTGGCGGCCTGGTCGCTGCTGCGCGCCGCCGTCCCCGCGGAACCCGGTCGGCGGGCGCGGCGGGCGGTGGCCGGGGCGGCGACGCTCGGCGGGATCGCGGCGCTGCTCGCGGCGGACGCGCGCTGGATGCCGGACCAGGCGGCGGTGGCGGTGATCGCGCTGCTGGTGCTGCCGCCGGTGCTGCGCGGCCCGCGACCGGTGCTGGGCTGGTGCGCGACGGCCGGGGTGACGGCGGTGGCGCTGGCCGTGGGCGTGGCGGCGACGCGCGCTCCGGCGGGCGGGACGGCGGCGGGTGGCGGGACCGCGGCGGCGGGGGCTCCCGCTGCCACCGGGGCGGTCGCGGACGTGGGCGGTGGCTCCGGGCAGGATGGCGGCGACGTGGCCGGCGGCTCGGGCCTTGCCGGTGGTCCCGGGGCCGCAGGCGGACCTGAACTGGCCGGTGGTCCTGATCCGGCCGATGGCTCCGGACTCGCAGGCGGTCCCGATCTCGCCGGCGGTTCCGATCTCACGAGCGGTTCCGATCTCACGAGCGGTTCCGACCTCGCCACTGCTTCCCCGCTGGACGCCCTGCTCTCAAGCCCGCCGTCGACGCTGCCCTACCTGGCGCTCATCGCCGCGTTCGCGGGCGCGTCCTGGTTGGCGCTGTGCCCGCCGACGCGGGCGGCGCGGGTGGTCGGGGGCGTGTTCGGCGCGGTGCTGCTGGCCGCGCTCGGGCACGTGACCGCCTCCGGCTGGCTGGTGTCGCCGCCCGCCGGTGACCCGCTGCTGGCCCGCGCCGGGCTGGGCGGCGCCCCGGTGGACGTGCTCGTGGTCCCGCACATGCCCGGCTGGAACCTGGTGCAGACCTCGGACGCCGCCGTCGCCGTCGGCAACGCCCCCACCGCGCTCACCCCCACCACCCCGGTCGCCGGGCAGGGCGGGCGGTGGGCGCTGGTGTGGCTGCCCGAGGGCAGGGGCGAGCTGTGGCTGGCGGGGGCGGGCGCGCGGACGACCGTGGTCGTGGACACCGGGACGACCGCGTGGACCGGGCGGGACGTGCGCGGGCCGGACGGCCCCGACTACGCGTCCGCCGTCCTGGCCGCCAGGCTCGCGGGCGGGCGGGGCGACCTGCCGCTGCCCGAGCTGTCCGACGAGGACGCCCGCGCGCTGCGCGCGGAGGTCGCGGCGATCGGCGGGGCGCTCGCGGTGCGCGCGGACGCCTCGCCGCGCGCGGCCGAGGCCGAGGCGGTGGCGCGGGCGGAGGCCGACCGGCTGGGCGTCCCCGTCGACCCGGCCGCGCCCAGGACCCTGGTGCTGGGCGGTGAGCCGACCGGCGACCACCTCGCGCCCTGGCTCGCCCCACCGGACCTGTCGACCCCGCGGGCGCGCCGGTACGCCACCGTGCTCGCCGAGGCGTTCCCCGACGCGCGCCCCACCACGTCCGGCCTGCGCGCCTGGCTCGCGACCACCTGACCGCGGCGCCCCCGGCCCACAAGCCCGGCATCGCCCCCGATCCCCGCACCGATCCTCAGGCCCCCCACCCGGACCCCGCACCCCCGAGCCCGTCCCGCGCTCCCGGCCATCCCCCGAGAGGACCCCCAGAGAATGCCGCTTCCAGCAGACCACCCGCCCAGGGTGGTCATCGTCGGCGCGGGCCTGGCAGGCACGGCCACCGCGATCCGCCTGCTCCGGTTCGCCGCCGAACCGGTCGAGGTGCGCCTGGTGGAGCGCCGGGCCGCGCACCGCAGCGCGGGCGTCGCCTACCACCCCGACGGCAACCACTGGCACCACGTGTTCAACATCCAGGCCGGTCGCATGTCGGTGTTCCGCGAGGACGTGGACGACTTCGTGTCGTGGGCCAACACCGAGGCCGACCGCTCCTCCTGGTCGGACGAGTGGCGCGGGGCCGAGTTCACCGAGTCCGGTCCGGCGCCGCGGCGGGTGTACGCCGACTACCTGGCCGACCGGCTGGCCGCCGCCGCCCGCGAGGCCGCGCCGGGCGTGCGCCTGGTGGAGGTGGACGGCGAGGTGGTCGACGTCGAGCCGGACGGCGACGGCCACCGGCTCCTCGTGGAGCTGCCCGCGTCGGCGGGTGGTGGTCGTGAGCGCGTGCGCGCCGACCACGTCGTGCTCGCCACCGGCCTGGAGGAGAAGGACCTGCCGTTCGCGGCGGACGTCGCCGACCACCCGGCGTTCGTGCGCCGCCCGTACTCGCAGGGCGGCCTGGAGCGCGTCCTGGCCGCCCCGCCGGACGCCTCCGTGGTGATCGTCGGGACGCTGCTGAGCGCCTACGACTCGGCGGCGCTGCTGCTGCGCCGGGGCCACACCGGCCGCATCCGGATGCTGTCCGGTTCGGGCCGCACCCTGCGCACGTACCCCACCGACCACCGCCACCGGGTGCTCGACCTGCCGCCGCCCCGGCTGTCCGGGCCCCGCTACGAGGGTCGGGACGCGCTGGTGCGGCGCTGGCTGGCGGAGTGGCGGCGGGCGTGCGGGGCGCTGGTCGGGGCGCACCCGGACGTCGCGCCCGCCGTGGTGGCCGAGCGGGTGCTGAAGGCCTGGGAGCCGCACCTTCCTGAGGTGATGGCGCGCATCCCCACGCCGGAGCTGCGCGCGCTGCTGGACGCGCACGGCGGGCTGCTGGCCACCCTGCGGGTCAGCGCGGTCGAGCACACCACCGGGGTCGTGGACGCCGCGCTCGCCGAGGGCGACCGGCTCACCGCCGAGTCGGGCAGGGTCGCGGGCATCCGGGCGGTGGACGGCGGTTCGCTGGTGGTGTCGCTGGTGGACGGGCGCGAGTTCCCGGCCGACCTGGTGATCTCCAACTTCGGCCGGGAACCGGACTACGAGCGGGTGGACTCGGCGCTGTGGCGCGGCCTGCTGCGCACCGGGCTGGCCGTGCCGCACGCGCGCACCGGGCGCGGGATCGAGGTGGACGCGGACGGCGCGCTGCTGTGCCCCGGCGGGGCGGAGCGGGGCGGGCTGTGGGCGGTGGGCGGGCCGCGCGAGGGCGACGAGGTGGTGCGCAACGGCAGGCTGGGGGCGTTCTCGTTCAACCTGGCCGCGATCAAGAACCACTCGGTGGGCGTGGCGTCGGCGCTGCTGCGCCGCCTGGAGTCCGGGTACGGCGAACCGGGCAGGGCCGACCCCGAGCACGCGGAACCGCAGGCGCGCGCGGACTTCGAGCGCGCGGTGGACCTGGACGTGCGCCGCATGGCCACGGCGGACCGCGCGGGGCGGGAGGCGCTGGCCGGTGAGCTGGCGGACGCGGTGCGGTCGGCGCGCGAGCGCTGGGGCGGTGCGGTGACGCCCTCGGCGCGCGAGCTGCGGACGGCGGTGAATGAGGCCGCGAGCGCGCGCCTGAACGACCTGTCGGTCACCCCGCGCGAGCTGCGCGACCGCCTCGGGTTGGGCGAAACCCTTTCGCAGTAGGGGTTGCCGCCCGGTTAGTCCACTGTGGATGTACTAGGACCGCGCACGGGAGGAGATGCGCGGGACCTGCGGCGGGCAGCACGCTCGTGGCATGACGGCGACGAGCGTGCGCGAGGTTCCGGGTGTGGTGCTGGTCGGTTCGCCGACCACGAGCGTGCAGGGCGAGTGCAACCGGGGAGGCGAGCCGATACCGGGCGCGGTGCTGGTGGCCGAGTCGCTCGGTCCCGAGCTGTACGAGGCGATCGTGGTGTCGGCGGCGGTGGTGTGCGCGCGGGGCGGGCGCACCGGGCACATGCAGTCGCTGTGCCGCTCGCGGGGAATCCCGGTGCTGCGGGTGGCGCCCGCGGAGCTGGGGTCGCTGGTGGGCGAGGTGACCGTGCGGCTGGACCGGGAGTCGGTGCTGCTGGGCGCGGCCGTGCCCGCCCCGCGCGCCCCCGGTCCGGCGCCCGCGCGGTTGGACGAGGTGGACTCGGTGTGCGTGGTGGTGGCGGACGCGACGGACGTGCGCGCGGTCAACGCCCTGTCCCCGAGGGTCGCGCAGGTGGACAGCTACTTCATCCGGGAGGAGTTCGCCTGCCTGTCGGCGGAGCTGAGCCCGTTCGACGCGCTGCGCTCGGGCGTGGCCGGGGCGCGCCGGTACGGGGCGGCGCTGGCGGACGAGCTGTGCGGGATGCTCGCGGAGCTGCTGCCCGGCCAGCGGTTGGTGATGCGCCTGCTGGACCTGCGCTCGGACGACGCCGCGCAGATCACCACCGGCGTCCCGGTGGAGGGCGAGCCGAACCCGGAGCTGGGCCTGCACGGGGCGCGGTGGCTGCTGGCCGAGGAGAACTACCCGCACGCGTTCCGGGCGCTGCGCGGGAGGTTGCGGGAGCTGGTGGGGCCCGCGGCGGACCGGGTGAGCTTCGCGGTGCCGTTCATCAACGACCGGGACGAGTTCGAGCGGTTGCGCGCGCACCTCGGGCTGGGCGCGGGGACCCCGCTGGGGGTGTTCGTGGAGACCCCGGCGGCGGTGCACTCGACCGCCGAGTTCTGCGTGGCGGGGGCGAGCGAGCTGTTCGTGGGCACCAAGGACCTGATCCAGTTCTACCTGGCCGCCGACCGGGGCAACCACCTGGTGGCCGCGACCTACCAGACCAGGCACCCGGCGGTGCTGGCGGCGCTGCGGCACGCGGTCACCGCGGGGCGGGGCGGCGGGGTGCCGGTGCACGTGTTCGCGCTGGGCGCGGACGTGGAGCACTACGTCCGCAGGCTGCCGACCCGCAGGCTCATGATGTGCACGGCCGAGCTGCGGCAGGTGGCGCTGGCCGCCGCCGAACGAGCCGCCGCAGAGCGGGCAGCCGGGGAACGGGCGGCCGGGGAACGGGTGGCCGGGGAACGGGTGGCGGCGGGCCAGGTCGCCGGGGAGCCGGTCGCGGCGGCGGGGTGAGGCCGGTCAGCCGACCTCGGAGTGCACCGGCATCCCCGTCACCGGCCTCCCGGTCGCCTGCGCCACGGCCGAGGCGACCGCCGCCGCCGCGGGCGGGTAGGCCAGCTCGCCCATGCCGCCGAGCGGGGCGTCGGAGTCGACGAGCACCACGTCGAACTCGGGCGCGGCGTCGATCCGGGCCCACGCGTAGTCCCGGAACGATGACTGCTCCACCCGCCCCTCCCGGACCGTGATCCGCGCGCCGAGCACCGTGGAGATCGCGTCCAGCACCCCGCCCTCCACCTGCGCCCGCACCCCGGACGGGTGCAGCGCCTGGCCGACGTCGACGGCGGCGGTCACCTTGCGCACCACCGGTTTCCCCCCGCGCGCGTCGACCTCGGCGAGCACCGCGATGGCCGAGCCGTACTCCAGGTGGCAGGCCACCCCCAGCGCCCGCCCCGGTCCCGGCCGGAACCGGACCCGCGCCGCAGCCGCGTCCAGCACGCGCAGCACCCTGGGCTGGTCGGCCAGGAGCCTGCGCCGGTACTCGACCTGGTCCCAGCCGCCGCGCTGGGCGAGCGCGCTGAGGAAGCACTCCTCGGCGTAGGCGAACTGGCCCGCGTAGACCGCGCGCCAGAACCCGGTGCGCAGCGGCGCGGGCAGCACGGTGGCGGTCACCTCGCCGGGCACCGCGTAGGGGAAGTGGTCGCCGCTGGCGAGCACCAGCTGGGGGGTGCCGAAGAACGGCAGCACGGTCAGGCCCCAGGTGGCGACCCGGTGCGCGCGCCGCACGGGCAGCCCGTCCGGGCCGAGCTCGGCGGTGAGGCGGTGCGCCGACATGGGCCGGTACGAGTCGTGCCGGGTGTCGTCCTCGCGGGTCCACAGCACCTTGACCGGGGCGCCCGCCTCGCGCGAGCAGGCGATGGCCTCCAGCGCGTAGTCGTCCTCGATGCGCCTGCCGAACGCGCCGCCGGACAGCGTGGGCTCGACCTCCACCGGCACGCCGAGCGCGCGGGTGAGGGTGTCGCGCAGCCCGCCGGGGTCCTGGGTGGGCGCCCACAGCCGGACCAGGTCGGGGCGGGCGTCGGCGGTGGCGTTCATGGGTTCCATGGGGGCGTGCGCGAGCAGCGGCAGCTCGTAGGTGGCGGTGTGGCCGTTCGCGGGCGGCGGGTCCTGCGGGAGCGCGGCGACCAGCTGCGCCAGCCACTCGCGGCTGTCGGCGTCCGGAGTGCCGCCGGTCCACTCGCAGGTGAGCGCGGCCCGTCCGGCGAGCGCGGCGGACGCGGAGCGCGCCACCACCGCCACCCCGCCCTGCGCCCCGGCGACGCCGTCGAGCGCGACGGTGGTCAGCACGCCGGGCACGGCCAGCGCCTGGGCGTCGTCGTGCGCGGCCAGCCGGGCGCCCAGCCACGGCGGGCGGGCCACGACGGCGGTGAGCAGGCCGGGGAGGGCGACGTCCAGGCCGTAGCGGGCGCGGCCGGTGACGATGTCGCGGGCGTCGACCCGGCCCGCGCGCTTGCCGAGGACCTTCCAGTCGGCGCGCGGGGTCAGCGGGGCGGCGACGGTGGCCGGGTCGAGCTCCGAGGCGGCCTGCACCAGCGCGGCGTACGGGAGGGCGCGGCCCCGGTGCCGGACGTGGCCGTCGCGGGCGGCGCACTCGGCGACGGGCACGCCCCAGCGCTGAGCGGCGGCGGTGACCAGGAGCGCGCGGGCGGTCGCGGCGGCTCGGCGCACCGGGTCGGCGAGCTGGCGCACCGAGGTGGAGTTGCCGATGCCCTGCCTGCCGTAGCGGGCGGTGTCGCCGGGGGCCTGCTCGACGGCGACCGAGGCCAGCGGCACGGCCAGCTCCTCGGCGACCAGCATGGCGACGACCGTGCGCACGCCCTGCCCGGTGTCGGGCCGGGGCACGGTCGTGGTGACCCGGCCGCGCGCGTCCAGCCGGACCAGCACGTTCGGCACGAGCCCGGCGCCGGAGGCGAAGGCGGGCGCGGGGAGCGCGACGGTGAGCCCGACGGCGGCCAGGAAGCCGCGCCTGCCGATCACCTCGGCCCCCGGTCGCGGGCGGCGCGCTTCACGGCGGCGCGCACGCGCGAGTAGGTGCCGCAGCGGCAGACGTTGTCGCGCAGCGCCTCGTCGATGTCGGCGTCGCTGGGTTCGGGCACGCGGGCGAGCAGGGCGACGGTGCTCATGATCTGGCCGGGCTGGCAGTAGCCGCACTGGGCGACGTCCAGCTCGAGCCAGGCCCGCTGCACCGGGTGGTCGCCGTTCGCGGAGAGCCCCTCGACGGTGGTGACCTCGGCGTCCACCTCGGACACCGGCAGCACGCACGGCCGGGCCGCCGCGCCGCCGACCAGCGAGGTGCACGCCCCGCACGCCCCGACGCCGCACCCGTACTTGGGCCCGGTGAGCCCGAGGTCCTCGCGCAGCACCCACAGCAGCGGGGTGTCGTCGGGCACGTCCACGACGTGCCACCGCTCGTTGACCCGCAACCGCCGTCGCACCACGCGTCCTCCTCGGATCGGCCGTCAGCCAGGGTGCAGGTATCGGACAACCGGCACAACACGCCCATTCGGCGGCGGGGCCCGGCGTTCGGGGGCGCGCACCCTGACCCGCCGCCTTCCCGTTGACCTTGATCGGCCGGGTGTGCCGATGCCGGTCCGCCGAACGGCCCACGCCGATCGGGGGATCGTGGTGCGGAGGACGTCCCTGCTGGCGCCAGGGGGTGGGTGCGGTTCTCCCCGGACTTCAGCCGGGGCACGACCGAGCACGGCGGCGAGATCGGGATCGGGTTGGGCGGCGAGGTGGAGGTGTGGTTCGACGACCGGGGGGCGGGCGCACCGGCCTGCGCTTCGTGACGAACGCCGATCTCGTGGGCCGGGCGCACTTCTCGTCGTTCTTCGGCGGCACGACGCCGAGCTCCGCCCCGCAGCGCGACTCGTGGATCCGGTCCGACGACGTCCAGGTCTCGACCACGGCCCCGCAGCCGCTCGCGCGGCGGGTGCGGGCGCTGGTGGAGGGCGGGTGCGGGTTCGCGTCAGCCCTGCTGCCGGGCGGCCATGCGCTTGCGCTCCTCGTCCAGGACCTGGCGCACCAGCTCGGCCTCGGACAGGTCGATGGCGTCCGGCGCCGAGTCCGCCATGTCGCTGACCCGCGCGAACTCGTCGAACAGCTTCGCCTTGCGGGCCAGCAGCTCGGTGATCCTGCGGTCGACGCCCTCCTCGGACAGCAGCCGGTGCACCTGGACCGTCCGCACCTGCCCCATCCGGTGCGCGCGGGCGATGGCCTGCGCCTCGGTGGTCGGCTTGAGCTGCGGCTCGCAGATGACCACGACGGAGGCCGCCTGGATGTTCAGCCCGACCCCACCCGCCACGATCTGCGCGACCAGGACCGCGCCGTGCTCGGCCGAGGAGAACCCGTCGACCACCTGCTGCCGCCGCGCGGGCGGCACGGCGCCGGTGAGCGGCCCGAAGACCTCGCCGGGCAGGGCGTTTGCCACCAGGTCCAGGACCGCGCGGTAGTTGGAGAAGACGATGACCTTGCGCTCGTTCTCCTCCGCCTCGGCCACGATCTCCTTGAGCCGCTGCAGCTTCACCGACTTCACGCCCGCGAGCAGCGCCGCCTGGCGCATCTCCTGGAAGTTGCCGTTCCCGACGCCGCGCCAGTAGCGCCGCTCGTCCTCCTCCGAGAGCGGCAACCACTCCTCGACCTCGATCAGCTCCGGCAGCTCGGTGAGCACGTCCTCCTGGTTGCGCCGCAGGTAGACGGGCGCGATCTGGCGGCGGAACGCCTTGGGCGCGTGGTCCTCCGCCTCGACGAGGAGGTCGGGGCGCAGGTAGGAGACGAGGTTGCGGAACTCGGAGACCCGGTTCTCCAGCGGGGTCCCGGTGAGCAGGACGGCCCGCGCCGCTCGGGAGACGAGCGCGACGGTGCGGATCGTGCGGGCGGCCTCGGGGTTCTTGACGTAGTGGGCCTCGTCCACGACGACGCACGCCAGGTCGTGGCCCGCGAGCGCGCCCTCCCACCAGCGCAGGGTCTCGTAGGTGGTCACGGCGACGCCGCCGTCGCGCTCCCACTGCTTGGCCGCGCGGTCACGTTCGGGGCCATGCACCCGGTGGGCGCGCAGCCTGGACTTGCCCTCGACCTCGCGCACCCAGTTGGTGAGCACCGAGGCCGGGCACACCACCAGGAAGCGGTTCTCGCCCCGGCTGCGCAGGTGGGCGAGCACGGCGATGGCCTCGACGGTCTTGCCAAGACCCATCTCGTCGCCGATGACGACCTTGCGCTGCACGAGGGCGAAGCGCGCCGCGAAGCTCTGGTAGCCGCGCAGCGACGCGGTGAGGTGCTCGCCGCTGAGCGCCTGGTCGCGCACCGCCTGGACGATCTCCTCCGGCAGGTCGCCCTGGCTGGCCTGCTCGTCCTCGGTGAGGAAGCCGAGCTCGGCGAGCATCGCGAAGTAGTCGGCGGGCCTGGCCAGGAAGTCCGCCCAGGGGTCGGCCGGGCGGGGGGCGCGCTTCTCACGCGGCTCCGCGCGGCGGCGCGAGGCGTCGAGCAGGTCGGCGCGGCGCAGCACCGTGCGCACGCCGTCCGCGAACTCGGCGACGGGGACCGCCCTGGTGGGCACGACCAGCAGGTCGGTGAAGCCCGTGGTCATGGCCTCGCCCAGCGCGGTCAGCTCCTGGGCGCGCTCCAGGTCGGCGGCGGCTCCCCTGGTGCTGCGGCAGGCGTCCCACTCCGCGAGGCGGGCCAGCAGTTCGGTGGTCTCCGGCGGCCGGGCGGCCAGGTCGACGCGGACCGGGGTCTCCTCGCGCTCGGTCTGGCGCAGGGTCCGGGCAGCCGCGACCATGCGGCGCGCGGTGGTCTCGCCGACACCGGGCAGCGCGGCCAGGTCGGCGGCGTGCTCCAGGACCTCCAGCACGGTGCCGATCCCGGCCTGGCCGAGCGCGCCGAGGCGCAGCCGATCGCGGGTGGCGGTGCGCAGGGCGTCCACCGGCATGTTCTCCAGCGCCGTGCGCACGTCGTGGTCGCGCACCCGCTCCCCCGCCTCCTGGGCGGCGGTGCGGTACGAGGCCTCGTCGCGCAACGCGCGCGCGATGGTGTCGAGCGCCGCGGGCAGGCCGCGGAACCGGGCGCCGGGCAGGATCTCGGGGGCGCCGTCGGCGTCGGCGAGGAGGACGTCCAGCCGGAAGCCGGGGGTGAGCAGCTCGGCGACGTCCGCTCGGGCCCGCCCGGCCTGCTCGGTGGCGGCGCGCAGGCGGTCGAGGCGGTCGCTCCCGCCCTCGGCCACCCTGGTGTGGAGGCGGTCCAGCCGGGCGGCGGCCTGCTCCGCGAGCTGCTTCTTGGCGGGACCGGTGAAGAAGCGGCGGATGCCCAGCAGGGGGCTCACCGCGTCGAGCGCGCCGGGCAGGGCCTCGGTCAGCTCGGCCAGCAGCGCGCGGTCCTGGCCGTCGAGCGGGGGCAGCGCGGCGCGGACGGCGAAGCTGTCGGCGCGGACGTCGTCGGTCAGCGGGACGACGGCCCAGGTCCGCTGACCGGAGCGGGGGACGTCGACCCGGCGCTCGGCGAGCGAACGCTCGTCCCGCTGGGCCGCAGCGATCATCGCGGCGCGGAGGTCTGCCAGCTCGCGCGCCCCGGAGCCCGCGCTCCGCAGGTCGGCGACGAGTTCCCGAAGGCGGTCGCGCTCGGTCCTGTCCATGCCTCGCCGGTCGTCGACGGTGTGGGGACAGGTCGAGCATAGGACACCGTTCGATCTTGCTCCGCCCGACCTGCGGCGGCAGTACAGTCGCCTCGCTGTCGAGCTGGAGGTGGTCGTGCGGCTTGAGGAACTGGTGGGCGGCGTCCGGGTGACCGGGGTCGTGCCTGGCGAGGCGGTCCTCGTGATCGCGGCCCTGAAGAGCGGCCCCAACGCGGTGCACCTCTACTTCGAGCCCTCCTCCGGGGTCCCGGACCAGCGGATGCTGTTCCGCGAGGACGAGGCGAACCTGGCCAGGGCCGAGTCGGGCGGCAGGCCGCTGGACGCGGACCCGCTGGAGTTCCGGCTGGTCGCCGAGGCGCAGCGGATCTCGCTGGCGGGTCTGTTCGACCCGATGCCCGCCGTGGCCACCAGTGACGTGCGACCGCTGCCGCACCAGATCCGCGCGGTGTACGGGGAGCTGCTGGAGCGGCGCCCGCTGCGGTTCCTGCTGGCCGACGACCCCGGCGCGGGCAAGACCGTCATGGCCGGGCTCTACCTCAAGGAGCTGCTGCTGCGCGACGACGTGCGGCGCTGCCTGGTGGTCGTGCCCGGCGGCCTGGTGGACCAGTGGCAGGACGAGCTGTTCCTGAAGTTCGGGCTGGGCTTCGAGGTGCTGTCCCCGTCGATGGCCGACGCCGCGCTCGGCTCCGGGGTGTTCGCCAAGCACCCGCTGCTGATCGCCAGGATGGACCAGCTGGCGCGCAACGAGCAGCTGTCCGCGCAGCTCGACGAGGCCGAGTTCGACCTGGTCGTGGTGGACGAGGCGCACCGGATGGGCGCGCACCACTTCGGCGGGAAGGTCAACCGCACCAAGCGGTTCCAGCTCGGTGAGCGGCTGCGCGACCGCACGCGGCACCTGCTGCTGATGACCGCGACCCCGCACTCGGGCAAGGAGGAGGACTTCCAGCTGTTCCTCACCCTGCTCGACCCCGACGGGTTCGAGGGCAGGCCGGACGGGCGGGGTGTGGACACCACCGGGATGATGCGGCGCATGGTGAAGGAGGACCTGCTCACCTTCGAGGGCAGGCCGCTGTTCCCCGAGCGGGTGGCCGAGACCGTGCCCTACCGGTTGTCCGAGCACGAGCAGGACCTGTACGAGCAGGTCACCGAGTACGTGCGGGAGGGCATGAACCGGGCGGAGCGGCTGGAGGACAAGCGGCGCAACACGGTCGGCTTCGCGCTCACCGTGCTCCAGCGCAGGCTGGCGTCGAGCCCCGAGGCGATCCACCGGTCGCTGGTGCGTCGCTCGCAGCGGTTGGAGCGGCGCAGGGCCGACCTGCTGGCGGGTCGGGCGACGCCGGAGCCCGGACCGGTTCCGGCGACCGCGCTGCACGGTTGGGACGACGACGAGCACACCGCCGAGGAGGTGGAGCGCGTCGAGGAGGAGATGGTGGACGCGGCCACCGCGGCGCGCACCGCCGCCGAGCTGGCCGCCGAGCTGGCCGAGCTGGGCGCGCTGGTCTCGGCCGCGCGCCGGGTGTGCGAGCTGGACACCGACCGCAAGTGGGTGGAGCTGCGCCGGATCCTGCAGGACAACGACCTGATCCACCCGGACGCGCGGCAGGCGCGCAAGCTGATCGTGTTCACCGAGCACCGCGACACCCTCGACCACCTGGACCGCAAGATCGGCGCGCTGTTCGGCGCGCCCGGCTCGGTCCTGGCCATCCACGGCGGGGTGAACCGGTTCAGGCGCAGGGAGATCACCGAGGAGTTCACCGCGAACCCGGCCTGCCGGGTGCTGCTGGCCACCGACGCGGCGGGCGAGGGCCTGAACCTGCAGGCGGCGCACATGGTGGTCAACTACGACCTGCCGTGGAACCCCAACCGCATCGAGCAGCGGTTCGGCCGGGTGCACCGCATCGGGCAGACCGAGGTGTGCAGGCTGTGGAACCTGGTGGCGGTGGGCACCCGTGAGGGCGAGGTGTTCGCGACGCTGCTGCGCAAGGTGGAGGAGCAGCGCAAGGCCTACGGCGGCAAGGTGTTCGACGTGCTCGGCTCGGCGTTCGACGAGACGCCGCTGCGGGACCTGCTGATCGCGGCGATCCGGTACGGGGAGCGGCCGGAGACCCGCGAGCGGATGGAGCGGGTCATCGACGACTCGGTGTCGCACGGGTTGACCGAGCTGCTGCGGGAGCAGGCGCTGGCGCACGACGTGCTGCCGGGTGAGCAGCTCGCGCGGCTGCGCCGGGACATGGAGGAGGCGCGGGCGCGCAGGTTGCAGCCGCACTGCGTCGAGTGGTTCTTCCGCAACGCCTTCCAGCGGTTGGGCGGGCGGTTGGTCAAGCGGGAGAAGGGGCGGTTCGAGATCACCGGCGTGCCCGCCGGGGTTCGGGCCGCGGGTGGGACGGGGCCGGTCGCGTCCGCCTACCGGCGGGTGGTGTTCGACCTGGACCGCGCCAGGGTGGACGGCGCGCCGGCGGCGGACCTGCTGGCGCCGGGGCACGGGCTGTACGACGCCGTCGCCAAGCTGACCGAGCGGCAGCTGGCCCCGGCGCTGGAGCGCGGCACGGTGCTGCTGTCCGCCTCGGTGGACCGGCCGCAGCTGCTCGTGGGCGTCCGGGAGGAGGTCGTGGACGGCACCGGGGAGTCGATCTCCCGCAGGTTCGGCTACGCGCTGGTCGACGAGACGGGGACGATCACCCCGGCGGGGCCCGCCCCGTACCTGGACTGCGTGGCCCCGCCGGAACCGGTGGCGCGCCCGGACCTGTCGTGGCTGGTCGACGCCGAGTCGCGGGCCCGCGACTGGATCGCCGAGCACCGGTTGCGGGAGTACCTGGAGGAGGTCAGGGAGCGCAGACTGGCCGAGGTGGGCCGGGTCAGGGACAAGGTGGAGCGGAGGCTGACCGACGAGTCCCGCCGCCTGCTGGCCGAGGCCGCAGAGGCCGAGGTGCGGGAGCGCGCCGGGCTGAGGCCCAAGGAGAGCTCCGAGGGGTTGCGGCGCAAGTCCGACGAGCTGCTGGCGCGCCGGGAGGACCGCCTGGCGCTGTTGGACCGGCAGGTCGCGCTGAACGCCCTCCCGCCCAGGATCATGACCGCCGCGCTGGTGCTGCCCGTGGCGGGTGCGGGCGCGCCGTCCGCGCCGAGCAAGGCGGTGGAGCGCAGGGGCGTGGAGCTGGTGCTCGCCACCGAGCGGGCGCTGGGGCGGTCGCCGGAGGAGAAGCCCTTCAGCAACCCCGGCTACGACGTGCTGTCGACGCCCCCGGACGGCGGGCCGTCGATCCGGATCGAGGTGAAGGCCCGCGCGGCGGGCGCCGAGGACTTCCAGGTGACGCACAACGAGGTGATCACGGGGAAGAACGCGGCGCCGCACTACCGGCTGGCACTGGTGTCGGTCAGCCCGGACGGGCCCGAGCACGACCTGGTGCGCTACGTGGCGGAGCCGTTCTCGGGCGTGGACTTCGGCGACCTCGCCGCCACCGGGGTGCGGGCGGACTGGGCGCGGACCTGGGCGTCGGGTTCGGAGCCGTTCTGAGCGGCGCCCGCCCGCGCGTCGACCTGTCGTCGGCGCGCGGGCGGGCGTCACCGCGCGGTTCGGCCGTCCTCCGGCCGGGTGGTTCGCCGCTCAGGCGGGCGGGGTGCAGGTCACGCTGCCGACGGTGACCGCGCCGCGTTCGCCCGCTCGGGTGGCCGGTCCCATGTCCGGGCCCAGCCACAAGCGGACCGCGTGCACGGTCAGTGAGCCGTCGCCGTCTTCGTCCCACGTCCGGGTGTTGAAGACCGCGCGGACGCCGTTGGCCAGGGTTGTCTCGTAGCCCACCGGGACGGTGTCCGGGAGGGACGTGCCGACGACTCCGCGCAGGGTGAACGAGGACTCGACGGTGCCGTCCGGGGTGGCGCGGCAGGAGATCGTGTAGGAGCCGACCTTCAGCAGCGGGACGCCCGTGTCGGCGTGGTTGAAGCGGAACGCCTTGCCGGTCGCGGTCGTGGTGACGGCGCCCGACGGCCCGGTCTCGCAGGTGGTGCTGCCCTGGCCGAACGCGACCAGCTTGCCGCCGGTCGCGCCGGACGTCTCGGCGCCGGTGGACTCGCCGCTCACGCAGGTGGCCAGCGGCGGGATGTCCACGAGCAGCTCGCTCGCGGTGCGGATCACGGCGTTGCCCGCGCTGGCCGCGCCGGAGACCCCGCCTGGGGCGGCCTTGGTCGGTGCGCCCTCGGGTGCGGCGGTCGCGGGCGCGGGGGTGAGCGCGAGCAGCCCGGCCACCGCCGTCGCTACCGCTCGCCTGCTGGTGGGGGACAACGTCATCAGCTCCTCTGAGGTGGACCTCGGTCCCCTCGAGTGCAGCGCGCGGGACGGCCGTGAGGCCAGCCGTGCGGCGGGAACCACCCGGCAGAACGCGGTGATCACCCTTGCAGGGCACGCACTTGTGCACCGTCACGGTCGGTGCGGACGGCGGGGAATCCGGGGGACCCCCGGTCGTGGGTTCAGCGGCGCTTCAGCAAGCGGGTGGACACTGCGCGACAACCCCGATCCCAGCCCGAACCCCGCCCCAGCACCGACCCCGGAGCTCAGCGCGGCGCGGGTCCCGTCGACTCGCGCACCACCAGCTCGGGCGGGCGCACCTCCTCCAGCCCGGCGCCGTCCACCACCCCGAGCCCCGCCAGCAGCGTCACCGCCGCCGCACGCCCGAGCCCGACCAGGTCCTGCCGGACCGTCGTCAGCGCCGGGTGCAGCAGCTCGCACAGCGGCAGGTCGTCGTGCCCCACCACGGACAGCTCCCCCGGCACGTCGATCCCGAGCCGCCGGGCGGTGACGAGCCCGGCGGCGGCCATCGAGTCGTTCGCGAACAGCACCGCCGTCGGCCGCTCCGCCGAGGTCAGCAGCTCCCGCGCCGCCACCGCCGCCGCGCCGGGGTCGAACCCGCTCGCGCGGACGCACACCGGGACCAGCCCGTGCGCGCCCAGCGCCCGCCGGAGCGCCGCGCGCCTGCGCCGCGTGTGCACCCGGTCCTCCGGCCCGCTCACGTGCCCGAACCGCCGGTGCCCCAGCCCCACCAGGTGCTCCACCGCGCGCGTGATCCCCCGGTGCTGGTCGCGGGCGCGCACGGTCGGCACCGGGTCGGGCCGCCACGGCGTGCCGACCAGCGCGGCGGGCAGGCCGAGCTCGCGCAGCAGCGCGAAGCGCGGGTCCCGCACCCGGCTCTCGGTGAGCACGACCCCGTCGACCCGCCGCCCGGCGGCGAGCGCCCGGTACGCGCGCTCCTCGCCGCCGTCGTCGACCAGGTGCAGCAGCAGCCCCCACCCGAGCGGCGCGAGCGCGCTCTCGACGCCGGTGACGAGCTGGGCGAAGTGCGGGTCGCTGCTGAGCAGGTCGGGGTCGCGGCGCAGCACCAGCCCGAGCGCGCCGACCCGCGCCCCGCGCAGCGCCACGGCGGCGGCGGACGGCGCCCAGCCCAGTTCGGCCGCGGCGGCGAGCACGCGCAGCCGGGTCGCCTCGGACAGCCGCCCCTTGCCGTTGACCGCCGCCGACACCGCGCCGACCGACACGCCCGCGCGCGCGGCGACGTCGGCGATGGTCGGTCTGCCCGAACCCGCTCGCCCCACGGCGACCTCCCAGGACTCCGTTCGGCGCAATCCGCCACCGCACTGCGGTCCCGGGACTCCCCGACGGCCGTGGTGAAACGTTATACCTGGTGGTGTGAAGCGCTCTTCGGCACTGGTGACCGGTCCGGACGGCAGGCCCGACGTGTGGTTGGGGGTGAACTTCTGGTCCCGCGTCGGCGGTCCGCTGATGTGGCGGCGCTACGACCCCGACGTGGTGCGCGCGGAGCTGCTGGTGATGCGCGAGCACGGCGTCCCGCTGACCAGGAGCTTCTGCTACTGGCCGGACTTCATGCCCGAGGAGGACCGGCTGGACGAGGTGGTGCTGGCCCGCTTCGACCACTTCCTCGACCTGCACCGGGAGCTCGGGATGCGCACCATCCCGACGTTCCTGGTGGGCCACATGTCCGGCCAGAACTGGGACCCGCCGTGGCGGCGCGGTCGGGACGTGTTCGGCGACGAGTCGTTCGTGGCGCGGCAGCGCTGGTACGTGCGGGAGCTGAGCGCGCGCTGGAAGGACCACCCGGCGGTCGCGGGGTGGTTGCTGGGCAACGAGATCCCGCTGTACGCGGACGAGCGCTCGCGCGGCGTCGGCACGCTCGACGCGGACGTGGTGACGGCGTGGGCGGACGCCCTGATCGGCGAGGTGCGGGCGGCGGGGGCGCGGCAGCCGGTGTCGGTCGGCGACGGCGCGTGGGGCGTGGAGGTCACGGGGCTGGACAACGGTTTCCGGGTGCGCGACCTGGCCCCGCTGGTGGACTTCCACGGCCCGCACGTCTACCGCATGGAGGACGACCCGCTGCGGCTGCACCTGGCGGCGGCGTGGGTGTGCGAGCTGCTCGACGTCGGCGGGAGGCCGGTGGTGCTGGAGGAGTTCGGCGTCACCTCCGACTACACCTCGGACGAGAACGCCGCGCACTACTACCGGCAGGTGCTGCACAACTCGCTGCTCGCGGGCGCGACGGGCTGGATCGCCTGGAACAACACGGACTTCGACGACCTGGCCGACCAGGAGCCGTACTCGCACCACCCGTTCGAGCTGCACTTCGGCCTGACCACCGCGCGCGGCGAGCCGAAGCCGCAGCTGCTGGAGCTGCGGGAGTTCGCGGAGGTGTTGCGGCGCACGGACTTCGCGGGGTTGCGCAGGCCGGACGCGGAGGTGGCGCTGGTGGTGCCGTCGTATCTGGAGAAGCGCTACCCGTTCACCACGCCCGAGGACGCGACGAGCGTGTTCGAGCACGGGCGGCAGGCGTACGCGGCGGCGCGCGAGGCGGACCTGCCGGTGGGGGTGGCGCGCGAGGTGGACGGGGTGCCCGACGACTGCGCGCTGTACCTGCTGCCGTCGGCGAAGCAGCTGCTGGCGCCCACGTGGCGGGAGCTGCTGCGGCGGGCCTCGGAGGGGGCGGTGGTGTACGCGTCGTACTTCCACGGGGCGCACAAGGTGCAGCGCGGGTCGTGGTGGCCGGACCTGGACGGGATGTTCGGGGTGGCCAAGCGGTCCCGGTACGGGCTGGTGGAACCGGTCGTGGAGGACGAGCTGCGGTTGCGGGTGGTGACCGGGTTCGGCGGGTTGGCGGTGGGCGAGGAGCTGGTGTTCGCGGTCGGTGGGAACGAGCACTCGCGGGCGTTCCTGCCGGTGGACCCGGTGGAGGCCGAGGTGCTGGCGGTGGACGGTCGCGGGCGGCCCGCGCTGCTGCGGCGGCGGGTGGGGGCCGGGGCGATGGTGCTGTGCGCGTACCCGTTGGAGCACATGGCTTCCGCGACGCCGTCGGTGAACCCGGAGGACACCTGGCGGTTGTACGCGGCGCTCGCGGCGGAGGCCGGGGTGGTGCCGGAGGTGTCGGTGGACGATCCGGGGGTGCTGGTGTCGGTGCTGGAGCACGAGGACGGGCGGCGGTTCGCGTGGCTGGTGAGCCAGCGCGGGGAGCCGGTGTCGGCGCGGGTGCTCGGGGCGGGGTTGCGGTCGTTCGGCGACGTGGTGGAGCTCGGCCCGTACGGGGTCGTGGTGGCGGAGGTGGAGCGGTGAGGATCGTGTCGGCCGAGGTCGTGGTGACCTCACCGGGTCGGAACTTCGTGACGTTGCGGATCACCACCGAGGACGGGCTGTCCGGGCTGGGCGACGCGACGCTCAACGGGCGCGAGCTGGCGGTGCGGGCGTACCTGGTGGAGCACGTCGTGCCGCTGCTGATCGGGCGGGACGCGTCGGCGATCGAGGACACCTGGCAGTACCTGTACCGGGGCGCGTACTGGCGGCGCGGGCCGGTGACGATGGCGGCGATCGCGGCGGTGGACACGGCGCTGTGGGACGTCAAGGCGAAGGCCGCGGGGATGCCGCTGTACCAGCTGCTCGGCGGGGCGTGCCGGGTGGGCGCGCTGGCGTACGGGCACGCGTCGGGGCGGGACCTGCCGGAGCTGTTCGACTCGATCCGGGCGCACCTGGAGCGCGGGTACCGGGCGATCCGGGTGCAGACCGGGGTTCCGGGGCTGGGCGTGGTGTACGGGGTGGCGGCGTCGGTGGGCGGCGAGCGGTACGACTACGAGCCCGCGCGGCGGACGGCGCTGCCGGTGGAGGAGGAGTGGGACACCAGGGCGTACCTGCGGCACGTGCCGGGGGTGTTCGAGGCGGTGCGCGCGGAGTTCGGCCCGGAGCTGCCGCTGCTGCACGACGGGCACCACCGGATGACGCCGGTCCAGGCGGCGCGGTTGGGGAAGTCGCTGGAGCCGTACGACCTGTTCTGGCTGGAGGACGCCACGCCCGGTGAGGACCAGGCGGCGCTGCGGCTGATCAGGCAGCACACGACGACGCCGCTGGCGATCGGCGAGGTGTTCAACTCGGTGCACGACTACCAGGGGTTGATCACCGAGCGGTTGATCGACTACGTGCGGTCGGCGGTGACGCACACCGGTGGGGTGACGGGGATGCGGCGGCTGCTGGACTTCGCCGGGGTGTACGGGATCAAGTCGGGCATCCACGGGCCGACGGACATCTCGCCGGTGGGGATGGCGGCGGCGCTGCACCTGGACCTGGCGGTGCACAACTTCGGCATCCAGGAGCACATGGAGCACACGGCGCGGACGCTGGAGGTGTTCCGGACGTCGTTCACCTTCGCGGACGGGCTGCTGCACCCGTCGGACGCGCCGGGGTTGGGGGTGGAGCTGGACGACGAGATGGCGGGGGCGTTTCCGTACGAGGCGGCGTACCTGCCGGTGAACCGGCTGCGGGACGGGACCGTGCACGACTGGTGAGCGGGACGCGCCCGCCGGGTCGTGAACGGCTCGGCGGGCGCGGTTTTCCGGCGGGAGTGGGCAATGCCCTGGCGGGAATCGCAGAATTGCGGGGACAAAATTCCCCGAATACCCATTCGCCACCCTGGGGAGAATCGCGCTCTACAGTTGCGGGATGCGCGGATTACTCCCCACCGTCCTGCCGGCGGCACTGCTCTCCCTGGTCAGCGGGTGCCAGCTGTTCAACCCGCCCCACGCCATCGCGGGTGTCGTCTTCCGCGGCAGCACCCCGATCGTCAGCAAGCAGGACAACGAGATCCGGTTCGACCTGAGGGTGGACGAGAAGAACGTCGAGACGTTCTTCACCCTCCCGCTGGAGGGCAGGAAACGACTGCTCGAAGGAACGCCGGGGGTTTCCGCGGCGGGTGGTTGCTCCCCGCTCTCCTTCTCGCTGACCGCGCGCGTGGACGGGGTGAGCCCTTACCGAGCGGAATACCACAGCGGCGCGACCGGGGCGGCGAGCTTCGCCGAGGCTCCGGTCCCCTCGCTCGCCCCGGTCCGGTGGGAGGTCCCCGCGTCGACGACGGAACTGGGTTTCTCCGCCAACGCCGAGGTGCCCGCCGGGTGCGTCCTCACCCTGACGCTGCGCCACTTCACCGTGACCGACGCGTGAGCGCGCTCCCGGCCAACTGAGACCACCGGTCACCCCGGCGGCATTGACATGTTTCGAGCGCTGCCTCGAAACTTTAGAACACCGCCGCCGCGCCTCCTCCCCGGAAGGAGATCAACGGTGATCACCCGCTCCGGCCATCTCCGGCTGTCGCTCGCCCTCCTCACCGCGCTCGCGCTCACCGGCACCGCGCTCGCCACCGCCGCACCCACCCCCTCACCCCCCACCGCCCTCGCCGTCGAGGACGACGGCGCCGACTGCCCGGTCGCCCTGCCCGGCAGCACGCCCGCCAACCCGCGCCTGCCCGACCCGTTCACCAGGATCGACGGCTCCCGCGTCACCTCGCTCGCCGACTGGCGGTGCCGTCGCGCCGAGATCCGCGAGCTCGCCGAGCGCCACGTCTACGGCGACAAGCCCGCCAAGCCCGCCTCCGTCACGGGCACCGTCTCGCGCACCTCCATCTCCGTCACCGCCACCCACCAGGGCCGCACCGCGAGCTTCTCGGCGGGCGTCGACGCCCCCAGCGGCGCCGGGCCGTTCCCGGCCGTCATCGTGGTCGGCGGGTTCGGGGCCGACACCGCCGCGATCAAGGCCGCGGGCGCGGCCGTGATCAGCTACGACCCGCTCGCCGTCGGCCGCGAGGGCACGCCGCGCAGCAGCAAGCAGGGCGCGTTCTACACCCTCCACGGCGCGTCCAGCCCGACCGGCCTGCTCGCCGCCTGGGCCTGGGGCGCCAGCCGCATCATCGACGTGATCGAGCAGTCCGGCAGCGCCACGATCCGCGCGGACGGCATCGGGGTCACCGGGTGCTCGCGGTACGGCAAGAGCGCGTTCGCGGTCGGCGCGTTCGACCAGCGCGTCGCCCTCACCATGCCGATCGAGTCCGGCAGCGCGGGAGCCCCGGCGTTCCGCTCCATCGCGGGCGAGAGCGGCGCGCAGCCGCTGAGCAGCGCGTACGGCGAGCAGCCCTGGCTCGGCGACGCGTTCTCCGCCTACACCGGCAACCCGAACGCGCTCCCGATCGACACCCACCAGGTCATCGGGATGATCGCCCCGCGCGGCCTGCTGCTGCTGGAGAACCCGCACGTCGACTGGCTCGCCGCGCGCGCCGGCAGCGTCGCCTCGCTCGCCGGGGCCGAGGTGTACAAGGCGCTCGGCGCGGCCGACAACATCTCCTACTGGTCGGACGTGCAGGACGGCACCCACTGCGCCTCGCGCTCGGAGTGGCGCGGCCCGATCCAGGACAACATCCGCGAGCACCTGCTCAAGTCCGGCAACGCCCCGCAGGTCTTCCGGATCTCCGCGAAGAAGGCCGGGAACCTCGCCCAGTGGCGCGACTGGCAGACCCCGGTCCTGACCGGCGGCGGTGAGCCGACCAGCACCACCACCACGACCACCACCACGACCACCGGCGTCACGACCACCACCACTCCCCCACCGGGCACCGGCTGCACGGCCAGCGCCTCGGTCAACCAGTGGAACGGCGGGTTCGTCGCCACGGTCACGGTCACCGCGAACCGGGCGATCACCGGCTGGACGGTCGGCGCCACCCTCCCGCCGGGCGCGACGATCACGAACTCCTGGAACACCACCCGCACCGGCACGTCCGGCCCCGTGACGTTCACCGACGCCGGGTTCAACGGCGCGCTGGCGGCCGGGCGGTCCACCGAGTTCGGCTACCAGGCCACCGGCACCGCCCCGACCAGCGCGCTCACCTGCACGGCCCGATAACCGACCCGACAGCAGGGCTGAGAACCCCGAGCCCCGGAGCCCACCCGGCTCCGGGGCCGCTCACCCCGGCAGCACCCGCACCGCCGGGTGCGGCAGCTCCCACGGTCGCAGCGGCGGGTTCGCCTGCGGCGGGTGCAGCGGTCCGCGCGCCGCCGCCAGGAGCACGCGCGGGCGCAGCAGGCTGCGCGGCGGCTCGACCAGGGCGTGCACGTCCAGCCACGCCCGCGTCACCGTCGGGCTCCCGGTCGCCGCGAACCCCACCCGGTCCAGCACCCGCGCCACCGCCCGCCCCCACGCCCCCGGCCGGGGCCCGGTCGTGGCCGGGAACCTCAGGTCCAGCCCGGTCGCCACGTTCCACGCGCCCCGCGACACCCGCCCCACCGCGCGCTGCGCGCGGGCCGCCCCGCACCGGATGCCCCGCTCCCCCAGCGCTTCTGAGAGCGCCACCGCGCCGAGCGCCGCCAGCGACATCCCCTGCCCGTGCACCGGGTTGAGCGTGCACGCCGCGTCCCCCAGCACCACGAACCCCTCCGGCCACCCGTCCGCATCCCGGAACCGCAGCCTCCGGTTCGCCGGCGAGCGCAACCCCCTCGGCGGGCCGAGCGGGCGGGCGTCGGCGATCAGGTCGCCGATCACCGGGTGCCTCAGCCGCCCCGCGCAGCGGGCGAACGTCCCCTCGTGGGTGGGTGGTCGCTGCTCGCGCGTGCCGACCAGGGTGACGCTCCACCGGTCGCCCTCGATCGGGCACAGCAGCCCGCTGCGCACCTGGCCGGGGTGGTCGGGGTCGGGCATGACGCTCACGGCGGGCGCGTCCGAGCGGCCCGCGTACAGCCTGGTGCTGTAGAACTCGCCGGGGTCGACGTGCTCCTCGGCGGGCGGTCGCACCCCCAGCGCGGACAGCCACACCGGCGCGGCCGAGCGGTGACCGGTGGCGTCGACGACGTAGTCGGCGGTGACGCGCCCGGTGCGGCCGTCGCGGCGGTCGCGCACCAGGATTCCGGTGACCCGCTCCGGACCGCCGAGCAGGCCGGTGGCGTCGGTGCTCTCCAGCAGGTGGACGCGCTCGTCGGCGAGGACCCGCTCGCGCACCACGTGCTCGACCAGCGCCCGGCTCGCGCTGAGCACGAACTGCGCCTCCGGGAACCGCGACACCCACCCGGCGGGCAGCAGCACGAGCATCCGGTCGGGCACGCCCACGCGCTGCGCGCCCAGGTCGAGCAGCTCGTCGGTGGCTCCCGGCAGCAGGTGGTCGATCGCGTGCGCGCCCCCGGACAGCAGCACGTGCGTGTGCCGGGCCTGCGGCGTGCCGGACCGCTCGCGCGGCCCCTGCGGCAGCCGGTCCCGCTCGACCAGCAGCACCTCGCCGACGTGGTCGGCCAGCACGCGGGCGGCCAGCAGGCCCGCGATGCCCGCTCCCAGCACCACTGCTCGGGTGGTGGCCATGGGCCTCGCCTCCTGGGGCCTGGACCGGGGCGATCCCGGTGGCGGAGGTGCGGCGGGGACCGCGCGCAGCTGCTCCCGGCCGCGTGGTCCGGTGCGAGCGCGGGCTCGTGGACCCGGTCGCGCCCGGCGGGCACGACCGTCGACGCGGTGGACCCTATGGCGAGCCGGGAGCAGCGCGCAGGGCCGGGGAGCGGCGGTGACGCGCTGGTCAGGTGAGGTGCCGGGGGTGCGGACAGTCGCGGGCGGCACAGCCCCCCGGCACGTTCCGGTGAACGTCGCCGCGCGCCGACTGCGGTCCGTCGCGCAAACCCCCGGCACGTCGTCCCGCTCGGGGGGACGGGTGCGGTCCACACCATCCGATGCGGGCACGTCCTGCGGGTCGGGGCGACCCGTCGAAAGACGGCGGCGCATTTCACCCGGCCGGTGAGGTTCTCCGCACCGCTGCGGGGTACCCGCGGCGACCGGCCCCGGTCACGGCTTGCGGGACGAGTGGTGCTCCACGATCGTCCACCGGCCGTCGCGGCGCTCGAAGACGAAGGTCATGCGGGCCTGCACGGTGTCGGGCTCGCCGTCGGCGGTGACCGCGAAGTCGTAGAGGCCGGACAGGACCACCGCGTCGGGGCCGAGCGCCCTGGTCTTGGGTTCGACGAGCGTGCCGCTGGGCCTCAGCTCCAGGAAGTGCTCGAAGTACTCGGTGATCTCGGCGCGGGTGTCGTGGACCTCGCCCGCGACGGTCGGCAGCAGCACCGCGTCCGCCGCGTACTGGTCGACCACGCCGTCCAGGTCGCCCGCGGCGAGGCTGGTGTTCCAGCGGTCGAACAGGGCCTTCGCGTCGCCGGGCGGCTGGACTGCCGGAGCGGGGGTGTCGGTCGCGGCCTGGCTCGTGCCGCAGCCGGTCACGAGAAGCAGGGCGGCGGCGGTTCCGGCGAGTGCGGGCTTCATGAGTGGTTCCTCCCTCGGCACCGGGGGGTTGATCACCCGGTGCCACCAGCCTGGGGAGGGGTCGTGCAGCGGATCGGCAGGAGAGCGGCAGCAGGAGGTCAACTGTCCGCTCGGGTTCCGGCGCGCGGGAACGTCACCCTGGCCTCCAGCCCGCCGCCGGGGACGTCGTGCAGCGCCACCGCCCCCTGGTCGTCCTCCACGAGCTGGCGCACGATCGCCAGGCCGAGGCCGGTGCCGCCGGGCCTTCCGCGCCAGAACCGGTCGAACGCCCGCTCCCGGTGCTCGCGGCTGAGCCCCGGCCCCCGGTCGGCCACGGACACCAGCACGCGGTCCCGGTCGGCGGACACCGCCAGGGTCAGGGCGCTGCCCTCCGGGGCGGCGTCCAGCGCGTTCGCGATCAGGTTGTCCAGCACCTGCTCCAGGTGGCCGGGGATGAGCGACGCCGTCACCCCCGGCTCCACGACCTCGCGCAGCCGCACGCCCTTGTCGTCGGCGGCGGCCCGCCACGCCTCGGCCCTGGTGCGCGCGACCCCGTCCACCCGCACCGGCTCGCGGATGCCGTCCTCGGCCTGCGCGCGGGCCAGCGCCAGCAGGTCGTTGACCAGCCGCGACATCCGCACCACCTCGGCGATCGCCCCGTCGAGCGCCTCGCGCGCCCTCGGCTCGTCGGACAGGTCGTGCACGTTGTCCAGGCCCAGGCGCAGCGCGGTCAGCGGGGAGCGCAGCTGGTGCGAGACGTCGGCGACGAAGTCGCGCTTCGCGGACAGCAGCTGGTCGATGCGGTGCGCGCCGATGTTGATCGCGCGGGCCACCCTGCGGGTCTCGTCGGGGCCGATCTCCTCGGCGCGCACGCTCAGGTCGCCCTGCCCGAACCGGGTGGCGGCGGCCTGCAGGGACCGCAGCGGCCTGGTCAGCGAGCGGGCCATGAGCAGGGCGAGCACGGCGGTCAGGGCGAGCGTGGCGATGCCCGCGACGATGCGGAACGTCCAGATCGTGCGGATCTGCTGCTCCAGCGCGACCGTCGGGTAGGTGATCCGGACCGCGCCGACCACGGCCCCCGACGCGTCGCGGGCGGGGGCGGAGATGACCAGGGCGGGCGTGCCGAGCCTGCTGTCGTCCAGCCACTCGACGCCCTCCTCGCCGCGCAGCGCCGCGTCCAGCGCCGCGCCGGGCCGCACGTCCCGGCCGAGCGCGGGGCGGCCCTGGGCGTCGACCAGCTCGACGCGGCCGTGGGACTGGGCCTCGAACTCGGTGCGCAGCGACCGCAGGGTGGCCTCGGAACCGCCGTCGCCCTGCAGGAACGCGATGGTGCGGGCGTCGCGCAGCGCGCCTTCGAGGAGGTTGGCGCGCAGCAGGTCGCCGAGGCTGATGCCGACCGGGACGGTGAACACCGCCAGCGCGATCACCACCAGCAGCAGCGAGGAGGTGACCAGGCGGCGCTGCATCACGGCAGGACCTCCAGGCGGAACCCGACGCCGCGCACGGTCTCGATCCGCAGCGCCCCGTCGAACTTGCGGCGCAGCACGCCCACGTGCACGTCCAGGGTGCGGGTGGGGCCGTGCCAGTGCGCGTCCCACACGGCTTCGAGGATCTGCTCGCGGGTGAACGCCGCGCCGGGGTCCTCGGCCAGGAACGAGAGCAGGTCGAACTCCTTGGGCGCGAGCACCTGCTCCCCCTCGCCCACGTGCACGCGCCGCGCCCGCCGGTCCAGGCGGACCCGGCCGAGCACGAGCACCCCGTCGTCCTCGGGGGCGGCGTCCCCCGGCGCGCTGTGCCGGTAGCGGCGCAGCACGGCGCGGATGCGGGCGACGATCTCGCGGGCGCCGAACGGCTTGGACACGTAGTCGTCCGCGCCGACCTCCAGCCCGACGACGGTGTCGACCTCGTCGGAGCGGGCGGTGATCACGATGACCGGCAGGTCGGTGCGGGCGCGCAGGGCCCGGCACACGTCCAGGCCGTCCACGTCCGGCAGGCCGAGGTCGAGCAGCACGACCCCGTAGCCGGTGGCGGCCAGCGCCGCCGCGCCCGTCGTGACCCACTCCACCGCGAACCCGAACCGCTCCAGTCCCGTGGTGAGGGACCGGGCTATCGCGGGATCGTCCTCGACCAGCAGCACCAGCACCGGGCCAGTGTCTGCGGGGGTCGCTCCGTTGTCGAGCACGGGCGCAGTGGAGCACACCACACCCCAGCGGAACGTCAGGAAGCGGGAAGGGGAACGGCAGGAGCGCAGGTCAGGGGGTGTTCGCCGGGGACGGCAGCGCGGGTGGCGCCGGGAGAGCACACCTCCCGGCGCCACCCGCTTCAGGAACCCGTTGACGACGGGTGGCCCAGGTCACGGGTAGAGCTGCCGCTGCTCTCCCGTCATGACGTCGATGGTGAAGACCCGGTCGACGTTCGGGTTGTTCTGCAGGATCGGGAACTCGGTCATGGAGAACACGTTGTCCACCCGCCTGCTCGGCCCGACGAGGACGTGCACGTCGCCCTTCGCGCCCTGGGCGAGGCTGGCGGACACGCTGTCCCACACCGCTTTGCCCGCGTCGTTGGTCTTGCCCCAGTCGGGCATGATGATGTGGTCGTGGTCGAGCTTGCCCTCCAGGGTGACGCGCCCCTGCTGGGCGGCGATGAACTCGGCCGGGTCCATCACCGAGTGCCGCTGGCCGGTCGAGTCGATGAAGTTGCCCGACCAGAAGAACGCGCCGTCCGGCTTGCTGTCCAGGATGCGGCGCAGGTCCGCGACCCAGCGGGCCCCCTCCTCCTTGGAGAGGTTCCGCAGGTCGAAGTGCTCGACGCCGTTGATCGTGGTGACCGGGAACGCGTTGGTGGTGCGGTGGTCGGCGTCCGGGTCGAGCAGCGGTTCGACGTTGCCCCACGGCACGGTGTCCTTGGGCGGGTCGGGCGGCAGCGGGACCTTCGCGGGGTCGACCTGGTCGGCCGGGGGCAGCAGGTTCAGCGGCGGGCGCGGCGGGGTCGTGGGCTTGGGCGCGGGCGGTGCGGACGGGTCGTGCTGGGCGGTCAGCGAGTCCTTGGCGGAACCGGGGGTGGTGAACCGGCCCTGGCCCTGCGCGGCGGGTGGCGCGGTGGTGGCGCCGGGTGGCGCGAACGGGTCCTTGCCCGGCAGGGAGACCACGGGCGAGGCCGCGCCGGGCTGCGGGCCGATCAGCCTGCCCGGCGTGGTCCGGGGGACCCGCGGGCGTGGCGCGGGCGCGGCGGGCGGCGGGTCCTGCGGCCGGGGCGGGAAGCTGTTCTGGTTGCCGCGCAACGAGTCCGCCGCGCCGCCCGGCTTGGACAGCTCCACCTCGGGCGCGCCCGCGGGGTGCGTGTTCGGCTTGGGCGGGATCTGCATGAGCGGCGGCAGCCCGGACTTCGGGTTGGCCGCCGGGGGCGCGCCCTGGGCGGCGGGCGCGGTGAGATCGCCCCGGAAGCCGGGAATCGGCGGCAACTGCGTGCCGGGGGCCGCGGCGGGGGTGGTCGGACCGGGGGTCCGGCCGCCCGGCGCGGTCGGGACCGGCTGCGCCTGAGGTCCTTGCGCGCCAGGGGTGTCGGCCGCGGCGGAGGTCGTGCCGCCGTCACCGGGGACCGGGGTCACGCCGGTCGCGGGTGGCCCCTGCGGCTGCGGGGTGCGCGGGGCGGGCGCGCCGGGGTCGCCGGGGACGTTCTCCGCCTGGCTGGTCGCGGGTCCTCGTGGGACAACGGGTTTCCCCCCGCCGGAGGGCGCGCCCGCGGGCGGTCTGGCGGTGGTGTCGGTGACGATGCCGTCGAACTGCGAGCCGCTGTAGCGGTCGAGCGAGAAGTGCGTGTCGGCGGTGGCCTTCACGCCGTCACCGACCTGGCCGAGGGTGTCACCGGCCTGCTTGGCGCGCTCCACCGACTTGCCGTTGGAGGAGTTGAGCGCGAGCACGGCGGGCATCCCGAGCATCCCGAGCGCGGTGGCGCCGAGCCGCTGGCCGGAGAGCTTGCCCGCCATGTCGCCGTAGGCGGCGCGCAGGTCGTTCGCCTGGCGCCGCAGGGTCTCCATCGAGTTCGCGGTCATGGAGAAGCCCAGGGAGCCGGTCGGCCCGGACGGGGCGGAGGACGGCGGGGGCGGCGGCGCGGTGCGCGGCGGCGAGGCGTCCGGGGTCGCGGTGGTGGTGGAGCCGGGGTCGGGGGTGCTGGAGCCGGGGTCCGGTCTGCTCGAACCGGAACCGGGGAACTTGGCCACGGGGATCTCCGAGGGGGTGCGGGGGGAGCGGGGGCGGGCGTGCTCAGACGGCCTGGTCGATCGCGCGGTCGACGCCTTCCTGCGCCTTCCAGGTCTCGTAGCCGATCTCGGAGACGTCCGCGGCGTTCTCGAACCGCTTCCAGCCCTTGCCGATGCCCTCGGTGATCTCGTCCAGGTCCTTGACGCGCCCCATCTGGCGGCCGAGCCCGCCGACGAGCCTGGCCAGCCGCGAGGCGATGTTCACGCCGAGCGCGACGGCCTTGCCGATCGCGTACCCGATGAAGCCCGCGATGGACGCGCCGAACGTGAAGAACGCCGCTGCCGCGGCGGCGATCGCGCCCGCCAGCAGCGAGCCGAGGAACTGGGCGATCATGTCGCGGACGATGTCGCGCAGCACCTGCACGAGCATCCCGCAGACGGCGACGATCTTCGCCTTCTGCTCGACCGCGTTGGCCAGCGAGTCCAGCTCCCGACCCAGCTCCGCCATGCTGGCCTTGAACGCCTCCTGGGACTGGCCGCTCCACTCCTGCGGCTGCGCCAGGGTGTTGCGGTGGGTCTCGGCCAGCACCCGCATCTCCACCGCGTTGGCCTTGGTGGCCGCCACGTTGGCGCTGACGTCGTCCGGGTCCCCCATGAGCTGGTCGAGCGGTTCCCGCAGGAACGTGACGTGCTCGACGAGCCAGCCGATGCCCGCGCCCAGCAGGGTGCCGAACGGGTCCACGGCCAGCATCGCCGTCGAGGACGCGGCGCCGATCGCGGCGAAGGTCACGTCGAGCACCTTCTCCGCCTCGGTCTCGGCGTCCGCGCCGATGGAATCGATCAGCTCGTCCCAGGACGAGACGAACAGGGAGCCCTTGAACTGGTTCTCCTCGGTGATCTCCATCCCGGGAGGTGATTCCACGGTCATGCAGGGACCTTCTTCACTGTGCGCGTCGACGAATGGCCGGGCTCGACGGATGTCGGCAGGGTGCCCGGCGGTTCTCGAACATTATCAGCGGATGAACTTCGGTCAACCGGGAAGTTGACAAAAACGCGGAAGCCGGGGCCGCGCTCCCGTCCTGATGCGACGTTGATCACCCAGCTGACCAGAGGATACAGGCCAGGTCAGCGCCCGGCGTCCGTCCATCCTGAACGGACGACTCGCCGGTGCCGACCCCTGTCCGGTGATTCCACTGTGGAGCAGGGCATTCCGGAGTCCCTATCACAGGACGGTTGCGAAGCTCGACCCGCGCGTCCCACCGGCGCGCCGGGAAGGGACCCGAAGGCACTGGCGCGGCCCATCACGTCCTGGTAAACGGAACCCCTGACGGCGGTTCGCCGGGGCGCGCGGCAATGTCCGGAGAATTCCCCGCTAGCCTTCCGGCGGCCTTTTCGGCGACCGCGCGTGACCGGTCGGCTGCGCTCAGCCCCGGCCGAGGAGGCTGAAGAGCGCGTAGCGCCGGTAGGTGACCCGCCGGAACGCCGCCGCGGCGGCGCGGCTCTCCCGGACGTCCCGCTCGGCGGTCCTCACCCGCACGGCGCTCTCCCGGACCGCCCGGTCGTGCTCGACCCGGTCCCGCGCGGCGGTGGCGCGCTCGCGGGTGAGCCGCTCCAGCAGGGCCGCGTGCTCGGCGCGGTGCCGGTCCTTGAGCAGCTCCACGGCCCGCTCGCGCTCGGCGATCGTGTACGAGTGCTCGGCCTCCAGCTTCGCGCTCTCGGAGGCGAAGCGGGCCTTCAGCGCGCCGCGCGCGGCCGGGCTCAGCTGGGCAGGCTCGGTGGCCTTGGCCTGCTTGAGCAGCGTCGCGCGCCACCGCTCGACGCGGCCCGCCTTGACCTCGCCGATGCCGGGCACGTGCACCGCGCCGCCACCGGCGAGCCGGAACAGCGTGCCGGACTCCTGGCCGGAGTTGCGCAGCACCCCGGTGAAGTCGGCGGCGGTGCGGATGCCCGAGTCGGCGAGCTTCGCGGTGAGCGCCGCGCCGATCCCCTCGATGCCCGCGCCCTTGAGCGGGAACCGCGCCAGGTGCCCGAGCACGTGCTCCTTCCTGGCCTGCGCCAGGAGATTCTGCTCCTCCTCGTGGGAGCGGCGGGCGAGCGCCTGCTTGGCGCGCTCGACCTCCACGACGAGCCGGGCGGTGTCCGCCTGCCGCTCGGCGACCTCCCGCTTGTGCCGGTCGGCCAGCTCGCGCTGCTCGCGGTCGCGGTCGGCCTCGGCCTGCCGCAGGGCCGCCTCCAGCCGCTCCCCCGCGCGCCGCAGCCCGGCTCCCCGCGCGGCGAGCGCGCGGTGCTCGGAGCGGGCGCGGCGGCGGGCCCGGCGGGCGGCCTTCGCGGCGGCGCGCTCGGGGCGGCGGCGGTAGGACAGGGCGGTGGCGACGGGCAGCAGCGGGATCAGCAGGACCGGCGCGGTCAGCTCGGGGCCGGTCAGGCCGAGGAGGAGCGCGGCGGCGACGGGCAGCACGGGCGCGCCGACCAGCAGCAGCCAGGACAGGAGCATGAGCAGCACGGGTCTGCGCCCGAACCGGACCAGCTCGCGGGCGCTCCCGTCGAGCGTGCCGCCGGCGGTGGCGGCGGTGGTGGCGGTGGCGGCTAAGTCACCGTCGAGCAGCCGGCCGGTGAACGCCTGATCGGTCGGGAGCGGGATCTCGGCGAGGCCCGCGCCGGGCGTCGGGTCGCGCGGGCGCAGGCGTTCGGCCAGCCACGCCGGGGTGCCCGCCGACCCGGTCCCGACCGCACCTGACCCGGCAGCGCCGGCCCCGACCGCGCCGCCCCCGCGCAAGAGGGCGCCACCCGTCGCGAGCCCCAGCGCGCCACCCGCAGGCGTGACGCCACCCGCCGAGGTGTCGACCGGGTCCAGCGGCGGGGGCGCGGCGCGGTGGTGCAGCAGGACGTCCCGGAACCGCTCGGCCCGCGCCCGCAGCCGCGCGTCCGGGTGCGCGACGAGGGTCGCGAGCCGGTAGGAGCGGGCCGGGTCGGCGAAGTCGGGTTCGGCGAGCAGCAGGTGCTCGGCGTCCGGGTCGCGCAGCAGCCGCCACAGCGACGGGTCGACCGACAGCGCCAGCAGCGACAGGTGCACCACCCAGGCGGAGAAGCGGTCGACGGTGGGCCCGTGGTGGGCGCGCGTGCGGTCCGGCGACTGGTAGTTGCGGTGCCCGACCTCGTCGGCGGGCCGCCCGGCCAGCGCGGGCACGTGCATCCCGTCGTAGTCGACCAGGCGCAGCGCGCCCGAGTCGGTGACCAGGACGTTGCCGTGCTGGAGGTCGCCGTGCCCCACTCCCCCGGCCTCCAGCTCGGCGGCCAGCCGGGCGAAGCGGGCGGCGACCCCGGCTAACGCGACCCGGTCGTCCCCGGTGTCCTCGATCCAGCGGATGAGGTTGCGGGCGCGCACCCACTCCATCCGCAGCACCGGGTACCAGGAGCCGCCGACCAGCACGCCCCGGTCGACGTGCTCGAACCCCACGGCCCAGTCCGCGCCCAGGCCCGCCAGGTGCGCGCCGACGGCCCGGTACCGGTCGGCCTGCTCGGGGACCTCCCTGGTGAAGCACTTGACCGCGTGCTCGACGCCGCCGGGCGTGGTCACCGAGAAGACGCTGGCGAAGTTGCCGGAGATCGCGCGCGGGCGGCCCAGCGCGTCGGCGCGCACCTGCCCGCCCGCGAGCGCGGTGCCCCGGAAGCACAGCGCGGTGTTCTGCAGCGCCTCCGCGTAGGCCGCGCCGGACGGGAACGACCGCCTGCCCTCACCCGAGGTCGACGTGGACGAGCGTGACGTCGTCATTGCGCACCTCCCCGGCCGCGCGCGCCGCCTCCAGCCAGGCCGCGAACCGCTCGGGGTCGCCCCCGCGGGTGTGCTCGGCCAGCAGGTCCCACGGCGCGCCGCCGCGCTCGGCCTCGCGCAGGAACCAGGCGGCGAGCGCGTCGGTGCACAGGAAGAACTGGTCGCCCTGCTCGGCCGCGCCCGAGGCGGTGCGGGTGTGCCTGGCCAGCAGGGCGGTGTCGGTGGTGAGGGCGTTGACCAGTCCGGGCGAGCTGTCGAACGCGCCCGCGTCGGCGAGCGGGAACGCGTGCAGCAGGTCCGCGCCCCTGGTGTGGAACAGGCAGCTGTCGCCGAGTGCCGCGGCGGCCCACGTGGTGCGGCCGTCCGCGTCGGGGGCGAAGCGGGCGGCGAGCGCGGTGGCGTGCGGGCCCCGGTCCAGGCCCGGCTGCTCGTACCAGGCGATGGGGCGCCCGGCGGCCTCGCGGCGGGCCACGTAGTCGGCGAGCCAGGGCCGCCAGGCCAGGCCCGCGCGGGCGAGGGCGTCCGCGAACGCCTCGGGCGCGTCGAGCGCGCGCGGGTCGGCCGCGACGTGGGCCAGCAGCCCGGTGGTGAGCAGCGCGGCCCACGGCCCGGACAGCAGGCTCTCGGACGCGCCGTCGGCGACGGCGACCAGCACCGGCTCGGTGCGCCAGGTGTCGGGGGCCTCGGCCGGGAGCACCAGGTGCGCGTCCTCGCACTCGGCTTCGGCGCTGCCCAGCTTGGGCGCGCGCAGGGCGGTGGTGAACATGCCGGGGGTGACCATGCCGGGGGTCAGCGCAGGTCCGTGGCGCGGGTGCCGATGTCGAGGAACTGCACGACGGTGGTGATGTCGGCGTTGTAGGCGAAGCCCCTGGACAGGTCGGTGCACGCGATGCCCTGCTGGAGGGCGTAGAAGCGCATGTGCTGCGGCAGCGGGCTGGACATCTCGAACAGCGCGCGGGCGTAGGTGTCGGGCAGCGCGGCGGGGCTGTCCGGGAAGGTCACCGGGATCGCGGCCGAGCCGGACACGTGCAGGTTGAACAGCAGCGCCGCGCCGTCCGCGCTGACGTGCCGCTGGAGCGCCAGCGCGGCCTCCAGGGGGTCGCCGTCGGTGGACTCGCCGTCGGTCAGGTTGAGCACGATCGGCGGGAAGCCCGCCGGGTGCCGCGCGACCCAGTCGGCGACGAGCGCGTCGGCCTGCGCCAGCGCCCGGCACATCGGGGTGCCGCCGTTGGCGACCGGGTCGATCCAGACGGGGAACTTCACCCGGCTCTCGACCAGCCCGCCCGCGCCGTCCGGGAACTTCTTGACCCGGTCCTCGACGCGCGCGGGGCGGTCGGCGACCTGGCTGAGCGGGACCAGGTCGCGGCCGGCGAGGGGGCCGGTGAAGGCGGAGCCGACGGAGGTGTGGCCGTAGCCGATCACCGCCACGTGGAAGTAGTCGCGCACGCCCTCCTCCTTGGCGCACTTGACGCTCAGCTCGGTCAGCAGCCGGTTGAGGGCGTCGGCGACCACGTCGGCCTTGCGCTGCCTGGCCGGGCCGCCGATCGGGTCCTCCATCGAGGCGGACTGGTCCACCAGGAAGACGAAGCAGGCCGGGGTGGCGCGGCTGATCTCGGCCGTGTAGGGCACAGCGGTGGTCACCTTCTCTGGGCGGGCGGTGCACAAGGTCATCGCGGGTGGGGCGCGGGGTGTTAGCGGGCCCGGCGGGGACCGGAACCGCCCGGTCCGGTCGGGTGGGGCGGGTGCGGGGGCGTCGCCGCTGGGTGCGGGTGGCGCGGGTGGGCGCGGCGCGCCGGTCGGGCGGCGGGACGCGGGTGCGGACCTACGATGTGCCGGTGAGCAACGCCGAGTCCGATCCTGCCGAACTGGTCTGCGCCGCCTCCTCCCCCGCGGCCGGGGTGGAGGTGCTCGACCCGCGCGACGTGCCGCTGGGCGGGCCGAGGGCGATGGCGGTGCGGCGCACCCTGCCGCAGCGCGGGCGGTCCCTGATCGGGGCCTGGTGCTTCGTGGACCACTACGGGCCGGACGACGTGTCCGCCACCGGCGGCATGGACGTCGCGCCGCACCCGCACACCGGGTTGCAGACGGCGAGCTGGCTGTTCTCCGGGGAGATCGAGCACCGGGACAGCCACGGCGCGCACGCGCTGGTGCGGCCGGGCGAGCTGAACCTGATGACGGCGGGGCGCGGGATCTGCCACTCGGAGGTCTCCACCCCTGGGACGTCGGTGCTGCACGGGGTGCAGCTGTGGATCGCGCTGCCGGACGCGCACCGGGACGCGCCGAGGGACTTCGAGCACCACGTGCCCGAGCCGGTGGTGGTCGGCGGGGCGGTGGCGCGGGTGTTCCTGGGGTCGCTGGGCGGGGTGACGTCGCCGGTGCGCGGGTTCACGCCGCTGCTGGGGGCGGAGCTGGTGGTGCCCGCCGGGGTGGTGCTGGAGCTGGCGGTGGACCCGGCGTTCGAGCACGGGGTGCTGGTGGACCGGGGCGAGGTGGAGCTGGCCGGGGCGGTGGTGCCGCGCGGGACGGTGGTGCCGCGCGGGTCGCTGGGGTGCCTCGGCGCCGGGACGGCGGTGCTGCGGCTGGCGAGCACCGGGTCCGAGGAGGCGCGGGTGCTGCTGCTGGGCGGCGAGCCGTTCGGCGAGGAGATCGTGATGTGGTGGAACTTCATCGGGCGCGACCACGACGAGGTGGTGCGGTTCCGCGAGCAGTGGGAGCGCGGGGACGAGCGGTTCGGCGCGGTGGTGGGCTACGACGGCGACCGGTTGCCCGCGCCGTCGATGCCGAAGGCGCGGTTGCGCCCGCGCGGCAACCGGCGCTGATCGGTTGGCGCTGATCGGTTGGCGCTGATCGGCTGGCGCTGATCGGCTGGCACGCTTCCAGTTGGCACGCTTCCGGTTGGCGCGCAACGGTTTCCGGGCGGCCCGCCGCCCCCTTCTGCTCCGGGGACGGCGGGCCGGTTAGCACCGGGTGCGTCAGCGGGCGGCCATGATCGCGTCGACGGCCTTGCCGAGCTTCGCGTACTTCTGGGTGTAGAGCACCGGGAAGACGCCGGGCGGGTCGGCGGGCCGGTTCGCGTCGACGTAGTCGGTGCCCAGGTTGGAGAAGATCACCACGATGTAGTTGCGCTTGTCCTTGCCCGGCAAGGACTTCACGATGCCCGCGTCACTGCCGGTGGTGTCCACCCAGCCGGTCTTGTGGCTGAAGCCCACCTCGGCGGCGGCGTCGCACGGGCGCACGTCGCGGTCGTACACCGCGCCGCCCACGGTGACCGTGCCGTCGGCCTCGACCCAGCGCTGCGGGGTGAGCTGCGGGATGCCCTGCACCGGGTAGGCGCGACCGCACCAGTTGGTGGTGGACAGCATCTCGTTGTGGCCCTGCTCGGCCAGCGCCTTGAGGAACAGCGCGCGCGAGGTCTCGCTCAGCTCGGCGCGGGTGATCGCCTTGCCCGCAGGCGTGGTCCACAGCGCGCCCTGACCGCCGTTGATCAGCAGCAGCAGCTTGGCGGTGTCCAGGCTGCTCATGTTCGAGCCGATCCAGCGACCGCCGTTGGCCGGGTTGGTGCCGGTGACCATGAGCGTGGGCAGGCCCAGCTCGACGAACTCGGCGTTGACCTCGTCCCAGGCGCCGAGGTCGTGCAGCAGCTTGATGAGCGCGCAGGTGGACTCGTTCTGCGACTTGGTGATCATCTGGTCGAAGTTCGAGCGGATGACCGCGCTGAACGCGCCGCCGCAGGTCGCGTTGGGGACCGTGGGCTGGTAGTCGTAGACCGCGTCCAGGTCGATCCGGCCCTCGTCGGCCAGGCGCAGCACGCCGAAGCCGACCATGAGCTTGAGCACCGAGGCCGGGTACGGCGAGGAGAAGTCGATGGGGGCGCTCTCCCGGCCGGGCAGCACGTCCACGGTCCCCTGGCCGCCGTTGACGTCCCACTCGGTGTCGTCCCACCAGCGGTAGCGGACCTGGTCGGTGGACAGCGAGCTCTTCCTCACCGGCACGGTGACGCCGTTCGGGTGCTGCGGGCTCATCAGCACGTCGCCGACGGCGGTGGGCCTGCCCTGGTCGTCCAGCTCGATGACGGCCAGGTCCACGTTGGGCTGCTGGTGGATCGGGCGCGCGGCGGCGGCTGCCAGACGGGCGGCGGGCGGGGCGCTGTCGTACTTCTCGGGCGCGCCGGAGCGGGCGGCCCGCAGGCCGGCGAGGGCCGGGTCGGGCGGGGTGAGGTCGATGACGTCCTTGAAGTCCTGCGCGACCACGGCGGCGCGCAGCGACTCGGCCAGGCTCGGCGACTCGGCCAGGCCCGGCGGCTGCGCCGAGGCGGTGGCGGGCGGGACGAGCGCGCCGACCAGCGCCGCGGAGGCGGTGACCGCGAGCGCGGCCCCCCACATCCGGTTCTTGGTGACCATGCGGTTCTTTCTCCCCAGTTCGGTGTTTCGGGACGGCGGCGGGTGTCGTGGTGCCGCTGCCCGGAAGCGGCGGATCGCAGCCTAGGGACGGGTCGGGTGGAAAACCGGGGAGAACAAGATCACAAGCGGGGAACCGCACCATCGGACGCGCCGGCCGCTTGCTCGGCAAACGAGTTGCCGGGCGGGTCGTGGGGCGGGCCGTGGGGCGGGCCGCGATCCTGCGGCTTCCCGACGCGTCCGCGCGGGGCCGTGCAACGGCGGGGTGCGCGCGGCGCTCGCGGGCGGGCGCGGTACGGGCGGATGGGGGGCGGGGTTGCTTGGCGGAGAGGGGTTGCGCGGCGGGGTGGGATTGCTCGGCGGGGTGGGATTGCTCGGCGGGGCGGGGTTGCGCGGCGGGGCGGGCCTGCTCGGCGAGCTGGACGCGCTGCGCGAGCGCACCCGGCGCGACCGGCGCGGGCACTGTCTGCCGATGCAGGCGATCGGCGCGCTGGCGCTGGGGGCGATCCCGTTCTACCGGCCAGCACCCGACCCGCGCCGGGCGTGTACTGGCTGTTCGCGCTGCTCGCGGGCCTGCTGCTGACCACGTGGTGGTACCGCAGGCGCGCGGAGGCCTCCGGGCTGGAGACGTCGACGAAGGCGTACGCGCGGGTCACCCTGGCCGGGCTGCTGGTGGTGCTGGGCATGTCGCTGGTGCGGGCCGCCGCCGCCGAGGGGCGCGGGGCGCCGGCGCGGGAGATGGCGGCGCTGCGGGCACTGCTGGAGCGCCACGAGCGGTGACGTCCCCCGCCCCGTCCGGGTGATGAACCACCCTGACGGGGCAGGCGTTTCCGCTGACGCGACGCGGGTACGCCGGGTGGAATACCCGCCACCCGGAGGAGTTCAGGGCACATGGCCGAGATCACCGCGCACCACGGGCTGTTCAAGGACACCAACCTGCACGTGGACGACACCGGCGGTCCCGGCCGCCCGGTCGTGCTGATCCACGGGTGGCCGCTGTCCGGCGAGTCGTGGAAGCTCCAGGTGCCCGCGCTGGCGGCGGCAGGCCACCGGGTGATCACCTACGACAGGCGGGGCTTCGGGCGCAGCGACAAGCCGCGCGGGGGCTACGAGTACGACACGCTCGCCGAGGACCTGCACCACCTGCTGGCCCAGCTGGAGCTGACCGACGTGGTGCTGGTCGGGTTCTCCATGGGCGGCGGCGAGGTCGCCCGGTACGTGGCCAAGTACGGGCAGGAGCGGCTGCGGGGCGTCGTGTTCGCCTCGGCCGTGCCGCCGTACCTGGCGCGCACCGCCGACAACCCGGAGGGTCCGCTGCCCGCCGAGAAGGCCGAGGAGCTGGCCGCCGGGCTCAAGGACGACGAGAGCACGTTCTACGACACGTTCGTCACCGACTTCTTCTCCGTCGACGGCGAGCTGAAGGTCACCCAGGAGCAGTGGCGCGAGGCGCGGGCGCTGTGCGACGAGGCCGACCACCGGGCGGCGCAGGGCTGCATGGCCGCGTGGGCGGGCACCGACTTCCGGGCGGACCTGCCCGCGATCACCGTGCCGACGCTGGTGATCCACGGCGACAGCGACGCGACGGTGCCGTACGAGGGTTCGGGTGAGCGCGTGCACGCGGCGATCCCCGGCAGCCAGGCGCACGTGGTGGCGGGCGGGCCGCACGGGGTGAACGTGAGCCACGCCGAGGAGTGGAACCGGGTGGTGCTGGAGTTCCTGGCGCGCTGACGTCACGGGCCAGGCTGCGGGGCGCCCCACGACCGGGAGCGCCCCGCAGGCGGGTCAGCCGAGGGTCCAGCGCTGGTTGCGCCCCCCGTTGCAGCCGTACGCGCCGACGACGGTGGTCGGCGTGCCGCGCGGGTACTCCTGGTCGAGGCAGTCGCCGCTGCTCAGGTTGGCGAACTGGACCTCCTCGCTGCCGGTCTCCTCGTCGTGCCGCACGACCCAGCGCTGGTTCTGGCCGTCGTTGCACGGGTACGCGCCGACGCCGGTGGTCGGCACGCCGCTGGGCGACTTCTGGTCGAGGCAGTCGACGGGCGGCGCGGTGTTCCACACCTCGGCGACGTTGGGCCGGTACCAGACCAGGAACCAGTGCTGGTTCAGGCCGCCGTTGCAGCCGTAGGCGCCGACGCCGTTGGTCGTCACGCCGCTGGGCGACTCCTGGTCGAGGCACCAGCCGCTGGCGGAGTTCCGCACCGGGGTCCCGGTGGGCTCGCCCGGCGTGAAGCCCGCGTCGACCCAGCGGGTGCGCGGACCAGCGCCGGTGAAGGTGATCGGGGTGCTGTCGGCGGAGTAGCCGACCACGTCGGAGTCGCGCGAGCGGTCACCGCCCGCGCCGAACGCGGTGGCGCGGTGGCCGTCCGGGATGACGACCTGCACGAGGTAGGTGTCGGCGGGCAGGTCGGTGAAGCTGTAGAAGCCCTTGTCGGAGAAGGTGGTCCGGAACATCCACCCCTCGGTGTCGTCGAAGCTCCAGAGGAAGACCTCCAGCCGGGCGGCCACCTCGGTGTTGGACCGCACCCCGTCGCCGTCGGAGTCCAGCCAGACCAGGCCGGATACGGTGTTCTGGCTGACCGCCGCGCTCCCGGACGCCACCCGGTAGGGCACGCCGGTCCGCTTGGGCGGCAACTTCTGCCGCTCGACACCCGGTGATCGCTCCACTGGTCCGGCTGGGTCGGCTTGAGCGGTCATCGCCCCGAGCGGGAGGAGGGCCAACGCGCACGCGACCGCGGCCAAGCGCCTCATGGTCTTCACCACCTAGGACGGCGGTCGGACGCCGCCGCCAGCGCGATGGTAGAAGCTCGTGACGGCGGACACAGCGGCCGAGGGGCTGAAGATCGCTGAGACAGGTGACGTCCAGGCACCGGAGGTTCCACCCGTTCGGGGCAGCGGTGGGGGTGGGTGGTGGAGCGGGTGGCGCGTCAGCTCAGGCGCCAGTTCTGGTTCTGGCCGCCGTTGCACAGGTACGCGCCGAGCACCGCGGTCGGCGTGCCACCACAGGATCACCTGGACCGACGCGGGCGGCTCGCCGACGTCCCGGTAGCCGCCCCCGTTCACGTCCTGCCGCGAGCAACCGCTTCCCCGCTCCGCGGTCATCACCACCCCGCAGGCGCGGCCGGGAAGAGCGAACCGGGCCACGCGCGTGGCGTGACCCGGTTCGGTGGTGCTGGTGGAACGTCAGTCGTTCAGGTACCACTTCTGGTTCTGACCGCCGTTGCACAGGTACGCGCCGAGCACCGTGGTCGGCGTGCCGCGCGGGGCCTCCTGGTCGAGGCAGTAGCCGCTGCGCTGGTTGATCGACAGCGCGGGCTCGCCGTAGAGCTCGTTGTGGTGCAGCACCCAGTTCTGGTTGGTGCCGCCGTTGCACGGGTAGGCGCCGACGCGCGGCGTCTGCAGGCCGTTCGGGTACTCCTGGTCGAGGCAGTAGTCGGACGAGAAGTTCTCGAACCGGACGATGCCGAGGTGCTCGGTGAAGTCCCACTTCACGTCCCACACCTGGTTGATGCCGTTGTTGCAGTGGTGGACGCCGACCGTGGTGGTCGGGAAGCCCTGCGGGGACTCCTGGTCCAGGCACCAGGCGCTGGCGCTGTTCTTGACGCTGTAGCCGTAGTAGTACTCGGACGTGATGAAGCCGCCGTCGACGCCGCGCTGCGCGGGGCCGTCGTCGACGAAGTGGACCGGCATGCTCAGGGCGACCGGGCCGACCATGTCGGAGTCGCGCTGGCGGTCGCCGCCCACGCTGATCCTGGTGGGGATCAGCCACGTGCTCACCGGCTTGACGTCCACCCAGACCTGGTACATGCCCGCGGGCAGGTTGTAGAACGCGTACGCGCCGTTGCCCTGCGAGTAGGTCTCGGTCTCCGTCGGGACGCCGTTCACCTCGCCGAGCAGGACGACGCGGGTCGACAGGCCGGACTCGCTGTCCCCCCGGTAGCCGTCGTTGTTGAAGTCGTTCCAGAGCCGACCGGCGATCGTGTTGTTGCCGACCGCCTGGGCGGACATGTCGTTCCTGCTCGCGCGGGCGAGGAAGTCCTCGGGGGACGACTGCCCCGCGAGCGCCTCGCTGACCTTGACCCCCACGCGGTCCTGCTGCTCGACCGGCTCCTCGGCCTGCGCGATCCCCGCCCCCAGCGGGAGTGCCACGAAAGCTGCGCACGCCACGGACAACCAGCGTCTCATACGACTAGCCCCCTAGTGCGGCGGACGAGCGCCACCGCCGAAGCGATGCTAGATCGAGATCAACGCACCCCGGTATAGACCTGATGGCCCAATCACCCTCCCTTGTGGAGCAACGCGGAAAATCGCTTGCGCCACAAGGGAAGAACTGCTTTCAGGGGTGCCTGCTTTGGTCGCCGAACGTTCGGGTCACCAGGAAGGCCGAACCGACCGGGTCACACTTCCCGATCGGTTCGGCCCGGCGACTCACCCCGCGAGGGTCCACACCCGGTTCGGGGCGCCGTTGCAGCGGTGCGCGCCGACGCCCGTGGCGGGCGGACCGAGGGGCGACTCCCGGTCGAGGCGGTCATCTGGACCCGGCAGACGCCCGCCCCGCGCTGAAGCCGTACCCACCGCTACGGGAGAGCGTGCTGCCGACCAGCACCCAGGCGCTGCCGACCTGGCCGTACTCCCACAACCGGATCCCCTGGTCCCGGGCCAGTCATCGCCACCCCGGAGACCGTCGCGGCGCACGCGACGGCGAACCACTTCTTCATGTCATTTCCCCCAGCGCGGCGGACGTTCACCGCCGCCACCACGAGGTTAAGCACGAAAAGCGGGCAACCCTTTATAGGGGTGCACACCGCCTTCAGGTTTCCCCGGAGTGCCGAACCCGCCGGGAAAATGCTCAGTCCGCCACGTACCACTTCTGGTTCAGCCCGCCGTGGCACGCGTGGACGCCCACCCCGCTGGTGGGCGGGCCCTGCGGGGACTCCTGGTCCAGGCACTCGCCGGTGCGCACGTTGGCGACGGTCATCGGCTCGCCCTGCAGCTCGTTGTGGTACACCCGCCAGCGCTGGTTCACGCCGCCGTGGCACGGGTGCACGCCGACCTCGCTGGTCTTCTGGTCACCGGGGAACTCCTGGTCGAGGCAGTCCCAGTTCCAGCCGCCCCACACCTCCACCACCTCGGTGGTGATCCAGTAGAAGTACCACTTCTGGTTCCGGTCGCCGTGGCAGCGGTAGGCGCCGACGCCCGCGGTGGGCGGCAGCCCGTTCGGGGCCTCCTGGTCCAGGCACCAGTGGTTGGCGGCGCTCTTGACGGAGTTCCCGGTCGACCGTCCCGGCACCAGGCCGGCGTCCACCCCCCTGGTCTCGGGCCCGCCGTCCGCGAACACCACGGGCAGGCTCTCGGCGTTCGGGCCGAGCACGTCGGAGTCGCGCTGCCGGTCGCCGCCCGCGCCGAACCGGGTCACCGCCTCGGGGCTCGACGCGGGGACCCACACCTGGACCTGGTAGCTGCCCGGCGGAACGTCGGTGAACGCGTACGCCCCGCCGTAGGAGGTGACCCGGACGGCGCTCCAGCCCGCGGTGGGGTGGTGCGTCCAGAGCCGGATCTCCAGCTGCGCGGCCGACTCGTGGTCCTGGCGCACGCCGTCACCGTCGTCGTTCCACACCCTCCCGGCCACGGTGTTGCCGGTGCTGGTCGCGCCGAGCGAGGCCCGGTTGCCGCTGCCGCCGTCGACGATCACACCCGTCTTCTCGGGCACGGCCCGCTCCGGGGCCGACATGTCGGGTTCCGCGGCCGAGGCGCCGGGCGCCCCGAGCGGCAGCAGCGCGATCGCGCACGCGACGGACAACCAGCGCCTCATGTCGTGCCCCCTCGGACGACGGGCGCGCGCCGTCGCCAGCGCGATGCTAGAACGGCGGAAAACCGCAGGGCAACGACCTGATGGTGGAACCCGAATGGCGGATGCGACCGGCTCGGGAGGCGCCACCGCGGCCCCCCACCCGGTCGGGTGGGGGGCCGCGGCAGGGGTGTCGGCTAGGACGCCGCGCAGCTCAGCGTCGGCGCGGTGTTCGCGCCGCGCGTCGTGCCGAGGAAGCCGAACGCGGTGCTCGCGCCCGCCCCCAGCGACCCGTTGTACGACGCGTTGCGCGCGGTCACGGTCGCGCCGGACGAGGTGACGTCGGCGTTCCACGCGTTGCTCACGGTCTGGCCGTCCGCGAACGTCCAGGTCACCGTCCACGACTTGATCGCCTTGGACCCCGCCGTGACCCGCACCTCCGCCTGGAACCCGCCCTGCCACTGGCCGGTGGTGGTGTAGCTCGCGGTGCACGAGCCGGTGGGCGGGACCGTGGTCGTGGTGGTCGTCGTGGTGGTGGTCGTCGTCGTCGTGCTGGTGGGCTGGTTGCCGCCGCCGTAGATCGACGCCTCGCGCGAGGTGGCCTTGATCCCGTTGGCGCCGTTGAAGATGCGCTGCCCCCACGTGGTCAGCCTGGCCGGGTCGAAGTCGGTGGCCATGTCCAGGATCGGATCGGTGTTGCCGCTCCACGACCAGCCCAGGTAGCCCATCCCCCTGGCCTGCGCCTGGGCGAGGATGGTCTCGTGGTCGACCTCGCCGGAGGCGAACTTCCAGCCGAACTCGCCGATCACCAGCGGCCACCCGTTGGCCTGGAAGCGGTCCAGGTAGTCGATGATGCTGGCGGGCGTGCTGAACACCGCGTACATGTGGATCGACAGCACGGTGTTGCGCTGGGTGTCGGCGTCCAGGACGCGCTGCGCGTTGTCGCGCATGACGTACTGCCAGTCCTGGCCCCAGTTCGGGCCGTCGACCATCAGCAGGTGCTGGAACCCGTTGGTCCGCATCTTCTTGACCGCGTTGACGGTCGCGTCGGTCCACTGGGCGGCGTTGGTGTTGCCGATGGGCTCGTTGCCGATGTTGATGACGACGTAGTCCTCCTGGCCGACCAGCGCGGACTTCTGGGAGATCCAGTAGTCCACCGCCTCGTCGAGCGAGGCGGCCGCGGCCTCCTCTCCGTACCCGGTGGTGTCGTGCACCTCCAGCACGCAGATCAGCTTGTTCTGCTTGCACAGCGCGATGACCGCGGCGGTGTCGCTGGACGGCCCCCACCGCTTGCCGCTGCCCAGCACCACGCGCACCGTGTTCGAGCCGAGCGCCTTGACGTCGGCGAACGAGCTGGTGCGGCCGGTGTACCAGACGTGCGGGTGGTTGACCCCGCGCATGACGAACGGCTGCCCGTTGGCCTCCACGATCTTCGTGCCGCTGACGTGCAGGCCGACGGCGGCTTGCGCCTGCGGCGGTTGGGCGACGACCACGAGGCCGGCGATGGCCAGCAGCGTGGCGCCGAGCAAGGCGAATACCCTGGTCATGACAGTGACCTCTGCGTTGAGGGGACCGTGACGCGGTCCGAGCATGGTTGGTGAACGGGGGTTCGACAACCCCGTCGAACGCTTCGAGCCCGGAGCGGGCGGTTCGACGGCGAATCGACTCGAGCCGGCCCTCAGCCGCACGGGCGCGGGCGCGCCGACCTGCCCACGGCGCTCGCCCCGGTCACCCGGTCACCACGAGGTCACCCGGCCTGCGCGACGCCCGCCCGCTCCCGCTCCCCCGCCCGCCGCAGCGCGAAGAACACCGCCGCCACCACCAGCGCGCCCCCGGCGTACCCGCCGACCAGCTCCCCCACCCGCCCGGCGAAGTTCCCCGCCAGCGGCGGGATCACCAGCGAGAGCGCCGCGACCAGCCAGGCGATCCGCCGGTGCACCCGCCCGACCGGCAGGCACGCGGCCAGCGCGGGCACGGTCCACAGCAGGTACCAGGGCTGGATCACCGGGCCGAACGCCACGAAGGCCGCCATCATCAGCCCCAGCGCGGCGATCGGCTCGACCCGGCCGCGCAGCTGCCGGTGCAGCACGCGGGCGAAGCAGCCCGCGATGACCGCGTACCCGATCAGCTTCCCGACCCCGATCATGGTCTGGGTGATCGTCGCCCCGAACAGCGCCCCGATCCCCCCGGTGAGGAACCCGAACCAGTTCGTCGGCGCCATCCAGCTGTTGACCCCGCCGGACGTGCCGAGCGTGAACAGCCACCCGAACCCGACCCCGGTCGCCAGCGACAGCGCCGCGAACACCACCACCGACGCCACGACCATCGCGGCCCCGGCGAGCACGAACCTCCCGTGACCGCCGCCGAACCGCCGGGCCAGCGCGGTCCCGACCACGGCCAGCGCGATGATCGCGGGCAGCTTCACCGCCGCCCCCACCCCGATCAGCGCGATCCCGGCGACGAGCTGCCACCGGTCGACCTCGCCGGTGAGCGCGGTCAGCGCCAGCGCGACGCCGGAGAGCATCAGCCCGACCATCAGCGCGTCGTTGTGCACGCCCGCGACGAAGTGCCACAGCACCAGCGGGTTCAGCGCGCCCAGCCACAGCGCGGTGCGCCGCGACACCCCGGCGAGCACCGCGAGCCGCTGCACCGCCCACACCACCAGCAGCACCCCGAGCAGCGCGAACGCCCGGTGCAGCAGCACGCCGACGACCGGGTCGCCCGGCGCGGCGGTGGCGATGGCCTGCTGGATCGCGGTGGTCAGCGGCCCGTACGGCGAGGGCGTGCCCTGCCAGTGGTCGCTCACCCGCGAGACGATCTCCGAGCCGGCCCCGAGCGCCTGCGCGGGTCCGAGCTCGTACGGGTCCATGCCGCGCGCGGCGATCTCGCCCTGCGCGAGGTAGCTGTGCACGTCCCCGCTGAACAGCGGCGGCGCGACGACCAGCGGCGCGGCCCACAGCGCGAGCGTTCCGCGCAGCCAGGCGACGGCGGGCAGCCCGTCGGGGGTGCGGGCGGTGCGGCCGAGCAGCGACCACGCCAGGACCAGCAGTCCGACGCCGGAGACGCCCGCGGCCAGGGCGGTGACGGCCACGGCGGGTGGCGGGTCGGTGACCAGGAGCGCGGTCCAGGCGGCCCCGGTGAGCAGGAGCGTCGCGACGACGCCGAGCCAGCGCGGCACCTCGGGTGACGCGGACCACGCCGTCGCGCGCGCGGGAGCGGAGCCGGGGGCGGGCGTGGCGCTGGACGCGGAAGTGGCCTGGACCACCGAAGCGCTGGGCGTCTCCACGCCGGTCACGCCCGCGCCCGGCACGTCCGCGCCGGTCGAGCCGTCGACGGCGGTCGTGTTCTTCCTGGCGGGGTCGGACATCCGGGGCCTCTCCACTGGGCGGCGCGCACCCCATGATCGCCCGGCGGGCGACCCCGTCGCGTCGGACCACGGGCGTAGCCGGGGTACGACCACGGGAGGACAACCTATGCGGCCGAACGCCGTGATCAGCGGGTTTTCCCGGTGATCCGGGTCTCTCCCGCGCGCGCGACCGGCGAGGGGGACACGTGCGCCATTTGGCCTGCGGCGGTAGGGGGTGCTACCGATTGTGATCAACTCGTTCGGTCGCCGAAGCCGGACGGGGGCGGGGCGTCGTGGACGCTGGACGAAGCAGGGGCACCCGCGTGGGGCGGGGCAGGGGTTGTGAGGGAGCGGGCGAGTGGGGCTGTTCGACCGGTTGCTGAAGGTGTTCAACATCGAACCGGCGAGCGCGAGCACACCGGTCCAGGTGCAGCAGGAGCCTCCCGCGTTCGTGCCGTTCCCCGACGCGGGGCCGACCGCGACGAAGGTCCTGGCGATGCCGCTGGCCGAGCAGGAGGGCCCCAACCCGACGCGGGCGCTGATGACGTCCTCGCCGAACGCGATCGCCTGGGTGCCGCCGGGCACCTCGGTGTGGGTGCCGGACGCCACGCTGCCCGGCGGGATGCTCTACTACGGCAGGCTCCCGCAGGGCAGGCCGCAGGGGAACCGGGACGGCGAGGTCATCGACCCGGCGCTGCCGATCGACTGGGACGTGCCCGACTACGGCGGCCGGGACGTGCCCGAGCAGCCCGCGTACCACTCGCTGACCCCGCAGGCCAGGGCCGCGTACGTGCTGTGGCTGGAGAGCGGGCGGCGGGCGACGACCGCGCACATCGGCTACGTCTTCCTGTACTTCTACGGCCTGGAGCGCCGGGCGCTGGTGGACGCCGCGCGGGACCCGGCGGCGAAGGCCGACCTGCCGCGCGTGCTGGTGGAGGTGACCCGGCTGATCGAGGTGTACGGGCACCACGCCGGGTTCCGCGCGCAGGCCGAGGCGTTCCAGCAGGTGCTGCGGGTGCTGGGCGGCGGCGACGTGTTCGCGCCGCCGGACCCGGCGGTGCTGTCGGCCGAGGAGGTCGCGCACGACCTGGCCGTGGGGATCGGCGGTTTCGTCGCGGACGAGCGGCCGGTCCCGGCGGAGTGGGCGTGGGCGTGGGCCATGGCGCACCCGGCGGTGTCGCTGAAGTCGGCGGCCACCCGCTACCCGGAGCTGTTCCGCGCCCTGTTCCACGCGCGCTACCGGGCGCAGCACGGGCCGGGCATGGTGGTGCGCCCGCTCAAGCGCAGGGTGAAGCTGTCCTACGTCCCGGCGAACCCGGCGATCAAGTCGGCGGCGCTGTCGGCGGACCTGCCGGACGTGATCAGCGCGGCGGCGCCGACGAAGGTGCTGACGGCGCTGGTCGACTCGTGCACCGAGGACCTCGGCCCGTACAGCAGGCTGCTGGCGCGCAACGCGGACGCGGCGGGCACGCTGACCGCGCTGCTCCTGCTGCCCGCCGAGCTGTTCGACCACCCGTCGCCGGTGCTGGCCGACCCGTCGCCGGAGCTGGAGGAGCTGCTGGACCTGATCGACGAGGCGCTGCCCGGCCGGACCTGGCAGTGCGGCGTCGAGGTGTCGGACCTGGTGGCGCTGTGGCCCGCGCGCGCGACGGGCAAGTTCACCAAGGCGGACGCGGTCGGCATGGCCGAGCTGCTGGGCAGGCTCGGCGTCGGCATCGAGCCGGACGCGCGGCTGGGCGGCCCCGTGCAGTCCGAGGGGCCCGCCGTGCTGTTCCGGGTCACCGCCGAGCAGCCGAGGGAGCTGACGCCCGCGTACGCGTCCGCGACGGCGCTGCTGCACCTGGCGGCGGTGGTGTCGACCGCCGACGACGAGGTGTCCGACGCCGAGTGGGGGCACCTGGTCGCGTACCTCCAGTCGCGGCTGGACCTGACGCCGGGCGAGCGGATGCGGTTGACCGCGCACCTGGACTGGCTGCTGGTGTCGCCGCTCAAGCTCACCGGGCTGGCGAAGCGGATCAGCGTGCTCGGCGACGAGCAGCGGGCGCAGATCGCCGAGGTGGCGAGCGCGATCGCGGCGGCGGACGGGGAGATCTCGGAGAGCGAGGTCGCCGTGCTGCGCAAGATCTACAAGCTGCTGGGGCAGGACCCGGACTCGGTGCGCACCGGCATCGTGGCGTTCCGGGAGGCCGAGACCAAGCCGGTCTCGGTGCTCCAGGGCGGGACGGACGGCGGTGGCGGCGGCGAGGTGGCGGCGATGCTGACGTTCGAGGAGGAGCAGGACAACGGCTGAGCCGGGCGTCACCGTCACCCGGCCGCGCGCTCGACGGGTCGCGGCGTGTCCGTTATGTACCCCAGGTATGTACCCTGGGGCGGCAGGAGTTCGTGCTGCCGACCCGAGGGGTTCTCCCGTGCTGCGACGCCACCGATCCGCGCTGGCCTGCGCGCTGCTGCTCGCGCTGACCGCCTGCACCGGGGGTTCCGGTGACTCCGGCGGACCTGAGGGGGCCGCCGGTGGGAGCGCGACCACGAGCAGCGCGCCGCCGCCGCGCAAGGTGTACGTGTCGGTCGGCGACTCCTACGCGACCGGGTTCCGCCCGCCCGTCGGCGGGCAGCGGGGCGGGTCGTCGGAGGACGCGTTCAGCCACCTGGTGGCCGAGCGGGCCGACCTGCGGCTGGTCAACCTCGCGTGCAGCGGGGCCACCTCGGCGGACCTGGTGGGCGGGGCGGACTGCACGCCCGGCAACCGGGCCCTGGACGCGCCGGAGACGGCGGGCCGCACCCAGGTCGACGCGGCCGTCGCCGAGCTGGAGGCGAGCGCCGGGCAGGTCGGGCTGGTCACGGTGGTGATCGGCGGCAACGACCTGATCCCGTGCGCCTCCCAGCCGCAGCAGGCGGTGGTGGCGTGCGCGACGCAGGCCGTGACGCGGATCAAGGCCAACCTGGCGACCGCGCTGCCGAAGCTGCGCGCGGCGGCCGGGGACGCGCCGATCGTCGGGCTGACCTACCCGGACGTGTTCCTCGGCGCGTGGGTGAACGACGAGGTGCCGGGCGGGCAGCGGTTGGCCGAGCTGTCGGTGTCGCTGTTCCGGGACTTCTTCAACACCTCGCTCAAGGCCGAGTACGACAAGGTCGGGGCGCGGTTCGTGGACGTGACCGAGGCGACCGGGGCGTACCGGCCGCTGGCGGAGCTGGTCCCGGACCCGGTGCACGGGCAGATCCCCGGAGCGGTGGCGACGGTGTGCGAGCTGACGTACTTCTGCGAGCTGACCGACGTGCACCCGAAGCCCGCCGGGCACGAAGTGATCGCGGACGGGGTGCTGCGGGCGAGCGGTCTGTAGCGGGCGGGCTGTAGCGAGCGGGCTGCAGCGGGCGGGCTGCAGCGGGCGGCTGGTCGGCTGCGGGCGGCCGGTTCGCGCGGTGTCGTTTCCCCGCCGATCGTTCCCGCCGCGCCCGTTCGCGGTGGTCTCCCCCGCTTGCCTCATCCGCTCGGCGCCCCGGTCGTTACCCCCGCTGCCCCGGGGGGCGGCCGAACGGGTGGTGTGCGGCCTCCCGGTGACACATGTCCGCCTCCTCCGCCGATCACCCGGTGACCGGATGCTGAGGAGCGGACATGGGGTGGAAGCGGCGCCTGCCCGCGCTGGCCGGGTGGTCGGCGGTGGCGGTGCTGGTGGTCGCCGCGGCGGCCACCACGCCGGGGGCGACGCGGGCGGAGCGGGTGCGCGCGGTGGACCCGGCCGAGTCCGCTCCACTGTGGACGGTCACGGCGACCTTCCCGGTGACGGCGACCAACCCGGCGGCCAGGGCCCCTTCGGAGCAGCCCTCGGTCACCCCGCCGCCGGTCGCGCCCACGACGACGACCACCGGCGCGTCCAGCGCCGCTCGGCCGACCGGCGCGACCACGTCGGTCAGCACGACCACCTCCCCCGCCGCGCCGGGCACTCCGCTGCGGGCGGTGGACGCGGTGGTGGGCACCGGGCGGCCCCCCGTGCGCTCCCCCGCCTGCTCCGCGCCCTCCGGCGCGGTCGCGGTGTTCCGGCAGCCGTGCGCGGGGGCGGCGGTGGGGCTGTGGCAGCGGGTGGAGCTGGACGTGGGCGAGCTGGACGAGGACAGCGGGATCGCGCTGGTGCTGCGCACCTCCACCGACCGGGACGGCGCGCCCGCGCCGGTCAGGGACCTGGTGGTGGGATGGGCGGACGAGCCGGGCCGGTGGTCGCTGGTGGTGCGGATCGGCGCGTGGTGCGTCGGCGACCGGACCGGCGCCGAGCTGCTCGCCTACCGGTTCCCCGCGCGCGGCTGGACGGGTCTGGCGGGCCCGGAGCTCGCGGGCGGCGCGGTGGTTCCCCCAGGCAGCGGGCTCCTGGACCGGGTGCCGGTCACCAGGGCCGACCAGACCCCGGATTGCGAGGATCGGTGAGCGGTTCCAGATCGGGACGGGCGGCGCGGCGGGACGGGGCGGCGCGGAACGTGGCGCTGATCGCGGCCGTGGGCGCGGCGGTGGGCGTGCTGTCGCTGCTGGTGGCGTTCAGCGACCGGGTGCGCGGGGACGGCGGCGAGGCGTCCGCGGCGGGGTCGGGGGCGGGGCCTGCGGCGCTGTCCGGCAGCGCGACGAACCGGCCGGGGGCGGTGAGCGGCGGGGTTCCGGCGTGCGGCGACCCGACGCCCGCGGACGGGGTGCTGGTGGTGTTCCGCGCGCCGTGCGGGGGTGTGGTGGACGGGCCGGTGGCGGTGGTGGAGCTGGAGGTGCCCGCGTACCCGGCGGAGGGGGCTCTGGTGCTGGTGGCGCGCGAGCTGACCGGTCCCGACGGGGTCCCGCACGAGCGTCCACCGGTGCGGGTGCTGACCCCGGTGGACGCGGGCACCGCCGATCCGGGGCGCGGTGGTCCCGGCGGGTGGGCGCGGGCGGTGCCGGTGGGCGAGGAGGGGGTGTGCACCAGGAGCGGCCGGGTGGAGCTGCTGCTGTACCTGCTGGGCGGGGCGGAGGCGTGGGGGTGGCGCGCGGGCGGGGAGGTGAGCGTGCCGCAGGGCGCGAAGCGGCTGGGCTCGGTGGCGCTGACCAGGTCCGACCGGGGCTGCTGAGCGCGGGGCGCCGATTCGGCGGCGGGGGTGGACGTGGGTCACAATCGGGTGCGGGATGACACCGGGGCGCGCGGGCGTTCCCCCTGGTGGACCACGAACCAGCCGAGGAGCGACACCTGATGACTGCTGTGACCGAGCGCGCCGTTCTCGCGGGCGGGTGCTTCTGGGGCATGGAGGACCTGTTCCGGCGGCACCCCGGTGTCCTGGACACCAGGGTCGGCTACACCGGGGGCAGCGTGCCGAACGCGACCTACCGCAACCACGCGGGGCACGCGGAGGCGATCGAGATCGTCTACGACCCGGCGCTGCTGTCCTACCGGCAGGTGCTGGAGTTCTTCTTCCAGATCCACGACCCGACGACCCTGGACCGCCAGGGCAACGACATCGGCACCAGCTACCGGTCGGCGATCTTCTACGACACCGACGAGCAGAAGGCGGTCGCCGAGCAGGTGATCGGCGAGGTGGACGCGTCGCGGAGGTGGCCGGGCAAGGTGGTGACCGAGGTGACGCGGTCGAGCGAGTTCTGGGAGGCCGAGCCGGAGCACCAGGACTACCTGGTCCGCTACCCGGACGGGTACACGTGCCACTACGTGCGGCCGGAGTGGCAGCTCGGCGAGCGCTGAGCGGTTGGGCGCTGGGCGGTTGGGCGCCGGGCGGTTGGGCGCCGGGCGGTTGGGCGCCGGGCGGTTGGGCGCTGGGCGGTTGGGCGCCGGGCGCTGACGCGGAAGGGCCCGTTCCCCGGTGGGGAGCGGGCCCTTCGTGGTGGCGGGGCTCGGGAAACCGGGTGGACGCCCGGTCAGCCCGGCGGACTCGGCGCCGATGGCGGCGGAGAGGGCGAACGGGATCATCCCGAGGAACCCCAGCGCGGTGGTGACCACGACCACGAGCGGCCAAGCGCTCCACCGCCCGCGCGGTCCCCCCACGTCTCCCGGCACAGCGCGCCTCCTGCGGTCGGTTCCCCTCTTCCCTCAGCCCTCGAAGTCCCTGGTCGGCTCGCCGGTGTAGTCCGCCAGCAGGGGTGGCGGCAGCGGGCCCTTGATGCGGCGGCCCGAGTTCGACTCCTCCCAGGCGTGGGCCAGGATGCCCACGGAGCGGGCCAGGACGAAGTAGCCCCTGGCCAGTTCCGGTTCCACGCCCAGTTCCGCGTAGACCACCGCCGTGATGCCGTCGACGTTCATCGGGGGTTTGCGGGAGCCTCGGGCCAGGGCCGCTTCGACGGCCAGTGCGGCCCGCAGGTGCTCGCCCGCGACCTCGCCCGTGTCGACGGCCTCCCGGACCAGGGTCAGGAGCACGTCGCGCCTGGGGTCCCTGGGGTGGAAGCGGTGGCCGAAGCCCGGCAGGTACGCCTTGCGGGCGCGGTGCTCGGCCACGGTTTCCGCCGCCACCTCGGTCACGGGGCGTCCGTCGTGGCGGGCGGTGTCGACGATCGCGCACAGCAGTTCCACGCACTGCTGGCCCGCGCCCCCGTGGGTGTCGCCGAGGACGTTGACGCCGTTGGCGATCGCCCCGTTGATGCCCACCCCGCAGGTCGCGGCCATCCTCGCGCTCGCGATCGACGGGGCCTGCGGGCCGTGGTCGACGCTGGCGACCATCGCCGCCTCCAGCAGGCGGGACTGCGCGGGGGTGGGGAGCGATCCCTTGGTGAGCAACCAGATCGCGCCCACGAAGCCGAGCTTGCCGATCAGCTGCTCGATCGGGTAGCCGCGCAGGTCGATCTCGCCCGGCGCGATCCGGGTGATCGACGTCGACCACCACGCGGTGGTGTCCTCGACGGTCGGGCCGGTCACGTCCGTCATACCGAACCCTCCTCGCGCAGCGCCGCGATCTCCTCGGCGGCGTACCCCAGCTCGGCCAGCAGCGAGTCCGTGTGCTCCCCCAGCACGGGTGGTGGGAGCGACGGGGTGCTCGGGCGGTCGTCCACGCGGATGCCGTTGCCCAGCACGCGCAGCGGTTCCGGCAGCACCCCGCCGGGGAACGGCAGCTCGTGCACCAGGCCGCGGTCCACGATCTGCGGGCTGGCCAGGACCTCCGGCACGCTCAGCACGGCCGCCGCCGGGACGCCCGCGGAGCTGAGCGCCTCCTCCCAGTGCGCGGCGCTCTCCTTGGTGAGGGCCACTTCCAGCTCGGCGGTGAGCTGCGCGCGGTGCGCCTTGCGGGACTCCCGCTCGGCGAACCTGGGGTCGGCGACGAGTTCGGGCCTGCCCAGCGCGGCGCAGAGCAGCTCGAACTGCTCCTGCTTGTTCGCCGCGATGTTCAGGTCGCCGTCCGAGGTGCGGAACGTGCCGGACGGGGCCGCCGTGCCGTTGTCGTTGCCCAGCGGGCGCGGGGCCTGACCGGCGATCAGGTGGTTCGACACCACCCAGCCCATCGCGGTCACCGCCGTCTCCAGCATGGACACGTCGATCGAGCAGCCCACCCCGGTGCGCTCGCGCCCGACCAGCGCCGACGACACGGCGAACGCCGCCGCCAGGCCGCCGAGCACGTCCGCGATCGGGTAGCCTGCGCGGAGCGGGGCGGTGCCGGTCGTGCCGGTCACGCTCATCATCCCCGAGTAGCCCTGGATGATCTGGTCGTACGCGGGCTTGGCGCGCAGCGGCCCGGTCTGGCCGAAACCGGAGATCGCGCAGTACACGAGCCGGGGGTTGAGCTCCCGCAGCGCGTCCCAGCCGAAGCCGAGCCGCTCCAGCACGCCGGGGCGGAAGTTCTCCACGAGCACGTCGGCGCTCTGCACGAGCCTGCGCAGGACCTCCTTGCCGCGCGACGACTTCAGGTTCAGGGTGAGGGAGCGCTTCTGCGCGTTCTGCGCGAGGAACGACGCGCCCAGCCGGCGCCGGTTCAGCTCGGCGGACGCGCCCAACTGGCGGGCGAGGTCGCCCACGCCGGGGACCTCGACCTTGACCACGTCCGCGCCGAGCAGCGCGAGCTGGTAGCCCGCGTACGGCCCGGCGAGGACGTTGGACAGGTCCAGCACCCTGACCCCGGTGAGCGGTCGCTCCGGGGGGTTTTCGCTTGTCATGCCTGCGCTTCCTGTCGACGACGGGTCCGCGCCCGCTGGACGAGCAGCCCGGCGACGCCGAGCACGAGCACGCTGTAGAGGCCGATCGCGATGGGGCTGCCCACCAGCACCGCCGGGTCGCCGCCGCTGACCGCCATGGCCCTGCGGAACTCGGTCTCCGCGAGCGGGCCGAGGATCACGCCGATCAGCACGGGCGCGACGGGCAGGCCGTAGCGGCGCATGGCGAAGCCGAGCAGGCCGATGGCGAGCACCAGGACCAGGTCGAGGATCTTGCCGCTGGTGGCGTAGACGCCGAGCATCGCGAACACGGTGATGCCGCTGTAGAGGTAGTGCCGGGGGACCCGGAGCAGCTTGGCCCAGAGCGGGGCGAACGGCAGGTTCAGGATCAGCAGCACGACCATGCCGACGAAGAAGCTGGCGAGCAGCGCCCAGACCAGCTCGCTGGCCCGCTCGAACAGCAGCGGGCCGGGCTGCAGGCCGTACTGGCGGAACGCGGCGAGCAGCACGGCGGCGGTGGCCGAGGTGGGCAGGCCGAGCGCGAGCAGCGCGCCCATCGCGGTGCCCGCGGTGGCGTTGCCCGCCGCCTCGGGACCGGCGACGCCCTGGATGGCGCCCTTGCCGAACGTGCGGTCGCCGCGGCGGGTGGCGAGCCTGCGCTCGGTGCCGTAGGCCAGGAACGTGGGCACCTCGGAGCCGCCGACCGGGATGATGCCGAACGGGACGCCGATCGCGGTGCCGCGCAGCCACGCGGGGGTGGCGAGGCGGAACTCCTTGCGGGACAACCACAAGCGGCCGGAGGAGGGGATGACCTCGTTGTCCTGCTTGGTGCCGCGCTTGGCGGCGACCGAGACGACCTCGCCGAGCGCGAGCAGGCCGACGGTGATCACGACGATGTCGACGCCGTCGAACAGCTCGGGCATCCCTCCGGTGAAGCGGGCCGCGCCGGAGATGCCGTCGATGCCGACCAGCGCGATCGCCAGCCCGATCACCAGCGCGGACAGGCCGCGCAGCACCGAGTCGCTGACCACGGCGGAGATGGCGACGAACGCGAACACCGCGAGCGCCAGGTACTCGGCGGGACCGAAGAGGGTGGCGAGCTGGGCGAGGGAGGGCGCGAAGAAGACGACGAGGACCGAGGAGACGATGCCGCCGACGAACGCGCCGATCGCGGAGGTGGCGAGGGCTTGGGCGGCGCGTCCGGACTTGGCCATCCGGTGGCCCTCGATCGACCCGGCGATGGCGGTGCTGTTGCCGGGGGTGTTCATCAGGATGCCGGAGATCGAGTCGCCGAACAGGCCGCCGAAGAGGACGCCCGCGAACATGATGAACGCGCCGATCGGGTCGAGCGAGAACGTGACGGGGAGGAGCAGGGCGACCGCCATGGCGGAGCCGAGTCCGGGCAGCACGCCGACCGCGGTGCCCAGGAGGGCGCCGACGAAGACCCAGAGCATGTTCATCGGGGTCAGGACGGTCAGGAAGCCCTGACCCAGGTTGGCCAACTGGTCCATCAGAGCACTCCCGCCAGGATGCCGGGGGGCAGGTTCAGGCCGAGCCCCGCCGAGAAGGCCAGTTGGACGATCGAGGAGATCGCCAGCGACAGGAACAGGTCGAAGAGGGGGCGGCGGCTGCCGAGGGCTCGGGCGGAGCCCCAGAAGAGGAGTGCGCCGGAGAGCAGCCAGCCGAGCGGGTTGAGGATGACGATGAAGACGACGATCGTGCCGACGAACTGGAGGACCGCGCTGTGGTTGCCGCGGAAGCGGGTCGGTTCGTGGGACGGGTCCGCGACGCGGGCCGGTTCCGGGTGGCGCAGGACGTCGACGGTCATGAGGACCGCGAAGACCAGGCAGGCGATCGCGATCAGGGTCGGGAACAGCTGCGGGCCGGGTGAGGCGGCGTTGCGCGGCACCTCCATGGTGAGGGTGCCGACACCGAGGACGATCCCGGTGACCAGGAGGAGCAGCGGGATGATCAGGCCGGTTCGGCGGCGCAGGAAGTCCGCGGCGCCAGCGCGCTCGGCGAGTGCGGTCGGCGCGGGTGGGACGGGTGGGACGGGCGGGACGGGCGGGACGGGCGGGACGGGCGGGGTGGCGCTCACAGGCCCAGCTCCTCGATGATCGCGTCGACCCTGGCCTGGTCCTCGCGGATGAAGTCGGTGAAGTCGTCGCCGGTGAGGAGGCTGTCGACCCACTTGTTGCGCTGGAGGGCCTCCTTCCAGTCGGCGGTGGTCGACATCTCGGTGACGATGTCGATCAGCTCCTGGCGCTGCTCGGCGGTGATGCCGGGCGGGGCGACCAGGCCGCGCCAGTTCGGGAGGGCGACGTCGACGCCCTGCTCGACCAGGGTCGGGGTGTCGATGCCGGGGACGGGCTCCTCGGCGGACACGGCGAGGGCGCGGAGGGTTCCGGCCTCGATCTGGTCGCGGAAGTCGTTGTAGCCGCTGATGCCGACCTCGATGGTGTGCGAGAGGAGGGCGGTCAGGACCTCTCCGCCGCCGGCGAAGGCGATGTAGTTGACCTGCTCGGGGGCGATGCCCGCGCTGCGGGCCGCGAGACCGGCGAGGAGGTGGTCGGTGCCGCCCAGACCGCCGCCGCCGACGGGCCGGGCCTGGGGGTCGCGCTTCCAGGCGTCGATGAAGTCGGCGAGGGACCGGTAGGGGGAGTCGGCCGGGACGATGAAGACCTCGTAGTCCTCGGCGAGGCGGGCGATCGGGGTGGTGTCCAGGAGGTTCACCGGGGACTTGTTGACCGTGATCGCGCCCTCCATCACGGTGCCGGTCATCATCAGCTGCGTCGGGTCGGGGCCGATCTCGACGAACTGGCCGAGGCCGATCGTGCCCCCGGCGCCGGGCACGTTGACGACCTGGGCGTTGTTCACGATCGACTCGCCGCGCAGGGCCTGCTGGAACTCGCGCGAGGCGAGATCCCAGCCGCCGCCGGGAGCGGCGGGGGCCATGACGGTCAGCTTGGAGCGCGGGGTGGCGCCCGCGGTGGACTTGCTGGCGTCCACGGCGGCGAACCCGGTGAGCACGAGAGCGCCCACGGCCCCCAGTACCCCGAGCACGAGGCGTTTTCTCGGCACGATCACTCCCTTGTGATCCGGCTTGGTGAGGTGGGTTACTTGGTCGCCCGACGGCTAGTGTCCGCCTGGTGGACAACCTTGACCGCCTGATGGTAAGCATGAGTTCCGAGTGAGCGCAATCACGAACAGGAGACGACATGTCCGCCAGCAGCACTGGCGCCGAGGGTGACGGCGGCGGGATTCGCGCGGTGAGCAGGGCTTGGCGGGTGTTGCGCGCGTTCAGCCCGGAGCGGATGTCGTTGAGCGTGGCGGAGCTGGTCAGGGAGACCGGGTTGCCCAGGACGACCGTGCTGAGGCTGGTCGAGACGCTGGCCGGGGAAGGGGTGCTGGAGCAGGGGGGTGTGGACGGGCAGGTTCGGGTGGGGACGGCGTTGATCGCGTTCGCGGCGTTCGCGGACGCGGCTTGGGCGGTGCCCGCGGCGACTGCGGCTCGGATGCGGGCGTTGGCCGCGGAGACCGGGGAGACGGTGAGCCTGTACGTGCGGAGCGGGGTGCGGCGGGTGGTCGTGGGGCAGGCGCCTAGCCCGAACACGTTGCGGCACGTTGTGCAGCCGGGGGATGAGCTGCCGCTGTCGGTGGGGTCTGCGGCTTATGTGTTGTTGTCGTTGGAGTCGGCGGCGGTGTTGGAGGCGTTGTTGCCGCAGGTGAGTTCGGACGTGGACGGGATGCGGGCGGTGATCGCGGAGGCCGCGGAGCGCGGGTGGTGCCTGACGCACGGGCAGCGGGAGCCGGGGAACACGGGGTTGGCGGTTCCGGTGCCCGAGGTCGACGGTCGGCGGCGGGGGCTGCCGGTGGTGCTGGCGCTGGGCGGGCCGACGGTGCGGTTCGGCGACGAGAAGGTGCCGGGGTTCGTGGCGGCCGTTCAGCGGTGCGCTGCGGACATCGCGGTGAGCGGGTTGCCGCCCGCGCTGGGGTGAGGGCTTTCCGGCGGTCTGCCGACCGTTCGGAGTGGATCTAGCGCTGGGAGTGGTTGGTGCAGGAGCGAGACGTTTACCCGGTGGCGGGATCGCAGCCCGTTGCGACTGTGTCCGATGCGATGGACCGGTTTGGGGTTGCCGACGGGATTCGGCCGTTGTGGCGGGGGGCCGTGTTGTCGGGGCCCGCGTTCACGGTGTGGACGCGGCCTGGGGACAACAAGGGGTTGCACGCGGCGTTCGAGGAGATCAGGCGGGGTGAGGTGCTGGTGGTCAACGGGGGCGGGGACAGCACGCGCGCGTTGATCGGGGAGCTGGTGGCGCAGAAGGCCAAGGCGTTGCAGGTCGGGGGGATCGTGCTGGACGGGGCGGCGCGGGACGTGGAGGAGTTGGAGGCGTTGGGGGTTCCGGTGTTCGCGCGGGCGGTGACGCCTGCCGGGCCGTGGAAGACGGGGCCGTTCCGGGTTGGCTGCACGATCGCGGTGGGCGGGGTGCCGGTGTCGCCTGGGGATTGGGTTGTCGGGGATGGGGACGGGGTCGCGGTTGTGCCGCGCGGGGAGGTTGAGGTGGTGGTGGCTCGGGTGGGTGAGCTGATCGCGGGGGAAGCGGAGCGGCGGGCCGCGAACCAGGCGCTGGTGCCCCGTGGGTGAGGCGGTGGTGTGGATTCCTCGGCCGGTGCACGAGGACGCGGTGGCGCTGTTGCGGGGGCGGGCCGAGGTGGTGCTCGGGTACGGGGACCGGGCGGTGGGGTTCGATGAGGTGTGCGGGCGGGTGACCGCGATCCTGTTGCGGACGGACCGGGTTGACGGGGAGATGATGCGGCGGGCGCCCCGGTTGCGGGTGGTGGCTCGGCATGGGGTTGGGGTGGACACGGTTGATGTGGAAGCCGCGGAGGAGTTGGGGATCGCGGTTACCACTACGCCTGGGGCCAACGCGCAGTCTGTTGCCGAGCACGCGGTGGCGTTGATGTTGGCGGTGCGGCGTGGGATCGGGGTGGCGGTGCGTGGAGGTGGGGGTGGGGGTGGGGGTGAAGGTGGGGGTGAAGGTGTGAGAGGTGCGATCCGGGGGCGGGAGTTGTCCGGGGCGGTGGTGGGGTTGGTGGGGTTCGGGCGGATCGCTCAGCGGGTTGGGGCGATTTGTGCGGGCGGGTTCGGGATGCGGGTGCTTGCCCACGACCCGATGTTGGGGGATGGGGGTGTGCGGGCTGCGGGGGCTGAGCCTGTGGGGTTGGACGAGTTGTTGTCGTTGTCGGACAACGTTTCGGTGCACGTGCCGTTGACCGAGCGGACTCGGGGGTTGATCGGCGCGGAGCGGTTGCGGTTGATGCCCGAGGGGGCGGTTGTGGTGAACACGGCTCGGGGTGGAGTTGTGGATGAGGACGCGTTGGTGGTGGCGTTGCGGGAGGGGCGGCTGGGTGGGGCCGGGTTGGATGTGACCAGTGTTGAGCCGTTGCCTGGGGATCATCCGTTGTGGGACGAGCCGAATGTGGTGATCACGCCGCATGTGGGGGCTCAGACGGTGGAGGCGATGCGGCGGGTTGCCCTGGAGGCTGCGGAGCGGGTGGTGGAGCACCTTTAGGGGGCAGCTTTAGGGGTGGGGGTGGGGGTGGAGGGTGGGGGTGGGGGGAGGGTTACGAGCCAAGAGCTACAAGCACGCCTCGCCGGCGGGGCAGACCTCCAAAAAAGAGGGACACGGGCTCTGCCGGCCGGTGGCCGTTGGGGTGGTGGTCCCGTTTACCACTGCGATGGTCCGGGTCCCTCTTCTCCGTTTGGCCTCCTTTCAGGCAAGCACGCTCGTCAAGACGCCGTTTGACTCGGGTGGTCTGCCGGGCAGTGCGGCGGCATCTTGACGAGCGTGCTCGGGCTGCGCCAGGCCAAACGGAGAAGAGGGACGCGGGATTGGGCGGCTGCGGGCTCGCTTCGCTCGCCCCGCAGCCCGCGCGGTGATCAGCCCGCGAAACGCGCAGCCGGCGAAGCGCGCAGTCCGCGAAGCGCGCAGCCCGCGAAGCGCGCAGCCGGCGAAGCGCGCAGTCCGCAAAGCGCGCAGCCTGCGAAGCGCCCTGCCAGCGAAGCGCCCTGCCAGCGAAGCGGTCAGCCAGTGCGGCGGTCAGCCAGTGCGGCGGTCACCCCTCGAAGCCTGTGACGAGCGAAGCGCGCCGCCTGCGAAGCGCGCCGCCAGCCAAGTGGTTGGGGTCGCGGGCGGGTGCGGGATGTGTGGGTGGGTGCGGGTGGGGGTGTGGCTCAGCGGGGCGGCGCTTGGGGCGCGGCGCCCCGCTGGGGTTGCTGATCCCGCGCGCTCAGGGGGTGCGCGCGGGGGCAGTTCGACGGCGAGCGACCGGCTGGCCTTGTGGCCGGGTGCACCCGGTTGTCGTCCTGGCCGCTCCGGGCGAGTCGTCCTGGCGCGCTGCCCGGCGAGTTGGGCAGGTGGGGACGTCGGAGGGCCGTTGGGTCGGGTCCGGGCGAGTCGTCCGGCCCGGATCTCCAGGGCTGGACGTCGGACCTCGGCCGGCTTGGACGGCGGGCGGGTGCGTGGGGTCGGTGGCCGTCGCCGGTGGGGACGGGTGCGGTCACCTGGGGTGCCGGTCGATCAGCGTCTGCGTGGGTGGAGGTGTGCGGGGTGGGCCTCGGCCTAGAGGGGGCGGTGGGGGCTGGGGTGTCCCGGTGGCGGCTTGGGGAGTGGGCGCTGGCGAGGGCGCTTGTCCTTGGGCGCCGACCGTGGACGTGCGGGGGGTGCGGAGCGGGAGGGTCGGGGTGGGGAAGGTGTTGTGCGGCAGGGGGTTCGTGGCGTCGACGTGGGGCTCGGGGACCTGGGTCGTCGCCGCGGTGCTCGCTGGGGCGCGGGGCGGGGTTGGGGTGCCGGGGTGCTTGGCGGCGTCTGGCTCGGGGGGTGGTTGGGGGGTGGGGGTGGGGCGGGTGGTGACTTCCAGGCGGGGCGGGGTTGGGGTGTTCGGGGTGGCGAACTTCTTCCAGCTGTAGGAGTCGTCGTTCGCGGTGCGGATTGCCAGGCCGTGGTTGGGGGCGCCGTCCGCCCAGCGTTGGATCAGGGCGAGGGCCGGGGTGTTCAGGGGGATTTGTTGCCAGGCGCCGTCTTCTTGGCAGGCCGCGTTGTAGCCGGAGGAGAAGGTGGCGGTGGCCAGCTCCGGGGCGTGTGCGGGGCCCGGCCAGGACTTCAGGCCCTGGGCGGCCCAGGGGGCGGTGACCTCGTCGACGTGGACCGGGCGCGGGGCGCAGGAGTAGGACCAGGTGGTGAACAGCCACAGGGTTGCGGCGAGGACCTGGTGTCCCGCCAGGGTGGGGCCGAGGGTGTCGAAGCGGAGGAAGCCGGTGGCGCGGTTGGTTCCGGCGTTGTACGTGCCGACGCTGAAGGTCTGGTCGGTGGAGTAGTCCGCCAGGTACGGGGCGTGCACGTGGGTCGCCGCGGTGGCCGCGATGGTGGTCGCGACGGTGGCCGTGGCGGGGGTGCCACCGCCCGGCTCGGGGGGTGCGTCCGGGTGGGTGGGGCGTTCGGCGGGGGTGTCGGGGTGTTCGGCGGTGGTTTGCTCGACCGGGGGGAGGGCGCCTGGGGACGCGCCTACCGTTGTGGCGTCAGGAAGTCCGTGCTGCGCCTGGGCGGCAGCGGTGGTGGTGGGCGGTGCGGGGGCCACCGTGGCCAGCACAGCCAGGGCCACACCGGCGGCCAGGGAACGGGCGCGCTTCAGCGCGCGACCGGTGATCACAGACAGCAGTTCGACTCCCCGTTGGAGCGCGGCCTTGGCCGCTACTCAGCGCAACGGGACGAATCTTCTCCGATACATCACCCTGCGTGACAGGGCCGTTCGGGTGAACAAGATCAAGAGGCGGGGAAGTGAAGAACACACGCCCTCGGGGCGTGCCCCGTGTCACATGTGGACGAACGGGGCGCCCCTGGGTGCGTATTACGCGCACGTGCGGGCAAGGGGGGCGGCTTGGGCCGTCCCCCTTGTGCCGCAACGGGAAGTCAGCTCTCGTCGCCCTTGGTCTGGAGGTGGGCGAGGGAGCCGTAGAGCGAGGTGAGGCGCTCGAACTCGGCCGGGTCGTAGAAGCTCGCGATGCCTCGGCCGTAGTCCTTCGCGGTCTCGACGACGAAGCGCACGGCGCTCTCCACGACCTGGAGGTCGCTCGCCCCGGTGGCGGAACCGGGAACCGCCGTCACGGTGGTCAGGGCGACGCCGACGACGGGGGCCGGGGTGGCGGTGGTGGGCTGGACGATCGAGTTCACGTGGTAGACGTCGTTGCCGTACGGGGTGATGTCCTGCGTGGTGATGGGCAGGACCACCGGGTTCTGGCCCGAGGTGCGCTCGACGATGTCGAGCAGCGACTCGGAGACGCGGAGGATCCAGCCCTCCTTGATGGTGGGGGTGATCGCGAAACCGCGGTGGTTGCAGATGCGGTTGCCGCGCGTGGTGTCGACGGACACGATCGCGTCCATCTCGGCGGAGACCTCGACCGAGTTGGTGACGGCCATGTCGACCGAGGAGCCCATGAACGGGACCGGGTCGTGCGGCTGGGTCGGGGCGTCCGGGTCGACGTGGGTGCTCACGATGACGTCGCCGGGCAGGCGGTCGCCCTTCGCGGCGGCGTCGAGCAGCTTCGCGGCGGCGGAGAGCGCGACGAGGGCGCCGTCGCCGTCGGAGACGAAGCCGATCTGCTCGGGGCGGGCGCCGAGACCGCCCAGGCGGCCGATGATGCCCAGGGTGGGCGCGTCGCCGCCGGAGCTGCGGCCGTTCGTGCCGGGGATGAGGACCTTGACGAACTCGGTCTCGCCCGCCTCGCCGGTGACCTCGGTGACCTCGACCTCGGTGGCGCCCAAGGACTTGAGGACCTCGGCCACGGCCTTGCCGCTCGCGGACGGCGAGTCGAGCAGGTCGGACATTTCGATGACGTGACGCCAGGACATGGGCACGTGCTCCTCACGCTGGGAGAAGGTTGGGGAAGTCAGGGGGGCCGGCGACCGTCCGGGCGGATGTGTCCCGCGTGGACGGTCGCCGGCGGTCAGAAGGGGCTGGCGGCGAGGAGTCCGGCGGTGCGGACTGCGTCCACGACGGGGACGCCCAGGGCGCGCCGGAGTGGTTCGGCCAGGCCGATGGTGGTCATTCCGGTGCAGGCGAGCAGGAGGACGTCCGCGCCGCTCTCGACCAGGCGGCGGCCTGCGTCGAGGCTGGACCGCTTGCCCTCGGGGGTGAGGAGGTGGGCGGTCTCGGTGACGCCGTCGGGCTGGATGGCGCCGTGCAGGCGGGCGCCCAGGACCCTGGTCACCGATGCGGGGGTGGTCGTGGTCAGGTCCAGCACGCCCACCCGCTCCCCCAGGGTCAGGGCGACGCCCGCGGCGGAGGCTCCTGCGCCCAGGACCGGGATGGCCACGCGGTCGCGTGCTCCGGCGAGGCCGGGGTCCGCGGCGCAGCTGACCACGATGGCGTCCACGTGCGGGGCGAGTTCCTCGGCCAGGAGTGGGACTTTCCTGTCCGCCAGGGCGAACGAGTCGTCGTCGTGGACGCCGCGTGGCTGGTCCGGGATGCAGGCGGTGCGGGTCGTCACGCCCAGTTCGGCTTCCAGGATGCGTCCGTGCGCGCCGAGGAAGTCGAGGTCGGTGGAGGTGACCACGCGGATGACGCCGATGCGGCGGGGCGTCGTCATGCGGCGGCTCCGCGGTCCAGGAGTTCGGCGGCCAGGCGGGCCACGACCGAGCGGGCCAGCACTACGGGCACGCCCAGTTCCGCCACCAGGACCGCGCGCATCGCCTGGGTGTAGCCGATGCAGTCGGCGACGATCAGTTGTGCGCCTGCGGCCTTGAACTCGGCCGCGGCGGCCCGCAGGCCCTCGGCCACGGCCTCGGGTGGGCCGGCGTACGGGGTGGCCACCGCTACGACCACCTCGGCGTCCAGGGGGGCGTACTTGGTGTCCGGGTGGTGCTTCTGCTCTTCGAGCGGGACCAGGACGCCCACGGTGGTCAGGCCAGCGGCGATGGCCGCGACCGCGTGGCCGATCATGAACTCGGGTCGCAGCACCGGGCCCCGGTGCTCCAGCTCGCCGAACTCGCCGGTGCAGGCCAGGTAGACGGCGTCCACCCCGGCCCCCTCCAGGTCGGCGACCGCCGCTCGCACCCTGGGGGCGATGTGGTGGTGGCCGACGATCGCGGAGCCGCCGTCGCGCAGGCGGGTGGTGAGGACCTCGTCGCCCTCGGTGGGGGCCCACTCGGTGATCTGCTCGGGGGTGACGCCGTCGAGGGCGCCGCGTTCCACGATCCGCACACCGGGCAGCCAGGCGCGCAGTTCGGGGGTGAGGTCGGCGCGCGGGGTCTGGCCGATGGTGACGACGCCCAGGGTGACGGTCCTGCTGCCGCTGTCAGCCACGGAAGATCCTCCCGACGGAGTTGATCGAGTCGCCCGCGATGAGGCCCGCGCCGACCAGGGCGGCGTCGTTCTCGCCCTCGGGGCCGCGCTTGCGGACCCAGATGACGCGCAGGGCGAGCGCGGCGAGGACGAGCCAGCCGGCGTTCGGGGTGGCGACCAGGAGGCCGGTGGCGAGCAGGACGCCGATCTGGCGCTTGGGGCCGCCGATGAGCTGGATGATCGCGCCGGGGATGGCCCAGATCAGGAGGTTGCGCAGGACCTCGGGGTCGCCGAGGCCCGCCTTGATGGTGTCGGCGTAGACCTTCGACACGGGCGGGATGTCGCCGTTGGTGAAGTAGCTCTGCCACAGCAGGGCCACGGCGCCGACCGCGACGGCGAAGCCGATGACGCTGGCGAGGAGCTGCTGGCGGCGGCCCTCCAGCTCGAAGGCGCTGTACGGGCGGTGCGAGCGGCGCAGGAGCCAGCCCGCCTTGAGGTCGTAGCCCATGTCGGCGAACGCGGGGCCGGTGGCGGCGCAGTAGGCGACCAGGACCATGAGCGGAACCTGGGGGAAGCCCAGGAACAGGCCGACGATCAGGAAGATCAGGGTGACGGCGAAGGCGGGGAACCAGCCCGCGTGCATGGCGGCCAGACCGACGATGATCTCGTGCACGATCGCGGCGAACGCGGCGAACAGGACCCAGCCGATCAGGGCGGGGACGGAGAGCTCGGAGTACACCCCGGCGAGGACTGCCAGGACCGCGGCGCCACCGACGTAGAGGAGGTAGCCGGTGGAGAAGGCGCGGCGGAGCTTGCCGATGGTGACGGTGTCCACCATGGACGGATCGTCTTCGAGGACCGCGCTGGAACCGTCGGCCTTCGCTGCGGCGGCCTTCTTCTCCTCGGCGCCCTCCCCACGGGGGCCCTTGGCCTCGGACTTCTTCGAGCGGCGGCCGAGGAGCAGCAGGGCTGCCTGGACGAGGGCGACCAGGCCGGCGCCGATCATCACGCCGTGCGGCACGTAGAGCGCGGCCAGCTTGACGTTGAACAGCACCGGCGCGTACTGCGCGGCCAGGAGGCCGACGCCGAACATGCCGAGCGCCCAGACGTTGCCGATCAGCGCGACACCGGCGGCGGACATCGGCAGGCCCGCGAAGCTGGCGCCGAAGCCGAGCACTCCGGACACGGCCAGGATCTTGGCCTGACGGCCGCCGGAGTCACCGGCCTTGATGGTCTCGGCGGCGGCGACGCCGGGCGGCCACGCGGCGTGCGCGGGCAGGAACGAGGAGCCGAAGCCGCGGTAGAGGATCCACACGTCGATCGCCAGGCCGAGGCCCGCGCCGATGAAGATCGGCCAGACCAGCTCGGGCTTGCCGAAGACGAACGGGATCGCCATCGGGATCAGCAGCGAGTTCGCGGCGGCGAAGGTGGAGCCGGAGATCGCGGACTGGGCGAGGTTCTGGCGGTGGACGCTGCGCATCCTGGCCAGGCCCAGGAAGGCGAAGCGGCCCACGACCATGGCGACCAGGGCGCCGATCACCGAGGTGTTGGGCGAGACGCCCAGGGTGGTGATCATGTGCAGGCCGATGATCGCGCCGAGCACGCTGAGCAGGGCGATGATCACGAACGTGATGGGCTCGAAAGCCCTGGGGTGCTTCTCGGGGGCGTCACCGGTGGTCGGTGTCGCGGGGTCCTTCGAGGAGTCAAGGGACACGGAGGTCTCCTCTCACGCTGTCCGGCTGAGGGCGTCGGACAGTTCGGCGGCGGCCGTGAGCAGGTGGCCGACGAGTTCAGGGGTGGCGGCGACCTGGTGGGTCACGCCGAGGACCGCGATGCAGCCCGTGATCTCGCTCCCGGATCTGACGGGAGCGGCGACCGAGGTCACGTGCGGGTTCACCTCACCGGTAGAGGTGGCGAAGCCCCGCTCCCGCACGGCGGCGTGCAGGCTGTGGAGGGTGGTGGCGTCGTGCGGGCCGGTCTCGGTCGACTCGTCGAAGCCGGAGGCGATCAGCGCGTCGATCTCCTCCTGGGGCCGGAACGCGAAGATCGCGTGCCCGGCCGCGCCCCCGTACCAGGGGTAGCTGCGCCCCAGGGTGAGCTCCCAGCGCAGGTCGCCGGGCGCGTCGGCGGCGGCGGCGAGCACGTAGCGGGAGCCCTGGCGCACGTTGAACACGGCGGACCTGCCCACGAGGGCGGACAGCCGGTTGAGCACCGGCAGCGCGATCTGCCGGTTGGCGTCGGACTCGGCGGCCAGGTGGCCGAGGCCGATCAGCGCGGGTCCCAGCCGGTACATCCGGGTGCGCTTGTCGGCGACGAGGAAGCCCCGCCCGGCGAGGGTGGCCATGACCCGGTGGACCTGGGAGGTGCCCAGGCCGAGGCGGCGCGCGGCGTCGCTGACGCCCCACGTGTCCTCGGTCGCAGAGAACAGCGAGAGCACGTCGAGCGCACGCTGGACGGTGAGCAGCTCGTCAGCCACAGGGGGTCCCTCCGGGCGGTTGGCTTCCCGATAATCGGGAAGGCTTTCCTGTCATCGGGATGAACCGTAAATGCTCCATCAGCCGTAATCCAGCCCCCCCGGTTGCCAATCCGTAAACTTCGGCGCGTGGACCTGCTGCTCTTCTCGAACTCGACCAATCACGGCGGGCGTCCCTACGCCCACGCGCTGCCCGAGATCCGCGACTTCCTCGCCGGTGTCGAGGACGCGCTCTTCGTGCCCCACGCGCTCGCCGACCACGACGCGTACACCGCGAAGGTCGCCGACGCGTTCGCCCCGGCGGGCGTGACCCTGCGGGGTCTGCACCGCGAGGCCGACCCGGTGGCGGCGGTGGCGTCGGCGGGCGCGGTCGTCGTCGGCGGCGGCAACACGTTCCGGCTGCTGCGCTCCCTGCAGAGGCAGGGGTTGGACGTGGCGATCCGCGAGGCGGTGCGCGCCGGGACGACCCGGTACGTGGGCGCCAGCGCGGGCACCAACATCACCGCGCCGACCATCCGGACGACCAACGACATGCCGATCGTGGAGCCGGGGTCGTTCGCGGCGCTGGGGCTGGTGCCGTTCCAGATCAACCCGCACTTCATCGACGCGGACCCGACCAGCACGCACATGGGCGAGACGCGGGAGACCAGGCTGCTGGAGTTCCTGGAGGAGAACGACGTCCCGGTGCTCGGGCTGCGGGAGGGCACGCACCTGCGGGTGTCCGGGGACGGGCGAGCGCAGGTGTGCGTGGTCGGCGGGACGTCGGTCGCGGTGCGCGGGGGCGGGCCCGCGATCGTGTTCCGGCGGGGGAAGGACGCGGAGGAGGTGTCCGGGGACGTCAGCTCGCTGCTGGACGAGCGGGTGGCGTTCGACGGCTGAGGCGGGGGCGCGGCGCGCGTGACCTGCGGTGCGACGTCTTCCGCGACGCTCGGGACACGCGGCGCGGCGACCCCCGGTCGGGACCCGGTCTCCCGGTCGGGGGTTGTCCCGCCGGGTTGCGGAAAGCGCTTTCCGGAGTGTCCGGAGATGCCCCCGGCACCCCGGCGCCCCCTCCCGCTATCACCCAGTCGGGTGGCCCCTACACCCGGTGACTCGGTACCGTCGGCCCGTGCCACACGCGGGAGAGCTGATCGCCGGTCGCTACCGGCTGGAGTCGCTGGTCGGGCAAGGGGCGATGGGGGTCGTCTGGCGGGGGCGGGACGAGGAGCAGGACCGCGTCATAGCCGTCAAGCTCCTGGAGGAGTCGGTGCGGTCGGCCGACTCCAGCGCGTGGATCGCCCGCGAGGGCCGCATCGCGACCCGGCTGCGGCACCCCAACGCGATCACCGTGCACGACGTCGTGGAGCACGACGGCACCCCGTGCCTGGTGATGGAGTACCTGCCCTCGCACAGCCTCGGCGCCCTGCTGGACGAGCGCGGACCGCTGCCGCCCGGCGAGGTGGCGCGCATCGGCGGGCTGGTGGCCTCGGCGCTGACCGCCGCGCACCAGGCGGGCATCGTGCACCGGGACGTCACCCCGTACAACATCCTGATCTCGCACGACGACGGCGACGTCAAGATCACCGACTTCGGCGTGGCGCGGGCCGTGGGCGAGGGGACGGTCACCGACGCGCGGCAGGTCGTGGGCACCCCGGCGTTCCTGGCGCCCGAGGTGGCGTCGGGCGAGTCGGCCTCGCACGCGTCGGACGTGTTCTCGCTGGGCTCGACCCTGTACACCGCCGTCGAGGGGCACCCGCCGTTCGGCAGGCTGGAGGACAACCCGTACGCCCTGCTGCGCCGCGCCGCGAAGGGCGAGGTGACCCCGCCGCGCACCACCGGTCCCCTGGCGGACGTGCTGGTGCTGCTGATGGCCCGCGAGCCCGACCACCGCCCGACCATGGCGCAGGCCCGCCAGATGCTCCAGGCCACCGCCGAGGGCAAGCCGCTGCCGCCCGCCGCGCGCACCCTGCCCGCTCCGGGCGCTCCCCCGGCTCCCGCGCCCACGCCGCCCGCCGCCGCCGCGCCGCAGGGTGGCCGGACGATGATGCTGGCGGTGCGCAGGCAGCTGTCGCTGCGCCCGATGGCCTGGGCGGGCATCGCGGGCGCGCTGCTCGCGGGCGGCGTGGTGCTGGGCTTCGCGCTGTCCACCACCTCGGACGACAAGGGCGCGTCGACGCAGGCCGCGCCCGACCCGTCGAGCAGCGAGCCCCCGACGACGACCACGGCGTACTCGCGCCAGATCACCCCGAGGGTCTCGACGCCCACGGAGACCGAGGAGTCGGAGGAGGAGTCGCAGGCCCCCTCCGGCCCCGGCGGCTGCGAGGCGACGTTGACGATCACCAACTCGTGGCCGAACGGGTTCCAGGGCGAGGTCGTGGTGCGCAACCCCGGTGGCGCGCCGGTGAGCGGCTGGACGGTGAGCTGGACGGCGACGGGGGGCGAGACGATCTCGTCGTCGTGGAACGGCAAGCTGAACCAGAACAGCGGCACGGTGGTGGTGTCGAACGAGGGGTACAACGGCACGATCCAGGCCGGCGGGAGCACGAACTTCGGGTTCAACGGGGCGGGCGAGCCGCCCGCGTCCCCGGCGGTGAGCTGCACGGCGGGCTGAGGCGCGGGCACGAGGCTCGACCGCTCCTAAAAGGGTGGCAGGACCACTCTGCGTGGTCCTGTCACCCTTTTGGGTTGACTTCGCTCCGGGGCGAGCAGCAGGGTGTGCGGGCCATCCGGCGTCGCCGCCGGGTGCGGCGGCCGGGGAGGGCCGCCCACCGGGGCGGACCGCTGGTCCGCTCACCCGAGCCGACCAGGGGGTACGTACCACCATGCCGTCCGCCGTGCGCCGAGCCGCCTTCGCGGCCACGGCGCTGACGCTCCTGTCCGCCTGCACCACCGTCGTGGACTCGCGGGCCGTGCCCGCCGCCGAGGCGCCCGCCGTGGACAGCGCGCTGAAGGTCCTGCCCGCGCAGCCCGCCATCGCCTCGATCGACACGCGGCTCTCCGCCGCGCTGACCAAGCTGCGCAACATCGACGTGTGCGGCCTGCTCTACGACGAGACCGCCGTGACCACCCTGTTCGGCCAGGACACCCCGTCCTCGCTGATGCCCGACCTGTTCGATCTGGCGGGCTGCAAGCTGAAGGTCGCCGTGGGCGCCGAGAAGCGCGGCGGGTTCGACCTGTGGCTGGCGCTGGGCCCCAAGCACCCGGACGACGACCGGACGGCCGAGACGATCAACGGCCTGCCGGTGTCCACCCGGCTCGGGGAGGGCGACGCGCGGAAGGACAGGGGCAGCTGCTCGATGGAGATCGACGTGGACGACCGGCTCGGCCTGGTCGGGGACGAGCGGGACGCGGCCGTCCTGGACCTCACGGTGCTCAGCTTCGAGCTGGGCGCGAACCAGCTCGCCTGCGAGACCGCCAGGAAGTACCTGACCGCCACGGCCGCGCTGTGGCAGGACCTCCCGCTGATCGGCGGCGGGCGCACCACCCCCGCGCTGGAACTGGCCACCGAGGACCCGTGCGCGCTGGCGGCCATCGCCCTGGAGGGCGATCCCGGCGGCACGCTGCGCCCCAGGGCAGGCGCCATGGCCGGGTGCGAGCTGATTCCCGGCAGCAAGGACAAGCCCACCGTCGACGTCGCCTTCGGAGTGGGCAAGGACCCCAGGGTCAAGCTGGGCAGCCAGGACGACCCGGTGGACGTCGCGGGCATCCGGGTCGGCATCGACGAGTACCGGGGCAAGTGCAGGTACGCGGCGGCCTGGCAGCCCGAGGGCGCGTTCGTGGACGACAGCACCTCCCCCCTCGCGGGCACCCCGTCCATGCAGGTGGTCCACCTCACCGTCGGCGCGCTGTGCGCCGAGGCGAAGCCGATCGCCGAGAAGCTGCTGCCGAGGATCGTCCCGCCGTCCGGGGAGGTGGACCCGAACCCGGCGGGCGCGCGGGTGCGGCTGGGCGACCTGGCCGCCGCACCCGCGGCGAAGGACGTGGGCGCGCCTTTCGACCCGTGCGACATCGGCGGCAAGGGCTGGGACGCGTTCCCCGCTCAGGTCAGGCACCCGCAGCGGACCAAGCCGCTGCCGCTGCGCCCGAATCGCACCTTCGCCACCGGCTGCGACTACTCCAACAGCGACTCGATCTCGATCACCCCCGGCGAACCGGGCTCCGGAGCCAGGCCCGCCGTGTTCAGCGCGATCGTGCAGTGGTGGGCGCCCGGCGCGTTCGACCTGGCGGCGGAGGCGGCCAAGCCGGGGGTTCAGCGGGTGGACCTGGCGGGAAGGGCGGGCACGAGCCTGGCCTCGACCAAGCGGGGCGGGAAGCCGACGTGCGAGACGGTCGTGGCGCTGGGCAGCGGCACGGCCAGGGTCGAGCTGTGGCAGGACAAGTTCCCGGTGGACCCGTGCGCGGTGAGCGCGGCGGTCGCCGCGGAGATCGTCAAGACCGCTGGTTGACCCGCGTGCGGTGACGCGCCGCTCCCCCGGCGGACGGCCGCGCCGGACGCTGCGGGAGGCGCGCAGGGGCGGGGGGCGTCCACTGAGGACGGATCGTGACCGGTTCCGGCGGACTCGGGCGAAACACCCGCGCCGGGCGGCCCGCGTTGCTAGCTTCGTGCGCGGCGCGGGCCCGGTCACGGGAGCGCCGCCAGGGTTCACGGCACAGCTCCGACCGGGGGGTCGACTTGATCGTCGCACGAGGGACAGAAGCACGTCGTCGGTCGCGCGGGAGGCCGGGCGCGCTGGTCGCGGCGGCGCTGCTGCTGCCCATCGCCGCCTGCACGAGCGTGGTGGGCTCCAGGGCTGTGCCCGTGCCGCCCGACCAGCGCGTCGGCGCGGGCGGGACCGCGATCGTGGAGCAGGTCGAGGAGGAGGACCGGCCGCTCGCCGTGGCCTACGCCCACCTGCGCGCCGTCGACGCCTGCGGGCTGCTCTACGACGAGCCCGCGATGGCGAAGGCGTTCCCCGGCTCCCGGACCGAGCTCGTGCTGCCCGCGACGGCGCTCGGCACCTGCCGGGCGGTGGTCGCGGTCGGCGAGGGCGCGGGCGAGCTGAAGTACGAGGTGCAGCTGACGCTGGCCGCCAACGCCGCCAACGGCCGGGCGCGGGGCGCGCCGGAGCAGGTCGCCGGGCGGACCGCGCTGGTGGCCAAGGACACGAAGTGCTCGTTCTACCTGGACGTCGACGAGGAGCTGGGCCTGCCCGAGTCCTCGCGCGGGCTGGTGACCCCGCTGGTCGAGTTCGGGATGCACGGCGGCGGCACGCCGGGGGTCGACCTGTGCGGGGCCGGGCGGAGCTACCTGGAGTCGACCGCCGCGCTGTGGTCCGACCTGCCCGTGGCGGGCGAGGGGCGGAGCTCGCCCGAGCTGGCGCTGGCGACCCTGGACCCGTGCGTGCCCGCCTCGGCGCTGCTGGACTCCCCCGGCGCGCGGATCGACAAGCCGCTGGGCACGAACACGTGCGTGGTCGAGGTCGGGCGCGGTGGCGGCCAGCGGATCGAGGTGAGCTTCCTGATCGGCGGCGACCCCGTCGGCAACCGGCCGGACAACGCCGAGGTGGTCGTCATGGGCGGCCGTGACGTGGTCAAGGAGAAGCTGGCGACCGGGTGCCGCAACGAGTTCGCCTGGCAGGCGGGGCTGCCGCTGGTGAACGAGAGCAGCGAGCTGGTGCTGCGCTACCTCCAGCTCCAGACCGTGCAGGTGAAGTCGCTGAGCTGCTCCGGCTTGGACGAGAGCACCGGGAAGGTCCTGGCGGCGATGGGCGAGGAGCCGCCGCCCGCGAAGCGGGTGGCCACGGCCCCGGTGGTCCTGGGCGCGCACCCCGTGCCACCGGACGCGGCGGCCGTCGGCGCGCCGTTCGACCCGTGCGCGCTGGGCTGGGCGGCGTTCCCCGAGCAGGTCAGGCACCCCAGGGACGTCGTGCCGACCCTGCGGCTGCCGGACGAGGGCTTCGCGACCTCGTGCGTCTACACCAACCACAACGAGGGCAAGGGCTCCGGGCTGTTCACGGCCGAGGTGTTCTGGGCCGCGCCGGACGGGTTCGCGCTGAGCCGGACCGCCCCCGACCGCACGACGAAGGTGCAGGTCGCGGGCCGGGAGGCGCACCGGGTGGCGATGAACCCGCGCGAGGGAACGGCGTGCGCGGTGCTCGTGCGGTTGGAGCGGGGCGTGGCGGGCGTGCAGGTCCGGCAGGGCCGGTTCGACGTCGACGTGTGCCAGGTCGCCACCACCGTCGCCGAGGCCGCCGTGCGCGCCGCCGCGTGACGGCGGGGGCCGGGGACCGGGGGGCCGACGTCGCCCCCGGCCCCCGGCCCCCGGTCCGTCGGCTACCGCTGGGTGATGTCCGAGGGCTGGTACAGGCAGTTCTTGCCGTCCGCCCCCTCGCCGATCTTCTTGGGCTCGCTGCCCTTCGGCACGCCCTGGTACTTCTCGCACACCGTCGTGCTCCCGTAGACCGTGACCCGCGAGAACCGGGCCGTGTCGCCCCAGTTGGTGTTGATCCCCACCAGGACCTTGGTCGAGCGCGCGGTGACCCCGTCCAGCACCACGTGCCGCTGGTACGAGGTGGAGCAGTTCCCGCAGGCCCGGTAGAGCTTGCCGGAGCTGTGCACCTGGAAGTTGCGGATGGTCAGCGTCCCGGCCCCGTTGTGCTGGAACACCTTGTCGGTCCCGGACTTCGCGCCGCCGCCGTCCACCAGGTAGGTCGCCGAGGAGCTGGCGGACTTGAACGTGGCCGCGTCCTCGCCGACGTCGTTCCACCACACGTTGCGGATCGTGCAGGAGCCCTCGCAGTGGATGCCGTCACCGGCGGGCGCGTCGATGATGACGTTCTGGATCGTGCCGCCGTTGGCGACGACGAACATCGGGTCCTGGCTCTCGCCCTGGCCGCCGTCGCCGATGCCGTAGTAGCGCTTGAGGCCGCCGTCGAAGAAGGTGCCCGCGTTCTTCGTGGTGGTCTGGTGCACGCTGCCGGTGTCGCCCGGCCACGGGCCGTCGCCGACGCCGCCGCCGGGCGGCGGGGTGGTGGTGGTCGTGGGGCCGCCGCCGCCGGTGGTCGTGGTGGTGGTCGGGGTGCCGCCGCCCGAGGTGGTGAACGACCACTGCTTGGTGGCCGCGCTGTCGCACGAGTTGGTCTGCACCGGGGCGCCCGACGCGGTCGAGTTGTCCTTGGTGTTCAAGCACTTCCCGCCGTTGGCGTTGACCACCCGGTGGTTGCCGCCGCTCTCCACGAGGGTCCAGGTCTGGCTGCCGGTGCTGCCGCACGCGACCTGCTCCACGACCTTGCCCGCCGACGTGGAGTCGTCCCGCACCCCGGCGCACAGGCCCGCCGCCGAGGTGATCCGGAAGCCGCCGCTGACCGCCGCGAGGGTCCACCGCTGGCCGGCGGAGCCGCCGCACGACGCCTGCGTCAGCTGCGACCCGCTCGCGCCGCCGCCGGAGTCGAGGCACTGCCCGCTGCCGCCGTTGGTGACCACGTACGTGCCAGCGCTCACCGCGGCCGACGCGGGCGGGGCGCTCGGCCAGGCCACCAGCGCGACCACCAGAGCCCCCACCGCACCCACCGCGGAGAGCACTCTCCACGAATGGGGAGAAAGGTTTAATCGGTTGCGCGAACCCATGCACGCCTCCTTGCGAGCACCCGGAAAAACGCTGTCCGCACCCCATGTTCACGTCTCTGAACTGCGTAAACAGCGGAGAAGCGCGGTAATGGGGACCGTAGCGCAGCTTTTCCGGCGAGGCAATGGAAACTCGTTCGGCGCACTCGCGTTCACGGTGGTGAACACCATTGTTCACCACCGTGAACGCATTAGGGGAACTCAGATCCGCACGACGACCTTGCCGCGCACGTGGCCCTCCTCGACGTGGGCGTGCGCCTGCGCGACCTCCTCCAGCCCGAACACGCGCGACACGTGCGGCGCGTACCCGCCGCGCTCGCCCAGCTCGGCGGCCTCGGCCAGCAGCGCCGGGTTGTTCTCGGCGCCGAGGGAGCGCACGCCCAGCGCGGGCGCGTTCACCTGGTCGGCGACGGTGACGACCGCGTCGGGGCCGCCCGCGATGGCCACGAGGTCGGCGAGCGAGCCGGAGCCCGCCGCGTCGACGACGAGGTCGGCGCCGCCGAGCGCCGCGACCCGCTCGGCCAGGCCCTCGCCGTAGGTGGTGGGCGTCGCGCCCAGCTCGGCGAGGTAGGCGTGGTTGCGCTCGCCGGCGGTGCCGATGACGGCAGCGCCGCGCGCGACGGCGAGCCGCACGGCGGCGCTGCCGACCCCGCCTGCCGCGCCCTCGACCAGGACGGTGCGGCCCTTGACGTCGCCGAGCGCGTCGAGCGCTCCCCCGGCGGTGACCACGGCCAGGCCCGCGGCGGCGGCCTGCTCGACGGTCCAGGTGGACGGCACGCGCGCCCAGGCGGACAGCACGGCGTGCTCGGCGGTGGCGCCGCCGAGGCCGCCGAGGCCGAAGACGAGGTCGCCGACCGCGACGCCGGTGACGCCCTCGCCGACCTCGTCCACGACGCCCGCGGCGTCCCGGCCGGGGATGGCGGGCAGGTCGATGGCGAAGGCCGCGATGCCGGGCGGCTGCTGCTCGACGGGCAGGTCGAAGAGCTTGCGCAGGTAGCCGGCGCGGACCTTCCAGTCGACCGGGTTGACGCTGGCCGCGCCCACGGCGATCCGGACCTCGCCCGGTCCGGCGTGCGGCTCGACGACGTCGTCGTCCACGGTGAGGACGTCGGCGGGGCCGTACTCGTGGTAGCGCGCTGCGCGCATGGCTCTCTCCTCGGTTCCCGGCCCCGGTGGGCCGCTCGACCACCCCGGCAGGCGGTCACTTTCCACGGAAACTCTTTCCGCGGAAAGTGACGATACCCCAATCACTTTCCATGTCAAATGATGGCTTGATAGGGTTCGGTCGTGCCGAGCGAGGAAGCCCCGAAGCCGCTGGACGTGGCCGAGCAGCGCGCGTGGGCGCTGCTGCTGGGCGTGACCACCTGGCTCCCGGCGGCGCTCGACGCGCACCTGCAGCGGGACGCCGGGATCAGCCACAGCGAGTACCAGGTCCTGTGGTGGCTCTCCACCAGCACCGAGAAGGTGCTGCACATGAGCCAGCTCGCCGACAGCGCGGGCGTCACCGCCTCGCACCTGTCGCGGATCGTGGCGCGGCTGGAGAAGCGCGGCTGGATCACCCGCAACCCCGACCCGGCGGACGGCCGGTACACCCAGGCCAGGCTGACCGGGGAGGGCGAGCGCAAGGTCGCCGAGTGCGCGCCCGGTTACGCGACGGCGCTGCGCGCCAACCTGTTCGACCACCTCGCGGGGGACCAGGTGGACGACCTGGCGACGCTGGCGTACGCAATCCTGCGCGAGCTGCGGCCGGTGTGCGTGAACCACCTGCCGGGGGAACCGCCTGCCTGACGGCGCTGGGCGGCCGGTCCGCGCGGGGCGGCTGGTCCGCGGTGGCGCGCGGGTAGGGTCGCCGGGCATGGGGCGAATCGCCGTGATCGGCGCCGGGGTGGTCGGGCTGACGGTGGCGCACGAGCTGTCGGCGGCCGGGCACGGGGTCGAGGTGGTGGCCGGGGCGGACCACGCGGGGTCGGTGTCGTCGGTGGCCGCCGCGATCTGGTTCCCGCACGCCGTGGGCAGCTCCGAGCGGGTGCTGGAGTCCGGGAGGGCGACCGGCGAGCGGCTGGCCGCGCTGGCGGCGGACCCGGCGACGGGCGTGCGGCTGCGCACCGGCACCGTCCTGTCCCGCAGGCCCGACCCCGACCGGTCGTGGACGGCGGCCGTGCCCGCGTGGCGGGAGGCGGACGCGACGGAGGTGCCGGAGGGCGCGCGGGGGGTCGTGGTGACCCTGCCGGTGGCGGTGACGGACGTGTACCTGGGCTGGTTGCGGGCGCGGGTGGAGCGGCGGGGCGTGGTGTTCCGCACGGCCGAGCTGGTCGAGCCGGAGGACGTGGGCGCGGGGTTCGACGCGGTGGTGGTCGCGGCCGGGCTGGGCTCGGGGGCGCTGCTGGGCGATGCGGAGGTTCACCCGATCCGGGGCCAGGTGGTGCGCCTGGCCAACCCCGGCCTGACCCGCTGGGTGACCGACGACGACAACCCCGGTGGGCTGACGTACGTGGTGCCGCGCGACGGGGACGTGGTGTGCGGCGGGACCGGCGACGTGGGCGAGTGGGGCACCGAGCCGGACCCTGAGGTCGAGGCGGCGATCCTGCGCAGGGCGACCGCGCTGGCGCCGGAGCTGGCCGGGTGCCCGGTGGTGTCGCGCGCGGTGGGCCTGCGCCCGGCGCGGCCACGGGTGCGGCTGGAGGTCGTGCCGGGGCGGGGACTGCCGGTGGTGGCGTGCTACGGGCACGGCGGGGCGGGGTTCACGCTGTCCTGGGGCGAGGCGGCCGAGGTGGTGCGGGTGATCGGGGGGTTGGGGGTCTAGGGGGTGGTCTCGGCGCGCAGCGGCGAGAACCGCAGGGCGCGCGGCGGCAGCAGGCAGGCGAACGGCAGCACCGAGGGCGGCAGGCCGTGCCAGGTGCCGAGGGCCGCGCCGACCGGTCCGGGTGGGGCGAGCCCGGCGGCGCGCCCCCGTCCCGCCGGTTGGTATTTCTATACCGCACCCGTGTTAAAGTGCCGGTATAGAAATACCGGCATTGACACGACGCGAGGGTATCAAGTGATCGAGCTGAAGACGACTGCGGAGATCGACCGCATGCACGTGACCGGGCGGTTCGTCGCCGAGGTGCTCACCGAGGTGGGGAACCTGGCCGACGTCGGCGTCAACCTGATGGACATCGAGCACCACGTGCGCGGCCTGATCAAGCAGCGCGGGGCCGAGTCCTGCTACTGGGACTACGCGCCCTCCTTCGGCGAGGGGCCGTTCCGCAACGTCATCTGCCTGTCCGTCAACGACGCCGTCCTGCACGGCCTGCCGCACGACTACGCCCTGCGCGACGGCGACGTGCTCAGCGCCGACATCGCCGTCAGCATCGACGGCTGGGTCGCGGACTCGGCGCGCACGGTCATCGTCGGCACCCCGGACGAGCAGGACCAGCGGATCATCCGCGCCACCGAGGTCGCCCTGGAGGCCGGGATCGACGCGGCGCGCCCCGGCAACCGGCTGGGCGACATCTCGGCCGCGATCGGCGCGGTGGCGGCGGAGTTCGGGTACAAGGTGAACACCGAGTTCGGCGGCCACGGCATCGGGCGGACCATGCACGAGGACCTGCACGTGCCCAACAAGGGCAAGGGCGGCCGTGGGCTGAAGCTGCGGCCCGGTCTGACGCTGGCCCTGGAGCCGTGGCTGGCGCGCACGACGGACCGGATCGTCTACGACGAGGACGGCTGGACCATCCGCTCGGCGGACGGCTCCCGCACGGCCCACTCCGAGCACACCGTCGCGATCACCGAGGACGGGCCCGTGGTGCTCACCCGGCGTGAGGGCGAGCAGCACTGACGCCCGAACGGGCGCCCCGGTCGTGGGGGCGCCCGTCGGTCACGGGCCAGGTCGGTCACGGGTCGGGTCGGTCACGGGCCGGGTCGGTCACGGGCCAGGCCGGTCACCGGTCGGGTCGGCCTCGTCGGGGGCGGTGAAGCGCTCGATCCAGCCGAGGACCCGCTCGCGGACGGCGTCCGCCTCGGGGAGCAGCGCCAAGCCCTCCCGCAGCTCCGCCAGCCCGACCGCCACGTCACCGGACAGGCATCGCGCGTACCCCAACTCCGCGAGCACCAGCGCCAGCCCGTACTCCTCCCCCGGCGCCCGCCGCGCCTCGCGCACCAGCGCGTACAGCTCCACCGCCTCGGCGAACCGCCCCGCGTCCCGCAGCGCGTTCGCCGCGCTGAGCCGCGCCCACGCCACGCTCCGCGCCGACCCCGCGGCGGTGAAGTCCACGAGCGCCTCCTGCGCGCGAGCCAGCGCCTCGGCCGTCCGCCCGGCTTCCCGGTGCAGCCCGCTCAAGCTGTTGCGCGCCTCCCCGGCCCTCTGCCGGTCCCCCCCGTGCTCGGCCACGTCGAGCGCCCGAAACGCCAGCGCCACCGCCTCACCACCGCGCCCCAGCTCACGGCACAGCTGCGCGTACCGGATCGCGACCCACCCGATGCCGCGCTCGTCCCGCACGCCCTCGTGGATCTCCAGCGCCTCCCGGAAGCACTCTTCCGCGCGCCCGTGCTCGCGCCGCTCCCGGAATGCCACCCCGAGCCCGCCAAGCACCAGCGCCACCGCGACGGCCTCACCGGAAGCCCGCGCCGACGCCAGCCCGATCTCGTGCACGGTGATCCAGTCGTCCCACGCCTTCACCCGGTAGCAGTGCTCGAACAGCGCGACCGCCAACCGCCACGCCACCCCGTGCTCACCCAGCTCGGCGGCCCGCCGCGCGCACGCCACCAGGTTGACCCGCTCGGAGGCGAGCCACCTGCCCGCCTCGCCCGCATCCGCGAACGGTCGACCGGACCCCGAAAAGATGACACCTGCCCGCGCGGCTCCCAGCGCCCGGTCTGCGGCCAGCGCGCTCGCGAGGTGCCACCCGAGCACCCGCGACACCGCCTCGAACCGCTCCTGCGCGTCCTCCTCCTCGTCGGCGCGCTCGGCCGCGTACTCGCGCAGCGGGCTGACCAGCTGGAACCGCTGCCCGGCCACGACGACTTCCAGCAGGTTCGCCAGGCACAGCGCCCCGAGCGCCTCCCGCACGGCCCCGAGCGGAAGCCCGGTCAGCGCGACGACCGCCTCCGGGGTCGCGGTGGCGCCGGGAAGCAGCCCGAGCAGCCGGAACACCCGCGCCTGCTCGGGCGCGAGCCTGCGGTAGGACACGCCGACCACGTCCCCATCGTCCCTGAGCACCGCGAACACCGCCTTCTCGGCAAGCTCCCCGGCCAGCTCGGCGGCCGTGGAGAAGGTGAAGCCGTCGATCCGCTGGGCCGCGATGAGCAGCAGCAGCGGCAGGCAGCCGCAGCGCCGGGCCAGCACCTCGGTCGCCGGGTCGTCGGCCACGCCCACGCCGTCGCTGCGCTCCACGATCAGCGCCACCGCCTCGGCGAGCGAGAGCGGGCCGAGGGGGACGTCGACGGCGCCGTCGCGCACGACCAGGCCGCGCAGCCGCGACCGGCTGGTCACCACCACGACCGAGCGCCCGCCCGGCAGCAGCGGCCGGACCTGCTCGGCGCTGGTGGCGTCGTCGAGCACGACCAGCACCCGCTTGCCGCTGAGCGCGCTGCGGTACTGGGCGGCCCGGTCCTCGACGCCGCCGAGGCCGGGGACGCCCAGGGCGTGCAGGAACGGGTCGAGCACCTCGCCGGGTTCGGCGGGCGTGGTGGCCGGGTTGTGGCCGCGCAGGTCCGCGTACAGGACGCCGTCGGGGAAGTGCGCCAGGTTGCGCCGCGCCCAGTGCACGACCAGCGCGGACTTGCCGACACCCGGCTGCCCGGACACGCACAGCAGCCCCGCCCCGCCCTCGGGTAACGCCCCGGACAGCGCCGCCTGGGCCTGCCGCTGGTTGAACAGCGCGCCCTGCCAGCCGGGCAGCTGCATGGGCGGACGCGGGGCGGGCAGCCCGAACTCGATGTTCCCGGCCTGCACGACGACGTGCGCCGCGCCGCTGACCACGTTCCTGATGTCCTTCACCGCTCCCCCACCGCTCCCCCTCCGCCGCTCAGCCCGCGGCCTCGCGCAGCAGCTCCCGCACGTCCCCCGCGCGCGGGTCGCCGATGGCGTCGAAGTGCGCCAGCGCCAGGTCCAGGTGCTCCTGCGCGCCCGCCCGGTCGCCGGACGCGAGCAGCGCCCTGGCCAGGTCGTGGTGGCACACCGCGACCCCGTACCGGTCGTCGGCCGCGTCCCGGACGGCGAGCGCGGCGCGGTAGCAGTCCAGGGCGGCCAGGTGGCGCCCGGCGTCGTGGTGGACGTTGCCGCGCATCACCTCGGCCCAGGCGAGGCCCTGGTGGTGCCCGGCGCGCCGGAACGCCTCGGCGGCCCGGTCGCCGTGCGCCAGCGCCGCGACCAGGTCGCCCGCCCTGCGGTGCGCGCCGCACAGGTTGTTGAGCACCACGCCCTCCAACCTCGGGTCACCGGCACCCGCCGCGAGGTCGAGCGCCTGCCCGGCCAGGCCCAGTGCCAGGTCGGTGGCGCCTGCTTCGGCGTGGGCGTAGGCGAGCCGGTTGAGCGCGACGGCCCGGCCGCGCGGGTCGCCGAGCTCGTCCCACGCCCGGTCGGCCAGGGACAGCAGTGCGACGGCGACGTCGTGGTCGCGCCGCTCGCGGTGCGCCAGGCCGAGGGTGGACAGCAGGGCGGCCTCGGCGGCCCGGTCGCCGACCCTCCTGGCGATGAGCGCGGCGCCGGTGGCCGGTTCGATCCAGTCCCGCCACGGCTTGCGGCGGTAGCAGTAGTCCAGGGCCAGGGTGAGCCTGCGCAGCGCGGTGCGGTGGTCGCCGCCGTCCAGCGCCCGCCGGGTGGCGCGGAGCAGCGCGGCCCAGCGCTTGTCCAACCAGGCCAGCGCGTGCCCCTCGTCGCGGAAGCGCAGCTCGGGCAGGGTCGGGTCGGCCGGGGTCGGACCGGGCGTCCCGGAGAGCAGCGCGGCCACGTGCGCGAGCGCGTGGTCCCACCACTCGTCGGCGTCACCGGGCGCGGACGCGCGCCCCTCGTCGGGACCGGCGGCCAGCTCCCTGCGGTACCCGGCGACCAGCTCGGCCGCGACCGCGCCGTGCTCCCCCAGCTCCAGCAGCAGCAGGTCCAGCTCGTCCAGCAGGGCGCCCGCCTCGGCGCGCAGCCCGTCGGCGCGGGCCGGGTCGAGCGCGGGGTCGCGCAGGTCGCCGACGCGCGAGTCGAGCAGCAGCACGTGGACGGCGGTCTTGCTCAGCAGCGCGCTCGGCTCGGTGAGCACGACCCGGTGCTCGCCCGCGTAGAGGGTCGCGACGCCGGTCTCCTCGCTGACCGCGACCACCGGGACGGCGACGTCGCGCGCGGTGTTCGCGGCGGTGGCGTGCCGGGCGCCGTGGCCGGGCTGGACGTGGTTCGAGCGGGGGTGGAGCGCGGCGTGGGCGCGGACGATCTCGGCGAGGCCGTCGCCGCCGAGCACCACGGCGAGGTCCATCTTGGCGGTCTGGGCCAGGTTCTCGGGGGTGGCGGTGACGCCGCGCAGCGGGTAGCCGCCGGAGCAGACCTCGGCGACGGTGTCGTCCCAGCCGAGCACGAACAGCCCGCCGGACCCCGAGGCCGCGACCCGGTCGACGCCCCGCCGGACGTCGGTGTGCAGCGCCAGCAGGGCCAGCGCCGCGCGCGCCCTCGGCGGTAGTGGACCGATGGTGATGCACCCCCTCGGGGGCGATCATTCTGCTTCGCAGCGGGTGGTGGCAAGGACCCGAGGGCGTGTCGGCGCAACGCCGGAACGTCGCGCGGGCGCAACGGCCTTTGAGGACGGACCCCGTGGGAACCCGTTGGCACGACCGGAACCGCTCCAGCGCACCGGTTCCACGACCGTTGCGCCCGCGCACCGCATCGACGTTGCCCCCGCACAACGCCCTCCGCACGGGTGGCCCCACCGCACGCCCCACCCCCGCCACGGTCGCCCGCGCAGGTGAACCACCCGGCTGGAAAACCCGTCAGCCCGCCCCGCCGCCTGCCGTTACAGCCGGTGCCCCGCCGCGTCCTGCGGCGCACCGCCCCTGGAGGTCGGATGTTCTCCGGTCAGCTCCGCCGCCTGCGCATCGGCTCCCGCCTCGGCGTCGCGTTCACCGCCGTCACCGTCGTGCTGAGCGGCGCCTCGGTGGCCGCCGTGCTGGGGGTCGGCGACCAGCAGGCGTCGGCCGCGCTGGAGCGGCAGGTCCGCGACCTGGTGCGCGCCGCCGATCTGATCAAGTTCTACGACGCCGACATCAGCGGCTGGCAGGTCGCCTACGCCTGGGACGCGCGCAGGCTCACCCCGGCCGAGGCCGTGGCCCCTGGCAGCGCCAACCGCGCGGGGTTCCTGGCCGACAAGGCCAAGCTGGCCGACGTGCTCGCCTCCGTGCCCACCGACCGGCTCACCGACGCCGAGCGCACGATCTTCACCAGGATCTCCGACTCCTGGAAGAAGTACTTCACCGCCGACGACCAGGCCGTCGCCGCGTACGCGCGGGGCGCGGTGGACGAGGGCGACGCGATCGTCCTGGGCCCCGGCTACGAGATCTACTTCACGATCGTCGAGGACACGAACGCGCTGATCGGGCAGCTGACCGAGCGCCTGGCCACCGACCAGGCCGCCGCGGAGGCCGCCGCGTCGACCCTGGTCACCTGGGTCGTGGTCGCGCTGGTCGCGGCCATCGCGCTGGCCGCGCTGCTGGCGTTCGCGGTCACCCGCAGCATCACCGCCCCGCTGGGCCGCACGGTCGGCGCGCTGCGCCGCGTCGCCGAGGGCGACCTGACCGCCACCCCGACCCCGGAGGGCGGCGACGAGGTCGCCGAGGCCGACCGGGCGCTCGCCGAGGCCGTCGACAACACCCGCGCCGCCGTGACCGCGCTGTCGGACGGGGCGACCTCGCTGACCTCGCTCGCGGGCGGCCTCGCGGGCACCGCGCGCACCCTGTCCCAGAACAACCAGGACACCGCCGCGCAGGCGGGCCGGGTGTCGGCCGCGGCCGAGGACATCTCGGGCAACGTGCGCACCGTGGCCACCGGCAGCGCCGAGATGGGCCAGTCCATCCAGGAGATCGCCCACAACGCCGCCGAGGCGGCCCGCGTGGCCGCGCAGGCCGTGTCCACCGCCGAGTCCACCACCACGATCGTGTCCCGCCTCGGCGCGTCGTCGACCGAGATCGCCTCGGTGGTCGGCGCGATCACCTCGATCGCCGAGCAGACCAACCTGCTCGCGCTGAACGCCACGATCGAGGCGGCGCGGGCGGGCGAGTCCGGCAAGGGGTTCGCGGTGGTCGCGAACGAGGTCAAGGAGCTGGCGCAGGAGACCGCGAAGGCGACCGAGGACATCGTGGGCAAGGTCGCGGTGATCCAGTCGGACACGGACGCGGCGGTGCTGGCGATCGCGGAGATCTCCACGATCATCGGCCAGATCAGCTCGTTCCAGAACACCATCGCGGCGGCGGTCGAGGAGCAGACCGCGACCACGGCCGAGATGGCGCGCAACGTGTCGGGCGCGGCGACCGGGTCCGGCGAGATCGCGGCGAACGCGTCGGGCGTGGCGCAGGCGACGGAGCGGACCACCGCGCAGCTCGCGGAGGTCACCTCGGCCGCGCAGTCGCTCGACACCTCGGCCCGCGACCTGCGCGCGGCGGTGGAGCGCTTCCGCGTCTGACCCCCTGAACCCTCTCCTCCATCCCCCACAACGGTTCCCGCCCCCTCACGAGGGGGCGGGAACCGCCCGTTTCAGGGGGTGGGGACGGGCTCGTCGACGCGCTCGACCGCCGCCTTGCGCTCGCGGCGCGACAGCCACGCGCCCGCCGCGATCGCGCCCAGCGCGGCGATCGTGAACAGCCCGCCGAGCACCCCGCCGATCCGGGTCGCGACCGTCACCGACGAGCGCAGCGGCACGTCCGCGACCATCAGGTCCTCGGTGAACATGCCGGTCGACTCGGCCACGGTCCCGTCCGGCCGGACCACCGCGCTGACCCCGCTGATCGCCGCGACGACCACGGCCCGCCCGTGCTCGACCGCGCGCAGCCGGGCCATGCCGAGCTGCTGGTAGGTCATCTCGCCGGGCCCGTACCAGGCGTTGTTGGTGGGGGCGACGATCAGCTGCGCGCCCAGGGCGGCGGACTCGCGCAGCACGTAGTCGTAGGCCAGCTCGTAGCAGATGCCCAGCCCGATCCTGGTGCCCGCGACGTCGAACAGGCCGGGCTCGCCGCCCGCGTCCATGTCGGGGGTGTCGGCGAACGGGGTGATGATCCTGGCCAGGTCGCGCACCGGGATGTGCTCGGCGAACGGCACCAGCTCCTGCTTGGCGTACACCTCGCCGGGCCCGTCGACCGGGTCCCAGTCGACGATCGCGTTCTGCTGCTTCCCGTCGACCCGCCGCACCGCGCCGACCAGGTTCGGCACGCCCAGCTCGCGCACCGCCAGGTCGACGCCAGGGTCGTCGGCGCCGACGCTGACCGAGCTCTCCGGCCACACCACCAGGTCCGGTTCCGGCAGCTCGCCGGAGCGGACGCGGTCGGCCAGCTCGGCGGCGGCCCCGAGGTGGTTGGCGCGCAGGGTGTCGCGCGCGTAGAGCAGGCCGAGGCCGATGTCGGGGGCGTTGCCCTGGATGACCGCGATCTTGCGCTCGCCCTCCTGGGCGGCGGTTCCCACCAGCGGGGCGGTCGCCAGCGCGGCGACCAGCGGGACGACGACCCAGGCGTGCCCCAGCCTGCGGGGCGCGGTGGCGAGCGAGGCCAGCCCGAACCCGGTGACCACGACCGCGACCGACACCAGCGGGGCCCCGCCGAGCGCGGCGAGCGCCAGGAACGGCCCGTCGACCTGGCCGAACGCCACCCGGCCCCACGGGAACCCGTTGAACGGCGCCAGTCCGCGCAGGGTCTCCTGGAGCACGAACAGCAGCGCGCCCCACACCGGGGCGGCGGGCAGCCGGGAGACCAGCGGCACGAACGCGCAGGCGGCGGCGCTGTACAGGCCCATGACCGCGCAGAGCAGCAGCCACGGGCCGACGCCGTACTCGCGGCCGAGGAAGTCGTTGAGCCACAGCAGGTGCGGCAGGAAGAAGGCGAGGCCGAAGGTGAGGCCGAGCCCGAACGCGCGGCGGGCGCGGACGCCGCGCAGGGCGGTCCAGAGCGCGGCGAACGCCGGGATCGCGGTCCACCACAGGCCGTGCGGGGGGAACGCGAAGAAGAGCGCGCCACCCGCCACCGCGACGAGCGCGTGCCACCCGACCCAGCGCGCCACCCGCTCCCGCCGCCCGCGACCCGCCCCGACCACCGGACCCACCACCGCACCGACCTCCAGGAGAACCGCAGTCCGGGCGTGAACGCTAGTTGACGGCCGGGAGCGGGGGTCCGGGGCGGGGGTCCGGGGCGGGTCGCCGTCATGGCCGCTCGTGCGCTCCGCCCGGTCGCCAGGCCGCGACGGCGAGGGTGTGCGCGAGGGCGGTCGCCCAGCGCGGTTCGGGCACGGCGAGCTGGGCGCGGACGGCGTCGGGGTCGACGACGCCGAGGGCGGTCAGGGGCGAGTCCTCGACCAGCTCGTCGAGCCGGTCCCCCCCTGGGTGGGCGGCTGTCCGGTTCTCGCGCGGCTGCGCCACGTCCGGGACGGCGGCGGTGAGCAGCGGCGCGCGCGTCCACGGGGCCCCGCGCTGCTCGGCCCGGACCGCGAGGCAGGCCTCGACCACCCGGTCGTCCAGGAACGGGAACTCGCCCCCGCCGACCTGCGCCGCGACCCGGCAGGACGCCGCGACGGCCCTGACCCGGTGGAGGTGGCTGTGCCGACCTCGCTGGGGCGCGAGCGGTGCGGCGTCGCTGTGGGCGCGCAGCAGCGCAGCGACCCCGGCGGCGGCCTCGACGCTCACCCACGGCGGCAGCCTGGGCGGGGCGCCCCAGCCGAGTGGCGGGACGGCGTCGTCGTGCAGCGAGCGGGCCTGGTCGAGCAGCCAGGCGCGGTGGTCCCGCCGGTCGGCGAACCCGCGCAGCACGTCCGCGACCGCCCACCGGTGGCGTGCTCGGTGCGCGGCGAGGTGCTGCCAGGCGGCGCGCGGGTTGCGGCGGGCCAGGTCGTGCAGGTACTCGACGGGCGCCCCGGCGACCTCGTCGGCGCCGTGCCCGCAGAGGCGCGGCAGTGGACCCGGTGGCGCGCACGGCAGCGGTGCGGGCAGGTCGGTGGCGCGGGTCGTCGCCTTGCCGGTCGCGGCGTCGGTCGCGGCGTCGGTCGCGGCGTCGGTCGCGGTGAGCGCGCCACGCCGGTCGGCGAGCAGCCCGAGCACGGCCGCCCCGATCCCACCCGGTCCCGCGGTGACCGCGTCCCCGCGCAGCCGCACCGCCTCCTCCAGCGCTCGCCGCAGCCCCGCGGCCCCGTCCTCGATGCCGAGGACCGGTTCGGGCGGCGTCCACCACCGCCGGGTGCGCGTGCCGCCGTCCGAGCGCAGTTCGAGCGCGCTCCCCGCGGGAACGGCCGTGACACCGCGCCAGGGCGTGAGGTCGGCGAGCGGGTGCGGGAGCCGGTCGCCGAGCAGGAGGGCCGCGAGCACGTCCTCGTCGACGGGCGCGGACGCGGCGGCGGCGAGCACGTCGGCCCGGTCGCAGGCGAGGTCGACGCCGTCGACGCGCGCGTGGAACACCCGCCGAAGACCGGACGCCGTGCCCTGGACCCGGACGCCCCCGTCGACCGAGGCGCTGAGGTGGCAGCTGCCCGCCCGGACCCGGTCGAGCGCGGAGCCCCGGCCGACTGGAACCGCGAGCACGTCCAGGCCGAGTCGCACGGCGACTTCGGCGCCACCACCGGTCCCGGCGCCCCCGATCACCACCACCCCGTCCTCCTGCGACACGGGGGTCCCGCTCCCGACGACCCAGGGCCGCCCGGACCGGTGCGCGACGAGCACCGCGCCTCCCGGCAACCGCCGCAGCACCCGCCCGGCCCCCACCAGGTCGGGCAGGACCACGAACCAGGACGCGCTCCCCACACCCGACCTCCCGTCCGACGGCTTGCCGGTGCGCCCCACCCAACGCGAGCCTGCCCACCCCCACCACCGGGCGGCCCACGATGGGCCCCGCGGAGTGCCCCCGTTCAGCTCTCCCGTCCGGGTGAGGCGGTGCGGTTGCTCGGCCCTGGGCGGCCGGCCCCGCCACGCGTCCGTCACACGTGCGCGAAGCTCACCCGAGTCAGCTCCTCCGACACCTCCCACACCCGCCGGGCCTCGTCGTCCTTGTCGCGCAGGCGCGAGTACAGCTCCTGCGCGACGGGTGGGCCGCCGAGGTTGCCGGGGCCGCCGGGGCCGTAGAAGGGCGCGGGGTCCGGGGTGGTCGCGGCGAGGAGCGCGGGCAGGCCCGCCGTGTCCGGGGTGCCGACGAGCAGGCCGGTGGACGCCAGCAGGCGGATCAGGCGCCTGCCCGCCGTGTCGCCCGACCGGCCCAGTTCGGGGCGCGCGGCCAGCAGGCTCGTGGGTGCGATGCCGGGGTGGGACAGGGTGCTGGTCACGCCCCAGCCGCCCGCGCGGCTGCGCCTGGCCAGCTCCAGGCCGAACAGCCCTGCCGCGATCTTCGACTGGCTGTAGGCGCGCCGCCCGCTGTACGAGCGCTCCCAGTTCAGGTCGGCCCAGTTGATCGCGCCCTGGTTCGCCGCGACGCTCAGCTGCGTGGTCACCCGCGCCCGCCCGGCCCTGAGCAGCGGCATCAGGTGGGCGACCAGGGCGAAGTGGCCCAGGTGGTTGGTGCCGAGCTGGAGCTCGAAGCCGTCGGCGGTGGTCTGCCGCTCGGGTGGGGTCATCACGCCCGCGTTGTTGACCAGGAGGTGGATCGGCCTGCCCTCGGCGCGCAGCGCCTCGCCGAGCGCGGCGACCGAGTCCAGGGAGGACAGGTCGAGCGGGCGCAGGGAGGCGGTGGCGCCGGGGGCCCGCTCGCGGATCTCGGCGAGCGCGGCCTCGCCCTTGCGCTGGTTGCGGACGGGCAGCAGCACCTCGGCGCCCGCCGCCGCGAGCCTGGCGGCGATGCCCAGGCCGACGCCGTCGCTCGCCCCGGTGACGAGGGCGCGCCGTCCGGTGAGGTCGGGGAGGGTGAGGTCGATGGCGTTCGGCACTGGGCTCAACTCCGGGTGCTCGTCGGGACCTGCGGTGCCACCGAGGTTCGGCCGGTTCCCGGAGGCGGGCAACGGCGCGGTGGGCCTCGGATCGGCGATCCCCGGCTGGGAGAGGGGGATCGGCGATCCGTGGCTCGGCGGTGGGGTGAGGCGGTAAGAACGGGTGACGGCGGGAACGGGGAGGACGCGCGTGGTGATCGACCGGGCCGGGTTGGCCGAGTTCCTGCGGCGGCGCAGGGAGTCGCTCCAGCCCGAGGACGTCGGGCTCGCGCGCGGGGCGCGGCGCAGGACGAGCGGGTTGCGGCGGGAGGAGGTGGCGATGCTGTGCCACATGTCCGCGGACTACTACTCGCGGTTGGAGCGCGAGCGCGGGCCTCAGCCGTCCGAGCAGATGCTCGCCTCGATCGCGCAAGGGCTGCACCTGTCGCTCGCCGAGCGCGACCACCTGTTCCGGCTGGCGGGTCATCACCCGCCCGCGCGGGGCGCCACCGGGGAGCACATCAGTCCGGGGATGCTGCGGGTGTTCGACCGGTTGGGCGACACCCCGGCGGAGATCGTCACCGAACTGGGCGAGACGCTGCGGCAGACCCCGATGGGTGTCGCCCTGACCGGTGACACGACCCGGTACACGGGTCCGGCGCGCTCGCTGGGGTACCGGTGGTTCACCGATCCCGGGTACCGGAGGTTGTACGCGCCGGAGGACCACCACTACCTGTCACGGGTGTACGTGGCGGGTTCGCGGGAGGTGGCGACGTTGCGCGGCCCGGACTCGAGGGCGGCGCGGCTGGTGGGGCTGCTGCTGGAGCGCAGCGCGGAGTTCCGGGAGCTGTGGGAGGCGCACGAGGTGGGCCTGAAGCCGGACGGCGGCAAGCGCCTCGACCACCCCGCGCTGGGCAGGCTGGACCTGGAGTGCCAGACCCTGGTGGACCCGGTGCAGTCGCACCTGCTGCTGGTGTACACGGCGGTGCCGGGGAGCGAGACGCACGAGAAGCTGCGGCTGCTGGCGGCGGTGGACCCGGTCGACCCGACGAGGGCGGTCGACCCGGTGGTGACGGCGGCGGCGAGGACGGACGCGGTGGACGCGTAGCGGATGCGGGGTGGCGCTCGCGCGGGGCGCCGGCCGTCACCCCGCACGAGCGCTCCCCCGGCCTCAGCCCTCCCCGCCGCCGGTGAACCCCAGCACCACCTCCGCCAGCCGCTCCGGCGCCTCCAGCGCCACCCAGTGCCCCACCCCGTCCACCCGCACGTCCACGACGTCCCCCACCGCCCGCGTCATGGTGTCCGCCGTGAACCCGCCGGTCCCGGCCCCGACCGCGAGCACCGGGACCCGCACCCCCGGCTCCTCGGCCAGCGCCCGCAGCTCCTCCCCCTCGCGCAGCGCCGCCCGGTACAGCCCGGCCGCCCCCGACCACCCGCCGGGCCGGGCGTACGTGCGCGCGAACTCCGCCAGGTCCGCCTCGGTGATCGCTTCCGGAGCCGCCGCCATCCCGCCGAACGCGTACCGCAGGAACTCCCGCTCCCGCCCGCGCAGCAGCAGCTCCGGCACCCCCTCCGCCGCGACCACCCCGATGTGCCAGGCCCCGCCGCGCGCCACGTCGGTCAGCAGCTCGAACCCGAACCCGGCCAGCGCGGTCTCGACCGCGATCACCCCGAGCACGTCCCGCGGGTGCAGCGCCGCCAGCCGGAACACCGCCCCGCCGCCCAGGTCCTGCCCGAGCACGTGCACCGCCCCGACCCCGAGGTGCTCGATCAGCGCGTGCAGGTCCTCCGCCGCGACCGCCGCGTCGAAGTCGGCCCCCGCGACGGCGGAGTCGCCGAACCCGCGCAGGTCGACGGCGAACACCCGGCGCCGGGCGGCGAGCAGCGGGATGAGGCGGTGGAACGCCCACCAGGTCTCCGGGAACCCGTGCACCAGCAGGATCGGCGAGCCGCTGTCCCCGGCGCGGACGTAGTGCAGCGTCGTGCCGTTGACCTGCGCCTCGTGGTGCTCGATCATCGTGGAACCCCCAAATAGACAGTCAAGTTGTCGATTGCGGCGCAACGATAGACACCCAGACTGTCTTTTGTCCAGGCGGGTGCCGTACGCTCCCGCCATGCCACGCTCCGGCGCAGACCTGGCCCTGGCCCTGCTGGGCGGTTTCCGCACGCTCACCGACGCCGCGATCGCCGAACTGGCCAGGCGCGGCTACGACGACGTGCGCCCGGTCCACGACTTCGCGATGCGGGCCGTCGCGGCGGGCGCGGAGAGCGCGTCGGAGCTGGGCAGGCGGCTGTCGGTGACCAAGCAGTCGGCGGCCCGCACGATCGCCGTCCTGCAGGAGCGCGGCTGGGTGACCAGCGAGGCCGACCCGCGCGACGCCCGCCGCAAGCGCCTGCGCGTGACGCCGCTCGGGTTCGAGGTGCTGACCCAGGGCGAGGCGGTGTTCGACGAGCTGCGGGCGCGCTGGGCGGAGCAGCTGGGCGAGGCGGAGCTGGAGCGCTTCGAGGCCCAGCTGGACGCCCTGGTCGGCGTGCTGCCGATCCGGTTCGACACGCCGGGGTGGATCAGCCGGGACCTCGGGGAGCTCTAGGCCCCGCCGCGGGGGCCGCGCGGACGTCCTCAGGTCTCCCCGGTCCGTGCCGTCTGCTCGGGTGCACGACGCCCGCCACCGCAGCCAGACGACGTCAGAGGTCAGCCATGCTCGCGACACTGCGCACGCTCAGGATCGGCACCCGACTGGTCTCCGTCATGGCCGTCCTGATGGCGCTCCTGGTGGCCGCGATCGCCCTCGGCGTGGTGGGGCTGTCGAACCAGTTGCGGGCGCTGGCCGTCGTCGACGCCGACCAGGACGCCACCAGGGTCGCCCAGCAGGTGAAGTTCCGCTCCGCCGACTTCAACGGCTGGCAGACCGCCTACGCGTTCGACGTGGCGCTCAACGGCGCGAGCGCGGGCTCGGACAGCTCCACCGCGCGCGCGGCCTTCCTCGACTCCTCGCGGGACTTCGCCACCGAGCTCGACGCGCTCGGCGCGCTCGCGCTGGAGGGCGCCGAGCGCGAGCACTACGCGGCGATCGTCGCGGACTTCGCCGAGTTCATGAGGCTGGACCAGCAGGTGGTCGCGAACTACCGGGCGGGCACCGCCGAGTCCACCGCCGCAGCCGACCGGCTGGTGCTGGTCGACGAGATCGCCATCTTCACCCGCATCACGGGCGGCATCGACCAGATCGTGGGGTCCATCCTGGCGCGCAGCGACGAGGCCGTCGCCCAGGCGAACGCCGAGGCGGGCAGCGCCACCACCCTGCTGATCGCCAGCGGCGCCGCCGCGCTGCTGCTGGGCGCCGCCCTCGCCGCGCTCCTGGTCCGCTCGATCACCGGCCCGCTGAACTCCCTGCGCGACGACCTCGTCGGCGTCGCGGACACCCTCGACCTGACCAGGGGCGCGGACGGGTCGGGCCGCGACGAGATCGCGCTGGCCGCCGAGGGCTTCAACCGGCTCCTGGAGCGGGTGCGCGGCCTGGTCCGCGAGGTCACCGCCACCTCGCGGGACGTGGCGGGCGCGGCCGAGGAGCTGAGCGCGGTCAGCGTGCAGCTGGAGCACGGCGCCAGGTCCACGAGCGACCGCGCGGGCACGGTCAGCACCAGCGCCGGGGAGGTGTCGGCGATCGTCACCACGATGGCCGCCGCCGCGGAGGAGATGAACGCCGCCGTCGCGGAGATCTCCAGCAGCGCCACCAGGGCCACCCAGATCGCCGAGGGGGGCGTGCGCACCGCCGCCGAGGCCGACGCGACCATGACGCGCCTGGGCGAGTCGTCGGCGGAGGTCGGCTCGGTGGTGAAGCTGATCAACGCCATCGCCCAGCAGACCAACCTGCTCGCCCTCAACGCCACCATCGAGGCCGCCAGGGCGGGCGCCGCGGGCCGGGGCTTCGCGGTCGTCGCGGGCGAGGTGAAGGAGCTGGCGCTGCAGACGTCGACGGCCACCGAGGAGATCGCCCGGCAGATCGAGGCGATCCGGGTGGGCAGCACCGAGGCGGTCGCCGCCATCGCGAAGATCCAGACCGTCGTCTCCGACATCAGCGCCACCCAGCTCACCATCGCCTCGGCGATCGAGGAGCAGACCGCGACCACGGGCGAGCTGAGCCGCAACGTCGCCGAGACCGCCGACGGCGCGAACTCCATCGCGCACTCCATCGCGACCGTCGCCCAGGCCGCGGGCGAGACCAGCGCGGGCGCCACCACCACCCGCGACACCGCCGACTCGCTGTCGCGATCCTCCGCCGAGCTGCAGCGGCTGATCTCGGGCTTCACCGTCTGAGCGCCCCCGCCGCGAGCGGCGGCCCGCACCCCGAGGTCCCACGACGCCGAGCGCGGCCGTGGGACCTCGGCGTTGGCAACCCCCGAACAGCGTAAATAGTCCAATACTTGATTAGCTCCACTCTATCCGCCACACTCCCCTGCGTGCCCACGTCCGCCGAGTTCCAGCAGCTGCTCCGCGACGCCTCGCTGCGGGTCACCGCGCCGAGGATCGCCGTGCTGTCCGCGGTGCACGCCCACCCCCACGCCGACACCGACTCGATCATCGGCGTGGTCCGGGGCGCGCTCGGCGCCGTGTCGCACCAGGCCGTGTACGACGTGCTGCGCGCGCTCACCGGCGCGGGCCTGCTGCGCCGCATCGAGCCGCCCGGCTCGGTCGCGCGGTACGAGGCGCGGGTCGGCGACAACCACCACCACGTCGTGTGCCGGGCCTGCGGGGCCATAGCCGACGTCGACTGCGCGGTCGGCCAGGCCCCCTGCCTCACCGCCTCGAACTCCCACGGCTTCGTCATCGACGAGGCCGAGGTGGTCTACCGGGGCCTGTGCCCCGACTGCGCCTCCACGCGCTGAGCCACCGCCGCCCCACCACAACACCGCACGAACACCGCACCACCCCGCGTCCGACCGCTGTTCCCGTTCCCGGAAGGATCTCCTGTGTCCGACAGCCCCAACGCCGTCGTCGGTGACATGAACGTCGAGGAGGCGGGCGGCTGCCCCGTCGCCCACGGCCGCTTCTCGCACCCGACCGAGGGCGGGAGCAACCGCGACTGGTGGCCCAACCAGCTCAACCTCGCCATCCTGCGCAAGCACTCCCCCGTGGCCGACCCCATGGGCGGCGACTTCGACTACGCGGCCGAGTTCGCCACGCTCGACCTGGACGCGCTGGCCGCCGACGTGGACGCCCTGCTGACCACCTCGCAGGACTGGTGGCCCGCCGACTTCGGCCACTACGGCCCGCTGATGATCCGCATGGCCTGGCACAGCGCGGGCACCTACCGCACCCACGACGGCCGCGGCGGCGCGGGCGCCGGGATGCAGCGGTTCGCGCCGCTGAACAGCTGGCCGGACAACGGGAACCTGGACAAGGCGCGCCGCCTGCTGTGGCCGGTCAAGCGCAAGTACGGCCGCAAGATCTCCTGGGCCGACCTGATGATCTTCGCGGGCAACCGCGCGCTGGAGACCATGGGCTTCAAGACCTTCGGCTTCGCCGGTGGCCGCGCGGACGTGTGGGAGCCCGACCAGGACGTGTACTGGGGCCCCGAGCGCACCTGGCTGGGCGACGAGCGCTACACCGGCGACCGCGAGCTGGAGAACCCGCTCGCCGCCGTGCAGATGGGTCTGATCTACGTCAACCCCGAGGGCCCCAACGGGAACCCGGACCCGGTGGCCTCGGCGCGCGACATCCGCGAGACGTTCGGCCGCATGGCGATGAACGACGAGGAGACCGTCGCCCTCATCGCGGGCGGCCACACCTTCGGCAAGACCCACGGCGCGGCCGACCCGAACGTGCACGTGGGTCCCGAGCCCGAGGGCGCCTCGCTGGAGGAGCAGGGCCTGGGCTGGAAGAACACCTTCGGCTCCGGTCGTGGTCGCGACACGATCACCAGCGGCCTGGAGGTCACCTGGACCCCCACGCCGACCCGGTGGAGCAACTGGTTCTTCCACAACCTCTTCACCTACGAGTGGGAGGTCACCAAGAGCCCGGCGGGCGCCTGGCAGTGGAAGCCGAAGAACAACGCCGCGCAGGGCACCGTGCCGGACCCGGAGTCCGGTGAGCTCAACCGCGCGCCGTCCATGCTGACCTCGGACATCGCGCTGCGCGAGGACCCCGAGTACGGCAAGATCTCGCGCCGCTTCTACGAGAACCCGGCCGAGTTCGCCGACGCGTTCGCCCGCGCCTGGTTCAAGCTGACCCACCGCGACATGGGCCCGATCCAGCGCTACCTCGGCCCGCTGGTGCCGCAGGAGGAGCTGCTCTGGCAGGACCGCCTGCCGGTGGTCGAGCACGAGCTGGTCGACGCCGACGACGTGGCGGAGCTCAAGCGCCGCATCCTCGACTCCGGCCTGTCGATCTCGCAGCTGGTGTCGGCGGCGTGGGCGTCGGCCTCGACGTTCCGCGCCAGCGACAAGCGCGGCGGCGCGAACGGCGCCCGCGTGCGCCTGGAGCCGCAGCGCGGCTGGGAGGCCAACGACCCCGAGTCGCTGGCGAAGGTGCTGCAGAAGCTGGAGGAGGTCAAGGAGTCCTTCGACTCGGCGCAGACCGGCGGCAAGAAGGTCTCGCTGGCCGACCTGGTCGTGCTGGGCGGTTCGGCCGCCGTCGAGCAGGCCGCCAAGGACGCGGGCCTCGACCTGCACGTGCCGGTCACCGTGGGCCGCGCGGACGCCTCGCAGGAGCAGACCGACGTCGAGTCGTTCTCCGCGATGGAGCCGACCGCCGACGGCTTCCGCAACTACCTGCGCCCCGGCCACAAGCTGCCCGCCGAGTACCTGCTGCTGGACCGGGCGAACCTGCTGGACCTGAGCGCGCCGGAGCTGACCGTGCTGGTCGGCGGCCTGCGCGTGCTGGGCGCGAACCAGGGCCAGTCGGAGCTGGGCGTGCTCACCGCCGCGCCGCAGACCCTCACGAACGACTTCTTCGTGAACCTGCTGGACATGGCCGTCGAGTGGAAGCCCGCCGGTGACGGCACGTACGCCGCCCACGACCGCGCCACCGGCGAGGTCAAGTGGACCGGCAGCCGCGTGGACCTGCTGTTCGGCTCGAACTCGGAGCTGCGCGCGGTCGCCGAGGTGTACGCGAGCGACGACGCGAAGGAGAAGTTCGCCCGCGACTTCGCCGCCGCGTGGGCCAAGGTCATGGACCTGGACCGGTACGACCTGGTCTGATCGACCCCGGTGATCGGACGCGGCCCCCGGTGGAGCTTGGCTCCGCCGGGGGCTGTTCCCGTGTGCCGGGGCGGTTTTCCTCGTGCGGGGCCGTTCCCTGGCGCGTCACGGGCCCCGGTGGACGGCTCCACCGGGGCCCGTGCTCTCCCCCTCCGTCGCGCTACGGCGGTGTCAGCGCAACGCGTACGCCCGGATCACGGTCTGCTGCACCGAGTTCCCGGACGAGTCCGAAGTGGACGCCCGCAGTGACGCGTGCGTCGCCCCCGCTGGGCTGACCGTGGTCACCGACCACTTCCCGTTCCGCCCGCTCACCGGGGCCGCCCGCCAGGTCCTGCCGTCGTCGTACGAGACCTCCACGCTCGGCCTGCGCACGTCCGACGCCTCCGCGCTCCCGTTGCGCTGCACCGAGACCGGGATCGTCGACCGGCCCCGCGACGCCCGGTTGCGCTCGTCCACGTCCGGCGCGAAGCGCACCGCCAGCAGCGGCAGGAAGGCGGGCTCCTGGGCGTGCTCCGAGCGGAACGACCAGCGGGCGCTCACCTCGGTCGACACGGCGTAACCGCCGCCGGTGGCGTTCGCCTCCAGCACGTACGCGCCCGCCTCGGCGGGCACGTCCGCGATCAGGTAGTCCGACACCGGGGCCTCCGCCACCGGCTGGCCGTCCCGGCTGAGCGCGATCTTCCCGGTGACGTCGAAGCGGCCCCCGTAGTGGTTGGGGTCCTGGTCGCTGAACAGGTCCGGGAAGTAGATCACCGTGTCGTCGGTGCGCCCGGCGCTGAACAGCGCCCCTCCGGGCGTCAGGGGGAAGGCAGGGCCGAGCACGCCCCGGTACCACGACTCGCGGACGACCTCGCCCGCGCGCAGCGCCTTCGGCATCCCCCTCCCCTGGTACGCCCGGTTGGCGCGGGCGTCCGGGGAGTCCAGCAGGAACGCGCTCTGGCTCCACTCCACGCCCGGCGTGTAGTGCAGCCGGGTCGTGCTCGGCGCGGCCACGACCGCGTTCTCCGGGTACACCACCCAGCTCCCGTCCGCGACCGCGGCGGCGGTGGCGTCGACGCGGCCGAGCTCCCGGTCGCGCACCGCCCTGACCCGGCCGACGTCCTCCGGGATGCCGCCCGCGTTCTCCCAGGCCAGCCGGTACTGGTACGGGCTGCCGGTGAACCTGCCCGCGCCGTCCGCCTTGGCCAGCGTCGCGTGCAGGGCGGTGTTGGCGTCCTCGTCGCGGGTCCGCGACGGCGCGAGCAGCAGCGCCTCGGCGCTCCCGGCGCTCCCGCCCGCGCTGACCCACGAGTCGCCGAGGGGGATGAGGGTCAGCGCCTGCACGTACCCGACCTGCGCGCCGCGCGCCTCGACCTTCGGCTTGAGCTGCCGGCCGCGCCGGGCGTCCAGCTCCAGCGCCGACGGGCCGCCGACCTCGAAGGCCGGTTCGACGAACAGCGTCGCGCGCTCCCCGCTGTAGACCATGCCCTGCACCGCGTACCTGCCCCTGGGCACCCGGACGGTGACCCGCCCGGACGGGTCGAACCTGCCGAAGCGCTCGCCGGTCTCCAGGTTCAGCAGCGCGTACCCGTAGTCCGACGCGGGCGCGCCCGCGTGGTCGGTCGCGGTGACGGTGACGTCGTAGCTCTCCCGCTCGCGGGTCAGCCCGATCGGGACGCGCACCGCGTCCCCGGCCAGCAGCACGCCGCTGTACGCGCCGATCGGCGAGTCGGCGGGCAGGGTGGTGGTCACGACGACCTCGGCGGAGCCGCCCGCCGGGACGGTGACCGAGGACGGCGACATCGAGACCGCGCCGGGGATCTCGGCGCCGGAGGGGTCGCGCAGCACGCCGCTGAGGGCGAGCTCCACGGGCTGGTCCCCGGTGTTGCGGTAGGTGACGGTGCGCGGGGACGGCTGCTCGCCGTCGTCGTGCGGGAAGCGCAGGGTGTCCAGGTCGAGCGCGGCCGGGTCGGCCTGCACCGGGATCGTGGTGGCGCGGGCCAGGTCGACGCGCCCGGCGCCCTGCTCGTAGACGGTGGCGCCCTTGGGGTCGACGGCGGCGCCCATCAGGGCGGCCTTGAGCTGCGGGGCCCGCCAGTCCGGGTGCTGCTGCGCCAGGATCGCGGCGGCGCCCGCGACGTGCGGGGCGGCCATCGAGGTCCCGGACATGGCGACGTGCGCGTCGTCCACCGGGGTGCCGATGACGCCGTTCTTCGCCTTGGCGGCGACGATGTTCACGCCCGGCGCGGTGATCTCCGGCTTGATCGCGTAGTCGCCGGTCCTGGGGCCGCGCGAGGAGAACGGGGCGAGCGAGTCGTCCCGGTCGACCGCGCCCACGGTCAGCGCGGAGGCCGCCGATCCGGGGCTGCCGACCGTGGAGGCCCCGCCCGAGTTGCCCGCGGCGATCACGAACAGCGCGCCGGTCTCGGCGGTGAGCCGGTCGACGGCGAGCGACATGGGGTCGGCGCCGTCGGTGGCGGGGCCGCCCAGGCTCATGCTGACCACGTCGGCGCGGGCCGCGGCCCACTCCATCCCGGCGATGATCCAGGAGTCGTAGCCGCCACCGGTGTCGTCGAGCACCTTGCCGTTGAGCACCTCGGCGTCGGGCGCGACGCCCCGGTACTTGCCCGCGCCGGTGACCGTGGCGGCGACGTGCGTGCCGTGGCCGAGGTGGTCGTCGGCGTCGGCGGCGTCGGTGAAGTCGGCCGACTCGGCGACCGCGCCCGCGAGGTCCGGGTGGGTGGCGTCGACGCCGGTGTCCAGGACCGCGACCTTCGCGCCCGCGCCGGTCAGGCCGGCGGCCCACGCGGCGGGCGCGCCGATCTGCGCGGTGCTGCGGTCCAGGGTCGCGGAGACCTTGCCGTCCAACCAGATCCGGCCGCCCGCGCTCTCCACGCCCGCCGCCAGCACGGGCCGGGACTTGGGGGCCTTGAGCGCGTAGCCGTCGACGCTGGGCAGCTCGCGGACGCCGTCACCGGCCACGCGGGCCGCGCCGGGGGCGCCGGTGACGATCAGCGGCAGGTGGTCGGTGCGGGCGTCGTCATAGCCCTGGGCGATCAGGCCCGCGACGTCGAACAGCCTGCGGTCGAGCCTGCCGGACGCGACGTCCGCCACCACGTCGGAGGGGACGACGTGCAGCCCGTCGCGGTCGGCGGAGCGCTGGAACGCGATCTTCTCCCGGCCCGCGCCGGGCTTGACCTGGACGTCGTCACCCCGGACGGTGACGGTGTCGCCGGTCAGCAGGGTGACCGTGCCGCGCACGGCGGGGCCTGCCGCGCCCTGCCGTTCGGGGTCGGGGCCCGCGGGTTCGGCCGCAGCGGTGGTGGCGGTGAGCGCCGCCGCCGCGACCACCGCCACCACCCCCGTGGAGAGCTGTTTCCGGAGAGGCATGGAGCTTCCTCCTCGCTCGCGCGGCGTCCCCTGGGCGGGTAGCCGTCACGGATGGCACTCCCCCGGCTGGGCGGGAGGTTGCCCGCCGTGAACGAACTGCTCCACGTGCGACGTGAACGCGCCGCGCGGCCCCGCGCGCGGTGGTCCGCACGACCGCACCGCGCTTGCTCCGGGGCGGTGCGGGGACGGTTCCGGGGCGGTTCCGGGACGAGCGCAGCGGAACGGGGCGGGCCCCGGCGGGGCTGCTCACCGGTACCCGCCCCTCATCCCGCTGCGCCGCGGCGGTGTCAGCGCAGCGCGTACGCCCGGATAATGGTCTGCACCAACGAGTTCCCGGACGAGTCCGAAGTGGACGATCGCAGTGACGCGAACACCGCCCCCGGCGGGCTCGCGGTCGTCACCGACCACTCGCCGTCCCGGCCGCTCACCGGGGCCGCCCGCCAGGTCCTGCCGTCGTCGTACGAGACCTCCACGCTCGGCCTGCGCACGTCCGACACGTCCGCGCTCCCGTTGCGCTGCACCGAGACCGGGATCGTGACCCGGCCGCGCGGCGCCCGGTTGCGCTGGTCGAGGTCCGGCGCGAACCGCACCGCCAGCAGCGGCACCGCCTCCTCCGCCTGGGTCTGCTCGGAGTGGAAGCGCCACTTCGCGCTCACCCGCGTGGACAGGTCGAACCCGACGCCGCTGGACGCGTCGACGCTCAGCTCGTAGTCCCCCGGGTCCTGGGGCATCCGCGCCAGCAGGTGCTGGCCCCGCCGCAGCTCGTCCAGCAGCACCTCACCGTCGCGGGTGAGCACGACGTGCTCGGTGCTGTAGTCCCGGCCGCCCTTGTGGTTGGCGGCCTGGTCGGTGAACAGCGGAACCCAGTAGAGGAACTGGTCACGCCGGCGCGAGGCGTGGGGCACGTCCCCCTCGCCGATCTCCGGGAATGCCGGGCCGAGCACACCCCGGTACCAGGACTCGCTCAGCACCTGGCCCTTGCGGTAGACCACGTCCTTCACGTGCTCCTGGGTGCCCTTGCCGCTGCCGCCCTGCTCGGACCAGAGGTCAGTCCGGTGCCGCCACGGCACGTCCGGGCTGTAGTGCAGCAGGATCGCGTGCGGTGTGGCCAGCGTGGTGAGGAGGTCGTGCTGCACCACGTTCCCGCTGCCCCCGGAGGCGACGGCGGCGTTCACGTGCGCCAGGTCGCGCTTGCGAAACTCCCGGCTCAGGTCGTGCGGAACACCACCCTCGACCGCCCACTTCAGCGCGTACTGGTAGGGCAGGCCGGTGAACCCCTCGGGCGGGACCAGCGCGTGCTCCAGGGTGGTCTTGGCCGCCTCGGAGGTGGTGCTCGACGGCACGAAGAGCATCGTCTCGGGGGCGTAGCTGAAGGAGCTCGCGTGCGCTGGCCTGCCCAGCACGTCCATGGTGAGGGCCACGCCGACCGCGGCGGGGACCGCGCCGGGCTCGTCCACCGCGACCCGCATCGGCACGCCGCGCCGGGCGTCCAGCTCCAGCACCGAGGAGCCGTCGATCCGCAGGGCGGGTTCGACGAACGTGGTGGCCTTCTCACCCAGGACGATCACCGCGTGCATCAGGTAGTCGCCGACGGGCAGCCGGACGGTGGTGGAGCCGGACGGGCCGAACATCCTGTGCTCCTCGCCGGTGGCGGTGTTGAGCAGCCAGAACGTGTACATCGACGCGGGCCCGCCCTCGTGGTCGAGGACCCGGACCGGCAGGTCGCGCATCTCCCCCTCGCGGGTCAGCCCGATCGGGACGCGCACCGCGTCCCCGGCCAGCAGCACGCCGCTGTACGCGCCGATCGGCGAGCCGGCGGGCAGGGTGGTGGTCACGACGACCTCGGCGGAGCCGCCCGCCGGGACGGTGACCGAGGACGGCGACACCGAGACCGCGCCGGGGATCTCGGCGCCGGAGGGGTCGCGCAGGACGGCGGTCAGCGCGACCTCCTCCGGCTGGTCCCCGGTGTTGCGGTAGGTGACGGTGCGCGGGGACGGCTGCTCGCCGTCGTCGTGCGGGAAGCGCAGGGTCCCCAGCCCCAGCGACGGCGGGTCGGCCTGCAGCGGGGTGGTGGTGGCGCGGGCCAGGTCGACGCGGCCCGCGCCCTGCTCGTAGACGGTCGCGCCCTTCGGGTCGACGGCCGTGCCCATCAGGGCGGCCTTGAGCTGCGGGGCCAGCCAGTCCGGGTGCTGCTGCGCCAGGATCGCGGCGGCGCCCGCGACGTGCGGGGCGGCCATCGAGGTCCCGGACATGGCGACGTGCCCGTCCGGCGAGCCCGCCTCGGCCGCCACGACGCCGACGCCGGGCGCGGTGACGTCCGGCTTGAGCACGCGCTCGTCGGGGCCGGGGCCGCGCGAGGAGAACGGGGCCGGCACGTCGTCCCGGTCGACCGCGCCCACGGTCAGCGCGGACGCCGCCGATCCGGGGCTGCCGACCGTGGAGGCGCGCGGACCGGAGTTGCCCGCCGCGACCACGAACAGCGCGCCGGTCTCGGCGGTGAGCCGGTCGAGCGCGAGGGTCAGCGGGTCGTCCTCGCTCGCGGGGGCGCCCAGGCTCATGGTGACCACGTCGGCGCGGGGCGCGGCCCACTCCATCCCGGCGATGATCCACGAGTAGGCGCCGCCGCCGCGGTCGTCCAGGACCTTGCCGTTGAGGATCACCGCGTCCGGCGCGATCCCCCGGTACCGGCCGGAGCCGGTGATGGTGGAGGCGACGTGCGTGCCGTGGCCGTCGCGGTCGCCCGCGTCGGCGCTGTCGCTGAAGTTCGCGGACTCCACGACCGCGCCTGCCAGGTCCGGGTGGGCCGCGTCGACGCCGGTGTCCAGGACCGCGACCTTCGCGCCCGCGCCGGTCAGGCCGGCGGCCCACGCGGCGGGCGCGCCGATCTGCGCGGCGGTGCGGTCCAGGGTGGTGCGGGCCTTGGCGTCCAACCAGATCCGGCCGGGGACCTGCTCGGCGGCGGAGGCGAGCAGCGGGCGGGACTTGGGGACGTCGAGCGCGTAGCCGTCGACGCTGGGCAGCTCGCGGACGGCGTCCCCGGCGGGGCGGACGGCGTCGGGCGCGCCGGTGACGATCAGCGGCAGGTGGTCGGTGCGGGCGTCGTCGTAGCCCTGGGCGATCAGGCCCGCGACGTCGAACAGGGCGCGGTCCAGCCTGCCCGAGGCGACGTCCGCCGCCACGTCGGAGGGGATCACGCGCAGGACGTCCGGGCCGCCGGAGCGGTGGAACACGATCTTCTCCCGGCCCGCGCCGGGGGTGACCCGGACGTCGTCGCCGCCGACGGCGACGACGTCGCCGGTCAGGAGGGTCACCACGCCGCGCGGCCGTTGGCCGCCGGTCGTGGCGGCGCCGGTCGTGGAGGCGCTGGTCGTAGAGACGTCGGTCGTGGCGGCGCCGGTCGTGGAGGCGCTGGCAGTGCCGGTCCCGGCCGCGCCTGGCGCGTCCCGGCCGGTCTCGGGGCCCGCCGCGGCCGTGGGGACGGTCGCGGTGAGCGCCGCCGCCACGACCGCCGCCACCACCCCGGCGGAGAGCGCTTTCCGGAGAGGCATGTGTTCTCCTCCGCTCACGCGGCGCCCCTGAGCGGGACGCCGTCGCGGATGGCACACCTCGGGACGGCTCGGGGGTTGCTCGGCGTGAACGAACTGCGCCGGACGGGGGTGGGAAAGCGCTCACCTGGCGTCCGGGGGTTGGGCCGCGCGCCGACGCGGCGCTTGCTCCGCGTGCAGGGGAACGGGGGCGGGGTCAAAGGGCGCGACCACGCGGGCGCCGCACCTGGTTCAGGTGCGGCGCCCGCGTGACGGCGCGGAGAGGCCGGTCAGCGGCTCCCCGTCGGCGGCTCCCGGTCAGCGGCTCCCCATCGGTGGCCTCCGGTCAGCGGCTCCCCGACGGTGGCTTCCAGTTGGCGGCTCCCCGTCGATGGCTCCCGGTCAGCGGCTCCCCGACGGCGGCTCCCCGTCAGCGGCTCCCGGTTGGCGGCTCCCCGTCGGTCGTCTGCGGTCAGTCGCTCCGGCGTGCCGCGCGGTGGCGGCCTCCGGTGGCGGGCTTGCGGGTGGTGACCAGCAGGCCCGCGCCCAGGACCATCAGGACCAGGGCCGTCAGCAGGAGCGCGTGCGCCGGGCGGCCCGTGGTGGCCAGGGGGGTTGTGGTGGGCTGCTGGGTCGGGAGGAGCAGCTCGGTCACCACGCCCGGGGTCGGGGTGGTCGTGCTCGGGATGGCGAGGGCCGGGGTCGTGCCGTCGTTGTCCGGGTTGTCGTCGGGAGTGCCGTCGTACAGGGCGACCGCGACCGTGGTCGCCTGCGGCAGGACCGGGGCCGTCGCGGTCGTCACCACGGTCAGCGGCTCGAACGAGGCGCCCGGTTGGACGGTGGCCGGGTTCGCGCAGACCAGCTGCTGGCCGGTCGCCTGGCAGGTCCAGCCGGACTGGGCCAGGAGCGCCCTGCGGAGGTTCTGGCCGGTGCCGGTCTCGGGACGCAGGCCGTCCGGCAGGGTGATCGTCACCCGTGAGCCCTCCACCGGCGCGGTGCCCCGGTTGACGACCACGGTGGTGAACGTGACCTTGTCGCCCACGGCGGGCTTCGGGTTGTCCACGGCGAACTGCACACCCAGGTCGGTGCGCGGCGGGGGCGTGGTGGTGGTCGTGGTCGTGCCGGGGGCGGTTGTGGTGGGCGGCGTGGTGGAGGTGGTCGCGCCCGTCGTGGTGGTCGGACCGGTCGTGGTCGTCGGGCCCGTGGTCGTGGTCGTCGAACCCGTGGTCGTGGTCGTCGGGCCCGTGGTGGTCGTCGTCGGCGTGGTGGTGGTGGTCGGTGTCGTCGTGGTTGTGGTCGTCGGAGCGGTGGTGGTGGTGGTGGTGGTGGTGGTCGTCGTGGTCGGCGGGGTCTCGCCCTGCGCGAGCTCGTAGAAGCCCGCGTCCAGGGTCATGTCCTGGGTGATCCCGCTGTTCTCGACCTTGATCTCGACCGGTGATGAGTACCCGTCCGCGTCGACGTGCGACCCGACCGTGGCGGACTTGTCGCGCTCGGTGAACACCGTCCCGCTTGGCTTGATCACTCGGATGAAGTACGTGCCCACGTCCAGCCCCACGAAGTAGTACTCGCCGTTGGCGTCGGTGAGCTGGCTGTCGACCACCCCGCCCGGCGTGCGGTGCAGCTCGACGGCGATGCCGGGCACCCCGTCCTCGCCGATCCCCTGGAGCCCGTCGCGGTCGGCGTCGAGCCACACGAAGTTGCCCAGCGCGCCCTTGACCATCGAGAAGTCCACGTGCCTGCCCTGCCCGGACGCCAGCGTGAACGGCACCGAGGTGGGTGAGGCCGCGCCGTACCCGGCGGGCAGGGTCGCCCGGACGACGTAGTCGCCCGGCAGGACGGCGTCGAAGCTGTAGTTGCCGGTGGTGGAGGTGGTCGTGGTCGCGACCGGGGTCTCGTCGGACTTCACGAGCGTGACGGTCACGTCCTCCAGCCACTCGTGCTCGTCGTCCTCGATCGTGCCGTTGGCGTTGTTGTCGACCCACGCGGTGCCGGTGACGGCCCCGACCCTCATGCCGAACGAGTACCCGGTGGCGGACGCGCCGCTGTCGACCCGGATGCCGCTGATCTGGTTCGGGGCGCTCAGCGAGCCGCCCGCCGCGCCCGCCGTGGACTTGCCGTCGGCGTACCCGGCGGGCCGGGCGGCGGTGACCGAGTACAGGCCCGCCTCCAGGCCGGTGAAGGTGAACTCGCCGGCCGCGGACGTGGTCGTGGTCGCGGACGCCGCGCAGGCGGGCTGCTCGCCCACCGGGCAGCTGTCGCGCGTGCCGGTGAGCCGGACGGGCAGGTCGGGCAGCGCGGCCTCACCGCCCTGCCGGACGCCGTCGTCGTTCGCGTCCACGTACGCCTGTCCGGTGATCGATCCGGTGCCGACCGCGCGCAGCACTCCCGGCACGTCCCACCACAGGACGCCGAGGACCAGCAGCGCGATCGCCGCGACCACCGCGAAGCGGTGCGCGCCCCGTGCAGCGGGCATGGGTCAACTCCCGTTCGACTCGGGTACCCCTACGTGGAGCAATGTCCACCGTTAGGCGGGAGGTCGCCGGTCCGACCGGGGAAGTTGACCGGTCCGAGCGACGGAACCCGCCCCAAACCCTCGCTCCACCGGGTGACCCTGGCACGGGTGAGTGATCAGCGGTGGGTGGTTGTATAGGGGCGGGATCGAACTCGGGAGGTGGGCGGTGGCCTCGAAGCGCAGGAGCGGCGGGTGCGCGCTGTACGCGGCGCTGCTGGTGGCTCTGATCATCCTGGTCCCGCCGGTGCGGGACTTCGCGCGCGACCTGCTCGCGTCGCTGCTGGACGGGTTCGCGGAGAACAACCCCTTCCGCGGGTGAGCTGAAGAGCCGCAGGTCTTCCGCCGTTCGGGGCAATTCGCGCGAAAGCTGTTATGGCCGCGCGCTCGCCGGTGTCTGTGTGGTCGCCGCTCCCGCCCCTGCGCGGGCGCGGCGGGCGACGACGCCTGCGAGAGGACGAGTGTGCGCGAATCGAATGTGAGCGTTAACAAGCCGGGACGGAGGCGGGGCGCGCCGGCAACGGCGCTGTCCGCCGTCGCCGTGGTCCTGATGGCGGGCGCGGCGGTGGTCGCCACGACCACGGCCGCGTCCGCGGCCACCCCCGCGGCCGGGACGACCTACACCATCGCCGTGAAGAACAGCGGCAAGTGCCTGGACGTCCTGGACGGCAACACGGCCAACGGCGCGCTGGTCGCGCAGTGGGACTGCTGGAACGGCGCCATGCAGCAGTGGACGCTGCGGGACGCCGGGTCGGGCGCCTTCACCGTGGTCAACGTGGCCACGGGCAAGTGCCTGGACATCCCCTACGGCACCACCGAGTACTACGTGCAGGCCCAGCAGTGGAGCTGCTCCGGGGACACCATGCAGCGGTGGCGGTTCACCGCCTCCGGGTCCGGGACGTACCAGCTGGTCAACGTGGCCAGCGGGTTGTGCCTGTCGAACAAGGACGCCGGGCAGGGTCTCGGCGTGCCGGTCGTGCAGGAGGGGTGCACGGCCAACTCCAACAAGCAGTGGTTGTTCACCCCTGCCGCGTCGGCGGAGAGGCCGACGGTGGCGGCTGATGGGACGGGGACGTATCGGAAGGTGCAGGACGCGGTGAACGCGGCGCCGTCGAACAGCTCGGCGCGGACGGTGATCACGGTGAAGGCGGGGACGTATCGCGAGGTGGTGACGGTTCCGGCGGACAAGCCGAACATCACGTTGCGGGGGTTGGGGTCGGGTCCGTCGGGCACGGTGATCGTGTACAACAACAGCGCTTACACGCACGGGACGTCGAACAGCGCGTCGTTCTTCGCGCGGGGTGCGGGGTTCGTGGCGGAGAACCTGACGATCTCGAACGATCTGGACGAGTCGAGTGTGCCGTCGGGGGCGCAGGCGGTGGCGTTGCAGACGAACGCGGATCGGATCGTGCTGCGGAACGTGCGGTTGTTGGGTGATCAGGACACGTTCCTGGTCAACGACGCCACCCGCGCGTACGTGGTGGACTCGTATGTCGAGGGGACGGTGGACTTCGTCTTCGGCGGGGGGACGGTCGTGTTCCACCGGACGACGGTGCACGAGAAGCGTTCCGGTGGTGGGCCGATCACGGCGGCGAGCACGGGGGCGGGGAAGAAGTACGGGTTCCTGTTCTACCGGTCGACGATCACGGGTGCGGCGGACGACGTGACGCAGCTGGGTCGGCCGTGGCGTCCGGACGCGCAGGTGCTGTACCGGGAGTCGACCCTGTCGGCGACGGTCAGGACGTCGGAGCCGTGGACGGACATGTCGGACAACAGCTGGAGGAACGCCCGGTTCCTGGAGTACCGGAACACGGGCAGCGGCGCGGGGTCGAACTCGAACCGGCCGCAGCTGTCCGACTCGCAGGCCGCTGAGTACACGCCCCAGAAGTACCTGGCCGGTAGCGACGGCTGGAACCCGATCAGCTGACACGGCGAGGAGCCGAGACGATGCGCAAGAAGCACCTGTTCAAGGCCGCCGCCGCGGCGGTCGGGCTGGGCGCGGTGATCGCGCTGACCGTGGCCATGCCCTCGGCGCAGGCGGCCGTGCCCGCCGCCGGGAGCACCTACACCATCGCGGTGAAGAACAGCGGGAAGTGCCTGGACGTCCTGGACGGCAACACCGCCAACGGCGCGCTCGTGGCGCAGTGGGACTGCTGGGGCGGGACCATGCAGCAGTGGACGCTGCGCGGGTCCGGGTCGGGGACGTACGCGCTGGCGAACGTCGCGACCGGCAAGTGCCTGGACATCCCGTACGGCACGACCGAGCACTACGTGCAGGCCCAGCAGTGGAGCTGCTCCGGCGACACGATGCAGCAGTGGCGGCTGACCGCGTCCGGGTCCGGGACCTACCAGCTGGTCAACGTGGCCAGCGGGTTGTGCCTGGCCAACAAGGACGCCGGTCAGGGCCTGGGCGTGGCGATCGTGCAGGAGGGGTGCACGGCCAACTCGAACAAGCAGTGGCTGTTCACGCCGGTGTCCGGCCGGACCTGGTCGGGCACGCCCGACGGGTTCGCGGGCGCGGCGGGGACGACCGGTGGCGCGGGCGGGACCGTGGTGACCGCGACGACCTTCGCCGACCTAGTGAAGTACGCGTCGGCCAGCACACCACACGTGATCCGGGTGGACCGGGCGATCACGGTGACGCCGTACGGGAAGGAGATCCCGGTGACGTCGAACAAGACCATCGTCGGGGTCGGCACGTCCGGGCAGATCGTGAACGGCGGGTTCACCCTCAACGGCGTGTCGAACGTGATCATCCGGAACCTCACCATCCGCGACACCCGCGTGGCCTCGGACGACCCGGACGACAAGGACTTCGACTACGACGGCATCCAGATCGACAGCTCCACCAAGGTCTGGATCGACCACAACACCATCACGCGGATGAACGACGGCCTGATCGACAGCCGCAAGGACACCACCGACCTGACCGTGTCCTGGAACGTGCTGGCGGACAACAACAAGTCCTTCGGCATCGGCTGGACCGACAACGTCACCGCCCGCATCACGATCCACCACAACTGGATCCGCGACACCGACCAGCGCAACCCCAGCACCGACAACGTCGCCTACGCGCACCTGTACAACAACTACCTGCAGAACGTGAAGTCCTACGGCAACTACGCGCGCGGCGCCACGAAGATGGTCCTGGAGAACTCGTACTTCGACAAGGTCAAGGACCCCTACTACAAGGACGACACCGCCCAGCTCAAGCAGAGCGGCAACGTGGTCGTCAACTCCAGCGGCAAGCAGCAGAGCGGCGGGGCGGCCTTCGACCCGAAGACGTTCTACAGCTACGCGCTCGACCCGGCCGCCGAGATCCCGAAGATCCTCGGGACGTACGCGGGGCCCCAGGGCAACATCGGGGGCTGATCGGGGTCTTGTGCCCAGGGGAGGCGCGGTCCCCGTTCCCGACGGCGGGGACGGGGGCCGCGCTTCCCTGACCGTGCGCGAGCGTCCCGCCGCGGTGCGTGAGCGGGGCGGGCCGGGTGTCGTGGGTCGCACTCGGCCAGTTCCGCGAAACCGCTGGTGATCACGGGGGCGATCGCCTGTAATGCCCACTGTGGACGAACTCCCCGGCGGACTGCGCGAGCTCCCGCCCGAACTGCTGACCCGCGTGGTCGAGGCCAACCACGAGGCCAGCGCGCCGGGTCGGCACGCGATCGACGGCCGGGTCGCGGTGCGCCTGGCCTGCGACCTCGTGCTCGCCGGGGTCGACACCCCGCACGTGGTGGACCTTGCCTGCCAGTCACCGGGCGAGGTGTCCGACGAGACGGCGAACGCCCTGCTCAGGGCCGCGCTCGACGACCTCGGCCTGCCCGCGGTCGACTGGTACCGCTTCGAGTGGGCGCTCACCCGCAAGGTGGCGGGCGTGGCGCTGCGCGGCGAGGTCGGCCCCTGCGAGGGCATGTACGACCTGTGGGACCGCTGGGACTCGACCCCGGACAGCACGTCCGTCGCGGGGGCGCTGCTGCTGTGCGCGGAGTGGGAGCGGGCGGACGAGGAGGAGCGGGTGGTCCTGCGGACCCGGATCCGGGCGTTCGCGCGGGCCACGGTGGAACTGGCGGACCAGCGGCTGGCCGAGCACGACGGGCGGGGTGCGGACCGGGCCGAGGGGCGCTGAAGGCCCGTCGCGCTCCCGGTCCCCGCCCCCTCAGCGCGTGCGGCGCAGCAGGTAGGTGTCCATGATCCAGCCCTTCTCCGCCCGCGCCCGCTCCCGCGTCTCCACGATCCGCTCCGCGACCTCCGCCAGCGGCCCGGCGATCAGGATCTCGTCCTCGGTGCCCACGTACGCGCCCCAGTGGATCGTCGCGCCCGGCTCGTCCAGGTGCTCCAGGAACGCGTTGCGGGCGTCCAGCATCACGACCACGTCGTCCGCGTCCTGCGGCCACCCGGCCGCCAGGCGCCTGCCGGTGGTGATCTGCACCGCGCCCGCCACCTGGTTCAGCGTCGTCGCGTGCCTGGCCGCCAGCGCGGAGACGCTGCTGACGCCGGGGATCACCCGCACGTCGAACTCCGTGGCGCCGCGCGACCGGACGTCCTCCACCACCGCGATGATGCTGTCGTACAGCGCCGGATCGCCCCACACCAGGAACGCCCCGACCTCGCCCTCGCCCAGGTGCTCCGCGATCAACCGCTCGCACACGTCGGCCCGCCGCACCCGCCAGTCCACCACCGCGTCGGCGTAGCCGTCGGCCGCCCGGTCCCTGGGCGGGTCCTCGGCGCGGACCACGCGGTAGCCGCCGCCGGGGACGTGGGTGGCCAGGATGGCCTCGCGCAGGTCGGACAGCTCGCGCGCCTCCCCCGGCTTGTCCAGGAAGAACACCACGTCGGCGCGGCGCAGCGCGTCCACCGCCGCCACCGTGACGTGACCGGGGTCCCCGGCGCCGATCCCGACGACCTCGACCTGCGCGCGCACCAGCACCACCCGTTCCGCTCGGAAAGACCCGGCCATTGTCCACCACGGACGGACCGCCCCGAGCGCCCGCTCCCCCGGACGGTCAGCGGGCCAGCAGCGAGTCCGACGCCTGGCCGCACAGCCACACCGCGCCGTCGCCCCAGGACAGGCCCTCCGCCCGCACCACCCGCCACGCCGGGAAGCCGAAGTAGAACCACAGGGCCCGCCGCAGCTCCTCGCCCCCCACCCCCTCGCGCAGCCCGCCCAGCTCCAGCATCCGGTCCGCCGCCTCCGCGAACCGCGCCCTGACCTCGGCCTCGGCCACCCGCGCGGCCTCCGCCACGTCGGGGTGCGCGTCCCGGTTGTCCAGCAGCACGGACAGCGTCAGCTCCCGGCGGTCCCTGGTCACCGACGTGCCCCGCGCGACCAGGCGCAGCACCTCGGCGGCGCTGGTCGCGGACGTGAGCGCGGCGGTGGTCGCGCGGACCGCCTCGTCCGCGACGCCGTCGTCGACCATGGCCAGGAGCAGCGCGGACTTGCCGCCGACGCTGGTGTACACGGTGTTCACCGCGACCCCGGCGGCGCGCGCGATCGCCGCCACGCTGGTGCGCGCGTACCCGCCCTCGGCGAACAGCTCGGCGGCGGCGAGCAGCACCCGCTCGCGGGTTCGGGCCGCCGCCTCCTCGCGGAGGGGGGAGGTGTAGCCACGGGTCTCCACAAGATCTACAGTAGCGCACCTACATTCACTGGAGGTTCGTTACTATGAATTCCTCGGGCAGGGTCGTCGTGGTCGGCGCCGGGCCGGTCGGGCTGTGGCTGGCGGCCGAGCTGGCGCTGGGCGGGGCGACGCCGGTCGTGCTGGAGCGCGAGCCGGAGCGGTCGCCGCACTCCAAGGCGCTCGGCCTGCACCCCCGCACGCTGGAGGTGCTGGCGCTGCGCGGGGTCGAGGGCGGGTTCCTGCGCGCCGGGGGTCGCACGTCCGGCTGGCACTTCGGGATGCTGCCGACCCGCCTGGACTTCAGCGGCCTGCCCACCCCGTTCCCGTTCCTGCTCACCCAGCCGCAGGCCGAGACCGAGCGCCTGCTGGAGGAGCGGGCGCGGGCGCTGGGCGTTGAGGTGCTGCGCGGGCACGAGGTGACCGGGCTGACCCAGGACGCCGACGGGGTCGTGCTCCGCGTCGCCGGGCGACCGGACGTGCGCGCCGAGTACGTCGTGGGCGCAGACGGGGCCGGCAGCGCGGTGCGCGCGGCGGCGGGGATCGAGTTCCCCGGCACCGAGTCCACGCACTTCGGGTTCCTCGGCGATGTCGTGCTGGCGGACCCGCCGCCGCTCCCGAACGGCTGGCACACCGCCGAGGGCGCGCTCATGGCCGTCCCGCTGCCGGACGGCCGGTTCCGCCTGGTCGGCTACGACCCCCGCGCCGGGCGCGAGCCGCTCACCCTGGACGGGCTGCGCGCGGTCACCCGGCGCATCGCGGGCACCGACTTCGGGGCGCACTCCCCCTCCTGGCTGTCGCGGTTCGGCAACGCCACCAAGGTCGCGGCGCGCTACCGGCAGGGGCGGGTGCTGCTGGCGGGCGACGCGGCGCACCGGAACTTCCCGGCGGGCGGCGTGGGCCTGAACGTGGGCGTGCAGGACGCGATGAACCTGGGCTGGAAGCTCGCGGCGGTGCTGACCGGGCGGGCCCCGGAGTCGCTGCTGGACGACTACCACGCGGAGCGGTGGCCGGTGGGCGTGCAGCTGGCCGAGCACACCCAGGCGCAGACGGCGCTGATCACCGGGGTGTCGCCGGAGGGGCGGGCGCTGCGGAAGCTGCTCTCGGAGCTGCTCGCGGGCGACCGGGCGCTGCTGGAGGCGCTGGCGGCCAAGCTGTCGGCGCTGGACGTGGCCTACCCGGACCCGGCCGGGCACCCGGTGGCGGGGGCGCGGGTCCCGCTGCGGGAGGGGCTGTTCGAGCACTTCCACTCCGGGGCGCCGGTGCTGCTGACGACCGGCACGACCGGCCCTGACGGCCCTGACGGCCCTGACGGCTCGGTGGCCGGGGTGGCGGCGGTGCGGGTGACGCCGGACGACCTGCCGGGGACCGGGGTGGCGGCGGCCCTGGTCCGGCCGGACGGGCACGTGTGGCGGGCGTTCGAGGACGCGGACGACCTGGGCGCGATCGAGGCGGCGGTCCGGGAGCTGTGGCCCCCGGCCGCCCAGTTTCGCTCGACACTGAAGGAATAAGTGGAATCACGAGCGGGCGCCCGGACGGCTCCGAGTCCGACCGCCCCTGGCACACGACCGGCTCCGGGAGCGGGATCACCCCGCCCCCCGGAGCGGTCCCGCTCAGCCCACCGCCGCCGCGACCGCCTCGTCCAGCACGGCCAGCCCCTCCTCCAGCTCCTCGTTCGTCGCGGTCAGCGGCGGCAGGAGCTTGACCACCTCGTCCAGCGAGCCCGACGTCTCCACCAGCAGCCCCCTGGCGAACGCCTCCGCCGCCACCCGCCTCGCCGCGTCCGGCTCCCGGAACGCCACGCCCCACACCAGCCCCCGGCCGCGCACCTGCGCCACGCCCGACGGGTGCGCGACCGCCAGCGCGCCCAGCCGCTCCTCCAGCAGCAGGCCGCGCTCGGTGGTCTGCTTCTCCAGCACGCGGTCGGACCAGAACTCCCGCAGGGCGGCGGTCGCGGTCACGAACGCCGGGTTGCTCCCCCGGAACGTGCCGTTGTGCTCCCCCGGCTCCCACACGTCCAGCTCCGGCCGGAACAGGGTCAGCGACATCGGCAGGCCGTAGCCGCTGAGGGACTTCGACAGGCACACCACGTCCGGGGTGATCCCGGCGGACTCGAAGCTGAAGAACGGGCCGGTGCGCCCGCAGCCCATCTGGATGTCGTCGACGATCAGCAGCACCCCCCTGCGGGCGCACAGGTCCGCGAGGTCGGCCAGCCAGGCGGCCCCGGCCGGGTTGACGCCGCCCTCGCCCTGCACGGTCTCGACGATGACGGCGGCGGGCAGGTCGACGCCGCTGCTGCGGTCGGACAGCAGCGCGTCCAGCAGGACCAGGCCGGGCACCGCGCCGCCCGCGAAGCCGTCGTAGGGCACGCGGTGGACGTGCCCCAGCGGGACGCCCGCGCCCGCGCGCTTGGCGGCGCTGCCGGTGACCGCGAGCGAGCCCAGCGACATGCCGTGGAACGCGCCGGTGAACGCGACGACCGACTGCCGCCCGGTCACCTTGCGGGCCAGCTTGAGGGCGGCCTCCACGCTGTTGGCGCCCGTCGGGCCGGTGAACTGCACCCGGTAGTCGAGCCCGCGCGGCGCGAGCACCCGCTCGGCGAACTCGGCGAGGAACTCCCGCTTGGCGCGGGTGAGCATGTCCAGGCTGTGCGCGACGCCGTCCCGTTCGAGGTAGTCGAGCAGCGCCCGCTTGAGCAGGGGGTGGTTGTGGCCGTAGTTCAGCGCGCCCGCGCCCGCGAAGAAGTCCAGGTAGGCACGGCCGTCCTCGCTGACGATGCGGCTGCCGCCCGCGTGGTCGAACACCACCGGCCAGTTCCTGCTGTAGCTGCGGACCTCGGACTCGATCGCGGGGGTGGACATGGCTTCTCTCCTCGGTACGGGACAGGGCGGTACGGGACAGGGCTGGGCGGGGCAGGGCTGGGCGGGGCAGGGCGGCGGGTCACCCGGTGAGCAGCGCGCCCGCCGGGAGGAAGGCGACGAGCACGAGCAGCAGGACGGCCCCAGCGCACCGCAGCGCGGGCCCGCCCAGGCGCACGGCGGCCACCGCCGCCAGGGCGTAGCCGACGAGCGCGGCGACGGCGGGACCGAGCAGGAGCAGGGGCACCGCGCCGTCCCGCACGCCCGCGCAGGCGAACGCGCAGCACGCGGCGCCCACGACCGCGACGACGGCGCGGCCGGGCCGCCAGTCCGGGTGCAGCCGGGCGGTGATCCGGGCGGCGGCGCGCACGTTGGTGAAGCAGTAGGAGGTCAGCACGAGGAGCACCGCGACGGCGAGCGCCCACCGCACCGGACCGGGGACCTCGGTGGCCGCGCCTGCGGCGGGCACCGCCGACAGCCCGACGTAGACCACCGCCACCGCGGCCACGCCCAGCGCCACGCCCCCCGCCGTGCGCCGCGCGCCCGCCGCGACGGCGGGCACGACCGAGGTCACCGACTCCCAGCCGACGCCCGCGAAGAACAGCGCCGCCAGCGCCAGCCACACCGCGCCGCCGGGTGGCAGCCCGGTCGGCGCGAACGGCGTGTGCGCGCCCGCCTGCGGCGCGCCGGGCCAGCCCAGCGCGACGCAGGCCAGCGCCAGCGCCCCGGTCACCCACGGCCGTGCCCGGAGCACGGCCGGGGGCGGCGGGAACGGGCTGAGCGCGGCGAGCACGGCGACCACGAGGACCCCCAGCGCGACCAGCAGCACGTCGACGCCGGGCTCGGGCAGCGCGCCGCCGGGGGCCGCGAGCAGGCACGTCGCGGCGAACCAGGCGATCGCCGCCTGCCCCGCGGTGAAGGCGACGGCGAACACCCCGTCCACCACCCGCCCGGCCAGGGGGCCGAGCAGCGCGCCGACCGCGCCCGCCAGCGTGGCGGGCGGCACGCGCGCCCTGACCAGCTCGGCCAGCACCAGGCCGACCGCGCCGCCGAGCACGACGTGCGCCGCCCACACCAGCGGGGCACGCCCGCCGGTCAGCGCCGCCACGACGGGCGGCATGACCAGCATCGCGGCCCCGAGGACGCCGCCGGACAGGTGCGCCGCGATCCGCCGCGCGCCCCCGGTGACCGCGGCGGGCCCGGTCACGACAGGCGCTTCCGCAGGCCGTCCGCGATGATCTTGGCCCGCAGCGACAGCAGGCTGAACGACCCGGCGTCGCCGATGCCGTGGCTGGACTCGCACAGGCCGTTGAGGAACAGCGCGGGCGTGTCGGACTCCACCGGCCGCACCTCGTAGTCCTGGCCCACCGACAGGTAGCCGTGCTCGTCGAAGGCGAAGCCGTCGGCGACCTCGCGCATCAGGGCGGGCACCCGCTCCTGGTGGGCGGCGGGCCCGAGGTCGCGGAACCCGGTCGCCAGCACGACGAAGTCGGCCCGGTGCTCCTCGCGCTCCCCCGTGTTCAACTCCTCCACGGCCAGGTGGACGCCGTCCTCGCGCACGTCCAGCGAGCGCACCTGGCGGCTGCCGCTGACGAACACCCGCTGGTCGCCGTCCAGGCGCTGCTCGTAGATGAGCCGGTACAGCTCGCGCAGCACGTCGCCGTCGGCGGAGGAGTAGTTGGTCAGCCGCATGTACGAGTCGATGGCGTCCTTGCGCTCGCGCGGGGCGCGGTAGTAGTAGTCGGTGAAGCCGGGGAAGTAGCCCTCCTCGCTGAACGGGCTGGTGTCCTTCAGCCGCAGCGTCAGCGACCGCACCAGCATGGTCACGGTGGCGCGCGGGAAGCGCCGGGCGAGGTCCAGCGTCAGCTCCACCGCGCTCTGGCTGCCGCCGATCACCACCACGGACAGCGGCGTCCGGTCGCCGTCGTGGGCGACGTCGAGCTCGGCGAGCCGCTCCAGCGCGGGCAGGTACCGGGTCAGGTGGAACACGCGCGGGGAGTCGACGGCGTCGAACGGCTCGGGCACGTAGGGGGCCCGGCCGGTGCCGATCACCAGCGACCGGCCCCGGTGGACCTGGCCGGTGGAGGTGGTGACGGCGTAGACCCGGCGGTCCTCGGCGTCGCGCTCGACCGCGACGCCGGTGACGTGCGTGCCGTAGTCGACCTGGCTGCTGAAGTGGGTCGCGGCCCAGGAGACGTAGCGCGCGTAGTCCTTGCGCAGCGGGAACTCCAGCGGGACGTTGAGGTGCTCCAGCAGCCTGCCGTTCTCGAACAGGTAGTTGATGAAGCTGTAGCGGCTGCGCGGGTTGCGCAGCGACACCAGGTCGCGCACGGGGTGGTTCTGGATGTCCGACCCGTCGAGCATCATCGCGCTCTGCCAGGACGGGCCGGGCCTGGCCTCCAGGAAGCGGGCGTCGAGCTCGTGGCCCTCCTCCTCGAAGGCGATGGCCAGCGACAGGTTCGCGGGGCCGAAGCCGATGCCCAGCACGTCGTGGCAGCGGGGCGCGGGTTCGGCCCGGCCGGGGGCGGCGGCGAGCGGTGGAGCGGCTGCGTCGGGCATGGAGCACCTCTGATGCCGTGGGGGTGGGGGGTGGGCGCCGCCGTCAGGCGACGTCGGTGCGGGCGCCGGACAGGCACGCCAGCGCGATGCGGCGGCCGGCCTCCGGGGCGGTCTTGACGCCGCCGCCGTTCCAGCCGCGCACCGACCAGGCGTGCGGCACGCCGGTGCTCTCCAGCAGGCCGGACGGCCCGTGCGCGGGCGCGCCGTAGGCGTCGGTGGCGCGGGTGGTCGCCACGTGCGCGGCCAGGGCGACCCACGGGAGGTGGGTGGCGAGCGCGGTGGTGGTGGCCCGCTCGTGCTCGGGGTCGGCGGGGGCGTCGAAGGGGCAGTCCCACACCAGGTGGGGCATCCCCAGGAGGGTGCGGTCGGCGCCGACCGGCTTGGCGTACCGGCCGGTGCGCAGGTCGACGAAGGTCGCGTGGGGCGGCGCGTCCGGCCCCCGCTCCACCACGCTGACCTGGATCGACCGCGCCCGCACCGGGTGCGCGGGCCGCAGCCCCGGCACGGGGTCGGCCGCCCACGGGCCGGTGGCGGCGACGACGGTCCCCGCGCGCAGCTCGCCGTCGTCGGTGTGGACGACGGGGCGTCCGCCGAGGGCGGTGACCGCGCGCACGGGCGTGCCCGCGCGCACCGAGGCGCCGAGGGCGCGGGCCTGGGCCAGCCAGTCCCCGGTGACCTCGGCGGGGTCCACCCAGCCCGCCTCGGGCTCGACCAGGGCGATACCGCCCGCCAGCCGGACGCCCGCCGCCTCGTCGGGGCCCGCGACCACGTGCGCGGAGCCGCCCAGCGCGGCGGTGATCCGCGCGGCCTCGGCGCGCAGCTCCGCCTCCTGGGCGGGGTCGGCGGCGGTCACCGAGCCCACGGCGCGCAGCGGGGACCGCCCGGACGCCCAGTTCGCGGGGTCGCGGTAGACCGCGAGGCTGGGCAGGGCCAGCTCGGCGATCGCCGGGTCGGGGTCGTAGGCGCGCACCATGCCGCCGGAGCGGCCGGTGGCGCCGGAGGCGGGCCGCCCCCGTTCGAGCACGACGACGGAGGCGCCCGCGGCGGCCAGGTGGCGGGCGATGGAGGCGCCGGTGATCCCGGCGCCCACCACCACGACGTCCGGGCGCTCGGGCGCGCTCACGGCCGCGCGTCCAGCGGCGAGGGCGAGGTGACGCGCGTGCCGCCGGGCAGGAACGACCAGTCCGCCTCGCGCACCGGCTCGCCGGGCAGCCCGAGCCACCGCCAGGTCCGCAGGGCGAGGTCGGGGGTGATCGGCCAGGCCAGCGCGGCGAACGCCTTGGCGGCCAGGTGGTCCAGGGCCAGGCTCGTGCGCGCCTCCTCGGCGAGCGAGGGCACCGCGCGCAGCGGCTCCTCGGTCGCCCGGAACTCGGCGGCGCGCTCCACGAAGGCCTCCAGCAGGCGGACGTAGCCGCGCGCGCTGAACGACTCGGGGATCAGCAGCCCGTCGAGCTGCCGGGTGGTGAGGTTGAGGTTGCGGTAGAACTCGCGGTGCGCGTCGGTCCACGCCCCGGTGCCGGGCACCACCCCGTCCCCGACGCCCGCGAACCCGGCGAGCCACTCCTTGGCGGCCAGGTGGAGCGGGTCCTGGGCGAGCAGGGCGGCCCGCTCCTGGGTGATCCGGGTGACGCGGCCCTCGGGGGCGTTGCGCAGCAGCGCCAGCCGCACGGCGTCGGGGCCCGCCTCGGCCAGCGCGGGGTCCGCCCAGATGGCGTGGCCCCGGCTGGTGGAGAACTTCGCGTCGTCCAGGTGCAGGAACTGGTTGGTGACGAAGGCGGCGGGCAGGTGCTCGGCCAGCCCGGCGGCGAAGGCCACGGCGGGCAGGAGCACGGCGTAGAAGAAGCTGTTGTCGTAGCCGAGGAACAGGGTGATCTTGGCGGGGCCGTCCTGCTCGGTCTCGGCGCGCGCGGCGTCGAGGAAGGTCAGCGCGAGGTCGACCCAGGCGTCGACGCGCTGGCCGTCCGCCAGCTCGACGCCCCAGTCGGCGCGGCGGGCGAGCCGGTACGGCGGCAGGCCGTCGGCCAGCAGGCGCTCCACCAGGGCGAGCAGGTCGGGCGAGGTGTGCGAGTCCTTGAGGTACCGGGCGAGCTGCTCGGCGTGGGCGGACATGTCCAGCCACAGCGCGCGCTCGGGGCGGGTGGTGGCCGGGCCGCCGCAGAGCCTGCAGCGCGGGTCCACGAGGTCCTTGGCCTCGTTGGGCCGCCCGCACGCCTCGCAGATCTCGCCGTCGCTGTCGGCCGCGCAGTGCGCGCAGGCGCCGCGCGCGAACGCCTGGTGCAGCGACAGGTCGCAGGCGGCGCAGTAGGCGGTGTCCCGCTCCTGCTCGGTGACCGAGGGCGACTCGGCGAGCCGGGTGATCAGCTCCCGGATCCGGTCGGCGTGCCCCGGCGCGGTCGCCGGGCGGGTGAGCCGGTCGCAGTCGACCCCGGCCGCGCGCAGCGTCGCCAGGATGGCCTCGCCGTGGGAGGCGGCGACCTGCTCGGGGGTGGCGCCGCCGAGGCGGGCGCTGACGGCGACGTGCGACTGGTGGTCGTCGGTGCCGGTGACGTGCCTGGCGTCGCGGCCGGTGCTGCGCAGCGCGCGCACCAGCACGTCGGCCCGGACGTACGGGCCCGCGAGGTGGCCCAGGTGCAGGCCGCCGTTGGGGGTGGGCGGCGGGCAGAAGACCAGGGCCCGCTGCGGCAGCGAGGCGCGCGGCGGGGTCTCCTCCAGGGCGGCCACGGCGCTGGGGATGTGCTCCCAGTAGATCGAGACGAGGTCGAACGGCTCGTCGTGCTCGTTGCGGATCTCGTGGTAGCCGAAGGGCGACAGGTGCACGACGCCGCCCGGCCCCAGCTCGCGCTCCTCGTCGCCGAGCACCACGGTCGCCCGGCCCGCGAGGACGATGAACATCTCGCCGTCCTGGTGGGCGTGCCGCTTCGAGACGCTGCGCGGGGGGACGCTGCCGAAGACGGAGCCGAACGGGAGGCCGTCGATGTCGGCGGCCGACAGCATCGGTTGCAGGCTCATCTCGTAGGACCAGCTCATCGCCGACCGGTCGAAGGCGCGCGTTATCACAGGAAGTCCCCTGGTGTGTGGTGTGGACGGGGGGTGGCCCGGCGCGGTGCGGGAGGCGCGCCGGGCGAATGCGGGCAGCACGGGGTGCGGCGCCACCCGCGCGGGCGGTGCCGTGGTGGGGTGCGCCGCGCCCCTGGGGGCGGTGGGCGCTGTCGGTGTCGGTGGGGTGGGCGGGACTCGGGGAGCGGGACTCAGGGAGCCGTGCTCAGGTCTGGCTCCTGGTGCGCAGCGAGGTGGGCTCCCCGCTCGCGGTGAACGGCTTGCGGAAGGTGAAGGCGAAGGGGGTGGCCCCGTCGTCGTGCAGGCGCTCCAGCCGCTGGCAGGCGTCCGCCCAGGTGGGGGTGACGTCGTCCGCGACCCACCACATGGCGTAGCTCGGCCACTCCGGCTTGAGGAACCACTCGTGCCGCCTGCGCAGCGCGGTGCGGTGGATGCCGCCGCTGTAGGCGAAGGCGTGGACGGACTCCAGGTCGGCCCACAGCGACAGGGTGGAGGCGCGGCTGTCGGTGGCGGTGGTGCGGCCCCCGGTGTAGAAGCGCGGGACGGTGAACCTGCCCCACTCGCCCCAGTCGCGCTCGAAGTTGCTCAGGTGGCTCTGGCCGGGGTCCTCCTTGGCGCGGGCGACGAACCCCGGACTGCCCTCGGCCTCCTCGAAGGTGGGCGGGGTGAGGTCGTCGAACTCCTGGACCTCGGGGTCCCCGTACGGCTTCTTCAGGATCGCGAAAGTCGTGAACGCGACGCGCGGCATCGGTGTCCCTCCTCCTCGGGCCGGTCCCCCGGCGGGTTCTCCCTGACGTGCGGCGTCCGGTGGCCGCCTGCGGCGGGGTCCGCGCGACCGCAGGCGGCGGTGCTCACGAGGTCAGCTCGGCCTCGTCCACGAGCGAGCCCTCCTTCGGCGGCGCGGTCCTGCGGGTGCGCTGGATGGCCAGCAGCACGCCGCCGATGATCAGCGCGATCCCGGCCAGCTCCGGCAGCGGCGGGACGCGGCCGTCCCAGGCGAAGACGTAGACCAGCCCGGCGACCACCTGGATGACGACGAGCTGCCCGGCGATGGAGATCGGCACGAGCCCGGACGAGCGGTTCCACAGCACCGTCCCGACCCACGAGACGAGCACGCCCAGCACCACGCTGCCCGCCACCAGCGGGAGCAGCGCGTCGCCCGAGCCGACGCGCACGCCGCCGGAGAGCGCGGCGACCGGCAGGGCGAGCAGCGACAGGCCCAGCGTGCACACGCCCATGAGCGTCGACCAGCCGGTCGGCGAGATCTCGGGGTGGCGGCGCAGGAAGCTGGCGTTGGCCACCGCGTACGAGGTCCACAGCGCCAGCGCCACCAGCGCCGACCCGATGCCGATCACCCAGTTGAGGCCGGAGCGGTCGCCGAGCGCGGTGTCCCAGTCGACCTCCACGAGGTTGACCAGGACCAGGCCGACGACGATGAACCCGAGCGGCAGCAGCAGGCGGGAGAACGGGAACTCCCTGCGCACCAGGTTCCCGGTCACCGCGACGGTCACCGGGAGCGTCCCGATGATCACCGTGGTGATGGGGGCGCCGGTGTGCGTGATCCCCTGCACCAGGAAGAAGTAGTAGCCCAGGTGCCCCGCGAAGGCGAACAGCGCCGCCGTGAGCCACACCCCCCGGTCGAGCCCGCGCATCCCCGCGCCCCGCGTGGCGAGCGCGATGCCGACCGACACCAGCCCGTAGACGAGGTACCGGCCCAGCGCGAGCGCGACGGAGTCGGAGTCCGGGAGCAGCACCGGCATCAGGAACGCCAGGCCCCAGAGCAGGTTCGCGCCGACGCCGCTCAGCACGCCGACCAGGATGGAGGGGTTTGGAGTGCTCATGTCCACCGTTTCTCGGGTTCTTCCGCCGCTCGGGCGCTAGCGCTTCACCGCTGGCCGTCGCCGGGTCATCAGCGCCCGCATGAAGAGCCGCTGGAACTCCGCGGGCAGCGTCATGCGACCGGTGAGGGCCAGGTACCTCCGGCTCAGCTCGGGGTCAGCGCTGATGGTCTCGAACATCCTGCGCCGGGAGGTCTCGTCCTTGCCGACCAGCGAGTCGACGCAGATGCCCTCGGCGTGCGGGAGCAGGACCCGCGAGTAGCGCTCGCGGTACTCGGCGAGCCCCGCCTCGCGGTCGTCCTCGGAGAGCGACCGGTCGGCGAAGGAGCTCGCCAGCAGGTCGGCCGACACGAGCGCGAAGCCGCAGCCGACGCCGCTCATCGGGTCGAGCGAGAGCGCGGCGTCGCCGACGAACGGCACCGAGTCGACCACCGGCTCGCGCAGCAGGCTCGGGTAGTCGGCGTAGCCGAGCAGCCCGCCCTCGGGGACGGCGCCCGCCGTGGACGGCGCGTCGGGCAGGCCGTCGAAGTAGGCGAGGAACTCGCGCATCCGGTTGTCCGCGCCGCCCCAGCCCTCCACGCGCGCCTTGTCGGCGAACAGGACGAGCTGGGTCCGGCCGCCGGGGAGCGGGTAGGCGCAGGCCAGGTCGCGCTCGTGCATGACGAACACCGACCGCTGGTCGGCGCGGGTGGTGATGCCCGAGAAGTAGCCGAACAGGGCGGCGCGCTCGTTCGGGCGGCTCTCGGCGGGGTTGCCCAGCTCCTTGGCGAGCCGGGAGCGGCGGCCGTCGGCGGCGACCACCAGGCGGGCGCGGAAGCGGCGCGGGCCCCGGTCGCCGTCGGTGTCCAGGAACCAGTCGGAGCCGTCCCGGCCGATCGACTCGACGCCCGTGCCGTCCAGGTACTCGACGCCGTGGCGGCGCGCGGACTCCCGCAGGGCGGGGTCGAGCACCCGCCGCTCCAGGTTGAGCGCGTGCGCGCCGGGCTGGTCGGGGTCGTAGCTCAACCCCGGCCCCTCCACGACGCCGCCGGGGGTGACGAACACGGCCTTGGTGCGCACGGACCACTCGGGGCCGTAGAGGTGGTCCAAGCCGAGGCCCGCCAGGAGCGGCACGGCGTGCGGCTGGATGAAGTGGGTGCACAGGCGCTTGTGGTGCCCGTCGTCCATGGTCTTGCGGTCCAGCAGCGCGACGCGGTGCCCCATCCGGCTGAAGCGGATCGCGGTGGCGCACCCCGCGATGCTCCCCCCGACGACCACGACGTCCCAGCTCGACTCCGACTCCGGTGCGCTGGTCGACTCCGGCGCGCTGGTCGACTCCGGTGTGCTCACGGCTCTCCCGCCCTCCTCTCGGTCCGGTGCCACGGGGTCCACGCGCCTAGCCCGCGCAGCCGCAGGCCGCGCCCGAGGGCTCGACCCGCCTGCCCGCGTGCCCCTCGGTGGGGTGGTTGTCCCGCTTCCACCAGTCGAGGCCGCCGATCAGCTCCTTGACCCGGAACCCGGCCGTGGCCAGCTTGACCGCGGTCTTGGTGGAGGCGTTGCAGCCGATGCCGTCGCAGTACGCGACGTACAGCGGGGCCTTGGACAGCCCGGACAGCGACTCCTGGGAGATGGAGCGGTGCGGGACGCTGATCGCGCCGGGGATGTGCTCGTGCGCGTAGGACTCGCTGCTGCGGCCGTCGACCACGACGATGTCCTGGCCCGCCGCGAGGGCGTCCTCCAGGTCGGCGGAGTCGATCTCGTAGGCGAGCTTGTCCCGGTAGAAGTCGAGCTGGGAGCGCTGGTCGCCGGTCATGCCGGTTCCCCCCTGGGGCTGGGCCTCGGTGGTGGTCTCGGGTTCGGGGTCGGCCGCGAACCGGTCGGCGAGCGCGTACAGGTCGCCGAGGGTGCTGGGGGTGACCAGCGAGTCGGCGTACTCGCCCAGGTCGACGCCGGCGTCCTCCAGCAGCGCGACGAGCACGCCGATGGTGGTGAGCGAGTCGAGGCCGAGCACGCCCAGCGGCGCGTCGTCGGGCAGCGCCCCGAGGTCGACCGGTTTGCCCAGCGCGGCCTCCAGGTAGTCGGCGACCTTGTCCTTCACGTCGTCCTTCACCGGTGCTGACATGGCTCCCCCTCACTCAATGGGCTCGACGGCGCCGTCGGGGGACAGCGCGAAGCGGTCGGAGTCGGATCGCCGGGCGGCGTCCGCCAGGCGGGAGAGCGCGTCCGCGCCGACCGGGGCGGGCGAGCGGGCCAGCAGCCCAGGGCGCAGGTGGTCCGGCAGCAGGTCGTCCAGGCGGGCCGCCACGGCGTCGAGCACCAGCGGGTCGGCCGAGGTGACCACGAGCGCGACGACGTCGCGCCGGGCGCGCGGGACGACGGCCGCGACCGCGCCGCCGACGCCGGGGCAGCCCTCGGCGGCCCGGCGGACCTCGGCGAGGTGGCAGCGGCGGCCCGCGAGCCACCCGACGTCCGGGTCGGCGTGGCCGTGGAAGCGCAGGTCGCCGCGCTCGTCGCGGGAGCACACGTCGCCGGTGCGGAAGTAGCGGACGCCGTCGTGCTCGACGACCGCGCGGGCGGTCTCCTCGGGCTGGTCGACGTAGCCGAGCATCACCCGCTCGCCGCCGACCCACAGCTCGCCGCGCTCGCCGGGCGCGCGCTGCTCGACGCCGTCGCGGACGATCCGGACCCGGCAGCCGGGCAGCGGGCGGCCGATCAGGCGGCCCGCGTCCTCGTCCGGGCCGTTCCCGCTGGGGCCGTTCCCGCTGGGGCCGTTGCCCTCGGGGCCGTCCCCGTCGTCGGGCCCGAACTCGTGGGAGATCGCGAACACCGTGGCCTCGGGCGGCCCGAACGCGTGGACGAGCCGGACTCCGGGCAACCGCCGCCGCCACGCGGCCACGACGGCGGGGTCGCACACCTGGGCCCCGGTCATCACCAGCTCCAGCGCCGGGAGCCTGGCCGGGTCGAGCTGCCGCCCGTCCCCGGTGATCATGCCCAGCAGCAGGGAGACCGCGATCAGGTGGGTGATCCGCTCGCGGGCCAGCACCGCGCGCACGAGCGGGCCTGCGGGCAGGCCCCGGAACTGGAAGACGTGGGCCCCCAGCGACAGCGGGAGCAGGGTGTCCTCGAAGGAGACGTCGACCTGGAACGGCGACAGGCTCAGCACCCGCGAGTCCGGCGTGACGCGCAGGACCCGGTTGTGGGCGCGGAAGTAGGAGGTGAGGGCGTCCGCGCTGTTCTCGACGCCCTGCGGCACGCCGCTGGGGCCCGCGGCGAGCACGACGTACGCGGCGGCGCCCGGCCGGTGCGGCGTGGTGGGGTGGTCGGCGTCCCCGGCCAGCGCGGCGGCCAGGTCCGCGCCGCCGAGCCACCGCGCGTCGGGGGTGAGCGGGTCGCTGTCGTCCAGCGCGACCACGGCGCGCGGGCGCAACCGGTCGACGAGGGCGCGCAGCCGCCCGGCCGGTTCGGCGCCGTCGAGCGGGACGTAGACGGCGGCGAGCTTCCAGACGGCGACCGCGACGACGGGCATCGCGGAGGTCTTGCGGCTGAGCACCACCACGCGGTCGCCCTCGCCGACGCCGAGCGCCGCGAGCGCGGACGCGACCGAGCGGGCGGCCCGTTCGAGGTCGGCGAACGCGTAGCCGGTCTCGCCGTCGGCGATCGCGGGGCGGTCCGGCCACCGCAGGGCGGGGGCCGCGAACAGGTCGCCGAGCGCGGGCGGCGGCCCGCCCGCGTCGGCGGGGTCGGTCGACCACGGCGGCAGCGCGGCGGCCTCAGCGCGGCTGGGCATGGTCCTCCTCGGTGTCGAACGCGGTGGCCGCGATCTCGACCGCGGCGCGCCGGGCCGAGTCCAACCCGGCCGCGTACAGGCAGAAGTCGTGCGGCAGGTCGGGGAAGTGGGAGTGCCTGAGCGGGACCGACCGGTCGGCCAGGAACCGCGCCCACGCCAGGCCCTCGTCGCGCAGCACGTCGCAGCCCGCCGTGACGAGCGAGCAGGGCGGCAGCGCGGCCAGCTCGGCGTCGGACAGGGCGAGCGGGTCGAGGCCGCGCGCCGAGAAGAACGGCTCCAGGAAGGACTTGAAGCCGCGCATGGCGGTGCGGTCGAGGAAGTGGCCCTCGCCGAACTCGCGGTAGGAGTCGCGCTCGGTCCGCAGGTCGAGCACCGGGTAGATCAGGACCGCGCGGGCGAAGGCCCCCGGCAGCACGCGCAGCGCCAGGTGCAGCGCGAACAGCCCGCCGACGCTGTCGCCCGCGATGACCGGCCGCCTGCCGCCCGGCTCGGCGCACCGCGCCGCGACCGCCTCCCCCAGGCGCGCCAGCGACTCCTCGGCGGTGTGCTCGGGCGCCTTGGGGTAGTCGAACGCCTCGACGGGCGCGCGCAGGGTGGTGGCCAGCAGCCGCAGGAACGGCAGGAACGTCGTGGTCGAGTAGTAGACCATCCCGCCGCCGTGGACGTAGAGGACGTGCGGGGCGCGCTCGTCCAGCACCGCCGGGCGCACCAGGACCGAGCCCGCGCGCCGCTCGACCACCGCGCCGTCGCCGGGGTCGGCCGCGCCACCGAAGCGCTCGACCCACCGCTCGGCGTTCGCCCGCTCCGCGCGGACCCGGTCGGCGGTCGGCGCGCCCGTCGACGGCGGCACGGCCATGATCCGCCTGGCCGCGGCGAGGCGGGCGAACTCGGGGTGCATCCGCTCAGCCAAGGCCGTCCCCCTCGGCGGGTTCGGCGGTCCCGTCGGCGGTGAACGCGAAGCGCGTGGCGGTGCGGTCCCGCACCGCGTCGGCGAGCCGCCGCATCAGCCGGTTCTCGTCCGTCTTGCCGGTGGAGGACACCGTCGGCGACGGCGACCAGGCCAGCAGGGTCGGGCGCATGTAGTCGGGCAGCTGGTCGGCCAGCAGCGCCTCCACGTCGGCCACCACCGCCCGGTCGGGGGCCATCACCACCAGGGCGATGACGTCCCGGCCGCCGCGCGGGACGAGCGCGACGGCGGCCCGCTCGACGCCCGCGCTGCCCAGAACGAGCTGCCGGATCTCGCCGAGGTGGACGCGGCGGCCCGCGAGCTTGACCTCGTCGTCGTCGCGGCCGTGGAAGACGATGTCGCCGTTGTCGTCGTAGGCGCACATGTCGCCGGTGCGGTAGTAGCGGACGCCGTCGTGCTCGACGACGCGGCGCGCGGTCTCCTCGGGCTGGTCGAAGTAGCCGAGCATCACCTGCTCGCCGCCGATCCACAGCTCGCCGACGTGGCCGGGCGCGACGACCTCGCGCCCGTCGTCGACGATCCGCGCCGCGACGCCGCGCAGCGGCCTGCCGATCGGGTAGGAGCCGGTGCGGTCCGGGTCGACCTCGGCGATCTCGTAGGCGGTGCACACGATCGTCGCCTCGGTGGGCCCGTAGACGTTGAACACGCGGGCCTCCGGCAGGGCCGCCTTCCAGAGGTTGATCACGCCGGGGTCGCACACCTCGGCGCCGGTCATCACCATCTCCAGGTGCGGGAAGGTCTTCCTGCCGACGTGCCTGCCCCCCTCGGTGATCATCGTCAGGAGGGTGGAGACCGCGATCAGGTGGGTGATCCGCTCGCGGGCGATGACCGCGCGCATGATCGCGCCCGCGTGGACGCCCCGGAACTGGTGGACGAACGCGCCGAGCGAGAGCGGCAGCAGCGTGTCCTCGATCGAGACGTCGAAGTGGAACGGGGACAGGCTGAACACCCGCGAGGCCGGGGTGAAGCGCAGGACCTCGTTGTGGTTGCCGAAGTACGCGACCAGGCTGCCGACGCCGATCTCGACGCCCTTGGGCGCGCCGGTCGAGCCGGAGGTGAAGATGACGTACGCCGGGTCGTCGGGTCCGCGCACGGCCGAGGGCAGGTCGGGGGCCGGTTCCCGGAGGACCACGTCCAGCTCGGCGCGGCCGATCCAGGCGGCGTCGTCGACCACCGGTTCCCGGTCGTCCAGGGCGAGCACCGCGCGGGGCCGCAGCCTGCCGAGCAGGCCGCGCAGCCGGGGCTCGGGCTGGGCGGCGTCGAGCGGGGCGTAGACGGCGCCGAGCTTCCAGGCGCCGATGGCGAGCGCGGGCACGAGCGCGGACTTCTCCGCCAGGACCGCGACCCGGTCGCCCGGCCGCACGCCCAGCTCCGCGAGCCGGGCGGCGAGCGCCAGCGCCCCGCGCTCCAGCTCCGCGAAGGTGAAGCCGGAGCGGCCGTCGTGGACGGCGGGGCGGTCGGGCCAGTTGGCCGCCGCCGCGCGGACGAGGTCGCCGAGCGGGGGCGGGGGGAGGGCGCGGTCGGCGGGGTCGAGCGACCAGGGCGGCAGGGGCGCTGTGCGGGCGGGCGTCGTGGTCACGGGGCGACCTGCCCGTCGACGTCGTAGCTGAAGCGGGCCTTGGGCTTGTCGGTGGCGCCCATGCGCCGGTAGAAGCCGATGCCCAGCTCGTTGTCCGGCGGGGTCTGCCACTCGACGCGGGCGCACCCGCGCGCGGCGGCGAACCCGCGCAGCCGCTCGAAGAACGCGCGGCCCAGGCCCGAGCCCCGGTACGGCTCGCGCAGGTAGAGGCAGTCCAGGTAGGCGAACGGCTCCGCGCCCCAGGTGGCGAAGTCGATCGTGGCGGTCATGTAGCCGCACAGGCGCCCGCCGCCGTCGACGGCCACCCAGCCGTGCAGCACCGGCCGGTCGCCGAACAGGGCCGCGCGCCAGCGCTCGACCTGGCCGCTCTCCCGGAACCCGGACTTCTCGTACGCGGCGTGCTCGCGGCACAGCTCCAGCAGCCCCGGGAGCTGGTCCGGCTCGATCGGCCGCACCTCGACGTCGCTCACACCCACCCCGAGAAGGTCGTGGCCAGGTAGGCCGCGCGGGCGTCGTCGTCGAGGGTCCCGCGCGCCAGCACGGTGTTGACCCAGGCGTCGCGCTCGAACCGCATGACCTCCAGCTCCCACACGCAGGCCACCAGGTCGCGCTGCGCCAGCGGGGCGGTGGTGGTCGAGCCGTCGGCGGCGGGGGTCAGGCCGCGCACCCAGTGCTTGAGCATGTTGGCGTCGTACCACTGGCTCACCAGCAGGTAGTCGCCGTCGCAGCCGTAGTGCAGGATCAGGAACCCGAGCGGGTGATCGCCCGCGTCGAGGCCCTCGCCCAGCACGGCGGCGGCCCGCTCGCCCAACCACGCGGGGTCGGGGACCTCGGCGGCGCGCGCGGGGTCGGCGAACATCGCGTAGGGCTTGAGCACCCGGCCGCGGACCTCCAGCGGCGGGAGCGCCTTGACCAGGCGGGGCGAGTACGCCAGCGGGTTCGACGCGGCGGTCTCCCCCGCGCTCGGGTGGTCGGCCGTCTGCACCATGCGCTCGTTCTCCTCCGGAGTGCCTCGGGTCGTGCCGCGCCGGTCGAGGCCCGCCCGCTCCGCGCCGGGGCGACGGGCGCGCGGCCCGTCCCGCCGCATTCGTGGGGGACCCGGACAAGGCGTCGGGTGAAGCGCGCACCGGCGTCCGGCCGGATGTCGCGTCGGATTCTCGGGTACAGCGCGGGCGAGCCCGGAAAGGCGGCTCGCCGGGTTATCGGATCACCCGGACTCGGGGTGTGCGGACCGGGCGGACAAAGCCCCGCGTTCGACGCCGAAGATCCGCATTGGTCGCCACCTCGCCCTCACCGGAACGTCCCCGACCACTTTCCTGAGCCCGGTCCGCCAAGACCTCATCGAACGTATCGGCACGAGCACGTCCTGTCACTACGCTGAGGGATGTAACCGCCGTATTGCGCACGGGGCGACGGCCCCGCGGCAGGCCCGCCGCACCCGGTACGACCGGGACGAGCTGCGACAAGTCTGCTCCCGAGACGTGTTCGGCATCCCGCGCGTTCGCCGTCGGCCACACCCGTCCGCACCCGTCGAGGTAGCGGACAGTGTTCGCCCGACACTCGCCGGAACGTGCCCGAAATCAGCCGGCAATGGCCCCGAAAATGCTTTCCCCCGGCATTCCGAAGCGATACCGGGGGCGGCCTTCCGGGCCCGTCCGGGTGGCCGGTCCGCCGCGCCGGGATCATCACCCGCAGGAGCGCGACCGCGGTGCGCGCCCGCGCCGGGCGGGCGGACCACCCGGCCGCGTCCGGACGGTCCGGGGAAGCGGGCGGAGCGCATTTCCGACGCCGAGCAGGGCTTTTCCGCCGAACCGCGGACCGCGCCCCGACAGGACCACCACCGGGCGCGCCACGACCGGCCCGGCGGGCGGGTGATCTTGCCCGGTCCCGCCGGACGGGGGTTTCCGTACAGTCGCCCCGTGCTCCTCGACCTGAACCTCCTGCGCGCCCTGGAAGCCCTCCTGGAAGAAGGCGGCGTCACCGGCGCGGCCCGGCGGCTGCACCTCACCGCGCCCGCCGTGAGCCGGGCGCTGACGAGGATCCGGCGGGCCACCGGGGACGAGATCCTGGTGCGCAGCGGGCGGGGCATGGTGCCCACCGAGTACGCCGTCGCGGTGCGCGGCGAGGTGCGGCGGCTGGTCAGGGAGGCCGAGGCGGTGCTCTCGCCCCGGCGCGAGGTCGTCCCGGCGGAGCTGGACCGGGTGTTCTGCCTGCGGTGGCACGACGCCGTCACCGAGCTGGTCGGGCCGGAGGTGCTGGCCGCCGTGCGGGAGCGCGCGCCGGGGGTCCGGCTCCGGTTCCTCGGCGAGTCCGATTCGGACGGTCGCGAGGCGCTGGAGGGCGTCGACCTGGGCACCAGCGCGGGCCCTGCGCCCTCGCCCGACGTGCACCACGAGGTGGTGCGGCGGGACCTGCCCTCGGTGGTGCTGCGCGAGGACCACGAGCTGGCGCGGGGCGAGCTGACCGCCGAGCGCTACGCCGCCGCCGGGCACGTGGTCGTCTCGCGGCGCGGCGCGCTCGCCGACCGGGTCGACGGGCTGCTCGCCGAGCTGGGGCTGACCCGCTCGGTGGTCGCGGCCGTGCCCACCGGGGTCGCCGCGCTGCGGCTGGCGCGGCGGTGCGGGCTGGTGGCGACCCTGCCGTCCTCGGTGGCGGGGCCGCTCGCGCGCGAGCACGGCCTGGCGCACCGGCCGCTCCCGCTGGACGCGCTGGAGATCGCGCTGCACCTCACCTGGCACCGCCGCCACGACGGCGACCCGGCCCACCGCTGGCTGCGGGAGCTGTGCCTGGTCGAGCTGCGGAAGACGATTGCGCCGGAGTAAACAGTGAGTTGAAAAAGATGCATTTGAATTAATGATCGAGTCTTCCTAGCGTTGGTCCCGGCACCGGCGGAGCGCCGGGAAACCGTGGGAGGACAACAAGATGAGCACGCTCAATGCCACCGTCGACGCCGTCCACGCCGCGGGCGCGGCGCTGGCGCGGCAGTACCGCACGAGCCACGACCTGGTCGACCGGGCGGCCGTCGAGGCCGCGATCGCCGCCGCCGACGAGGTCTCGCTCGCGCAGCTGCGGCCGAGGCTCGCAGCCGCCGCGCCCGACGCCGGGTGGGTGGAGGACGAGCTCGCCGAGGGCGGGTTGCCTCCGGGCCGGTGGTGGGTGGTCGACCCGGTGGAGGGGGCGATCAACCACGTGCACGGCCTGCCCGAGTGGGGCGTCACCGCGACCCTCGTGGAGGACGACCTGCCCGTGCTCACCGCCGTGCACCTGCCCCTGGCCGGCCTGACCTACACCGCCACGGCGGGCGGCGGGGCGCTGCGGAACGGGGAGCGGCTGCGCGCGTCGGTGAAGGCGGAGCTGCGCGGCGCGCTCGTCGGCACCGGGCAGGCCAGCCCCAGGGAGACCGAGGGGACGTGGCGGCTGATCGGCCGGTCGGCGACCGCGATGATGGCCGCGTCCGGGGTGCTCGGGGTGAGCGTGCCGCCGACGCTGCGGCTGCTGCACGTGGCCGACGGGCGCTCGGACGTGTTCTGGCAGCACGGCGCGGTCCGGTCGGGGCTGCTGCCGGGGGCGCTGCTGGTGGCCGAGGCGGGCGGGGTGGTCAGCGACCTGCGGGGCGCGCCGTGGACCGCCGCGAGCGGCGACTTCCTGGCCGCCGCGCCGGGCGTGCACGCGCAGGCCGTGGCCGTGCTGGGCGCGCTGTGAGCGGCCTGCGGCTGGTCGTGCTCGGCGCGACCGGGGGCGTCGGCGGGCACGTGGTGGCGCACGCCCTGCGGCGCGGCCACTCGGTGACCGCGCTCAGCCGCGACCCGCGCGGGCTGCCCGAGCACGGGGCGCTGCGGGTGGTGGCGGTGGACGTGCGGGACCGGGACGCGGTCGCGGAGGCGCTGGCCGGGTGCGACGCGGCCGTGTCGGCGCTGGGCAACCCGCCGGGGTCCCGCCCCGGCGTGCTGGCGGCGGGCGCGGCGTCCCTGGTGGCGGCGACCCCGCCGCGCCTGGTGTGGCTGGGCGCGCACGGCACCGGCCCGTCCGCGAACGCCGCGACCGCGGCGCTGCTGCGCCTGGCGCTGGGCGCGGAGGAGGTGGCCGACAAGGTGGCGGCCGACGCGCTGGTCCTGGCGGCGGGCGGCACGGTCGTCCACGCGGGCCCGCTGACCGGCCCTGCCGTCGACTGGACCACCCTGGACGTGACCACCCCCGCGGGCGCCCGCCTGCTCCCCCTCGGCGCCCGCCGCCTGCCGCGCCCGGTGCGGCGCTCGACGCTGGCCGCGCTGCTGCTGACCGAGGCCGAGCACCCCCGGCACGCCGGAGCGATCGCGATCGCGGCAGGCTGACCCCGCCCCACTCCGGCCCGCCCGGCCCCCGGCCCCGGTTCGGGCCCCGGCCCCGGCCCGACAAGGCTGCCCCGACCCGCCGCCGGCCCCACAAGCACGTGCCCGTGCCGAGCGCACGTGTTCCGCGCCGATCTTCAGGTGATCTTCACACGCTGGGCGACGCGTCCCACCACTCCCCACCCCTTCGGGGACTCCCGTGCGCAAAACGGACGAACGGCGGAACCGGATGGGCGACACTCCGCGTCGAACGCCTGGCAGGGCGGACGAGGGGGAAGGGTCCACGACGTGGGGCGCGAGCTCGCACCGGCCGGCGCGGCGTCGACGGGACCGTCGGCGCGGGCGGTGCTGGGCGTGCTCGGCCCGGACGCGGTCGAGCGGACCCCCGCAGGCCGGTCCACCCCGGCCGACCGGGGCCGCGAACCGGCAGGAAGAACCACGAGAAGGGTGGGGTTGGCGCTTGAATCCGGCCACTGGTGATCCCGAGGCGCTGATGCGCGGCTGGGACCAGCAGATCCAGAACAGCCTCCGGCAGGCTGACCAGCTCACGCAGGTGGCGCGCGAGCTGAGCGTGACCAGGCGCTCCCCCGACGGCGCGGTGACCGTGACCGTCGACAGCGGCGGCAACGTCACCGCGCTCGACCTGGGCGAGGCGGCGCTGCGCAAGCGCGCCCCCGAGCTGTCGGCGGAGATCATGTCCACCATGCGCGCCGCGCAGGCGCAGCTCGCCGCGCGGATGCAGGAGGCGGTCGCCCCGATCCTGGGCGGCGACTCCACCGCCACCGAGGCGATCGTCGGCGGGCTCAAGGAGAAGTTCCCCGAGCCACCGCCCGAGCCGCCCGCGGGTCAGCAGCCGCCGCCCCACCCCGGTCCGCCGCCGCCCCCACCGCCACCCCCGGCTCCGGGGGCGTTCCCCCCGCCCGGACCGCCCGCGCCCCCGCAGGGCGCGGGCCCGGCGCCCGGTGCGGCCCCCCGCCGCGCCGCGCGGCCGGACGACGACGAGGACTTCGGCAACCGCGACTGGGCGAGCGACCGGAAGGGCTGGTGATCTGCGGTGGGTGACGGGTTCGGCGTGCACACCGGCGAGATGCGGGAGCACGCGGGCAGGTTGGAGGGCGTGGTCGACCAGATCGACGTGGCCAAGGACGCGGCGACGCAGGCCACGATCAGCGGCACCACCGCCTACGGCATCCTGTGCAGCCCGCTGCTGCTGCCGCTGATGGGCTCGGTGGAGGCCATGGGGCACACGGCGATCAGCACCGCGCGCACCGTCGTGAACGCCACCGCGGAGGGCATCGTGGGCATGGCGGACACCTACGACGCGGTCGAGGCCGCGGTGATCAAGGGCGTGGAAACCATCGAGAAGGCACTGGACGGGATCCGATGAACGACAACCCGCTCGTCGCCGCGCCCGCGTCGGACGACGGCTTCGACGGCATCACCGGCGCGGCGGTCCTGGAACCGGCCGCCGACGCGGTGCTCGCCGTGCAGCGCGGCGACTGGCTGGAGGCCGGGATCAACGCGGGCGCGGCCGGGATCGACGCGCTCGGGTTCGTCGCGGACCCGTTCGGCGCGCTGCTGTCCTCGGCGTTCGCCTGGTTCATCGAGCACACCTCCCCGCTCAAGGAGATGCTCGACGCGCTGGCGGGCGACCCCGGCGTGGTCAACCAGAACGCGGGCACCTGGGGCAACGTCTCCGACCACCTGGCCAAGGCGGCGGAGGAGATGCGGCGGGTCGTGGCGGCCGACACCCAGCCGTGGACCGGCCCCGCGGTGAGCGCCTACCGGCCGGTGGCGATGCTCCAGGCCGACGCCATCCAGGGCGCGTCGCTCGCGGCGAGCGGGGTCGGGGCGGCGCTGACCGGCGCCGCCGCGGCGGTCGCGGTGGTGCGCACGACGGTGCGGGACCTGATCGCGATGGGCATGAGCGAGCTGGTGCAGTGGCTGATCCGGGCCGCCGCGGCGGCGGCGATCACGATCGGGCTGGCCACGCCCGCGATCGTCGCGGACGGCATCCGGCTCGTGGTGAAGTGGGCCAACAAGATCCGCGAGTGGGTGGACCGGATCGTCTCGACCATCCGGAAGCTGTCCAAGCTGGTGGACCAGTTCCTGAAGGTGCTGGACAAGGTCAGCGCGGCGCTGGCCAAGTCCATGCCGAAGAAGGTCCCCGCGGCGGCGGCGACCACGATCGCGGAGAACGTGGTGGTGCAGGTGCCGAAGAACGCGGCGGTGTACGGGTCGAACATGGACGACCAGACCTACGCCACCCGCGACAACTGACGCACGCCCGAGGCCGGGCGCCGCAGGTCGTCCCCGCGGCGCCCGGCCTCGGGTTCGTCCGGGGCCGTCTCCCGGAGGCCCGCGCCGGTGGTCGGCGCGGGCCGGTCCCGGTCAGCGCCGGTTGTCCAGCACGCCCAGGGTCGTCGGCGGCTCGCCGTCGAGCAGGGTCGCCAGGCCCTCGAACAGCTCGATGGCGCCGTCCGGAAGGCCGCGCACGCCGGGGGTGCCCACGGCGGCGGCCTCGCGGATGGCGGCCTGCATGGCCTGGTCGAGCACGCGGGTGCGCACGGTCACCCGGTCGGTGTGCCCGCCCGCCGTGCCGGGGCCGGTGTAGTCGCCGACCAGGCGGAACGGGCGCAGCGGCGGGGTGGCCACGATGAAGTCCGCGCCGATGCTGGTGCGCATGACCGTCTCGCGCTCCAGCCAGCACGCGCGGCCCGGCTCGACGGGCACGTCCACGTAGTCCTCGAACACCTCCTCCTTGCGCCACGCCTGCCCGTACGCGGCGGCGGTGGCGGAGGCCAGGACGTCGTAGAAGGTCTTCTCGCCCCAGCTGGGGATGTGGAAGCTCGTGGTGGTCTCCACGACCGCGCGCCCGCCGATGCGGCAGGTGATGACGCTGTCGGTGGTGTTGCAGATCGAGACGCCCACCTGCACCGGCACGCTCAGGTCGAAGAGCAGCTTGCGGCTCCGCGCCACCAGCACCTCGGCGCCCGCGGCCTGGACGCTGAGCGCGGTCTTGAGCCGCTGGGCGCCCTCCGGGGTGGACAGGGCGATCGCCTTCAGCTCGTGCATCCTGGTGGGGTCGACCCCCCGGCGCTGGAGGGCGGCTTCGTAGACAGCGGTGTCCGCGGTCTGCTCGTGGAGGGCCACTGGGCGTCCCTTTTCTCGGTTGGTTCGCTGGAGCCGGTTGGGCGGTGCGCCCGGTGTGCGGTGCACTGGGGCCGACGTTCCCCAAGCTGCGTCGAACTCGCATCGCGACGACGCGATCGGGGGACCTCGATCACCCGAAGGGAGTATGCCTGAGCCCTTCTCAGCAGGGGAGGGTTGAACCCCTAACGGACCAATCCCGCTACCAAAAAGCACCTGTCAGTCATTCACGTCGGCCGGACGCGCCACTCGTGGCCCAATCTGATCGCCCGACCGGCCAGTACCGTTTGTGGGGTGTGAGGTGGGCCTCAGCCGTCCGGGAGGTGACGAGCCGTTCTTGTCCGGACCAATCCCGGCCGCGCCCTGTCCACGACCGATCACGCGGCGCTACGGTCCGACCGTGAGGTCTGGACCTATCGCACTCATCGCCCTGCTGACCGCGTCGACCTTCACGGGCGCCCTGCCCGCCGCCGCCGCAGCCCCCGCCGACCCCCTCCCCGCAGCCCTCTCCCCCGCAGTCCCCTCCCCCGCCGCCGTCGCGCCCGCCGACTGGAAGGCCCCGCTGAGCACGCGGGGCCGGCACGTCGTGGACGCCGACGGCAACCGGTTCAAGCTCAAGTCCGGCAACTGGCACGGCGCCAGCGGCACGTGGACGGGCTCCGGTTCCAAGTCCGACCCGGCGAACCACCACGCCGGGGAGATCGCCCACCAGACGCCGCTCGGCCTGGACCGGGCGCCGCTGGAGAGCGTCATCGACGGCTTCGCCGAGCTGGGGCTCAACAGCGTGCGCCTGCCGTTCTCCAACGAGATGGTGCGCGACACCGCCCCCGTGCCCGACCTGCCCGCGAACCCGCAGCTGCGCGGCCTGACCCCGCTCGGCGTGTACGACCGGGTGGTGGAGCGGCTGACCGCGCGCGGGTTCGCGGTGATCCTGAACAACCACACCGGGACGTCCCGGTGGTGCTGCGGCGTCGACGGGAACGAGCGGTGGAACACCGCGCGCACCGAGGCGCAGTGGCAGGAGGACTGGCTGTTCATGGCGCGGCGGTACGCGTCGAACAAGCGGGTGGTGGGCGCGGACCTGTACAACGAGGTCCGGCGCACCATCACCGACGACCCGAACTGGGGCTGGGGCAACGACCACGACTGGCACCGCGCGAGCCAGCAGGTGGCGAACCGCATCCTGACCGAGGCCAACCCGGACCTGCTGGTGATCGTGGAGGGGATCAACTGGACCGGGCTGCCGGTCGACGGGTTCCCGCACGGCAGGCCGACGCTGGAGCCGGTGCGGACGCTGTCGCACGCGCTGGTGGAGTCGGACAAGCTGGTGTACTCGGCGCACTTCTACGGCTACACCGGGCCGAACCACTCCGGGGCCACCGGGATCGGCGAGACGACCGACCCGAGGTACCAGGACCTGTCGCCGCAGGAGCTCAAGGACGTGGTGCGGCGGCAGGCGCTGTACGTGTCGGCCGAGACCGGGCAGCACTTCACCGCGCCGGTGTGGATCAGCGAGTTCGGGGTGGGCCGGGACAGCGCGGCGAACACGCGGGACTGGTTCGAGCGGTTCGTGGACCTGCTGGTGGAGGCGGACGCGGACTTCGCGTACTGGCCGGTGGTGGGCAACGGCGAGTCGGGCAACAACTGGTCGCTGCTGAACCTGGACCGGGACGGGCGGCGGACGTCGGTGGACGCGGACTGGCGCGGCGCTGCGTGGCGGCGGCTGGTCGGGTCGTCCGGGCGGACCGGCGTGGTGCCGGTCGGGGCGCGGTGGTCGATGCTGAGCCTGGAGCACGCGGACCTGGCGGCGTCGCGGGCGGCGCGCGGGTTGGGCGACTGGGACTCGGGGGCGCGCAAGGGCGCGTGCGCGGACGGGCAGCGGCTGATCGGGCTGGCGGAGGCGGGCGCGCGGGCGCTGTGCACCGGGGTCTCGGGCGCGCCGGGCGGGTTCGTGGTGGTGCGCGGGGAGGAGAACGTGACGCAGGACTGGGCGAGCGGGTACACGAAGGTGCAGTGCCCGGCGGACCACTACGTCGCCGGCTACTCGGTGCGCGGCGGCGCGTTCTCGGCGGCCCTGTGCGCCCGGTCGGGGACGGCGCTGGGCGGGGCGGGTCGGACGGTGTGGTTCGACCGCGGCGACAGCAGGCCGGCCGGGAATCCGGGCGGGGAGTTCTCGCCGGGGAAGCACAAGGGGCAGTGCGCGGAGAACGAGCACGTGGCGGGGATCGCCTGGACGGGGCGGATCTTCTCGGACAAGGGGCCGGACGCGCTGCACTGCCGGGCTTCCGCGCCCCGGTGATCGATCGAGTGTGACCACGAGCGCCCACCGGACCGCGGTCCGGTGGGCGCTTTTCCGGTTCAGGCGGCGGCGAACGCCAGCGCGCCGCGCGCGCCCGCGCGCCAGCTCCGCGCCGAGGGCCCGGCCGATCCCGTGCAGCACCTGGGCGCACGCCGGGTCGTGCTCCGCGGCCTGTCGGACCACGTCCACCGGTCTCGCGGGCAGGTCCACCCGCAGACCCCGGTAGCGCTCGTGGACCCGTTCGACCAGCCGTGGATGGCTGAGCGGCCCACTCCCCAGCGCCTCAAGGGCCCCGGAGCGGAAGAGCGCGCCGCCGACGACCAGCCCCGCGCCGAACCCGGTCGAGAGGTGGGCGGACAGCAGCACCCCGGCGCCCCCGCCCGCGCCGTGCACGTGCTCGCCGTAGGCGGCGAACCCGTCCGCGTCGCCGCGCACGACCGGCACGTGGGGAAAGCGCTCCGCCAGCGCCTCCTCCCACGCGCGCCCCCGGAGCGGGTCGGCCGCCTCCTGGACGCACAGCCCGATCGAGCGCACGTTGCTCGCGGTCATCCCCACCTCGCCGAGCCGGCCGTCGACGATCTCGATCCAGGCCTTGCCCCGGTGGCTCACCCTGGGGCTGCCGATGCTGTCGAGCACGTGCTCCTCGTCGTGCCGCCGGACCGAGACGACCACCGTGCCCGCCCGGACCTCGATCCCCATCGCCGCGCCCCGCACGTGCCACCCGTCCACCGCGCCCCTCCACCCGCTCCCGTGCGCCCGTGCGCCCGTGCGCCCGATCGTCCCGCGCCGGGGCGTGCGCGCGGTGGCCACTTTCGAGTGAACACCCCGTGACCTGCAAACCCTCAAACTTCACTAACTGCAATCTTGTACAGTTGAAGAAATCCGCAACTCTTGAACCACCCGGAGCTCCCCCGTGACCATGCCCCTGCACCAGGCCAAGGCCGAGTTCTTCCGAATGCTCGGCCACCCGGTCCGCATCCGGGTCCTCGAACTGCTCCAGGACGGCCCCCTCCCCGTCCGCGACCTCCTGGCCGACGTCGGCGGCGAGGCGTCCAGCCTGTCCGCGCAGCTCGCCGTGCTGCGCCGGTCCGGGATCGTGGCCGCCAACCGGGACGGCACGACCGTCGTCTACGAGCTCACCAGTCCCGACGTCGCCGAGCTGCTGCGCGCCGCGCGCCGGGTGCTCGCCGGGCTGATCACCAACAAGGACGAACTGCTGGCACTGCTCAGGGAAGAGGGAGAAGAGTGACGACGTTCTTGCCCGCCAAGGCAGATTGGGCGGGCGCGACCCGGCGGGACCTGCTCGCCGGGGTGACGGTGGCCGTGGTGGCGCTGCCGCTCGCGCTGGGCTTCGGCGTGGCGTCCGGGCTCGGGGCGACGGCCGGGCTGGTGACCGCGGTGGTCGCCGGGGCGCTGGCCGCCGTGTTCGGGGGCTCCAGCCTCCAGGTCTCCGGGCCGACCGGGGCCATGACCGTCGTGCTGGTGCCGATCGTGGCCGCGCACGGGGCCGACGGGGTGCTGGCCGTGGGGCTGATGGCGGGCGTGCTGCTGATGGCGCTCGCGGTGCTGCGCGCCGGCCGGTACATGAAGTTCGTGCCCGCGCCGGTCGTGGAGGGGTTCACGATCGGCATCGCGGCGGTGATCGCGCTCCAGCAGGTGCCCGCCGCGCTGGGCGTCCCGGCGCCGGACGTGGAGAACGTGGCGCTGGCGGCGGGCGCGGCCGTGCTGGAGTTCGTGGCCGCGCCGAACTGGGCGGCCGTCGGACTGGCGCTCGGGGTCGCGGCGGTGATGCTGCTGGGCGCGCGCTGGCGGCAGGCGGCGCCGTTCTCGCTGCCCGCGCTGGTGCTCGCCACGCTCGTGGCGAACTGGGCGGGGCTGGACGTGGCGCGGATCGGCGCGCTGCCGTCGACGCTGCCCGCGCCCTCGCTCGGCTTCCTCGACCCCGGCGCGCTGTGGGCGCTGCTGCCCTCGGCGGTGGCGGTCGCGGCGCTGGCCGCGCTGGAGAGCCTGCTGTCGGCGGCGGTGGCCGACGGGATGAGCGTGAACCAGCGGCACGACCCGGACCGCGAGCTGTTCGGGCAGGGCGTGGCGAACCTGGTCGCGCCGATGTTCGGCGGGGTGCCCGCGACGGCGGCGATCGCCCGCACCGCGGTGAACGCGCGCTCCGGGGCGACGTCCCGGCTGGCCGCGCTGACCCACGCCGCGGTGCTGCTGCTGATCGTGTTCGTCGCGGCCCCGCTGGTGTCGCAGGTGCCGCTCGCGGTGCTCGCGGGCGTGCTGCTGGCCACGGCGGTGCGCATGGTCGAGGTCGGCGCGGTGCGGGCGATGGCGCGAGCCAGCCGTCCGGACGCCGTCGTGCTCGCCCTGACCGCCGTGGCGACGCTGGCGCTGGACCTGGTCACGGCGGTGATCGTGGGCCTGCTGCTGGCCGGGGTGTTCGCGCTGCGCGCGGTGTCCCGCAGCGCCCGGCTCAGCGAGGTGCCGCTGGAGCCCGGCGACCACGGCGAGGAGGAGCGGGCGCTGCTGGCGCAGCACATCGTGGCCTACCGGCTGGACGGCCCGCTGCTGTTCCACGCCGCGCACCGGTTCCTGCTGGAGCTGAGCGAGGTGTCCCCGATGGCGGTGGTGGTGCTGCGGATGTCGCACCTGTCCGGCGTCGACACGACCGGCGTCGCGGTGCTGCGGGACGCGGTGCGCAGGTTGGAGGGGCGTGGGGTGACCGTGCTGGTGTCGGGGGTGCGGGAGGAGCACCGGCGGGCGCTGGACACGGTGGGGGCCCCGGTGTTCGACAGCACGCCCGAGGCGATCGCGCACGCGCGGGAGTTGTTGGGCAGGCAGGGTCTGCTGCCCACCTGAGCGCTCGGACCACGCCCCGCGACGCCGGTCTCACCGGTCGGCTTCGCGGGGCTTCCCGCTGTCCGGCGGGGTTTCCGGCCCGTCCCGCACCAGGCCCTGCTCCACCATCAGCTCGCGCAACCGCCGCAGCGCGGCCAGCTGCGCCGGGTGGTACATCTGCAGGACCACCTCCGCGATCGCGCTCTGCGTCAGCTCGGGGTCCAGCGGCGACCCGGCCGTGGGGTCCTTGGTCCACGGGTGGTCCTCCTGGGTCTTGCGGGCCACCGGGACGAGCCGCCGGGCGATCTCCTCGATCGCCGCCTCGTCCGCGTCCGGCGGCAGCGCGTCGAAGTCGACCTCCGCCGGGTCCGGGTTCGCGTCCAGCGTGCCGAAGCCCTCGATCGCCTGCTTGTCGAACACCGAGGCCAGGACGGTGAGCATGGACCGCTTCGACTCGGTCAGCTGCCGGGAGAACGGGGCCAGCGCGGGCGGGACGTGCGCGGGCGCGCGGTGGCGCAGGGCCAGCGCCAGCTCCGCCCGGACGCGGTTGATCCGCTCGACGGACGCCGCCAGCTCCGCGTCCAGCGCGCGGATGGCCTCCTCGGACTCCTCGTCCGCCTTCCCCATCACCGCGATCTGCGCCAGCGGGACGCCGAGGTCGCTCAGGCGCTTGATCTGGAGCAGCCGGACCAGGTGGGGGATCTTGTACTGCTTGTAGCCGTTGGCCGCCCGCTCGGGGAGGTCCAGCAGGCCGGTCGCGTGGTAGTGCCGGACGGCCTTCACGGTGGTCCCGGCCAGTTCCGCGAGCTGCCGGGTGCTCCACGTCATGCGCCTGCCCTCCGTCACCGCTCCAGTGGACACCGTGCCCAGGGGGCAGGGTCAAGGGTTTGACCCTGCCCCGAGGGCAGGGTTTCCACTGGGAGGCGGACGGAACCCACGAGGGAGGCCGAAGGTGTTCGCGGAACTGCGGCGGCGGAACGCGTTGAAGCGGGTCAGGCCCGGTCACGGACGAGTGCTCAAGCCCTTTCGCCGGTGGCAGACCCTGTCCCGGTCGCTGCTGTCCCTGGAGCCGGGGGACGGCGCGGTGTGGACGGTGGAGGTGCTGCACTGGAAGCAGCTCACCACCGAGGACGGGCGGCCGGTCGCGCACCTGTACCGGAACGGGGCGCACCACGCCGAGTCCCCGGTGCCCGCCGTCTTCCCGGTGCCGGGCGGGGTGGTCGAGGTGCAGGCGTCGGCGTTCGGGTTGAAGCGGTGCCACCACCTGCCGGACGGGGGCGGGGAGCGCCGGCTCGTGCCGGACCCGGACTCGGGAGAGGGGCGGCGGGCCCGGTTCGGGCGCGAGCACCCGGTGGCGAGCCGGTGGATCGGGATCGGGGTGGTGGCGCTGCTGGTCGTGCCGGTGCTGCTGATGGTGCCGCAGCTGCTGGAGGCCGCGACGCGGGTGCCGCCGGTGGCGGAGCGGTTCGGGACGTTCACCTCGCCGGTGGAGCTGCCGTGGTGGGGGAACGTCGCGCTCGGGCTGGTGACGGCGGCGGCGAGCACGGAGCGGGCGCTGCGGTTGCGGCACCACTGGCTGCTGGACTCGGTCGGGTAGGTGGGGTCGGTGCGGGCCGGGATGGGGCCCGGCCCGCACCGCCTGTCAGCAGTTCTTGGTCGAGGCGGGTCTGGGGGGCGCTCGCGCTACCGGGGCGCCGGCCAGGCGCGCAGGGTCGCGTCCAGCGCGTCCAGGGCGCGCCGCCAGCTCGTCCCGCTGTCCGGTTCGCTGTGCTCGAAGCTCCCCGCCAGCTCCAGCTCGGCGTACCCGTGGAACACGCTGCCCATGAACCGCACCGCGTGGACCTGCTCCGCCTCCGGCAGGTCGTAGCCCCGGAGCACCGCGCGCGCCAGGTCGGAGTGCCTGCGGCCGGTCTCGACGGCCTCCGGGGCGACGCGGCTGCGCGTGGCCGCGTACCGGCCGGGGCAGCGGCGGGCGTAGTCGCGGTACGCGCCGCCCAGCGCGGCGAGCGCGTCGCGACCGGAGCGGCCCGCCAGGGCTGCCGCGCCCAGGTCGGCCAGTTCCGCGAGCGCGAAGGCGGAGATCCGGGCGCGCAGGTCGTCGAACCCGGCGACGTGCGAGTACAGGCTCGCCACCTTGACCCCGACCCTGCGGGCGACCTCGGAGGCGGTCAGCCGGTCGAAGCCGATCTCGTCCGCCAGCTCCGCCCCGGCCTCGACCAGGCGTTCGGCGGTCAACCCGGCGCGCGCCACCCGACACCACCGTCCTTCCGAAAGGTGTTAGTCATTTGCCTAAAAGCTTTAGGCAACCTACCGTACCCCACCATGAGGCCGTTGACCGAGCAGGAGATCCGGGGCGCGTTCGTGAACTGCAGCAAGGGCGAGGCCAAGCGGCTGACCGTGCCCCGCGACCTGGCTCAGCAGCCCTGGGAGGACCTGGACTACCTGGGCTGGCACGACCCGAAGGCGCCCGAGCGGGCCTACCTGGTCGCGGAGCTGGACGGGAAGCTGACCGGGCTGGCCCTGCGGGCGCCCGCGCCGGTGGCCCGTGGGCGGAGCATGTGCTCGATCTGCGTGACCACGCACAGCGGCGGGGTGTCGCTGGTCGTGGCGCCGAAGGCCGGGAAGGCGGGCAAGCAGGGGGACTCGGTCGGGACCTACCTGTGCGGCGACCTGGCGTGCTCGCTGTACGTGCGCGGCAAGCGGGACTCGGGTGAGCCGAACCGGGAGACGCTGGGGGTGGAGGAGCGGAGCAGGCGGATCGTGGTGAACCTGAGCGCGTTCGTCGCCAGGGTCACCGGGTGACGGGGTGGGCGCGCAGCGGGATCATGCGGGTATGACCACCACCGGGTTCGACCCGAAGGACCTGCTCGCGCACAGCTCGCTGGGGATCCTGGCGACGCTCAAGGCCGACGGGGCGCCCCAGCTCTCCCCCGTGCAGCCCTACTACGACCGCGAGGCCGAGGTCGTCCTCGTCTCCACCACCGCCGGTCGGGCCAAGGCCAGGAACCTGGGGCGTGACCCGCGCGCCGCCCTGGAGGTCACCAGCGGCGACGGGCTGAGCTGGGCCACGGCCGAGGGGACCGTCGAGCTGACCGGGCCCGGCTCCGACCCGCGCGGGCCCGAGGTGGACGCGTTGGTCGACTACTACCGGCGGGCCGCCGGGGAGCACCCGGACTGGGACGAGTACCGGGCGGCGATGGTCTCCGAGCGGCGGGTGCTGATCAGCCTGCGGGTCAGCCGGGTGTACGGGGAGAGCGCCGGGTGAGCGCGGCCCGGCGCGCGGCGGGCAGCGGGAAAGTCGCCGCTCGGCGCTGATTCATCCGTTCGACGCAAGCACCGGGGCCGGGTGGTGGGGCGGGCGCACTCCGGTGCGCACCGCTGACACGTTCAGGCGCGCCCTCACCGGTCAGCGGCGCGCCCCCTGGAACGACTCTGCGCAACACGCGCGTCACCCCCTCAGCCGACGCCCCCGGAACCGCCAGCGCCGTAGCGTAGTTTCGCCCCCGACCGCCCCACGACGGCGTTGGGCGGCGATCCGGGGGCGAAGCGGCGGGGCACGGCTTCGCGGGGAGGGGACGCGATGACCACTGCGGAGGAACGGGTCGCGGCCGGGGTGAGCCGCACCGCGCTGATGGTCGCGGCGGCTCGGGCGATCGAGAGCAACCGGGACGACGCGCTCGCCGTCGACGGGTACGCGGAGCACTTCGTGCGGGCGTTACCGGACACCGAGGGCTGGCCGCTGCGCATCGAGGACGTGGCGGACGGCGACGCCGACCCGCTGTGGGGCAGGCTCGCCCGCTACTTCGGGCTGCGCACGCGGGTGTTCGACGACCACCTGACGCGGGTCGCGCGCGCCGGGACGCGGCAGTTCGTGCTGCTGGGCGCCGGGCTCGACACGCGGGCGCTGCGGCTGGACTGGCCGAGCGGGTGCACGGTCTTCGAGGTCGACCACGAGCACGTGCTGGCGTTCAAGCAGCGGGTGCTGGACGGGCTGGGCGCGAGCGGCGGGGCCGCGCGGGCGCCGGTGGCCGCCGACCTGCGCGGGACGTGGACGCCGAGGCTGGTGGAGGCCGGGTTCGACCCGGCGGCGCCGACGGCGTGGCTGGCGGAGGGGATCTTCATGTTCCTGTCGCGCGCGGCGGAGCGGCGGCTGGTGCGGGAGCTGGACCGGCTGTCCGCGCCGGGGAGCGGCCTGGCGTTCGAGTTCAAGACGTTCCCGGCGGACGGCGCGCCGGTGCGCACCGGGCCGCTGTACACGGTGGCGCGCAAGCGGATCGGCGTGGACCTGCTGTCCCTGTTCAACCCCGACCCCAGGCCCGACAGCGCGACCGACCTCGCGGCGCGCGGCTGGACGGCGACCTCCAGGGCGCCGTTCGAGTTCACCCGCGAGCACGGCAGGGGACCCACCCCCGAACCGGACGACCCGTTGGAGGACAACCGGTGGATCTTCGCGGAGAAGCGGGGCGGGTGGGTGTGAGCGCGACGGCGGGGCGGGTGGGTGTGAGCGCGGCACCGGCCGAGCGCGCGGCACCGAGCGGCCGTGCGCGCACCCCCGATCGGCGCAATGCGCCGGGAAACCGCTGACACGCCCGCCGCGCTGGGCCACCATCGGGGAGGTGATCGCGCCGCTGTTCGGCCCCGCGTACCTCCACGACCCCCACCCGACCCTGCGCGCCCTGCGCGAGCAGGGGCCGGTGCACCGCTCCGCGCTGCCGACCGGGTTGCCGGTGTGGGTCGTCGTGGACCACGCGTGCGCCCGCGCCGTGCTCGGCGACGAGCGGGTGGCCAAGGACTTCCGGCGGCTCGGCGAGATCATGAGCGGCAAGCTGGTCGAGGCCGGGCGGGACCCGAGGCTGTCCGCGCTGTTCCGGGACAACCTGCTGGTCATGGACCCGCCCGACCACACCCGGCTGCGCCGCCTGCTGGCCAAGGACTTCACCGCCCGGCGCGTGGAGCGGCTGCGCCCCAGGGTGGAGGCGCTCACCGCCGAGCTGCTGGACGCGCTGCCCACCACCACCGAGGTCGACCTGGTGGAGCGGTTCGCGCTGCCGCTGCCGATGACGGTGATCTGCGAGCTGCTCGGCGTGCCCGAGGACGCCCGGCCGTCGATGCGCCGCTGGTCCCAGGAGCTGATGGGCGAGTTCGGCCAGGCCGACGCGCTGCGGGCGTCCGAGGAGATGCCCGCCTACCTGCGGGGGCTGATCGCCGACCGGCGCGCCTCCCCCGGCGACGACCTGCTGTCCGCCCTGACCAGGGCCGCCGACGACGGGGACCGGCTCACCGAGGCCGAGCTGCTGGGCACCTGCCTCGTCCTGGTGGTCGCCGGGCACGAGACCACCGCGGGGCTGATCAGCTCCAGCGCGGACCTGCTGCTGCGCGAGGAACCCGTGCGCGGGCTGCTCGTGGAGCGCCCCGACCTCACCCGCCGCGCCGTGGACGAGCTGCTGCGGCTGACCAGCCCGGTCGCGATGACCACCGCCCGGTTCACCACCGAGGACGTCGAGGTCGGCGGCACGGTCATCCCCGCCGACGAGATCGTCCTGGTGAGCCTGCCCTCGGGCAACCGCGACGCGGCCCGCTTCCCCGACCCCGACGAGTTCCGGCTCGACCGGGCCGACGGCGGGAACCTCGCGTTCGGCCACGGCGTCCACTTCTGCGTCGGCGCGCCGCTGGCCCGCCTGGAGGCCGAGGTGGCGCTGCGCGGGCTGCTGGATAGGTTCCCGGACTTCCGCCGCTCCGGCAGCCCGGACGACCTGGTGCGCAGGCGCTCCCAGACGGTCACCGGCTGGCGTTCGCTGCCCGTGCTGCTCAACCCCTGACTTTCGCCCGCGCAGCGCGGGACCCGCCGACGCCGCCAGGGCGCTCCCCCCTTGCCCCACAAGGGAAAACGCCGCCCCCACCGACCACCCGCGACCACCGCTGACCCACCTTGTGACCCGGAACGCGGTTTCCCGCCCCCTCGTACTGGGAAAGTGGCCCGCATGAGCAGCACACGGTTTCAGGGGTGGAGGCGCAGGTTCACCCGCATGGTCAAGGGTGGGCAGCGGCGCGAGGTGAACCGGACCGCCAAGCGCGCTTTCGGCTGGGACCGGCTGCGGGACGAGCAGGTCACCGCCATCCGCGAGGTGCTGCGCGGGCGCGACGTGTTCGTCGTCATGCCCACCGGCCAGGGCAAGTCCGGCATCTACCAGGTGCCCGGCCTGCTGCTCGACGGGCTCATCGTGGTGGTCTCGCCGCTGGTGGCGCTCCAGCGCGACCAGGTCGCCCGGCTGCGCGAGGTCGGCGCTCCCCCGGCGTACGCGGTCAACGCCGCCCAGTCCGAAGCGGACAACCGCGAGGCGTGGGAGGCGGTCGAGCGCGGGCAGGCGCGCTACCTGTTCCTGTCGCCCGAGCAGCTGGCCAAGCCCGAGGTGGTCGAGAAGCTCGGCAGGCCCGCGCTGTTCGTGGTGGACGAGGCGCACTGCGTCTCCGCGTGGGGCCACGACTTCCGCCCCGACTACCTGCGGCTCGGCCAGGTCGTGGAGTCGCTCGGCCGCCCGCCGGTGCTGGCGCTGACCGCGACGGCGGGCTCCGCGGTGCGCGACGACGTGGTGGCGCAGCTGGGGATGCGCGACCCGCTGGTGCAGGTGAGCGGCTTCGACCGGCCCAACCTGAAGCTGGAGGTCCGCGAGTTCGCGGACGACGACGACCGGCGCCGCGCGCTGCTGTCGTGGGTGCGCGACGCGGAGGGCCCCGGCCTGGTCTACGTGGCCACCCGCAAGGACGCCGAGGCGTACGCGGAGGCGCTGGGCGGCGAGCCGTTCCACGCCGGGATGCGCGCCTCCGAGCGGGTGCGGGTGCAGGACGCGTTCATGGCGGGCGAGGTGGACGTGGTCGTGGCGACCTCCGCGTTCGGCATGGGCATCGACAAGAAGGACGTGCGGTTCGTCGCGCACGCCGCCGCCCCCGGCTCGCTCGACGCCTACTACCAGGAGATCGGCCGGGCCGGTCGCGACGGCGAGCCCGCGCACGCGGCGCTGTTCTTCAGCCCCAAGGACCTGGGGCTGCAGCGGTTCTTCAAGGCCCGCCGCCCGGACCGCGCGGAGCTGGCCACGCTGATGGCGCACGTGCACGGCAAGCCGGGCGTGAGCGCCGACGAGGCCGCCGACGCGCTGGAGATGTCCCGCCGCAAGATCGCCGCGCACGTCGCGCTGCTCAGCGCGGTCGGCGCGCTCACCGTCGACGAGGACGGCCTCACGGCGGAGAAGCTGCCGAAGGAGGCCGCCGAGGAGGCGGTGGAGGAGGCCGCGCGGCTGCGCAGGCTGGAGCTGTCGCGGGTGGAGGTGCTGCGCGCCTACGCCGAGACCAGGGGCTGCCGCAGGCAGAACCTGCTGGGCTACTTCGGCCAGTCGCTCGGCTTCGCCTGCGGCAACTGCGACATCTGCGACGGCGGCGTCGACACCAGGGCGCCGGTGGCCGAGGACGACGAGTTCCCGCCGGAGAGCAAGGTGACGCACCCGAAGTGGGGCGAGGGCACCGTGGTGCGCACCGAGGGCGAGCAGATCACCGTGCTGTTCCACGAGGTCGGCTACAAGACGCTGTCGCTGCAGGTGGTCAAGGCCAACTCGCTGCTGGACCGGCTGCCCGCCGCCTGAGCGGGGGCGCGGTCGACCGCGACACTGCCGACACCGCCGCGAAACTGTTGCGCACCCCGTTGCCGCGCAACAGTTTCGCAAAGCGTTGACACCGGACCGGGTGCGCAAAACACTGGAGTGGCGCATCCGGCCCGGCACCGCCGCCCGAGCCTCGTGCCGGGTGATCCCTCAACGAGGAGGAGAAGGCGGACATGGCAGAAGCAGCCGACGCAGCGGCGGGCGGGCAGCACCGGATCGGCCGCAGGCTGTTCCTGGGCGGAGCGGGCGCGACCGTGCTGGGGGCGGCCTCCGGGCTCGTGCTCCCCGGCGTCGCCCACGCCCAGACCATCACCACCAACCAGACGGGCACCCACAACGGGTACTACTTCTCGTTCTGGACCGACTCGCAGAACACGGTCTCGATGACGCTCGGCGGCGGCGGGAACTACAGCACGTCGTGGCGCAACACCGGGAACTTCGTGGCGGGCAAGGGCTGGAGCAACGGCAGCCGCCGGACGGTGAACTACTCGGGCAGCTTCAACCCCTCGGGCAACGGCTACCTGTGCCTGTACGGCTGGACGTCCAACCCGCTGGTCGAGTACTACATCGTCGAGAGCTGGGGCAACTACCGCCCCACGGGCACGTTCAAGGGCACCGTGAGCAGCGACGGCGGCACGTACGACGTCTACCAGACGATGCGCTACAACGCGCCGTCGGTGGAGGGCAACAACAAGACGTTCCCGCAGTTCTGGAGCACCCGGCAGGCCAAGCGGGTCGGCGGCTCCATCACCACGGGCAACCACTTCGACGCCTGGAGCCGGTACGGGCTGCGCCTGGGCGACTTCAGGTACTACATGATCATGGCGACCGAGGGCTACCAGAGCAGCGGCAACTCGAACATCACCGTCTCCTGATCCATCCCCCAGGGACCGCGGCGGCGGCAGGGCACGGGAGCGCTCCTCCCGCCGGACGTGGAACGGCGCGGACCACGACGTCAGTCGCGGTCCGCGCCGTCTGCGCGCTTGGGCTCCCCCAGCGCCGGAAACCCTTCCGGCGCAGGGGGATCAGCTCACCCCTTCAGCGCGTGGTCGATCGCCTCGATGATCCTCGGGCGCAGCTGCGCCACGCTGATGATCTCGTCCACCGAGCCGACCTCGACCGCGCGCTGGATGCTGTGCACCCGGTCGAACTCGGCCGCGACCTCGCCGAGCTTCTCGGCCCGCACGGACGACTGCACCTCGGCCAGCCGGGTGTTCAGCGAGGCCCGCTCCGCGCCCGTGGCCGCCGCGACGAGCGCCTGCAGCTCGGTGACGCGCGGGTCGGTGGCGGTGCGGTTGTTGACCTCGCCGGAGAACACCACGGCCGCCGCGGGCGCGCCGCCGAGCACGGAGGCGAACGAGCCCTCCAGCGCCAGCACCGTCATGTTCGGGTTGAGCGCCTTGGAGAACACCACGAACGCGCCGCCGTGGTAGCGCGAGATCACGCAGAACACGATGGGGCCCTGGAAGTTCACCACGGCCCGGCCGATCTCCGCGCCGTACTCCAGCTGGAGCTTGCGCATCGACTCCGGCGAGCCGTCGAACCCGGACAGGTTCGCCAGCACCACCAGCGGCCGGTTGCCCGACGCGGCGTTGATGGCCCGCGCGGTCTTCTTGGACGAGCGCGGGAACAGCGTGCCCGCCGTGTAGGTGTCCGGGCCGTCGGTGGGCGGGAAGCCGCGACGGGGCACCGAGCGGGACTCGATGCCGATCAGGCACACCGGCCAGCCGCCGATGCGGGCGTCCTGCACCGCCGAGGTGTCCGCGTCGGCCATGCCCGCCCAGCGCTCCAGCACCGGGTGGTCCTGGTCGGTGACGGCGCGCATGACGGTGCGGATGTCGAACGGCTTCTTGCGGTCCGGGTTGTGCTCGGCCGAGAAGATCTGGCCCACGGTGGCGAAGTCGCTGCCCGCCACGGCGTGCGGGAAGCCGGACACGTCGCGCTCGGCCGGGTCGGCGGTCGGCGCGCGGCGCGGGCCGGTCTCGCCGGGCACGACGTACGAGTGGTCGTAGTGCGACATCAGCACGTCGCGCGCGCCCGCCAGGTTCGGCGCCCAGTACTGCGCCTGCCCGTTGGGTCCCATGACGCGGTCGTAGCCGCCGATGCCGAAGTTGTCCTCGGCCGAGACGCCGCCGGAGAAGTCCAGCGACTGCTTGCCGGTGAGCACCATGGCCGAGTCGGGCGTCATGACCAGGATGCCCTTGGTGTGCATGAGCATCGTGGCCTCGGCGTTCCAGTACGGCTGGGCGCCGACGGTGATGCCCGCGACCACGATGTTGATCTCGCCGCCGTCCTGGGTGAACTCGACGATGCGCTTGAGCGCCGCCGCGACCCAGTCCATGTTCTCGGTGCCGGAGGTCATCGAGATCCGGGCGCCCGCCGAGAGCGCGAACCACTCCAGCGGCACGTCCATCCGGTCCGCGAGGTCGATCGCGGCGATGATCCGCGCGCACTCGGGCTCCGACAGGGCGCCGAGCGCCTTGGTCGGGTCGCCGAGCAGGATCACGCGGGTGACGCCCTCGGGGTGCCGGTCGGTCGGGGTGCTGATCACGCCCGCGACGAGCGCGGCGGTGTTGCGGCCCCTGGGCCGGTCGACGGGCACGAGCGCGCGGTGCTCGTCCAGGTCGTGCTCGACGAACTTCCCCTCGGTCCCGGTGAGCATCCCCACCAGCTCGTACGGGTAGGTGTTGCCGCGCCTGGCCGCCCGCACGACCTTCTGGCCGTAGTCGTCCAGCGGCAGCACCGGCTCGTTCGACGGCTCGCCCACGTGCAGCGTGGCGCCGTGGCCGGGGTCGAGCGCGATCCGCACCGCCACCTCGGCCAGGTCGCCGGACGAGGTGCGCTGGCGGGCCAGGAACTGGACCTCCTCCAGGCCCGCGCCGACCGCGGTCGGCAGGATGCGCTCGACCAGCGTGTTCAGCTCGTCCGGGGTCAGCTCGGTGGACGGCCAGACGTACATCATGATCCGGTTGGTGTCGAAGCGCTTGTTCTGCGGGCGCTTCGCCTGGATGTTGCGGATCGAGTCGAGGCAGGCCGTGATGGCCTCCTCCACGGCGGGCAGCGCGACGAGCCTGCCGTCGGACTCGCGCAGCGGGGTCAGGTCGCGGACCTGGCCCATGGCGATGAGCCGCTCGTCGGCCGGGTTGCTGCGCGCGGTGGCCTTGAACAGGTAGATCTCCTCGTCCACCGAGGGCAGCCTGGTCAGGTCGAACTCGCGCAGCCGGTGCAGCTGCAGGCGCTGGGCGATCTGCGGGTGCAGGCCTCGGATGAGCCGGTCCTCCACGAGCTTCCCGCCCTCGGGGCGGAACGTGAAGTGGTGGTGCATGACCGCGCCGGTGGAGCCCGCGACGGTCGTGGTGACCCGGTGGACCGACTCGGGCAGCGGGTGCGCCGACAGGACCTCGGCCAGCCGCACGGCCATGCCCTCGATGTCGGGCTGGCCCTCCCAGATCAGGTACAGGTCGGCCGCGAGGCCGCCCTCGCCCGCGGCGGCGATGCGGCCGACCGCGTCGACGGCGGCGGGCAGCGAGCCGATGTCCACGGCGGTGGCCACGACCCGGCGCACGCCGTTGGCGCCGTCGTAGTCGGCGGTGACGAACCGGCAGCCGGACAGGTCGGTGGTGGTGACCGAGGTGAGCCTGCGGTTGCCGTAGTAGCGGCGGGTCAGCACCTCCAGCAGCGGCCCGCTGTCCCGGTCGGGGCGGCCGACGCGGCCGGAGACCAGGCGCACCAGCGGCTGCGGGCCCGCGACCATGGCCTTGATCCGCTCGGCGCGGTCGGGCGCGTCCGGGTTCTGGTCCAGGTGGCGCAGCGAGTCGCGGACCTCCACGAACACCTTGGCGCGGTTGCGGCGCAGCAGCGGCTGGGCGAACCAGCGGAACACGATGCCGCGCGCCAGGTCCGACAGCGCGGGGAAGCGGACCTGGGTGGCCTCGACGAGGTGCTCCAGGGCCAGACCGGCGCGCTGGAGCAGCGGCTCGGCGGGCGGCGGGGACTCGATCCACTGGCGCAGCAGCTCGGAGATGACCGCGGCGTGCGCGGCCGGGTCCTGCTGGGCCAGGAAGATCCGGAAGACCGCCGACTCCAGGCCGGGCGCGGTGCGGTCCAGCTCGGTGACGCCGTAGTGGGCGAGCACCCGCGACAGCTTCGCGGTGAAGTCCTCGGGCAGGCCTGCCCGCTCGACGTCCAGGCTCTGCAGGTAGGCGTGGAAGTGCTCGCGCGGGCTGTGCACGGGGCTGCCCGGCTCGGCCTCCAGCTCGCCGCGCGGCTTGTTGCGGCTGAGCTCGGACAGGTCGGCGAACGCGGTGAGCAGGTCCAGCTCGCCCTCGACGGGACGGCCGCCCAGCTCGGCGCGCGAGGCCAGGTAGCCGGACAGGACGCGGCCCCGGTCCTGCGGGTCGACGTCGAAGCCCAGCAGCAGGCTGCGCAGGTCGGACAGGCAGCGGCCCAACCGGGCGTCGGCGGCGACGCCGTCGGGCTCGGCGGGCAGGTCGACCGGCACCTCGACGGCGGCGGTCTCGGCCTCGGCGGTGGCGCCGTCGGCCAGCGGCTCCAGGCGCATCAGCGGCGCGCCGGTGGCGACCTGGCTGCCCACGGACACCGGGCGCTCCCGGACGCGCGCGCGGAACGGCGCGCGCAGCACCGTCTCCATCTTCATGCTCTCCAGCACCAGCACGGGCGTGCCCGCGTCCACCTCGTCGCCGACGGCGACCGGGGTGGCCACGACCAGCGCGGGCGCGGGCGAGCGGACGACGCCGCCCTCGTCCAGGCTGATGCGGTGCGCGACGCCGTCGACCTCGACCAGGTGCACGGGGCCGTGGGTGGCGACGACGAGCCGGTGGCGGCGGCCGTTGACGGTGACCTGGCCGCTGTGGTCGTCGAAGCGCTCGCCCTCGACGTCGGCGGTGTGCACGGCGCCGCCGCCGGAGACGCCCACGCGGAAGCGGGAGCGGCCGACGCGGGCCACGGTGACCTGGTAGCTCGCGCCGCGCAGCTTCAGGTTCAGCGGGCGGCCGGTCTCGTGCTGCACCTGGGGACGGCCGCCGTACGCGGTGGCCAGCAGGCCCTGGCGGCTGACCGCCTCCTCCTCCAGGTAGGAGGCGATGGCGGCGGTGGCGAGCGCGACGCCGGAGTGCCGGTGCACGACCAGGCCGCCCTCGGCGCGGACCCGGTCGATCCAGCCGGTGTCGGCGCTGGCGTCGATCACCTCGGGCTGGTCGAGCAGGTCGAGCACGAAGCTCTTGTTGGTGGCGCCGCCCTCGATGACGACGGTGGTCTCGGCCATGGCGCGGCGCAGGCGGCCGAGCGCCTCGGAGCGGTCCCGACCGTAGGCGATGATCTTGGCGATCATCGAGTCGAAGTCGGCGGGGATGCTGTCGCCCTCGCTGACGCCGGTGTCCACCCGGATGCCGGGGCCGGAGGGCAGCACGAGGCGGGTGATGCGGCCGGGCGAGGGGGCGAAGTCGCGGTCGGGGTCCTCGGCGTTGAGCCGGGCCTCCACGGCGTGGCCGCTCTCGACCGGCTGCGGGCCCTCCAGCCTGCCGCCGGACGCCACGTGCAGCTGGAGCTTGACCAGGTCGGTGCCGGTGGTGATCTCGGTGATCGGGTGCTCGACCTGGAGGCGGGTGTTGACCTCCAGGAACGCGAACAGCTTCTCGCCGGGGTGGTAGAGGAACTCGACGGTGCCCGCGCCCCGGTAGTCCACGGCGAGCGCGAGGCGCTCGGCGGAGGCCTTGAGCTCGGCGGTCTGCTCGGGATCGAGGACCGGGGACGCCGACTCCTCGATGATCTTCTGGTTGCGGCGCTGCACGGAGCAGTCCCGCACGCCGAGGGCCCAGGCGGTGCCCTGGCCGTCCGCGATGACCTGCACCTCGACGTGCCGGGCCCCGGTGACCAGGCGCTCCAGGAACACGATGCCGGAGCCGAAGGCGCGCAGCGCCTCCTGGCTGGTGCGCTCGTAGGCCTCGGTGAGGTCCTCGGCGGAGGCGACCATGCGGATGCCGCGCCCGCCGCCACCGGCGGTGGCCTTGAGCATCAGCGGGTAGCCGATGCGGGCGCCCGCGCTGAGCGCGTCCTCCAGGGTGGCGACCTCGCCCTTGCTCCACGGCGCGACCGGGACGCCGACCTCCTCGGCGATCAGCTTCGCGCCGATCTTGTCGCCGAGCTTGCGCATGGCCTCGGCGGACGGGCCGATGAAGGTCACGCCGATCCGGTCGCACAGCTCCGCGAACAGCGGGTCCTCGGCGACGAAGCCCCAGCCGACCCAGGCCGCGTCGGCCCCGGTCTCCAGCAGGGCGCGCTCCAGGACCGCGTGGTCCAGGTAGGGGCGGGCCGAGGCCGGACCGAGGGAGTACGCGAGGTCCGCCTCGCGGACGAACGTCGAGCCCTGGTCCGCGTCGGTGTAGAGGGCGACGGTCTCGATGCGCCTCCCGGTCTCCGCGGACAGGTCCCGGACGGCGTGGATGAGCCGCATGGCGGCCTCACCGCGGTTGACGATGGCGACACGAGTGAACACCTTGCTGAGCCTCCCGATTACCCACGCGCGAAAGGCGGCGTCCGCGTACCGGAGCGCCGCCCGCAGCCTGATTCATAACCCTGACGGCTCGGCCACCCGCGCACCATGTTCGTGATGGGGTGTGGCGGGGCGGCCGGTTTGTAGGGTGTCGACAAAGGCCGCTGAGCGGTTACCACACGGATCAACGGCCACACAAGTTCCTCCGGAGGGGAGAACCGCCGGTTGCGGCGTAGGGGAAAGATCGCCAGGGGATCACCCAGAGCTACCTGAGGTTTACCGAACCCGCGGTGGGGATTGTCGGTTTTGCACGGCGGGAGGGGTGCGGTCGGGGTGGTCGCGCTACGGAGGTGCGCAGTCGGGCGGGGTGCTCCCAGGGGGTGCCCCGACAGCCGCGATCGGGGGTGTTTCAGCCGTTCAGGCCGGTCTCGGTGACGCCGCGCACGAGGTGGCGCTGGAGCAGCGCGAACACCAGCGCGATCGGCAGGACCGACACGGCGGCGGCGGCGAACAGCAGGGTCGTCCTGGGGTTCTGCGCGGTGAGCAGGGCGGAGAGCGCCACCTGGACGGTCCACGACGAGGAGTCCTGGGCGATCACCAGCGGCCACAGGAACTGGTTCCACGCGCCGATGAAGTCGATCACGGCGATGGCGGCGAAGAAGCCCAGCCGGTTCGGGACCACGATGCGGCGGAACACGCCCCAGCGGGACAGGCCGTCGAGCGTGCCCGCCTCCTCCAGCTCGGCCGGGAAGTCCAGGAAGCACTGCCGGAACAGGAAGGCGTTGAGGGCGCTGAACAGGCCGGGCACGACCAGCCCGCGCAGGTCGGAGACCCAGCCGAGGCTGGAGACGACCACGAAGGTCGGCAGGAACGTGACGGCGGTGGGGACCATCAGGGTGGCGACGATCGCGGCGAGCACCCGGTTCGCGTGCCGGTAGGGGACGCGGGCCAGCCCGTACCCGGCCAGTGAGCAGACCAGCACCTGGCCCGCGGTCTGGAGCACGGCGACGGTGGTGGAGTTGAGCAGGCTGCGGGCGAACGGGACGTCGGTGGTGGTGAAGACCTGCCGGACGGTGGCCCAGCCGGTGCCGACGCCGTCGCGCAGCAGCAGGGCGAACGGGAGCAGGAACAGCGCCGAGGCGAGCAGCAGGACGGTCCAGCGGGCGAGCGCGCCGACCCGGCCCGAGGTGCTGCGGCGGCGCCCGACCGGCCTCACCGGCCCGGCTCCCGCCGGACGCCCCGCAGCGCGCGCCCGGACAGCAGCGTCACCAGGGCGATCACCAGCGCGAGCACGACCGCGCCCGCGCTCCCCCGCCCCAGGTCCTGGCCGCCCGAGCCGAGCGAGGTGTAGTACAGGTACACCAGCGGCGGGCGGGCGAACGGCGGGTAGCCGCGCGAGTCGCCGAGGATGTTGTAGAACTCGTCGAACGCCTGGTAGGCGTTGATCAGGTTCAGGGTGAGCACGGCCACGAGCGTGCCGCGCAGGCCGGGCAGCGTGACGTGCCGGAAGCTCTGCCAGCGCGGGGACGCGCCGTCCACCCAGGCCGCCTCGTAGAGGTGCTGGGGGATGCGCTGCAGCGCGGCGATGAGCAGGATCGCGTAGAAGCCCAGTTGCAGCCACAGGCGGGCGCTGACCAGCACCACCCAGTACAGCGGCGGGTCGACCGTGCCGGTCCAGGCGAGCGGGTCGATGTTGAACCAGCCGAGCGCGGTGTTGGCCGCGCCGTCGGCGGTGCCGGGGAACAGGGCGGAGCGCCAGAGGAGCGCGGCGACCACGTAGGAGCAGGCGAACGGCAGGAAGAACACCGAGCGGAAGAACGCGCGGGCGACGGTGATCCCGTTGAGCAGCAGGGCCAGGCCCAGCGCGAGGACCGTGGTGGCGGGGACGACGAGGGCGGCGAAGGCGGTGACCGTGCCGACGCTGTCCAGGAACGCGCGGTCGGTGAGGATCGCGGCGTAGTTGTCCAGGCCGGTGAAGCGGGTGGGGGTGACCGTGCCCCTGGCGTCGAACAGGCTGAGGTAGCCGCTCCAGGCGATCGGCAGGCCGGTGAACAGCAGCAGCCCGACCGCGAACGGGCCGACGAACAGCCAGAACGCGAGCGGGCGGCTGCGGGTCACCGGTCCAGCCTGGTGAGCTCGTCGCGGGCGGTGGCGACGGCGGCGCGCAGCTCCTCGGCGGGGTCGGCGCCCTCGCGGGCGACGCGGGAGACGGCGTCGGACAGGGCGGTGTTCGCGGCGGCGCTCCAGCGGGCCGGGCTGGCGACGCGGCCGACGTCGGCGACGAGCTGGGCGACGTCCGCGCCGAGCCCGCCGCTGAGCCGGTCGGCGGCGGGGCGCAGGCTGGCGCGGGCGGGCAGGTGCGCGCCGAAGGCGGTGGCGAACTCGGCCTGGTGGTCGGTCCGCTCGACCCACAGCCAGCGCACGTAGTCCTTGGCGCGCTCGACGTCGGCGGCGCGGGCGTTGACCATCGCGCTGTAGGCGCCCACGGGCACGGACTCGGCGCCGTCGGCGTCCAGGCGCGGGAAGGGCAGGACGCCGACGTCGTCGCCGTGCGCCTCGACGATCTTGGGCAGGTTCCACAGGCCGGTCCACTGCATGGCGGTCAGGCCCTCGGTGAACGCGCCGGGGTCGGCCCAGTCGGCAGGGGCGCCGAGCAGGAGGCCGCCCGTGGCGTGCAGCTCGCGGAGCTTGCCGACGGCGGTGGCGGCGCGCGGGTCGTCGAAGCCGGGGGACTCGCCGTCCGGGCTGAGCAGGTCGAGCCCGGCGGACCACAGCAGCGGCGCGGTGAGCACGGCGACGCCGCCGTCGTTGCCCGCGAACAAGCCGCGCGCGGTGTTGCCGGACAGGCGGCGGGTGGCGTCGACCAGCTCGTCCACGGTGGTGGGCGGGGTGACGCCCGCCTCGCGCAGGAGGCTGGGGCGGTAGAACAGGACCTGGGTGTCGATGGCCTGGGGGACGCCGTAGAGCCTGCCGTCGACGGTCTGCGAGTCCAGGAGGGTCTTGACGAAGTCGGGGCGCTGGTCGCCGAGGAGGTCGTCGAGCGGGACGACCCGCTGCTGCCGGACCCAGTCGACCTTGACCTGGGCCTCGAACACGTCGGGCACCCGGCCGCCCTGGAGCGCGGTGGCGATCTTGGATTCGTAGTCGCCGGGGTTCCACTGCACCTCGACGCGGGCGTCGGGGTAGTCGGCGGCGTACCGGCGCACGGCGTCCTGCACGCCGTCCTCGCCGTAGGCGTGGTACCAGTGGCTGAGCGTGCCCGGCGCGGACCCGTCGCGCCCGGTGTTGGACCCGCAGGCGGCCAGCGACGGCCCGCCCAGCCCGAGGCCGAGCAGCCCGGCTGCCGCGAGGAACGAGCGTCGGTCCAGTCCCCCGGCGCCCATGGCACCACCTCCCCGGCTCGGAACTGCCGGGAATGATGGGGTTGCGGGCGATCTTGTGTCGAGGTCGTCCGCGTGGTGGACGGGGGTTGCGCGGGGCGGGCGGGACGGGCGCGGGCGGGTGTTGTGCCTGGTGCGCGCGGTACGGCGGGGTGGTCGGGGCGCGGTGGCGGTGGCGGGGAAACCACCCGTTGGAGGTCATCCGGTCGTGGGAACCCATCCGGTCGGCGACCCCGCACCGGCGGGCAGCCGTCCCAGTCGACCCCTATTAACGGCTGCCGACCGAACGGCCGTCACCCGCAGGAGGCATTTACCGGGCGAGCGGGACGTCGATAGCTTGTGAATTCCCCGCAATCGCCCGGCATTCCGGAGGGCGATTGGAAAAAAAGTTTGGGATGTGCATGAAGAAGAGCACCTGGCCGATCAGGGCGGCCATCGCCGCCCTGCTCCTCCCCGCCACGGCGGTGGCCGCGCCCACCGCATCGGCCGAGAGCGCCACGCCGGACCGGATCACCTCGTCGGGGCTGTCCGCGCGGTCCCCGGAGCTGTCCGCCTCGGCCACGAGCACCGTCACCAACGGCCCCTGGTCGTGCACGCTCACCGCGAGCAACCCGAACCGCTGGTTCGGCGGATCGGGTGGCGGTGAGCAGGGCATCGGCAGCGTGAGCTGCACCGGAGGCGTGGTGATGCCCGCGATCTACGTCGCGGTCGGCCTGTACCGCAACGGCTCGCTGATCGCGTCGGACCAGCTGGAGAAGGCCAACTCGATCGTCGTCAACCGGGTGGCCTCCGCCTCGCCGCACGTCTCGGCGGCCTACGAGACCGGCGCGCTGGGCGCGGTCCTGTGGCCGGACAACACCATCACGGAGATCCCCCAGATCTACAGCATCGTCGTCCGCACCTGATCCACCGGGGGCGGGCCTCGGAAATCACCGACGCCCGCCCCGCAGGCTCACCGGAAGAGCCCTCGAGGAATTCCACTAATTCCTCCGCCGCTAATTCCCCACCTCCAGCGCCGCCATCGCCACCGACGGGTACCGGTCGCCCCGAGCCGCGCCCCTGGGCACCGCCCGCTCGATCGCCGCCAGCTCCGCCCCGGTCAGCTCCAGCTCCGCCGCGGGCAGCGCCTCCGCCAGCCGCTCCCGCGTCCGGGCCCCCACCAGCGGCACGACGTCGTCGCTGCGGGACGCCACCCAGGCGATCACCAGCTGCGCCACCGTGCACCCCCTCTCCCCCGCCACCGCGCGCAGCGCCTCCACCAGCCCGAGGTTGTGCTCCACGTTCCCCGCGCCGAACCGGGGCGAGCGCGCCCGGTGGTCCCCCGCCGTCACCCGCGACGCGTCCCAGTGGCCCGAGATCAGCCCCCGCCCCAGCACCCCGTACGCGGTCACCCCGATCCCCAGCTCGCGCAGCACCGGCAGCACCTCGTCCTCCACCGCCCTGGAGATCAGCGAGTACTCGATCTGCAGGTCGGCGACCGGGTGCACCGCGTGCGCCCGGCGGATCGTCCCGGCCCCCACCTCCGACAGCCCCAGGTGCCGCACGTGCCCGGCCTCGACCAGCTCCTTGACCGCCCCGACCGTGTCCTCGACCGGCACGTCCGGGTCCAGCCGCGCGGGCCGGTAGACGTCCACGTGGTCGACGCCCAGCCTGGTGAGCGAGTGCGCCAGGTAGTTCTTCACGGACGACGGCCGCCCGTCGACGCCCAGGAGCCGCGTCCCCGGCCCGATCAGCTGCCCGAACTTCACGCTCAGCACGAACTCCTCGCGCGCTCTCCCCCGCAGCGCCTCGGCCAGCAGCAGCTCGTTGTGCCCCGACCCGTAGAAGTCCCCGGTGTCGATCAGGGTGACGCCCGCGTCCAGCGCGGCGCGCACGGTCGCCAGGCTCTCGGCCCGGTCGGACTCGCCGTACGCCCCGGACATCGCCATGGCGCCCAGCCCCAGCGCGGACACGGCGGGTCCGGTGCGGCCCATCGTTCGGATCTGCATCTCAACGCTCCTCGCAGCTGCGGTTCCCGCCCCGACCCTGCACGGCGGGACGGGCGGGCGGGAGCGGAGAGCTGATCGTGGGAGAGCCGCTCCCTGGCTCGGAGCGCGCGCGGCGACGACCATCGACCGCGTGCACCGGGACCAGCTCGCCGACTTCCTCCGCCGCCGCCGCGAGGCGATCCGACCCGCCGAGGTCGGCCTCGCCGAGGGGCCGCGCCGCCGCACCTCCGGCCTGCGCCGCGAGGAGGTGGCGGCGCTCGCGGGCATGTCCACCGACTACGTCGTGCGCCTGGAGCAGGGCCGCAGCAGCCAGCCGTCGACCCAGCTGCTCGGCGCGCTGGCGCGGGCGCTGCGGCTGTCCGGCGACGAGCGCGACCACCTGTTCCGCCTGGCCGGTCACCAGCCGCCGCCCGCCTCGGGGTCGGCGCGGCAGGCGCGGGCCGGGCTGGCGCGGCTGCTCGACCTGATCGACGGCACCCCCGCGCTGGTGATGTCGGACCTGGGCGAGACGCTGGCGCAGAACCGGGCGGCGGTGCTGCTCATGGGCGACCACAGCGGGTTCACCGGCGACGAGCGCTACCTGCTGCACCGCTGGTTCACCGCACCGGACGCGCTCGCCGCGCACGGCCCCGAGGAGCGCGAGCGGCACTCGCGGAGCCTGGTCGCGGACCTGCGGGCGGCGGTGGGGCGGCGGGTCGGGGCGCCGGACGAGGCGGTGGCGAACCGGCTGGTGGCGCGGCTCGCGCGGGTGAGCGGCGAGTTCCGGCGGCTGTGGGCCGGGCACGAGGTGGCGGTGCGCGCCATGGACGACAAGACGCTCGTGCACCCGGCCGTGGGCAGGCTGGTCATGGACTGCGAGACGCTCGTGACGCCGGACCAGCGGCAGCTGCTGCTCGTGCTCACCCCGGCCGACGCGGAGACCCGCGAGCGGCTGGAGCTGCTGCGCGTGCTGGGCGTGGAGGAGTTCCCCACCGAGCAGGCGCACCTGGCCTGACCTGCGACGCTTGACGGTCCGGCGATCCACCGGCACCCTGGGGGCAGAGGGGAGTACCCACTCCGCCCGTGATCGTCAGTACGGTCGTCCCACGACGCCCCGGTCACGGCGCCACCCCGTCAGGCGGTGGTCGGGGAGACCTCTGGCCCGAACGAGAGCCGGAGGACCCGCCATGCGCGCCGCCACCCGAACCGCCGCCACCCGATTCACCACCGCTGCCGCCGCCGTCACGGCCGTGCTGGCGCTGTCCGCGTGCGGCGCGCTGCAGGAGGCGTCGGACACCGCGGCCTCGGTCGCCGACACCGCGTCCGCCATCCAGGTGTGCACCGACGCGCTCGCCCAGGCGGGCGCCGCGGTCGACACCACGAGCCCCGAGCAGGCCGTGGACCAGGCGCACACCGCCGCCGACAACCTCGGCGACCTGGCGGCGCGCGCGGCGGACACGACGGTCGACGAGGCGATCACCGCGCTGGCGACGACGCTGCGCGAGGTCACCGTGGACGACGTGGTCGTCCGGCCCGCGCAGTGGCTGGAGCTCAAGGCCCAGCAGGTCGCCACGCTCACCAGCGCCTGCGCGTCCTGACCGGGCGCACGAGCGTCCGTCCGGGCCTGGCTCGTCCGCCCCGGCTCGTCCGGGCCCCAGCGGTCCGGCGCGGGCTCACCCCCGGAGGGCGCGCACGAACGCGCCCGCCGCGTCCGAGCGGTCGGGGCGGGTCAGGGCCACGGTCCGCCTGCCCCACACCAGCTCCGGGTCGCGCACCGGCACCCAGGTCACGCCGCGCGGCGCGGTGCCCGCGGCGAGGCCGGGCAGCACCGTGATGCCCAGCCCGGCCTTGACCAGGCCGAACCGGGTCGGCCAGCTGCGCGCCTCGTGCCCGACCACCGGGTCGGCGAGCGTGGGCCACGCCCCGAACTGCGGCTCGCCCTCCTTGCCGACGCCGACGACCCACACCTGGTCGGCGAGCTGCGCCACGTCCACCTCGGACTGCCGGGCGAACGGGTGGTCGTCGGCCACCGCGACGCCCATCCCCCGCTGTCCCGGCACCTGCTCGACCACCAGCCCGGTCAGGTCGTAGTCGGGCAGCCCGTCGCCGACCGCGATCACCGCGACCTCCAGCCGCCCGGCGCGGAGCCTGCGCAGCAGCGCGGGGCTGCCCGCCTCGCCCAGCGACACGGCCAGCGCGGGGTGCGCGGCCCGCAGCCGGGCGACGGCGCTCGGGACCAGCGCGGCGGCGGCCGTGGGGTACGCGCCGACGACCAGCCGCCCGGCGAGCCGGTCGCGCAGCCCGGCGATCTCCAGCTCGGCCGCCTCGACGTGCGCGACGACCTGCCCGGCGTGCCGGAGCAGCGCCTCCCCCGCCGGGGTGGGCCGGACGCCGCGCGCGCCGCGCTCGAACAGCGGGCCGCCCGCAGCCGTCTCCATCGCCCCGACCTGGCGGGACACGGCGGACTGGGTGTAGCCGAGCACCTCGGCGGCGGCGGTGAACGACCCGCGCCGCGCGACCTCGACCACCACGCGCAGCCCCAGCAGGGTCATCCCGGACATGGTGGTCAGTATGCGCGGGGCTGCTCGGCGTCGGCCGCGAACGCCGCCTCCCTGCGCGCCTCGAACGCCGCCAGCCGCTCCCGGACCGCCCCGGTGACCAGTTCGTGCGCGTCGGAGTTGAGCAGCAGCCGCAGCGGCGGGTCGTCGGACAGCGCGGCCTCGATCACCGCGTGCGCCACCCCGGACTGGCTGCCCGGCATCCGCTCCACCGGCAGCGGCTCCTGGTCGGCGACCCCGCCCCGGTACGGCTCGCTGGCCGGGACCCTGGTGGCCGCGTCGTAGAACGAGGTCCGCACCATGCCCGGCTCGACCAGGACGGTCCTGATCCCGAACGGCTCGACCTCGCGCGCCAGCGCCTCGAAGTAGCCCTCCACGCCCCACTTGGTGGCGTGGTAGATCGCGAAGCCGGGGAACGTGAGGTGCCCGCCCATGCTGGACAGCTGCACGAGCGTCCCGCCGCCCTGCGCCCGCAGCACGGGGACGGCGCGCCGGGCGAGCTGGATCGACGCGGTCAGGTTGGTGGCGATGGCGTCCTCCACCTGCTGATCGCTCAGGTCCTCGGCCGCGCCGAACACCCCGTGGCCCGCGTTGGACACGACGACGTCGAGCCGCCCCAGCTCGGCGACGGCCTCGGCGAGCGCGCGCTCGACCTCGGCGGTGTCGGTGACGTCCAGCCGACGCCGCCACAGCCGGTCGCCGTGGCGCTCGGCGAGGTCGTCCAACCGCTTCGGCGCGCGCAGGGTCGCGGCGACCCGGTCCCCGCGCGCCAGCACGCGCTCGACCAGCTCCCGGCCGATGCCCCTGGACGACCCGGTGACGAACCACGTGGTCATGTCAGCACCCCTCTGCTCCGGCTATGACGACCCCACCGACGCTAACGACGCCCAGCCATGCGCACCAGCGATGATCGAGCACACAAGCCATGCGGAACACGCACACCTCGGCGCGGCGGGCACGTGGCCTGCCTCTCCCCGCGGGCAATCCGGTCGGCCTCCCGCCCCGCGAGTGCGATACTCGTGATCATGGGGCAGTCGGGGGCGGATTCGAGCGTGCACTTCCTGCTGTCCGAAGTGGACCCGGACCTCGCGGCGGCCGTGGCGCGGCGGATCGACCTGCCCCCGGACGAGCCCGCGCGCCACCCGAGGAGCTGGTACGTCCCCGGGCTGCGCTCCTCGTTCCTGTGGCAGCTGGAGAACGACGACCCGCAGACGAACCGCGAGGTGGCGCACACCTTCCCGGACGACGCCCTGCGCCGCCGGGTGCGGGCGGGCGCGCCGTTCGGCCGGGCGACCGGGCCGCTGCCGGTGGTCGACTGCTGCCGGAACTGCGAGCCCGCGCCGCTGCCGCCCGGCGCGGAGACCACCGAGGGCGTGATCGCGCTGCTGCGCGCCGTGACGAGCATGGCGCAGGGCAACCGCGCGGCGGACGCGCTGGCGTGGGACGGCTGGGACGCCGTCGTGGCGGCCGATCGCGCGGAGCCGCTGCCCGGTTACGCGAAGTGGGGGCTGGCGAACCGGATCGACTGCCCGCACGAGGTCCGCCTCGGCCTGGCCACCCACCGCAAGCACCTGACGCGCCTGCGGAGGGCGGGGCTGGTGCGCGACGCGGGCGAGTACGCGACGGAGTTCCCGCACGCCTTCCGCGTGCTCAAGGCGCTCAACGACGGCAGGTGGGCGGTCCCGCACCGCGCGGCCGAGGCCGCCGCCGCGCTGGGGCCGCTGGTGCGCGCGGAGCTGGGCGGGGACCTGGAGGCGTGGTCGGTGCTGGCGCAGCTGCTGCCCACGTTCGCGGGCGCCCTCCCGGAGCTGCTGCGCACCTGCGGCGCGATCACGCGGGTCTGACGCGTGTCGGAGCACTCGGCGCGGCGGCACGTCGTGGACCTGGCCGACCGCAGGGCATTGCTGGCGTGGAACCCGGCGGACCCGGAGGTGGTGGCGGAGGCGGGCAGGCTCAAGGACGCGGCCCTGCTGGACTTCGGGCTGACCGGGTCGCCGGTGGCGTCGTGGCTGTTCGCCAAGTGCCGCCACCAGGTGCCGACCACGGCCGTGCCGACGGCGGCGGTCGTGGCGTCCGGCGACGGGTCCTGCTTGTTGTTGTACAACCCTGGGTTCTTCGTGGCGCTGGGGTTGGACGGCGTGAAGTTCGTGCTGTTCCACGAGGCCAGGCACCTGGTGCACCGGCACCTGTTCGTCGAGCCGGAGCTGGCCGGGGACCCGGTGTTCACCCTCGCCGCCGAGGTGGCGATCAACCACGTGGCGCTGATCCGGTTGGGGCGGGACGGTCTGCCCGAGGTGGACGGCCGACCGGTCGGGGTCGACCCGGGGGCGGTGCACGAGCGCTACCGCGCGGACCTGGCCGAGCGCGGCCTGGAACCGCTGGACTACCGGGCCTTCGCGGTCACCGACCTCGGGATCTACCGCGAGCTCAAGCGGATGGCCGTGCCGGTCGAGCCCGCGCCGCTGTGCGTGCACCAGGGCGAGGAGTTCACGCCGCTGGACCAGGGCTCGGTGGACGCGCTGGCCTCGTCGGCGCTGCTGAACGCGCTGCTGTCCGCCCGCAGGGGCAACCGGTCCGCCGAGTCGGAGGTGTCGGGGCTGGTGCGGCGCACCGACGGCACCTCGGACAGCGCGAGCCGCCGCTGGGCGGGGTTGGGCGCGGCGGGGCAGGCGCGCGCCAGGACGTCGAACCGGGAGGTCACCGACTGGTGGCAGCGCTGGCTGGTCGGGGTGCTGGGCTCGCTGCTGAGCCCCGGTGAGCGGCTGGTGTACCCGCGCAAGCGCGGCGCGGTGCTGGCCGCCCTCGGGCACGACCCGGTGCTGGCGCGGGTGGGCCCGGTGCGGGAGCGGTCGGTGGTGATCGCGCTCGACGCGTCGGGCTCGCTGGTGGACGGCGCGGTGGCGTGGATGGCGGACCTGGTGGGGCGGATCGACGGCGCGCGGGTGCGGTGGCTCTCCTTCGACACGGTCGTCATGCCGTTCGCGCCGGGGCAGGCGGTGCGCGGCGGTGGCGGGACCGACTTCCAGGCCGTGGTGGACCACGTCGAGGGAAGGTCCGCTGTGGACGGTGCCGCTTCCGGCGGCGCCGGGTTCGACGAGGTGGTGGACGCGGTGATCGTGCTGACCGACGGCTTCGCCCCGCCCGTGACCCCCGCCGAGCCGGACAAGTGGATCTGGTTGATCACCCCGGACGGGGACGACTGGCCGGACGCGCACCGGCCGCGGATGGCGTGCCACCGGGTCCGGCCGGTGCCGCGGACGGGACAGCGGACGTGAGCAGCACCTGGCGCCCCAGCGCGACCTGCCCCGAGCCGCCGCCGCGCGGCACCGGGTCGAGGCTGGCCGACTTCATCGACGCCATGATCGCCACCGGGCAGACCGGGCAGGTGTTCGGCCCGCACGGCATCGGCAAGACGTCGACGTTCACCTCGCACCTGGCCGAGGCGCACCCGGACAAGGCGCTGGTGGTCGTGCCCGCCGCGAACCTCACCCCGGACGACCTGCTGGTGAACGCGCCGGTGCGGGACGCGGCGACCGGCGAGCTGGTGCTGCGGCAGCTGGTCATGGGCCAGCTCAAGCCGGGAAGGCCGTTCGTGCTGCTGATCGACGACTCGCTGCAGGCCGGGCCGTCGATCCAGGCGCAGCTGATGCAGGTGGCGTGCGACTGGACGCTCGGCGAGCACGACCTGCGCGCGCTGGGCTGCGTCGGGGTCTTCCTGACCGACAACGAGGACCTGGCCGAGACGGGCGCGCGGCGCGACGACCTGGCGGTGCTGGACCGCATGGTGACGGTGCGGGTCGGCGCGGACGACACGGCCTGGCGGGTGCGGCTGGCCGAGCGGTTCCGGGAGTGGGACCTGCGCGGGGTGTTCGACGTGTGGTCCTCGCTGGGCCCTGCGCTGCGGGAGGCGCTGGCGCCGCGCACCGTGGAGCACGTGCTGGCCAACGCGCGCGAGGGCTTCCCGCTGAGCTGGGGGCTGCCGCTGGTGAACGGCGAGCGGATGGCGCTGGTGGAGCGGCTCCCGGAGGGGCGGGACGAGGACCGCACCACCGAGGTGCTGGACCGGATCGCCGACGCGCTGGGCGTGCCGAACCCGTCCACTGTGGACGACCCGGTGCGGCGGGTGCTGCGGGCGGCGCTGCGCAACCGGTGGGCGGTGCTGCTGCAGGGGCCGCCGGGGTGCGGGAAGACCGCGCTGGTGCGGGAGGTCGTGCGGGCGGAGCTGGGGCGCGAGCCGGTGTACTTCTCCATGCCGGTGACCAGCGTGGAGGACCTGTGCGTGCCGGTGCCGACGGCGGACGGGTCGCTGGAGTCGCTGCTGGCCGTGCGGTTCGCGGACACCGGGCCGAAGGCGGTGGTGTGGGACGAGTACAACCGGCCCAAGGACCGGTCGGCGTTCGCGCGGCTGATGGAGATCACGCAGGAGTGGTCGCTGGCCGGGCGGCCGATCGAGGGGCTGCGCGCGCAGGTCGCGATCCAGAACCCGCCGTACCACCTGGGGCGCAAGCTGCACGTGTCGCGCAACAACATCGCGCAGGCGAGCCGGTTCACCGCCTCGCTGGTCGTGGAGCCGGGGGACGTGCCCGCGAACGAGTGGCTGATCGCGCGGTACGGGACGACTGCGGAGACCGTGCTGGACTGGTGGAAGCACGACCTGGACGACGACGCGCGGGGGTGGGTGACCAAGCGGACCGTCGAGCGGCTGGTGAAGCTGCGCCTGCACGGGCTTCCGCTGGAGCAGGCGCTGATCTACCTGGGGGACGGGGAGTACGCGCCGGTGCCCCTGGAGGCACTGGAGGACCGGTTCGAGCGCCGGCGGGCGGTGACCGGGCTCGGGGACCTGGCGCGGCGGGTCGGCGACTGGGAGGGGCGGTTGCGGCGGGCGCTGGAGTCCTCGGACGAGGGGGACGACGACAGCGACGTGGTGCACCGGGTGCTGGCGAACGCGGAGGTGTCGCAGCTGCGCAGGCACCGGAAGTCGGTGGCGCGGCTGGTCGCGCTGCTGCCGCCGAAGCTGCGCGCCACGTACCTGGTGGGGGCCTCGCACGAGCGGCAGCGGTTCTGGGTCGAGGTGTTCACCTCGTTGCCGCGGAAGGGGTAGCGGGTGCCGCGCGAGGGTTAGCGGGTGCCGCGGAAGGGGTGGCGGGTGCCGCGCGAGGGGTGGTGGGCGGCTACCAGGCGGCTTCGCGGTAGTCCTTGAGGAAGACGCCGGAGACCGGGTCGCCCGCCTCGCCCCGGACGATCGGGTCGTAGACGCGGGCGGCGCCGTCGACCACGTCCAGCGGGGTGCGGAAGCCCTGCCGCGCCAGGTGCTCCTTCTTGGGCGCGGGGTTCTCGTCGGTGACCCAGCCGGTGTCGACGGCGCACATGTGCACGCCCTGGCGGGCGAGGTCGGGGCCGCTGGTGCGGGTGAGCATGTTCAGCGCGGCCTTGGCCATGTTGGTGTGCGGGTGGCCGGAGGTCTTGTTGCGGACCTCGAAGCGGCCCTCCACGGCGGTGACGTTGACGACGTAGCGGCGCGGGGCCGGTGAGGCGAGCAGGAGCGGCAGCAGGCGGTCGCACAGCAGGGCGGGGGCGAAGGCGTTGACGAGCTGGGTCTCCAGGACCTCGGCGGGGTCCAGCTCCCCGAGGCGCGCGGACCAGGAGTTCGCGGGCGCGGTGTCCGGGACCAGGCCCGCCTCGTCCAGCCGGACCGGGGTGGCGCGGTCGGCCAGCACCAGCTCCAGCGCGGCCCGGCCCCGGTCGGCCGGGAGCGCGGCGCGGTAGCCGGGGGCGAGCCGGACGCCGGGCGGCAGCGGGCCGGTCTCGGCGGCGGTGAGCGGGGCGTACGCCTCGGGCGGGCGGCGGACGGTCTGCGCGGCGTTGTTGATCAGGATGTCGAGCGGGGCGCCGTCCGAGCGCAGCTCCTGGCACAGGCCGAGCACCTGGCGCGGGTCGCGCAGGTCGACGCCGACGACGGTGAGGCGGTGCAGCCAGTCGGCGCTTCCCTCGGCCTGGGCGAAGCGGCGGGCGGCGTCGCGGGGGAAGCGGGTGGTGACGACCAGGTCGGCGCCGTCGCGCAGCAGCATCAGGGCGAGCTGGAAGCCGATCTTGACGCGACCGCCGGTGAGCAGCGCGCGGCGGCCGGTGAGGTCGGTGGAGGCGGTGCGGCGGCGGGTGTTGTCGGCGGCGCAGTCGGGGCACAGCAGGTGGTAGAAGGCGTCGGCGAGGCGGTAGGGCCGCTTGCAGACGTAACAGCGGCGGGACCGGTGCAGCGGGCGCGGTTCGGCGTCCGGGACGGCGGGCAGCGGGGCGTCCTCCCGGCGGTCGGCGGCGCCGGTGGCGGTGGTGGCGCTGGTCCGCGCGTCGGCGGCGGCGTGGCGGGCGCCCCTGGCCCTGCGGCGGCGCTGCTTGCCGTCGCGGACCAGGGACTCGGCGGCGCGCTCGGCCCGCAGGCGGGCCGGGTCGTCCTCGGGGAGGGCGCGCAGGCGGGCGAGGGCGGCGTGGAAGGCCGCCTCGTCGAACTCGTCGTGCACCGCGTCCCCGTCTTCCCGCTTCGCGCTTCCCGCGCGTGGAGCTTGGCCTGTCCCGGCGGCGGGATTCGAACCCGCGTGCGCCGCAGTGAGGGTGCGGAGTGACTGCCTCTGCACTACGACCGGGACATTGCCGGTGATGGTAGCCGCCGGGGTGGGGTTCGTCAGGGCCTTTTCGGCTCTTCGGCTCGCGGGGGGATGCCGGGGTGGCGGGATTCGAACCCGCGTCCTCCGCACTGGCGGTGCGGTGCGACTGCCTCTGCGCTACGACCCCGGCACTGCCGGTGATGCTAGTGCGCGCGGCGGGTCGCCGGGACGTCGGGCGGGGTCCGGCCGTTGGGCGTTGGGCGTTGGGCGTCGGCCATTGGGACGTCGGGGCGGCGGGATTCGAACCCGCGTGGTCCCGCCTGCCAGGAGGGAGCGACTGCCTCTGCGCTACGGCCCCGACGTCGCCGCCGATGGTAACCGCACGGCGGGTCGCGGACTGCCCCGGCGGCGGGATTCGAACCCGCGTGTCCCGCCCCGCGCACGGGGTGGCGCGACCGCCTCTGCGCTACGGCCGGGGCATCGGCGGTGATCTTAACCGGGCGGCGGTCCCGGCCGGCCGTCAGATCCGGGCGGAGGAGTTGTGCTCGCGCACGATCCGCCACCCGTCGGCGCCGCGCCGCCACACCAGGGAGGTGGTGGTGCGCAACCGGGAGCGGGTCCCGTCGGCCTGTTCGAGGTCCACTTCGAACACCAGGGTGGAGGAGGCCAGGTCGCCGGACTCCAGCACGTGCGGGCCGGAGACGACGGTGTGGCGGGCCAGGCGCAGGTCCCGGAAGGCCGGTTCCCAGATGGCGCCGTACTCGCGGGCGGTGCGGGCGGTGCGCTGCTCGGGGTCGAAGTCGTCGTAGAGCAGGACCTCGCCCTCGGCGTAGTGGCGGCCCTGGGCGGCGGCGAAGTCGAACGGCGGGTCGTGCGGGGCCCGCTCCCAGCCGAAGACCCAGTCCCGGTGGAGCTGCTCGACGGTGGTCATGGGGGTGACTCCCTTCGGTGGTGGACGGGATCGACGCTAGGTGCGGGTGATCACGCGGACCAGGGTGCGCCGCACCCACCCGGCGGAACGGCGCGGCAGTGGTACGTTCGTACACATGCCGAGGGACTACTTCGCGGGCGACCCCAGGACCAACCGGGAGCGGATGCTCGCGGGCGAGCTGTACATCGCCGACGACCCGGAGAGCGAGCGCATCGCGCGGCGGGCGCTGGCGCTGCTGGAGGAGTACCGGGTGGCGTTCACCGCGAGCCGGGACGAGGAGGCGCGGCGGCTGCTCGCCGAGGTGCTGGGCGAGGTCGGCGAGGGAGTGGTGGTGAAGCCGCCGCTGTTCGTGGACTACGGGGAGAACATCCGGATCGGGGCGCGGACGTTCGTCAACTACAACCTGACGGCGCTGGACGTCGCACCCATCACGATCGGCGAGGACTGCCAGTTCGGACCGGGCGTGCAGCTGCTGACCCCCACGCACCCCGTGGAGCCGGAACCGAGGCGCGACAAGCTGGAGGCGGCGAAGCCGATCACGATCGGGGACAACGTGTGGCTGGGGGGCGGGGTGGTGGTGTGCCCTGGGGTGACGATCGGGGACAACAGCGTGATCGGCGCGGGGGCGGTCGTGACGCGAGACGTGCCACCGAACGCGGTGGCGGTGGGGAACCCGGCGCGGGTGGTGCGGGAGATCGGGGTGGAGGGGTGAGCCGGGTTCCACCAGGTGACACCTAGCGGATGAGCGCGTTGAGGGCGACGAGCGAACCGCCGATAGCGACGACACCCGCGAGAACCGCAGTCGGTGCGTTCCCGTTGGCGAGGAAGGTCAGCGGGCCGACGATGGCCGCGCAGACGAACGACGCCAGGACGATCACCGCGGTGCGCACCTCGACCAAGCCCGTCCCGCCCTCGGTCGAGGCGGCCGAGTCGGGACGCGCGTCGAAGCACGCCCTCGGCGCGCCGTGCGGACAGGTGTCGACACGATCAGAGGACACGGGACGCATCTCCGTTCTTCGGGCCCAGTGGCGATGTCTGACTGACGCACTGGTTCTGCCTCGATCTTGACACACTCAACTTGAGTGGTCCATGCTTTTGAATGTTCCTGAATGAACATGATCGCGCTTTGACCGGTTCGTCCCCACCGGAACTGCGTCTACGGCGTTCGGCGCGTTCACGTACGTTCAGAGCCATTCAGTTCAGCGCAAGGGGGACCCGTGACCACTCCGTCCGAGGCTTCGGCCATCGAGGAGTTCGCGCGGAAGCTGCGAGAGCTGCGCATCGACTGCGGAGAGCCCAGCTACGCGACTATCAGCAGGTTGACCAGGACGGACCAGGAGTCGATCTCGGTCGGCAGCGTGCACACCCTGCTGGCGGGACAGCGCCAGACCAAGCCGGAGATCGTGCGGGCGTTCGTCAGGGCGGTGCTGCGCCACCGCGACGGCGCGGCGCGGCCGGAGCACGCCGGGATCGTGGACGAGTGGTTCGCCCTGTGGCGCGCGACCCGACTGGAGTCGCAGACGAGGACGACGGGGCCCGCCGCCACCCCGCGCGAGACTCCCCCGCCCGCCTCCCCGCAGGCAGGTGACGTCTCAAGCGCCTCCACCGCGCATCGGCCAGGCATCGACCGCGACCAGCTGGTCACGCCTCGCGTGCGCTCTTTCCTGGCGCACCTCGAGGCCGCCTTGGCCTCGACGGACGAGCAGGGCAGGCGATGGGGGAGCGCCAAGTACGGTTGTTACGCGTTCTACGACTACGACGGCGAACCCATCTACGTCGGTCAGACGAACGAGAGGGTGCAGACCAGGGTCCGCCGCCACCTGTCGAACCAGCGCACCGACGCGGTCGCCATGCGCGTCCTGGACGTTCAAGAGGTCGCAGAGCTGGAGCTGTGGCCGCTGTGGGAGCACGAGGACGTGGACCGCACAGGCGAAGCCGCGCACCAGGCCAGGCAGCACCTCGACGCGGTCGAGTCCACGATCTACGAGCGCCTGCTCGCGGAGAGCCGCTTCGGGATGCTGCTCAACGAGAGGGTCCCGGCGACCGCGGAACCGGTCGAACTGCCCGCCTCTCGACGTTTCGCGCTGGTGGACGACTATACCAGGCGGGAGTGGGGATCAGCGGCGGTCCGCATCGCGCGGCGCGCTTCGACCCTGGCCAGGCTCGCGGACACCGCCGTGGAACGCGGCGTGGTCAGTGACGGCCTTCGACGCGCCATCCTGGTCCAGGGCGTTCGGTTGACCCAGCTGGCGGCGTCGGCCTACGCGACCGCGTCGGGGACCAAGGAGCCCGTGGTCCAGCTCCAGGGGCTGGAAGTGCGGGAGGGCATTCCGCTGACCTGAAAGCCTCACCCCCTGCGCGCGGCGGTGGTGACGGCCTCGGCGAACAGCTCCGCCAACCCGATCCCCGCCGCGCCCGCCATCGTCGTGATCACGCTCGTCGGCGCGAACGAGCAGTACAACCCCGCCTCCAGGAACCACGGCCGCCCCTCCGGGTCGATCCGGAAGTCGAACAGGCTGTAGTCGCGGCAGCCCAGCGCCTCGTGGCAGCGCAGCGCCTGCTCCTGCACGGCCGCCGTCACCGGGTCGTCGTGGTCGACGATCCACGAGCGGCCGTCCGCCTTGGCCACCAGGGACAGGGAGCCGCCCCCGTCGTCGGCCAGCTTGTCCGCGCGGGGGCGGACGCCGGACGGGAGCGGGTACTCCTCCAAGGGGAGCGGCGTCGGGACGCCGGATCTGACGAGCACGCCGCAGCGGACCTCGCGGCCCGGTGGCACGTAGCGCTCCACCAAGGCCCTGCGGCGGGGCGAGCAGGCGAACGCCGCGTCCAGGGCCGCGTGGTAGTCGGCGCGGTCGTGCACCAGGGTCAGGCCGTCGGAGTTGTCGGCGTCCACGGGCTTCACCACGAACGGCGGCGGGAGCGGGCAGGGGTCGGCCGAGGTGACCACGCGGCCCTCCGGGACGGGGACGCCCGCCGCCGCCACGACCGCGCGGGTCATCGCCTTGTCCGCGCCCAGCGCCATCACGTCCGGCGGGTTTCCGGGGTACGGCACGCCCAGGGCGTCCAGCAGCGCGCGGTACGTGGTCATGCCGGGCGGGCAGAACAGCTGCGGCACGGCCACGTCCACCGACCGGGATTCGATCAGGCCCAGCGCCTCGGGCAGCCCCAGCCTGGGTGCAGCCGCCAGCGCCTCCGGCGTCAGGTCCGCCGGGAAGCGCCAGCGGCCGTCCGGGGTCACGTGCGCCACCAGGAACTCGTAGCGCGCCGGGTCCGCCGCCGCGCCCAGGCAGCCCCGACCGTACACAGTGGACAGTTCGGCGAAGAACGGGCTCACCGGCGAACCGGTCAGGTGCAGAACACGAAGCACAGGTCAGTCCCCCGAGGGCGCCACCAGCTTGCCGATGTTGAAGTCCACCCGCACCCAGTCCTGCCCGCGCACCAGCGCCCGCAGCAGCAGCAGCGGCACGTGCACGTGGTGCAGCAGCAGGAACGGCAGCGGGTCGGACCAGTCGAAGACCGCCTCCTTGCCGCGCGCCACCACCCGCAGCCGCTCCCGCGCGGTCCCCGGTTCGGACAGGGCCCGCCACAGCTCGTGGAACAGCCAGTACGTCGGCCTGCTCGACGGCAGCGGCCGGATCTGCGGCGCGTCCGGGTCCAGGTAGGCGCGGGCCAGGTCCGGGTGGTCGTGGAACATGGTGATGGCGCTGTGGGTGCGCGGGTTGCACTCGATGGCGAGCGCGCGGCCGTCCGCCGACTCGATGAAGTCGAACGACACCTGCCCGGTCACCCCGGTGGCCTCGGCGAAGGCCCGCACCCAGCGCTCGATCTCCGGCTTGTCCACCATCTCGTAGTTCACCTGGAACGCCGAGGACTCGCAGCACCCGTAGACCACCACCCGGCCGTTCCGGACGGTGCTGTGCGTGCAGTACTCCTTGCCCGCCACGAACTCCTGCAGCACCCACGGGTGCCCGTCCCGGACGTCCTTGCCGCGCAGGAACTCCAGCGTCGCCTCGGGAGTCGGCCTCGGCAGCGGGGTCAGGTCCAGCCGGTTCACCGGGTCGTACGGGATGCTCTTGAGCACGTGCGGCCCGTCCAGCCCCAGGTCGAGCACCTGCTCCGGCGCGGTGATCCGGTGCGAGCGGGGAACCGGGAGGCCCAGCTCGGCGGACAGCTCGGCGAAGCGGTGCTTGTCGTCCAGCAGCTCCACCACCTCCAGCCCGGCGTGCAGCACCTCGCACCGGGTCGCCAGCAGCGGCGCGGCGGCGGCGTCGTGGACGCTGGACGCCGGGCTGCACACCGGCACGAACACGTCCACGCCCTCCCGCTCCACGATCGCGAGGAGCGCCTGCGGGTAGCGGGGGTCGGCCGAGTCCGGCACGACGTGGAACGCGTCGACCGCGCGGGAGAACCGGTGCGCGGTCAGCCGGTAGCGGGCCGTCTCCACCAGCACGACCCGGTGCCCGGCCCGGTGGAACGCGCGCGCCAGGTGCAGCGCCTTGGTCATCTTGCCGCCGGTCAGCAGCACCGTCCTCGGCCGCCTCGGCGTCGCCCGCGCGGGCGATGGCCGGACCGCCGCGCGCAGCGCCGCCACGGCGGTGAGGGCGGCGCTGAACGGCAGGGCCGCGAGGAGCAGCGCGAGCGCGCCCAGGGTCCGGGACACCCGCCCGGACCCCGAACGGCCCGGAACCCGGCCCGGAACCCGTTGCGGGGCGACGGCATCGCTCACGGCTCCCCCGTTCCGGGCGTCACCCTGCGGATCAGGGTGAGCCCGTCGCGCACCGGCACGAGCACCTGCGCCACGTCCGGCCGCTGCGCCACGTGCCGGTTGAACCGGTCCACGGCCGCGCCCACCGCGTCACGGGCGCCGGGCAGGTAGGTCTTGCCCTGCATCAGCGTGTTGTCCACGCACACCAGCCCGTGCGGCGCGAGCAGCCCGCCGTCCAGCACGACCGCGAGGTACTCGGTGTACCCGGCCTTGTCCGCGTCCACGAACACCAGGTCGAACGGCTCGCCGCCCACCAATCCCGCCAGGGTGTCCAGCGCGGGCCCGACCCGCACGTCGACCTTCCGGCCGTGCGGCGAGGCGGAGAACCGCTCGCGGGCGAAGGCCGCCACGTCCGGGTCCAGCTCGCAGGCGACGACGACCCCGTCGTCCGGCAGCTCCTCGGCCATGGCGAGCGCCGAGTAGCCGGTGAACATGCCGATCTCCAGCACCCGCCGCGCCCGCAGCGCCCGCAGCAGGGTCTTGAGCAGCTGCCCCTCGACGTGCCCGGACAGCATCTCCTGCTCCAGCGCGACCCCGCCGCCCCGTCCCCGCCAGTCGTGCTCGGCGGTCCTGGCGGCCAGCTCGCGCAGCGCGGGCGACTCCGGCGTGGTGCACCGACCGGCGTAACCGTCCACTCCGGACGCCAGCTCGGCGGCGGCGGACAGCTCGGCGACGACGTCGGGCGGCAGGTCCGACCGCCCCGCCAACCGGGCCAGGGTGTCGGCCAGCAGCGCCACCGGCGTCACCGGGCGGGGCGCGCCCGGCGCGGACACGGCGCCGGACGCGGAGCCCTTGGTGGGCAACGGGTTCACGCGGCACCGCTCCTGGTGACCCGCACGTCCTCGCCCGCGCCGCCCCTGGGGTAGCGGGCGACCAGCTCGCGGTGCGCGGCGAGCCCGTCCAGCAGCTCGGACTCGGTGAGGTCGTTGACGAAGCAGCACGTCCCGATCGGCCGGGGCATCGCGGCGCGCTGGAGCCCGTCGCGGGTCTGCACGATCGACTCGGTGGCCGCGCGCAGCAGCTCCGGCGTCAGGTGCGGGCTGTCCAGCGACAGGCCGACCTTGCTCAGCAGCCAGAAGATCCGGTCGCGCTCGCTGGTCGCCAGGTAGCCGCGCCGCTCGGCGATCGTGCAGGACAGCGCCATGTCGACGCTGATCGCGTGCCCGTGCAGGTAGGGGGTTTCCGGGGCCAGCTCCAGCGCGGGGCTCCAGGTGTGGCCGAACGCGATCGCCCGGTCCAGGTCCAGCTCCCGCAGGTTCGGCGCCTCCAGCGCCAGCATGGTGCCGATGGCCTCGTGGGTGACCTTGCGGGCGGTCTCGCGCAGCTGCGGGGTGCCGTCGACCGTGCCGAACGCGGTGTGCAGCAGGTCCTCGCCGTACTTCTCCAGCAGCCGGAACACCTCCGCGTTCGCCACCACGGCGATCTTGACCAGCTCGGCCATGCCGTTGCGGACCTGCTCGGTCGGCAGCGTCCCCAGGAACGAGAAGTCGAGCACGACCTCCTTGGACGCGTGGAACGCCCCCAGCCGGTTCTTGGTGCGGCCGTGGTTCACCGCGACCTTGATCGCGACGCTGGCGTCGATGAGCCCGATCAGCGAGGTGGGCACCCGCACGTAGTCGGTGGAGCGGCGGAACACCGCGCACGCGAACCCGGCCACGTCGGTCAGCAGGCCGCCGCCGACCACGAGCACGGGCTCCTTGCGGATCAGCCCGAACTCGCCGAAGGCGTCCACGATCCGCTCGACTGTGCGCAGCGACTTCTGCGTCTCGTCGATGGCCAGCGGGAGCGCGGTGAGCGCGATGCCGTGGTGCTCGAAGTAGGCCCGGATGCGGTCGCCGTGCAGGCGGTGGACGTTGGCGTCGACGATCATCAGGCACCGGCCGTGCGCGCGGTGGTGGTCGGCGATCCGGCTGCTCTCCGGGGAGAACGCCCCGTCCACGTAGGTCAGCAGGTAGTCGCGCTCCTCGACGGCGCGCACCCGGAAGTCGTTCTCCGTGGCGGTGACCGTCGCGGTGAGGTTCGTCGTCATGGCTCGTTCCCGTCGGCAGGAGGGCAGCGCCGATCGCGGCGCGGTCCCGCCGAGCGGGAAACGCCGGAGCGGTGCGGGGAGCGGTGGGGGGTGGAGCGCCGTCCCGCGCGCGGTTGCCGACACCTGCGCGGGAGTGCTCGGGAGGGGGGCCGTGTGCGGGCACGACCTTGAGGAGCGCCACGTGCGCGCCACCCGTTTTCTCGAGCGGGGCGCTGCGGCCGGATCGTGTTGTCGGCGAACGGTGAGGACGCTACCGTCACGCTCCGCTGTGGAGCAATACACGCAGCGCGCGCGCCCGGCGCGGCCACTCGATCGGCGGCAAGCGCTGTCGGACGGCAGGGTGGTGCGCGTCCGGTCGTCGTGCGGAACCGGCGCGGAGGTGGTGTCATCACCCGCCCGCAGGCGCCGTCAGCGCGCGGCGAGGCCGTTCTGATAGGCCCAGACCACGGTCTGCAACCGGTCCCGCGCGCCGATCTTGGTCATGGCCCGCCCCAGGTGCGACTTGACCGTGCTGGGCTCGATGAACAGCGCCTCGGCGATCTCCACGTTCGACCTGCCCTCGGCCAGCAGCACCACGACCTCCTTCTCCCGCGCGGTCAGCAGGTCCTCGACCGCGGGGTCGACGGCGGGCAGCGGGGCGCGGCGGGCGAACTCGCCGATCACCCGGCGGGTCACCGCCTGGTCCAGCAGGCCCTGGCCCGCGGCGAGCCTGCGGATCGCGGAGACCAGGTCCTCGGGGTCGCAGTCCTTGAGGACGAACCCGCTGGCGCCCGCCTCCAGCGCGCCGAACACGTACTCGTCCAGGTCGAACGTGGTGACCACGAGCACCGGCGGCGGGTCGGCCAGGGTGGTGGTGATGCGGCGGGTGGCGGTGAGGCCGTCGCCGCCGGGCATCCGCACGTCCATGCACACCACGTCCGGCTTGAGCCTGGCCACCAGGTCGACGGCGCCCGCCCCGTCGGCGGCCTCGCCGACCACGCGCAGGTCGTCCTCGCTGTCGAGGATGACGCGGAAACCGGCGCGCACGACCGCCTGGTCGTCGACGAGCACCACGGAGATCACGGGGAGGGCCTCCACCTTCGGGGTCAGGTCGGGAGGCTCACCATGACACACCAGCCGCCCGCGGCCGTCGGCGCGGCGGTGAACGCCGCCCCGATCAGCTGCGCGCGCTCGCGCATCCCGATCAGCCCGACCCCGCTGCCCGGTCCGCCGCCCGGCCGCCGGGGCCGGTCGTTGACCACCTCCAGCTCGACCTTCCTGGGCAGGTAGCGCAGGCTGATCCGCACGGGCGCGCCGGGCGCGTGCTGGCGGGCGTTGGACAGCGACTCCTGCACCACCCGGTACAGCGCGATGTCCGCGATCGGCGGCACCGGCCGCTCCTGCCCCTCCCGCACCAGCTCGACCCGCGCGCCCAGGTCGGCAGCGGTGCGCACCAGCCCGTCCAGCACCTCCAGGCCCGGCACGGGCGCGTCCTCGCCGTCCGCGCCGCCGCGCAGCACGCCCACGACCGCCCGCAGGTTGTCCAGCGTCTCCCTGCCCTGCCCGCGCAGCCACACCACGCCCTCCTTGGCGGCGGCCGGGTCGCGGTCGATCAGCCGCTCCACGGCCGAGGCCTGCACGACCATGCCGGACAGGTGGTGCGCGGCCACGTCGTGCAGCTCGCGGGCCATGCGGGCGCGCTCCTCGCCGATGGCCGAGGCGATCCTGGCCCGCTGCTCGCGCTCGGCCTCGTCGGCGCGCAGCCGCAGCAGGGCGGCGTAGCGGCGCTGGGTGGCGAAGTAGTTGCCCACGAACACGCCGCCGACGAACGCGAGCAGGCTGGCGGCGGTGTGCCCGAGCAGCGCGGCGAACGGCGAGCTGGGCACGTCCGGCTCCAGCGCGAAGCCCATCACCATGCTCGACATGGACGACACCCGGCCGAGCGCCAGCGCGCCGACCGTGATGACCAGCTCCAGGCCCGACGCCGCCGCCGCGACGGCGACCGCCCGGCGCACCGGCAGCAGCGAGCCGAGCGTGATGGCCGCGACGAACGGGGCGAACCCGCGCACCGAGGCCGCGTCGGGCGTGGCGATCGTGATGGCCGCCTGGATGACCGCCATGACCGCCATCAGCGGCACGGGGGCGACCCGGCGCAGGCACAGCAGCAGCGCCTGCGCCAGGATCAGCGCGCTGATCGCGAGCTTGCGGGTGGCGCTGAACACGGTGGGCGACGAGGGCAGGTCGACCTCGAACAGGACCAGGAGCATCCCGGCGCTGAGCGCCGCGACGACCACCGCCAGCAGGCAGTCCCTGGCGAGGGGGCCGGTCACGCCGATCCGGGTGAGCAGTCGGTCGAGCCTGCCAGGGGGCCAGGCGCCACGGGGGTGGTCGTCCATGAGCGTGAGCGTCCTCGGTGCGGTCCGGCGCGCGCCGGGCGGGGTGGCCCGGCGCGCGCCTGGGGTGGGGTCAGTAGGAGATGTCCGGCGCCAGGAAGTTGAACTCCACGGCGAACCAGGCGAGGCCGATCAGCGCCAGCAGCACCAGCGCGCTGCCGACCACCCTGGTCCAGCCGGTGCGGCGGCGGGCGTCGTCGTACAGGCGGACGCCCGCCGGGACCACCGCGAGGGCCGCGAGCAGCTGGAGCAGCTGCAGGGAGCGGATCTGCGCGGCGGGGATCTCCTGGAGCTGCATGAGCGCCGTCACCGAGGCGGCCCAGCCCGCGGCGGCGAGCACGCCGGACAGGGTGCCGACCTTGGCCAGGACGCGGGCGAGGCGACCGGCGCGGTCACGGGGCGCGACACCCGCGCTGCGGCGGGCGACGGCGGCGATCGGCCAGGAGACGACGGCCAGCACGAGGACCACGAGCGAGCCGAGCAGCACCGGCAGCACCAGGCCCGCCGAGCGCTGCGCCGGGGTGGGCAGCAGGGTGAACACGTCCTCGTAGGCGATGCCGGTGACGCGGCCGTCCTCGATCCGGGTGGCCAGCACGCGCTGGCCGCCGACCTCGCGCCAGGTGTGCTCGCCGACGGCCTCGTAGACGGCCGGGCTCGCGGAGGCGGGGCCGGGCTGGAACAGCAGGGTGCCGTCCTCGCGGGCGGTCACGGTGGTGCGGCTGGTCAGGTCGATCGCGGAGAGCAGCGTGGAGTCCATGCGGCGGGACGAGTCGTACTCGCCCTGGACCCGCGCGGCGAGCTCCACGGCCTCGTCGCGGGCGAGCGGGGCGGCGTCGTGGTCGTACTCCATCGCCGAGGCGCCCTCGGTGCTCGTGCCCCCGGTGCTGGCCCCCTTCGGGAAGTAGCGGTCGGCGAAGCCGTTCAGCACGGCGTTGCGCACGCCCTGCACGCCGCCGTTGACGCCGGTGCTGTTGAACGAGACGAACAGGCCGGTGCCCTTGCCCGCGCCCGCGCCGGGGTAGAGCTGGAGGTGCGAGTGGAAGAAGTTGGTGTCGCCGCCGTGGCCGATGATCCGGTGGCCGTTGCGGCTCTCGTCGAAGAAGCCCAGGGTCATGCGCGGGCCGTCGGCCAGGCCGCCGAGCTGCTCGGCGTCGAGCGCGCCCTCGTGCATGAGCTTCATCGTGGCCTCGTCCAGCAGCGGCGTGCCGCCGGTCTGGGCGCCGAGGTGGGCCAGCATGAAGCGGGCCATGTCGGTGGCGGAGGCGGTCAGCGCGCCGGCGGGCGGGGTGGTGACGATCTCGAACGGTTGCGCGACGGGGTTGGCGGAGTCGTTGTAGCCGCCGGACATGCGGTCCTTCAGGCGTTCGGGCAGGGGCTGCTCGAACGAGGAGGAGGTCATGCCGATCCGGTCGAAGACCTCGCGCTCCACGTACTCCTCGAACCGGGTGCCGGTGACCCGCTCGACCAGGTAGCCGGCGAGGGAGTTGCCGTAGTTCGAGTACGCGGGGGTGGTGCCCGGCGCGTACACCTGCGCGGGCGGGTCGGTCACCAGCGCCTCGCGCAGGTTCGCGGGGACGCCGTCCAGGCGGAGCAGGTTGGCGACGCGCTCCTCGAAACCGGGGGTGTGGGTGAGCAGGTGGCGGGTGGTGATGGGGGTGTCGAACTCGGTGGGGAGGTCGAAGTCGAGGTACTGCTTGATGTCGGCGTCCAGGTCGATCTTGCCCGCCTGGACCTGCTGCATGACGGCGGTGGCGGTGACCAGCTTGGACACCGAACCGGGCCGGAACAGGTGCTTCTCCGGGTCGACCGGGGTGGGGGCCTCGCCGGTGTTGCCGTTCTCGCCGGTGTCGGCGAGCCCGTAGCCGCGCGCGGTGAGGACCTGGCCGTCGTGGACGACGGAGACCGTGGCGCCGACGACCCCGCCGTTCTCCAGACCGGCCGGGATGACGCCGTCGAGCCAGGCGTTGACGTCGGCCGGGGTGAGCCGGGCGGTCTCGGGCGCGGCGGGGGTGGTGACGTGCGGGGCGGGCCCCTGGCCGGGCGCCGCGCCGCAACCGGCGAGCAGCGCGGCGGCGGCGACCGCGACCAGCGCGCCGACCCTGCGCGAACGGGCGGCGCGCGTCGGCGCCGAGGGCCTCGGGGGTGCGTCGTGGGGGCTCACGTGCTCGGTGCTGCCTTCCGGGACGGGGTGGGCCGGACCAGGTGGCTGCGCGGTCCGGCTTCGGTTGCCCTAGAAGCTATTGCGGGCGGCGGGGGTGGGTCTTCTGGCGCAGGGCGGGGATCGGTTTGCGACTTGAGTAGGAGGTCGCCTCCTGCGCGGGGACGACAACGCGGCGCGCGTGGTGGGGCGGGCGCGGTGAGGCGGACATGGCGGGGTGCCCGGTCCGCAGGGATGCGGGGCCCGGTCCGCGGGGAGGGCGGGCCGGGCGCTGCGCGTCACTCGGGGGTTGTGGTCAGGCGGTGAACGGTCGACCACCGGCGCGGTGCCACTGGAGGATCAGGGCGGTGACCTGGAGCGCGGTGCAGAGCAGCACGGACATCCCGAACCGGAGGAACCGCCCCAGCTCGCTCCTGGGGTTGTCGGCCAGCGCGGTGAGACGACGATCAGGAGGGCGCCGGCCAGGTAGCCGATGGGCGGGAACAGCGCGGGCCCGATGAGCAGCAGCACCAGACCGGCGATGTCGACCTTGGTGAGCGGGAGCCGCGCGGGCGGTTCGGCTGCCGGGGCCCTCACCGCGGCCACGTTGCCGCCACTGCCCTCATCGCTGTTGCTGTCGCTGTTCGCACTGTTGCTGCTCACGCTCGGGTGCTCGTCGATGGACTCGTTCACGCGCGTTCCCCCTCGCCGGCGATGAGCCCGCGCTCCCGCAACACCTCGACCAGCTCGACCGCGTACCGCTCGCGCTCGCGGAGCAGGGCGAGCACGCAGTGCTCCACGACCCCCGGCGCATCTGCGCCAGCGGACTGCGCTCGACGCCCCCGGCTTCCATGCGACACGCGTTACCTTGCACCGCAAGGTAACGGCGGCGCACGCCGAACCCGCAGCTCAAGGCACTACCGCCAGCCCAGCAGCGAGCTCCGGCAGCGCGCTCCCCACAAGCCCTGGTGGTGGCGGCCGACACGCGCGCCCGGCGGTGCGCCCTGCCCCAGGCATCCCAGGCATCCCTCGGCCACGCGTCTGCCCCACCCGCCTACCTCTCCCCCACCGCCTTCCACGCGGTCACTTCTGCTCGGTCATCTCTCGTGGTCACTTCTGCAGTGCCGTCGCCAGTGCCGCCAGGGCCTCGGAGACCTTGATCGGGTCCTGGTCGGCGAACAGCGGGGGGTGGTCGGGGTCTTTCGTCCTCTCGTCGTCTCGCTCGTGGTGCAGGTGGACCGGGCCCACCGGGATGTCCGGGAGGCCGTCGAAGGAGCTGTGCGGCAGGTCGCGGGACAGGGCCAGTTGCATGATCACGTCGTCCGAGGGGCGCGACGCGAGCCACTGGCCGTAGCCCCTGCGCTCCCAGCCGTGGCGCAGCAGGCCGAGGAGTCTGCCCGGCTTCGCGGGGACACCGTCGAAGCGGGTCACGGTCGAGCCCGCGCGTTCCTCGTCGGTCAGGGTGAACACGCGTCTGCCCAGCTGCTGGAACGGTTGCACGATCTCGTAGTCGGCGAACAGCTCCGACCACGCCGCGACGTCCGGGCCCAGGTGCACCGGGTGGGCGATGCGCAGGAGCGCGTCATCGGGGAGGGGGACGGTCGTCTCGGACAGGTCCGCCGCCGTGCCGTCCTCGGACAGGCGGAAGTGCGTCACCCGGTCGCCGTCGCCGTCGAGCAGGGACAGCACCAGGCGCTCGACCGGGTCGCGCTGCAGCGGGTGGCCGAGGATCACCTCGCGGAACTCCCGGACCGTCCACGTCCGCCCCGACACCATCGCCCGCTCCATCCGGGCCAGCTGGTCGCGGGCGACGGTGCGGATTCCCTTGCACAGCGCCTTGAACCGGTCCTGCGCGGCCTGCGCGAGCTCCCGGTCATCGGTATCGGCGAGCTTCGGGGCGCTCTTGCGGCGCTTGCCGTCCGCGGTGACCAGCAGCGGGGTGAGCAGCTCGTCGAACGCGAGCGTGAACCGGCGCGGGCCGTAGTCGAAGACCTCCCCGGCGGTGAGGCCGAAGTCCGGGACCATCAGGTCGGCGAACTGCTCGTCGGTGAGGCCGAGCTTGGCCGAGACCTCCCGCACCCGCGCCCGCGCCGCGCCCTCGACGCTCTTGAACTTGGCCTTGCGCGCGATGGTGTCGAGCTGGTGCATCGCGACCTTGGTGCCGATCCCGACCAGCGCGTCCAACCCCACCGCGGCCCGCTGGTGCGCGCCCTGACCCGGCCAGGCGCCGACCAGCTCGGCGAGGTCGACGGCGGTCCGGTCGTCGCCGAGGAGCCCCTGGGACTGCAGGACCCAGAAGTGCTTCGGCTCGGCGCCCTCGCGCAGCCACAGCCGCAGCAGCGCGAACCCGAACCGGGCCAGCGGCTCGGGCGCGCACACCCGCTTCACCGGTTCCAGCCCCGCCGCGCGGGCGTCGGGGGCGGCGGCGAGCACGCGCAGCAGGTTCCGGACCGCCGACTCGGGCAGCGCCCGGCCGTCCGCCAGCAGCACCGGCGGCAGTTCGGGCACGGCGGTGTCCAGCCAGTCGGGCAGGGCGGGGGCGTGCGCGAGGAGGACGTCGAGCGGGTCGCTGTCCAGCAGCACCCGCACCGCCGCCTCGGCCTCCGGGCCGTACTCGGCGGCCACCGCCAGCACCTCGGCGACGCGCTCGGGCGTGGCGACCACCCGCAGCGCGGCCTCGGCGGCCTGGCCAGCGGGGGTGGGACGGTTCGGGTTCGGGCGGTTGAGCAGGGCCGGGATCAGCGGGCGCAGCGCTTGCGCGCCGTGCCGGGTGAAGTGCTCGGTGGCCCGCTCGACGGGACCGCCCCGACTGGTGAGCCAGCGGGCGAACCGGGACGCGCTGCGGGCGTCGGTGAGCGGGAGGAGCACGGACGCCACGGCGTGCTCCTGCGAGGCGGGCGCCCGCCACAGCAGCGTGGCGGCGGCGTGGCCGTGGGTGGCGACCAGGCGGGGACCCCAGTCGGGCAGGTCCCAGAACGACGCGGGCTCCCAGCGCTCCAGGAGTTCGGGGAGCAGGTCGGGCGGCGCGTTGAGCAGCACCGCGTGCTGCCGCTTCGACCCGTGCTCCCCCGCGATCGTCGCCCGCACCGCCTCCGGCCAGTCGATCGACGGAGTGGGAGCGGGGGTGGGGGTTGGATCGGGTGAGGCGGCACCGGACCCTGGGTTCACGGCAGCGCCAGACAGCGGGTTCGTGGCAGCACCGGCCCCTGGGTTCGCGGGGGCACCAGACCCTGGGGGCGCGGCGACGCCGGACAGCGGGTTCGTGGTGCCAGACCCTGGGTTCGTGGCGGCGGCTCCCGGCGAGGTGGTGCCGGACACCGTTGGCGCGGCGGCTCCGGGTCCTGGAGTCCCGGACGCCAGCGACGCGGCGGTGCCGAGTCCCGGAGCACCGGGTGGCTCGTCGGAGCGCGCCGGGGCCGCCGACTCGGGCGCGGCGAGTTCCGGCAGGCCCGTCGTCTTCACCAGGTGCGCGGGCAGCGGGCGGGACGCCCACTCCTCGCGTTCGCCCGGCAGCCACGACTCGCCCGGCCGGTCGATCACCTTCAGGCCCTTGACCTTCGGGAACTTCACCCGGCGCGTCTCCCACGGCGGGTCGGCCAGTGGCCTGGGCAGGTCGGTCGGGGGCGCCTCCGGCAGGCCGTGGTTCGTGGCGGGTGCGGCGGGGCGGATGCGGGACGCGCGCTCCGGGAACAGCTTCCTGGCCGTCCGCAGCGGGATCGGGTGGGTGTCGGCGTGCTCGGCCACGACGGCGAACGCCGCGTCCGACGGGAACTCGGCGACCAGGTCGAGCACCTTGCCGCGCAACGCCTTCGTCAACCTCGGCAGCAGCGACACCAGCCTCGGCAACACCGCCCTCGGACCGATCGCGTCGACCAGCGTCGGGAACGCCCAGCCGCGCGCGTCCAGGCCGTACAGGTCGCTCAGGTGCAGGAACCGGTCCAGGTCGTCGGGGGTGCGCGCGCTCGCGGCGAGCATGGCGAAGTCGTTGCCTGCGCGGTACGGCCCCGGAGCGCCGACGCGGGCGAACAGGTCGTCGGCCCACGCGTTCTCGTCGGGCACGAGGAACGACGCGAGGACGCGCGCTGCCATGTTCGCGTCGCGGTGCGGCTGCATCGCGGCCAGCGCCGCGGCGCGGACCTCGTCGGGCGCGGTGGCGAGCGCGCGGCGCAGCAGCACCGCGCCCCGGTCGAACACGTGGAGCGAGGAGTAGAACGTGTCCGGGTCCGCCTTCTCGTGGCACCAGGCGGTGCGGCCGTCCACCAGCACCGGGCCGCCGTCCATCCGGATGCCCGTGGCGGCGAGGACGGCCTCGGCGGCGAACGGGACCCCGTGCCTGCCGGTCCAGTCGACCACCAGCAGCGCCAGCGCCTTGCCCAGGTTCGGCGAGTGCACCCTCGCGCACAGCGCGTGGTAGAGCAGCGCCGCCCCCATCGGCTCGGGATCACCGGCGAACAGGGCGTTCAGCGCCGCGAAGTGCTCGCCCGACGGGTGCACCGCGTCGCGCGCCCTGCCGACGAGCGCGTCGACCACGGCCCGGTCCTGTCCCGTGGCCACGACCGGCGCGCCCGGCCCCCGACCGTCACCGCGCCGGGGCAGCACCTGCCGCGCCCGCGCGCCCCCCATGACGTACCTGTCCACCGTGGACACCCTTCCCCTCGCTGGGAATCGCTGGTCAGGACGCTAACGAGGGGGTCTGACAATTTCCGGGGGCCGGGGAGGCCGGGGGGAGGCGGGTTCGCCCGATCGGGTCGTCAGGGGTCGTCAGCGGGGCGCGGCGGCGGCGAGGTGCGCCAGTTCCTCGGACAGCCGGACCGGGTCCTGGTCGCCGAACAGGGGCTCGGGGCCGGGGGAGCCCTGGTCGACCAGGTCGAGCGCGCCGAGCCGGATGCGCGGGAGCCCGGCGAAGGAGCCGAACGGCACGCCCCGGTCCAGGTGCAGGACGAGTTCGGTGCTGCCGTGCAGGGGCTTGGTCAGCCACGGCTCGGACCGGCCGCCGCCGAGGTCCTCGCGCCGCCAGCCGCGCCGCACCAGGGCGAGCAGCGCCCCCGGTGCGGCCTGCGCGCCGTCGAACCTGGTCAGGGTGCTGGTGGCGCGCTCGGCGGCGGTCAGCGCGACCACCGGGCGGCCCAGTTGCGGGAAGGGCTGGACGACCTCGTGGTCGGCGAGCAGCTCGGCCCACGCGGGCAGGTCGGCGCCCAGGCCCAGCGGGTGGACGACGTGCAGCCGGGTGTCGTCGGGCAGCGGGACCGGGGTGTCCACGAGGTCGGCCGCGGTGCCGTCCTCGGCGACGCGGAAGCGGGTTCCGCCCGCCGTGGACCAGAGCAGGCGGTCGACCAGGTCGCGCAGCAGCGGGTTGGCGCGCAGGACGCCGTGGAACTCGGCCGCGCTCCACGTCCGGCCCTCGACCATCGCGCGCTCCAGGCGCTTGGTCTGGTCGCGGACCACCGCGGCGGCGGGGCGGCCGTGCGGGACGAGGCGGTCGGCGAGCTGCTCGGCGTCCAGGCCGACCGCGCGGGCGGCCTCGGCGATCCGGCGGGTCGCGTCCGCCCTGAGCACGGGGAACTTGGCGGTGCGGGCGATGCGGTCCAGGCCGCGCAGCGCCTCCTCGGTGCCGATGCCCGCCAGGACCGCCAGCCCGGTCGTGGCGCGCTGGTGGTCGCCCTCGCCCGGCCAGCGCGCGACCAGCGCGGTGAGCTCGGCGGTGGCGCGGTCGTCGGCGAGGTCGGACTGGGCCTCCAGGACCCAGGTGGACGCGGGTTCGGCGCCCTCGGCGAGCCAGCGCTCCAGGAGGGCGGAGCCGAAGCGCGCCAACGACCCCGCCTCGCAGACCCGCTTGACCGGGACGAGGCCCGCGCGGCGGGCGTCGGGGTGGGCGGCGAGGACGTGCAGCAGGTTGCGCACGGCGGGCTCGGGCAGGGCGCGGCCCGCCACGAGCACCGGGGGCAGGGCGGGGATCGCGCGGTTCAGCCAGCCCGGTGGGGTGGTGGGGGTGAGCGAGTCGAGCGGTCCCGCGTCGAGGAGGGCGCGCAGGGCGTCGGCGCGACCGAGTTCGGCGGCCATCTCCAGGAGCGGCTCGCGGTGCTCGGGGCCCGCGAGCAGGCGCAGCGCCGCCTCGGCCGCGCGGCGGGACGGCCCCGGTCCGCCGAGCAGGGCGGGCAGGAGGGGGCGCAGGGCGTGCGCGCCGTGGCGGGTGAAGTAGGCGGTGACCTCGGCGAGCGGGGGCGTGCGGCGCAGCAGCTGGGTGGCCAGGAGCTTGGAGGTGTCGGCGTCGGCCAGCGGGACCAGGGCCGAGGCCGCGACGCGCGGGACGTGCTTGACGGCGTCCCTGAGGAAGGCGGACGCGGCGTGGCCGTGCGTGGCGGCCAGGCGGTGGGCCCAGTCGGCGAGGCGCACGGGGTAGTCGGGGCGCCACGTGGCGAGCACGGGGGCGACGACGGCCTCGGGGGCGTTCAGGAGGAGGGTGAGCTGCTGGTGCCGGGCGAGCGCGCCCGCGTGGAGGGCGGCGACGGCCTCGGGCCAGTCGGGGAGCCCGCCGGGGTCGGCGAACTCCTCGGGCAGGGGGCGGGCGGCCCACTCCTCGCGCTCCCCCGGCAGCCAGCGCTCGTGCGGGCGGTCGGCGACGCGCAGGGGCTTGACCTGGGGTTTCGGCGTTTCCCACGGCGGGTTCACGAGCGGGCTGGGCAGGTCGGCCGGGTCCGCCTCGGGGTGGGCAGGCCTCGGGGTGGGCTCGGGTTCCGGGGCGAGGCGGGCGGCGCGGAGCGGGAAGCGGTCGCGGGCCTTGCGCTGGACGGGCGGGGTTCCGGCGGTCAGCACGAGGGTGAACGCGTCGTCGGACGGGAACTCGGCGATGACGTCCAGGACCTTCGCGCGCTGGGGCGCGGTGAGGGTGGGGAGCAGGCGGGTGAGGCCGGGCAGGGCGGCGCCTGGGCCGAGGGTGGCGACCAGGGTCGGCAGGGCCCACGAGCGGGAGGTGAGGCACTCCGGGTCGGCGCGGTCGACGACGGTCTCGAACTGGGCGCGGTCGGCGACGGTGGCGACGAGGAGGGCCAGGTCGTGGCCGGGGGCGTCCGGGTCGGCGGCGGCGATCTCGGCGCACAGCTCGACGGTCCAGGTCGGGTCGTCGGGCAGCAGGAACGCGGCGATGGCGCGGGCGGCCGGGGTGGTGCGGTGGCGGGCGATCGCGGTGCGGGCGGCGGCGCGGACCTCGTCGGGCGCGTGCGCGAGGTCGTGCCGGAGGGGGACGGCGCCCCGGTGGAGCGTCCAGAAGGGGTGGTAGTGCTGGTCCTCGGGTGCGGGGTGGGGGTCGTGCTGGTAGGAGAGGGTGAGGGCGGTGGCGGCGGTGACCGCCCCGGCGGCGAACGGCAGGCCGTGGTCGGCGGCCCAGCGGCGGGTGAGCAGGCGCTGCGCCTTGGCCTTGCCGGGGGAGGTGACCAGGCTGTCGAGCGCGCGGTAGAGCACGGCCGCGCCGAACGGGTCGGGGACGCCGCGCAGGAAGGTGTCGAGCCGGGGGACCGCGGCGACGCGGGAGCGGGCGCGCAGGCAGAGGTCGGCGACCAGGGCCAGGTCGGCGGGACCTGGGGGTTTCCGCGGCTCGGGGGCGCTGCCGTCGCCGCGCCGGGGCAGCACGTGGCGCGCCAGGGCCGGCCCCATGGCGTAGGTGCTCTCGGTGGCGTCCATCGCTCCCCTTTTCCGTCGGGGTGGACGGTAGCGGCGGGGTACGACAAAACCGGTTCCCCTCGGGGGCGGGATCGAGGACGAGGAGCACGTGGTGGTCGGGGTGGGGGTTCGGTGAGGCGGGGCAAGCGGATCAAGCAGGCCGGGGCGGAGAACGATCCGATGGGGTTCGTGCGGATGGTCGCGGTGTCCGCCACCGGGGAGCACCAGCGGAAGGAAGTCCACAGCGGACTGCTCGCGCAACTGCTGGGCCTCTTGCCTTTGCGGCACGACGAGGACCAGGACTGGATCACGGGCGTCGCGGAAGCCCTCTCGCGTGCGCTCGGCGGCCCGTACCGCGTCGGGACCGTCGAGGCGGCCTGGGAGGACGAGGTGCTGCGGCGGGCGCGGGAGCGGTTGGCCGTCGAGCTGGGGTGAGCCGCTCCCGCGCCGCGGGTCAGTCCAGGACCGCCACGGCCTCCACCTCGACCAGGTGCTCGGGCACGTCCAGCGCGGCGACGCCGATCAGGCTCGCGGGTGGGACCGGGACGCCGCCGAGGTCGGCCGCCGCCCGGGCCACGCCCTCCAGGAACTGGGGCATCTTGTCCGGGGTCCAGTCCACGACGTAGACGGTCAGCTTGGCCAGGTCCGCGAGGGTCGCCCCGGCGCCCGCCAGGCCCTTCGCGACGTTGCGGTAGCACTGGGCCACCTGCTCGGCCAGGTCGCCATCGCCGACCGTCGCCCCGGTGGCGTCCCAGGACACCTGACCGGCCAGGAACAGCAGCTTCGAGCCGGTGGCCACGGACAGCTGGCGGTAGGGCGGCACCTCGGGCAGGCCCTCGGGGTTGATCAACGTGATGGCCACGGCCGGTCTCCAACGTGGTCGGTGGGCGGGCCCCTCGTGGGCTCGCCGCGCCCCATGAACATAACAAAGCAATGCTATGGAATGCGTGGACGTGACGAGCGCTACTCCGGACCCGGAAGCGGCGCACGCGATCAGCGCGCGGCGCGCCACCGGACCCGGGACGATGCCGATCATGCGGAGTTCACTGTTCAACCACGCCGAGCGGCAAGTCGAGCCGGGGAGCTTCCAGCTCCAGAACGAGCGGATGCTCAAGGTCGACCTCACCGGCAGCGGCGGGTTCTTCTTCGCCAAGCAGGGGTCCATGGTCGCCTACCAGGGCGACGTCGACTTCGCCTACGAGGGCGCCGGCGGGATCGGCAAGCTGTTCAAGAAGGCGTTCACCGGCGAGGGCATGTCGCTGATGAAGGTCTCCGGCAGCGGCGACGTCTTCCTCGCGCAGGACGCCGACGAGATCTTCGTGCTGCACCTGGAGAACGAGTCCGTCACCGTCAACGGCGGCAACGTGCTCGCGTTCGAGAGCGGCCTCAAGTGGGACATCAACCGCGTCGAGGGCGCGTCGATGCTCAGCGGCGGGCTGTTCAACACCACGTTCACCGGCACCGGCGCGCTCGCCGTCACCGCGTTCGGGACGCCCGTCGTGCTGAACGTGGACGTGCCCACCTACGTGGACATGCAGTCCGCCGTGCTGTGGTCGACCTCGCTCCAGTCCTCGATCAAGAAGACCGCCAAGCTGGGCGCGATGATCGGGCGCGGGTCCGGCGAGGCGTACCAGCTGGCGCTGAGCGGCCAGGGCATCGTGGTCGTGCAGGCCTCCGAGGGGCACCCGCCGCCCCAGGCCGCGGGCTGACCGGATCGCCTGGGGCGCCTCGAAACCGAGGCGCCCCAGGCGGTTCAGCCGTGCAGGGCGTCACGAGCCTCTCCAGGGCGATCGCGTTCAGCGGGCCCTGGTAGAGCGAGTCGGACAGGGACGTGGAGTCGCGCTCCTGGGCGGCTTTCGGCGGCTTTCCAGTGCGGGAACCGGGCGAACAGGTCGTCGGCCAGGGCGGCCGGGTCGCCCTCCGGGCCGAACAGCCCGATGACCGAACGCGTTCACGCCACCGGCCCGCGCCACGACGTCGTCGTAGACGCCGCCCGCGAGGACGGCGGGCAGCCCGTTGCCGCACGTCGAAGATCCGCCCCAGCTCCAGCAGCAGCTCGAACGAGGACTCGGTGGACTGGCCGAGGTAGCGGTCGCGGTCGGGCCGGTTCCCGTTGTGCCCCGACGCACAGCGCGCGGGAACCGCGGGCCGGTCGCGGTCAGGGGAGCTTCTTCACCCAGAACGAGTGCGACCGCGAGTCGGTGCCCCCCGCTCTCGGTGACGCCCTCGACGGGGAGGGAGAAGTAGTCGGCCCTGGACGGCGTCCACCGGATCGTCGCCGTGCCGCTCCGGTTCGGCCACCGGCCAGAACGCGAACTGCCCGGTCCTGCGGTCGCCGTCGGGGTCGCTCGTGCCTGCCGAGACGACCGGGCGGCCGGTGGTGACGTACGGGTGGGCGCCGCACGCGACGTGGTCCAGCAGCAGGGCGGACGGGGTCGCGGGCGGGTGGTTGCAGGTGACGCTCAGCCCGGAGCTCGACACGTCGTGCACGCGCGACCCGGTCGGGTCGCCCCGGTGCTCCTCGGCGACGCGCACCACCACCGCGAGGGACCCGCGCCCCTGGGCGACGGCCCGCGCGACGGCGTCGCGCGCGTCCCACCGGGGGTAGCCGGGGCACTCCTTCGCGGAGGGACGGTCCCGGTCTCGTCGACCCAGGTCCCGGTCGTGGCCTCGGCGGCGCCGTTCGACGTGGTGGGCGCGGCGGAGTCGACGTTCACCCTGGTGATCGGGTAGCGGTAGTAGCTGGACGGGGCCGCCGAGGCGGTCCCCACCGCGGTGACGAGGCTGCCGAGCAGCGCGGTGACGCGAACCCGTGCGGGTGCCGGGCGCAACACTCCCCCCGCGGGCGGCACCTGGCAGTGGGGCCCGTCAGCCGTCCAGGAGCGCGGCGAGCAGCGCCTCCGGCGTCTCGACCTGCGGCAGGTGGCCGGAGTCCGGCAGGACGGTGAAGCGGGCGCCGGGGATCGCGGCGGCGTACGCCCGGCCGTAGCCGACGTCGACGATGCCGTCGCTCGCGCCCCACACGACGTGGACGGGGATCTCGGTCGCGGCGAGCCTGCCCAGCAGGGTCGGGTCGGACATCGTGGGGCCCGCGTAGGCGAGCAGGGCGCGCACGTCCGGGCTCGGACCGGGCGCGCCGGGGGCCTGCGGGCCGGGACTCTGCGGGCCGGGCGCCTTGGCGGGGTCGTGGAAGGACAGCGCGCGCAGCTCCTGCGGGCTCAGGCCCCGCACGTCGGTGAGCGGGTGGCCGTCGACCTCGATCCCGATGCCGTCGACCACCACCACCTCGGTGACGCGGGGGCTGCCCAGCAGGGCGAGCTCGGCGGCCACCCAGCCGCCGAAGGAGTTGCCGACGACGGTGACGCCGGTCAGGTCGAGGCGGTCGAGCAGGTCGGCGTACGCGGCGGCCAGGTCGCGCGTGGTGGTCGGGGAGTCGGGGCGGTCGGCGCCGCCGAAACCGGGGTGCGTGGGGACCAGGACCCGCGCGCCCGCCCGTTCGGCGAGCAGGGCGGCGAAGGACCGCACGGTGGGGACGCCCGCGCCGCCGTGCAGGAGCAGGAACGCGCGGGTGCGGTCGTGCTGCTCGACGGTGATGCCTGCGATCCGGGTGGTGCTCACGGGTGCCTCCTCGGGGCGGTCCTGTTAGTTAAGGAACCTTAGGTCAGGTTCCTTAACTAAGCAACCTTGCAGCCGTCGCCGGGGTTGCCTACGCTCTCGGCGTGCCTTCGAAGCAGCGGGTCGGACTGGCGGTCAAGCGGTTGCAGTGGCGGCACCACCGGGAGGCCACCCGGCGGCTGCTGGCGGGCGCAGGGCTGTCGCTGGTGCAGTGGGACGTGCTGCGGCACCTGCGCGAGGACCCGGACGCCTCGCTGCGCGCGCTCGCCGCGCTGACCTTCCAGACCGACCAGTCGATGGGCGAGCTGGCCAAGCGCATGGTCGAGCGCGGCCTGCTGCGGCGGGTCGACGGCGGCGGGCGGGCGGTGCGGCACGCGCTGACCGACGAGGGGATCGCCGCGCACGAGGCCGGGTCCGGGATCGTCGACGAGGTGCTGGAGGAGACCGTGGGCGTGCTGACCGACCGCGAGCGGACGGAGCTGCTCGTGCTGCTGGAGAAGGCGTTGGGCGGTGGGGAGCAGGCGCCGGGCGGGATTGCCTAGGCATCGCCGCGCACCGGATCTGGGCAACTCCGACCGACGCGCGGGAGCCGCCCCGGCGACCACCATCAGGGCTCGTCACAGCGCGACCGCACCCGGTCGCGTCCGAGCATTGGAGCCCCGCGCATGTCCTCCGCAGCCCTGTCCCCGACCGCCCGCCGCCGCTGGTGGTGGGCCTCCTGGGGCCTGGTGACCGTGCTCGCGATCGCCATCACGGCCATCTCGGTCCCGCCCTACCTGACCGGCGGCGCGAACTTCCCCCTCGACCGGACCATCGTCGGCTACTACACGAGCCTGGTCCTGCACTCGGTGCCCGCCGGGCTGACGCTGCTGATCGGGCCGCTGCAGTTCGTGCCGAGGCTGCGGGCCCGCTTCCCGCGCGCGCACCGGATCTCCGGGCGGGTCTACCTGCTCTCGGTCGTCGCGGCCTCGGCGACGTCGGCCTACGCGACGGTCGTGACGCCCAGCGGGTTCCCGCTGCAGGTGGTGTTCACCATGCTGATCGTGGCGTGGCTGTACACGGCGTTCGAGGCGTACCGGACGATCCGGCGCGGCGACGTGCGGATGCACCGGGTGTGGACGGTCCGCAACTACACGCTGACGTTCGCCGCCGTGACGCTGCGGGTCTACCAGCTGACCGGCATGGCGCTGCTGCCGTGGGTGGACTACCGGGACATGTACACCACGAGCGCGTGGGCCGGGCTGCTCGGGAACGTGCTGATCGCCGAGTACTTCATCGTGCACCGGATGCTGGCGCCCAAGACCCGCAAGTCAGCGCCCGCGCCGACGCAGACCGCCGCGATCGGCTGAGCTGCGGCAGGACCGACCCGCTCACGGCAGCCGGTCCAGCGCGACCAGGTCCGGGTGGTCCTTGAGCTGCCTGCGCGAGGTGATGCCGAGCTTGCGGAAGATGTTGCGCAGGTGGGCGTCCACGGTGCGCTTGCTGACGAACAGCTGCACCGCGACCTCCTGCGAGGTGGCCCCGCCGACCACGAGCCCGGCCACGGCGACCTCCTGCGCGGTGAGCTTCTCGCGGTCCGCGCCCGCCCGCCGGTCGACCCGCTCCCCCGCCGCGCGCAGCTCGTTCTCGGCCCGGCGCGCGAAGCCCTCGGCCCCGGAGGCGGACAGCAGCTCGTGCGCGGAGCCCAGGTGCGCCACCGCGTCCCGGCGGCGTCCCTTGCGGCGCAACCACTCCCCGTACAGCAGGTGGGCGCGGGCCCGGTACGGCACGAGGGGGCTGCGCGCGAGGAGGTCGACGGCGTCCCGGTAGTGCTCCTCCTCGCCGGTGACGAGCCCGCGCGCGCAGGCGGCGACGCCGAGGCCGGACGGGGTGGGGCTGGCCTCGGCGCGCTCGGTGAGCGCTTCGAGGGCCTCGGCGGCGACCGCGTCCTCGCCGCAGCGGACGGCGGCCTCCACCAGCTCCGGCAGGACCGCGCCGACCAGGAACAGCCTGCTGGGCGCGGTGGCCTCGCGCGCGGCGGCGAGCGCGGCCGGGTGGTCGCCGAGGCCGTTGGCCAGCAGGGCGGTGGTCCAGTGCAGGTTGGTGACGCGCCCACCGCCGGGGCCCCGGTTCGCGGACTCGGCGAGTTCGAGGGCGTCGGCGCGCCTGCCGCGCAGGGCGGCCAGGTGCAGGCGGGGGTGGGCCAGCGGGGGTTCGCCCAGCGCGTCGGCGACGGCCTCCTCCTCGGCGGTGGCGGCGAACGCGACCGCGACGTCGCCCACGAGGGTGGCGCAGGTGGCGCGCTGGGCGAGGCCCAGGCGGAGGGCGACCGGGGAGCCGAGGTCGCGGCCGGTGGTCACCAGGTGCTCGGCGATGGCGGCGAGCGCGTCCAGGTCCCACAGCTCGGCGGCGACCATGACGGAGATCGCGGGCCATCTCGTCCACAGTGGACTTCCGTTGCCGTGCAGCGCGGCTTCGAGCGCGGGTGCGGCGACGCGGTAACCGCCGCGGGACAGGGTGATCAGCGCGTCCAGGACGTCGGGTCGCGCGGACGGCGGCGCGGTGCGGGCGGCCCGGTTCACCACCTCGTCGACGACTCCCCCGCCGCGTCCGACGAGCAGGCTGGTCTCGATGGCCTCGACCAGGCAGTCGCGGGCCCGCTCGGCGTCCACTGAGGACAGCCGTTCGGCGGCGCCGACCATCAGGGCCGGTCCGCTGCCGTCGTCGGGGCGGGTGAAGGCGACGCGCCCCCTGAGCAGTTCGACCGAGGCGCGGCGGGATTCGTCCAGCGGGGCGGGGTCGACGGTGCCGAGGAGGGTGGAGGCGGCGTCGCCGTCGCCCGCGTCGAGGTGGGCGCGCACGGCGGCCAGGGTGCGCGCCAGGCGCGGTCCGGCGTCCGGGGACAGCGCGGCGGAGCGCTCCAGGAACGCCGCAGCCGCCGCGACGCCGCCGCGCGCCTGGGCGCGGGAGGCGCAGCGCTCCAGGTCGGTGGCGACCTCGGCGTCCGGGCTGGTGGTGGCCTGGGCGCGGTGCCAGGCGCGGCGGTCGGGCGCGAGGAGCGGGTCGGTGACCTCGGCGAGCGCGCCGTGCGCCCGTCGGCGCTCGTCCGGGGACGCGGCGCGGTAGGCGGCCGAGCGGGCGAGCGGGTGGCAGAAGCGGATGCGCGCGCCGAACTCGGCCAGTTCGGTCGCGGCGGCGTCCGCGCCCGCCTGCCGGACGTCAACGCCGAGCAGGCGCGCGGCGGGCCACAGCAGGTCGGGGTCGCCGGTGGGGTCGGCGCTCGCGGTGGTGAGCAGCAGCCGGGCGGGGGCGGGCAGGGCGTCGAGCCTGCGCCGGAAGCCGAGTTCGACGCGGGTGGACGCGGACGCAGGTCCGGGCGGCGCGAACCCGCCCGCGCGGGGCAGTTCGAGCAGGGCCAGCGGGTTGCCGCGCGCCTCGGCGACCAGGCGCTCGCGGACCCGCTCGTCCAGCGGGAACGCGCCGAGGAGGGCGCGGGCGGCGTCGTCGCCCAGGCCCGCCACGGGGAGGCCGGGCAGGCGGTCCAGGTCGGTGGCGGGCGGGCGGGTGGCGAACAGGACCGCGACGGGGTCGGCGGCGATGCGGCGGGCGAGGAAGGTCAGGACCGTGGTGGAGTCCGGGTCGAGCCAGTGGGCGTCGTCGACCAGGCACAGCAGCGGGCGGGCGCGGGCGGTGGAGGTGAGCAGCTCCAGGGTGGCCAGGCCGACGCGGAACGGGTCGGGCGCGCCCTCGGCGAGCCCGAACGCGACGCCGAGCGCCTCGCGGTGGTGCGGGGAGACCCGGTCGAGGTGCGGCAGGAGCGGCACGCACAGCTGGGCGAGCCCGGCGTAGGGGAAGTCGCGCTCGAACTCGGCCCCGGTGGCCCGCGCCACCGCGAAGCCGGTCGCGTCGGCGAGCGCCCGGTCGAGCAGGGCGGACTTGCCCGCGCCGGGCTCGCCGGTCAGCACCAGCGCCCCACCCCGCCCCTCGCGCGCCGCGCCGAGCACCGCCGAGATGGCGGCCAGCTCGCGGGTCCTGCCGACGAGCGGGGTGGACGCGGGCGCGGGGGTGGCGCTCATGGCCGGAACGGTAGTTGATCAGCACCGGGCGCGGGGGCGGGCCCCGGTGGCGTCCCCCGCGCTCGGAGGACGCCGCCGGGCTCCGGGTTGTTCACCCCACCTCGCAGGTCCCGCCCTCGGCGCGCCCGGTGTCGAACAGCCGCACCGCGAACTCCGCGCAGGGCGAGGACTTGAGCGAGCCGTGCCGCTCGTCGGTCACCGACAGCAGCTCGCCGCCGATCACCTCGCGCACCCGCTCGGCCCACGGGTGCGGCGTCGCCTGCTCCTCGGTGTGGCCCGACCAGCAGCAGCGGGCTCGTGCCCGCCGCGTGCGGCGGCGCGCGCTGCTCGCGGTTGCGCCACCACGCCGGCGGCGCACTCCCGGTTGCGGGCGGCGTCGGCTTCGGCGAGCGACCGGGCTTCGTCCTTCGTGGACGGGAAGCGACCGGGTTCCACGTCCGGCGGCGCGGCTCTCCCCGACGTGCCGGGGCATCGTGACGCCCTGCTGGCCGGGCCGCCGGGGTTGAGCACGACGGCGCGCTCGGTGGCGCGCAGTCGGCTGCCGGCCAGGTCGATGGTCCGGTCGTCGGGGTCCCAGCCCGCGGCGACGTCCGCGCAGGGCTTCCAGTCCAAGCCCTCCCCGGTGCTAGCGCGGGCGCGGTCCCGGCGCCCGGTCAGCCCAGGGTGAACAGGGCCGAGGGGTCGAACGGGGCGAGCTCGTCCTCCCGGCCCTCGCGGACCTTGCGCGGCCACTCCGGGTCGGCCAGCAGCGCGCGGCCGACCGCGACCAGGTCGAACTCGTCGCGCTCCAGCCGCCGCAGCAGCGGCTCGATCCCGGTGCGGGAGACCTCGTTCTCCCCGAACTGCCCCGGCCGGGACAGGCTGCTGACCATGTCCAGGTCCAGCCCCACCGAGCCGACGGTGACGACCGGGCGACCGGTGAGCCGCTTGATCCACCCGGCGAGGTTGAGGTCGGAGCCGGGGAACCCGGGTTCCCAGTAGCGGCGGGTGGAGGCGTGGAAGACGTCCACCCCGGCGGCGACCAGGGGGGCGAGGACGCGCCCGAGGGCGGCCGGGTCGTCGGCGAGCTTCGCGTCGTAGGCGTTGCCCTTCCACTGGGACAGGCGCAGGAACACCGGGAAGTCGGGTGGCACGGCGGCCCGGACGGCGGCGATCACCTCGGTGGCGAAGCGGGTCCGCGCGACCGCGTCCCCGCCGTAGCCGTCGGTGCGGCGGTTGGTGACCGACCACAGGAACTGGTCGATCAGGTAGCCGTGGGCGGCGTGCAGCTCGACCCCGTCGAAGCCCGCCCGCTCGGCGGCTGCGGCGGCGCGGGCGTACGAGGCGGTGATCGCGTCGATGCCGCGCTGGTCGAGCACGGTGTGCGGCTCGGTCAGCGGCAGGCCGTCCGGTCCGACGCCGGACGGGGTGACCGGGCGGAAGTCCGCGACGGGCCAGTGGCTGGCGTCGGGGGCCGCGCCGACGTGCCACAGCTGGGCCACGATCGGCACGCCCTCGGCGTGCACGGCGTCGGTGACCCGCCGCCACCCGGCGAGCGCGGCGTCGCCGTGCATCCGGGGGGTGCGGCTGCTGGGGCCCGAGGCCGGGTCGTCCAGGTAGACGCCCTCGGTGATGATCAGGCCGACGCCGCCCGCCGCGTGCCGGGCGTAGTAGCGCGCCACGTCCTCTCCCGGCACGCCGTCCGGCGAGTGCTCGCGGGTCATGGGCGCCATCACGACGCGGTTGGGCAGGTGGAGCGGGCCGAGGCGGTGGGGGCGGAACAGGGCTTCCGCGCCGCGCGTCGGGGTGCCGGTCGGGTCGGTGCCGGTCATGTCGTGGAACTCCTCGTGAGCGGCCCCGGAGGGTCGGCGCGCCGGGTGCGCGCCCTATCCGGAGCAACCGCTCCGCAAAGCTAGCACAAAACGGAGCGATTGCTCCGGAAAGGGTTGGTAGGGTCGCCCGGTGACCGCCGACCGGCCCGCCGAGGCCCCCCGCAGCCGCAAGCCCCGCGTGGACGCCGCGCGCAACCAGGAGGCGATCGTCGAGGCGGCGGCCCGCGTGCTGGCCGAGCAGGGCGCGGCCGTCGACGTGCGCGAGATCGCCCGGCTGAGCGGCGTCGGCATGGGCACCCTGTACCGGCACTTCCCCACCAAGGAGGACCTGGTCCGCACGATCCTGCGGCGCGAGTTCCTGACCTGGGCGGCGTCGGCGCGCGAGGCGGCGGAGCGCGCGGAGGACCCGTGGGCGGCGCTGGCGGACTTCTTCCGGCAGGCGCTGAGCGGCTACGCCAGGCACCGCGCGATCTCGGAGTGCTTCGCGCTGGCCTGGGCGGAGCCGGACGTGGAAGGGCTGGGCGAGTTGCGGGCGGTGATCGGGGGGCTGACCGCGCGCGCCCACGAGGCCGGGTCGCTGCGCCCGGACGCGAGCGCGGACGACCTGCTGCTGCTCCTGGTGTCCCTGGGGCACGCCGCCCGGCTGACCGGGGACAGCGACCCGGAGCAGGTCGAGCGGCTGCTGCGGGTGTCGCTGGACGGACTGCGGCCGGGGCACGCGGAGCGGTAGCGCGCCCATCGTGTACGAACGTACACATCCGGGTGTACGTTCGTGCGCGCGACGAACGCGAGAGCGCTCTCACGAACCGGGGCGCTCGCCACGACACACCCGGAGCGGCAGTGGAGAGCATCACCAAGAACCGGCAGTCCGAGACCACCCTCCTCGCCATGGTCGAGCGCGCCTACGGCCCCGACAGGACGCCCGACGCCGGGTCCGGCTGGTTCGGCGAGCTGGGGCACGGGTGGTTCAACGTCGCCTACCGGATCAGGCTGCGCGACGGCGCCGAGGTGGTGCTCAAGATCGCCCCGCCCGCCGACGTCGAGGTGATGTCCTACGAGCGCGGGGCCATGCGCACCGAGCTGGCCGCGCTGGAGCTGGTCCGCGAGCGCACCAGCGTGCCCGTCCCGCCGGTCGACCACGCCGACCTCACCCACGAGCTGTGCGACGCCGACTACTTCTTCATGCCGTTCGTCGACGCCGACAACCTCGGCATCGTCAAGTCCACCATGCCCGCCGACGAGGCCGCCGCCTGCATGACCGCGCTCGGCCGCGCGAACCGCGAGCTGAACGGGATCCGCGGCGACCGGTTCGGCCCCCTCGCCGGTCCCGGCCACCCGACCTGGCGGGCCGCGTTCGGCGCGATGGCCGAGGACGTGCTGCGCGACGGCGAGCGGCGCGCGGTGGACGTCGGGTGGGGCTACGACGAGCTGCGGGCGGTGTTCGCCGAGCACGCCGACGCGCTGGACGAGGTGGTCGAGCCGCGCTACGTCGAGTGGGACCTGTGGGACGGCAACGCCCTGGTCCGCGACGGCGAGGTCGTGTGCGTGATCGACCACGAGCGCGCGTTCTACGGCGACCCGCTGATCGAGGCCGGGTTCACCGGCACGGTGCTGCCCGCGTTCGGCGACCCCGAGCCGTTCCTGCGCGGTTACGGGCGGGGCGCGCCGACCGGCGGCGAGGTGGCGCGGCGGCGGCTGTACTGCCTGCACCTGGTGCTGGTGATGGCGATCGAGGCGGTGTACCGGGGGCACGCCGACACCACGCAGCACGACTGGGCGCGCGAGCGGATCACCGAGGTCATGGGGCTCCTCGGCCGCGCCCGCTGATGCGCGTGCGCGAGTCCGCCGAGGCGCTCGGCACCGCCCCGGTCGGGCGGTTGCTGTGGCGCGCCTGCTCGCAGACGACGCTGTCGGTCGGCGTGTACGGGATCTACGCGCTGACCAACGCGTGGTTCGTGGCGCGGGGCGTCGGGGCCGAGGCGATGGCGGCGGTGAACCTGGTCGCGCCGGTGCTGCTGGTGCTGGGCGCGGTGTCCACGACGGTGGGCGCGGGTGGCGCGTCGCTGGTGTCCAGGGCGCTGGGCGCGGGGGACGCGGCGACGGCCGGTCGGGCGGCGGGGAACGCGTTCACCGTGTTCTGGGGCGCGGCGGTCGTGGTCACCGCGCTCGGCCTGCTCGGGGTGGAGCCGCTGCTGACGGCGCTGGGCGCGCGGGACGGGGCGCGGGAGGTGGCGCGCGAGTACGCGGTGGTGATCCTGGCCGGTTCGGTGCTGTCCACGGGGTTCTCCAGCCTGGTGCGGGCCGAGGGCCGGTTGCGGTTCTCCACGCTGCTCTGGCTGGCGCCGGTGCTGGTGCAGATCTCCCTGGACCCGGTGCTGATCTTCGGGTTCGACCTGGGGGTGCGCGGCGCGGCGCTGGGCACGGTCGGCGGGCAGGCGGTGTCGGCGCTGCTGAGCCTGTGGTTCTTCTTCGTGCAGCGCGAGCGGCCGTACCGGGTGCGCGCGGCCGACCTGCTGCCGCACGGGCCGACGGTGCGGGCGCTGCTGGGGATCGGGGCGCCGTCGTTCCTGGCCGGGTTCGGCACGACGCTGCTGGCGGTGCTGGTGAACACCGCGCTGGCCGGTGCGGGCGCGGCGGCGCTGGCGGCGTACGCGGTGGCGGCGCGGGTGCAGACGTTCGCGACGATGCCGCTGGTCGGGATCGGACAGGGGCTGCAACCGGTGGTCGGCTACAACGCGGGGCGCGGGCTGCACGCGCGGGTGGTGCGGGCCAAGGACCTCGCGCTGCGGGTGGCGGTCGGGTACGGGCTGGTGGCCTCGGCGCTGGTGGTGGTGTTCGCCGGGCCGCTGGTGTCGGTGTTCCTGGACGACCCGGCCGTCGCCGGGCAGGCGGCGACGGCGCTGCGGTTCGTGGCGGTCGGCTTCGCGGCGGCCGGGATCACGCCGCTGGTGGCGGGCTACGCGCAGTCGTTGGGCGCGACGCGGCAGGCGTGGGCGCTGGCGGTGGGCACGCTGGCGCTGGTGAGGGCCCCGCTGGTGGTGGTGCTGGGCGGCGGCGGGACGACCGGGGTGTGGGTGGCGCTGGCGGCCGGCGAGGTGGGGTCGGCGCTGTGCGCGCTGGTGGTGCTGCGGCGGTTGCGGCCGGGTGGGGTCAGCGCCGGGTGAGGAAGTCCCGGTGGGCGTCCACGGCGGTCGGGGCGAGCAGGGCGCGGGGCCACAGCACGGCGACGGCCAGGCCGACCGCGTCCGAGTCCTCCACGAGCGGTCGGGCCATCGAGTGCGCGGCGTCGTGGCGGGTGACGGTCAGGTCCGCGCCGAACGCCTCCCGGTAGGCGCGCTCGGTCTCCGCCGCGTCGACGTTGCGGTCGTGCTCGGCGAGCATCAGGTGCACCGGGACGTGCCTGGTCGCCGCCGCGCGCAGGTCGTCCACCGCGTCGGAGCGGAAGTTGCGGGAGACGAAACCCCAGCGCTCCGGCGTCATCGGGTCCGGGTCGGCGGCGGCGTGCTCGCTGTGCGGCGCGCCCCGCTCCAGCAGCGCGCGCACCCGGTCGCTCCGCGCCACGGCGTCGGCGCGCTCCTGCGGCGAGGCGTCGGCGAGGCCGGAGAGCAGGTGGTGGCGGCCCTGGCGCAGCCAGTTGACCGCCGGGGACACCGCGACGACCGCGTCCACGTCGGTGCGCGCGGCCACGACCTTCGGCAGCACCCACCCCGCCTGGCTCGCGCCCCACAGCACCACGCGGCCGGTGGGGACGTCCGGCCGGCCACGCGCCCAGTCCAGCGCGGCGCCGACCTCGGCGGCCCGGTCCGCCATGGTCTGCGACAGCCAGTCACCGGTGGAGCCGCCCACCCCCGGCTTGCTCCACGACAGGGTGGCGTACCCGGCGTCGGCCGCGCCCTCGAACCACGGCGCGTAGAGCCCGTCGTGGGTGGCGTCGACGGCCGCGTCGCCGTGGACGACCAGGACGACCCCGACGGCCTCCCGGTCACGGGGCAGCGCGAGGACGCCGGACAGGCGGCCGTCGCCGAACGGGATCTCGACCGCGCGCTGGTCGAAGCGGAAGGTGTTGCCCAGGACCACGATCCCGGCCGTGACCAGCGCGAATGCCAGGAGTGCCAGCAGGGTCCGGCGCAGAATTATCGTTGCTCTCACGTTCGTAGCATATGCGATATATTCAGTGGCGTGGACGAGCGGATCACCCCGAGGACGGTCGTCGAGGCGCTGCTGCCCGACGAGGGCGCGGTCGACCTCGCGCTGGTGTACGACACGGCGAACGCGGTCGGCGTGGCCGACCAGCCGCTGCGGCTGACGCTGCGGCGGATGGCGTCGGCGGGCGAGCTGGAGCAGTCCGGGCGCGGGCGGGCGGGCCGCGTCCGGCTCACCGACCAGGGCCGGGAGCGGCTGCGGCGGGACCGGGTCGGGCTCGCGCTGGCGTTCGCGCAGGACGCCGGGGAGGCGCCGTGGGACGGGCGGTGGTGGCTCGCGGCGATCAGCACGCCCGAGCGGGAGCGGGCGGTGCGGGACGCGCTGCGCCGCGACCTGCTCGCCGCCGGGGCCGCGCCGATCTCCACCGGCCTGTACGCCGGTCCGCACGACCTGACCGACGTGGTGGACCCCGAAGCACGCGCGCACCTGGTCACCGCGTCCGCGACCGGGCTGGACCTGCGCGGCGTCCACGACCCGGTGGAGATCACCGAGGCGCTGTGGCCCGCCGAGCCGATCGACCGGGCCTACGACGCCGTGGAGGAGGCGCTCGCCGACGACGAGGGGACGCCGCTGGTGCGACGGCTGCGGCTCGCGGCGGCGCTGGAGGCCGCGATGCGCGAGGACCCGCTGATCCCGCCGGAGCTGCGCGCGCGCCCGTGGCGACCCGCCCTGGTGCGGGGCGAGTGGCTGGAGCGCTGGCGGGGGCTCGCCGACGCACCGGTCTACCGGGGCTGGCTGTGAGCGGTCAGCCCGCGTCCTGATCGCCGCCCGCCGGGCGGTCCACCAGGCCCAGGCGCAGGTGCTCGCTGTGGTAGACGGCCTGGTCGAGCAGGTGCGCGACGTGGTCGTCGTGCAGGCTGTAGATGATGCTGCGCCCGTTGCGGGTGCCCACGACCAGGCGCAGGGCGCGCAGCAGCCGCAGCTGGTGGGAGACCGCCGACTGCTCCATGCCGACCGCCTCGGCGAGCGCGGTGACCGGCAGCGGGCCGTGCCGCAGCTCGGCCAGGATCAGCAGCCTGCTCGGGGTCGCCAGCGCCTGGAGGGTGTTCGCCACGTGCGCGGCCGACTCGGCGTCGAGCCGCGCGGCGGGCGTCCCCCGTCCACTCGCGATGTGCCCCATGAGGTGAATGGTAGTTCACCACCTATACATGAAAGCCTGTTCATCTGTACGTATATTCTTCCTTCGGCGAGCACCCCGACCCCGGAGGACCACCCATGACCACCGTCGCGCCCGAACGCCCCACCACCCGCGCGCCCGCGCGCCGCACCCGGTGGACCGCGCTGCCCGAGGCCCGGTGGGCGGCGGTCTCGCTGGCGCTGTTCCTGACCGCGCTGGCCGTGCAGCTCGCGGACGGCCCGGAACCGGTGCGCTGGGCGCTCTACCTGGCCTGCTGCGCGGCGGGCGGGTGGGAGCCGGGCCTGTCCGGGCTGCGCGCGCTGCGGGAGAGGACCCTGGACGTCGACCTGCTGATGGTGGTCGCGGCGATCGGCGCGGTGGCCGTCGGGCAGGCGCTCGACGGCGCGCTGCTGATCGTCATCTTCGCCACCTCCGGCGCGCTGGAGGCCCTCGCCACCGCCCGCACCGAGGACTCGGTGCGCGGCCTGCTCGACCTGGCCCCGGACACCGCGACCCGCGTCGGCGACGGCGCGGAGGAGGTCGTGCGGGTAGCGGATCTGGAGGTCGGGGACGTGGTTCTGGTGCGCCCCGGCGAGCTGGTCCCGGCCGACGGGGTGGTGGTCGCGGGCGCGGGCGAGGTCGACCAGGCCACGATCACCGGCGAGCCGCTGCCGGTGGACAAGGCCGAGGGCGACGAGGTGTTCGCGGGCACGCTCAACGGCACCGGGGCGCTGCGCGTGCGGGTCGGCAAGCGCGCGGCGGACTCGGTGGTCGCGCGCATCGCTGCGGCCGTGGAGGAGGCGAGCCGGACCAAGGCCCGCACGCAGCTGTTCATCGAGAAGGTCGAGCAGCGCTACTCGATCGGCATGGTGGTCGCCACGCTGGTGATCTTCACGGCGCCGCTGCCGTGGGGCGAGCCGGTGCGCGAGGCGCTGCTGCGGGCGATGACGTTCATGATCGTCGCCTCGCCCTGCGCGCTCGTGCTCGCGACCATGCCGCCGCTGCTGGCCGCGATCGCCAACGCCGGGCGGCACGGGGTGCTGGTGAAGTCGGCGGTGGTCGTGGAGCGGCTGGCGGACGCGGACCGGGTGGCGTTCGACAAGACCGGGACGCTGACCAGGGGCGAGCCGGAGGTGGCCGGGCTGCGCGCGCTGCCCGGCGCGGGGCTGGACGAGGACGCGCTGCTGCGGCTGGCCGCCTCGGCGGAGCACCCGAGCGAGCACCCGCTGGGGCGGGCGGTGGTGCGGGCGGCCCGCGAGCGCGGGCTGGACGTGCCGCAGGCGCGGGAGTTCACCGCGCGGCCGGGGCGGGGCGTGAGGGCGCGGGTCGGGGACCGGGTGGTGGAGATCGGCTCACCGGAGGCGCTCGGCGGTGCGGGGATCGGCGGTGCGGGGATCGGCGGTGCGGGGATCGGGGCCGTGGACGGGTTCCTGACGCAGGGGCACACCGCCGTGCTGGTGCTGGTGGACGGCGAACCGGCGGGCGTGCTGGCCATCGCCGACCGGGTGCGCCCCGAGGCCGCGGCGGCGGTGGCCGCGCTGACCGCCGCGACCGGGGCCGGGCCGGTGCTGCTGACCGGCGACAACCGCAGGACCGCCGACCGGTTGGCCGAGCGGGTCGGCATCACCGACGTGCGCGCGGGCCTGCTGCCCGAGGACAAGGCCGAGGCGGTGCGCGCCCTGCAGGCCGAGGGGCGCCGGGTCGTGGTGGTCGGCGACGGGGTGAACGACGCGCCCGCGCTGGCCGTGGCGCACGCGGGGGTGGCGATGGGCGCGGCGGGCGCGGACCTGACGCTGCGCACCGCCGACGCGGTCGTGGTGCGCGACGACCTGTCCACGATCCCGGCGGCGATCGCGCTGGCCAGGCGGGCGAAGCGGGTGGTGGTGGCGAACCTGGTGATCGCGGGGTCGTTCATCGTGGTGCTGGTGGCCTGGGACCTGCTCGGCGACCTGCCGCTGCCTTTGGGGGTGGCGGGGCACGAGGGGTCGACCGTGATCGTCGGGCTGAACGGGCTGCGGCTGCTGCGCGAGGCGGCGTGGCGGAAGGCGAAGGCCGAGGGGTGACGGCTGGGGGTGACGGCCCGCTCCGCGAAGACCCTCGGGTTTCCCCCGAATGAGGCGTCGTCGTGTGCATACCTGAGCACCTATAGTGGCTGAGCGGCCGAGACCCCGCTCCGGAGGTGCCCACGATGCTCACCGCACTGGCCAACCGCCCCTACCGCAGGCTGTTCACCGCCCAGGTGGTCGCGCTGGTCGGCACCGGCCTGGCGACCGTCGCGCTCGGCCTGCTCGCCTACGACCTCGCGGGAGCGGACGCGGGGGCCGTGCTCGGCACGGCCTTCGCGATCAAGATGGTGGCGTACGTCGGCGTCGGCCCCCTGGCGGGCGCGCTGGCCGCCCGGCTCCCCCGCAAGGGGCTGCTGGTCGGGCTCGACCTGGCGCGGGTCGGGGTGGTCGCGGCGCTGCCGTGGGTGGACGCGATCTGGCAGGTCCACCTGCTGATCTTCGTGCTCCAGGCGGCGTCGGCGGTGTTCACCCCGACGTTCCAGGCGACCATCCCGGACCTGCTGCCCGACGAGCGCGAGTACACCCGCGCGCTCAGCCTGTCCCGGCTGGCGTACGACCTGGAGAGCCTGCTCAGCCCGCTGCTCGCGGCGGCGGCGCTGCTGGTGGTCGGCCACGGCGATTTGTTCCTGGGCACGGCGGTCGGGTTCGCCGCCTCGGCGCTGCTGGTCGCGGGCACCCCGCTGCCCGACGCCCGCACCGCCCCGGCCGACCGCTCCCCCGCGACCATCACCAGGGGCGTCCGGGCGTACCTGCGCACCCCGCGCCTGCGCGGGCTGATCGCGGTGCACCTGGCGGTGGCGGCGGCCGGGTCGATGGTGCTGGTGAACACGGTCGGGTACGTGCGGGAGCTGCTCGGGCGGGACGAGACGTCGGTGGCGGTGGCGCTGGCCGCGTACGGGCTGGGGTCGGCGGTCGCGGCGCTGGCGCTGCCGCGCGTCCTGGAGCGCCACCCGGACCGACCGGTGGTGCTGCGCGCGGCGGCGGCGCTGGGCGCGCTGCTGGCGCTGGCCGCGCTCGCCACGGCCGTCCTGGACGACCTGCGCTGGCCCGCGCTGCTGGCGCTGTGGGCGGCGATCGGGGCGGCGGGCGCGCTGGTGCTGACGCCGGGCGGGCGGCTGCTGCGCCGGTCGGCGGACCGGGCGGACCTGCCCGCCGTGTTCGCCGCGGACTTCTCGCTCTCGCACGCCTGCTGGCTGCTCTGCTACCCGCTGGCGGGGGCGCTGGCCACGGGGGCTGGGCTGCCGGTCGCGCTGCTCGTGCTGGCCGCGATCGCGCTGGCGGCGGCGCTCACCGCGCCCCGACTGTGGCCGGAGGACGACCCGGAGTCGATCGAGCACGAGCACCACGACCTGGCCGACGACCACGCCCACGTGCGCGGCGCGGCCCTGGTGGGCGGCTGCCACCGGCACGCGCACGCCTACCGGATCGACGACCTGCACGTCCGCTGGCCGGGCTGACCGCGCGCCGGGGGTGGTCGTAGCCGGATCGGTCACGGCCAGGGACGGTCGCGGCCGTGCTCAGTCGTGGTCCGGCCGCCCGGTCACGTGGTGGTCGGCCGCCTCGACGGCCTCGGCCAGCAGTCGCCGCACGTGCCCGCCGCGCGCCCGGTAGACCGCCCGGCGCCCGTCCCGCCGCACCGACACCAGCCCGGCGAGCTTGAGCTTGGCCAGGTGCTGCGACACGGCGGGCCGCGCGATGCCGACCGCGCCGGCGAGGGTGGTCACGTCGTACTCGTCGCCGCACAGCAGCCACATCATCCGCAGCCGCGTCCCGTCGGCCAGCATCCGGAACCCGTCGACGGCGGCGTCGACGTGCGCGTCCGGCGGCACCTGCTGCCAGTCCTGCGTTGTCGCCACCTGCTCGCGCGCGCCCATGCCCGCAATGCTCGCACCACCGCGCCCGCGAACCGGCCGCCACCCCGTTCCGCCCAGCGGGTCCGCCGCCGATTCGTTACCGCCCGATTCGCCCCGCTTTGGTCATACATCGCTGTAGATTTACGACATAGCGGACACGAACTCCCAGGTCAGAAGCGTGCAGCCGCTGGACAAACAAGGCAAGCCTTACCTATGTTCACCCGGCGGCAGCGGGAGGTGGACCGGGTGGAGCACGTGTTCGGCAGCGCGTTGATCGGGCTCAGGGAGGGCCTGGAGGCGGCGCTCGTGGTGAGCGTCCTGGTGGCGTACCTCGTCAAGACCGACCGGCGGCGCGAGCTGCGGTGGGTCTGGCTGGGCGTCGGGGTCGCGGTGGCGCTGTCGGTGGGGGCGGGCGCGCTCGTCACGTTCACGAGCGCCGCGCTGGACTTCCGGGCGCAGGAGGCGTTCGGCGGGGTGATGTCGCTGATCGCCGTGGCGTTCGTGACCGGCATGGTGTTCTGGATGCGCGGCGCGGCGCGCGGGATCGGCCGGGAGCTGCGCGGCAGGCTCGACGAGGCCACCGGGATCGGGCCGGTCGCCGTCGTGGCGCTGGCGTTCCTGACGGTCGGCCGCGAGGGCCTGGAGACGGCGGTGTTCTTCTACGCCGCCGCCCAGTCCGCCGGGCGGAACGGCGGGCCGCTCGCCGGGTTCCTGATCGGGCTCGCGATCGCGGTCGCGCTGGCCTGGGCGATCTACCGGGGCGCGCTGAGCATCGACCTGTCGAGGTTCTTCGCGGTCACCGGCGTGCTGCTGGTGCTCGTCGCCGCGGGCGTCCTCGCCTACGGCCTGCACGACCTCCAGGAGGCGGCGCTGATCCCCGGACTGGACGTGCTCGCGTTCGACCTGTCCGGGCCGGTCCCCGAGGACTCCTGGTACGGCGCGCTGCTCAAGGGCGTCTTCAACTACTCGGCGCGCACGACCGTCGTCCAGGCCATCGCCTGGTCGGCGTACGTGGTGGTCGTGCTGCCGCTGTTCCTGCGTCCCGCGCGCACGCGGGTCGCCCCGACACAGGGAGAAGTGAAGTGAAGCGAGTCGGAGCCCTCGTCCTGGGCGCGCTGGCGCTGTCGGCGTGCTCGTCCGCGACACCGGAGTCCGCCTCGCCGGGCGGGCCGATCGCGGTGGAGGCGAGCGACGGCGCGTGCGGTGTGGCGCGGTCCGAGGCCGACGCGGGCGCCATCACGTTCGAGGTGACCAACAAGGGCAGCAGGGTCACCGAGTTCTACCTGTACGCCGAGGGCGACCGGATCATGGGCGAGGTCGAGAACATCGCGCCGGGGCTGACCCGCAGGCTGATCGTGGAGGTGCCGGACGGCGGCGCGTACCAGACCTCGTGCAGGCCGGGCATGGCCGGTGACGGCATCCGGTCGGCGTTCGTGGTCAAGGGCGACGCGACGCGGCAGGCCGACGCGGACACCCGGCTCGGCGAGGCGACCGCCGGGTACCAGCGGTACGTGAACTCGCAGGCGGACTCGTTGCTGGCCAAGACGACCGAGTTCACCGCCGCCGTCAAGGACGGCGAGGCGGAGGACGCGAAGGCGCTGTACCCGGTGGCGCGCACGTACTGGGAGCGGATCGAGCCGGTCGCGGAGAGCTTCGGCGATCTCGATCCGAAGATCGACGGGCGGGAGGCGGACCTGGAGGAGGGGCAGGAGTTCACCGGGTTCCACCGGCTGGAGAAGGACCTGTGGACCGGTGGCCTGCAGGGCGACAGCGCGGCGATCGCGGACCGGCTGCTCGCGGACGTGACGGAGATCGTCGGGAAGGCCAAGACGGTCGAGCTGGCCCCGCTGCAGCTGGCCAACGGGGCCAAGGAGCTGCTGGACGAGGTCGCCACCGGCAAGATCACCGGCGAGGAGGACGTCTTCTCGCACACCGACCTGTGGGACTTCGCGGCCAACGTGGAGGGCTCGCGGGCGGCGGTCGCCGCGCTGCGGCCGGTGGTGCGGGAGCGGGACGCGGAGCTCGCGTCCACAGTGGACGCCAAGTTCGCGGCGGTGGAGGAGCTGCTGGGGGCGCAGCGCGACGGTGACGGGTACAAGCTGTACACGGACCTGACGCAGGAGCAGGTCAAGGCGTTCGCGGCGGCCGTCGACGCGCTCGGCGAGCCGGTCAGCAAGGTCGCCGAGGTGGTGGCGCAGAAGTGAGCCCGGAGGTGAACCCGGAAGTGGGCCCGGAAGTGGGCGCCGACGACGCGGGCACGGGCGCGCGCGGCGTGTCCCGGCGGCGGGTGTTCGGCCTGGCGGGCGCGGGTGTCGCGACCGCCGGGCTGGGCGCGGCGGCGGGCGCGCTGGCCGTGCGCGTGGTGGAGGGGCTCCCGACCGGCGGGGCCCCGTCCGCCGCCGACCCGACGGCCGCCGTGCCGTTCCGGGCCGAGCACCAGGCCGGGATCACCACGCCCGCGCAGGACCGGATGCACTTCGTGGCGTTCGACGTGACCACCACCGACCGGGACGCGCTGGTCGACCTGCTGCGGGACTGGACCGCCGCGGCCGAGCGGATGACCTCCGGGCTGGAGGCGGCCGAGGGCGGCGCGGTCGGCGGTTCGCCGCAGGCCCCGCCCGCCGACACCGGCGAGGCGCTGGACCTGCCCGCGTCGGCGCTCACCCTGACGATCGGCTTCGGCCCGTCCCTGTTCGACGGCCGGTTCGGGCTGGCGGACCGGCGCCCCGAGGCGCTGGTGGACCTGCCGAGGTTCAAGGGCGACGCGCTGGACCCGGCCAGGTCCGGCGGCGACCTGTGCGTGCAGGCGTGCGCGAACGACCCGCAGGTCGCGGTGCACGCCGTGCGGAACCTGGCGCGCATCGGGTTCGGCAGGGCGGCGGTGCGCTGGTCGCAGCTGGGCTTCGGCCGCACCTCGTCCACGTCGACGGCGCAGGCCACCCCGCGCAACCTGTTCGGGTTCAAGGACGGCACGAACAACCTGAAGGCCGAGGACCCGGCGGCGCTGGAGCGGCACGTGTGGGTCCGCGATGGCGACGGCCCGGCGTGGATGACCGGCGGCACCTACCTGGTGGCGCGGCGGATCCGGATGCACGTCGAGACCTGGGACCGGGCCCCGCTGGCCGAGCAGGAGGCGATCACCGGGCGGCACAAGGGAAGCGGCGCGCCGCTGGGCCAGCGGGACGAGTTCGACCCGGTGGACACCTCGGTGCTCGGCCCCGGCGGCGACCCGGTGGTGCCGGTGAACTCGCACGTGCGGCTGGCGTCGGAGAACCTCGGAGGGGCGCGCATCCTGCGGCGGGGCTACAACTTCACCGACGGCAGCGACGGCCTCGGGCACCTGGACGCGGGGCTGTTCTTCGTGTGCTTCAACCGGGACAGCAGGAGCCAGTTCATCCCGATGCAGCGCGTGCTGGCGGGCGCCGACCCGATGGCGGAGTACCTGGAGCACAACGGTTCCGGTCACTTCGCGGTGCCGCCGGGGCTGCGCGAGGGCGAGTTCTGGGGCCAGGCGCTGTTCGGCTGAGCCCGCTCCCCGCTCCGGGGCGTCCCCCGCGCGGGTTCCCTCGCGCGGCGGTCACGGATGGTCCGATGCAACCGCTCCGAGTACCATCCGCACCGTGACCGAGGCCACGCGCGGGGACACCACCGGCGGGTCGTCCCGCCGCAGACCGGGCGCGCTGGCGGCGGAGGTCCTGCGCGCCCTCGTGGAGGCCGGGAAAGCGCTCACCCCGGCCGAGGTCCTGGAGCGGCTGGCCCCGACGGGCGCGCGCTCGTACAGCGCGGTGGTGACGACGTTGACGCGGCTGCACGAGAAGAGCGCGGTGACGAGGGCGAAGGACGGCCGCGCCTACCGGTACTCGGCGACCGCCGACCCGTCGGCGCTGGTGGCCTGGCGCATGGCCCGCCTGCTGGAGGCCGAGGCCGACCACGCGCCGGTGCTGACGCGGTTCGTGCGCGGGCTCAGCGAGGACGACGAGGCGGTGCTGCGCAGGCTGCTCGCGGAGGGCGGGGACTAGCCCCCCGCACCGGCGGCGGAAACCCTGCGGCGCCAGGACTTCAGCCCGTCCGCCGCTGCCGGTACGCCTTCGTCTTGGTCCGGTTGCCGCACACCGCCATCGAGCACCACCGCCCGCCGCCGTTGCGGGAGGTGTCGTAGAACGCCCACCGGCAGTCCGGTGCCGCGCACAGCCGCACCCGCCGCCACCGCCCGTCGCCGACGGCCGCCACCACGAGGTCCAGCAGCGCGTCCACGCCCGGCGCCACCGGTTCCGCCGCGACGCGCAGGCCCCCCTCGCCGTCCGGGACGAGCCGGAGCGGGAACGCGAGCGGTGTGGTGACCGGCTCCGCCAGCGAGCGGCGCAGCGCGGCGCGCAGCTCCCGCGCCGCCGCCAGGTGCGCGGCGCTCGGGCGGACCCCCTCGGGCGCCAGGCCGTGGCGCGCCAGCCAGTGCGCGAGCGCCGCCTCGGAGGTCAGCTCGTCCGTCGGCGCGTGCGCCTCGCCGTGCCTGCTGAACGTCCGCTCGTCGAGCGTGTTGAGGAACGCCTCGACCACGTGCACCCGATCTTCCACGACACCATCATAACTTCCCACTGGTGTCCTAGCGACACCAGTGTTACGTTTTAACGGTGTCGAATCACCCGGTTCTCTCCGTGTCCGACGACGACCTGGCAGACCTGCGCGACCGACTCCGCCGCACCCGCTGGGCCACGCGCTGGCCCTCCCCCGCCTGGGAGGCGGGCACCGACCCCGACGAGCTGGAGCGGCTGGCCCGCCACTGGGCCGACGGCTACGACTGGCGCGCCCACGAGGCCGAGATCAACGCCCTCCCGTCGCACTTCGCCGAGGTCGACGGCGTCCGGCTGCACTACCTGCGCCACGACGGCGCGGGCGACGCGCTGCCGCTCGTGCTCACCAACGGCTGGCCGAGCACCTCCTACGAGCTGGTCGGACTCGCGGAGCGCTTGGCCGCCAGGGGTTTCACCACGATCGTCCCGTCGCTGCCCGGCTACCCGCTCTCCGCGCCACGACCGTCGCTCACCTCCACCCCCACCCACGAGCTGTGGCACCGGCTGATGCGTGAGGAGCTGGGCTTCGCCCGCTACGGCGCGCACGGCGGCGACCTCGGGGCGGGCGTGTCGACGCTGCTCGCCAAGGCGCACCCCGAGTCCGTGGCCGGCCTGCACCTGATGGCCGTCGCCCCGCCCGCCCAGCACGACGCCGGTTCGCTGACCGACGCCGAGCGCGCGCACGTCGGGCGGGCGCGGGCGTGGTGGGACGAGGAGGGCGCGTACGAGCACCAGCACCGGACCCGCCCGCTCACGCTCGCGCCCGCGCTGTCCGACTCGCCGGTCGGCCTGCTGTCGTGGGTCCTGGAGAAGTACCGCGCGTGGAGCCACACCGGGCTGCGCGCGCACAGCGACGACTTCCTGCTCACCCAGGCGTCGCTGTACTGGTTCACGAACTCGATCGGGACGTCGCTGCGGCCGTACTACGAGCGCGGTCGCGCGCCGGAGCCCGAGGCGGGCCGGGTGGACGTGCCGACCGCCGTGGCGCTGTTCCCCGGCGACCTGGCGACCCCGCCGAGGGAGTGGGCCGAGCGGACCTACCGGGTCGTGCGGTGGACCGAGATGCCGCGCGGGGGCCACTTCGCGCCGGTCGAGGAACCGGAGCTGCTGGCCGACGACCTGGCGGGGTTCTTCGGCGACCTGCGCTGATCCCGCTGCACGCCGGGTCGCTGGGCCGCCGGGCCGCCGGGCCGCCGGGCCGCCGGGCCGCCGGAAAGCGTTGCGCCGCAACAAAAAGGTCGGGCGCGGCCCTCGGGAAGAGGACCGCGCCCGACCACCGGTTCCGCGCGGACTACTCGCCGTCCACCACAGCACCGTCCGCCACAGCACCGCCCACCACCGAGTGGTGCCGACCGATCGGCAGCATGAGCGGCTTGCCGGAGACCGGGTCGGTGATCACGCGGCAGTCCAGGCCGAACGTCGCGCGCACGCCCTCCTCCGTCAGCACCTCCGCCGCCGGGCCGGCCGAGTGCAGCGCGCCGTCCGCCAGGGCGATCAGGTGGTCCGCGTAGCGGGCCGCGAGGTTGAGGTCGTGCAGGACCATCACGATCGTCGTGCCGCGCGAGCGGTTCAGGTCGGTCAGCAGGTCCAGGACCTCGACCTGGTGGCTCACGTCCAGGAACGTCGTCGGCTCGTCCAGCAGCAGCAGGTCGGTCTGCTGGGCCAGGACCATCGCGATCCACACCCGCTGCCGCTGCCCGCCGGACAGCTCGTCGACCGAGCGCTCGGCCAGGTCGGCGGTGGAGGTGGCGTCGAGGGCGGCGGCCACCGCGACGTCGTCCTCCTTGCTCCAGCGGGACATGATGCCCTGGTGCGGGTGCCTGCCCCGGCCGACCAGGTCGGTCACGGTGATGCCCTCGGGGGCGATCGGGGCCTGCGGCAGCAGGCCCATGACCCGCGCCAGCTCCTTCGCGGGGGTCTTGTGCACGAGCTTGCCGTCGAGCAGCACCCGGCCGCCCTTGGGGGCCAGCAGCCGGGACATCGAGCGCAGGAGCGTGGACTTGCCGCACGCGTTGGCCCCGACGATCACGGTGATCCTGCCGGGCGGGATCTCCAGGTCGAGCCCGCTGATGACCGTCCGGTCCCCGTAGCCGATGGTCAGGTCCTCGACCGCGAGGGTGTGGGTGGTGGTCACAGCGAGCCTCCGGCTCGGTTGGTGCGGATGATGAGGTAGATCAGGTAGGGGGCGCCGAGGACGCCGGTGACGACGCCGACCGGGTAGCGGGCGGGCAGCAGGTACTGGCCGCTGTAGTCGGCCACCAGCACCAGCAGCGAGCCGACGAGCATCGCGGGCACCAGCAGCGAACCGCCGGGGCCGACGAGCCTGGCCGCGATGGGTCCGGCCAGGAACGCGACGAACGCGATCGGGCCGCAGGCGGCGGTGGCGAAGGCGATCAGGCCGACCGAGGCGATCACGACGGTGAGCCGGACCAGCTCCACGCGCACGCCGAGCGCGCCCGCGGCGTCCTCGCCCAGCTGCATCGCGCCAAGGCGCCTGCTCTGGGCGAGCAGCAGCGGCGCCAGCACGACGGAGGCGAACAGCACGGGCAGGACGTCGGTCCACGACGAGCCGTTGAGGCTGCCGGTCAGCCACACCAGGGCTTCCTGCAGGTCCCAGTCGCCCGCGCTGTTGAGGATCCAGTTGATGGCGCTGTGCAGCATGGCGGCGGTGCCGATGCCGATCAGGATCAGCCGGGTGCCCGCGCCGCCGGACTTGAACGCCAGCAGGTACACCAGCAGCGCGATGAGCAGGCCTGCGACGATCGCGAACGCGGCGACGGTGGCGCCGGACAGGCCCAGCACGACGATCGCGAACGCGGCGGCGGCGGACGCGCCCGCGCTGATGCCGATGATGTCGGGGCTGGCCAGGGGGTTGCGCAGCATGGTCTGGAAGGACACGCCGCCGAGCCCGAAGCACAGGCCCGCCAGGGTGGCCAGGACGGTGCGGGGAAGGCGGAGCCTGCCGACGGTGAACGAGGCGCCGGGCACCTGCTCGCCGAGGATCACCGCGAGCACGTCGGACGGCGGGTAGTAGCGCTGGCCGAACATCAGCGACACCGCGATCATCACCAGGATGAGCGCGGACAGCACGCCGATGACGATCCGCCTGCGGCGGGCGTTGCGCTTGCGGGCGCGGGTGACCGAGTCCAGTGTGGACGGCGCGGCGGCGGCGACGGCGCCGAGCGCCGCGTCGCGGTTGGCGGCACGGGTGGCGGTGTCGGTCACAGCGATCGGACCTTCTGTCGGCGGACGATCCAGATGAAGAACGGCGCGCCGATCAGCGCGGTGATGATGCCGACGTCGATCTCCTCGGGCCGGGTGACCACGCGGCCGACGACGTCGGCGGCGGTGAGCAGCGCGGCCCCGCCGAGTGCGGAGAACGGCAGCAGCCAGCGGTGGTCCGGGCCCACGAGGAGCCTGCACAGGTGCGGCAGGACCAGGCCGACGAACCCGATGGGGCCCGCGGCCGCGGTGGCCGCGCCGCACAGCACGACCGCGCCGACGGAGGCGAGGGTGCGGGTGAGCAGCACGCGCTCGCCGAGCCCGGCGGCGACGTCGTCGCCCAGCGCCAGGGAGTTCAGGCCGCGCGCGGTGGCCAGGCACAGCAGCAGGCCGACCACCAGGAACGGCAGCACCATGGCGATGCCCTCGTAGGAGCCGCCGCCGACGCCGCCGATCTGCCAGGAGCGGAACGTGGCGGAGATGTCGTTGCGGGACAGCACGACCGCGCTGATCAGCGAGGTGAGCGCGGCCGAGGAGACGGCGCCCGCGAGCGCGAGCTTGAGCGGCGTGGGGCCGCCCCGGCCGAGGGAGCCGATCGTGTAGACGAGCACGGCGGTGACGGCCGCGCCGAAGATGGCCACCCAGATGTGGGCGGAGGCCTTGACCAGGCCGAAGGAGGTCATGCCGACCGCGATGGCCAGCGAGGCGCCGGAGTTGACGCCGAGGATTCCGGGATCCGCCAACGGGTTGCGGGTCACGCCCTGCATGACCGCGCCGGAGATGCCGAGGGCGGCGCCGACGACGACGGCGAGCAGGGTGCGGGGCACGCGCTTGGCGACGGCGGCCTGCGCCAGGTTGTCCTGGGAGCCGCCGAGGCCCGCGACGACGTCGTCGAAGCCGATGTCGCGGGCGCCGAGCACGACCGAGGCGAGCGCGGCGGCGGCCAGGACGACGACCAGCGCGACCAGCCAGGTGAGCCGGACACGAGCAGGGTGCCGCCTCTCGGCGGCACCCTGGTCGGACCGGTGGGTCGCGGTGGTCACTTCACCTTGTCGGCGGCAGCGGCGATCTTGCCCGCGTACTCGTCGAGCACCCACGACACGGACATCGGCGTGGGGTTGGCGGCGGTGCCCGCGGGGCCGCTGCCGGAGAGCATCACGACGGCGCCGTTGGCGACGGCCGGGAGCTTGGACATCAGCGGGTCGGCCTGGAGCGCGGCCAGGACGGTGTCGTCGCCGTAGCCGATGATGATGTCGACGTCGTTGAACACGTCGATCTGCTCGGTGCTCTGCTTGAGCGAGAACTTGTCGGTGGTGGCCGACAGGTCCGCGATGGACTTCGGGTGGGTCATGCCCAGGTCCTCGAAGAACATGGCGCGGGTGTCGTGCGTGGTGTAGAAGCCGACCTGGCTCAGGTTGGTGGTGTCGAAGTGCGTCATGAACATCGCCGACTTGCCGACCAGCTGCGAGTGCTTGGCCTTGGCGTCGGTGATCTGCTTCTCGATGTCCGCGATCAGCTTCTCGCCGTCGTCGGCGCGGCCCATGGCCTTGCTGCTGAGCTCGATGCTCTCGCGCCACGGGGTGGCCCACGCGGTCTTCGGGTAGGCGACGACCGGCGCGATGTCGCTGAGGGTCTTGTAGTCCTCGGCGGTCAGGCCCGAGTACGGGGCCAGGATGACGTCGGGCTTGGTGTTGGCCACGCCCTCGAAGTCGATGCCGTCGGTCTCGTCGAACAGGACCGGGGCCTCGCCGCCGAGCTCCTTGAGCTTCTCGGACACCCAGGGCAGGAGGCCGTCGCCGTCGTCGTCGCCGAAGTTGGCCTTGGCCATGCCCACGGGCACGACGCCCAGCGCGAGCGGCACCTCCTGGTTGGCCCAGTTGACCGTGGCGATGCGCTCGGGCTTGGCCTCGATCGTGGTCGTGCCGAGGGCGTGCTCGATGGTGATCGGGAACGCGCCGGAGTCCCCGGCCGGCTGCGAGCCGGAAGCGGCGGTGTCGGTCCCACCACCGGAGGAGCAGGCGGTGAGGACGATCGCTGCGGCGGCGGCGATGGCGCCGGCTCGCAGGCGGTTTGTGCGCACGGGGGGACCCTTCTCGAAATCAGCGTGAGCGGCGCCCCGGCCGGTTCGCGGGTGGGGCGCCAGCGGGTGGTCACGACGCTGCGTGACCACCCGGAAGTATGCTTAGCCTAACCTCATGAACTACCCCGAGATCAAGCTGGGAGGGCGCTTTTCCCGTGTGATCTGAGTCGGACATCACCGACCAGCGTGACGAAACGGGCGCGAAGGGTCACGGCGCGCGGGGACGTCGAGGTCACGCGCCGCAGTGGCCGCCCGGAGCATAGACGTTCGCCCCGCTAACGGTTGGCGGGGGCCGGGCGGGAGGCTTTGCAGGGGTGGTTTCCAGGGGTGTCCTCCGCAGGTCCTCCCCCGCGCCCCTTCCGACCCCGGACACGCCGGTTCCCCGGTGCGGACTTGCCGCGCCGAGGAACCGGAGGAGTGGTTCAGCTCGCCGGGGTCAGCCCCGGACGATCGTCAGGCCGTAGGCCGACAGGATCTCGCCGACCGGGTTGAAGTAGCAGGTCGCGGTGTTGCCACCGGAGACCACGCCCTGGCCCTGGCCCGCGCTGGTGATGAAGCCGCCACCGGAGTCGCCGGCCTGGCAGAGCACGCTGGTCGCGGTCAGGCCCGAGACGGCGCCCTCGGCGTAGCGCACGGTCTGGTTCTTGGCGCCGACGGTGCCGCAGGTCCAGCCGGTGGTGGAACCGGACTTGCAGACGGCCGCACCGGTCGCGGCGGCGGTCGTGCCGGTCACCCGGACGCTGCCGACGAGGCCCTGCGGGGTCCAGCTGGAGTTGGTGCGCACCCAGGCGTAGTCGTTGCCGGGGAACGAGGCGCCGCCCCAGGTGCCGAGCGCGGTGCCGTTGCGGGTCAGCGCGCCGCCGCCGGTCAGGACGCGGCAGTGGCCCGCGGTGACGAAGCCGCCGTTCACCGACAGGCCCGCCGAGCAGCGGGACGAGCCGATGTTGTAGGCGTCGCCGCCCTTGATGTTCGCGAACGTGGTCGGGGCGTCGGCCTCGACGACGCGCACGTCCGAGCCGGCGAACGCGGTGGCCTCGGCGGTCTTGCCGGGCAGCGCGGTGACGACCACGGAGTTGGTCCTGCTGTCGGCGTACCAGCCGGTGACCGAGGCCGGGGCGGACTTCTCGACCGCGTCGAGCTGCGCGACCTTGGCGTCGAGCTGGGCGGCGCTGCGGGCGACCACGGTGGCCTCGGCGCCCGCGGACTTGACCTCGGCGGCGTCGGCCGCGTCGGTCACGGCGACGGTGAGCTTGGCCGTGGAGATGTCGAACCAGGCGCCCGCGAAGGACGAGCCGAGGCTGGTGCGCAGCGAGTCCTCGGTGGCGGTGGCCGCGTCCTGCTTGACCATGAGGGTCCGCGCCTCGGCCGCGTCCAGGCCGAGGTCGCGCTGCATCGCGCTGACCAGGCCGGGGTGGGCGGCCTCGAACGCGGGGGCGGAGTCGGTGGAGGCGGGCTGCGCCGAGCCGGGCATCCCGTTCAGGATCGCCAGCGCGGCGGCGGCGAGGACGACGCCCGAGGTGCGGGCGACTTTCCGTGCGGTCATGTTGTCTTCTCCTCGGATGCAGGGACCGGGCGGCCGGGTGCAGGACCGGCTGTCCGGGCATTCCAGGACCGGGGCGACGAATGATCGACTTACCCGTTCGGGTGTCGCTCTTCCGGAGCACCCTCCGAGGGCGAGACTAGGAATGGGCAAAGCTGTTACACAATGGTCCGATTAGGGTTAAAACGTGTCACAGCCGGATGTTCGACGCACGTTCCGTAATCGCCGCAGGAAGCACCCGGAACACCGATTTCAAAACCCTACTAACCACCCGCCGCTGAACGGAGCACCGCGTGCCGACCTGCGGGGGCAGGGGGCGCGGAGGGGATCGGCGCAGGTGGGCGGGGTGGGGTCAGGTGGCCGGCCGGCGCGGGACGGGGCACGGGCGGCGAACGGGGGCGTCCGACGGTCTCACGGCCCTGGCGGGTACCGGTGAGCCGGGGAATTCCCCGTGCGTTGTGCTCGTGGTTTATCCGACGTCGGACGAAAATCCCCCGGCGGGGTCTAGGGATTGCGCCTGGGGGTGGCGGGCGGCGGGAACAGCGGCATCCTCGGCTTGCCGTCCTCGGCCGCTGGCGGTTCCTGGCGGGGCTCGGGCCTGCGGGGTTCCGGCCTGCGGGGTTCGGTGTGCCTGGGCTCGGCCTGGCGGTGCGGGTCGGCCGGGCGGTGGTGGCCGCCGGGGCGGGCGGGTTCGACCGGGAGGGGCTGGTCGACGGGGCGCAGCAGGCCGCCCGTGCGGGGCGGGTCGGCCGGGCGGAGGTGGCCCGCCGGGCGCGGGTGGTCGCCCTCGCCGAACGGGTCGGCCGACGGCTCGGGCGCGGGGTCGGGCGCCTGCTCGCGCACCGGCTCGACCGCCGGTTCACGCGCCGGCTCGGCCGCGGGCTCGCGCACCGGCTCGCGCGCGGTCTCGACCGCGGACTCCAGCACCTGCCCGGAGAACCGCTCCGCGTCCGCCCTGGCCTGCGCGGACGGCTTCACCCGCTCCGGCACCACGTCGCTCTTGGCCCGCACCGCCTGGAGCAGCCGCAGCACCTCCGCCGCCACCGCCGCGCCGTCGTGGTGGCGCAGCGACTCCCCCAGCTTCAGGTCGACCAGGTGCCCCGAGTCGTCCACGGTCACCGCGATCTCGCCGTCCGCGCTGCTCACCACGACCCGGAAGGTGGCGACCGGCTCGCCGTCCGCGCCCTCGGCGCGCTGCGCCCTGGCGAACTGCTCCCCGTACCTGCTGAAGAACTGGCCCGGATCGGCCATCGCCCCTCCTCCGCCCGCGCGCGCCGGACAGCCCGACCGGACGACGGTAGACGCCGCGCGCCGCCCGCGGCAGCGGTTTGCGGGATTGGTCTCCCGCCTGGTCAGCGCGGGTGCGCGGGGCGAGCGCGGACGGTCACCGGCGGGTCACCGGCGGTCGAGCTGGTCGTGCCGGTCCGCGAGGGTCCTGGCCAGGTCGACCAGCTTCACGTTCAGGTCCTGCGAGGTGCGCCGCAGCAGCGCGAACGCCTCGTCGGCGCTGATCCCGCGCCGGGTCATCAGGATGCCCTTGGCCTGCCCGATGACGTCCCGGCTGTCCACGGCCCGCCGCAGCTGGGCCTGCCGCAGGTCGGCGACCTCGGCGGCGTGGGCGTGCGCGAGGGCGAGCGAGGCGTGCGTGGCGAGCAGGAGCGCGACGTGCCGGTCGTCGGCGGTGAGCGCGCCGGTCTCGCGCGAGTACACGTTGAGCGCGCCGGACACCCCGCCCTCGGACGGCAGCAGCTCGGTGGCGAGCACGCAGTGGTAGCCGAGCCGCACGGCCTCGGCGGCGAAACCGGGCCACCTGGGCTCGGCCCGCAGGTCGCCGCTCTCGGCGTAACCGGGCCCGTCCGGCCGCGCGGTGTCCACGCAGGGCCCCCGCCCGTCCCGGTACTGGGCCCCGTCCAGCTCGGTCGCGACCGGGTCGGTCTCGACGGGGCTGGAGAACGAGCCGTCCGAGGCGCGCAGGGTGATGCTGGCCAGGTCGGCGCCGGGGATGACCTGCGTCGCCGCGTCCACGACCTTGCCCAGCGCCTCGGCCGCCGTGCGCACGTCCAGCAGGGTCCGCGTGACCCCGTCGAGCTGCTTGAGCAGCAGCTCGGTCCCCTCGTCGGACAGGCCACCGCCGTCCCGGAGCATCGGTCCCCCTCGGCCACAGCGACCGGGCACCGCGCCACCGGCCGTCGCGTCGATTTTACCCCGGAGCGCCGGGGCGGGTGACCGGGCGAACCCCCGGCCACCCGGCCCGGTCAGCGCCGCAGGCAGGCGCTTCCGGTTCAGCGCTTCCGGTCTGGGCCCCGGTCAGGGCCTCCGGTCAGGGCCGGGTCACGACGCGCACGGTCTCCAGGTCCGAGTCGGTCGGGTCCGGCAGGTACATGCCCGCGTCCCGGCCGCTGCGCAGGTAGTCCACCACCGGTTGGGTGATCACCTCACCGGGCAGCGCGGCGGGCACGCCCGGCGGGCACGGGCTGATCGTCTCGGCGCACACCCGGCCGACCGCGCGCTCCGGCGGCACGTGCTCGGCGTCGGCGAAGAACGCCTCGCGCGGCAGCACCGCCTGCTCCAGCTCCAGCTCGCCGGGGTCGGGGACGTCGACGCGGGCCGCGCGGGGCGGGTCGGGGGCGTGCGCGGCGAGGTCGGGGTCGACCCGGTCGCCCCTGAGGTGGTAGACGGAGCCCTGCTCCAGTCCCGCGCCCATCTTGTGCACGCTGGTCACGCACAGGTCGGCGCCCGCGTCCATGGCCCGGGCGGGCCGGTCGGGGTGGAACGGCAGGTGCGCGCCCCACGCCTCGTCCACGATCAGCGTCTTCCCCCGGTCGTGGCACAGAGTGGCCACCGATCGGATGTCCGCGCACGTCCCGTAGTCGGTGGGGGTGATCAGCAGCATCCCGGCGGCGTCGGGGGCGCGGTCGAGGGCCTCGGCGACGGCGTCCGCGCCGAGCACGTCGAGCACGCGCGGGTCCACGCCCCGCCCCTGCTTGTGACCTGGTGGGATGAACGGGAGGTGGCCCCGCTCGTGGTACCGCTCGACCGCCTCCAGCACCGGTGCCCGCCCGTGGTCCACGACCGGACGTGCGCCCCGAGGGGAGGCCTCGCAACGGGACCGGACGGGTGAACCCCGCCCGCCCGCGCCCCGCTCAGTCCTCGCCGGGCAGCAGCCCCGCGGACTTGGCCAGCTCGACGACCACTTCGCGGTCCTCGGTCTCGGTGCCGAGCTTGCGCGAGACGTGCCGCAGCCGCCGGTGCACGGTGCGCGGCGAGATCGCGAGCCGGTCGGCGATGGTGTCGTCGGTCAGGCCCTGCGCCACGCCCTCCAGCACCGTCGCCTCGCGGCGGGTGAGCCGGTAGCCCGCGCGGTCCGGCGGCAGCTCGAAGATCCGGGCGAGCCGCTCGGTCGCGTCCGGGTTGCGGGTCTTGGCCAGCAGCGCGGCCAGCCGGGGGCTGCCGTTGAGCGGGTCGTGGCCGAGCACCAGCAGGACGCGCGCAGCGCTGTCCGCCAGGTACTCCAGGAGTCCCAGGGTGCGCGCGTCGGCGTGGTGCGCGTCGTCCAGCGCCAGCACCACACCGGTCTCCCCGCCGACGATGACCAGCGCCGCCCGGACCACGCGCTGCACGTCCTCCTCGGTCAACCCGAGCATGATCCGCGCCCAGCCGCGCTCGTCGAGCTTGCGGAACAGCTTGCGCAGCATCTCGCCGTGCTCGCCGGAGGCCGGGTTGATGGCCTCCATGAACCCGCCGTAGGGGACCTCGGGGTCGTCCACGCGGGCGCGCAGCACCGGCATCCCGAGCCCGACGCCGAGCGTCTCCCACTCCTTCATGCTGAGGTCGCGGGCCTCGCGCGAAGCCGCCCCGACGCCGACGACCCGGAGACCCACCAGCTGTTCCCACCCGTCGAAGCGCCCTTCAGCGGCCACTTCCCGCATAGGTCCCTCCCCCTGACGTCTCTCCCCCTGCGGTAAGACAAGGAACAGTCCGAAAGCGTGCAAATACATTTGGTGACAAAAAACCCGGCAGCCGGGTGAACCGCCAAGCCGTGCGCGCCACCCAGGCTAGCCGAATCCCCGCCCCGATATCCGCCGGGCAGGTCACCGCCGACCTGCGATCACGCATCGAAATCGGCAACGGGCGTCCGACCTCGGCAGACGTTCCACAGGGGACGCTGGGTGACGATCACCGGGATTCCCGGAGCGGGTTCGCCGGGGGCGGCGACGCGGGATTCGGGGCGGGTGGGGGTGGGGCGCGGGGCGGGTCATGCGAATGACGCGCGAGGTGCAGTTCCGGTGTGGACGGGGCGGGGTGCGGTGGTCCGGTCCGGGTGGCGGGCATCGGCGGGTTCCCCTGGTGAGGTGAACGTTCGGCGGACGACCGGAAAGCCGGGGAGCTCCGGTGCTGCCGTGAGGTGGGGCCCGTCCTTCAGCTCGCGGTGGCCACCGAGGCCCCCCGCTCACCTAGCACCCCCTCCCACCTCAGGCCAGCTCGATCGCCTGCGCGCGCGGGTACTTCCGCCCCGGCCCCGGCGCGGGCGAGCCGGTGAACGACACCTGCGTGCCCACCGGCAGCATCGGCGCGCCGCCCGGCAGGTCGTCGCGCGAGGCGTACCAGGAGCCGCCTCGGGTGTCGGTGATGAAGCCGTGGGGCTGGTCGTCGCGCCAGCCGGTGATCCGTCCGTAGCGACGGCCGCGTGGCGCCCCGCCCGACGGGGCGACGGGGGTGGTCGTGCGGGTGAACGGTGAGCGCAGCGGGTAGTCACCCTGGTCGGCGGGGGCGAACAGGGCGTCGAAGTTGGGTGTGTCGGTGGCGTTGGCGCGCAGCGGCGCGGCGGTGCGCGGGCCGTTCTCCGGCCACTTCTGCGGGGCGCGCCGGGGGTCGGCGACGGGCACGAGGACCCGGACGCCGCGCTTGACCAGGCGGGCGGCGAGCGGGGTGAAGTCGGCGTCGCCGGTGACCAGGACGACCCAGCGCAGTCCGGCGGTGACGGCGCGGTCCCAGGTCTCCAGGGCGAAGTGGACGTCGACGCCCTTCTCCTTGCCACCGTGCAGCGGAAGGTCGTGGCGGGTGATGCCGGCGAGGGCGAGCGCCTCGTCGAACCCGGTGGCGGGCGTCTCGATGCGCCCCCGCACGTAGTGGGCCTCGCGGATCACGCAGTCGTCCAGGGGGACGCCCTCGGCGAGGTGGACGTGCCAGCGCAGCGCGTCGTGGAAGCCGTCGAGGGAGACGCGCGCGCGCCGGGGGTGGGTGGTGGCGTAGAAGTCGCTGAGGTAGGCGAACCACGTCCCGTCGTAGAACACCCCGATGCGCACGCTCTCACCCACGGCGCGATTTTATCCGACCGGTCGACTGGAATCAGTCGGCCGCGACCTCGGGCGGGGGCGGCCCGTCGCAGTAGCCGCGGACCCCGACGAGCACCGACTGGAGGCACCCCCTGGGGGTCGTCGTCGCTGGCGGACCGGAGGGGGCGCCAGAGGGCGACGACCTCGTCCTCGGACAGCTCGAACAGGGAGATCCCCGCGCGCCACAGGCGGACCCCCTCGCGGGCCGATGCGGAAGGGTCCGAGGTCGGGCCCCACCGCGTCGATCCGGATGTCCACGCCCGCATTCTCCCCACCTACACCCCGTCGACCGCCCACACCCCGATCGACTTGTCCTCGAACGAGCGCTCCACCTCACGCCCGCCCTCGACGCTCAGGTAGCGCTCCGTGCACCCCTCGGTGATCACCCGCACCGGTTCGGGCAGGTCGAACGGCGCGGCGGCGAGGTTCAGCGGGCGCCAGCCGCCGGTGGTGATGTCCGGCCAGTTGGTCCGGCCGGGGAACGTGGTGGCGGCGAAGTAGCGGGCGCCGCTGCGCTTGACGTTGGCGATGGCCGCGCGCACGTCGGCGTCGCACAGGTGCACCAGGCAGTCGCGGGTGAAGACCAGGTCGACCTGCGGGAGTTCGTCGTTGACCAGGTCGAGCACGAGGAACTCGCGTCCGGGCGCGGCGTGCAGCTCGCGGTTGCGCTCGACGGCCGCGGGCACGATGTCCGCGCCGATGTACCGCTCGACGTCGAGCGGGGTGCGGGACATCCAGAACAGGTCGCCGCACGGGAGGTCCAGGAAGCTGCGCACCCCGAGCTCCGCGACGAGCTCGGGCAGTTCGGCGCGCAGCACGGCGGTCTGCACGAGGTCGGAACCGGGCCCGGACAGCGAGGCGTCGACCTGCCCGCGCTCGGACCGCCAGGTCTCGTCGGCGTAGATGCGGGCGAACAGGTCCGAGGTCCCCAGGGCCTGGGCCTGCACGGCGCCGAGGCGGGGGAACATGCGGTGGACGAGGTCGGGGTCGGCGTGGTCGGGCACGGTGCCTCCGGGGACGTCGGGTGACGGCTCCGTCCAGTCTTGGGCTGGACCACCCCTACCGGGCAAGGGCGGAGGTCCGCAGTGCCGGAGGTTCGGTCGATCGCGGGACCCCACCCGCTCGGCCGATAACGGTTCTGGTCGCGCTCGGCGCGCTGACCGCGCCTGCCTCGGCGGCCACCGCCCAGCTGTCCCTCGACGTCGCGATCCCGGCGGGCCCGTACGTGCTCGGCCAGGACGTGCCGGTCCAGTTCACCATCACCAACACCGGTGACGCGGCAGCCGGAGGACTACGGCGGCTACCGGTTCGCGGGCCTGCCGCTGCGGGCGCCCGTCCTCGTCGACGATCGCCCGCGTTCCCGGTCGGGTGGCCGACAAGTCCATCGTGCTGGTGCAGGGCGAGGACGTGCCGGTGGCGGGCCTGCGGGTCGACCTGGTGGACGCGCTGGACCCGCGAATCGTGGTCGGCGCCGTCACCGACGCGACAGGGAAGGCCGTGTTCACGGGCGTTCCCGCCGGGAAGTACGTGGTGGCGCCGGGCGGGGGCCGGGTGTTGGAGTCGCCCGCGAGCACCACGTGGGTGGGTTCATGCCGCAACTGCGGATACGAGGAGCGCTTCCGGGTCATCCCGGCGTGACATCCCGATCACCCGCCCCTCCGACCACCGGAGGAACGGGTGATCTCCCCGGTGCCGGGCCGGTCCTGGCAGGCTGGCCCCGTGACCCGCACGACTCCCCCGCGCCCGCTGGACGTGGAGCGCGTCTTCCCCGAGGTGGCGCCGTTCCGCAGGGGCACGGTTCGCCTGCACCCGCGCGCGGGCGCCCCGACGGTCTGGGACAGCTCGGTCGGTGGGCCCCTGCTGTGGCCCGAGGGCGAACCCTGGCCGACGTGCGCGGAGCACGCGGACGTGCTGGTGCCCGTGCTCCAGGTCTTCCGCGCGGACACCTGGGGAGCGCTGGACTTCCCGCCCGGCGCCACCCTGCTGCAACTGCTGTGGTGCCAGTCCGACGACCACGCGGACGGCTGGGTGCTGCCACTGGTGGTCTGGCGTGACGCGAGCGCCGTCCGCGTACCGCTGACGGCTCCGCCGAAACCGGAGTCGTTGCAGCACAACCTGATCCCGCGCCCGTGCGTGGTGCACCCGGAGCTGGTGGTCGAGTACCCGAGCGCGGAGCTGCCCGTCGACGCGCGTGACGACGAGCGGATCGACCGGGTGGCCGCCGAGACCGGGTGGGACTACGACGCGGACCTGTCGGTGGCGCCGGGCACGAAGCTCCTCGGTTACCCGTTCTGGAGCCAGGAACCGGACTGGCCGACCTGCACGGGCTGCGCCACCCCGATGCGGATGCTGCTGACGGTGGCCTCCTACGAGGCCGACCCCGAATCCCGCTCGTGGACCCCGCTGGAGGACTTCGGCAGCCCCATCGCCGATCCCGGACTGGAGATCGGCGACCTGGGCGCGGTGCACGTGTTCGAGTGCCCGAGCTGCCCGGACCGGCCCAACGCGCACCGGCAGGACTGCGGGTGACCCCGAGAACCGGGCGGAGTTTCCCATCGGTACCCATAAGAATTTCCTTGCGGTGCCCGATGCCTTGGCGCGCTTAGCATCCGGGGCGTGACGGTCATCATCTCCGCAACCGAGCTGCACCGGCGGTTCCCCCGGTTCCGGGTGCTCGACGTCCGCTGGGCGCTCGGCGCCCCGGACGGGCGGCCCGCCTACCTCAGCGGTCATCTGCCGGGCGCCGTGCACGTCGACCTGGAGGCGCACCTCGCCGGTCCGCGTGGGCCCGGTGACGGGCGGCATCCGTTGCCCGGCCTGGACGCGGTGCAAAGCGCCTTGCGCGGGTGGGGCGTGAACGTCGGCGACCAGGTCGTCGTCTACGACGACTCGGGCAACCTCGCCGCCGCACGCGCCTGGTGGGTGCTCCGCGACGCGGGGATCGACGTGCGGTTGCTCGACGGTGGGCTCGCCGCCTGGGTCGCAGGCGGGTTCCCGGTGGAGCGCGGGGACGTCGTCCCCACGCCGGGGGACGTGGTGGTCTCCGAAAACCGGTTGGCGCGCATCACCACCGACGAGGCGGCCACCTGGCCCGCGCGCGGGGTGCTGCTGGACGCTCGGGCCGGTGAGCGGTACCGGGGCGAGGTCGAGCCGGTCGACCCCGGGGCCGGGCACGTTCCTGGCGCGGTCAGCGCGCCCACCGGGGAGAACCTGGCGCCGGACGGGACTTTCCTGGCCGCCCCGGAGCTGGCGCGACGGTTCGCCGTGCTCGGCGTGACGCCAGGGAAGCCGGTCGCGGTGTACTGCGGGTCCGGCGTCACCGCCGCGCACACCGTCGCCGCCCTGGCCATCGCCGGGATCGACGCCGCCCTGTACCCCGGCTCGTGGTCCCAGTGGTCCTCGGACCCCGACCGGCCGGTCGAGGTGGGGGCGTGAGCCTGGACGGGTTGACCGGTGGGCTGTCCTCCTGGTCGACCGACCCCGCCGAGCTGGCGCGCGCGTCCGCGGACCGCTCGGGCGGTGTGCCGGTCGGGACGCCCCGGCTGGTCGTGTTCGCCAAGTCCGTCGTGGAGGTCCAGCGGACCGTCGCGCACGCCGCCGCGCACGGCGTCCCGGTCGTGCCCAGGGGCGCGGGGTCCGGGGTCGCGGGTGGGGCGCTCGCCGGCGACGGGAGCATCGTGCTCGACCTGTCCGGCCTGGACCGGATCACCGAGCTGCGGCCCGACGAGGCGCTGGCGGTCGTGGAACCCGGTGTCGTCACCGCCGACCTGGACGCCGCCGCCTCCGCGCACGGGCTGCGGTACGCGCCCGACCCGGCGAGCGCCGCGTTCTCCACGATCGGCGGCAACATCGCCACCAACGCGGGCGGGCTGCGGTGCGTCAAGTACGGGGTGACCCGCGACGCGGTGCTCGGGCTCGACGTGGTGCTCGGCGACGGGTCGCTGGTCAGCACCGGGCGGCGCACGGTCAAGGGGGTCACCGGGTACGACCTGACCGGGCTGGTCGTCGGGTCCGAGGGCACGCTCGGGGTGGTGGTCGGGGCGACGCTGCGGCTCTCACCGCTGCCGGTGCGCACGGCCACCGCCGGCGCGTTCTTCGCGACCGCCGAGGACGCCGTCGCGGCGGTGACCGCGCTGCAGCGCGCGGGCGTCCGGCCGTCCACCGCCGAGCTGCTGGACGGGCCGACGCTGCGCGCCGTCGACCAGGCCCAGGGCGGTGACCTGCACCGCAGGGGCGAGGTGTTCCTGCTGCTCCAGACCGACGGCTTCGGTGCGGAGCAGGAGCTGGCGGAGGCGGCGCGGGTGGTCCGGCCGCTCGCCACCGCGCTGGAGACCACCACCGACCCCGAGGTCGCCGCCCGCCTGGTGGCCACCCGGCGGGCCGCGCTGCCCGCGATCGAGCGGCACGGGCGGGTGCTGATCGAGGACGTCGCGGTGCCCAGGGGCCGGATCGCCGAGACGATCCGGGCGATCGGGGGCATCGCCGAGGCGACCGGGGTGCGGATCTTCGTGTTCGCGCACGTCGGCGACGGCAACCTGCACCCGATCGTGCTGGCCGGCAGCGCACCGCCGGAGCGGGTGGAGCGCGCGGTCGCGGCGATCTTCGAGCAGGCGCTCGCGGTGGGCGGCACGCTCACCGGCGAGCACGGCGTCGGCGCCCTCAAGCGGCCCTGGTTGGCGGCGGAGCTGGGCGAGCCGGTGCTGGAGCTGCACCGGCGGATCAAAGCGGTGTTCGACCCGGCGGGCGTCCTGAACCCCGGCAAGGCCATCGGCTGATGGCGCACCACGACCTTGGGAGCCGAGCATGACCACCTCGTACGACAACCCCGCCCACCTGGGCCCGCGCGGCACCGTCGTGGTGCTGCCCGGACGGGGTGAGGGCGCCGCCGTGTACGAGCGGTTGGGCGCGCGCCTGGCGGCGGACGCCTACCGCGTGCGGATCACCGCCGACCCGGCGCTCGACCCGGCCGGGGTCGCGGCGGAGGTGAAGGCGGTGCTGGCGGACGAGGGGGACGCGCCGAGGCCGCACGTGCTGCTCGGCTCGGACGCGGGCGCGCTGTTCGCGGCGCTGCTGCTGGCCGAGGGCGCGGTCGCGGCGGACGGCGCGGTGCTGGCCGGGCTGCCGCTCGGGGACCAGGTCGGGGACCAGGTCGGGAAGCCGGTTGACGGGCAGGCGCCCGGTTGGGAGTCCGAGCTGGACGCCCGCACCACCTGTCCCACCCACCGCGCCCGCCTCTCCGACGAGACCGCGCTGCACCGGGGCAGCCTGTGGACCGCGCCTCCCCCGGACTGGGCGGAGCGGGCCGCACCGGAGGACGTGGTGGTCCCGGTCCTGGGCCTGCGCGGCGTGGACGACCCCCTGACCAGCGCGGACGCCTCCCGTGACTGGTTCTCCCGGCTGCCGGACGGCGAGCTGGTGGGCATCGCGGGCACCGCGCACGACGCGCTGAACAACCAGACCCACCGCACCGCCGCCGCCCTGGTGGTCCGCTTCCTGGAGCGCTTGCGCCTGGGCCCGGACCTCCCGGAGGCAGAGACCACCGAGGTGCCCCGCAGGGCCAGGTAGCCCGTGTCCGCCCGGTCACCCTCCGCAGGAGCCGGGACCTGCGAAAACCCCGACATCGTCGGTGCCCGCCGCTATCGTCCCGGTATCGGGTCGCAGGGGGTCGGGCATGGGTGGGCGAGTGTCCTCGGAGGACGCCTACGTGATGGGCGGGGCGCAGGCGCGGCAGGTCCTGCCGCGCCGGGGTGACGGGCGTGAGGGGCGCGCCCTGACGCCCGACGCCGCCGAGCGGGTGCGCGGGCTGATCGCCGCCGCGCGCGAGTCGCTCGCCGAGGACGGGCGCGGCGGCGCGCTCGCGAACGCCCTGGAGGAGCACCTCGCCGCCCCCGGACCGGTCAGCGCCGGGATCGTCCACCGGATCGTGGAGCACGCCTCGGGGACGTGGCAGGCGGAGGAGACCGCCTGCTTCGTGGACGCGTGGGTCGCCGAGCACGGGGTGGTGTTCGCCGCCGAGGCGGCGCTCTGCTCCGCGCTGCACCGGATCGACCGCGACGGGGCGCTGACCGGCCGGTTCGACACCGAGGCCGTCGAGTGGAGCTGGGCGGGGCACCGGCCGCTCGCCCGCGTGCGGCACGCGCTGGCCGCCGCGTCGGACGCCGAGCACGCGGCGGCGGTCGAGCGGGTGGCCGCGCACCGGGGCACGCTCAGGGGCCGCACCCTGGCCGCGTTCCTGCTGCCCACCGAGACCGGCTGGGTCGGGCCGCTGTTCGAGGAGCTGGCGGGGCTCAGGTCCGCGTTCATCACGCCCTGGTTGTTCCTGGGCTCGGTCGGCGACCGGGAGTGGTTGGAGGCGCTGGTGGACCGCTGCCCCGTCGAGGGGGTGACGGCGCCGTCCTGGGTGCTGCCGACCCTGGTCGACGCGGTGGGGCCGGAGGGCGTGCTGCCCACGCTCGTGCGGTGGCTGCCCCGGCTGCCCGCGGCGGCCCGCAAGCGGGTGCTCGGGCTGGTCGCGGAGTTCCCGCTGGACGAGGCGTTCGCGGTGCTGGCCGGGCAGGGTCCGCCGGGTGTGAAACCGTTGCGGGACGCGGTGAAGCGCTTCCCCGAGCGCGCCGCGAGGTTGGCGCCGGCGGAGCTGCTGCCCGCGCCCGCCGACCCGCTGCCGGAGGCGCGTGCCGACGAGCCGGTGCGGTTGCCGCGCCCGCTGGTCGACCCGCCGTGGGAGGTCGCCCCGGTGGTCGAGCGGGTGGTGGTGCCGGGGTTGACGCCGATCGACCGGCCCGGCGTGGTGTGGCGGCCGGGTGAGCGCGAGGAGTGGCTGGAGCGGGAGCTGTTCTCCTTGCTCACCGACCCGACCGCGCCCGCCGACTGGTCGCGGGCGCTCGACGAGGTGGCGCGCGCGAACGACGGTCAGGCCGGGCACCCGGTGCTGCTGCTCGCGCCCGAGGAGCCTGCCCGGCGGGTGGTCGTGGCGTGGCGGCCGGAGAACGCGGGCGGCTTCTGGGCCTGGGGACCGCGGCTGGTCGCCCGGTTCGGGGTGGACGCGGCGGGTGTAGTCGCGCACGTCGGGGCGACCCGGCGGGACCGCGCGGTCGAGGTGGCGGCCCCGCTGGTGAGCGCGGCGATCGCGACCCTGTTCGCCGAGTGGGGCGACCGGCTCAAGTCCATGCGCGGCCCGGCGGCGGCCTACTTCGCCCGGCACGGCGTGGAGGCGGCGCGCCCGCTGGTCCCGGCCGCGCTGGGGACGCGGGAGGGCCCGCGCCGGGCCGCCGAGCGGGCGTTGCGGCTGGTCGCGGACGACCTCGGCGAGGACGCGGTGCTGGCGGTGGCCGCCGAGTACGGGCCGGGGGCGGAGGCCGGGGTGCGCGCGCTGTTCGACCGCGACCCGCTGGCGCTGCTGCCGCGCACCCGGCCGTCGACGCCGGAGTGGGCGAACCCGCTCACCCTGCCGCCGGTGCTGCTGCGCGACGGCGGTCCCGCGCTGCCCGCCGCGGCGGTGGCGAACCTGCTGGCGGTGCTGGCCGTGCCCGACGAGCGCGCCCGGCGCGCCGGGCTGGTCCCGGTGCGCGAGGTGTGCGACCCGGCGTCGCTGGCGGCGTTCGGCCGGGCGCTGCTGCGCGCCTGGCTGGCCGAGGGCGCGCTCCCGGCGGGCGGCTGGGCGCTGACCGCGCAGGGCGTGATCGGCGACGACGAGACCGCGCGCGAGCTGGCCGGGCTGATCGACCGCTGGCCGGGTGAGGGGGCGTTCCAGCGTGCGGTGACCGGGCTGGGCGCGCTCGGCTCGATCGGCACCGACACCGCGCTGCGGGCCGTGGACCTGTTGGCGCGCAAGGGTTCCACCAAGGGACTGCGGGAGCGGGCGGCGGAGGCGATCGCCCTCGCCGCCGCCGGGGCGGGGCTGGACCCTGAGCAGCTGGCCGACCGGCTGGTCCCCGACTGCGGGATCGGCGCGGGGGTGGTCCTGGACTACGGGCCGCGCTCCTTCCCGGTCGAGTTCGACCGGTCCCTGACGCCGCTGGTGGTGCTCCCGGACGGCAGGCGCCGCAAGAGCGCTCCCACCCCGGCCGCGACCGACGACCCGGAGCTGGCCGCCGCCGCGCGCGCCCGGTTCTCGTTGCTGCGCAAGGAGATCACGAAGGTCGCCGCCGAGCAGGCCGAGCGGCTGGAGCGGGCGATGGTGGTGGGGAGGCGGTGGCGCGGGGACGAGTTCCGCGCGCTGTTCACCACCCACCCGCTGCTGTCCCACCTGGCGCTGCGGCTGGTGTGGGCGGTGTTCGCCGAGGACGGGCCGCGGCCGTTCCGCCTGGCGGAGGACCGCACGGCGGCCGACGTGGCGGACGCGCTGGTGGAGCTCGCCGACGACGCGGTGATCGGCCTCGCGCACCCGCTGCACCTGGCCGGGGCGATCCCGGTGTGGTCGGAGCTGTTCGCCGACTACGAGGTGGTGCAGCCGTTCCCGCAGCTGGGCAGGCCGTGGGCGGCGCTCACCGAGGCCGAGCGGGCGGGGTCGTCGCTGTCGCGCTTCGCCGGGGAGAAGGCCGCGCCGGGCAGGCTGCTGGGGTTGATCGGCAAGGGCTGGAGCCGGGACGCCTCCGCTGCGCCGTCCGCGCCGCCGTGGCTGCGCAGGCGCCTGGACGAGGGGCGCTGGGCGCTGCTCGACCTGGACCGGGGGTTGCCGTTCTCGTCCTTCGAGCACCTCCCGCACCTGCTGCTGGGCGAGCTGCGCCTGTCGGCGACCGGCGGTCCCGGCCGCGACCCCGGCGACCCGCCGTTCAGCGGGCTGGACCCGGTGCTGGTGTCGGAGCTGCTGGCGGACGTGGGCGGGACCCTGGCGCGCTGACGGGGTCAGGCGCGCGGGTCGGGCGCGCGGGTCGGGCAGCTGCTCCCGCCGGTGCTCCTCGGCGAGCCGGAAGAACACGTCGAGCGGCTCGTCGTCGCCCGCGTGCTCCTCGATGGCGCGCGCCCAGCCGCGCTCCACCGCCCAGCCGAACCGCTCCCGCAGCCAGTCGGAGGACGCGCGGCTGCCGCCGAAGGGGTGCGGTTCGCACGATACGGAACACCGGGGCCGCGCTAGCAGGCGCGCAGGCCGAAACCGCTGTGGTGGAACACCAGCGGGGTTCCGGGGGTGTGCGCGGCGGAGTGCAGGCGCAGCAGGACGATGGTGTGGTCGCCCGCCTCCACGCCGCGCTCCAGGGACGTCTCGAACCACGCCACCCCGTCCGCCAGGGTGACCGCGCCGCCCTCCCCCACCACCGGGTCCAGCCCGGTGAAGCGGTCCTCGGCGGGACCAGCGAGCTGCCGGGCCACCAGGCCGTGGTGGTCGGCCAGCACGGTCACGCCGATCCGGGCGGCCCCGCGCAGCGACGGCCACGTCCGGGAGCCCGTGGCGATCGAGAACGACACCAGCGGCGGGTCGAGGGAGACCGACGTGAAGGAGCTCGCGCACAGGCCCACGAGCCTGCCGCCGACCTCGGCCGCCACCGCCACCACGCCGCTCGGGAACGCGCCGAACGCCGCCCGCAGCCGCGCCGGGTCCAAGCCAGCTCCACGACCCGCCTCCGACAGCGCCGCCCGCTCCGAACTCGGTTCGCTCACCGCTCCCGGCGCCGCCGCCCGCTCCGGCCCCGCCCCGCGCGCCGCCTCCAGCACCGCCGCCCGATCACGCGCGACCTCGTGGCCCATGGCGCTCCCCTCCCCGGCTCCGACCCGCAGTCCACCCCAGCCTCGCCCGCCCCCGCGCGCCGCGTCCAAGAGCGTTCCTCGATCGCTTCCCATGCGGGAGCGCGATGGATCGATCCCGGTCAAGGGGTGGCGCGGACGAGTCCCACATGCCGGCAGCGGTGTCCCACGACCACCGGGGTCGGCTCTAATCGGGGGCATGGCGAACTCACTCGACCTCGAACACCTGCGGACACTGGTCGCGATCGCCGAGTGCGGTGGGTTCGGCAAGGCGGCGGCGGTCAGGCACATCAGCCAGCCCGCGCTCAGCCAGCACGTGCGGCTGCTGGAGCGCGGCCTCAAGCGCAAGCTGTTCGAGCGGGACGGCCGGAACATGCGGTTCACGCACGAGGGCGAGCGCGTGCTGGCCGAGGCGAGGCGGATCATCGAGGTGCACGACGCGTCGCTGCGCAGGCTGGAGGCGCGGCCGGAGCGGACGATCGTGGTCGGGTCGACCGAGCACAGCGCGGGCCAGGTGCTGCCGGAGATGATCAGGGCGCTGCGGGAGGCGTTCCCGGACTGCTCGACGCGGTTCGAGATCGGGCGGTCCACGCAGCTGGCCGAGTCGGTGCACAAGGGCGCGGTGGACTTCGCGTTCGTGCTCGACCCCGGCGGCCAGGGGCCCGGTCACCTGGTGGGGCGGCTGCCGCTGGTGTGGTACGCCGCGCGCGGCTGGCAGCCCGACGGCGCGAGCGGGACGTGGCCGCTGGTGGCGTTCGAGGAGCCGTGCGGGTTGCGGGAGCGGGCGCTGTCCGTGCTGACCGGCGAGGGCCACCAGGTCCAGGTCACCGCGCAGTCCACGACCCTGGAGGGCGTGCTGGCCGGGGTCAGGGCCGGGCTCGGGGTGGCGCTGCTGCCCAACGCCGGGTCGCGCCCGCAGGGGCTCGTGGTGTGCTCGGACCTGCCGGAGGCGGGCACGACGCACCTGCGCATGGTGTCGCGGCGCGGGCTGGACGCGGGCGTGGAGCGGGCGGCGCTGAGCGCGGGCGTGGAGTTCTTCGCGCAGCGGCCCCACCTGCAGCTCGTGCCGGGCGCGGCGGCGGCGCAGGGCGCGTGATCGCGCGGCGGCCGACCATAACCCGGCACTATCGGAACCCATCGCGCTCTTGTCTTGGACGCCCGCCGCGACCGGCCCCTACGTTCGGGGCCGTGACCAGCGCACCCGTCTTCACCCCGCAGATCCCCGACACCGCGGCGCGGAAGGTCGAGTTCATCAGCCTCTCGCACCTGAACCCGTCCACCGAGCTGGACCCGGTCCCCACCAGGGGGATCGACCTCGACTACTTCCGGAAGTACGTGCGGGCGCTGGAGGACGGGGGCTACGACTACACGCTGCTGCCCTACGGCTCGAACAGCGCCGACTCGTTCGTCGTCGCCTCGGCCGTCGGCCAGCTGACCGAGCGGATCAGGCCGATCGTGGCGCTGCGCCCGAACACCACGTTCCCCCTGGTGGCGGCGCAGAAGCTCGCGACGCTCGACCAGCTCACCGAGGGCAGGGCGGTGGTGCACCTGATCTCCGGCGGCAGCGACGCCGAGCAGGCCAGGCAGGGCGACTACCTGCCGAAGGACCGCCGCTACGCGCGCACCGCCGAGTACGTCGACCTGCTGCGGCGGGCCTGGAGCGAGCGGGCGCCGTTCAGCCACGAGGGCGAGTTCTACCGGTTCGACGACTTCGGCCCCGGCTTCGCCCCGCACGGCGAGACCATCCCGATCTCGATCGGCGGCCAGTCCGACCAGGCGTTCCAGGTCGGCGGCGAGCAGGCGGACGTGTTCAGCTTCTGGGGCGAGCCGCTGGACGACCTGCGCGGCGAGATCGAGCGGGTGCACGCGATCGCGCGCGCCGCCGGTCGCACGACGCTGCCGAGGATCTGGGTGACGTTCCGCCCGATCGTCGCCGAGACGGACGAGCTGGCGTGGCGCAAGGCCCACGAGTACGTGGCGAGGATCGGCGAGACGTTCGCGAAGTCCGCGTACGGCAAGCAGAAGCACCACCAGCACGCGCCGCAGAACGTGGGGTCGCAGCGTGCGCTGTCGTTCGCCGAGCGGTCCGAGCTGTACGACCGGGCGCTGTGGACCAGGACGGCGGCGGTGACGAACGCGGCGGGCGCGTCGACGGCGCTGGTCGGCTCGCCCGAGACGGTGGCGGCGGCGATCCTGGACTACGTGGACCGGGGCGCGGACCTGGTCAGCATCCGGGGCTACGACACGCTCGCGGACGCGGTGGACTACGGGAAGCACGTGCTTCCCCTGGTGCGCCAGGAACTCGCGCACCGCGAGGCGACCGGCACGCGCGGGACGCTCCAGTCCGAGCACCTGGGCAACTACGGCGAGGACTACCGGCGGTTCGCGGCGGCAGGGCAGTGACAGGGGTCGGTGCGGTGACCGGGGTTGTTGCGGCAAAAGGGTTTCCGACGCCGGACCTGTCGGAGGGCGCGCTCGCGAGGGTCACGGCGGAGGTCGCGGCGACCGCCGAGGAGTACGACCGCAGCGGCGCGATCCCGTTGCGGGGCCTGGAGGTCGCGCACCGGGCCGGGCTGCTGACCGCGTCGGTGGCGCGGCGGCACGGCGGTCCGGGGCTGGGGCACCGGGACGTGGCGCGGGTGCTGACCGCGCTGGGCGAGGGCGACCCGTCGGTGGCGCTGATCGCGGCGAACACCCTGGCGGCGCACGCCTCCGAGGCCGCGCGCCCGCACTGGCCGGAGGGGCTGTACGCGGACGTGCTGGAGCGGTCGGCGCGCGGGCCCGCGCCGGTGAACGCGGTGCGGGCCGAGCCGGAGCTGGGCGCGCCCGCGCGTGGTGGGCTGCCCGCGACGACGCTGCGGCGCACCGCGTCCGGGTGGGTGCTCAACGGCCGGAAGGCTTACGCCACAGGGGGTTCGGCGCTGGTGTGCCACGTGGTGTGGGTGGTGGCCGAGGAGCCGGGCGTCGAGCCGCCGAGGGTCGGGCACGCGCTGGTCGCGGCGGACCTGCCGGGCATCGGGTGGGTGGAGACCTGGGACCACCTGGGGTTGCGGGCCTCCAACACGCACGACGTGGTGTACCGGGACGTCGAGCTGCCGCAGGAGGCGTTCGTGGAGATCCCGCGCGGCGCGGACGGCCGCTACCGCGACCCGGCCGCGACCACCGGGCCGGGCGGGTTCGCGCACTCGGCGCTGTACGTCGGGGTCGCGCGGGCGGCGCGGACGGCGTTCGTGGACTTCGCCCGGACGCGGGCGCCCGCCGGGTTGGGGAGGCCGATCGCGACCACCGAGCGGATCCAGGTGGTCGCCGGGGAGGTCGACGCGCAGATCGCGGTCGCGGAGACGCTGCTGCACGGCGCCCTGCTGCGGGTGGAGGCCGGGGACGAGTCGGTGCTGCCGCAGCTGCCGGTGGTCAAGGCGTCGATCGCGCGGGCGGTGGTCGCGGCGGTGCAGACGGCGGTGGCCGCGCTCGGGAACCCGGCGCTGTCCCGGCGCAACCCCCTGGAGCGGCACCTGCGGGACGTGCTGTGCGTGCGCGTGCACCCGCCGCAGGAGGACGCGGCGCTGCTGGCGGCCGGACGGCGGGTGCTGGGCCACGGGGCGCCGGGCTAGCGGCGCGGGCGTTTTCGTCGGGGGCGGTGCACCACCAGGGCGACGTGTACGAGTGCACGTCGGCGACGGGGGCGATGCCGAGCACTGCCGCGTGGCAGCACGGGAGGTGAGCGCGGCCAGGGGGTGTTCCAGGGGCTGCTGGACGACGGGGACCCGCGCGTGCGCCGCGTGGCGCCGTCGGCGCTGCGGGCCTGCGACGCGGCCGTGACGGCGATGGGGTGAGCTGCGGGTGGCCCGGCACAACCGTTACCGGGCCACCCGCAGGGATTCCCCGCCGCGCGCTCAGGCGGGCGCGCCCGAGCGCGCGGCGGCCAGGGCGGTCACGGCGTCCTCCATCTTCCGGTTGTCCCCCACGAACACCTCCCGCACCTGCTCGACCAGCTCCGGTCCGGCCTTCTCCGGGCTGCCGCAGTCGAACGGCGGGGCGGGGTCGTACTCCAGGCCGAGCTGGGTGAAGCGCGCCCTCGGCTCCCCGAGCAGCTCGGCCAGGACGGTGAGCCCGAAGTCGATGCCCGCCGTGACCCCGCCGCCGGTGATCCGGTTGCGGTCGACCACGACCCGCTCGGGCACGACCTGCGCGCCCAGCGGGGCCAGCAGCTCGCGGAACGCCCAGTGCGTGCCCGCGCGGTGGCCGTCCAGCAGGCCCGCGCCGCCGAGCACCAGCGACCCGGTGCACACCGAGGTGACGTAGCGGGCGCTCGCGCCCAGCTCGGCGGTGAGCGCCAGCGCCCCGGCGTCGAGCAGCACGTCCCCGGTGCCGGTGCCGCCGGGGACGAAGAGGACGTCGACGTCGCGCGGGCAGTCCTCGAACGTGGTGGTGGGCACCACCCGGAGCCCGCTGTCGGAGGCGACCGGGTCGAGCGTGCGCCACACCAGGTGGACGTCCATCCACGGGCTCCAGACCGCGTGCGGGCCGATCAGGTCGAGGTGGGTGAAGCCGGGGTAGAGCAGCATCGCGACGACGGGCCGTTCGGCGGACATCGGGTGACCTCCTGGTTGGTCGGGACCTCCTCAGCGTGCCCGCGCCCGCCCGCTCGGGTGAGCGGCGTGAACGCCAATGAGTTCTAAGATCGCGCCATGCACCGGGTGGCGGTACTCGCGCAGGACGACGTGGTCGGGATCGAGCTGGCCACGGCCGTGCAGGTCTTCGAGATCGCGAACTTCAAGCGGGGAGCCCCGGCCTACCGGGTGGGCGTGGTGGGGAGCCGGGAGTGGGCGCCGAGCGCGGCGCTGACCGGGCCGCCGTCGTTCTCGGTGCGCGCCGAGCACGACTGGTCGTGGGCCGACGGCGCGGACACCGTGGTGGTCCCGGCGACCGGCGGCTCGCTCGACCCTCCCCCGGCGCGGGTGCGGGACCTGCTGCTCGCCGCCCACGAGCGCGGCGCGCGGGTGGCCTCGCTGTGCGTCGGCGCGTTCACGGTCGCGGCCACCGGGCTGATGGACGGCCGCCCGGCGACCACGCACTGGCACTTCGCCGACGAGTTCGCCCGCCGCTTCCCGGCCGTGCGGCTGGAGACCGACCGGCTGTTCACCGGGCAGGACGGCGTGTACAGCGCGGCCGGGGTGACCGCCGCGCTGGACCTGTGCCTGCACCTGGTGGAGCTGGACCTGGGCGCCGGGGTCGCGGCGGCCACCGCCCGCTACCTGGTCGCGCCGATGCGGCGGGAGGGCGGCCAGTCGCAGTTCATCGACTACCGCACGCCCGCGCGGCCCGACGAGCTGGCCGCGACGCTGCGCTGGGCCGAGGAGCACCTGGCCGAGGACCTGACGCTGGCCGACCTGGCCAGGCACGCGGCGATGAGCCCGCGCACGTTCAGCCGCCGGTTCGCCGCGGGCGTGGGGACGACCCCGGTGCACTGGCTGCTGCGCACCCGCGTGCGCCGGGCGAAGGAGCTGCTGGAGGTGACCGACCTGCCGGTGGACCGGATCGCGCGCGAGGTGGGGTTCCGCTCGCCGAGCACGTTCCGGCACCACTTCGGCCGGTTCACCCGCACCACACCGCGCGAGTACCGGCGCTCGTTCAGCGGTGGGCGCGGGTAAGCGGGCCGCTGCGGAGAGCGCTTGCCCACCCGACCCATCTCACCCGTTCGTGGAGGGACGGCATCCACCTGGGGCACCCCGGTTTTGGCATCCTCTCCAGTGCGTCCCGGCGCGGGCCGGGCGACGCTGGGAGGAGGTTGGCGCAGGTGGAGGCGGGGCACGAGCGGGTGGAGGGCTCGCGGGAGGACGGGGGTGACGGGGGTCAGGTGGTGTTCGACAGCACCGACCTGGAGACCACCGAGGAGTTCCTGATCAAGCACTACGCGCCGCTGCGGATCGGCAGCTCGACGGGGCGGTCGGGGGCGCGCATCACCAGGGTGGCCGGTGGCGCCGTGAGCGCGGACGAGGTGGCGCTCACGTTCGACATGAACTACAGCGTGGAGCCGCTGGGCAAGATCTGCCTGTGCGACATCCGGACCGGCGTGATCGACCGGCACCGGCCCGCGGACTGGCGGGAGGCCGGGACGTTCGGGCCGGGCGACCTGTTCTCGTTCGCCCAGCCGGACCGGCCGTACCAGGGGCGCGCCCGCCAGGCGCGGTACAGCATCACGATGCTGGACCCGGCGCTGCTGAACCAGGTCGTCGGCGGCGAGGAGCAGGTGCGGCTGCTGGACCACCGCCCGGTCGACGCGGTGACCGCGGCGACCCTGCGGAGGGTGATCGACCACGTGCGGGACGACGTGCTGGCCGCGCCGGGGGCCACCGCGAGCCCGCTGCTGGTGGGGGCCGCGACCCGGTACCTGGCGGCGGCGGTGCTGGCGGCGTTCCCGACCACCGCGCCGGTCGGGCCGAGCGCGGCGGACAGCCGCGACGCGCACCCGCGCACGGTGCGCAGGGCGGTGGCGTTCATCGAGGCCAACGCGGGGCGGGACCTGAGCGCGGCGGAGATCGCGGCGGCGGCGCACGTGACGCCGCGCGCGATCCAGCTGGCGTTCCGCAGGCACCTGGGGACCACGCCGACCGCCTACCTGCGGCGGGTGCGGCTGGACGGGGCGCGGGCGCAGCTCCTGGCGGCGGAGCCGGGCAGCACGACGGTGACCGAGGTGGCGCTGCGGTGGGGGTACAGCAGGCCGGGGGTGTTCAGCACGCACTACCGGGAGGCGCACGGGGAGCCGCCGTCTCGGACGCTGCGGGGGCGGTGACCGGGCCGCTGGGGCGGTGACGGCGGGGCCGCGGCACCGGGGTGGGGGGCTTCCGGGGGACGCCGTCGCGGCTCAGCGCACCGTCACCGTGGTCGTCACGGGCAGCAGCTCGACCAGCGCCGCCGCGAAGAGCAGCAGCACGAACCCGCCCACCACGCACGCCACCAGGTGCCGCACCTTCGGCTCGCCCTTGACCCGCATCCCGAGCACCCCGCTGACCAGCGCGGCGAGCGCGGGGACGGGGGCGAGCGGGTAGAGCAGGACCAGGCTGGCCAGGGTGAGGGCGGTCAGCGCCAGCGACAGGCTGCCCCGGCTGGCCGACCGCCGGGAGGTCCGCTCGGGGGCTCGCTCGGCGTCGCTCACGTGGCCCCCCTTCTCCGGTCGACCCACCGTAGCAAAGCCACCCCGCCGGGCGACGGTCACCTGAGCGACCGTCACCCGAGCGACAGCGGGGGGTCGTGGGCCCGCACCGGCGGGAGCTCGCCGTCGTGCCGGGTGATCGCGACCGGCACGTGCGCCCCGCTGGTGGCCTGGGTGAGCGTGGAGGTGGGGGCGTCGCGGGTGAGCACGTTGACGTTGCCCGCGACGCAGTCGGCCACGTGCGGCGCGCTCGGGTCGCACCAGGCGCCGGTATGCATCCGGGCGACACCGGGCAGCAGCCCGTCGTCCAGCGCGACCCCGGCGAGCAGGCTGCCCTGCGGGCTGCGCACGAGCGCGACATCACCGGCGCGCAGACCGCGCGCGCGGGCGTCGGCCGGGTTGAGCCGCACCGGTTCCCGCCCCGCGCTGCGCAGCAGCGCGAGACCACGAACCGCCGCACCGCGGTTCCCCGTCGGAGCTCAGCGGGTTTGTTCTTTTGATTGGCCGGGCCCCCAGCGTGCCCGGCGACGTCCGGCAGCCCGAACCCGGCGATCACGGCCGAGACCAGCTCCAGCTTCCCGCTGGGCGTGTCCAGCGGGAACCGCTCCGGATCGGCGCGGAAGTCGGTGAACACCGCGTCCCGGTACGGCTCGGCGCGCAGGTCGACGCCGCCGTCGCGCCAGAACCGGTCGAACGACGGCGCGGGCGGCGAGCCGGGCGCGGCCCGCCACCGCTCGTGGATCCGCTCCAGCCAGCCGCGCGAGTCGAGCCCCTCGGTGAACGCCTCCCCCCGCGCCGAGCCGCTCCGCGAGCCGCGCGTGGATCCAGAACTCCTCGCGGGCCTGCCCGACCGGTTCCAGCACCCGCCGCACCGCCCGCAGCCGCCGGTCCCCCGCGCCCGCCGCGAGGTCGTCGCGCTCCAGGCTGCTCGCGGCCGGGAGCACCACGTCGGCGTGCCGGGCGGTGGCGGTCCAGTGCGTCTCGTCCACCACCGTGGTGTCCACTGTGGACATAGCGCGCAGCAACCGCTTGAGGTCCTGGTGGTGGTGGAACGGGTTGCCACCGGCCCAGTGGACGAGCCGGGTGTCGGGGAAGCGCACGACGCCGCCGTCGTACGGGATCGTCGCGCCGGGGTCGAGCAGCAGGTCGCTGATCCTGGCGCACGGAATGAAGTCCGGCACCGGGTTGCTCCCCTGCGGGAAGGTCGGCAGCGGCGGTCCCGCCACGCCCACGCCGTAGTCGCCCATCGAGCCGAACCCGTGCGCGAACCCGCCGCCGGGCGACCCGATCCGCCCGAGGAACGCCGCGAGGGTCAGCGCCGCGAACACCGCCTGCTCCCCGCGCTCCCCGCGCTGCGCGGCGTACGCGACGTTGACCAGGGTCCGCCCGCGCGCCATCCGCCGCGCCAGGTCCCGGATCACCGGCGCGGGCGTCCGGCTGATCCGCTCGCCCACTCCGGGGTCTTGGGCGCCCCGTCGTCCCGCCCCGACACGTGCGCGCGCACCACGTCGGCCCCGACCGCGCAGCGGGCCAGGAACTCGTCGTCCGCCAAGCCCTCCACCACCAGCACGTGGATCAGCGCGAGGGACACGGCGGTGTCCGTGCCGGGCAGGACGCCGACCCACTCGGCGCCCAGCCCGTCCCACGCGTCGTCGCGCCACGCCGACAGGCTCACCACCTCCGTGGTCCTGGCGGCGGCGCGGGCGAGGGCGGAGCCGAGGTGCCTGCTGTGCCCGCCGGGCGCCACCCAGGTGTTGGAGCGGCGAAGCCCGCCGAAGGTGACGAGCAGGTCGGTGTGCGCGGCGATGTGCTGCCAGGACGCGGGCCTGCGGCGCAGGTCGAGCGCGGCGGCGCCGCCGATCAGGCGCGGCAGCAGCACCAGGCTCGCGCCCCTGCTGTAGTCGCCGACCGACCGCGTGCACCCGCCGGTGACGTTGAGGAACCGGTGCAGCTGGCTCTGCGCGTGGTGCAGCCTTCCCGCGCTGCCCCACCCGTAGGAGCCGCCGAACACCGCGCTGGGGCCGTGCTCGGCGCGCACCCGCCGCAGCTCCCCGGCGACCAGGTCGAGCGCGGTGTCCCAGTCGACCTCGACGTGCTCGTCGCCGGGGTCGCCGCGCCGCCCGTCCGGTCCGGGCCCGTTCTCCAGCCGGCGCCGCCGCACGGCGGGCCGGGTGACCCGCGAGCGGTGCCGGTAGGCGTCGACGTTGCCGATCGCGGGCGAGGCGTCGGGGTCGTCGGGGTGCGGGCGCGCGGTGAGCCCGTCGCCGTCGACCTCCACCAGGCAGGAACCCCAGTGCGCGCTGGTCTCCCGGCTCTGCCCCATCAACCGCTCCCACCCGTTGGACACCGGTCCGCCCCCTGGCCGACGGTACCGACTCACGGCCGTGACCAGCGCTTTCAGCTCATCGGCATCCTCGATGGGTACCCATCCCGTTTTCATCTTGGACCGTGCTCACGACCCGCTCCTACGTTCGTGCCGTGCCCGAGCGCCCACCGCACGCCCACTAGAGGAGCACCCCCGTGAACACGTCCCGCCCGTCCCCCCGCCGCCGATCCCCCCGCCGCGCCCTGCGGCTCGTCGCGGGCCTCGTGGCCGCCGCCGCGCTGGCCGCCTGCGGTTCCGGCGTCGCGGCGCGGCAGGGCGGTTCGGGTGAGCCGAGGCAGGGCGGGGACCTGACGTTCCTGATCGACTCGCTCGGCGACACCTGGATCCCCAACAACAGCGCCATCTCCAGCTTCCAGGGCCACATCTGGGGGCACGTCACCGACAAGCTCGTCTACGTCGACGAGAACGGCACGACCAGCCCGTGGGTCGCCCGCGAGTGGGAGCAGAACGAGACCGCGACCGAGTTCACCCTGAGGCTGCGCGAGGGCGTCACGTTCTCCGACGGCACGCCGCTGGACGCGAGCGCCGTGGTCGCGAACCTGGACGTCTGGTCGAAGGGCGCGCCGGACAAGGGGATCAACCCGATCGGCCTGTTCCCGAAGACCTACCAGCGGGCCGAGGCGGTGGACGCCACCACGGTCAAGGTGCTCTTCTCCGCGCCCACGCTGGGGTTCGTCCCGACCCTGGGCTACCACGGGTCGATCCTGATCTCTCCGAAGACGCTGGCGCTGCCCGCCGAGGAGCAGGCGGACCTGTCCAACGACATCGGCAGCGGCCCGTTCACCGTCGAGTCGTGGAAGCAGGGCGACAGCGTCGTGCTGAAGAAGCGCCCCGACTACGACTGGGCTCCGGAGGCCCTGGACCACAGCGGTCCGGCGCGGTTGGAGTCGATCACGTACAAGATCGTGGCCGAGCCGTCGCTGCGCACCGCGGCCGTGCGGTCGAACCAGGCGGACGTGGCGTACAACCCGTCGCCGCAGGAGCTGGCCTCGTTCAAGGCGCAGGGCTTCACCACCGCGGCGCCGCGCTACCTGGGGTTCGTGAGCGGGTTCGCGATCAACACCAAGGTCGCGCCGTACGACGACCCGAGGGTGCGGCAGGCGCTCCAGCACGGCATCGACCGCCAGGAGATCATCTCGACGGTCTACACCGAGGACTGGCTGCCCGCGAAGTCGTTCTTCCAGTCCACCGTGCCCGGCGCGACCGACCGCAGCGCGGACTTCGCGTTCGACGCGGCCAAGTCCGCGAAGCTGCTCGACGAGGCCGGGTGGGCCGAGGGCGCGGACGGGCTGAGGTCCAAGGACGGCAAGGCGCTCGAGCTGACGCTGTACCCGAACCCGTACCTGGCGACCTCGAAGTCGGTGGACGAGCTGGTGGCCCAGCAGCTGCGCGAGCTCGGCTTCACGGTGAGCATCCAGGCGTTCGACGTGGTGACCTACGGCGAGCGGGTCAAGTTCAACAGCCCCAGCGTGGCCGCCTACGAGGTGACCCGCAGCATCATCGACGCGGGCACGGTCGCGGGCGTGCTGACCGACGCCAACCGGGGCGAGAACTGGTTCGGGCTCGGGCAGTCCGACCCGGAGCTGGTGCGGCTGAGCGCGGCGGTCGCCGGGTCGTCCAGCACCGAGGAGCGCGCGCCGCTGCTCGACGAGCTGCAGGAGCACGTGCTCCAGCAGGGCTACTTCATCCCGCTGACCCAGATCGTGCAGCGCCTCTACGTGCAGTCGCCGAAGCTGCAGGGCGTGACCTACAACGGGGTCGCGTACGCCAACTACTACACCGCCTGGCTGGGCGAGTGAGCGGCGGCTACGGCAGGTACGCGGCGGGGAGGGTCGCGCAGGCGGCCGTGGTGGTGCTGCTGGCCTACGCGTTCACGTTCGTCGTGATCAGCGTGCTGCCCGGCGACCCGGTGACCTCCACCCTGCGCGACCCGCAGAACGGGTTCACCGAGGAGGAGATCGCCGCGATCGTCGCCTACTACGGGCTGGACCGGCCGGTGCACGAGCAGCTGTGGGAGTCGCTGACCCGGTTCCTGGTCGGGGACTTCGGGGTCTCGCTGCGCTCGGGGCTGCCGGTGGCGGACCTGGTCGGCGAGGTGCTGTGGTCGACGGTCGTGCTGGCGCTGTCCGCGCTGGTGGTGGCGCTGGTGCTGGCGTTCGCGGTCGCGGCCGGTGTCCGGTGCCTGCCGCGGGGGCAGGGCGTGCTGCGGGCGTTCCCGTCGCTGTTCCTGTCGGTGCCCAACTTCGTGATCGGGCTGCTGCTGATCAACGTCTTCGCGTTCCAGCTGGGCCTGTTCCGGGTGATCGACTCGGAGGGCCCGACGGCGACGCTGTTCGCCGCGATCGCGCTGGGCATCCCGGTGTCGGCGCAGGTGGCTGAGGTGCTGATCGCGAACCTGGACCACGAGTCGGACCAGGAGTACGCGGCGGTGGCCCGCTCGCGGGGCCTCGGGCGCACGGCGCTGCTGCTGCGGCACCTGCTCAAGCCCTCGTCGCTGCCGGTGGTGACGGTGGTCGCGCTGACCGTCGGGGAGCTGCTGGGCGGCGCGGTGATCACGGAGAAGATCTTCGGGCGTACGGGGGTCGGGTCGCTGGTGGAGCGGTCGGTGACGACGCAGGACCTGCCGGTGCTGCAAGCGGTCGTGGCGCTGGCGGCGGTGGTGTTCGTGGTGGTGAACCTGGTGGCCGACCTGGTGCACCCGCTGCTGGACCCGCGCGTGCGGGTCGGCGCGGCGGCGGCGCGCGAGCGGGCGGGGGTGGCGCGGTGAGCGTCTCCGCGGTCACGGCCACGCGGCCGAAGGCGTTGCGCCGCAGCGCGTCCCGGTTGCCGGTGACGGTGCTGCTGTCGTTCGCGGTGGTGGCGCTGGTGCTGGCCTGGTCGGTGCTGCCGGGGGTGTTCACCTCGGCGAGCCCGGTGGACGGGGCGCCCGCCGACAAGTTCCTGCCGCCGGGCTGGGAGCACTGGTTCGGCACCGACCACCTGGGGCGCGACCTGTTCACCCGCGTCGTGCACGGCACGGCGTCGTCGGTGTCCAGCGCGCTGATCGCGGTCGGCATCGGCGTGCTGGCCGGTGGCCTGGTGGGGCTGGTGGCCGGGTTCCTCGGCGGCTGGGTGGACGCGGTGCTGGCCAGGCTGGTCGACGTGCTGCTGGCGATCCCGTCGTTCCTGCTGGCGGTGGTCGTGGTCAGCGCGCTCGGCTTCCAGACCGTGAACGCCGCGATCGCGACCGGGGTGTCGGCGGTCGGGGTGTTCGCCAGGGTGATGCGCGCCGAGGTGATCAAGACCCGGCGGGCGGTGTTCATCGAGTCCTCGCACCTGCAGGGCGGGTCGCGCCGGCACGTGCTGCTGCGGCACGTGCTGCCCAACGCGTCGCGCTCGGTGCTGACCCTGGCGGTGCTCCAGTTCGGGCTGTCCGTGCTGGTGATCGCGGGGCTGGCGTTCCTGGGCTACGGCGACCCGCCGCCCGCGTCCGACTGGGGCCTGCTGGTCTCGGTCGGCAAGGACTTCCCGCTGGCCCCGTGGCTGGTCACCGCGCCCGCGCTGGTGATCATCACGACCGTCCTCTCCGTGAACAGGATCAGCCGATGGCTCCGCAGGACAGACTGACCCCGGACCACCCAGGGGTGATCACCGACCAGCTGCTCAAGGTCGAAGGGCTTTCCGTCTCGTACGGCGGGAACGAGGTCGTGTCCGATGTGGACTTCGACCTGGCTCGGGGCCGCTCGCTCGCGCTGATCGGCGAGTCCGGCTCCGGCAAGTCCACGATCGCCCGCGCGGTGCTGCGGCTGCTGCCGCAGGGCGTGGGGCGGGCGACCGGGCGGGTCGAGTTCGAGGGCCGCGACGTGCTCTCGTTGCCGGAGCGGGGTTTCCGCCCGCTGCGCGGCAGGCGGATCGGGTTCGTCCCGCAGGACCCGGCCAGCTCGCTCAACCCGGTGCGCACGATCGGCGCGCAGGCGCTGGAGGCCGCGGCCCTGCTGGACGGGGACGTGGACCGGCGCGCGGCGGTGCTGGAGGTGTTGGCGCAGGTCGGCCTGGACGAGCCGCGCCGGGTGTTCGACTCCTACCCGCACCAGCTGTCCGGCGGGATGCTCCAGCGGGTGCTGATCGGGCTGACCGTGCTGCCCAGGCCCGCGCTGGTCGTGGCGGACGAGCCGACGTCGGCGCTGGACGTGACGATCCAGAAGCGCGTGCTGGACCTGCTCGGGAACCTGGGGCGGGAGCTGGACATCGGGCTGCTGCTGATCACCCACGACCTGGCGGTGGCGGCCGAGCGGGCGGACTCGCTGGTGGTGCTCAAGGACGGGCGGGTGCGCGAGTCCGGGCCGACGGCGGAGGTGTTCGACTCGCCGTCGCAGGAGTACACGCGGCGGCTGCGCGCGGACGTGCCCGCGCTGAACCCCGACCGGCACGCGGACGCCCGCGCGAGGGCCGCCGCGTCGGCCGGGCCGCCGAAGATCGAGGTGTCCGGGGTGGTGAAGTCGTTCGGGTCGCTGCGCGCGGTGGACGGCGTGTCGTTCACCGTCCCGGCCGGGACCACGCACGCGCTGGTGGGCGAGTCCGGGTCGGGCAAGACGACCACGATCCGCCTGCTGCTCGGGCTGGAGGAGCCGGACGAGGGCGGTGTCCGGGTGGCGGGCGAGGAGGTGGCGGGGCGCTCGCACGCGTCGCTGCGGGCGCTGCGGCGGCACCTGCAGCTGGTGTACCAGAACCCGTTCACCTCGCTGGACCCGACGTGGACCGTGCAGCGGCTGGTGGGCGAGTCGCTGGGCCGGTTCAAGGTGGGGACGCGGCGCGAGCGGGAGCTGCGGGTGCTGGAGGCGCTGCGGGCGGTCGGGCTGGACGAGGGGGTGCGCGGGCGCAGGCCGGGCACGCTCTCGGGCGGGCAGCGGCAGCGGGTGGCGCTGGCCAGGTCGCTGGTGCTGCGGCCGGACGTGGTGGTGCTGGACGAGCCGACGTCGGCGCTGGACGTGAGCGTGCAGGCGGGGATCGTGGAGGTGCTGCTGGAGCTCCAGGCGGAGCTGGGGCTGACGTACGTGTTCGTGTCGCACGACCTGGCGCTGGTGCGGCAGCTGGCGCACACGGTGTCGGTGCTGCACCGGGGGCGGGTGGTGGAGGACGGGCCGGTGGAGGCGGTGCTGGGCGCGCCGGAGCACGAGTACGCGCGGGCGCTGGTGGAGTCGATCCCCGCGCTGCGGAGCAGCGCGGGACCACGAACCGGTGCGCCCTGACCGCTGCCCCCTGACCCCTGACCCCAGCTCCCCCGCTTTGTTCTTCCGCCGCCGGGCGGCACGTCTCGGGTGTCGCCCGGTCCGGTTCACTTGGGGTTCCCGGCGGGCGCGGGCGGGTACGGGGGCGGAGCGTGGCCAGGGTGTTCGCCAGGGTCCTCCTCGCCGTGCTCGTCGCCCTCGCCGTGCTGCTCCCGGCCGGGCCGGTCGCCCTCGCCCAGGCAGGCGGCGTGGGCGGCGCGGCGTTCTTCGACACCAACAGCGACGGGCTGATCAGCGACGGGTCGACCAGCCCGCTCGAACCGGTGCGGTTGGCCGGGGTCGCCGTCTCGCTGATCCGGTCCGACGGCACGTCCGTCGGCTCCACCAGCACCGCCGCCGACGGCAGCTACTCGTTCAGCGGCCTCACCCCAGGGGATTACATCGTCCGGGCCGTGCTGGCCCCCGGTTACGGCGCTTCGTCACCGACCTCGGTTCCCTTCACCATCTCGGGGACCACCGACCAGGTGGTGAACTTCGCGATGACCAAGGGCGCGTTCGGGAACTTCGTGTGGGACGACCTCAACCGCGACGGCATCCAGGGCAGCGGTGAGCCGGGGATCGCGGGCGTCACCGTGCGGCTGCTGGACGAGCAGGGCGCGGTGGTGCAGGAGCAGGCCACGAACTCGGCGGGCGAGTACTACTTCGTCGGCGTCGAGGAGGGCGCGTACCGGGTCCGCGTGGTGCCGCCCTCCTACAAGGTGTTCACGAGGCCGAACGCGGGCACGCGCGGCGTGGACTCGGTGTTCGACCCGGTCACCGGGTTGAGCGAGCCGGTGGTCGTGGAGATCGTGGACAGCGGGATCACCCAGGACCTCACCGTGGACGCCGGGCTGTTCCAGCGCGTCGAGGACCTCGCCGTCGTGCTGACCGTCGACCGCTCGGAGCCGGAGGTCGGCGACCGGGTGCTGCTGACCGCGGTGGTGGGCAACGCGGGCAGCGTGCCGATGTCCGGGGCGCAGGTGACCGTGACGGTGCCCGAGGGGCTGGTGATCGGCCCGGTGGCGGGCGGGTGGACGTGCCCGGTGGTCGGGCGGGACGTGGTGTGCGGGACGCAGGAGCCGGTGGCGGCGGGCGCGGCGCTCCCGCCGGTGCGGATCACCGCGACGGCGGAGCGGGCCGGGCCGGTGAGCCCGAGCGCGCGGGTGCGCCGGTACAACGGCAACGTGGACGACAACGCGGCCAACGACACCGCCACGACGACCGTCACGGCCGTCGCCCCGGTGGTGACCACGACGACCGCACCCGCGCCGACGACCACCACGACTCCCCCGGCGGTCCCCCCGGCGGTGGCCGACGGCGACGGGCTGGCGTGGACGGGGCGGTCGGTGGGGGCGCTGGCCACGGGCGGGTTCGGGCTGCTCCTGCTGGGGGTCGGCGCGCACGCGCTGTCCCGGCGGCGCGAGGGCGCCTGATCGGGTGGTTCGGCGGGGACCGGGGGGCTCTCGGGCCCGGTGCGGCCGGTCAGAAGTGGAAGATCGAGCGCGTGGTCTTGTGCAGCACGCACTCGTCGCGGAACGCCTTGCTCCACTCGACGTAGACGCCGTCGTACAGGCCGGTGATGGTCGCGACCAGCCGTCCGTACTCGGGCCTGCACAGCTCGCTGACGCGCTTGAGCTTGTCCATGTCGCCCCGGACCGAGTCGAGGTCGGCGCACGCGGACGCGCCCATCGGGTGGTAGGTGCTCGCCTCGTCGGCGGGGCAGTCCAGGCGGATCGCGCGGGTCCAGGTCTGGTCCGCGCCCGACAGGGTCAGGGTGAACTCGCCGCTGCTGCGCGGTCTCGCGGCGTCCGGCGCGGCGGTGGCCTGGGGGACTGCGGTCACGGCGAGCACTAGGGCGCCGAGCACAACGGCGCTGGTCGATCTGGGGAACACGAGGGGCCTCCCGTGCCTGGTCCTGGGGTGGACGGTTGAGCGGATGCCTGAAGCATCCCCGTCCCCCTCGGCGCCGGGCACGCCGGCGGAACCCGCTTCCACCCGTGCGGGTGCGAAAACCCGATGCGGTGACCCCGGTGAGCGTGTCCGTGCCCTCGGCCGGGTGAGCGGCCGAGGGCGCGGTCGGCGGTCGTGGAACACGAGCCGAGGTCACGAAACCGCTGGTGGCAGGCCTGGTCGCGGCGCAGAGGCGCGTCGCGGCCGGGCCGCCGGGGTCAGGCTCCGGTCACCAGCCGAAGATCTTGTTGATGGCCGCGCCCGCCGGGTCGGAGGCGACGTCCTGGGCCGCGCCCCACGCCTCCTGGCCGTTCTGCGCGTACTCGCCCGCCTGCGCGGTGGCGTCGGCGGCGTAACCGGAGGCGTACTCGCCCGCCTGACCGGTCGCGGCCTCGCCCCACTGGGTGGCCTGCTCGCCGAACTGGCCCGCCTGCTCGGTGAACTGCCCGGCCTGCTCGGTGAACTGGCCCGCCTGCTCGCCGCCCCACTGGGTGGCCTGCTCACCGAACTGACCCGCCTGGTCGGCGACGCCGCCCACGGCCTCGTTCGCCTGGCCGAACACGCCCTGGGTGAACTCGGACGCCTGCTCGTTGAACATGTCGAAGATGCCCACGTCGGGTCTTCCTCTCTGGGGTCGACGCCTGCGCGCGGGCACTGCGGCAGCGCCCTCGTCGAGGGCGTGACCGGGCCGCGCGGGCGTCGGGTTCGAACCGCACGGGGACGCCGTGCGGGAGTGCTGGGGGGATCACCGGGGGAACTCCCGGTCGGGCTCGGGCGCTACGCGGGCAGCGGAGGGCCCCGGCGGGCGGCGCACGAGCGCAGCAGCACCTCGCGGACCACGTCGCGGGCCTCGGGCGCGCCGAGGCGCACCACCACCACGGCGACGCGGCAGCGCACCGCCCGGACGACGACCGCGAGCCAGGTCCGCAGCCGGTCGGCGAGCGCCTGCCAGGCCCGCAGGCCGCCGGTGACCAGCGAGTCCTCGAAGGCGGCGAGCAGCGCGACCACCCCGACGGCGGCCACGAGGTCGAGCAGCGGCACGGTCCACGGCAGCGGGTCGGCGACCATCGCGGGCGCGTGGTTGGTCGACGCGACGTGCGTGCCCGCGAACCCGCCGAGGATCACGGCGAGCTGGACGAACAGCCACGTCGAGCGGACCCGCCCCAGCGCGCCGTGCCACAGCGCGGACTGCAGGACGAGCGCGGCGGCCAGCACGGACAGGTGCACGTCGGGCAGCGGGTCGCCGACCGCGACGACGGAGGCGGCGAACGGGGCGACGAGCGACATCGGCGCCACCTCGCGGGCGCGCGGCGTCGCGGTGCGACCGCGTTCTGCGCGCGCGTGGCCCACGGACGACCTCTCCCCGACGAACGGCACCGACCACGTCGAGTGTAGCCAAAACGGGCGAAAGGGCTCCGGGCGACGAAGTGGTGAGGGCACGGCGAGGCGGCGCGGCGAGGCGGCACGGGGGGGCGACGAACCGACGGGGGCGGTGAACCGGCAGGGCGAGCAACGAGACGGCGAGGGGGCGACCCGGCGGGGTGAGCGGCCAGCAGGCAGCGCGGCCCACCCCGCCCCCGGTCACGCCTCCGGTCACGCCTCCGGGTTCTCGTGCAGCCAGCGCGCCAGCGCGAGCAGGGTGGTCTCCGCGCTGGCGGACATGGTGGCGCGCAGGGCGGCCACGTCGCGGCGGGTCGGGCCGAACGCGGGGTGGGGGCGCAGCAGCTCCCACTCCTGCCGCGCGATCGTGCCGCCGCCGTCGGCGCGGAACGTCCAGCGCCAGCGCACCGACCCCTCCGCCACCCCGCCGACGACGAACGAGAACTCCTCCGGCGGTGAGGCGGCGAGCACCTGGGAGCGGCTGGCCCACTCGCGCTCGCCGCGCCGGTTGTGGCCGCCGAACCACGCGCCGGGCTCGGGGCCCGCGCCGTCGTCGTAGCGCACGCCGGACGCGGTCGGGCTCCAGCGGTCGATCAGCGAGACGTCGCTGACCAGCGCGTACACCCGTTCGACGGGCGCGGGCAGCCAGGCGGCGCGGGTGAAGGCGAAGTCGGCCAGGTCGAGCGACCCGGTCGGGTCGTCGTCGGAGCGGACGCGGGTGGTGGTCATGGTTCTCCTCGTGTGGGGTGGTCGCCCCCAGGCTGGTTCCGGTCGCCGCGCCCCGGCCAGCCCGCGCGCTTCCTACCACTCGCGCTGGCAGGCTGACGCGCCCCGCCGTGGCGCACACTGGTTCCGTGGACGGACCGGGTCAGCTCGCGGAGTACCTCCAGGCGTGCCGGGCGCGGTTGCGCCCCGCCGACGTCGGGCTCGACACCTACGGCGAGCGCCGCCGGGTGCCGGGGTTGCGCCGGGAGGAGGTCGCCGGGCTCGCCGGGGTGAGCGCGTCCTACTACGTGCGCCTGGAGCAGGGGTTGTCGGTGAACGCCTCGACCGAGGTGGTCGACGGCATCGCCCGCGCGCTGCGGCTGGACCGGGACGAGCACGAGCACCTGCGCGCGCTGGCCAGGCCGCGCCGCAGGGGCGCCGCGAGGCGACCGCAGGTGGAGCGGGTGAGCGCGTCGGCGGCGGAACTGCTGGCGGCGCTGGGGACCGTGCCCGCCGTGCTGCTGGGGCGGCGCACGGACGTGCTGGCCTGGAACCCGCTGGGGCACGCCCTGTTCGCCGGGCACCTGGACCGCGACTCGGTGGACCGCCCGGCGGAGCGGCCGAACATGGCGCGCCTGGTGTTCCTGGACGCGCACACCCGCGAGCTGTACCCGAGGTGGGAGGGCAAGGCCAGGGCGGTGGTGGGGAACCTGCGCGCGACAGCGGGCAAGCACCCGGACGACCGGCTGCTCAGCGCCCTGGTCGGCGAGCTGGTGACCGGCAGCGCGGAGTTCGCGGCGCTGTGGGCCGGGCACCGGGTGAAGGCGTGCGGGAGCGACGAGCACGAGATGCGGCACCCGCTGGTGGGCGCGATGTCCGTGCGGCAGCAGGCGCTGCGGCCTGCCGACGCGCCGGAGCAGACGCTGACGCTGGTGACGGCGGAGCCCGGTTCGCCGTCGCAGGCGGCGCTGACCCTGCTGGCGCAGGCCGTCCTGGAGGGCTGAGCGCGCCACCCGCGCGCAAGCCCATCGCACGACGCTCACCGGTTCCGCACAACCCCCCGGTACAACTCCCCCATGCTCAAGCGATCACTGCTGGTGGCCGCCGCGCTGCTCGCGGTCACCCTCACCCCCGCCACCGCGCCGGCGCACCCGGCCGGGGTGCGCACCGCCGACTACCACCTCGGCGACACCGCGTTCCACGTGCCCGGCTTCCACACCTCGCCCGTGGAGGACGAGCCCGCGCGGTTGGCCGACCTGGAGCTGGTCGGCCGGGTGCACTACCCCGCCGACCTCGCCAGGCGCGGGAAGCTGCCGCTGGTGCTGATCCAGCACGGCCTCTGGTACAGCTGCGCGGACCGGGACGCCGAGGCCGCCTGGAAGTCCTCCTACAACGCGCTCTACGGCGCGAACCCGGTGACCGACCCGGCGGAGGTCGAGCGGCTGGAGCTGCGGTTGCAGGACGCGTCGGTGGCGCTGAGCCGGTGGCCGTGCGCGCCGGGCACGCCCGCGCTGCCCAACCACCGGGGGTACGACTACCTCGGGCGGGCGCTGGCGGAGCGCGGGTTCGTGGTGGTGTCGATCGGCGTGAGCGGGGTGAACGCCGGGGAGCTGGGGCAGATCGCGGACCTGGCGCGCGCCGAGGTCGGCTACGAGCACCTGCGGATGTGGCGGCGGCTGGCCGAGGACGGCACCGGGCCGCTGGCGAGGTCGTTGGGGCGCTTGGGCTTCACCGGTCACGTCGACCTGGGCTCGGTGGGCGTGGTCGGCCACTCGCGCGGCGGGCGCGGCGTGATGTGGCAGGCGGCCGAGGCCAACCGGGCCCGGATGCCGGAGGGCGTGGCGATCCGCGCGGCGGTGCCGCTGGCCGCGGTGACCTACTACGCGCCGGACGACGACGCGCCGGAGAACCTGGACTACCGGGTCACCGACATCCCGTTCGGCGCGCTGGCCGGGTCCTGCGACTACGCGACCGGCGGTCCGCAGTACTTCGCCAACGCGCGCGGGCGCACCAGCGCGCAGATCGCGCTGTGGGAGGTTCAGGGCGCGAACCACAACGCGTACAACACCGAGTGGTCGCCGTCGAGCGGGCAGGTGATGGCCACCGACGACGCGGCCGAGGCGTGGGCGGGCGGGCCGAGCACGCGGCCGGGACGTGGCCGGTGCGCGCAGGTCGCGGACGACCGGCCGGTCCGGCAGCTGACCGAACCGGAGCAGCGCCAGGTCGCGGTCACCTACCTGTCGGCGTTCTTCGCCAAGCACCTCAAGGGCGACCGCCGGTTCGACGCCGTCGTGGACGGCACGTCGTCCCCGCTGGCACGCCTGACGCCGATCACCGTCACCACCGATCCGGGGCGGTGACGCGCCGAGGCGCCCGGCCCCCGCGAACGGGGCCGGGCGCCTCGGCGGTTCGGACTAGTCGATCCGGAACGGGTCCCCGTAGACCTTCCACGCCAGCGGCGTGTTCAGGTCGAGGTTGCCGTTGTTGAGGAACACCCGCTGCGCGGTGTCGACGCGCGAGGTGTCCTCGTGCGCCTCCTCCAGCTTCATCGCCACGACCCGCTCGTCCAGGAACGCGTGCAGGTACGCGGTCTCGTCGCCGCCCTGCGCGGGGGTCTTGGCGCGCGCCATGGCCTTGCGGCGGATCGTGCCGAAGCTGGCCTGGTCGGTGCCGCCGCCGTGCATGACGATCGCGTCGTAGTAGGCGAACTGGCCGAGCGCGCGCAGGCCGTCGGACTTGGCCTGGTTGACGGAGGGGGTGAAGTACACCCGGTCCCGCTCGGTCTCCTGCGCCTGCTGGAACACCGGGTCCTGCGCGGCGGTGCGCCACGCCTGCTGGAAGCCGGGGTCCAGGCCCTCGTGCGAGGGCGTGCCGTTGACCCGGCGCAGCGCCGGGAGGTAGCCGGCCAGGGCGTTGTTCGGCTTCACCGAGGTGTAGTGCTCGACCAGCTCCAGCATGTCGCCGGTGCCGGAGCAGAAGCCGATGATGCCCGCCGTGTAGCCGCGCCCGTCGCCGATGTCCTCGATGTAGGCGAACTGGGCGCGCCAGTCCAGCGAGGAGTTCTCGGCACTGGACACCAGCCGCATGGCGATGTCCTTCTTCGCCGGGGTGGCCAGGTCGGAGCGGCCGGGGACCTGGGAGGTGGTGGTCGTGGTCGGGTTCGTGCCGCCGCCGGGCGTGGTCCACCGCTGGTACGGGCTCCACGCGTCGCAGGTCCAGACCTGCAGGCGGGTGCCGTCGGCGGTGTTGCCCGCGGGCACGTCGACGCACTTGCCGCTGCCCTGGCCGACGACGCGGCCGGTCTGGTCGACGGTCCACCGCTGCTCGGGGACGTTGGCGCAGTCCCAGATCTGCAGGAGCGCGCCGTCGTGCCTGCCGTCGTCGACCACGTCGAGGCACTTGCCCAGCGCCTTGATCGTCTTGGCGCCGGTGTCCACGGTCCAGGACTGGGCGCTCGTGCCGTTGCAGGTGTAGAGCTGGACGGCCGTGCCGTTGGCGCTGCTCGCCCCGGCCACGTCCAGGCACTTGCCGCCGAGGCCGACCACCGGCCCGGTGAAGCCGTCGGCGGTGGCGGGCTGGACGACGAGGAAGGCGGCGCCGACGACGGCCGCGGCCGACAGGCCCGCGCCTGCGGCGAGCCTGGGTTTCACTCTGCTCACAACGGGTTCCACTCTGTGCAGGGGCACCTCGCGCGCACCGGGGTGCTTCGGGACCGCCGCAGGGGTAGGCGGGTGGTGCTCAGGGTGGTTTCCGGGCGCGCTGGTGCGTACGGGCAGTTTGCCCGGCCGAGTCTGCGCGCGGGGGCGGGGCGGGGGCAACCCCTGTAATGGGAATCGCGCGGCGCCCGGCGGTCGCGGGGCCGGGGTCCGCTCATCGCGTGCGCGGCGCGCCCAGCCGGTACGGTCTAGCGGTGAGCAGACTGTACGACTTCACGGCGGCGTTCTGGGCGTCCGTGGAGGGTGCGCCCCGGCCCCGGATCGACGTCCTGCTGGTGGAGGACGACCCCGGCGACGCGCTGCTGGTGGCGGAGGCGCTGGCGGACCGCCCGGTGGACCTGCACGTGGTGCGCGACGGCGCCGAGGCGCTGGGGTTCCTGCTGCGCAGCGGCCGGTACAGCCAGGCCCCGAAGCCCAACCTGGTGCTGCTGGACCTGAACCTGCCGGGCCTGTCCGGGCACGAGGTGCTGGAGCAGGTCAAGGCCGACCCCGGACTGCGGTCGCTGCCGGTGGTGGTGCTCACCTCCTCCGCCGCCGAGTCGGACCTGGTGGCCAGCTACCGGTTGCGCGCCAACGCCTACGTGCGCAAGCCGCTGACGGCGGGCAGCTTCACCGAGGTCGTGCACCAGATCGACGAGTTCTTCGGCTCGGTGGCCCGCCTGCCCAGCTGAGCCGTTTTGCGGCGCGCGCACAACACCTCCGGGCACTTTTAGCACCTCGGCCACTATCACCGGTCGGAGCGCTGCTGGTTCGCTGTGGTGATCGGCCACCGGGCCGCCCGCCCCCTCGGCGGACGCCCCGGTGCGCACCCAGCGCCAGGGAGGACTTGCGACGATGCGTCCGGACCCGAGCAGCTTGACCAGGCGGGCACTGCTGGCGGCCGGTGGCGGGGCCGCCGCCGGATCGGCGTTGGGAGCGCTGGGTTTCGCGGAAGCCGCCGCCGCGCCCTCCGCGAGCGCGGACGCCGACGCGATCGTCGTCGGCGGTGGGCTCGCCGGCCTCGTGGCGACCTCGGAGCTCGTGGCGGCGGGCCGGAAGGTGCTGCTGCTGGACCAGGAGCCGGAGGCGAGCCTGGGCGGGCAGGCGTTCTGGTCGCTGGGCGGGCTGTTCTTCGTCGACTCGACCGAGCAGCGCCTGGCGGGCATCAAGGACTCGCTGGACCTGGCCCGCGCGGACTGGTTCAACACGGCCGGTTTCGACCGGGGTGTGAACGACCCGCTGGGCGAGGACCACTGGGCGGCCAAGTGGGCGAACGCGTACCTGGAGTTCGCCTCCGGGGAGAAGCGGTCGTGGCTGGCCGGCCTTGGCGTGACGTGGGTGCCGATCGTCGGCTGGGCCGAGCGCGGCGGGCAGCTCGCGGACGGGCCCGGCAACTCGGTGCCGCGCTTCCACATCACCCTCGGCACCGGCCCCGGCGTGATGGAGCCGTTCGAGAAGCTGGTGCGCCAGGGCGCCGAGCGCGGGCGGGTGCTCTTCCGGTTCCGGCACCGGGTCGACGCGCTGGTCACCACGAACGGCGCGGTCACCGGGGTGCGCGGGGCCGTGCTGGAGGCGAGTGGCGCCGCGCGCGGGACTCCCAGCTCCCGCAAGCAGGTCGGGGACTTCGAGCTGCGCGCGCCGGTCGTGATCGTCACCTCCGGCGGCATCGGCGGCAACCTGGACCTGGTGCGCGCCAACTGGCCCGCGCGCCTGGGGACGCCGCCCGCGCGGATGGTCACCGGCGTGCCCGCGCACGTGGACGGGCGGATGCTCGCCATCAGCCAGTCGGCCGGGGCGCGGCTGGTCAACCGGGACCGGATGTGGCACTACACCGAGGGGTTGGCCAACCACTCCCCCATCTGGCCCGGCCACGGCATCCGGGTGCTGGCCGCGCCGTCGTCGCTGTGGCTGGACGGCGACGGCCGCCGGTTCCCCCTGCCGGGCGTGCCCAGCTACGACACGCTCGGCACGCTGGAGCTGATCGCGCGGTCCGGGCACGACCACTCGTGGTTCGTGCTGAACAAGCGGATCATCGACAAGGAGTTCGTGCTGTCCGGGTCGGAGCAGAACCCGGAGCTGACCCGCAAGGACCTGCTCGGGTACCTGGCGAGCAGGTTGCTGGGCAGCACGCCGCAGCCGGTGAAGGCGTTCATGGACCGGGGCGCGGACTTCGTGGTCGCGAGCTCACTGTCGGACCTGGTGGCCGGGATGAACCGGCTGACCGGGTCGAACCGGGTGCGGCTGGAGGACCTGAAGGCGCAGATCGAGGTGCGGGACCGGCAGGTGGACAACCCGTTCACCAAGGACAACCAGGTGATGGGCATCAGGAACTCGCTGGCGTACGTGGGCGACAGCCTGGCCAGGACCGCGCCGCTGCACAAGATCCTGGACCCGGCCGCCGGGCCGCTGATCGCGATCCGGATGAACATCCTCACGCGCAAGACCCTGGGCGGGTTGCAGACGGACCTGTCCGGGCGGGTGCTCGGCGCGAACGGGCAGCCGGTGCGCGGGCTGTACGCGGCGGGCGAGGTCGCCGGGTTCGGCGGCGGCGGGGTGCACGGCTACCGGGCGCTGGAGGGCACCTTCCTGGGCGGGTGCCTGTTCTCCGGGCGGCAGGCCGGGCGGGCCGCCGCGGCGGCGACCGCCTGAGCGGCCCGCCCCGACGTCGGGGCGGGGCTCCCCCAGGCCCCGCCCCGACCACCTCACGCGGCCGGGAGCAGCTCCCGCACCAACCGGCGGGTCTCGTGCAGCGGCGTGGTCCCGGCCCCGGCGGACGCGGCCAGGAGCGCGCCGAGCCGGCCCCGATGCCGCGCACCCGCTCCTCGGCCTCCCGCGCGGACGCGCCCTCGCGCTCGCGGGCGACCGACGCGTTGACCCCGCCCGCGCTGACCACCGGGTCCGGCGCCCGCAGCACGCCGCGCGCGGGCAGCAGGTCGGCCGTCGCGTCGTGGTCGAGCTGGTTGTTGGCGGCCCCGACGACGGCCGCGCGGCGCAGGTCCCCGGCGATCCCGGCGGTGAGGACGCCGCCGACCGCGCACGGGACCAGCACGTCCACGTCCAGCGCGCCCTCGGGGGAAACCCAGACAGCGCCGGGGGATTCGGCCAGCCCGCGACGCGAGGTGTCCACATCGGACACGACGAGCCGGGCTCCGGACGCCGCGAGGTGCTGGGCCACCAGCGCGCCGACGTGTCCCGCGCTGCGCAGCAGTGCGAGACCACAAAACGCTGCACTCGGCCCTGCAGCCGCCACTCAGCACGGGTTGCTGTTTTGTCTGTTCAGCACCCGACCGAGGAGCTCAGCGCGGACAGGTCCCGCCCCGGCCACAGGTGCGCGCGCACCGCGTCGATCGCCGCGCCGACCCCGAGCGCGGTGGGCCCGGACGAGTCGCCGCTGCCGCCCTCCACCTCGGGCCTGCACAGCACGTGCCGGGTGCGCAGGCAGATCGGCGCGCAGCCCGGCGAACCCCGCCTTCTCCGTCATCGCCGCCGACAGCCGCACGGCGTCGGCCGAGCCGGGTGGAGTCGACGCCGACCGCGATCACCTGGCCGCTGCGGCGACCGCGCTCGACCACCGGCCGCTCGGGCGCGGCGCTGCCGGTTCCGTCCACCGGGTCCACCTCTCGCCGGTTCGGTCCAACGCCGAGAGGCAAGCAGGAAGGTCGGCGACACGGCGCGCGCGCCGAACGATGTTCGGCAGCGGACCGCCCGGCGCCCGGTGGCCGAACACCATTCGGCCAGGTCAGCGGGTTCCGGCCTCGCCGTTCGGCTCGACCTCCCAGCGCCGGGTGTGGTCGTAGACGATGGAGGTGCGGAAGCCCACGACCTCCTTGCGCTTGCCGAACCGGTCCATCATCAGCGCGTGCATGTCCTCCACGGAGGCCACCGCGACGTGCACCAGGAAGTCGTCGCCGCCGCCGAGCACGAACACCGAGAGCACCTCGGGCTGCTGGAGGGCGAACGCCTCGAACGCGCGGATCACCTCGCGGCTGAGCGGCCGGACCTGGAACGCGATCAGGGCCTGCACGCCGCGCCCGATCCGGGTCAGGTCGACCTCGGCGTGGTAGCCGGCGATCGTGCCGCTCTGCTCCAGCGCCCTGGTGCGCACCAGCGTGCTCGACGGCGCGAGCCCGATCCGCGCGGCGAGCTGCCGGTTGGTCAGCCGCGCGTCGGCCTGCAGCTCCCGGATGATCGACCTGTCCCGCTCGTCCACGCCCACCCCGTTCCCGCCGAGGCCGCCACGGGCCACGACCAGCCACCGCACTGGCGGCCGATCCTCGCGCACCGGCGTCGGGGGCGGCGACCGGGGGTGCGGGTGGTCAGGCGGGGGACAGCTCCACGACCAGCAGCAGGGCGGTGAAGGCGAACTGCGCGACGCCGAGGGAGCAGCCGGCGACGGCGGTCCAGTCCAGGCGGTAGGCGCGGTCGGTCGCCATGGACAGCACGGCCAGCGCGAGCGCGACGCCCGCGGTCCACAGGGCGCCGATGGGGAACAGCCAGCTGATCAGGGCCAGCCCCAGCGCGAGCGGGCCGAACCAGGCTGCGGCCCCTGGCCGGTCCTTCGCCGGGCGGCTGCGCGGCAGTTCCACGTTCCCACTCCCCTGCGAGCACCGGGTCGGACAGGTGATCAACCTAGCGCCGCGCGGGGGCGTGGCGCGTGGCGGTGGCGCGCGGAACGGCCGCCCCACCTCGGGTGGGACGGCCGTTCCGCGGGTCACGCCCTGCCCGTGGGCTCCCCGGAGGACGTGCCGGGATCGGTCTCGACCTCGGTCTTCGCCGGGGCGGTGGCCGTGGCGGTGGCGCCGGGCGCGGGGATCGCACCCTCGCCCGCAGTGCCCTCGCCCGCAGTGCCGTCCTGCTGGCCCTTCACGTACGTCGGGTGCAGCTGGACGGGCTTCTTCTCCCGCTTGCTGCGCGCCTTCAGGTTCAGGAACTCCACCAGCACGGAGAACGCGATCGGGCCGTACACGTAGCCCTTGGCGATGTGCTGGTCCAGGCCCTCGGCGATCAGGCTGCCGCCGATGAGCAGCAGGAACGACAGCGCCAGCATCTTGACCGTGGGGTGGCGGTTGACGAAGTCGCTGATCGCGCCCGCCGACAGCAGCATGATCGCCATGGCGACCACGACGGCGGCGATCATGATGCCGAGCTCGTCGACCATGCCCACGGCGGTGATCACCGAGTCGAGCGAGAACACCACGTCCAGCACGAGGATCTGCGCGATCACCGAGGCGAACGAGACGGTCTTGCTGGACTTGGAGTGGTCGCTGCCCTCCAGCTGCTCGTGGATCTCGTAGGTGGCCTTGCCCAGCAGGAACAAGCCACCGATGAGCAGGATCAGGTCACGCCCTGAGATCTCCTGGCCGAGCACCGTGAACAGCGGCGCGGTCAGGCCGATCACCCAGGACAGCGACGCGAGCAGGATCAGCCGGGTGATCAGCGCCAGCGAGAGGCCGATGGTCCTGGCCTTCTTCTGCTGGTCGGCGGGCAGCCGCCCGGCGAGGATGGAGATGAACACGATGTTGTCGATGCCGAGCACGATCTCCAGCAGCAGCAGGGTGCTGAAGGCGATCCACAGCTCGGGGCTGAGCATCCATTCCATGCGGGGTCCGGTCCGTCCTCACGTTGTGCTCGGGGTTGGGTTGGACACCGCGCCGGGTGGTTCCGGCGCGGTGCGGTTTCGGGATCGCCCTCGGCGGGGCGGGGTGGTGGCGCGCGCCGGGACGCGGGCTCGCGCGGGGAGCGCGGTCCGCCCGTCGTCCAGGGTCGCCGACTAGGGGCGCCTCGGCGCGGGCGAGCGGGGCGGCGCGGTCCGGTGCGGGACGCGGACGGGCGAGAGCCGGGAACGCGCGTTCCCCCGGAAGTGGGTTACGCGCGGTGACGTGCCACCGCCGGGCGTCGGCGGTCTCGGGCACGGGAAGCGCACCGCCGAGCGGGCGCGGCCTCCGACGGGGAGGGCGCGGGCAGCCGGGCTCGGCGGCGTGGTCGACGGCCGGGCACCGCCGGGTTCGCGCAGGTCAGGCCGGGCCGAACCCGGCCCGGTACTGCACTCGTCAGCGTCGGCGCTCTGGTCGGCACTGCTGGGCATGGCGGGGACCATAACACGGGAACCTGTACGGTTGCTGAAGGAGTGCGACCTTTGTCCGATTCCCCCGGCTGAGGCGGAGGTGACCGTTCCGTCCCCCGGAAGTTGGTTACGCACGGTCAGCGGTTACCCGGACGGTGGATCTTCAACCGGTGGTGGCCGGGAGGCCGACGAGCGCCCGCGCGGCGGCCTGCTCCCGCGCGATGACCAGGGCTCCCGCCTCCGCGGCGGACCGGACCTGCTCCTCGGCGGCCCGCTCCGGGCCGAGCAGCGCGGTCACGGCGGCGGGCAGCACGGCGGCCGGGTCGAGGTCGGCGGGGGCCGGGCACAGCAGGAAGCCGGTGAGCAGGGCCTGGAGCGCGAACGCCTGGTCGGGCAGCGGCCAGTCGTCGCGGGCCAGGTCGTGGGCGCGCCAGATCGGCAGGACGCGCCGCATCACCGCGTCGGGGCCGAGCAGGTCGAGCAGCTCGGCCGCGCGCGGGTCGGCCGCGAGCGGTCCCAGCAGCTCGCCGCCACCGGCCTTGACGGCGCTGACGAACGGGTGCGCCGGGGCGGTGGCGACGATGTGCCCGCACAGCCGGGAGGGGCGGACCAGGCCGGGGTCGGCGGCGAGCCGCGCGGTCACCTCGCCGGAGAGGGCGAGGAAGTCGCGGCAGACCAGTTCGAGGACCAGGTCCTCCTTGGTCTTCCAGTACAGGTAGGCGGTGCCCTTGCCGACGTGGGCGCGCTGGGCGACCTCGGCGATGGTGACGCCCCGGACACCTCGGGCGAGCAGCAGCTCGCCCGCGGCGGCCAGGATTCGGGCCGCCTTGGGCGAGGGGGTCTCAAGCAGGTCGGACAAGGGTGTTCTTCTCCCGCGTTCCGGTTCGGGCCGAGCGGTTCAGCGCCTCGCCCACGATATCGGCGTTCTTGGTGCGGGCGATCTCGTCGAAGCCCAGGACGCGCTCGGCCAGCCGCTTGCCCGGCCGGGTGCGGGTGATCAGCGGGAGGGCGCGGCGCAGGGCGACCTGCAACCGGTTGTCCAGCACGAACACCCGGCGCTGGTCGGGGGCGGCGTCCTGGTACGCGGTGATGTGCGGGCGCAGGCCGCGCTCCCACTCGGCGAGCGCGCCGGGCACGTCGTCGGGTGCGGCTTCCAGGGCCGCGCCGAGCAGTTCGGCGCCCGCGAAGCCCGCGGAGACGCCCATGCCGGAGTAGAGGGTGACGCACCAGGCGGAGTCGCCGACCAGGACGACGCGGCCCCGGTGCCAGGTGTCCATGCGGACCTGCTCGACCGAGTCGAACAGCGCGGCGTCGGCCTTCTCCAGCGAGTCGAGCGCGGCGCCGAGGACGCGGCCGGTGGGCTCCGGGCCGAACGCCTCCCTGACCCGCCGCGCCGGGGTTCCGGTGAACTGGGCGTCCACGTCGTCGGCGCGGTAGCTGAACAGGATCGTCGGGTTGTGGTCGGCGAAGGTGAAGACCCACATCGAGCGGTGGGGTTCGAGCAGCATCGCGCCCTGCCCCGGTTCGAGGCCGTCGACCGGGCCCTCGTGCTCGAACGCGGCGATCATGTAGCCGAGCCGCTTGAGGTAGCGCCCGTGCGGGCCGAACACGAGCGAGCGGACCGTCGAGCGGAGCCCGTCGGCGCCGACGACCAGGTCGAACCGCTCGGTGGTGGACGTGCCGGCCGCGGTGTCGAGCAGGGTGACGTCGACGCCGTCCGCGTCCTGGGCGATGGCGGTGGGGACGGTGGAGAAGCGGATCTCGACGTCGCCGGGGAGCGCGGCGAACGCGGCCCGCTCGGCGTCGCCGCGCAGCATCATCCAGGGCTTGCCGGGCAGGTCGGTCATGCCGAAGCCGGGGCGCGAGCCGCCCGCGCGGTCGATCTCCAGCGGGGGCCGGGGGGCGGTGCGGTCGTGCAGGTGGTCGAGGACGCCGAGCCTGCGGGCGGCGGCGTGACCGGCGCCGAAGAGGGCGATGAAGTAGCCGCCGGAGCGGCGCTGGGCGGAGCGCTCGACGAGGACGGGGGTCCAGCCCGCCCTGCGCAGGCGTCCGGCGGTGGCGAGTCCGGTGATCCCGGCGCCGACTACGAGGGCTCGTCGCTGCTTCGTGGTGATCATGGTGTTGAAGATACTGACCAGATTAGTCATTTGGTCAGTTCGTGAGGCGCGCCACAGCCACGAGGTGCGGGTCCAGGGCGCGGGTCAGCTCGACGAGGTGCGGTGGCCGGGCACCCGGCCCGCCCGGAAGGCGACCGCGAGCTGCGCCACCGCCAGCACCGCGACCAGCCACAACGAGGCCCGCCACGACCCGGTGCGCTCGGCCAGGTGGCCGGCCACGACCGGTCCCGCGGCGGCGAGCAGGTAGCCGAGCGACTGGGCCATGCCGGAGAGCGCGGTGGTCTCGGCGTGCGTCCGGCCGCGCAGGCCGATCAGGGACAGGGCCACCACCAGCGACGACCCGGTGCCCAGGCCGATCACGACGGTCCACAGCGCGCTCAGCCCCGGCGCGGCCAGCAGGCCGAGGACGCCCAGCAGCATCGGGGTGCTGGCGGTGACCGCCGCCGCGACCTGGGTGCCGGGGTCGCGCATCAGGCGCGGGATCGCCAGGCCCGCGACGATCCCGGTGACCTGGTAGGCGAACAGGTGCAGGCCCGCCTGCTCCGCGCTGACGCCCTCAGCGGCCTCGATCGTGGGCAGCCAGGTGACCATGACGTAGAAGGTGGTCGACTGCAGGCCCATGAACGCGGTCAGCACCCACGCGGTCGGCTGCCGCCACACGCTCGTGGGGACCGGGCCGCCCGCCGGGAGCGGGTCGGCCTCGGCGGGCGCGGGCAGGGCCCTGGGCAGCCACAGCAGCGCGATCAGCAGGGCGGGGACGGCCCACACCGCGAGCGAGCCCCGCCAGCCGAGCGGCGCGGCCAGCGGCACGGCCACCGCCGACGCGGTGGCGGCGGCCGTCGTCATGAACGCGGAGTAGACGCCCGTGGCCCTGGAGACGTTGCCGCTGTAGTCGCGCTTGACCACGGACGGGGCGAGCACGTTGCCCACGCCGATCGCGGCGCCCAGCAGGGCCGTGCCCGCCCACAGCCCGGCGTGGCCGGTGAACGAGCGGGTCAGCAGGCCCGCGGCCAGGACCAGGAGGGCGGCCAGGACGGTGCGCTCGGCGCCGATCCGGGTGGAGATCCGGTGCGCGAACGGCGAGGCGAGGCCGAACGCGATCAGCGGCAGCGCGCCCAGGAGCCCTTGCCGGGCCTCGCTGAGCCCCTCGTCGGCGGCGATGCCCGGCAGCAGCGGGCCGACCGAGGTGATCGCGGGGCGCAGGTTGAGCGCCACCAGGAAGATCAGGGCGGTGAGCAGCGGGCCGGTCCAGCGCGCTCGCCTCGTGCCGACTGGTTCGTCCACGCGCCCGCCCCGTGTGCTCGTCCCGCTCGTCCGGACCTGCGAGACCGGCGATCGACCCCAACCCCCGCGGGGTCAGGCCAGTTCCGCGCGCAGCCGCGCCACGTCCACGCCCTGCCGCTCCAGCAGCGCGGCGACCTCGCGGCCCTCGTCGTCGAGCAGTTCGCGCACGAGCGCGCGCGTGCCGACCGGCTCGCCGCCCTGGGCCCGCTGCCGCACCGCCGCGAGCACCCGCTCGGCCGCCGGGCTCAGGCGGGTGGCGTCCTCATCCTGGCCGTCCACCCTGGGGGTGACCAGGAACGGCCTGCCCATGAACACCCGGCCGGACGGGACGAGGTCGCGCAGGGCGCGCGCGTCCGCGCCGCAGGAGCGCAGGAGGGCGGCGGCGTCGTTGGCCGGCAGGAGTTCCGGCTTGAGGGACTCGCCGTGCGCGCGGAGCAGGTCGTCCAGCACGAGGACGGCGAGCAGCAGGTCGGCGGGGGTGGTGGCGTCCCGGCCGCCCCGGACGGCCTGGGTGCCTGCGAGCGCCTGGAGGTGGAACAGCAGCGCGCCGCCGAGGCCGAGCGCGCGGGTGAACAGGCCGGTGATCGCGCCCTTGACCGGGTGGTCGTGGCCGGCGAGCAGGTCGGCCCTGGCGAGCAGCAGCGGGAAGGACTTGTCGACCCTGACCGGTTCGACGCGCACCTCGTCGGGCGTGAAGCCGTTGCGGGACAGCAGTTCCGCGACGCGCGTGCCGGGCAGGCGCAGCAGCGCGCGGCCCAGGTGCTGCGCGGTGGCGAGCACCGGCCCGTCCGGCGCGCCGGACTCGGCCGCGTCCCGCAGGGCGTCGAGCAGCGCGTCCTCGACCGCGTCGGTGAGCACGACGGCCTTCCGCTCCCGGTGCGCGATCTCGCGGACCGCGCCGACGACCTCGGGCACGGGCGCGCCGACCGGCGGTTCGTCCACGGTGGACCTCACCTCGGTGACGCCGCGCAGCAGCCCGGCGGGCACGGCGGCCTTGTCGACCAGCGCGGCGAGCACGTGCTCGGTCCCGACGGCGGACTCCCCCGCCGCCCGCCGGTGGGCCTGCCTGAGCACGTCGAGCACGTCGTAGCCGAGCAGCGCGCGGGTCATCTGCGCGGTCCTCCCTGTGGTGTCGCCTCCGGGACGGGAGAAGACTCGCACGCGCGCGCCCGCGCCGGTCGACCGGGCGACCGCCGCGCCCGAAGCCCCACGGGGCCGGCCGGTTCCGCCAGGTGACCGGGAGCGCTGCGCCGTTCGGGCGGGGCTGCGCGCTTTCGGCAGGACACCGGTTCGCCGCCTTGTCCGGCGCGCGCCCGCGCGGCACGTTCTCCCTGCGGCCACGTGCGGTGCGCGGCCGTTCCACGACGCTCCGGAGGTGCTGCCCGGTGACCACCCACCAAGTGGTGTTCCTGCTCCTGGACCTGGCGCTGGTGATCGTGCTGGCCCGCCTGCTCGGCGTGGCCGCGCGCCGCATCGGTCAGCCGCCGGTGATCGGCGAGGTGCTGGCGGGCGTCCTGCTCGGCCCGACGCTGCTGGGCGAGGGGTTCACGGCCGCGCTGTTCCCACCGGACGTGCGGCCCTTCTTAGCCGTGCTGGCCAACATCGGCGTCGCGATCTTCATGTTCGTCATCGGGCTGGAGCTCCAGCGGTCCCAAATGCGCGGGCAGGGCAGGATCGCGGCGACGGTGTCGGTCGGCTCGATCCTGCTGCCGTTCGCGCTGGGCGCCGCGCTGGCGTTCCAGCTGATCCGCAACCACCCGGTGGAGAACCGGCTGGGCTTCACGCTGTTCATGGGCGCGGCGATGTCGGTGACGGCGTTCCCGGTGCTGGCGCGCATCCTCGCCGACCGGGGGATGCTGCGCACCGCCCTGGGCGGGTTGGCGCTGACCTGCGCGGCGATCGACGACGTGCTCGCGTGGACGCTGCTGGCGGTCGTGGTGCTGCTGTCGGGCAGCGGCGGGCCGGGGATGTGGTTGCTGCTGCTGTGCCCGGTGTACGTGGCGGTGATGTTCGGCGCGGTCCGGCCGCTGCTGGGCAGGCTGCTGGGGCGGGACGCGGGGCTGACCGGCACGAAGCTGGCGCTGGTGGTGGCGGGCGTGCTGGTGTCGGCGGCGTTCACCGAGTGGGTCGGCCTGCACTTCGTCTTCGGCGCGTTCCTGTTCGGCGTGGTGGTGCCGCGCGAGGGGACGGAGGCGCTGCGGGCGGCGCTGCTGGACCGGGTGGCCGAGTTCAACGGGGCGCTGCTGCTGCCGGTGTTCTTCATCGTGGCCGGGTTGAGGGTGAACCTGTCGACGATCGGGTGGACCGGGGTGGTGGAGCTGGGGCTGGTGCTGCTGGTCGCGATCGGCGGGAAGTTCGGCGGCGCGTTCGCGGCGGCGCGGGCGCACCGGGTGCCCGCGCGCAGGAGCGCGGCGCTGGCGACGCTGATGAACACCAGGGGGCTGACCGAGCTGATCATCCTGAGCGTCGGGCTGGAGCTGGGGGTGCTGGACCGGGGGTTGTACTCGATCATGGTGGTGATGGCGGTGGTGACGACGGCGATGGCGGGGCCGCTGCTGAACCTGGTGTACCCGAGGGGGTTGGTGGAGCGGGACCAGCGTGAGGCGGTGGGGCGGAGCGAGATCCGGGCGAGGTGAGGCGGGGGTCCGGCCCGGCGCGGGGTCCGCGCCGGGCCGGGCCGTCAGCCGAACAGCTCGACCACCCGCTCCACCAACCCCGCCACCGCCGCCGCCCCGACCAGCCCCGCCGTCACCCGCCGCGACAACCGCCGGGCCTGCTTCACCACCGCGCCCCGGTCCGGCTCCGCCTCCGCGAGCTCCTCGTCCAGGTCCTCCAACGCCGCCAGCGCCGCCTCCCGCCCCGGCGCGCCCTCCGGCGCGGACTCCACCTCCGCGCGCGCCTCGGCGAGCAGCCCGCGCACGTCCCGCACCCGCTCGGGAGCGGGCGCGGAGTTCGCGTGGACGTCGCCGATCGTGTTGTTGTCCCCCTGGAACACCGCCCCGGTCGCGTTGCCGCCGATCTCGATGCCGCCCACGTCGCCCCTCACTTCCGGTTGTCCTCCTTCGCGTTCTCGCCGACGGTGTTCCGGTCGCCGATGAACACGTTCCCGCTGACCGAGCCCTTGATGTGGATGTGCCGGTCCGCGACCTGCGTGGCCTGGCGCATGAACTCGGTGGTGGTCACGCCCTTGCGCTCTAGGTAGCGCCCCAGGGTGCGCAGCAGCTGCCGGTCCATCAGCTTGGCGTAGCGCTCCAGGTCCGCGCGCTGGAAGTAGTCCAGCACCACGTCCCCCGCGCCCAGCTCCCGCAGGCTGCGCTCCGCCCCGTACCGCTCGGACGGCGACGGGGAGCGCGACGGGCCCGCCAGGCGGGTGACCAGCGCCCTGGCCCGGCCGAGGACGCTCAGCGGCAGCGCCAGCGCGCGGGACAGCGCCTCGCGGACCGGCTTGAGCACCGTGGGGCGGGTGGCGTCGATGTCCTTGTACGCGGCGCGGACCGGCATCAGCACGGTCGGCGTCCACTCCACGTACAGCCTGCCGTCGTCGCAGCCCAGGTGCAGGTACCAGGTCACCACCAGCTGCCGGTCCCAGCTCTCCACCTGGAAGCACCGGAAGTACCGCAGCCACTCCTGCGGCTCCCGCGCGATCCCGGCGGCGCGCTCGGCGGTCAGCGTCAGCGGCGGTCTGCCGTGCGAGCCGGGCAGCAGGCCCGCGGCGCGCGGGTCGTCGGCCCGGTTGGCCAGCTCGGCGGCCGACGCCACCACCTGCTCGGTGGCGCGCAACCCGGTCAGCCGCCCGCTCGGGGACAGCGACGACGGCCGCACCAGCTCGGTCAGCCCGTGCGCGAGCGCCTCGTACAGCTCGGTCAGGTCCACGTCCACCTGGCGCCCGCCGCCGACCCGCTCGGGTTCGCCTGCCGGGTCCAGGGTGAGCGCGAGCGACCAGGGGTCGTAGACCAGCCCGGCGCCGACGAACGGGCGCTCGCCCCGGTAGACGACAGTCCTGGGCCGGTCGTCGGGAACGGCCGCGCGGCGCAGCTCCTCCAGGCCCTTCTCGTGCGCGCGCACGTTGTCCGCCGAGAAGCGCCATTCCCCGAACCACCTGTGCGACCGCTTGGCCCCGGTGAAGTTCCCGCGCTGGAAACTGGTGAACACGAGGTTGTGCACGGCCAGCCGGTCCGCGAGGAGCAGCAGGAGCGCCAGCAGGAAGAAGATCGCGGCGAACACGAAGAACTCGCTGTCGATTCCGGGGATCAGCTCCGGTTCGCGCGCGTAGCGGCTGCGCGGTGCGGAGTTGTACTCCTCCAACGAGATCAGCACGTACACCAGGACCAGGCCCATGACGCCGAGCGCGATGAGCGCCCCCTGGTTCTGCTGCTGCTTCCCGCCGCGCCTCGGGTCGGGCTTGCGGAACGCGAACGGCAGTCCGACCAGCAGCCACAGCACGACCACCAGCGGTTCGGTCAGCAGGGCAACCACCAGCAGGAGCAGCAGCGCGGCGTCCCGCAGGACCCGCCTGCCGCGGGCGGCCAGCGCCTCCCGCAGCACCGCGTCGCCGTCCACGCCGGGCGACGGCGGGATGGCCCGGTTCGGGGAGCCCAGGAACTCGCGGACGGCGCTGTCGGCGAACTCCGGGTCCAGGTGCGCGGCGGCGCAGAGGTAGCGGGTCACCTCGTCCCGCGCGGGCGCTAATGGTTCAGCAGGTTCCACGACGACCCCCAAGGTGGTTGATCCGCGAGACACCCCCGGCACAGCGCCCGGCACCGGCACGCGGAAGTCCCGGAAGTGCTTGCCCGGCAGCGTTTCCACGCGTTCGGCGACGGCGCTGCGGACGATACTCCGAACCACCTCCCGCTGTCCGGGAAATCGTTCCGGCTGGAATTCGGGCCGTGGTTCAGGCGCTGCGGCGGACCACCAGCAGCGCCAGCGCGCCGACCGAGCAAGCCACCATCGTCGCGCCCATCGACACCGCCGTCGCCTGACCGCCCCAGCTCATCGCGGAGGCCGCGATCCCGGCGACGAGGAACTGGAGCAGCCCCTGCAGCGAGGACGCCGCGCCCGCCGCCGACCCGTGCCCGGCGAGGGCGAGGGAGGTCGCGTTGGCCAGCACCACGCCCATCATCGCCACGACCAGGAACAGGCACACCAGCAGCCACGGCAGCGGCCACCCGGCGAGCGCGCCGACCAGCGCGCCGAGCGCGGCGACGGCGGTCACGGCGGTCCCGGCGAGCAGCAGGGTCCGCTCGGAGGCCAGCTTGCCGACGACGAGCCCGTTGCCCGCGCCCAGGAGCACGGTCCCGACCCCGTTGAGGCCGAAGACGAGGCTGTACTGCTGCGCGCTGAGCCCGTAGCCGTCCTGGAGCACGAACGAGGAGCCGGAGATGTAGGCGAACACCGCGGCGAACACCAGTGCCGCCGCGAGCACGTGGCGCAGGTAGCTCCAGTCGGCGATCAGCGCGCCGAGGCTGCGCAGGGTGTCGCGCGGGCGGGCGTTGCGGCGCTCGGCGGGCAGCGACTCGGGGAGGGCGAGCAGGACGGCCACGAGCAGCAGCACGCCGAGGCCGGTCAGGACGTGGAAGACGGCCTGCCAGCGCGCGACGACGAGAAGCTGCCCGCCGATCACCGGGGCGACGATCGGGGCGACGCCGTTGACCAGCATGAGGGTGGAGAAGAAGCGGGTCATCGCGACGCCGTCGAACAGGTCGCGCACGATCGCCCGTGACAGCACCACGCCCGCCGCGGCGCCGAGGGACTGCACGACGCGGCCGGTCAGCAGCCAGGTGATGTCCGGGGCCAGCGCGCAGAGCAGGGAGCCTGCCGCGTAGAGCGCGAGGCCCGCGAGCAGCGGACGGCGACGGCCCCACGCGTCGGAGACCGGGCCGACCAGGACCTGGCCGACCGCGAGGCCGATCACGAAGACGGTGAGGGTGAGCTGGACGGCGGAGGCGCTGGTGGCCAGCTCGCGGGCCATGTCGGGCATGGCGGGGAGGTACATGTCGATCGTGAGCGGGCCGAAGGCGCTGAGCGAGCCGAGCACGAGGGCCAGCCAGGCGCGGCGGCCCCGGCTGAGGGCGGGGGTCGGCGTGGCTGTGCGGTCGGGGGAGGTTATGGACACATAATTATGATGACATAACCCGCTAGGCTGAACGCCATGCCCCACCGCCCAGGCAGCGCGGACGACCCGCTCGCCGAACTGGCCGACCTGGTCCTGAACGTCGGCAGGCTGGTGCGCGCCCGGACGCCGACCGGGGCGGATGTGGTGGCGCTGACCGAGACGGAGCGGTTCGTGATGCGGGTGGTGGACCTGTTCCCAGGGGCGTCGCCCAGCCAGATCGCCCGGCACACGCGGTTGCAGCGAACGAACGTAAGCGCAGCGCTGCGGGGGTTGGAGGAGAAGGGGATGGTGTCGCGGGTCGCTTCGGACGGGCGGAGCGTGGCGGTGCACCCGACCGAGCGGGCGGCGAGCAACCTGGGGGTGCTGCGGGCGGCTTGGTCGAGCGAGCTGGCGGGGGTGCTGGGGGAGGATTTGGACGAGGTTCGGCGGTGCGCGGAGCTGTTGGCGCGGATCGAGCGGCACTTGACGGCGGGGGATTGAGCGCGGTCAGCTCCGGGTGTCCTGATCGCGAAAACGGTCCCGCAGCTCTTCCCACTGCGGGCGCAGCTCAGGAAAAATAGTGGGCTCGACTTCATCCAGGACCCTGCGGAGCGTTTCCCCCCGACTGACACAGAAAGGACGATGTTTAACAACTTCCCGCAGTGCATCAATGACAAAATTTTCGGGAAATTCGTGAGTGCGAACCTGCAGCGCCACAAGAAGTGCATTGTAAACAGATTCAATGTCTTCTTCAGAGGTTTTCTCCGGCGGTGACAGAAAAAATGAATTCCGAACGACATGAACCCTTTCCTCGAACGTAAAGGAACGCAGCCAGGGAAGCGCCTCATCCGCCCAACTCGGGCCATAACCGAAGAATAACGAGCGATCGACAAAAGCTATCCCATGACGGATTCGAGAGGCATGCCGACGATCCCCGCCAACCATGGCGATGCAATACTCATCTCCGCCAGGAATATCAAATGGGGCGAAATTCCGTGAATCGTTGACCAGAATCGTGCCATTCTCCATTTTCAGCGAGTACAGAAGCCCCAGCCAGTCGTCGCGGTCCAACCCCGACCGCCAGAGCGACAGCATCGACCTCCAGTTGGCCAGCGCTTCAGCCTCATCGTCCCCGAATACATCCACCAGCCGGACCCCAACCTCCGGGTCACTGAACCGAATCGACAGCGTGGTCAGGTTCGCTGAGTAGGCAGCGAGCTGCCGGACGAAGTCCAGCGGCGTCGGCCGGTAGGTTTCGAACTGCGTCGAGCGCCGCCGCTGCCGGAACGACCTGAGCAAGTCCACCAGCGCCCGACGGATGTCATCCTGCTCATTCCCCGGCATCACGGCGAACATTTCCTGAGCGAACTCGCCGATGGAAGCCCTCGCACCCAGAGCGTGATGCGAAAGCAGGGCGAACAGCAGCTCGTCGTTGAGGGTGCGCCCCCCGTACCGGCCACCGTAGGCGGCGTTGGCCAGGCCAGCCAGTTCATCGATGACGTGCCGGGCCACCAGGTACTCGCCGAAGGTGGCGTGCAGGAACTCGTAGGCGCGTTCCGTGGTTCGGACAACCGCCTCGGGCGCGTGGACGAAGAAGAACTCACCGAGCAGCCGGGCGCCCTCGTCACCGGGGAGGTCGTCCTGCCCGGTGAGAGCCACGAGGTCCGCGCGCAGGTCGTTCTCCCGCACGCTCTGCGCGCCCCGGTTGAACATCGCGAGCGCGGCAACCGCCAGCCGGAACACCTGGTCCACCACGCGACGCTCCAGCTCGGAGGAGCCCCCAGCGCGCTTGCGCACCTCGCGGCGGGCGAAGCTGTCGAAGATCCGTTCGTAGAGGGCCGCCTTCGACAGGTCAGCGTCGAGCTTCGGCAACTGGGGATCGGCGGCGTAGAGGGCGAGCATGAGCAGCAGCAGGGGCTGTCGGGCCAGGTGCGGGTGGTGCAGCGCCTCGACGGCGGTCAGCTCGCGCACGACGCCTGTCCGGATCGTCGCCAGGTTCGCAGCGCGCCACTCCCTCAACCAGGCGGCGATCTGGTCGTCGTCGAACTCCTCCAGCTTGACGACGGTCGTGCCCGGCGGCACATCCACCCGGTCCGCCACCACGGTCCGGGACGTCACGACGACCGCGACCGGACGGCCGTTCTGCTCCTCCTCGATCCGCTGGAACTCCACGACCTCGCGCAGGTATCCGCTGCGGTCGAAATCGGCGGCTTGGAGCAGTTCGTCCAAGCCGTCCAGGAGGACCACCAGGACGGTGTCGGCCCGGTCGGACAGGTCCTGCCACCGCAGCCGACTGTTGCTCGCGATGTCCAGGGCCTGCTGGAGCTGGTCGGAGATCGACGCGCCCGCCGACACGCTGCGCAGCGGCACGCGGACCACGGTGTACTCCTCGGCAGGCAGCCGGGCCGCGAGGACCTTCGTGAGCATGGACTTGCCCGCGCCGGGGTGCCCCAGCAGCAGCATGGGCAGCGTCGTGGCGTCGGCCGAGGTGAAGTGCGCGGCGAGCATCAGCTCCAAGTCCCGCGCGAGTGGCTGGTCATCCCACCAGTGGTCGTCCGCAGGGCGGCTCTCCTTGTCATGAGCGGCCATGCGGTAGTGCGGGGTGACGAAAGCGCGTTCGATCGTCGGGAACACGATGTCGGTGTCGTAGCGCTCGGTGTCACTCGGCACGACGGGCTTGCCGAGCACGCCCACGTTCGCCTTGCGCAGCCCTTCCCGCTGCTTGTCGACCACAGCGTCGCGGTTGGAGAGCAGACCGAGCAACGAGTGGGCCTGGGCGAGCGCTCTCCCCTGGGCATCGAGAACGGCCCGGAGGTCGGACCCGAGCCCTTCGATGCGCTCCCTGGTGGCGGCGTGCTCGCCCAGGACGGCCCAGAACACGAACTCCGGGACGGTGGCGGCCAGCGCGAGGTAGTACGACTGGTAGCGGTCCAGGACTTGCTCCCGGAACCCCTCGCCGAATACCTGGACGGTATTTTCACCGCCTGCGAGACCGGTGAGGAAGTCCCCCGTCTCCTCCGCCCTCGCGTCGATCCAGCGGGCCAGGTGTTCCAGGTTCTCCTCGAACCCGCGTGACGGCGACGGAGCCGGGATCTCTGTCAGGTAGAGGGAGTCATGGCAGTCCTGGGCGTCGTCCGTGACGAGCTGACGCTTCTCCTCGTCGGTGACGGCCAGCTCGCGCACCCGCCGAGGGCCGAGGCGTTCGTCCAGCACCTCGAAGAACGCTGCGGCCACGATGGTGCTGTGCGCGGCGATGATCAGGTCGCGCCGCTCGACGCCCTTGGTCCCCGCCGCCCTGCCCGATAGCTTCCCCACCAATTCGCGCAGCAGCTTGGTGGCCTCGTTCTTCTGGTCGACCCAGCCCCACAGCGCGGCGAACAGCACCGACGCCCCGCCGTCGACCAGGAGGGAAGCGGCACCCGAGGCGAGGATGCCCCCGCCTAGTACCTTGTCGAGCCTCTCAACCGCCTTGCTCTCGTGCTTCCCAAGGATGCGCAACGCACCGGCGAACGTGAGAGCAGGCTTGCGAGGCATCGGCGACTCCGGGAGCGGCGGCAGGCTTCACCCGTGCATCGGGATGCGGCCGGAAGCGTTAGCCACCACTCCCCTCCTCCGCGACAGCCTCGATCAACGCCCTGATCCGGAACGGCATCTCCTCGCTCAACGAGATCGCCGTGTTCGTCCGCACCACCCCCGGCACCGTCAGAAAACTGCTGGTGATCCGATGCAGATCAGCCGTGTCCCGAGCGACGACCTTCACCAGCAGATCCGCCTCCCCGGTGGTCGAGTGCATCTCCACCACCTCCGGGAACCCCCGCAGCGCGTCGTTCACCCTCCGCGCCGTGCTCTGGCTGAGCGCGATCGACACGAACGCCACCAGCGGCCACCCGAGCGAAGTCGGGTCGACCCTGCGGCTGAACTCGCCGATCGCCCCCGACCGCTGCATCCGTTGCAACCGCGCGTGCAGGGTGTTCCTGGCGATGCCCAACCGCTGGGCGAGCGCGAGGCTGGTCGCGTCGGGCTGCTCGTCCAGGGCCAGCAGTATTCGGGCATCGAGGCTGTCCACGCTGCGCATTCTGACACCTGAATCGAGTCAGTCGAGTCAGGATGCGCAGCCCCCGGAGGCCCTGTTGTGCGAATGCCACGTCACTCGGCATTCTTTGCCCCGTGACAACGATCGAATCGGCTCCCCTCGCACCACAAGTGCAGCAGGCGCCGCCGAAGCACAGCACCGCGGAGAACGTCGCGGGCATCGTGATCGGGGCCTTCGTGGCCTCGCTGGGTCTGTTCCTGCTCAAGTCCGCCGGGGTGGTGACGGGTGGCACGGCCGGGCTGGTGCTGCTGGTCGGGCACCTCGTCGACTGGCCGTTCGCGGTGGTGTTCACCCTGCTGAACGCCCCGTTCGTGGCACTGGCGTGGCGCAGGCGCGGGCCTCGCTTCGTGGTGGCCTCGGCGGTGGCGGTGGCGCTGCTGTCGGCGTCGTCCCTGGCGCACGCGTCCTACCTGCGGGTTGACATGATCAACCCGCTGTACGCCGCACTGCTCGGCAACCTGGCGGCGGGCATCGGCATCCTGTTCGTCTTCCGCCACCACGCCAGCCTCGGCGGCTTCACGATCGTGGCCTTGGTCTGCCAGGACCGGTTCGGCTGGCGGGCCGGGTACGTGCTGCTGGCGCTGGACGCGGTGGTCGTGGCCGTGTCGGCGCTGTTCATGCCCCTGGAGGCCGTGGCCCTGTCGGCGGCGGGCGCCGTGGTGGTGAACCTCGTGGTGTCCGCGAACCACCGGCCGGGGCGTTATCCGGTCGCGCTCTGATCCACCCCGGTGCGGGCAGCGTGGCCCGCACCACAGCACCACCTCTCCCCGGCACCGCGTTCCGACCGCCCCGCACCTACTTCGGCCGCACCTTCTGCAGATGCCTGGAGAGCGAGCCCTGGTGCAGGAGAAGCCGATCCGCGACGGAGTTCGCGGAGAAGCCCTGCCGGTAGACGATGTCGCACATGACCCGGTCGAACTCCGGGGTGGACTCGAAGTCCTTGAACGGCACGGTCCCCTTCTTCCCGGTCCGCCCGTTCTCCCGCCGCTGCTCCTCCCGCAACGCGCGCAGCCCGTCCGGAACAGCGGCTTCCAGTTCCGCAGTCGCGGTGGTGGACCGCTCGATGCGCTTGGACAGCTTGCCGCTCTGACCCGCGCCGCTGAGCCGCTTGTCCAGCGCGATCGTGGTCATGCTGAGCTTCTCGGCGATCGTGATCTTGATGCTGCCGTCCCCCGTGGTCAACTCCTTGATCTTGTCGAGGAGCGCCGCCGGGAAGTCCAGCTTGAACTTGCCGTCCCCCTTCTTCCGCCCCTCCACCTCGGCCCAGAACTCCGGTCCGGCCGCAGCCCGCAACTGGGCCAGCACGCCGTCGGACAGCGGTTCCCTCCCCGCCTTCTTCACGGGCGGCGGCTTGACGGTCGGCTTGCCGCCGATGCGCAGCTCGCGGGTGCGGTCGACCAGGTCCGCGGCGCCCCGCTCGGAGTCCTCGGCCTCGCTGTCGGACTCGCTGTCCTCGACGCCGAGGATGCCGCTGCTGAGGGGCATCTCCCGGACCAGCTCACCGGACTTGTCGACCCCCTTCTCCGGCACCACCAGGGTCTGCTGCCACCCGCCTTCCAGCCCCAGCTCGGGCGCCCCGAGGCCGGGCTGGGCGGTCGTCGGGGGGTTCACGTCCTTGGCTGCCGACTCGTACATCCGCCGGGTGTCGTCGCCCAGCCTCGCCCCCACGTGCTCGACGAGTTCCGACTGCCTCCCCCCGTCGTGACCGGACAGGTTCTTGACACCGCTCTCGACCGCCTCCTGGAAGTAGTGGTTCCCGTTGGGGTTGTGCACCAGCTTCAGCTGGAACGTGTCCGCGAAGTAGCGCAGCAGCGCCAGGCAGGCGTCGCACGGCCGCTTCGTGCCCCGGACGTGGATGTGGTCGGGCGCGCTCTCCGGGCTCACCCCGGCGTTCTGCAGCAGCTGGAGGAGCTTCTGCTCGGCGTGCACCTTCCCCACGCCCACCCCGTTGTGCACGAGGTAGACCTGCCCCGTGGCCTCCCCGCCCTCGGTGCGGGCGAGCAGCGCGGCCAGGTAGGCGCGGTGGTCGGGGTCCCTGGCCCGCTCGTTGGAGATGTCGACCAGGGTGACGCGCGACGCCGCCCGCAGCGCCTTGAGCGTGGCGTTGTCCCGCTTGTACGCGCCGGTCCCCCCACCGGGGTCGTCGAGGTCCATCTCGTCCGGGCCCACCGGGTCCGCCTGCCGCACCACGGGCTGGAAGCCCTCGCGGACCTTCAGCAGGGCTTGGCGGTCGCGCCGCTCGCGGTTCTCCCGCTTCCACTTCCTGGACCCGGTCGCGTCCCCCGCCTCCTCGCCCGCCTCGGTCTTGCGGCGCTTGCCCTCCTTGCCGCCGTCCTTCACCGCCGCGGGCCGCTTGCCCCTGCTCTTGGCCGAGGGCTTCACCTCGGTGTCGTCGTCACTGCTCTCCGCGTCGCTGTCACCCCGGCCCGACGCCTGGCCGGAGCGGTCGTCGAGCATGACCTGCTGGAAGATGTCCGAGACGTCCAGGCCGCCGCCCGCGTCCAGCTCCTCCGGATCCACGCCGTCCGCGTCGGCGCGCAGCCGCTTGAACAGGTCGTAGAGCCGGATCACGGACTGGTTGTAGTTGCTGGCGAAGACCAGGTGGCCGTTGACCAGCATGGCCTGGATCTCCTGCTCCTGCGCGGCCACGGGCTTCTTCCCGCCCTTCCCGCCGCTCTCCTCCGCCTGCTCGCGCAGTTCTCGCTCCTGGGCGGCGACGGTGTTGAGCATCAGGCGGGTGGCGTGCCGGAGGCTCTGCCCCGACCGGTCGTTCGCGTAGCTGCGCTTGTACCGGATCACCACCTCCTTGGTGATGCGACCCCACTGGTACTTGTTCTGCTTGCAGGTGCACGCCTTGGCCAGCTCGTCGAGCTTGGCGATGGCGTCGTCGCGGACCGCGACCCTGCTGGGCGCCGCCTCGTCCCCCTTGACGCGCTGGACGTTCACCGTCCTGGCCACGACCGGCCCCCCGCCACCGGCGCGGGACGCGGGACGCGGCCCCGCGTGGGACGCGCCGGAGGCGAACGCCACGCCGTCGGCCTGCGCCCGCCGCTCGGAGCCCTGGGTGGGATCGGTCACGGCGACCCCCGCGCCACCGGCGACACCGGTCTCGCGCACACCGGCGAGGTTGCTGCTGACGTGGCTGAGCTCGTGCCCCACGACGGTCCGGTCGTTGGCGACCTTCGGGGGCAGGAAGACGTGGGCGCCGACCGTCAGCGCCTTGGCGTCGAACGCCTCGGTGGCGCGCTGGGCCACCACGTCGTCGTGGACGCGCGCGGGTGACAGGTCGACGCCGTAGAACGCCTCCGCCTCCCTGCGGACGCCGAGGGGCAGCGGCCTCCCCGGCGTGGCGGCGGCGGTGTCGAGCAGCGCGCGCTGGACGTGCGCGTCCCCGTCCGGTTCCCGGTGCCCGCACCCGGCGCCGTGGACGTGCCGCTCCTCGTCGATCAGGCGCGCGACCACCCGGTTGCCCGCCGAGCGCTGCAGCGCGGCGATCTCCCCAGGTCCCATCCGGCCACCACCGAGGACGCCCGGCGGGGGTGGCGTCCGGCGCGCCGCGCCTTCCCCGGTCCGCCTGCCTTCGGGCTGTTCCCGGTGCGTGCGCATGGTGGCGCTCCTTTGCTCCGGCCGGGTGCGGGGGTCGCGCTCCTCCCCAGTTCTACCCAGGGGGTCCCGCTTCCCCCGGGGTCGGGAGGGCACACCGGGGGCAGTGGTGCTGCCCTGGCAGGCCCCGGCGGGGCAACGCCCCGGCTCGGACGGGGTGGGCTGCCGGTCGGGGAGGCGCGAGCGGTGCGGCTCCCCGAACGACCGGTTCCGGTCTGCGGTCGACGGCGTTGACGGGCCTGCCCGAGGTGGGATTCTGGTCCGCGTGCACGGGGCCCCGAGTTCGCAGCCGAACGGCCGGTTCCGGTTGCTCCTGGTCGAGGACGACCGCGAGCTGGCCGAGCTGCTGGCCGAGTCGTTGCGCGCCGAGGGGTACGCGGTGGACGTCGCCGCCGACGGGCAGCGCGGGCTGCACCTCGGGCTGACCCGGCCCTACGACGTCGTCGTGATCGACCGGGGGCTGCCCTCGCTCGACGGGCTGGACCTGCTGGTGCGGTTGCGGTCCCGCGCGGTTCGGGCGCGGGCGCTGCTGCTGACCGCGCAGGGCACCGTGCACGACCGGATCGACGGGCTCGACGCGGGCGCCGACGACTACCTGGTCAAGCCGTTCGACCTGGACGAGCTGAGCGCGCGCCTGCGGGCGCTGTGCCGCCGGGCGCTGGAGCTGACCGACGTGCTGCGCATCGGCGCGGGCCACCTGGACGTCGGGCAGCGCGAGGTGGTGCTGCCCCACGGCGGCAGGCTGGGGCTGACCACGCGCGAGTTCGGGCTGCTGCGGGTGCTGGCCACCCACCCGGACACCGTGCACACGCGGGCCTCGTTGCGGCGCGCGGTGTTCCACGACACGACCTCACCGTCCATAGTGGACACCTACGTGTACTACCTGCGCGCCAAGGCGGGGCGCTCGGTGGTGCACACCGTGCCGGGTGTCGGCTACCGCCTGGGCGCGCTGTGAGCGCGGCCGACCGCTCGTGGGCCGAGGCGGAGCGGGCGGTCGTGCTGCGCGCGCGGTTGCGGGTGAGCGCGCTGGTGGCGCTGGCGATCACCGCGCTGGTGGCGCTGATCGGCGGGACGGCGTACGCGGTGCTGGAGCGGGCGCAGGTCGAGCAGGTGCGGCGTGAGCTGCGGGCCGGGGTCGAGCACGGCCTGCCGTCGGGCAGCACGTGGGTGTTCGCCGAGGCCGGGGGCGCGGGGGTCGGGGCGCCGCGGGGGTTCCCGCTGCGGGACGACCTGGCGCGGGTGCGCGCGGACGGCGGCGAGGTGGAGCGGTCGGTGACCGGGAACGGCGCCGAGTACCTGGTGCTGACCGGCGCGCGGGCGGACGGCGAGGTGGCGCAGGCGGTGTTCGACATCCGCTACCAGCTCGCCGACCGGCGGTACCTGCTGGCGGCGCTCGCGATGGGCGAGGCGTGCGCGCTGGTCGTGGCGGCGGCGATCGGGGTGCTGGTGGGGCGCGAGGCGGTGGCGCCGCTGGCGGAGGCGCTGACCAGGCAGCGGCGGTTCGTCGCGGACGCCGGGCACGAGCTGCGCACGCCGATCGCGCGCGCCCGGCTGCGGGCGCAGCTGCTGGCGCGGCGGGCCGAGGCGGAGGGGCTGCCCGCCGAGCACCGGGCCGGGCTGGACCGGCTGGTGGGCACGATCGGCGGGCTCGGGGACGTGGTGGACGACCTGCTGCGGTCGGCGCTGCTGACCGAGCAGTCCGGGCGGGCGGTGGACCTGGTGGCGCTCGCGCGGGACGCGGTGGCGGCGGAGGCGGAGCGGGCGGCCGAGCGGCGGATCGCGCTGGCGGCGCGGCTGCCGTCGGGGCCGGTGGTGGTGACCGGGGTGGAGACGGCGCTGCGGCGGGCGGTGGCGGAGCTGCTGGCGAACGCGGTCAGGCACACCCCGCCCGGCGGGAGCGTCGACGTGGGGCTGGCGCGGGTCGGCGGGGTCGCGGAGCTGACCGTGGTGGACACCGGCGAGGGCTTCGACCCCGTCGCGGCGGACCGGCTCTTCGACCGGCTGCACCGGGGGGCGGGTGGCGGGGAGCAGGGGTTCGGGCTCGGGTTGGCGCTGGTGCGGGAGGTCGTGGTCGGGCACGGCGGCGCGGTCAGCGCGGTGGGCGCACCGGGGCGGGGCGCCCGGTTCACGCTCCGGCTGCCGCTGGCGGAGAGCGCTCCCACGGGTGGTGGGGTGGAGGCGCGGGCCGGCGGTGCGGTTCCCCGCGGCTCCGCCAACCCACCACGGGTGGCCCGGCGCCCCGCGTGGTCCGAGGAGGCGCCGAGCCCGACGTCGTTCCCGTAGCAGGAGCCCGAAGTCGTGGTGAGCGACCGAAAATGCCCTGTCGACGCCCCCCGCTCAGCTCCAGCGCGTGGTGACCAGCTCCGCCGCCAGGCGCACGTCCGCGTCCAGCGGCCGGTCCGGGTCCACCGGGGCGATCGCGTCCGCCAGCAGGTCCAGCAGCTCCGCGCAGCGCGGCGCGGTGGGGCGCCTGCCGCCGACGTGCACGGCCTGCCGCAGGCCCAGCGCGAGCGAGCCGCACAGCAGCCGCAGCAGTTCGGCCAGGTCGTAGGAGCGCAGCGCGGCCTGGGTGCCGAACGGCACGACGTCCTGGTTGTGCAGGTTCGTCGGCAGGCTCTGCGTGCTCGCGGGCACGGCGTTGCGCCGGATCTCGGCGATGAACGCGGTCGTGGCCAGCTGCACGCCCTGCAGCCCGTGCTGCTGCCCCGGTCCGGCCGCGAGCATCGGCGGCAGGCCGGTGTTGCGGGCCGGGTCGACCAGCAGGTCCAGTTGCCGCTCCACGAGGTTGCCGACCGACGCGGTGACCATCGCGATCGCGTCGGCGGCGAACGCGGCGGGCTGGCCGAAGAAGTTGCCGCCGTGCGCGACGACGTCGTCCTCGGGGAAGAACAGCGGGTTGTCGCTGATGCTGGTCAGGTCGGCGGCCACGACGCCGTCGGCGTAGCGCAGCGCGTCCTCGGCGGCCCCGAGCAGCTGCGGCGAGCAGCGGATGCTGTACGGCTCCTGGAGCGGCCGGTCGCCGGTGGGCGCGACGCCGTCGAGCGCGCCGCGCATCCGCCCGGCCACGGCGATCGCGCCGGGGTGCCCGTAGGCGCCGATCAGGCGCGGGTGCAGGAAACCGGGGTCGCAGCCGAGGACGTCGGCGAGCAGGCACGTGAGGTCCTGCGCGGCGCGGTGGCTGGCGCGCACCGAGTCCAGGGCCAGCGCGGTCGCGGCGGTGGTCAGGGAGGTGCCGTTGACCAGGGCCAGCGCGTCGCGGCCGTCCAGGGCCAGCGGGGCGAGCCCGGCGCGGCGCAGCGCCTCGTCGGCGGGCAGCCGCTCGCCGTCCACGTGCGCGCTCCCCCTGCCGCGCAGCGCCTGCGTGGCGTAGGCGAGCGGGATCAGGTCGCCGCTGGCGCCGACCGAGCCGTAGCGGGGCACGGCCGGGGTGAACGTGGTGGCGAACATGGCGGCCAGGGTGTCCACGACCTCGGTCGACACCCCGGAGAAGCCCTGGCCGAGCGACCACACGCGCAGCAGCAGCGCGGCGCGCACCACGTCGTGCGGCAGGTCCGGCCCCTGACCGGCGCCCAGGTGCGCGAGGGTGTTGTCGCACTGGTCGGCCTCCTCCGCCCGCCCCGCGTAGCCGATGAGGGCCCCGAAGCCGGTCTTGACCCCGTACACCGGCCGGTCGTCGTCGGCGCGCACCACGCGCAGGAACTCGCGGGCCCGCTCGACGCGCCCGCGCACGTCCGGCCCGACGAGCAGCGGCACCGGTTCGGCCGCCCGGCGCAGGTCGGCGGTGCTCAGCGGCGCGCCGAGGTCGATCGGGGCGCCGGGGTCGGCGGGGGCGGCGGGTGCGCCTGCACTGGTCGTGGTCACCCGGCCGACCGTAGGAAAGCGATCTCAGAGTTCTCTGAGATCGCCGGGCTAGCTTCCGGACGCATGGCGCACGAGTACCTGATCATCGGCGCGGGCCCGGCGGGCCTGCAGCTGGCGGCACTGCTGGAGCGGGACGGCCGCGACTACGCGGTGCTGGAGCGCGGCGACGCGCCGGGGGCGTTCTTCGCCCGCTACCCCAGGCACCGCACCCTGATCTCCATCAACAAGGTGCGCAGCGGGTACCGGGACCCGGAGCAGCGGCTGCGGATGGACTGGAACTCGCTGCTGTCCGACGACCCCGAGCTGCTGTTCGGCCGGTACACCGGCAAGTACTTCCCGCACGCCGACGACATGGTGCGCTACCTGGCCGACTTCGCCGCCGCCACGGGGGTTCGGGCGCACTACGGGGTGGAGGTCGTGCGGATCTCCCGCGACGACACCGGTTTCACCGTGGTCGACGGCGCGGGCGAGGAGTGGCGGGCGGCGCGCGTGGTGGTGGCGACCGGGGTGTCGAAGCCGAACGTGCCGAAGATCCGGGGGATCGAGCACGCCGAGCGCTACGACGAGTTCGACCCCTCCCCCGAGTCGTTCACCGACCAGCGGGTGCTGATCATCGGCAAGGGCAACTCGGCGTTCGAGACGGCCGACTCGCTGATCGAGCACGCGGCGGTGATCCACGTCGCCGGGCCGCGCTCGGTGAAGCTGGCCTGGCAGACGCACTTCGTCGGGCACCTGCGGGCGGTGAACAACAACTTCCTGGACACCTACCAGCTCAAGTCGGAGAACGCGGTGCTGGACGGGACGATCGAGCTGATCGAGCCCCGGCCGGGCGGCGGGTTCCGGGTGCTGTTCCGGTACGCGCGCACGGAGGAGAAGCTGCGGGAGCTGGAGTACGACCGGATCGTCTCGTGCGCCGGCTTCCGGTTCGACGCCTCGGTGTTCGACGGGTCCTGCCGTCCCGCGCTGGTGATCGACGACCGGTTCCCGGAGCAGACCTCGGCCTACGAGTCGGTGAACGTGCCCGGCCTGCACTTCGCCGGGACGTTGACGCAGCAGCGCGACTTCAAGCGGTCCACCAGCGGCTTCATCCACGGGTTCCGGTACGGGGCGCGGGCGCTGCACCGGATCCTGACCGCGCGGCACCACGACCGGCCGTGGCCGTCGACCGAACTGGCGGCGACGCCGGAGGCGATCAGCGACGCGCTGGTGGCGCGGGTGAACCGCTCCTCCGCGCTGTGGCAGCAGTTCGGGGTGCTGGGCGACGTGGTGACGGTGTCCGGTGATCGGGCCCGGTACGAGGAGGAGGTGCCGACCGCGCACGTGGCCGACGGCGGCCTCGGGCCCGCGCCGCACCGGTTCGTGATCACCCTGGAGTACGGGCCGAACCACGACACCGTCGACCCGTTCGACATCACGGTGCCGCGCGTGCTGGAGAACGACGTCGAGCACGCGCAGGACGCCAGCTACCTGCACCCGGTGGTGCGGCACTACGAGGACGGGGAGCTGGCCGGCGTGCACCACCTGGCGGAGAACCTGGAGAACCAGTGGAACCTGCCGCAGGTGCACCAGCAGCCGCTGGCGGTGTTCGTGAAGGAGTGCCTGGCCGATGGGTGAGCCGTTCCCCGGCGCGGTGCTGGACGTGCTGGGGCGGGCGGGCGACCGGGTCGTGCTGGAGCACGGCGAACGCGCGGTGGGCGCGGCGGAGCTGCTGGACCTGGTCGCGCGGGTGGCGGCCGGGTTGCGGCGGCGCGGGATCGGGCCCGGCGACGGGGTGGCGCTGCTGCTGGGCGTGACCCCGGAGGCGTTCGCCGCGATCCTGGCCGCGCACGTGGTGGGCGCGCGGGTGGTCGGGGTGCGGCCGGGCCTGCCGGAGGCGCACGTGCGGCGGCTGCTGGACCTGGACGTCGCGGTCGTGGTGGTGGACTCGCCCGCGCGCCAGGGGGTCCAGCTCGCGGAGCTGTGCGCGGCGGAGCCGGAACCGGGGCCGCCGCGGCTGGGCGGGCGGCCGGACGACGTGGCCAGGTTGATCCACACCAGCGGCAGCACCGGGGCGCCGAAGGCGGTGGCGCAGTCGTACCGGGCGATGGCGGCGGCGTGGACGGCGGTCCCGTCGCGGTGGCCGCCCGCGATCGCGGAGCTGGCGTCCCGGCTGGGGCGGTACCTGGTGTTCGGGACGCTGGCCAGCCAGGTGATGTTCGAGTACGCGGTGCTGTCGATCACGGCGGGCGGCGTGGTGGTGGTCGCCGAGGACCCGTCGCTGCCCGGCGCGATCACCCGGCACCGGGCGAGCGCGAGCGTGATCACCGTGCCGCGCCTGGCGAAGCTCGTCGCCGCGCACCTCGCCTCGCCCGCCGACCTGTCGACGTTGCGCGCGCTGCTGGTGTCCGGGTCGCCGCTGAGCGCGTCCCGGCACCGGGAGGCGCTGGAGGCGCTGGGGCCGGTGGTGTTCCACGGCTACGGGCAGACCGAGACGAGCACGATCGCCATGGCCGTCCCGGACGACCCGCCGGGGTCGGTGGGCAGGCCGCTGGTGCCGCTGGAGGTCCGCGACGAGCGCGGCCGGGTCGTGCCGAGCGGGGCGGGCGGCGAGCTGTTCGTGCGCTCACCGGCGCAGGCGGGCGGTTACTGGGGTGACGCGTCGGAGTCGGCGGAGGTGTTCGTCGACGGGTGGGTGCGCACCCGCGACCTCGGGCACCTGGACCAGGACGGCGTGCTGTGGCTGACCGGGCGAAGCCGCGACGTGGTGATCGTGAACGCGAACCTGCACCACGTGGGCCCGATCGAGCGGGTGATCGCCGAGCACCCGGACGTCGCGGAGGCGTACGTGGTGGCCGTGCCGGACGAGGAGACCGGGGAGGCGGTGCACGCGTTCGTGGTGCCGTCCGGGGAGCACGAGCCCGATCCGGCGCAGCTGCGGGAGCTGGTGATCGGCAGGCTCGGGCCTGCGTGCGCGCCGACGCGGGTGACGCTGATCCGGGAGCCGCCGCTGGCGCCGAGCGGGAAGCCGGACAAGCGGTTGCTGCCGCCGCCGTGAGGAGGGCGGACCGGGGAGAAGGGCCACACCCCCTGAGCGGCGGCGACATGCCGTTCCCCTTCTCCCCGGGACGCTCTAGTCGCGGGCGAGCTGCGGGACGGCGGTTCCGGGCAGGGCAGGGTTGTCAGACGGGGCAGCGTTGTCAGACGGGGCAGCGCTCGTGGGCAGGGCAGCGGTTGCGGACAGGGCGGTGAGCAGCTCCCTGATCCGGGTGGTGGCGGCGGCGCGGGGCGCGCTGTCCGGGGCGAGCCCGGCCAGTTCCGCCTCCAGGGCGGCGATCCGGCCGAGCAGGTCGGTGCCGTGCGGCGGCCGGGGGCGGGGTGCGGTGCGCACGGCCAGCAGCACCGGCTCGTCCACGGCGTGCGCGGCGTCGAACAGCCGCACGCCCTGCTCCTCGGTCAACGGGGCCAGGTCGTCGCCGTCCAGGCGTTCCACGTGCGGCAGGCGTCCGCCCTCCCACGGTCCCCAGGCCAGCGAGCGGGCCGGGAGGCCCTGGGCGCGGCGGGTCCTGGCCAGGCCGTCGAGGAACGCGTCGGCCGCCGCGCGCACCGCCTGCCCCGCGCCGCCCAGCGACCCGGTCGCCGACGAGCACAGCGCGAACAGCGCCAGGTCGTGCCCGGCGGTGGCCCGGTGCAGCCACCAGGCGCCCGACACCTTGGCGCGGAACACCTCGTCCAGCGCGTCCGGGCGGGTCCCGGCGAGCGCGTCCTCGGCGGTGGCGCCCGCCGCGTGCACGACCCCGCGCAGCGGGAAGGCGGCCGGCACGTGCTCCAGCAGCGCCTCCACCTGGGCGCGCTCGCCCACGTCGCAGGGCAGGACCCGCACGCGGGCGCCCGCGTCCTCCAGCTCCGCCACCAGTTCCGCCGCTCCCGGCGCGTCCGGGCCACGCCGTGAGGCGAGCAGCAGCGATCGCACTCCGCGCCGGGTGACCAGGAACCGCGCGAGGGCCGAGCCGAGCGCGCCGGTGCCGCCCGTGACCAGCACCGTGCCGCCGGAGAGGTCGGCGGCGGACGACCCGACCGCGACTTTAGTCCACTGTGGACTGAACGCCGCGCCGCCGCGGACCACGACCTCCCGCTCCCCCGAGGCGATCACCCGCACCAGGCGCTCGGGCACGGCGGACCCGTCCACGTCCACGAGCGCGACCCGCTCCGGGTGCTCGACCCGCGCCGACCGGACCGCGCCCCACACCGGGGCGTCCACGAGCCCGGTGGTGGTGGCGTTCTCGGTCACCACCACCAGGCGCGCCCCGGCCCACCTCGGCTCGTCCAGCCACCACCGCAGCAGCGCCAGCACCTCGTGCGCGACCAGGCGCGCGCCCTGCACCGGATCACCCTGCCTGGCGGCCGAGACGCGCACCGCGACGTGGTCGGGCGCGCAGGTCGGGTCCCGCTCCAGCGCGGCCAGGTCCGGGTACCGCTCGCCGGGGAGGTCCCAGTCCAGCCCGACGAACGCCCAGGTTCCCGGCTCGCCGCCGTCCGGCGCGGGCGCCCACTCGCGGCGGCGCAGCTCCCCGCCCGGTTCCCCGGCGCGGCAGGGCACCCGCTGGAACGGGTAGGTGGGCAGGTCGACGCGCCGCGCGCCGCTGCCGTCGAACACCGCGGCCCAGTCCACCGCCACGCCCCGGTTGTGCGCGCGGGCGAGCGCGCCTGCGACCGCGCGCTCCACGTCCCGCCCGCTCCTGGCGAGCGGCACGAACGCGGCCCGCCCCGGCTCGGGCACGCACTCCGCGCCCAGCGCCGACAGCACGCTCCCGACCCCCAGCTCCAGGTACGTGCGCACCCCGCGCCCGTCCAGCCAGCGGACCGCGTCGTGGAACCGCACGGTGTCCCTGGCCTGCCGCCGCCAGTGCGCGGGCGCGGCCAGCTCCCCCGCCCCGACCGGGCCGCCGCTCACCCCCGACACCAGCGCGATCCCCTGCTCCACGAAGGAAAGCCCGCTCGCGACGCTCGCGAGGTCGTCCAGCACCGGGTCCACGTCGGCCGAGTGGAACGCCCACCCGGTGGCCAGCCTGCGGTGCCGCACGCCCAGCGCCGCGCACCGCTCGACCAGCTCGGCGACGTCGTCCAGCGCGCCCGCCACCACCACGGACTCCGGCCCGTTCACGGCGGCCAGCCCCAGGCGCTCGCCCAGCAGCGGCAGCACGTCCTGCGGGGTCAGGCGCAGCGCGACCATCGCCCCCTCGGGCATCCGCTCCTGCATGAGCCTGCCGCGCGCGGACACCAGCCGGGCCGCGTCGGCGAGCGGCAGCGCGCCGGACGCGTGCGCCGCCGCGATCTCGCCGACCGAGTGGCCGAACACGAAGTCCGGGACCACGCCCCAGGACGCGAGGAGCCGGAACAGCCCGACCCCGACCGCGAACAGGGCGGTCTGCGCGAACACCGTGCTGGCCGCGAGGTCCTCCGCGTCACCGGTGAGCACGGCGCGCAGCCCGTCCGCGAGGTCGGCGTCGACCGCGCCGACGACCTCGTCCACGGCGGCGGCGAACACCGGGAACGCGGCGCACAGTTCGCGCGCCACACCGGGTCGTTCCGCGCCCTGGCCGGGGAACAGGAACGCCACGCCGCCGCCCTGCGCGGTGTCGCGGCGCAGCTCCGCCGCCGGTTCGCCGTGCGCGAGGGCGGTGAGCCCGCGCCGGAACCCGTCGAGGTCGTCGCCGAGCACGGCGGCCCGGTGCGCGAGGCCGGCGCGGGAGCTGGCCAGCGAGAACCCGACGTCGAGAACGTCCACTTCGGACTCGACGCGGTCCAGCAGCCGGGAGGCCTGCTCCCGCAGGGCTTCCTGGTTCGCGGCGGACAGCAGCCAGGGCAGTGCGCGCGCGGTCCGCTCGGGCCGCGCGGCGGTGGTCTTCCTGGGCGCCTGCTCCAGGACGACGTGCGCGTTGGCGCCGTCCGCCCCGAACGCGGACACCCCGGCCCGGCGCGGCCTCGCCGTGCCCTGGCCCCTGGAGGTCGGCCACGGCTGGTCCTGGTCGAGGAGGCGGACCTGGCCTGCTTCCCAGTCCACCCGCGTGGTCGGGCGACCGGCGAGCAGGGTGCGGGGCAGCCGTCCCGAGCGCAGCGCCAGCACGGTCTTGATCACCCCGGCGATCCCGGCCGCGGCTTGGGCGTGCCCGAGGGCGGACTTGAGCGAGCCGACCCACAGCGGGCGCTCGCGCTCCCGGTACGCCTCCTGCAGCGCCCGCAGCTCGACCTCGTCCGCGCGCGGCGCGCCGGTCCCGTGCGCCTCCACCGCGTCCACGTCACCGGGGCGCAGTCCGGCGTCGGCCAGCGCCGCGTGGATCACCTCGCGCTGCGCGACCGCGCTGCCGGACGCGCCGTCGGAGTTCACGGCCGCGCCGCGCAGCACCGCCAGCACCGGGTGGCCCTCGCGCTCGGCGTCGGACAGCCGCTCCAGCAGCAGCACGCCGACGCCCTCGGACCGCACGACGCCGTCCGCGTCGTCCGCGAAGGGCTTGCACCGCCCGTCGGGGGCGAGGCCGCGCGCGCCCGTGGGCGGCGGGGCGGCCTGGACTGCGGCGGCGCCGACGAGCGCGAGCGAGCACTCGCCGCGCCGCAGCGCCTCACCCGCCAGGTGCAGCGCGACGAGGGCCGACGAGCAGGCGGTGTCGACGGTGATCGCCGGTCCGGTGAGGCCGAAGGCGCGGGCGAGGCGGCCGGAGAGCGCGCCGCCGAACGGGGCTTCGGCGTCCGGGCCGTCGGCGACAGGGTCGTCGGCGTCCGGGTCGGGCGGGGTCTGCGGGCCGCTCCCGCCGGTCGCGCCGACGAACACGGCGGTGGTGGCGCCGTGCGGCGCGGTGGGGTCCAGCCCGGCGCGCTCGAAGACCTCCCAGGCGGTTTCCAGGAGCAGCCGATGCCTCGGGTCGGCGGCGTTGGCCTCGCGCTCGCCGAGGCCGAACGGCTCCCGGTCGAACCGGCCGACGTCGGGCAGGAACCCGCCCGCGCGGGCGGTCTCCGGCTGTCCGGCGAGGTCCCAGCCCCGGTCGCGCGGGAGCGGGCCGATGGCGTCGTCGCCGGAGACGAGGAGGTCCCACAGCTGCTCGGGGGTGGTGACGCCGCCGGGGAAGCGGCAGGCCATCGACACGATGACCAGGGGGTCGTCGGCGACCGGGGCGGGCTTGGCCGGTGGCCTGCGGTCGACGACGGGCGGGGTGGTGGGCCTGGGGTCGCCGGGCTTGGGGTGGCTCGGGCTGGGGTCGCCCGGCCTGGGGGTGCCCGGCCTGGGGGTGCCGGGCTTGTGGTTGGCGGGCTTGAAGGACACGCGGGCTGCGGACTTCGTCGGGAGGGTCGCTTCGGGCTGGGGCGCTCCGAACAGGGAGCGGCGCAGGTGCCCGGCGAGGGAGGCCGGGGTCGGGTGGTCGAACACCAGGGTGGTGGCCAGCCGCAGCCCGGTGGCGGCGCTGAGCCGGTCGCGCAGCTCCACGGCGCGCGGCGAGTCCACGCCGAGGTCGCGGAACGGGCGGGTGGGCGTGATCCGCGCGGGCCCGTCGTGGCCGAGCACCTGGGCGGCGACGGACCGCACCAGCTCCACGAGCGCGCCGCGCTGGTCGGCGGCGGGCATGGCGACGAGGTCGGCGGCGAACTCGGACGCCGAGACGGTGGGCTGGACCCGTTGGGGCGCGGCGGTTTCCGGCTCGGCGGACAGGGAAACCGGTTGCGCGGCAGCCGGTTGCGCGGCAGCCGGTTGCGCGGCAGGGGTTTGTGCGGCGGCCGGTTGGGCGGCGAGGGGTTCCGGGGCGGTCGGTTCCGGTGCGGGGCCGCAGGGCCAGGGTTCCCAGGCGGTCGTGGTGGTCGTGGTGGTCGTGGACGGGAGCAGCGCGAACGCGTCGAGCGGTTCGCCGTGGAGCAGTCCGTCCAGGACCTCCGCGCCGCGCACCGCCACCGCCCAGGCGTGGGCGAGGTCCTCGGCGGTGGCCTCGGCCAGCGGGGTCGTGGGCTCCTCGCCCACGACGTGCACGACGATGCCGGGGCGTTGACCGCCGGCGCGCAGGCGTTCCAGGAGCGCGGCCACGCCGTCGCGGTAGGCCGCCGCGTCCACCAGGATCACGTGCGCGGCGCTGTTCTCGGCGAGCAGGCGGGCGATCCGCGCGCCCCGCGCCTCGGTGTCCCCGACGACCAGCGCGGTTCCCCACTCCCGCGCGGGGCCGCCGTCGGCCGGGACCGCCCGGCGCACCAGCAGTTCCGAGCCGCGCACGGCGACCCGGTCCGCCCCGCAGGCGACCACCGCGCCGAGCATCCGGGCTGCGGCGGGGTCGGGCAGGTCGACCAGTCCGCCCCAGCGCTCCGGGTGCTCCAGCGCCGCCACCGCGCCCAGGCCCCACACGGCCGCCCGCGCGGGAGCGGGGACGACGCCGCCCGCCGCGACCGCGCCGGAGGTGACGCACCACAGGGGGGCCGTGACGCCCGCGTCGCCGAGCGCCTGGACGAGCGCGGCGGTGGCCAGGACCGCCCGGCTCGCCCCGGACTCGCCGTGCGGCTGGTCGTCCAGCGCGAGCAGCGACACCACACCGGCCCACTCGCCGCCGACCCGCGCGGCCAGCGCCTCCCGCCGCACCCCGCCGGTCCCGACGACCAGGGCGCGCACCCCGTCCGCCACGGCCCGGACCTGCCGCACCCACTCGTCGAACCCCGGCCCCGGCGGACGCACCACCAGCCACTTCCCCGCCAACCGGGCCGCACCACCACTCCCGGCCGGGACCCACTCGGCGCGGCGCGGCGGGACGAAGGCGGCCGAGGGCTCGGTGTGGTCCGGCGGGACGCGGGCGGGCAGGGATTCGGCGCCATCCGGCGAAGCGCAGGCAGGCAAGGGCACGGCGTCGCACGGCAGGACGCCGGCGTGGACCGGCGAAACGCGGGCAGGCAGGGATTCGGCGCCATCCGGCGAAGCGCAGGCAGGCAAGGGCACGGCACCGTCCGGCGGAACACGGGCGGGCAGAGGCTCGGCGTGGTCCACGGGCGCGGGCTCGGCGTGGGGCGCGGGAGCACCCGCCGTCACCGGCTCGCCGGAGGCGGCGGGCTGGTGGTGCCGGAAGGCGTACGTGGGCAGCGGAACCGCGCGGCCGTCCGGGAGGGTCCGCGCCCAGTCGACCGCGACGCCGCTCACCCAGGCCCGCGCGACGGACCGCAGGAACCGCTCGGCCCCGTCCTCGTCCCGGCGCAGCGAGCCGAGCGCGGCGACGCGCGTCCCGACCTCCTCGGCGCTCTCCCGCACCGGCCGCACCAGCACCGGGTGCGGGCTGATCTCGACGAACGCGTCGAACCCGTCGGCGAGCAGCGCCCGCGTCACGTCGGCGAACCGCACCGGCGAGCTCAGGTTCCGGTACCAGTGCGCGGCGTCCAGGGGGTCCGCGTCGATCCGGCGGGCCTCGGTCGCGGAGTACAGCGGGATGCCCGGTTCGCGGGGCGCGATGCCGCCCAGGAGCCGTTCCAGCTCGTCGCGCACGGGGGTGACGCGCGCGCAGTGCACCGCGTGGTCGACGGGCAGGCGGCGGGTGCGCACGCCCTCGCCGACCAGCTCCGCGCACAACCGGTCGACCGCGTCGGCGTCCCCGGCGACGGTGGTGGAGCGCGGCCCGTCCACGGCGGTGACCACGACCCCGTCGTGCCCGAGCAGCTCGGCGGGCGGCAGCGCGACCGACGCCATGGCCCCGGCGCCCGCGAGCGGCAGCAGCGCCCGGCCCAGCAGCGCGCTGACCGCCGCCGCGTCCTCCAGCGAGAGCGCTCCCGCGACGCAGGCCGCCGCGATCTCGCCGAACGAGTGTCCCACCACGGCAAGGGGTTCGACGCCGTGCGCGCGCCACAGCTCGGCCAGCGAGACCAGCACCGCGAACAGCACCGGCAGCCCGACGTCGACCCGCTCCGGCGGCGGCGCGGACGCGTCGCCGAGCAGCACGGAGGTCAGCGACCAGTCGACGTGCGGGGCCAGCGCCCACTCGCAGTCGTCGATCCGCGCGGCGAACACCGGGAAGTCCCGCAGGAGCCCGCGCGCCATCCCGGTCCAGGTCCCGTCCAGGCCGGGGAACACGAACACCACGCGCCCGGTGGTCGGCTCGCCGCCGCGCACGGCGTTCGCCTGCCGCCCGCCACCGGCGAGCACGTCGAGCGCTCGCGTGAACTCGGCGCGCTCCCGCGCGATCACCACGGCCCGCCGCGCCAGCCCGGTCCTGCGGGTCGCCAGCGACCAGCCGAGATCGGCCACCGCGAGCTCCGGGTGCGCGGCCAGGTGCTCGCGCAACCGGAGCGCTTGTGCGGCAAGGGCTTCGTCGTCGTGCGCGGAGAGCACCCACGGGTGGGCGCGCGGCTTCCCGGCGCGCTGGGCGGGCAGCAGCGCGGCGGGTGGCACGTGCTCGACGACGACGTGCGCGTCGGCCCCGTCCGGCCCGTGGGAGGACACGGCGGCCCGGCGCGGCCGGTCGGCGCGGTCCGGCCACGGGACGGCGTCGGCGGCCGGACGCACGGGCCCGGTGGCGGGGGTGGCGCGCGGGGTCGCGGGCACGGCGCCGTGCCGCATCGACAGGACCACCTTGAGCAGCCCGGTGATCCCGGCGGCGGCACGGGCGTGGCCGAGGTTGGCGGTGAGCGAGCCGACGAGCAGCGGGCGCTCCCGGTCCGGGGCGCAGGCGGCGGTCAGCTCGGCCTCGCCGCCGCGACCCTCCACGACGTCGATGTCGGCGACGGTCAGCCCGGCGCGGCCCAGCGCGGGCTCCAGGGCGCCGCGCCGGGACGCGCCGTCCGCGTTGACCGCGCTGCCCAGCACCACGGCCAGCACCTCGCGACCGTTGCGCCGCGCGTCCGACAGCCGTTCCAGCAGCACCAGCGCGACGCCCTCGGCGGGGTGGTCGTCCGGCTGCGGGTCGGTGCGGGGTTCCGCGCCGGTGAGGACGGTGGCGCCGCCCGCGAACGCGAGCGCGCACTCGTCCTGCCGCAGCGACTGGCAGGCCAGGTGCAGCGCGGTGAGCGACGCGGAGCAGGAGGTGTCGACGGCGAGCGCGGGGCCTTCGAGCCCGTAGGCGTGGGAGATCCGGCCGGGCAGGGCGCCCGCGTGGTCACCGCCCGCGCCGAGGAACACGCCGGTGCGGCTGCCGCGCAGGCCGTCCGGGGTGACGCCCGCGTTCTCCAGGGCCTCCCAGGAGGTCTCCAGCAGGAGCCGGTGCCTGGGGTCCAGACCGGCGGATTCCTCGGTGGTGAAGCCGAAGAACGCGGCGTCGAAACCGTCCACGTCGGACAGCAGACCGGCGGTGGTCCCGGCGGGCAGGGCTGTGGCGCGGTTCGTGGGCACGGGTGTGGTGGCGTCGCGGCCCTCGGCAAGGAGTCGCCACAGGTCGTCGGGCGAGGTGACGTCACCGGGGAGGCGGCAGGCCATGCCGACGACGGCGATCGGCTCGTCGGCGGGGGTGGCCGGTTCCGGCGCGGGGCGGTCGGCGGCGAAGGGGTGGCGCGCGCGCTGGAACGGGTAGGTGGGCAGGTCGACGTGCCGCGTCCCGGCGGGCGCGGGCCAGGTCACCTCGACGCCGGACACGTGCGCCTGCGCCAGCGAGCGCAGGAACCGGCGCGTCCCGCCGTCGTCGCGGCGCAGGGTTCCCAGGACGGCGGCGCGGTCCCCGGCGAGCTCGGCCATCGTGGTGGTCAGGACCGGGTGCGGGCTGATCTCGATCAGCGCCGCGTGGTCGGGCAGGTCGCGGACGGCGTCCTCGAACGCGTCGGTGGTGGCGGTCGGGCGGAACGGGGTGGTGGCGGGCGCGGGGTGGACGTCGACGGGTTCGCTGCGGACCCGGCTCAGGTCCGCGACGAGCGCCGCCGCGTCGGCCAGGGTCAGCGCTCCGGCGACGTGGGCCGCCGCGATCGCGCCCTCGGCGTGGCCGAGCACCGCGGCCGGTTCGACGCCGTGCGCGCGCCACAGCACGGCCAGCGACACCAGGACGGTGAACAGCGCGGGGCGCGCCACGTCGACCCGGTCCGGGGGTGGTGCGCCGTCCGCGCCGCGCAGCACGTCGAGCACGGGGAAGTCCAGGTGCGGGTCGAGGGCGGCGGCGCACTCGGCCGCGGCGGTGGCGAACGCGGGCGCGGTGTCCAGGAGCGCTTGGGCCATGCCCGGCCACTCGCAGCCGTGACCGGGGAACACGAACACCGCCCGGCGACCGGGAACCGCGACACCCCGGATCACGTCATCGCCGGCCGCGTCACCGCCGGCCGCGTCATCCCCGGCCACGTCGCGCCCGTCCACGTCGCGCCCGTCCGCGTCGCGCCCGTCCGCGTCACCGCTGCCCAGGGCCCGCAGGAGTTCGGCGTGGTCCTGGCCCACCACCACGGTCCGGTGCGCGAACGTGGTCCGGCGCGCGAGAGCGGCGGCGACCTCCGCCGGGGTGTGGGAGGCGTCGGCGAGGTGGGCGCGCAGTCGTTCGGTCGCCTGGTGCAGCGCTTCGGCGGTCTTGGCCGAGAGCGGCCAGGCCACGGGTCCGGTCTCGGCCACCACCGGCCCTGGCGTGGGCTCGGGTTCCTCCAGGACCACGTGGGCGTTGCTGCCGCCGAACGCGGACACCCCGACCCGGCGCGGCAGCTCCCCGTGCCGCATGGCCAGCAGCGCCTCGATCACCCCGGTGGCGCCGGGAGCGGTCTGGACCTGGTCGGCGGGCAGCCCGGCGTCGTGCAGCGCGGCGTGGACGACGTGCTGCCGCGCGGTCTCGTCGGACCCGCCGTCCGAGTTGACCGCGCTGCCCCGCACGACGCCGCGCACCGGGTGGCCGTGCCGTCGGGCGTCGGACAGCCGCTCCAGGAGCAGCACGCCCTCCGCGCCGCCCACCAGCGCGAGCTGGCACTCGCCGCGCCGCAGCGCCCGCACCGCGAGGTGCAGGGCCACCAGCGGCGCCGAACAGCCGGTGTCCACGGTCAGCGCGGGACCGCCGAGGCCGAGCACGTGGGCGACCCGGCTGGACAGGACGGCGGGGTCGGGGGACGTGCCCCCGAGGCTCGCGCCGACGAACACGCCCGCGTCACCGCCCACGAGCGAGTCCGGCCTGATCCCGGCGTGCTCGAACGCCTCCCAGGAGGTCTCCAGCAGCAGGCGCTGCGCCGGGTCCACCTCGTGCGCCGGGACGTCGAAGAAGTCGGCGTCGAAGAAGTCCACTTCGGACGGTGGACCGCCGGGGAGGCGGTGGCCGACGCCGATGACCGCGACGGGTTCGCGGTCGCGCCCGGTCGCCTCGTCCAGGCGGGCGCGCAGCTCGCGGGCGTCGGAGGTGACGCGCCTGAGGTAGGCGCGCAGCCGGTCCTCGTTGCCCATGCGGGTTGGCCCTTTCAGCTGATCAGCGGACGGTGGTGGTGCGGGGGGCGGCTAGCGGAGGCCGAAGCCCTGGTCGATCAGGGCGAACAGCTGCTCGTCGTCCAGGTCTTCGAGGTCGGGATCGGTTGGTGGGCAACCGGCTTCGGCGGTCCGGCAGGCCGGGACGGGCCTGCGCGCCCACAGCCCGGACCGCCTGGCCGCGACCCGGTCCTCGTCGTGGTCGAGCGCGGCGGCCAGGGCGGTGACCGGGTCGACGTCCGCCGAGACGTCGAGCAGGCCGCCCCACCGCTCGGGGTGCTCGGCGGCGACGGCCGCGCCCAGCGCCCACAGCCGCGCCTGCGCCGGGGTGGCCCGCTCGCCGTCGACGGGGGCCGCGCCCGAGGTCACGCACCACAGCGGGGCCGGGTTGCCCGCGAGGGCGTGGACCAGTTCGGTGGTCGCGGCGAGGCCGCGCGGGACGTCCGGCAGGTCGGGGTGCGGGCGCTCGTCCAGGCCCAGCAGGGAGAGCACGCCGGCGAGGGGGCCGAGGTCGAGCGCGGCGGCGAGGTCGTCGGCGGTGACCGTCGTGGTGTCCACGGCCAGCCGCGCGAAACCGGGCGTCTCGGGCAGCTCCCGCGCGACCCCGCCCTCGGGGGTGATCACCAGCCAGTGGCCGGACGGGCGCGCGGCGGTGAGGTCGCCGATCCGCTGCCAGGTCGACCGGTCCCCCGCGGCGGGATCGGTGGCCTGCTCGGGGATCGCGGGCGGGTGCGGCCGTCGCTGGAACGGATAGGTGGGCAGGTCCACGATCCGCGCGCGGCGGCCGGTGAGGGCGCGGGTCCAGTCGACGTCGATCCCGGCGGTGTGCGCACGGGCCAGCGCGGTGAGCAGGTCGCCGTCCCGGAGCGGGGTGCCCACGGTGACGCGGTCGGCGCCGGTGGCGAGCGCGGGGTGCGGGGCCAGCTCCACGAACCGGCTGTGGCCGGCGTCGAGCAGCGAGCGCACCGAGCCCACGAAGTCCACAGTGGACTCGAACTCGGGCGACACCACCCACCGGGCCGCGTCCACGAGGGTGAGTGAGCCCGAGGCGCACGCCGCCGCGATCTCGCCGCGGGCGTCCCCGACCGCGGCGACGGGCTCGACGCCGTGCGCCCGCCACACCGCCGCCAGCGACGTGGTGACCGCGAACAGCGCGGCGTGCCGCACGTCGGGTCGTTCCGCCGCCACCTCGCCGCGCAGGACGTCCAGCAGGGAGACCCCGGTGCGCGGGTCGAGCGCTGCCGCGCAGGCTTCGACGTGCTCGGTGAACACGTCGTCCACGTCGAGCAGCCCGCGCGCCACCTCCGCCCACCACTCCCCCGCACCGGGGAAGACGAACACCGGCGCGTGCCCGGAACCCCTGCCCAGGAACAGGTTCTCCGCCGGGAGGTCGTCGGCGAGCGCGTCCAACCCGGTCAGCAGCGCGTCCCGGTCGGCCCCGAGCACGACCGCGCGGTGCTCGAACGCGCCGCGCCCGCGCGCCAGGGTCCAGGCGACGTCGGCGGGGTCGTGGCCGCCCGCGCGCACGTGGTTCCGGAGCCGGTCGGCGCTCTCGCGCAGCGCGGTGGCGGTGGTCGCGGACAGCGCCCACGGCACGGCCCCGGCGCGCTCCCCGCCCGGTGCCGGCTCGTCGGGGGGCGGCTCGTCGGCGGGTGGTTCCTCCAGGACCAGGTGGGCGTTGGCGCCGCGGGGCTCGAAGGCGGACACCGCCGCGCGCCGCGCCCGCTCCCCCTGCGGCCAGGGCGTCGCGCCGGGTGGGACGACCCCGTGCCGCACCGCCCGCACCAGCTCCACCACCGCGCCGAGCCCGGTGGTGGCCCGCGCGGTGACGTCCACGTCCGCCGCCGTCAGGCCCGCGTCGGCGAGCGCGGCCAGGACGACCCGCTCCCGCGCGCCCGAGTCGGCCACCCCGGTCGAGTTCACCGCGCACCCGCGCAGCACCGCCTGCACCGGGTGGCCCGCGCGGGTGGCGTCGGAGAGGCGTTCCAGCAGCAGCACGACGACTTCGGCGGGGGACGACTGGGTGACCAGGGCCAGCGGGCACTCGCCCCGGCGCAGCGACTCGACCGCGAGGTGGAGCGGGGCCAGCGGCGAGGAGCAGGCCGTGTCGACGGTGAGCGCGGGACCGCCGAACCCGAGCAGGTGGGCGAGGCGGCCGGACGTGCCGCGGGGCAGGTCGGCGCTCTCCGGCTCGGGGTCGCGGTCGGCGCTCCCGGCGAACACGCCGGTCCCGCTGCCGCGCGCGGTGACCGGGTTGACGCCCGCGTGCTCGAACACCTCCCACGCGCTCTCCAGCGCCGACCGCTGCCGGGGGTCGAGCGCGAGCGCCTGCGGCCGGGACAGGCCGAAGAAGTCCGCGTCGAAGTCCGCGCCACCGGGGCCCCGGCGGGCCAGGCCGACGACGGCGACCGGTTCGCGCCTGCGCTCCCGCACCAGGGCTTCCTTGGTGCGGTGGAGCTCGGCCACGACCCGCTTGAGGTAATCGCGCAGCTGGTCGGTCATCGGTTCGCCCCGAGGAACGGGTGGGTGGCGCGCTCCTCGGCGGTGAACGGCGGCGCGGCCCCCGCTCCGTCCGGTGGGGCCCCGCGCAGCAGCGCGGACAGCACGCTCGGGTGGGCGAGCCCTGCGGCGGAACCGGGCAGGTCCGCGCCGGGAGGGCGGGTCGCGGCCGTCAACCTCCGGGACAGCGCGAGCCGCAGCCGGGTGAGTCCGTTCAGGCCCTCCGGGCTCGCGCCGAGGCGGTCCAGGGTGGTCGCGGTGGCCCACGCCGGGCGCGCGGCGCGGGTCAGCGCCCGTTGCGCGCCCGCGGTCAGGCCGTGCGCGCGCAGCTCGTCCCGCAGCGCGAGCGCGCTCCGGGCGGCGGTGGCCATGCCGTGCGCGTGCACCGGGTTGACCGCGCTCAGCGCGTCGCCCAGCACCAGGAACCCCTCCGGCGTCCGCTCGGGGCGCAGGCGGCGGTTGGCCGTGGCGCGGGACAGGTGGACGTCGCCGTCCGGTTCGGCCGCCGCCAGCAGCTCGGCGACGAGCGGGCTGGCCAGCGCCCGCGCGAAGTCGGCGAACCCGGCCCCGTCGGACGGCGGTCCGACGCCCCCGGCGGCCACGAGGGTGACCAGCCAGCGGCCGTCCTCCACGGGCGTGAGCAGCGAGGCGCGGCCTCCGGATCGGGGGTCGAGCGCGATCGTCACGGCCGGGAAGCCGGTGCGGGCCGAGGCGGGCGCGGTGAAGGCCCGCGACGCGCACACCACCCCCCGGTCCACGACCTCCTCCCCCGGTGCGGGGGCGCCGATCGCGGCGAGCCAGCCGGGGGTGCGCGCGCCCCGACCGGTGGCGTCCACGACCAGGTCCGCGCGCAGCGCCCCCGTCCCGCCGCTCCGATCGCGCAGGCGCACCCCGGTGACCCGCCCGGCGCCGCCCAGCAGGCCGGTGGCCTCGGTCGCGTCGAGCAGCTCGACGTCCGGCTCCACGAAGACCCTGCGCCGCACCTGCCGGTCCACCAGGCCGCGGGTGCAGGTGAGCGCGAACCGCCTGCCGGGGAACCGGCGCTGCCGGCCCGAGGGGGTGAGCGCGAGGAGGTCGGTGGGCAGGGCGAGGCGGTGCGCGCCCGCGTGGACGAGCGCGTCGACCACACCCGGCAGCAGCGCCTCCAGCGCGTGGGCGCCGCTCGCGGGCAGGAGGTGCGCGTGCCGGTGCTGCGGAAGGCCGGCGCGGGCCAGCGGGTCGTCGGCGAGGTCGTCGCGCTCCACCACGGTGACCCGGTCGACGTGCTCGGCCAGCACCTTCGCGGCGAGCATCCCGGCGAGCCCGCCGCCCAGCACGACGGCGTGCGACGTCCGCTGCTTCACAGGCCCAGCTCCTTGTCGATGAACTCGAAGACCTCGGCGTCCCCGGCGTCGCGCAGCCGCAGCGCCACCGGGTCCTGCTCGGGGACGGCGACCGGGGTCAGCAGCGCGGACAGCTCGGCCAGCTCGGCGGCGACCCGCGCCCTGGCCCGCTCGTCCGCGAGCACCTCGGGCAGGGCGGCCCGCACCCTCGCCAGGTCGGCCAGGGGTGAGGCGGGGGCGCGGTCGGGGGTGGTGCGGGCGCGCAGGTGCTCGGCGAGGGCGCGGGGCGTGGGGTGGTCGTGGAGCAGGGTGGCTGGGAGGCGCAGCTCGGTGGTGCGCTCGAGGCGGTTGCGGATCTCCAGCGCGGCCGGGGAGTCCGCGCCCAGCTCGTGCAGGTCCAGGTCCTCGGGCACGCTCTCGCGGCCGAGGACGTGGGCGACCTGCTCGCGGACCTCGGCCAGCAGCAGCGCGCCGGGGTCTGCCTCGGCGAGGCGGCGGCGGAGGTCGTGGCGCGGGCTGGGCAGGGTCGGCGCGCCCGGTGCGGCGGGGGTGGCGTTCCCCGGCACGGCGGCGGCCCTTGGCCGTCGTGGGGTGAGGTCGCGCAGCAGGGGCGGGGCGGTGTGGTCGAGCGGGGCCAGGTGGGTGGGCAGCAGGACCGGTTCCGCCGCGGTGAGCGCGGCGTCGAGCAGGGCGGTCGCGTCCGCCTCGGCCAGCGGGAGCAGGTTCCCGCTCGGGGCGTCCCACGGGCCCCAGGCCAGCGAGACCACCGGGTCGCCCGCGTCCGCGCGCCGGGCCGCGAAGGCGTCCAGGAACGCGCCCGCGACCGCCTGGTCCACCCGGCCGATGCCGCCGACCGTGCCGGAGGCGGACGAGCAGAGCACGAACGCCTCCAGGTCGAGGCGGTGGGTCAGCTCGTGCAGCAGCAGGGTTCCGGTGACGGCCGGGTCAGGGGTGAGGGGCATGGGGGTGGTGGGCTCGGGGGTGCGGGTGGCGGCGGTGCGGGTGGCGGCGGTGCGGGTGGCGGCGGTGCGGGTGGTGGCGCTGCCGCCGGGGACCGCCGCCGCGTGGACGACGGCGGTGAGCGGCTGGTCGTCCGGGAGCTGCGCCAGCAGCGCGGCCACGGCGGGGCGGTCGGTGACGTCGCAGGCCACGATGGTCACGGCCGCGCCCTCGGCGGTCAGCTCGGCGACCAGCGCGGTGGTGTCGGGGTGGTTCGGGCCGGTGCGGCTGGCCAGGACCAGGTGCTCGGCGCCGCTGCGCGCCAGGTGGGCGGCGAGCGCGCGGCCGACCGCGCCGGTGCCGCCGGTGACCAGGACCGTGCCGCGCCACCGGGGTGCGGGGGTGGTGGTGGCGAGGACTCGGGTGAGGCGGGCGGCGTGCGCCCTGCCGTCCCGCAGGAGCAGCTGGGGCTCACCCGTGGCGACGGCGGCGGACAGGGTGGTGAGGTCGGGGTCGTCCGCGTCGACCAGGACGAACCGGCCGGGGTGCTCGGACTGGGCGGCCCGCAGCAGGCCCCACAGGGCCGCGCCCGCGAGGTCGGTGGCGCCGGGGCCGACCGCGCCGCTGGTCAGGACGACGAGGCGGGCGTCGGCGCGCTCGGGGTCGGCGAGCCAGTCGCGGACGCGGTCCAGGGCCTGCGCGGTGAGGTCGCGGACGGCGTGCTCGGTGGTGGTCGCGGTGGTGCACGGCGACCAGACCACCGGATCGGTGACGGGAGCGGCGAGGGCGATGGGGCGCCACTCCAGGCGGAGCAGGTCACCGGTCAGGTGGGGCGGTTCCCCGGCGGCGGGCGAGGGCACGGCGGCGGGCGAGGGCGCGGCGACGGGCGAGGGCACGGCGGCCAGCGAGGACGCGGCGACGGGTGAGGACGCGGCGGCCGGTGAGGGCTCGGCGGCGGGTGGCGAGGACTCGGCGGTGGACGGGATCTCGACGGCGGGCGGCATCCCCCTGTCCGACAAGGGCTCCCTGTCCGGCGGGTCCTGCCCGGTCTCGGGGTCGGGGGTCGGGTGGTGGCGCTGGAACGGGTGGGTGGGCAGGTCGACGGGTTCACCGCGCTCGGGGTGCTCCACGGCCGGGGGCGCTTCGAGGATCACGTGCGCGTTGCCGCCGGTCGCGAACGACGACACGCCCGCGCGCCTGGGCCCCTCGGACCACTCGACGGGTTCGGTGAGCGAGGACGCGTCGCCACCCGGTTCGGCGGGCAGGCCGTCGCGCAGCGCCAGGACGACCTCGACGGCGTGCACGATCCCCGACGCGGTCGGCCCGCTCCCCCGCGCCCGGTCGGCCAGCACCCGGCGGACGACGTCCTGCCGGGCCCGGTCGTTGGAGCTGATCGCGCTGCCGCGCAGCAGGGCGAGCACCGGACGCCCGTCGCGGAGCGCGTCGGGCAGGCGGGCCAGCAGCAGCGCGCCCACGCCCTCGGCCCGGTCCGCGCCCGCCGCGAGCGCGAGGTCGCACTCGCCGCGCCGGAGCGACTGGGCGGCCAGGTGCAGCGCGACCAGGGACGACGAGCGCTCGGTGTCGGTGGTGATCGCCGGGCCCACCAGGCCGAACCGGTGCGCGAGCTGCCCCGCCACGACGCCGCCCGACGTCGGGCAGGCGCCATGGGCGACGCCGAGGAACACGCCGATCCCCCGACCCCGCACCGCTTCCGGGTCGAGCGCGGCGCGCTCGAACGCCTCCCGCGCGGTCTCCAGGAGCAGCAGGTGCCGGGGGTCGGCGACCAGCGCCTCGGCGGGTGTGAGGCCGAAGCGGTCGGTGTCGGAGCCCTCGGTGTCGAAGCCCTCCGTGTCGAAACCCTCGGGGGCGCCCACCTCACCGGGCGCGCGGGTGGCCACCGCGACGACCGCGAGCGGGACGCCCTCGTCGGTTTCCCCTTGCGCGGCAACGGGGTCCGCCGGTCCGGCGGGGGTCTCGGGGACCAGCTCGGTCAGGATCGCGCCTCGGGTGAGACGCGCGCGCAGCGCGTCCCAGTCCACCTCGGCCGCGATCGTGACCGGCGCGCCGTGCGCGATCGCGCGGCCCAGCGCGGTGGTGACGGGCTCCGGGTCGCCCTCCCAGGTGATCGCGGTGGCGGTCAGGCCGAGCGACGCCCGGTGCCTGGCCAGCGCGTCCAGACCGGCGCCGACCGCCGCGCCCGCCGCGCGTCCCGGCGCGCCGACGGTCCCGTCGAGCGAGGACACCAGGACGAACAGCGGCAGGTCGCCCACCAGCTCGTGCAGGGCCAGCGCCGCGCCGAACCCGGCGTCGACCGCCTCGGCGACCCGCGCCGGGTCGAGCGCGTCGACCGGCGCGCCGCCCCTCACCGGGGCCGCGTGCACGAGCCCGGTGAGCGGGGTGTGCTCGGGCACCGAGGCCAGCAGCGCGCGCAGCGCCTCCCGGTCGGCGAGGTCGCAGTCGGCGGTGGTGACCCGCGCGCCCATCGCGGTCAGCTCGGTGACCAGCGCGGCGGCGTCCCCGCGGTAGGGGTCGCCGACGAGCAGCAGGTGCTCGACCCCGGAGCGGGCCAGCCAGCGCGCGACGTGCCCGCCGACGGGGTCGAACGCGCCGGTGACCAGGACCGTGCCGCGCTCGGGCCGGAAGTCCAGTGGCGCCAGGGGTTCCGCGGGCACGAGCCGGGGCACGAGCACCCGACCGCCGCGGATGGCGCACCGGTCCTCTCCGGTCGCGCCGGTCAGCAGCCCGGCGAGCAGGTCGAACTCGCGGGTGCCCGCGACCGGCGGCAGGTCGATCAGGCCGCCCCAGCGCTCGCCGAGCTCCTGGGCGGCGACCTGGCCGAAGCCCCAGGTGGTGGCGCGCGCGGGGTCCTGCGGGCCCAGCGGCGCGGCGGTCCTGGTGCAGCACCACAGCGGCGCGGTGATCCCGGCCTCGGCGAGGCGCCGGACGAGGGCGAGCGTCCAGCCGAGGCCGGCGGGCGGCACCGCGATGACCCCGGCGAGGTCGCGCGGTCCGGCGAGGTGGTGGGGCGCGTCCGGGTCGAACCGGACGACCTCGGCCCCGAGCGCGGTGAACCGGTCCCGCAGCGCCTCCGCCAGCACCGACTCCCCCGGCGCGGCGACGAGCCAGCGGCCGGACGGCCTCGCCGGGCCGGGTTCCCGCTCGCGCCAGTCGACCCGGTAGGTGGGCGCGCTGCGGGCCTCGCGGTCGGCGGGCCAGTGGCGGCGGCCCTGGAACGGGTAGGTGGGCAGGTCGGCGCGGCGCGGGTCGAGGCCGGTGAACGCGCGCTCCCAGCGGACGTCCGCGCCGAGCGCGTGCGCCTCGCCGAGCGCGGCCAGCAGCCGCTCCCGGCCGTCGCCGTCGCGGCGGAGCGCGCCGACGACGTGCGCGGGCCTCCCGTGGTGGCTCGCGGTGAGCTGGAGCGGGTAGGACAGCACGGGGTGCGGGGCGACCTCGACGAACAGGTCGTGGCCCGCGTCCAGGAGCGCGCGGGTGGTGGGGTCGAAGCGGACCGGCAGGCGCAGCGAGTCCGCCCAGTGGTCGGGGCCGAGCCTCGTGGGGTCCAGCTCGCCGCCGGTCGACGGGGACCAGAGCGGGATGCGGCCGGGCAGCGGGCGGAGGCCGTGCAGCTCGGCGCGCAGCAGCTCGCGCAGCGGGTCGACGTGCGCGCTGTGCGGGGCGTGGTCGACGGGCAGCCACTTGGCCCGCCAGCCCCGGTCGGCGCAGCGGACCAGGAACGCCTCCAGCGCGGCCGGCGCGCCGGCCACGGTGAGCGCGCCGGGGCCGTCGACGGAGGCGATCTCCAGCTCCCCCAGGGCTTCCACGACGTCCTCGGGGTCGGCGGAGACCGCGACGACGCCGCCGGTGCCCGCGAGGTGCTCGTGCAGGAGGCGGCTGCGGACGGCGACGACGCGCGCGGCGTCGGCCAGGGACAGCGCGCCCGCGACGTGGGCGGCGGCGATCTCGCCGGGGCCGTGGCCGACGGCGGCGGCGGGTTCGACGCCGTGCGCCCGCCACACCTCGGCCAGCGCGACGGCGACCGCGAACTGGGCGGGCTGCGCGACGTCGGTCCGCTCCGGAGGCGGGGCGCCGGGATCGCCGCGCAGCACGGCGGTCAGCGACCAGTCGACGTGCGGGGCGAGCGCGCGCTCGCAGTCGGCGATCCGGTCGCGGAAGACCGGGGAGTCGGCGAGCAGGTCGTCGACCGGGGTGAGGTGGCGCGCGGGGTGGCCGGGGAAGGTGAAGACGGGGCTGCGCGGGGTGGCGGGGGCGTCGGTGGCGCGGCCGGCGAGCGCGGACAGCTCGGCGCGGAACCGGTCCGGGGTGGCGGCGACGAGGACGGCGCGGTGCGGGAGGGTGGCGCGGCCGGTGGCGAGGGTGAAGCCGACGTCGACCGGGTCGACGTCCGGGGTCCGGTCGAGGAGGTCCAGCAGGTCGCGGGCCCTGGCGCGCAGCGCGGCGGGTTCGGCGGCCGACAGCGGCCACGGGACGACCGCGCCGGACCGGGACCTGGTGGGCGGCCACTCGGTGGCGGGCTGGGACAGGACGGACTTCAGGGCGTCCAGGAGGTCGGTGGTGGTGGTGGTGGTGGTGTCGGTGGTGCCGCGCACCGGGTGGTCGTGGCGGCGGGCGGCGGAGAGGGGTTCGAGGAGGAGGACCACGACGTGCTCGGTGGGGGTCGCACCGGCGGGTGGCGGGTCGGACAGCACGGTCGCGCTGCCGACGAGGGCAAGCTCGCACTCGCCGGCACGCAGCGCGTGGATGGCCTGGTGCAGCGCGGGGTGGTCGGTGGCGCCGGTGGTCGTCGGGCCTCGCAGGCCGAGGACCTCGCTGACGCGGGTGGCCTGGTCGGGGGTGTCGGTGAACACGCCGGTCCTGGCGCCGCGCGACGAGGTCGGGGTGATCCCGGCGCGTTCCAGGGCCTCGCAGGCGGTTTCCAGGAGGAGGCGGTGGCCAGGGAGCGTGGTGAGGGCCTCGTCCGGGGTGAGGCCGAAGAAGTCCGCGTCGAACAGGGTGACGCGGTCCAGGTAGGCGCCGGGGGCGTCGGTCCAGCCCCGGTCGGTGGGGGTGGTGATCGGGGGGTCGGCGCGGTCGATCGCCTGGCGGAGCTGGTCCGGGGTGCGGATTCCGCCGGGCAGGCGGCAGGCCGTCGCGATCACCGCGATCGGGTCCGCGGCGGGAAGTGCTTGCGCGGCAGGGGTTTCCTCGTCCTCCGGCTCGGGGGACAGGTCGCCGGTGCGGGTGGTGGTGTGGGGCGCGGGGACGGCCTCGGGGACGGCCGGTTGTGGGGCGGGCTCGTGCTGGAAGGCGTAGGTGGGCAGGTCCACGAGCGGGCCGGCGCCGAAGACCGGGGCCCAGTCGACGCGCGCGCCGAGCACGTGGGCCTCGGCGAGGCGGCGGACCAGCCCGGCCGTGCCGCCGTGACCGCGCGGGAAGGCGGCGACGACGGCGGCGCCGGTCCCGGTCAGGGCGTCCGTGACGGCTTCGGCGAGCACGGGGTGCGGGCTGATCTCGACGAACAGGTCGTGCCCGGTGGCCAGGAGCGCCAGGGTGGCCCGGTCGAGGCTCGTGGTGGGGTGGAACGGGATCGGCGCGGGCCTCGGGAGGATCAGGTCGTCCGCCTGGTCGGTGCGCGCGGCGATCTCGGCCGCCTCGGCGAGGGTGAGCGCGCCCGCGACGTGGGCCGCGGCGATCCGGCCCCCGCCCTGTCCGACGACCGCGTCCGGTTCGACGCCGTGCGCGCGCCACAGCGCGGCGAGGCCGACCGCGACGGCGAACAGGGTGGGCACGGCGTCCCGGTGCTGCGGCGGCGCGTCCGGGTCGCCCCGGAGGACGGCGGACGGCGACCAGCCGGTGTGCGGGAGCAGGGCCTCGTCGCACTCGGCGATCGCGGCGCGGAACACCTCGGAGTCGCGCAGCAGCTCCTCGGCCGCGCCGGTCCACCGGTCGTCCCGGTCGTCCCGATCAGGGAAGGCGAACACGACGCGGCGGTCGCGGGCCCGGCCGGTGATCACGCGGTCCAGGGTGATGCCGTCCGCGAGCAGGTCGAGTCCGCGCACGAGGTCGTCGCCGCCGAGCACGACGGCCCGGTGCGGCAGCGCTTCCCGCGTCGTGGCGAGGCTGCGACCCACGTCCACTGTGGACATGCCGCCGGTCGCGAAGGCGGCGAGGCGGCGGGCCTGGTCGCGCAGGGCCTCGGCGGTCGCGCCGGACAGCAGCCACGGCACCGGGTCCAGCTCGACCGGGGCGTGGTGGGCGGCGGCGGGGGTGGGGGCGGGTTCCAGGACGACGTGGTCGTCCGCGCTCCTGGACCCCGGTGCCGCCTGGCGTGGCGCGGCGGTGCGCAGGGCGAGCACCAGCTCGACGACGTCGACCAGGTCCGACGCGGCGGGGGAATCCGGCTGATCCGCCACCGTGCCGCGCACCAGGGCCAGCACGGGGTGGCCGTTGCGGCGGGCGTCCGCCAGGCGTTCCAGGAGCAGCGCGGCGACGCCCCCGGAGCCGCCGTCCCGCTCGGTCTCGCCCGCCGCGAGCGCGAGCGCGCAGTCGCCGCTCCGCAGCGCGCGGACGGCGAGGCGCAGGGCGGTGAGGGGGGACGAGCGGGTGGGGTCGACGGTGGTCGACGGGCCGTCGTGCAGGCCGAACGTGGTGGTGACGAGGTCGGCGGTGGTGGGGAGCGCGGCGCGGGTGAACACGCCGACCCGCCGGCCGCCCTGGGACAGCGGGGGGAGGCAGGCGCGCTCGAAGACCTCCCAGGTGGTTTCCAGGAGGTGGCGCTGCCGGGGGTCGAGCGACTCGGCCTCGTGCGGGGTGAGGCCGAAGGGGGCGGGGTCGAACGCGGTGGGGTCGAACGCGGTGGAGGCCGGTTCGGGCGTGGCCAGCGGGGCGCCGGGGTGGAGGCCGCCGGGGAACCTGCCCGCGACGGCGACCACGGCGACGGGGTCGTCCTCGGCGGCCTGCGGCGGGGGTGTGGTGGCGGCGACCAGGGCAGTCACCACGTCGGCCGGTGTGGGGTGGTCGAAGAGGAGCGTCGCGGGCAGGGGGACGCCGGTCGCGGCCGTGATCCGGTCGCGGAAGCGGATCGCCGCGCCGGAGTCCAGGCCCAGCTCCCAGAAGCTCGTGGTGTCGGTCGGGGGTGGTGATCCGGCGGGCAGGAGGGCGGTGAGGTGGACCCGGACCAGGTCGCGCAGGTCGCGCTCGCCGTCCCGGATCGGTTGGGGCGCAAGGGTTTCCGGGGTGTCGACCTCCGGAGTCCAACCGCTCGGGCCGCCGGTCTGCCGCCCGCCGGTCTGCCGCCCGTCGACCTGCTGCTCAGCGGTCTCGTGCTCAGCGGTCTCGTGCTCGGTGATCTCCGGTTCGGCGGCGTCCTCGGCGGTGTCCGGTTCGGTGGTGTCCGGTTCGGCGGCGTGCCTGCTCCTGGCGGGTTCCGGCAGGTGCGCCGGGTGGTCGGCGGCGAAGACCGGGGTCCAGTCGACGTCCGCGCCCCGCACGTGCGCCTCCGCCAGCGCGGTGAGGAAGTCCTCCTCCCCCTCCCCGCCCCGGCGCAGCGTGGCGAGCGCCGCGACGTCCGGGACGCCCGCGTCGTGCGCGGTCTCCAGCACGGCCGGGCCGAGGACCGGGTGCGGGCCGACCTCCAGGAACACCCGGTGGCCGTCGTCCAGCAGGGCGCGGGTGGCGGTGGCGAAGCGGACCTCGCCGCGCAGGTTGGCGTACCAGTGGGCGGCGTCCAGCGCCCTGCCGTCGACCAGGCCGCCGGTGGACGACGCGTGCAGCGGGATCTCGGTCTCGCGCGGGCGGATCGGGGCCAGGTCGGTCAGCAGGCGCTCGCGCAGGGCGTCGACGTGCGCGGAGTGCGCGCCGAGGCCGACCGCGAGCCTGCGCGCGGGCACCCCGGACTCGCGGCAGTGCGCCAGGAAGTCCAGCGCGGCGGCCCGGTCGCCCGCGACGACGGTGGAGCGCGGGGAGTTCGTGGCGGCCAGGTCCAGCGCGCCCGCCCAGCGCGGCAGCAGGGCGCGGACCTCGTCGGCGGGCAGCGCGGCGGCGATCATCTCGCCGCGGCCGACCAGCTCGGTCTGGGCGCGGCTCCACAGCGCGAGCGCGCGCGCCGCCTCCGGCAGGGGCAGGGCGCCCGCGACGTGCGCGGCGGCGAACTCGCCCGCGGAGTGGCCGAGCACGGCGGACGGCTCGACACCGCGCGAGCGCCACAGCGCGGCGAGGGCGACCATGACCGCGAACAGGGCCGGTTGCACCAGGTCCGGGGCCTCCAGCTCGATCCGCTCGTCCAGGACGCTGGGCAGCGGGCGGTGCAGGAACGGCGCGAACGCCGCGCAGCAGTCCACGAGCGCGGCGCGGAACACCGGTTCGGCGTCGGCGAGCGCGGCCATGCCCGGCCACTGCGGGCCCTGGCCGGGGAAGACGAGCACCGGGCCGGGGCCGGTCGACGGGGCGGCGGTCAGCACGCGCGCGGATGGCGCGCCCGAGGCCAGCTCGGTCAGCGCGGTCAGGAAGTCGGCCGGGTCCCGGCACAGCAGCACGGCGCGGTGCGCCTCGGCCGGGCGCGCGGCGAGGGAGCGGCCGACGCCGCCGGGCGTCCAGTGCCGGTCGCCGACGAGGTGGGCCTGCAGGGCGACGGCGTTGGCGCGCAGGGTGAGCGGGGCGCTCCCGGACACCACCCACGGGACCAGCGCGGGTTCTGCTCGGTCAGCCACGTCGGTGCTCGCTCTCGGTGTCGGGGCGCGGTCGGCGGGTCCACCACCGCGCCCCCTCGGCGGCCCGTTCGCGACGATCACCCGGCCTCGGGGAAACCGCGTCGGCTTGCGGCGAATCGGGAGTCTCACAGAGGGGCGGGGAAAACGCACTTCGCGTTACCCGAAAGTGTGGGCGGGGTGCGCGGGCGCGTTTTCCGGAAAAGTGCTCCGATCTGTCGCGTCGACGTGGAAATGCGTGCGGGAAACCCGCCCGAACTTCACGGGAAAACGTTTTCAGCGCCGGGCCGCCGTTCGACCGGGCCTCGCGCCGCGCGCCCACGGGACCACCCGTCCGGTGCGCTCGGCGACCAGGTCCTCCAGGCGGTGCACGGCGTCGTGCGGGGTCGGCTGGGCGAGGACGTCCGCGCGCAGGGCCTCGGCGCGGTCGGTGAACGCGGGTTCGTCGAGCAGGCGCAGGAGGTGCTCGGCCACGGCGTCCTCGGTGAGGTGGGTGCGGTCCAGGACGAGGGCGACGCCCCGGTCGGCGAGCAGGGCGGCGAGGTTCGGCTCGTCCCAGGCGCCGCCGGGGGCCACGAGCTGGGGCAGGCCCGCGGCGGTGGCGGCGGAGGTGGTGGCGGGGTCGCCGCGGTGGACGATCGCGGCGCAGGCGCGGAGGAGTTCCCGCGGGGGCTCGTGGTCGTGCGGGTGGGTGGTGGCGGGTGGCGGGAGCGGGGGCGATCCGGTGGGCAGCAGGGCGATCAGCTCGACGTCCAGCCGCGTGGCGCCCCGGACGAGGACCTCGGCGGTGGCGCGCTCGGCGGGGGTGAGGCCGCCTTCGCGGTCGGGGCGGGCGAGGGCCAGGCAGACGCGGGGGCGGGGGCGGGGTGGCGGTTCGGCTGGGCCGTCGTGCGGGGCGGGGTGGGCGCGCGGGGCGGGGTGGGCGCGCGGGGCGGCGGGCGGTTCGGCCGGATCGTCGCGCGGGGCGGGGTGGGCGCGCGGGCCCGCCGGCTGTTCGCGCAGGTGGTCCGGGAGTTCGGCCGGGCCGTCGTGCGGGGTGGGGCGCAGTGGCAGGTGGTCCAGGTCGACGGGTGGGCGGGTGCCCGGTGGGAGCTGGTCGGCGGTGAGGTCGCCGACCGCGACGTCCTCGGTGAACACCGCGCCCCTGCGGGCCAGGGCCGCGCCGAGCTTGGCGGTCAGGCCGTCCGGGTGGTCGGGGGCCAGGCCCGCGCGGTGCAGGCCGACGACGTCGACGGCGTGCGGGACGCGCACGTGCGGGACGCCGAGGAGCTTCGCCACCACCGGGCCCGCGAGCACGGCCTGGTCCCACACCAGCAGGTCCGGTCGCCAGGTCTCGGCGAAGTCGAGCAGGTCGTCGAGCAGCGCGTCGTCCAGGTGCAGCAGGCGGTCGCCGCCGTCGGGCCTGCCGCCCTGCGCGGGGATCGGGGTGGGCGCGTCACCGCGGTCGCCGACCGGGACGGCGGTGAGGCCCGCACCGGTGACCGCCTCCACGCCCGAGGGGCGGACCGCGACGCGCACCTCGTGACCGGCGGCGCGCAGCGCCCAGGCCAGCGGGGCCAGGCCGCGCAGGCTCGGGTCCACCGGGAGCGGCGTGAACAGGACGCGCACGGTCGATCTCCTTCCGGGGATCGGGACCCGGTCGGCCGTCGCCCCCCTCGTCCCGGCATCCTCGCCCCGCCGCCTCGGGGCCGGTGGGAGCGCGCGCGGACACTTTTGGTGGATCAGCGGACCGGCGCGCGCGCCGGGCGGGCGGGCCGCGCCGCCGGGACGGACCGCGCCGACCGCTCGGTGACCAGGGCTTCCAGGGCGGGCACCAGGTCGTGCGGGCTGGGCACGGCCAGGGTCTCCCGGTGGACCACCGCCGCCGCCTCGGCGAACGCGGGCTCGCCGAGCAGGCGGGTCAGCGCGTCCGCGACGGCGCCCTCGGTGAGGCGGTCGCGGCGCACGACCAGCGCGGCGCCGCGCGCGGCCAGCAGGTCGGCGCGGCGCGGCTCGTCCCACAGCGGGGCGGGGACGACCAGCTGCGGCACGGCGCTCGCGATCGCGGCGCCCTCGGCGGCGGCGTCGCCCCGGTGGACCAGGGCGGCGCAGGTGGGGAGGAGCTCGTGCAGCGGCAGGGGGTCGTGCAGGCGGACGTGGTCGGGGAGGTGGCCGATCCGGGCGGCCTCACCGGCGGGCAGGGCGGTGACGACCTCGACGCCGAGCCTGGCCGCCCCGCGCAGCAGGACGCGGGCGCGGTCCCGCTCGGCGGAATCGGCGACCGGGCCGGGGAGGACGCAGATCCTCGGGCCCGTCGGCCCGGCGCGCAGCCAGCCGTGGACGATCGCGGGGGCGTTGTGCGGGACGTGCCGGACGGGCAGGTGGTCGTGGTCGACGGGCAGGCGCATCCACGGCGGGAGCTGGTCGAGCGTGACCGAGCCGAGCGCGACCTCGTCGGTGAGCGCCGCGCCGTGCCTTGCGAGCGCGCCGCCGAGCAGGGCGGCGAGCGGGTCGGGGCGGTCGGGGGTGGCGCGGCGCCAGCCGACCAGGTCGAGCCCGAGCAGCACGCGGGCGCTGGGCGCGCCGAGGACCTGCGCGAGGACCGGGCCGGAGTAGTCGGAGGCGTCCCACACCACCAGGTCCGGGCGCCAGCGGCGACCGAACGCGACCAGGTCGTCCACGGCGTCGTCCACCGGCGGCAGGCGGGCGGCGAGGGCGTCCACCGGGCCGTCCAGCAGCGCGAGGCCGGGCAGGTCGTCGTCCGGGGCGGGGGTCGCGGCGGGCCTCGCCGGGGCGGGTCTCGCCGGGGCGGGCGGGCCCACGACCACCGGGGTGAGCCCGGCCCCGGTGACCGCGCCGGTCCCGCCGGGGCGGGTGGCGACGCGGAGCTCGTGGCCCGCCGCGCGCAGCGCCCAGGCGAGCGGGACGAGGTGCGGGAAGCGGGAGGCCGCCGGGAGCGCGGTGAAGAGGACTCGCACTGGCCGCTCCGATCGTGGTGGTGTGGCCGCGAATTGGGGCGAAGGATATCGATCGCCGGATTGCGCGACCGGGGGCGCGCCTTCGTGGGCACACCTTCGAGTGAGGTGATCACGCGCGTTCGACCGGGCCCGGAAAACCCCTGCTATAAAACCGGGATGACGGGCTTCCGCGCGCGGCGGGCACCTCGGGTGCCGGGTCCCGCGAGCGCTTTCCCGCGCGTCACCGGACTTCTCCCCCGGCGTCGATCCGGCGGGTCCTCCTCCACCGGTGGCGGTTCCCTTCGGTGAGAGGAGTTCGAGGTGACCGAGGCGCTTGACCGGGCGGTGCCCGCCCAGGGCCGGGAGCACGCGGAGATCTACGAGGTGGTGCACTCCGCGCGCGGGCGGGACTGGGTCGCGGAGGCCGACCTGGTCGCCAAGCTGGTGCTCGCGCGCAACCCGTGGGCCGGGTCGCTGCTGGACGTCGCCTGCGGGACGGGGGCGCACCTGCGGCGGTTCGGGTCGCGGTTCGCCAGGGTGGCCGGGGTGGAGCTGTCGCCCGCCATGCGCGGGATCGCCGAGGCGCGGCTGCCGGGGGTTCCGGTGCACGCCGGGGACGTGCGCGGGTTCGACCTCGGGGTGCGGTTCGACGCGGTGACGTGCCTGCGCTTCGCCATCGCCCACGCCCGGTCGCTCGCGGAGCTGGGGACGGTCGCGGAGTGCTTCGCCCGGCACCTGGTGCACGGCGGGGTGCTGGTGGTGGAGCCGTGGTGGTTCCCCGAGCGGTTCCCGGAGGGGTGCGTGAGCGGGTCGGTGGTCGAGCGGGACGGGGTGGTGGTGAGCCGGCTGTCGCACTCGGTGCGGCGGGGGCGGACGACCAGCACGACGGTGCGGTACACGGTGGCGGAGGCGAGCGGGATCCGGGACTTCACCGAGCGGGAGGAGCTGGGGCTGTTCGGGGAGGAGGAGTACCTGGCGGCTTTCGCGGCGGCGGGGATCAGCGCGGCGCACGTGCCTGGCGGGTTGAACGGGCGGGGGGTGTTCGTGGGGGTGCGGTGCTGAGGGCGGGGGTGGCGTGAGCCGTCCGGGCTGGGTGGTCGTCCGGGCTGGGGGCGTTCGGGCTGGGGGCGTTCGGGCTGGGGGCGTCCGGGGCCGCGCGGTCAGCGGGTGCGGTGGAGCTCGGCCAGGCGGGTGAGGTCCACGCGGTGGAAGCCGTCGCCCAGGGTCTCGTGGATGTCGTCGTCCACCTTGCCCTCGGCGTAGACGCGCCCCGCTTCGTCGATGAACAGCCCGACCCGGTCCAGGTGCTCGTTGACGGCGTCCCGGTAGGCGGCCTCGATGCCGGGCACGTCGTAGTCGCCGGTGTCCGGCCCCAGGTGGCGCAGGACCAGGTCGCGCAGCGTGGCGGCCCCGCCCATGTCGTGGAGGCCGGACAGGTCGCCCAGCAGTTCCGAGGTCACGCGCCCATGATCCGGATGAGGGTGATCCTCCGTTCGAGAGGCCCCTTTGATCTTTTCGGGTGAAGGCGGCTCGGTTCGTGGTGACGGTTCGCGGTGGGGGCGTCAGGTCGGGCAGGTGGGGGTCAGCGGGGCCGTGACGAAGTGGGGGCGCGCGCCGGCAGGACGCGTTGGCGCTCGCCGCCGGACAGGGTGGGGAACGCGCGGTCCGCGGCCCACACCACGCCCACCCGCTCCAGCGCCTCCTCCACCAGGTCGCGGTCGCGCGCGACTCGCGGTCCAGCGGGCCCAGGTGCGGGGTGCGGCCCATGGCGGCGGTCTCGCGTGCGGTGAAGTCGTCGTCCAGGTCGTGGTCCTGGGCCACCACCGCCACCGCGCGCCCCACCTCCCTGGCGCGCATCCGGCCGACCTCCTCGTCCCCCAGCGGGACCACGCCGTGCGCGGGGCGCAGCGCCCGGTGCAGGCAGCGCAGCAGGGTGGACTTGCCGGAGCCGTTCGGGCCGATCAGGCCGGTGGTCGAACCCGGTGCGACGTCCAGGTCGACGCCGTGCAGGATCGGGGTGCGGTCCAGCTCGACGCGCACCTCGGAGACGTGGACCCCCATCGCCGGGAACTCCTCCTGCGGCGCAGCAGCACCAGGAAGAACGGTGCGCCGAGGGCCGCCGTGAAGATGCCGACCGGCATCTCGTTGGGGCGGGCGACCGTGCGGGTGACGAGGTCGACCAGGACGAGGAACAGGGCGCCGGTGAGCAGGGTGACCGGCAGGACCCCGGGGGCGCGGAACTGCCAGACGGTCTGGTCGTGCAGCGGGGAGGCGGTGGGGGCCGTGCCGGTGGGGTGGTCGCGGACGACGGCGAGGACCGGAACGCGGGCCGCTCCCCCGCCGGGGTGGCGGGGACCGGCGCGATCGCGCGGGGCGGGGGTGCGTTCGCCGCAAATCCTTGCCGGACAGGGGCTCCGGGCCGGTTCGGGCTGCCATCCTCGCCGTGCACGCGCTCGCCGAGCGCCGCGACGCCGTGGAGGCCGACCCCATGAGAACCCGCTCACGCGCCACGACCGCCCTGCTCGGGGCGGCGGCGCTGGTCCTGTCCCTGGCGCCCGCCGCCGAGGCGCGGGCCGCGTCCTACCTGCGCGAACCGCTCCAACCGGCGTCGACCACCACCAACGCCAGGGACGTCAACCGCGCCGGGGTGGTGGTCGGGAACGCGAACGGCGGGCCCGTGAGGTGGGCCGCAGGCGCCACGTGGCCGACGCCGCTGCCCACCCCGCCCGGCACGTCCGGCGGGTACGCCTCGGAGGTCAACGACAGCGGGGTGGCCGTGGGCATGGCGGGCGGCGCGCCGGTGAAGTGGGCGGCGGACGGAACCGTGGAGGTCCTGCCGGTGCCGCCGGGGTACTCCGGGGCGGTCGCGACCGGCATCAACGAGGCGGGCCAGGTGTCGGGCTACGCGAACTCGCCGAAGGACAACCCCTCGACCATGCCCTGGGCCGCGCGCTGGGCCGTGCGGTGGGACGTCGACGGGGTCATGTCCACGCTGGCGTTCCCCGCAGGCTTCAGCGACGCCTTCGGGGAGGACGTCGGCGGCGACGGGACGGTGGTCGGCTGGGTGGCCAGCCGCGAGTTCATCAGCGCCGCGCGCTGGGCCCCGGACGGCACGATCACCGTGCTCCAGAGCAGCGGCTGGTCGGAGGCGCGCGCGGCCAACGAGGGCAACGTCGCGGTGGGGTTCTACGCCGAGGGCCCGGCACGCTGGAACCCGGACGGCACGTCGACGGGCTACGGCCTCGGCGGGCTCGCCCTGGACGTGAACGCGGCGGGCGACGTGGTCGGCTGGGCCTCGTTCGCAGGCACGCGGCACGGGTTCCTCGCGCGGGCGGGCGGCGGCGTGACGGAGCTGACCGACCTGCGCAGCGCGACCGCGATCAACGACCAGGGCGTGCTGGTGGGCGAGGACGCTTACGGCTACCCGGCCCGGTGGTGGCCGCAGCCGTGACACCGGCGGTCCGGCGCGCCGCCACGCGCCGGACCGGTCCCGGTCAGCCCCGGTGCAGGACGCCCGCCAGGCGGCCCGCGATCAGGGCCTCGGCCTCGGTGACGATGCGGTCCACCAGCTCGCGCACGGTGGGCACGTCGTCGATCAGGCCCTGGGCCATGCCGGTGCTCCAGACGCCCGCCTCCAGGTCGCCGTCCTCGAAGACCTTGCGGCCCCGCGCGCCCGCGACCAGGTCGCGCACGTCCGGGAACTCGCCGCCCTCGGCCAGCACCTCGACCACCTTGCGGCTGACCGAGTTGCTCGCCACGCGGGCGGTGTTGCGCAGGGGGCGGAAGATCAGCTCGGTGTCCAGCTCGCTGCTCGCCACGATCTGGGCCTTGACCTTCTCGTGCACCGGCGCCTCCTGCGTGCACAGGAACCGGGTGCCCATGTTGACGCCCTCCGCGCCCAGCGCCAGCGCCGCGACCAGGCCGCGCGCGTCGGTGAACCCGCCGGACGCGATGACCGGGATGGTCAGGCGCGCGGTGGCCGCCGGGATCAGCACCAGGCCGGGGACATCGTCCTCGCCGGGGTGCCCGGCGCACTCGAAGCCGTCGATGCTGATCGCGTCCACGCCGATCCGCTCGGCCTTGAGCGCGTGCCGGACGCTGGTGCACTTGTGCAGCACCTTCACGCCGTGCTCGTGGAAGCCGGGCAGGTGCGCCTCGGGGTTGAACCCGGCCGTCTCCACGATCTTCACGCCGGACTCGACGATCGCCGCCCGGTACTCGTCGTACGGGGGCGGGTTGATCGACGGCAGGATCGTCAGGTTGACGCCGAACGGCTGGTCGGTCAGCTCGCGGCAGCGCGCGATCTCGGCGGCCAGCGCCTCGGGCGTCGGCTGGGTGAGCGCGGTCAGGAAGCCCAGCGCCCCGGCCTCCGCGACCGCCGCGACCAGCTCGGCCCTGCCGACCCACTGCATCCCGCCTTGCACGATGGGGTGCCGCACGCCGAACAGCTCGGTGAACCTCGTCCGCAGCAACGCCTTCCCCCTCTACAGCCCGTAGGTCTTGCCGATGATGTCGCGCTGGATCTCGCTCGTCCCACCGTACACAGTGGACACGACGGCGGACCGCAGCAGCGACTCCATGCCGTACTCGGTGGCGTAGCCGTAGCCGCCGAGCATCTGCATCCCCTCCAGCGCGAAGTGCTTGGCCAGCTCGGTGCACTTGAGCTTGGCCATGGACGCCTCGCGCGCGAACACCTTGCCGGGGTTGGCGTCGATGGTCGCGGCGACGTCGTCGAGCAGCAGCCGGGCGCACTCCAGCTCCACGGCCATGTCGGCGATGCGGTGCTTGAGGGCCTGGAACGAGCCGATCGGCCTGCCGAACTGCTCGCGCTGGCGCACGTAGGCGAGGGTGTCGTCGAAGGCGCGCCGGGCCACGCCGAGCATGAGGGCGGCCAGGATCATCCGCTCCAGGTTCAGCCCGGCCATCAGCTGCGCCCAGCCCTGGCCTGGCACGCCGACGACGGCCGAGTCGGGCAGGAAGCAGTCGGTGAAGTACAGGTCGTTGACCTCGCGCCCGCCCATGGTCTCGATGCCGCTGATCCGCAGGCCCTCGGCGTCGGCGGGCACCATGAACTGGGTCAGGCCGCCGTGCTTGCCCTCGTCCCTGGACGTCCTGGCGATCAGCAGGACGTGGTCGGCGAAGTGGGCGTTGGAGCACCAGGTCTTCTGGCCGTTGATGACGTACCCGCCGTCGACCTTGTCCGCCCGGCAGGTCAGCGCGCCGACGTCGGACCCGGCGCCCGGCTCGGACATCGACACCGCCTCGACCCGGCCGCGCACCACGCCGCCGAGGACGGCGCGCTTCTGCTCCTCGGTGCCGAACTTCTCGTACGCGGCGGCGGTGATGATGGTGGTGCCGAAGCCGCTGATGGGGGCGAGCCCGTAGGAGCTCTCCTCGAGGAACAGGCACAGGTCCACCATGCCGAGCCCGGCGCCGCCGTGCTCCTCGGGGATGGCGATGCCGAGCCAGCCGAGGTCGGCCATCTTCTCGTACAGCCGCTGGTTGTGCGGTTCCCTGCCGTTCTCGGTCAGCTTGTCCCGCTGCTCCTTGGTCCCGCACTCGCGGCGGCAGAAGTCCGCGACCGCGGCGACCAGGTCGCGGCGCTCGTCGGTCAGTGCTCGGGGCATGGCGTGCACTCCTGTTCGCAACGGGGTTTCCTGCTACTCGTCCCGGACTGCCGGGAAGACCTCGTCCACCAGGTGCAGGACTGTCCTGGTCAGCAGCACGTGCAGGTCGGCGCGGCTGAGGGCGCCGCGCACCAGCCACTCCCTGGAGGCGGCCTTGAGCATCGCGCCGTGCGCGCGCACCAGCGCCCGCAGCTTCTCCCGGCCGTCCACCACGTCCGTCATGAGCGCGGCTTCCAGCACCCGGTCGGTGGCGATCTCGTCCGCCTCCAGCATGATCCGGTCGATCTCCGGGTCGCCGCCGATGGCCTCCAGGTTGATGGCGGACAGCCACATCTCCCGGTTGCGCTCGACGACCTCCAGCCACCGGTCGACGCAGATCGACACCCGCTCCTCGGGGGTGGTGCGCGGCAGGCGCTCGGAGACGGAGGCGGGGATGACCATCATCTGGCGCACCACCTCCAGGTACAGGCCGCGCTTGCCGGTGAAGTAGTGGTTGATCAGGGCGCGGGCCACCCCCGCCTCGGCGGCGATGTCCGCGGTCGACGCGCCCGCGTAGCCGCGCGCGCCGAAGAGCTTGCGCGCGGCGGCGAGGAGCTGCGCACGCCTGGCGTCCGGTTCCATCCGGCGCCGCTGCGCCTGGTGCTGCCCGGCCATGCCGACCACCCGCTCTTCCGTGAAAAGTCCAGCCACCACTGCCGGTGCTATGTGTACATCGAGTCGATGGTCGCCGCGTGCAGCTCGGCGACGGCCTTGCGGCGCAGGCTGAGCTTGGGGGTCAGCTCGCCGGACTCGGCGGTCCACGGGCCGGGCAGCACGCGGTGCGCCTTGACCTGCTCGGCGCGCGACAGCGGCGCGTTGGCCTCCGCGACGGCGTGGTCGAGCGCGGCGAGCACCTCGGCGTGCTCGGCCAGCTCGGGTAAGCCGGTGGTGATGCCGTGCGCGGCGGCCCAGGCGGGGGCGGCGTCCTCGTCCAGGACCAGCAGCGCGGTCAGGTACGGGCGGCGGTCGCCGATCACGACGGCCTGGCCGACCAGCGGGTGGGCGCGCAGCAGGGCCTCGACCTTGGTGGGGGCGATGTTCTTGCCGCCGTCGGTGATGATCAGCTCCTTCTTGCGGTCGGTGATCGTGACCAGGCCGCGCTCGTCGATCGCGCCGACGTCGCCGGTGCGGAGCCAGCCCTCGCCGTCGGTGACCGGGTCGATGCCGCCGTCGGCGCGCAGGTAGCCCTCGCACACCACGGGTCCGCGCACGAGCAGCTCGCCGTCCTCGGCGACGTCGACCTCGACGCCGGGCATGGCCGCGCCGACCGCGCCGGTGGCGAACCGGTCCGGGGTGCTGACGGTGGCCGCGCCGGTGGTCTCGGACAGGCCCCACACCTCCAGCACCGGAAGTCCCAGCCCGGCCAGGAACTCCAGCACCGGCACCGGGATGGGGGCGGCGCCGCTGTAGGCGCGCACGCACTCGTCCAGGCCGATCGCGGCGCGGATCGGGCGCAGCACGGCGTCGTCCAGGTGGCGGACGCGCTCGGCCAGCTCGGCGGGGACCTCGGCGCCCTCGGCGCGCAGCCGGTGCGCCTCGAAGGCGGCGCGGCGGGCGGCCTCCACGGGGGCGGCGTGCTCGGGCGGCAGCGCGGCGAGCTCGGCGCGCAGACCGGTGACCAGCTTCTCCCACACCCTCGGCACGCCGAAGATCCCGTGCGGGCGGACGGCGAGCAGCGTCGGCAGGAGCTGCTTGGGGTCCGGGCAGGTGGTGACGTGCCCGGCGTTGCAGATCGGCAGGTAGACGCCCAGGACGCGCTCGGCGATGTGCGCCATGGGCAGGTAGGCCACGGTCCTGGGGTGCTCGGGGCCGGGCACGAGGTGCTCCTGCGCGAGGGACTCGTAGACGGCGTTGCGGTGCGAGAGCACGACGCCCTTGGGGTCACCGGTGGTGCCGGAGGTGTAGACCAGGGTGAGCGGCCAGGTGGGGCCGACCGCGTCGGTGAGCGCCTCGAAGGCGGCGTCGGGGGTGGCGGGCTCGCCGCGCAGCTCGGCGTAGCCGACGAAGCGCGGGTCGCCGGGCGGCAGCGCGTCCGGGTCGAGCACGACGACGGTGCGCAGGTTCGGCAGGTCGTCCAGCACCGGCCGCCAGCGGGCCAGCTGCTCCGCGCCCTCCAGGACGAGGGTGGAGGCGTTGCTGTGCCTGGCGATGTGGCCGATCTGCTCGGTGCTGAGCGTGTCGTAGGTGCTGCACGGCAGCGCGCCCAGGTGCACGGCGGCCAGGTCGGTGATCCAGTGCTCGGGGCGCTTGGACATGGCGATGAGCACCCGGTCGCCCCGGCGGATTCCCAGCGCGGCCAGTCCCCTGGTGAGGGTGGCGACCTCGGCGCGCAGCCGCGACCAGGTCAGGGTGGTCCCGCCGGAGGTGAGCGCGGGGTGGTCGGGGAACCGCTCGGCGTCGTGCCGGAGCAGCCGGGTGATCGTCGCCTCCTGCGCGGACTCGTGCAGCAGCTCTGCTGTGGTCGTCACGTCAGGTTCCCCTCCATCGCGGACCTCGTGCGGGCTTCCCGGAGCGACCTCCACCCTGGCCCGCTTGTTGCCGGTGTGTCAACAAGCATTCTCTGTAGGTCAGCTTCCACATCGATCCAGAGACATCAAAGCCTTACTAGCCAGCGCTTTGCTCCCCCGGCCGCACTATTGACACTTCGTCAACAACTGCCAGTATCGGGGGGCCGGCGATGCGCTGTCGCCGGCGGGGAGGGAGTGCGAGCACAGTGAGCGAGGCATTCATCTACGACGCGATCCGCACCCCGAGGGGCAAGGGTCGCGGTGGCGCGCTGCACCACGTCAAACCGGTGTCGCTGGTGGCCGGGCTGATCCGGGAGGTCGGCGCCAGGCACCCCGGCCTCGATCCCGCCCGGATCGACGACGTCGTGCTCGGCGTGGTCACCCCGGTCGGCGACCAGGGCATGAACCTGGGCAAGACCGCCGCGCTCGTGGCCGGGCTGCCCGACGAGGTCGCCGGGTTCCAGCTCAACCGGTACTGCGCCTCGGGGCTGGAGGCGGTGAACCTGGCCGCGCAGAAGGTCAGGGGCGGCTGGGAGCAGCTGGTGCTGGCCGGTGGCGTGGAGTCGATGTCGCGGGTGCCGATGGGCGCCGACGGCGGGCCGATGGCCACCGACCCGGACACCGCCTACGCGATCCCGTTCGTGCCGCAGGGGGTCAGCGCCGACCTGATCGCGACCATCGAGGGCTTCTCGCGCACCGACGTCGACGAGTACGCGCTGCGCTCGCAGCGGCTCGCGGCGGCGGCGTGGAGCGGCGGGTACTTCACCAAGTCCGTGGCGCCGGTCAAGGACCGCAACGGGGTCACCGTGCTGGCCGAGGACGAGCACCCCCGGCCGTCCACGACGCCGGAGGCGCTGGCCGGGCTGAAGCCCTCGTTCGCCGCGCTCGGCGAGGCGGGCGGGTTCGACGCGGTGGCGCTGCAGAAGTACCACCGGGTCGAGCGGATCGAGCACGTGCACACGCCGGGCAACTCCTCCGGAGTGGTGGACGGCGCGGCGCTGGTGCTGGTCGGCTCCGAGCGGGCCGGGCGCGAGCTGGGGCTGACCCCGCGCGCCCGCGTGGTGGCCGCCGCCGTGAGCGGGGCCGATCCGACGATCATGCTGACCGGTCCGGCGCCCGCGACGCGGAAGGCCTTGGCGCTGGCGGGTCTGACCGTGGACGACATCGACCTGTTCGAGATCAACGAGGCGTTCGCGGCGGTGGTGCTGCGCTACGTGAAGGACCTGGACCTGCCGTGGGACAAGGTCAACGTCAACGGCGGCGCGATCGCCATGGGGCACCCGCTGGGCGCGACCGGGGCGATGCTCGTGGGCGCCGTCGTGGACGAGCTGGAGCGGCGCGACGCGCGGCGGGCCGTGGTGACCCTGTGCGCGGGTGGCGGCATCGGCATCGCCACCGTGATCGAGCGCGTGTGAGCGCGCGGAACCCCAGTACCCCGCCAGCGACCGGGTGAGGAGCACCGATGCGGGAGCAGGACATGATCGGGTGGGAGCAGGGCGAGGACGGCGTCGTCGTGCTGACGATGGACGACCCGGACCACCCGGTCAACACGATGAACCCGGCCTACCGGACGTCGATGGAGGCCGTCGTCACGCGGCTGGAGGCCGAGCGCGACAGCATCACCGGCGTGGTGCTGACCTCGGCGAAGAAGAGCTTCTTCGCGGGCGGTGACGTCGGGTTCATGAGCAGGGCCGAGCCCGAGGACGCCGAGGCGCTCACCGAGGTGTGCGCGGTGCTCAAGGCGCAGCTGCGGATGCTGGAGACGCTGGGCAGGCCGGTGGTGGCGGCGGTGAACGGGTCGGCGCTGGGCGGCGGCCTGGAGATCGCGCTGGCCTGCCACCACCGGATCGCGCTCGACGTGCCGGACAGCCGCATCGGGCTGCCGGAGGTGACGCTGGGGCTGCTGCCGGGGTGCGGCGGGGTCAGCCGGACGGTGCGGCTGCTGGGGTTGCAGAAGGCGCTCACGCAGGTGTTGTTGCAGGGCCAGCGGTACAAGCCCGCGCAGGCCCTGGAGCTGGGCCTGGTGGACGAGCTGGCGTCCAGCCGCGAGGAGCTGCTGGCCAAGGCGCGCGCGTGGGTGCTGGCCAACCCGGACGCGGTGCAGCCGTGGGACGCCGACGGCTACCGGATGCCCGGCGGGGCGCCGTCGAGCCCGAAGGTCGCGGCGCTGCTGCCCGCGTTCGCGGCGAACCTGCGCAAGCAGGTCAAGGGCGCTCCCCTGCCCGCGCCGCGCAACATCCTGGCGGCGGCGGTGGAGAGCGCGCAGCTGGACTTCGAGTCCGGGCAGCGGGTGGAAACCGCTTACCTGGTCGAGCTGATGATCGGCCAGGTCTCGAAGAACATGATGCGGGCGTTCTTCTACGACACGCAGCACGTCAACTCCGGAGGCAACCGGCCGGAGGGCTTCCCGCCGCACGTCGCGCGTAGGGTCGCGGTGCTGGGCGCGGGCATGATGGGCGCGGGCATCGCCTACTCCTGCGCGCGGGGCGGGCTGGAGGTCGTGCTCAAGGACGTCACGGCGGAAGCGGCCGAGCGCGGCAAGGGCTACTCCGCGAAGCTGGTGGACAAAGCCGTGGCGCGCGGGAAGTCCAGCCGGGAGCGCGGGGACGAGCTGCTGGCGCGCATCACCCCGACCGCCGACGTGGCGGACCTGGCCGGGTGCGACCTGGTGATCGAGGCGGTGTTCGAGGACCAGGGCCTCAAGCACAAGGTGCTCGCCGAGGTCGAGGGCGTGGTCGCGGCGGACGCGGTGCTCGGGTCCAACACCTCCACGCTGCCGATCACCGGTCTGGCCGAGGGGGTGACCCGGCAGGAGGACTTCATCGGGCTGCACTTCTTCTCGCCGGTGGACAAGATGCCGCTGCTGGAGATCGTGGTCGGCGAGCGGACGAGCGAGCACACCGTGGCCAAGGCGGTGGACATCGCCCGGCAGATCGGCAAGACGCCGATCGTGGTCAACGACAGCCGGGGGTTCTTCACCAGCCGGGTCATCGGGCGGTTCGTGGACGAGGCCGTGGCGATGGTCGGCGAGGGCGTCGACCCGGTCACCGTCGAGCAGGCCGGGTCGCAGGCCGGGTACCCGGCCCCGCCGCTGCGGTTGATGGACGAGCTGACGCTGACCCTGCCGCGCAAGATCCGGCAGGAGACCAAGGCGGCGGCGCTGGCGGCCGGCGCCGAGTGGGTCGAGCACGGCGCGGAGGCCGTGGTGGACCGGATGATCGACGAGTTCGGGCGCGGCGGGCGGTCCAGCGGGGCCGGGTTCTACGAGTACGCGGACGGCAAGCGGGTCGGGCTGTGGCCGGGGCTGCGGGAGCACTTCACCCGCGGGGGCCTGGAGATCCCGTTCCTGGACGTGCAGGAGCGGATGCTGTTCGCCGAGTCGCTGGACGCCATCCGCTGCCTGGACGAGGGCGTGCTGCGGTCGGTGCCGGACGCGAACGTCGGGTCGGTGCTGGGCATCGGGTTCCCGGCGTGGACCGGCGGGGTGCTCCAGTACGCCAACGGCTACCCCGGTGGGCTGAGCGGGTTCGTGGCGCGGGCTCGGGAGCTGGCGGCGGCGTACGGCGAGCGGTTCAGCCCGCCGGAGTCGTTGGTGGGCAAGGCTGAGCGCGGCGAGCGGTACGAGTAGCGGGCGGCGCGACGGGTCTCAGGGCGCGCGCGGGGGTTCGAGCATCGGCACCAGGAACCGCCGGGCCACCGCGCGCACCTGCGCCTCGTCGTCCAGGTCCACCACGAAGCTCGGGATCGCCAGGAACGACGCGCAGGCGCGGACCATCATCTCCGCGACCAGGTCGGCGTCGACCTCGGCGGCGACCGTGCCCGCGTGCTGCTCGGCGCGCAGCTGCCCGGCGACGAACTGCCGCACCACGGCCAGCGTCCGCCCGCCGTCGAAGACCATGGACGGCAGGACCGCGTCCGGCTCGGTGGACATCAGGCCGCCGATGAGCGGGTTCTCCCGGATCGCGCGCAGCGAGCTGGCGAAGCCCTCCACGACCCGGTCCTGCACGGTCTCGGCCTTGCTCACGTCGGCGGCGAACCGGTCGAAGTAGCGCCGGAACTCGCGCCGCACGACCTGCTCGAACAGCACGTCCTTGGTGGCGAAGCGGCGGTAGAGGGTGATCCGGGACAGCCCGGCCAGCTTCGCCACGTCCGCCATGGTGGAGCGCTTGACGCCCATGCGGCAGAACTGGTCGTGCGCGGCGTCGAGCAGCCGGGTGGTGATCTCGTCGTCCTCCGGCTCGGCGGGTTCGGCGCCCGTCGCGGCGGCGGTGAACGCGACCTCCAGCAGCGAGCGGGATTCGTCGGGCCCCATGGGAGCGGACAGTACGGGTTCCACGGGCGCCTCCGCTGTCCATCGGCACGATTCAGGAGGCGCGTTCCGGCGTTGGGGTCTGGTGCTCGCCCCCGGAGCGTGCTTCCCTGTGAGATACACGGATACAAATCGTGTTTCAGCGTATCAGGCGGGTGCGGTTTCGGGACTCGACGAGGAGTTCGCGGCGATGGGTGGACCGAGCAGGCGGGGGTTGTTGATCGCGGGTGGCGCGCTGGGCGCGGCGGGGGCGCTGGGCGTCTCACCGTTCGCCCAGGCCAGACCGGCGTGGACGTGGTCGTCGCGCGACTCGGTGGCGGGCTCGGGCGGCGGGACCGATCCGCAGTGGGTGTGGGACGAGGAGGTCGACGCGCTGCTCGCGTCGGTGGTGCGGCGGGGCGACGTGCCGCGCGTGAACCGGGCTTTGCGGTCGTGGACCCGCAACGACCAGCCGACGCCGGGCGATCTGCCCGCCGACGTGCGGGACTTCGTGGAGCGGGCGCGGCGATTACCGGGGTGGGCCGATCAGGGCAGGCTGGACGCGGCGGCGCGGTTCAACGTCACCAGGGGCTTCTACCTGAACCTGCTCAACGGGGTCGGCGGCGGGATGCTCAGCACCGCGATCCCCCGCGAGGCGCGCGCCGTGTACTACTCCAAGGGCGGCGCGGACATGGAAGACCGCGTGGCCAAGACGAGTCGGCTCGGGTTCGCGGTCGGCGACCTGGACGCGTACCGGCCCAGCGGGTCGATCGTCGTGGAGGCGGTGAAGACGCGGCTGGTGCACGCGGCCGTGCGGCACCTGCTCCCGCAGTCGCCCGGTTGGGCGGAAACCAGTGGCGGGCAGCGGATTCCGATCAGCCAGGCCGACGTGCTGGTCACCTGGCACACGCTGCCCACCTACGCGATGCGCACGATGCTGGAGTGGCGGGTGCCGATCACCGCCGCCGAGTCGGCCGCGTACCTGCACGTCTGGCAGGTCACCGCGCACCTGCTGGGCGTGCCCGACGAGTACCTGCCCGCGAGCTGGGACGCCGCTCACGCGCAGTCCCGACAACTTCTGGACCCGGTGCTCGGTCCGACCGCCGAGGGCGTGCACCTGACCGACGTGCTGCTCGGCCAGCTCGCCGAGCAGACCAGCCCCGGCAGCGTCGGCCGACCGCTGGTGGACGCGCTCGCCCGGTACCTGGTGGGCGACCGGATCGCCGACTGGAACGGCATCGCGCGGCAACCGCTGTGGGAGACGACGCTCGCGTCCGCGTGGCCGAAGCTGGTGGCGTTCCGGGAGAACCTGCTCCCGCTGCCGCTCGTGCCGCCGGTGGCCTGGACCATCGACGAGGCGCTGCGCCGCTACATCATGTTCTACCTGACCAAGGGCCGGGAGACGCACATCGAGATCCCGGAGACGAACCGCCCTTCCTGACCGCCGGCACCAGTGGGCTCGACGAGGAGTTCCGGACATGAGTGACGTCAGCAGGCGCAAGTTGATGATGACCGGCGGGGCGCTGGGCGCGCTGACCGCGTTCGGCGTGACGCCGTCCGCCGCGGCCAGGCCCGCGTGGACCTGGTCGCCGGACCAGTCGGTGGCGGGGGCGGCGCCGGGGGCCGCTCCGGGAACCGTAGCGGGCGTGGACCCGCAGTGGTTGTGGGACGAGGAGGCCGATCCGGTGCTGGCCGCCGTGATCGACCGGGGCGACGTGCCCCGCGTGAACCAGCTGCTGCGCGGCTGGCAGCGCAACGACCAGGTGTTGCCCGCGGGGTTGCCGTCGGACCTGCGGGACTTCATGGAGCACGCGCGGCGGATGCCGTCGTGGGCGGAGACGGCGAAGCTCGACGCGGGCGCGCGGTTCAGCGTGAACCGGGGCATCTACACCGGGGTGCTGTACGGGCTGGGCAGCGGGCTGATGAGCACGGCCATCCCGAGGGAGGCGCGCGCGGTCTACTACTCCAAGGGCGGCGCGGACATGAAGGACCGCGTGGCCAAGACCGCGAAGCTCGGCTACGACGTGGGCGACCTGGACGCGTACCGGCCGCAGGGCACGATGGTCGTGACGGCGGTGAAGACCCGGTTGGTGCACGCGGCCGTGCGGCACCTGCTGCCGCAGTCGCCGGGGTGGTCGGAGACCAGTGGCGGGCAGCGGATTCCCATCAGCCAGGCGGACGTTCTTGTCACCTGGCACAGCCTTCCCACGCACGTGATGCGCAAGATGCTGGAGTGGGGCGTGCGGATCACGCCGAGCGAGTCCGCCGCCTACCTGCACCTGTGGCAGGTCACCGCGAACATGCTGGGCGTGTCGGACGAGTACATCCCGGCGACCTGGGAGGCCGCGTACGCGCAGTCCCGGCAGCTGCTCGACCCGGTGCTCGGGCCCACCGCCGAGGGCAAGGTGCTGGCGGACGTGCTGCTGGACATCGTCGCCGAGGTCGACGGCGGGCTGACCCGGCCGCTGATCGGCGCGTTCTCCCGGTACACGATCGGCGGGCAGATCGGCGACTGGATCGGGCTGGAGCGGGAACCGCTGTGGGAGCCGGTGATCGCGGCGGCGTGGCCGAAGCTGGTGGCGTTCCGGGAGAACCTGCTGCCGCTGCCGCTGGTCCCGGCCGCCGCGTGGACGATCGAGGAGGTCATCCGGCGGGTGGTGCTGCTGTTCTTCGGCGAGGGGCGGCCCATCCACCTGGAGATCCCGGACGCCAACCGGCCGTCCTGAGGGCGGGGGCGGTGGTGGGGCGGAAGGACGCGGGGCGGGAGAGCGTGGAGCCGGAGAGCGTCAGGCGGGAGAGCGGCGGGCTGGGGCGGCGGGGGTTCCTCGGGTACGTGCTGGCGGCGCCGGTGCTGGTGGCGGGCGCGGAGCTGGCCCCGGCGCGGGCGGCGGGTGGCGACTCGGCTGGGAACGGTGCGGCGGGCGCGGATCTGCTGCTGGACCTGAACTCGGTGATGACCGCCGCCGCGCTGCCCACCGCGCACCTGATCACGGTGGAGGTGGGCCAGGACGGCGTGGTGTCGTTCGCGCTGCCCAGGACCGAGGTCGGGCAGGGGGTCACGACCTCCACCGCGATGCTGATCGCCGAGGAGCTGGACGTGCCGCTGGAGCGGGTGCGGGTCACCCTGGCCGACGCGCGCCCCGAGCTGCTGTTCAACCAGCTCACCGGCGGCTCCAACACCACCATCGCCACGTACCTGCCGATCCGGGTGGCCGCCGCGACCGCCCGGAGCCGGCTGCTGGACGCGGCGGCGGGCGTGCTCGGCGCGCCCGCCGCCGCACTGGTCCTCTCCGGAGGACTGGTCACCGCGCCGTCCGGGAGGCGGGTGGGCATCGGCGAGCTGTCCGCCCGCGCCTCCGCCGACCGGACGGCGCGGGTGGCGGTGACCCTGAAGCCCGACAAGGACTTCCGGGTCATCGACACGCCCCGCACCCGCGTGGACGCGCTGGACGCGGTGACCGGGCGCAAGCGGTTCACCATGGACCTGGACGTGCCGGGCGCGAAGCCGACCATGGTGTGCCGCCCGCCGACCATCAACGGACGGGTGTCCACTGTGGACAACCTGGCGCGGGTGCGGGCGATGCCGGGCGTCACGGACGTCGCGGTGGTGTCCACCGGGGTCGCGGTGCGGGCGCAGACGTTCGGGCAGTGCGTGGACGCGGTGCGGGCGCTGCGGGTGACGTGGCGGCCCGGCCCGGTGGGCGGCCGGTCGGAGGCGGCGGTGCTGGCGGAGCTGCGCGCGGCCGAACCGCCGCTGGGTCCCGCGCCGCCGCTGACGCAGACCGTGGAGGACGTGTTCACCTTCCACTTCAGGGGCAACAGCGCGCTGGAGCCGAACTGCGCGATCGCGGACGTGCGGGCGGACCGGGCCGAGGTGTGGTCGGCGCTGAAGTCGCCGATCGTGGCGAAGAAGGAGGTCGCCGCGAAGCTCGGGCTGCCGCCGAGCGCGGTGACCGTGCACGTCGTGGAGGGCGGGGGTTCGTTCGGGCGCAAGCTGTTCTGCGACGCGGCGCTGGAGGCGGCCGAGGCGTCGCGGGCGTTCGGGAACAAGCCGGTGAAGCTCATGTGGCACCGGGCGGACGACTGCCGCCAGGGCCGGGTGCACCCGATGTCGACCTCGCGGGTCCGCCTGTCGCACCTGGGACCGGTGGTGCTCGGGTACGCGCAGCGGCACTCCAGCGTGCGCACCGACTTCGGGCACGGGCTGGGCGAGCTGCTCACCGCGATGGCGGCGCGGCTGCCGCTGGGCGACGCGGCGTTCTCGCAGACGTTCTTCCACCTGTCGCAGGCGATGCCGTACGAGTTCGGGGTGACCACGCGGCTGCTCGGCGAGGCGGAGGCGGGCGGCGGGTTCAACACCGGGAGCATGAGGGGCGTCTACTCGCCCGACGTGACGTGCGCGCGCGAGCTGGTCGTGGACCGGTTGGCGCGCAAGCTCGGGCAGGACCCGTTCCGGTTCCGGCTGGGGAAGCTGCGGGAGGAGCGGGCGCGGGCCGCGCTGCTGAAGGCCGCCGACGTCGCCGGGTGGGGGCGGTCGATGCCCGCCGGGACGGCGCAGGGGATCGCGCTGCACGCGGAGTACCACTCGGCGGTCGCGGTCGTCGCGGAGATCGACTGCCGGCCGGAGGTGGTGGGCAGGCGGGTGCGCGACGCGGTCACCGGGCCTCGGGTGACCAGGGTGGTGGTGGCGGTGGACGTGGGGCTGGCGGTCAACCCGAGCGGGCTGCGGGCGCAGCTGACGGGGGCCGCGTCGGACGGGATCGCGCTCGCGCTGACGTCCAGCCTGCACCTGCGGGACGGGCACTTCCTGGAGGCCAGCTGGGACGACTACGCCTACACGCGGCAGTGGAACACGCCGCTGGAGGTGCAGGTGGTGGTGCTGCCGGGTGACGGGCGTCCGCCGGGCGGGGCGGGCGAGCTGGGGGTTCCGGCGGTGATGGCGGCGGTGGCGTGCGCGTACGCGCGGGCGACGGGCACGGACCCGACGGTGTTCCCGATCAACCACGGGGTGCTGTCGTTCACGCCGAAGCCGACCGTGCCACCGGTGCCCGCGTCACCCGACGACGGGGCCGCGCGGGCGGAGTGAGGCGCGCCCGCAGGTCCCCTGCTCGTGCCCTGCCCGGTCCCCTGCCGCCCTGCTGCCCGTTCCCCCTGCCGCCCTGCCTGGTCCCCTGCCGCCCTGCTGCCCGTTCCCCCTGCCGCCTGTCCCCCTTGCCGCGAGGAGAGCCCCGTGCCCGAGCACACCTTCCGCCTCAACGGCGAGCCCGTGACGGTGACCGCGCCCGACGACCTGCGGTTGCTGTGGGTGCTGCGCGACCTGCTCGGCCTCACCGGTCCGAAGTACGGGTGCGGCATCGCCGTGTGCAAGGCGTGCACGAGCCACCTGAACGGCCGCGCGGTGACGCCGTGCTCGGTGCCGGTGGGCGCGCTGGGGCCCGAGGACGAGGTGACCACGATCGAGGGCCTGGCGGGCGAGGGCGGGCTGCACCCGATGCAGCGGGCGTGGCTGGACCTGGACGTCTCGCAGTGCGGCTACTGCCAGCCGGGGCAGATCATGGCGGCGGTGGCGCTGGTCCGGCGGGTGGCGGCCGAGGGGCGTGCGGTGACCGACGCGGACCTGGACGGCATCCGGAACGTGTGCCGGTGCGGCGCCTACCCGCGCGTCCGCGAGGCGATCCGCGCCGGTGGCGAGGCCATGCGGGACTCACCCGACCGGGGCTTGCCGACCGGGTGAGGTGTGCGCGGGGGCTCGTGCGCTCACCGCACGGGCCCCGCGCTCATCCCCTGGCGCTCACCCCTCCGCGCCGTTGATCCGCTCCGCCCGGATGAGCACGTCGAGCTGGGCCGGGTTGTAGAGGTCGCGCAGTGCGGCGATCACCGCGCTCGCGGCCAGCTCACGCCCGTCCGGGGTGTCGTCGCGCAACTCGCTCACGCCGGGGTGGTTCTCCTTGAGCTGCTTGAGCTGCGGGGCGAGCAGCTCGGCGACGCGCACGCGGGTGGCCTCGTCGGCGTCCTCCGGCAATGAGTCGAACCCCGTGGCGTCCGGTTCGCCGTAGTACTCCTCCAGCACCTCCCGGTAGCGGTCGATCGCCTCCGGGCTGAGCACCCGCCCCATGATCACGGCGAACGCCCGGTCGGACTCGCGGTACTTCGCCACCGCGACCGCCGGGGCGAGCCCCGGCGGAAGGTCGGCGGGCACCGAGTCCGCCAGGATGACCGCCAACTCCTCCCGAACCCCCTGCAGCCGCTCGATGGTGGCGGCCAACTCGGCGTCCAGGTCGCGCAGCGCCTGAGCGGGATGCTCCTCGCCGTCGGCCATCCCCGCGATCCGGTCGAGCGAGAACCCCAGCTCCGCCAACCGCTTGACCCGCAACAACCGCGCGAGGTGGCCAACCCCGTACTGCTTGTACCCGTTGGCCCGCCGCTCGGGCTCGGGCAGCAGCCCGACCTCGTGGTAGTGCCGCACCGTCCGCAGACTGGTGCCCGCCAACTCGGCGAGCTGCCGGGTGCTCCAGGCCACGCCACCCCTCCCCCTCACACTCGGCGCCCAAGCGGGAACCGTGCCGCTGCGTCACGGTCAAGCCTGCCGGAGTTCACCCGATCCTGCGAACTGATCGATTTCGTTCCGCACTGAAGTAATCGCGAGCGTAGCGAGTATTCCGGAATGCTCACGCGTTCTGGTGAGCGACTGGAGTTCCCCAGGAGCCGGGAGCTGCCGCCGCGGCACATCGGGGCGGCGCAAAGGGCGCTGGACGTCGCCGGGATCAGGGCCGCGCGGGAAAGGTCGATTCGGGCAGGAAAACCACAGCGGAACGTGGTGGATCAGTGCGAACTCGGTTGACAATCCCGATCAGCCCTTTCCCGGTCGGCGGTGGCAGCAGGCGGGGCGGTGGAGCGGGGGAATGAGTCGAATTGGCGCTTTCCGGCCGCTTCCCGCCATCTGCGGCAACGTCGGTGGCGGTGTCCGACCGGTGGGCGGGTGGGCCGAACGGGGCACCTGGCGAGACAGCGGTCCGCACCGGAGGACTTCGGGGTCCGAACCGTTGTGGACCTCAGGGCGGCGCGCGCGGACGTGGGGTGGGGTTGGCCTGTTCAGGCTAAGAATTGCTCAGGTAAGGGCGAGTACCGCAACTGCACCCGCGCCCACCAGGTGAAACACCGGCCACCCACCGTTAGGGAGGTCAACGAGGGCGCGCAGCGCCATCCTGCTAATGGACGCAGCCGAACGGCCGGGAATACCCCGAAAGTCCCACGCGCACCCCCCGGCATAGCACGTGGATGATTACGCGTCCACATCCCGGAGTTTCCGGGCGGTGAACCCGCCGGTCACCCTTTGCGCTGCTCAGGACCTCCTGTGAAGGAGCTCGCGGAAAACCGGACCGCCCCCTTCCGCACCAGTCCCCAATTGGGTAGAGGTGTTCGGGAACAGCTTTGCGATTCCCGACAGGACTCAACCGGTGAACGGGGACCTCAGCGTGCCGAACATCGTCCACCCGCTTTCCCGCGACGGGCGCCCAGCGCCGTCGCCGTCCGGAATCCAGGAGGGTTCCGAGCAGCCCTCACCGCTCGACCGGGCGATAGCCGACCGGTTCGGGGTGCCCGAGGCCGAGGTCGTGGTCGGGCCGGGAACGGGCGTGCTGCTGCGGCGGTTGCTCGACGGGCTCCTCGGTGACGGGGGTGAGGTCGTGCTCGTGGGCGACCGGGACGGCGACGACCCGACGCCGGACGGGATCGCGCGGCTGCTGGCGGCGCTGGCGCCGGACGGGCTGCTCGTGGTGGACGCGTCGCGGTGGACGGGAGAGGAACCGGGCGACCGGGACCGGAGCGGCGAGCACCCGACCGCCCGCGCGCTGGCGCTGCGGCGCCTGGACCCCCGCGTGGTGGTGGTCGGCCCGCTCACCCCCCGCGTGGAGTTCCTGGTGGGCGGCGCGGGCGTGGTCGCCCGGCTGCGCGCCGAGGTGCCCGCGGGGCGGATCGGGCCCGATGAGCGGGACGGCGCGCTGGCCGCCCTGGGGAACGGCGGGGAAGGGGTCTCGGCGGCGGTGGAGGGCAACGACGTGGTGATCGCGCTCGGCTCGGAGCAGACCGAGGACGACCACGGCGCGCCCCGGTCCGGAGCCGCGGTGCTCGACCGGCCCGAGGAGGCCCTCTCCCCCGCCGCCGTCGCGGTCGTGGCGCGGCTGCGCGAGGCGCTGCGCGCCCAGTGGCCCGAGACCGGCGACCCGGTGCTCGACATCTCCCGGTACGCGCTGCTGACCCCCGGCAAGATGCTGCGGCCCCTGCTGCTGGCGTCGGCGGCGGGCGCGGTCGGCGGCGACGTGGAGCGGGTGGTGCCCGCCGCGCTCGCCGTCGAGTACCTGCACGTGGGCTCGCTCGTGCACGACGACGTGATCGACGACGACGAGGTGCGGCGCGGCCAACCGTCGGTGCAGCACCGGTTCGGCGTGCCGGAGGCCATCGTGGTCGGCGACGCGCTGATCTTCAAGACGTTCAGCGCCGTCGCCGCCTGCGTCGAGCTGGGCGTCACCGCCGAGGCCGCGCTGGGCGCGGCGCGGGCGATCGCCGACGCGGGCGTGGACGTGTGCCGGGGCCAGGCCCTCGAAGGCGCGCTCGCGGCGGACCCCACGCACCCGCTGGGCGACTACGTCACGGTCATGGCCCTCAAGACCGGCGCGCTGTTCCGGGGCGCCTGCCGGGCGGGCGCGCTGCTGGGCGGCGGCGGGCCGGAGGCGGTGGAGGCGGTCACCTCGTACGCCGAGCACCTCGGGCTGGCGTTCCAGGTGCACGACGACCTGCTGCCGTACCTGTCCGACTCGGCCGTCACCGGCAAGTCCGAGCTGAGCGACCTGCGGAACCTGCGCCCCACCTACCCGGTGCTGCTGGCGCACGAGCGGGGAACGGCCGGGCAGCGCGCGCGGATCGCCCGCGTGCTCAGCGGCGAGCTGCCCGCCGAGGAGGCGTACCCGGCGCTGCGCGAGCTGCTGGTGGACACCGGCGCGCTCGCGGTGGCCACCGAGCACGCCGAGGCCGAGGTGGCGCTGGCCAAGTCGTGCCTGTCCGGGCTGCCGGGCAACGAGCACACCGCGACGCTGGCCGGGGTCGCGGACAAGTCCGTGGCGCGGAGGCGGTAGTGGCGGGCGGGATGGGCGCGGCCTGGGCGCACGTCCAGACCTGGCGGCCCTACACGCTGCCCTACCCCGGTGTGGTCGGCCTGGCCGGGATCTCCGTCGCGGGCGGTGATCCCGGCCCGTGGCACGTGCTGGCGGCGGTGGTCGTGCCGGTGCTGGTGTGGCTGGGCGGGCACTACCTCGGGGACTGGTTCGACCGCGAGCTGGACGCGATCGACAAGCCGCAGCGGCCGATCCCGTCCGGGCGGCTGGGCGCGCGGGCGGCGCTGGTGTCGGCGGCGGTGTGCGAGGTCGGGGCGGCCGGGCTGGCGCTGTCGGTGGGCTGGCGGGTGCTGGCGCTGCTGGTGGTCGGGGTCGTCGGGATCGCCGCGTACAGCCGGGTGTGCAAGGGGCGCGGGCTGTCCGGGAACCTGGTGCGCGGGGCGCTGACCTCGCTCGCGGTGCTGGCGGGCGCGTCCTGCGCGCCCGGCGGCGACGTGTGGGCCGCGGTGCCGTTCGCGGCGGTGTTCCTGCTGCACGACGCGTCCTCGAACCTGGTGGGCGCGGTGCGGGACGTGGCCGGGGACGCGGCGGGCGGCTACCGGTCGGTGCCGGTGCTGCGCGGGGTCGCGTACAGCGCGCGGCTCGCGGCCGGGCTGTACGCGGGGGCCTACGCGATCGCGTTCGCCGCGCTGCTGGAGGCGCTGCCCGACCGGGCCGCGTACCTGGCGCTGCTGGTGGTGGCGCTGGCGGTCGGCACGTGGGTGTTCGGCGGGCTCCTGGCGCAGGGCGGTGGGATCACCCGCGAGTCGGCGCTGCGGGCGCACGCGCTGCTGGTCGGCGAGCGGCTGGTGCTGGCCTGCGCGGTGGTGGCGGCCGGGACCGGGGTGACGGTGGCGGCGGCGGTGCTGGTCCCGGTGCTGCTGTTCAGCCTGCTCACCCAGAACGCGATGCGGGTGCGGCACGAGATCCCGCCCGCCGGGCTGCGGAACGCGACCGCCTCGTGAGCCGGACCTGCTGTGGGGCAAGGGGGACCGGCTCGGCCCGGTCCCCGAGGAACCGGGCGCGACCGCGCGCCCGCCGGGTGGAGCGGGGTGGCGCGTGAGCGGGGACGTGGACGTGGTGGTCGTCGGGGCCGGGGTCGCGGGGCTCGCGGCGGCGCACGCGCTGGGGCGCGGCGGGGCGCGGGTGCTGCTGCTGGACAAGCAGCGCGAGGTCCGGCCCATCGCCAAGGGCGAGCTGCTGCAGCCCGGCGCGATCACCGTCCTGCGGGGCTGGGGCGTGGTGGACGCGCTGGTCGCCGACGGGGCGCTGCGGGTGCCCGCGCTCGTCGCGCGCGACCGGGAGGGCGCGGCGCTGCTGACCATGGACTACCGGACGCTGCTGGACGCGGAGCGGCCGTGGCTGCTGGTGCACGACTACCACGTGATCCTCGGCGCGCTGGCCCGCACGCTGCCCGCGACGGTGGAGGTTCGGCGGGGCGCGGTGGTGCGGGAGCTGGTGCGGGACAGCGGGGGCAGGGCGCGTGGCGTGCGGCTGGACAGCGGCGACGTCAGCGCGTCGCTCGTGGTCGCGGCGGACGGGTTGTCCTCGCGGCTGCGCAAGGACGCGGGCATCGAGCTGGCGCGCACCGAGTACCCGCACAAGCTGGCCGCGTTCGACCTGGCCGACCAGCCGGTGGGCGAGGACGTGTCCACCTACGCCACCCCGCGCGGGCTGGCCATGAGCTACTCCCTGCCGGGCGATCGGGCCCGGTTGTACGTGCAGGTCGCGGCGGACGAGCTGCGCGGCGTGGACCGGGAGAAGGCGCAGGACTGGGTGGACGAGTTCGTCCGGCAGGTGCCCGCGTTCGCCGGGAAGCGCGCCGACGTGCTGCGGGCGTGGAACGGCAAGCAGGTGCTGCCGGTGGGCCGCTCGCTCACGGAGTCGTTGTCCGGCAAGGGGATCGTGCTGCTCGGCGAGAGCGCGCACGCGGTGCACCCGGCGGCGGGGCAGGGCATGAACAGCTCGATCGTCAACGCGGCCAGGCTCGCCGACCGGGTGGCCGCGCTGGAGGGCGACCTGGCGCCGGGCAGGCTCGACCCGGTGCTCGCGGCGTGGAGCGACGAGCGCAGGCGCGCGCTGCTGCACGTGGCCACGACCAGCCACAGCGCCACCCGGATGATCACCGACCTGTCGCCGTTCGGGCGGGCGCTCGGGCGGCGGGCGCTGCGCAAGACCGGCGGCAACCGGCGGCTGACCTACACGATCATGCACAACATGTCCGGGCTCGGGCAGCACCCGCTGCGCCCGCTGGACCGGCTGCACCAGCTCGGCGTGCTGCCCGACCCGAGGGGCGGGCAGCTGCCGGGCTGGGCGCGCCGGTGACGCGGGCGCTAGCGGCGGCACTCCACCACGAGCAGGCCGCCGTCCCAGCCGCGCGGCGTCGCGGAGGCGAACCCGGCGCGCTCGGCGAGGACCGTGAAGTCCGCGACCGAGCGCTCCCGGCCGCCCAGCAGCGCCAGGGACTGGAGGTCGAAGGAGGAGTTGTTCTTGGCGTGCTCCGCGCCCGCCAGCACCTCCACCACGAGCACGCGGCCGTCGCCGACCACCTCGGCGGCGCGGGCGAGGATGCGCTGGGCGTCCTCGTCCGGCCAGTCGGTGAGCACGCGGGAGATCACGTAGGTGTCGTAGCCCGCGGGCAGCGGGTCGAAGAAGCTGCCGGGCACGAACTCCGCCCGGTCGGCCAGGCCCGCCGCGCGCAGCGCCGAGGTGGCCTCCGGTTCCACGGCGGGCAGGTCCAGCACCCCGCCGGTCAGGTGCGGGTTGCCGCGCAGCACGTCGCTCAGCAGCGCGCCGATGCCGCCGCCCACGTCGAGCACGCGGGTGTCGGCGGACCAGTCGACGTCGGCCGCCAGCACCGGGCCGGTCTGCCAGGCGTGCACGGCCATGACCTGGCCGAAGAACACCCGCAGCGCCTCGTCCGCGCTGTAGTCCTCCCAGAAGGGCACGCCGTGGACGGTGGCGTAGGCGGAGCGGCCGGTGCGCACCGAGTGCGCCATGCCCGCGTAGGCCAGGTCCATCTTCGCGCCGGGGCCCTCGATGTCCAGCCAGGCGCGGGCGGCGGCGTGGTCGTCGCGCAGCAGGACGCGGGAGACGTCGGTGAGCGCGTAGCGGCCGGGCTCGGGCTCGGCGAGGAAGCCGATGGAGGTCAGGTGCGCCAGCAGCCTGCGCAGCGCGTCGGGGTCGGCCCCGGCGGCGGTGGCCAGGTCGGGCAGCGCGGTGGCGCCCTTGTCGACCAGCTCGGGCAGGCGCAGGGTCACCGCCGCGCGCACCGCGAACGGCGTCGCGAGGTCGATCATCCTGGCCAGCTCGTCCTGTGCGGTCATCCCGGCTTGGTCCTCTCGTCGATCCCGGAAAGTCGGGAGTAAATGCGGACCACTCGATCCTGGCAGCGATCGGAGAACAAGGTCAAGAGCGTTGTCGAAATGTTCGGATAATTGCCCGCGAGCGCGGTAGTCAGGTATTCGCGCGAGATTTTCCACGATTCACGATAATGAGGAGCGGCATGACTTTCCAGGTTCGCCCGGTGTCCGGTTCGATCGGTGCGGAGGTGTACGGCGTCGACCTGAGCACCGTCGACGACGAGCAGTTCAAGGAGATCCACGACCTGCTGGTCCGCCACCTGGTGCTGTTCTTCCCGGAGGCGGGCGGCCTGACCCCGGAGGCGCACCAGGCGTTCGGCTCCCGGTTCGGGGAGTTGGAGGTGCACCCGTTCCTGCCGAAGCTGGAGGGGCACGAGCACATCGTCGTGCTCGATTCCGACAAGGGCGCGAAGGCCGACGTGTGGCACACCGACGTGTCCTACGTGAAGCACCCGCCGATCACGTCGGTCCTGCAGATCACGCTCACCCCCGAGGCGGGCGGGGACACGATGTGGAGCAACCAGTACCTGGCGTACGAGGCGCTGTCCGAGCCGATGCGGGAGCTGCTGGAGGGCACGACCGCCTCGCACGTGTTCGCGCACCCGCAGGGCACGTTCCGCAGCGAGGTCGAGCACCCGGTGGTGCGGGTGCACCCGGTGAGCGGGCGCAAGAGCCTGTACGTGAACCGGATGTTCACCAAGCGCATCCTGCAGCTGAGCCGGGGCGAGAGCGCGGCGCTGCTGGAGCACCTGTTCGAGGTGTCGGAGAGCCCGCAGCGCACCTGCCGGTACCGCTGGGCGCCGGGCGCGGTGGCGATGTGGGACAACCGGGCCACCCAGCACTACGCGGTCAACGACTACACCGGGCGGCGGGTCGGGCAGCGGGTGACGGTCATGGGCGACGACCCGCGCGGCGCAGAGCCGCGCTGGCCGCACTTCCAGGAGGGCGCGATGGCGGCGACGGTGGTGAAGGACTGACAACGTCCGGTAGCGCGGACAAGCCGAACGGGCCGGGGGATCACGTCCCCCGGCCCGTTCGGCGTTCGTCGGCCCCTCGGGTCGGCCCGCGGAGGTCAGTCCGCGCGCGGGCCCAGCAGCACCGGGAACACCCTCGGGCTGTGCACGTGCACGCTGCGCCGGAACGTCAGCGTCGCCGGGTCGGCCGTGGCGCGCAGGTCCGGGAAGCGGCGGAACAGCGCGGCCAGCCCGACCTCGGCCTCCAGCCGCACCAGCGCCGCGCCGAGGCAGCGGTGGATGCCGTGCCCGAACGCCACGTGCTTGGAGGTGTTGCGGTCCGGGTCGAACACGTCCGCGTCGGGGAACGCGCGCGGGTCGCGGTCGGCCGCCGCCGTGGACAGCATCACCGACTCGCCGCGCGCGATCGGCACTCCCCCGATCTCCAGGTCCTCGGTGGCGAAGCGCAGCGAGGCGTTCATGGCGGGCGAGAGCCAGCGCAGCAGCTCCTCCACCATGGCGGGCGCGGCCTTCGGGTCGGTCAGCCGGTGCACGTGCGTGGGGTCGTCGAGCATCGCGCGCACGCTGTTGGTCAGGAACACCGCGGTGGTCTCGTGCCCGGCCATGAGCAGCAGCATGGCCATCGCGGTGATCTCCAGGTCGGTCAGCCGGTCGCCCTCGTCCGAGGCGGTGATCAGCGCCGACAGCAGGGCGTCGTCCGGGTCGGCCCGCTTGGCCGCGACCAGGCCGTCCAGGTAGGTGGCCATCTGCGCGGACGCCTCGGCCAGCTCCGGCTCGGGGCACTCGTCGATCAGCACCGTGGACAGCCGGGCGAACTCGTCGCGCTCCAGCTCGGGGACGCCCAGCAGCTCGCAGATCACGATCATCGGCAGGATGATCGCGTAGCGGCCCACCAGGTCGACCGGCTCGTCCTCGGGCAGCCCGTCCAGCAGCTCCTCGGCCAGCTGCTCGACCCTGGGGCGCAGCGCGGCGATCCGCCTGGCCGTGAACGCCTGGGTGACCAGGGCGCGCAGCCGGGTGTGCTCCGGCGGGTCGAGCGAGGTGAGCATGTGCGACATGGGCGCGGGCAGTCCGGGCGGGGCGTCGGCGCGCTCGGCCTCGGGCAGCGTGGAGCGCCAGTCCTTGGCCAGCCGCTCGTCCACCAGGCCGGCGCGCACGTCCGCGTAGCGGGTGACCAGCCAGGTGGGGCCCGACTCGAAGTGGGCGACGCGCACGGGCTCGTTCTCCCGCGCCCGCGCGAGCGTCGAGTGCGGGTCGAGCCAGTAGTCGTCGGTGAACGAATCCTGGTGCGTGCTCGTCATCGGTTCTCCTGGGACTGGTGCGGGAACGACCGGGGTCAGGGCTTGGCGACCGCGTCCCGGTAGCGGCCCAGCGCGCGCAGCGCCATGCCCTGGGCGAACGCGGGGTTGGTGTAGCGGCTGACGTGCCGCACGTACTCGTGGACGATCTCCGAGGGCCACCCGCCGCCGTCCGCGCGGTGGGCGAGCAGCCAGTCGACGCCGGTGCGCAGACCGGCCGCGTCCGCGCCGGAGGCGAGCAGCGCCGACACCGCCCAGCCGGTCTCCTCGACCGTGCCGGGCGCGCCCGCGCCGTCGCCCCAGGAGCCGTCGTCGAGCCGGGCGCGCTCCAACCAGGCCACGGCCTTGCGGGCGACCGGGTCGTCGGCGCGGCCGACCCTGGAGAAGGTCTCCAGGACGGCGGCGGTGCCCATGGTGTGCTGGCGGTACCAGACCGACTCGAACGAGCCGTCCGGCAGCTGGGCCTTCCCCAGCCAGGTCAGGGCGCGGCGCACCCTGGGGTCGGTGGCGGGCACGCCCGCGTCGAGCAGCGCGTCGACGGCCTGCACGGTGGTCATGGGGCACGGGCCGCTGTTGGCGACCTTGGTGTTCTTCACGCACAGGCCCCAGGAGCCGCGGGTGTCCTGCACGCGGGTGAGCCAGTCGACGCCGCGCTCGACCGAGTGCGCCTGCTCGTCGCCGGGGAGCCTGCACAGCACGGACAGGATCTCGCCGGTCTCCAGCGTGGACGGCCAGCCCTCGGTGCCCGCCCAGCCCCAGTAGCCGGGCGGGCAGCCGAACGCCAGGAACGGGCGGTGCTGCTGCAGGCGCGTGAACAGGTCCCTGGAGGCGACGAGCCGGGGGTCGTCGGCGTAGCCGACCTCGGTGAGGCCGCGCACCGCGTACATCGTCCAGGCGGCGTCGAGCGGGCCGGTCTGCCACCAGCCGTCGGGGTCCATGGTGCGGCGGAACCAGCCGACGGCGGCGGCGACCATGTCGGGGGCGAGGTCGGCGCGGGCGAGGCCGGTGCAGACCAGGCCGGTGACCCAGGCGTTCTCGCACCACGCGCCGGTGGAGCCCTCGTGCTCGTAGACCTGGCGGATGGCGGTGAGCGCGTTCGGCGTGCCGAGGCGGGCGAACAGGCGCTGCAGCGGGTTGAGCGGCTTGTGCTTGGCCTGGGCCAGGCCGAGCGCGGAGGCCATGGGGACGCGCAGGTCGAAGAGCCTGCGGTAGAGGCCGGGCAGCAGCGCCAGCTCCAGGGGGAAGCGGCGCATGTCCTCGGGGGCGAGCCAGCCGACGAAGCCGTAGTACTGGCGGCACCAGGAGACGACCTCGGGGTGCGGGATGGCCTCCAGGCCGCCGTGGTCGCCCATCCAGCGCTGCCCGGACTCGACGTGGGCGGCGCTGCCGACCGGGTCGACCAGGTGCAGCACGGCGGAGGAGACGGCGGTGGGGCCCGCCTCGCTGGGCAGGCCGGGGACCATGGCCCAGCCGCCGTCCTCGTTCTGGGTGCGGCGCAACCAGCCCGCGCCCGCCTCGATCAGGTCGGCGCTGCCCTCGGGGTCGGCGTAGTGCAGGGCGGACAGGGCGCCGACGGTGCCGAGGGTGGAGGTGAGGTTGTCCTCGCTGTAGTCGAACACGCCGTCCGGGCGCTGGGCGCGGAACAGGGCCTCGGCGCCCTCGGAGATGGCGCGGTCTAGGACGTCCGTGAACGGGTCCGGGTCGACGTGGACCGAGGTCATGCTGGCTCCTCTCGCCCGGCCTCGGGGCCGGAGCTCGTGGGCGGTGGGCGCTTCGGCGGGTGGCGGGGCGGGAGGTTCCCCGGAGGGTGGGGCTCAGCGGGTGGGACGCAGCAGGCGGGGCGCAGCAGGCGGGGTGCAGTGGGCGGGTGCAGTGGGCGGGCGCGGCGGACCCGACGCCGCGGGCGGGGCGCGGCGGGCAGGGGTCGGAGGCCGGTCCGCGCGCGGACCGGCCTCGGCCTGCGGTCGCTACCCGTTGGCGGTGAAGGACTTCGCCGCGGCCAGCACCGCGTCGTTGGCCTCGCGCAGCCCGGTGCTCACCCGCACGCCGCTGCCGCCCGCCAGCACCCGCACGGCGATCCCGTGCTCGGCCAGGTGGTCGCGGAACGCCTCGTTGCGCTCGCCGAGCCGCACCCACACGAAGTTCCCGCCGCTGGGCGGCACGTCCAGGCCCAGCTCGACCAGGCCGTCGCGGACCCGGTCCCGCTCGACGGCGACGGCGGCGCAGTTGCGGCGCGCCTGCTCCTCGACGTCGAGCGCGGCCGACGCGGCGGCCTGGGCGACGGTGGGCACGCGGAAGAACAGGGTGGTCATGCGCAGCGGCGCGACGATCTTCTCCGCGCCGACCAGGTAGCCCACGCGCAGGCCGAGCAGGCCGTGCGCCTTGGAGAAGGTGCGCACCACCGCGACCCGGTCGTCGATCCGCGCCAGGTCGAGCGCGTCGGCGACCACGTCGGGGTCGGCGAACTCGCGGTAGGCCTCGTCCACCAGCAGCAGCACGTGCGGCGGCAGGGCGTCGAGCAGGCCACGCAACTGGGCGGCGTCCAGCACCTCGCCGGTGGGGTTGTTCGGGTTGCACAGCAGGACGACCTTGGTGTCGTCGGTGACGGCGGCGGCCACGGCGGCGAGGTCCATCCGGTCGTCCGGGCCGGGCACGGCGACGGCGGTGGCCCGCGAGTTGCCGATCAGCAGCGGGTACATCTCGAACGAGGGCCAGGTGTGCACGACCTCGGAGCCCGCGCCCGCGTGGGTCATCAGGAACTGCTGGAGCAGCGCCGCCGAGCCCACCCCGGCCACCACGCGCTCCGCGCCGACGCCCAGGCGCCCGGCGATCTTCGCCTCCAGGCCCGCCGACAGCGGGTCCAGGGTGAGGTTGACCCGGTCCACCAACCCGGCCACCGCCTCGGGCACCCCCGGCAGCGGCGGCGAGTGGTTCTCGTTCAGGGAGAGCTGATGGACGATCCGGGCCACGGGACCAGCCTTTCGCGGTGGCTGCGACGCATTCGATTTGATTGTCCGCCGAATAAATCGAGCAAAACGCTAACGATCAAGACCGGATGCCGTCAAGACCTGCGTCCGGACAACCCGAACCGGGCAGCTTTTACCCGACCGCAACCTCCGGGAAATTAACTGCACCGCTCCTTACCCTAACGCTCGCACCCACCGCCCGGTCAACAGGTTCGGAAACCCGATGCCACGTCGACCGAGCGGACGACCACCGGGTTTTGCCTTGTGCCGCAACGCGGTTGGACCGGCGGACGGAAAGCCGGTGGTCCGTGCGGAGCAACCTCGAAAGGGCACCGAAGTACCTCCGAACGGAGTCCGCGTCTCGTTTGGCGGAACTTTCCGGCCGGTTCCCCGCGCTTTTCACCTGGCAGCGGCCCCGACGCACCCCCACAATCCCCGGCGAGGCGAAAGACGAACAGGTGACAGCGCTCCCGCGCGGTCGTACGGTGTCGACCCGTCAACCCCGGATCGGCGCAAATGAAACGCCGAGGCCGGACCCCACCGCGACTTGGCGCCCACCGGCGCGCGCGAACGGAGACCAGTGATGAGCGTCGACGTGCCCACCTCCGGCAAGGCAGGGACAACGCGGTTCGGCCGGGTCGCCGCCGCGCTGCTGGCCTCGCAGTTCGGGGTCTACGTAGCGATCATCACGCCGCTGCAGCTGCTGCTGACCCTGCGGCTGGTCGGGATCACCGGCAGCAGCGGGGCGGCGACCAACGCGTTCGGCGTGGCCACCGGCCTGGCCGCGATCGTGGTGCTGGTGGTGACCCCGGTCGCCGGGCGGATCAGCGACCTGGCGGCGTTCGCGCTGGGCCGCCGCCGCACCTGGATCCTGTTCGGCGCGCTCACCGGCGCGACCGCCCTGGTGGTGCTGGGGCAGGCGGACGCGGTGTGGCAGGTCGTGCTGCTGTGGTGCCTGGCGAAGGCGCTGTTCAGCTTCCAGCAGGCGTCCACGACCGCGGTGCTCGCCGACCAGGTGCCCGCCGAGCGGCGCGGCCTGGCGTCCGGGCTGCTCGGGCTGGTGATCCCGTTCGCGCCGATGCTGGGCCTGATCGTGGTGAACCAGCTCCCGCCGGGGTCGGCGCTGCAGTGGCAGGTGGTCGCGGCGATCGCGGCGGCGGGCGGCGTGGTGGCGGTGCTGCTGATCCGCGAGGGCAGGCCGGAACGGCGGCCGATCGCGCCGGGCGGGCTGGGCGAGCTGCTGAAGTCGTTCTGGCTGGACCCGCGCCGCTACCCGGCGTTCGGGTGGGCCTGGCTGGTGCGGTTCCTGATCACCGCGACGTACGCGGCGGGCAGCTACGTGTCGCTGTACCTGATCCAGCGCTTCGGGGTGGGGCAGGCCGAGGTCGGCGGGCTGGTGCTGATCTGGTCGGTGGTGAACGTGCCCGCGGCGATCATCGGCAGCCTGGGCTGCGGCTACCTGTCGGACGTGCTGCGGCGGCAGAAGCCGTTCGTGATCGCGTCGGCGGCGATCGGCGTGGTGTCCATGGCGCTGCTGGCGTTCGCGCCCTCGCTCACCGTGGTGTTCGTGGCGGCGGGCGTGCTCGGGCTGGGCATGGGCATGTTCCTGGCGGTGGACATGGCGATGTGCGTGCGGGTGCTGCCGGACGGGGCGAACGCGGGCAAGGACCTGGGGATCGTGAACATCGCGAACATGCTGCCGCAGTCGCTGGTGCCGCTGGTCGCGCCGCTGCTGCTGGCGCTGGGCGGGTACACGGCGTTCTTCGGGTTCCTGGCGCTGCTGGGGATCGCGGGCGCGCTCGCGGTGCGGCGGGTGCCGGAGGTCGGGCAGGAGGGCGGCGCGCCGGGCGTGGCCCCGCTGCGCCGGGCGTGAGGCGGGCGCGCGGGCGTTCCGGAACGCCCGCGCGCCGGTCCGGGCCGCTGGTCCGGGCCGCCGACCCGGTCCACCGCCGGGCGGCAGGCGGCCGAACGGGGTGAGCGGCGCGGCTCCCGGCGGGCGGGAGGGCGTGATCCCTATGCTTGGCCGCATGATCTTCTACACTGGCGCGGAGAGCAGCGCTCTGCGTGAAGCCGTCTTCGGTGTGATGCTGCTGGTCTCGCACGCCGACCCCGGTCCGGTGATCCAGGAGCGGTACGCGGGGTTGCAGGCGCTCAAGAACCTCTCCCCCGACCTGCGGAACGCCCTGCACTCCAGCAGGGTCGACCTGTCCGGGATTCCCGAGGCCGAGCTGGAGGAGCGGGTCGTGGAGGCGTTGCGGCAGTCCGCTCGCATCCTGGCCACCAAGTCCCCGGCCGACGCCGCCACGTTCCCCGACGCCGTCGAGGCGATCTGCCACCAGGTCGCCGAGGCCGACGGTCAGGTCGGGGAGGCCGAGCAGGCGGTCATCGGCAGGATTCGCGCCGCGCTGGCCGGGTGATCGCGGGCAGGCGCCGAAGACCGGGGAGCACCTGCCGGCAGGTGGTGCTCCCCCATCGCGCGCCCGGCCCGTTCGGCCCGGCCCGGCCCGTTCAGGCTCGACCAGTTCAGCCCGGCCAATTCGGCTCAGCCGCGTGGCGCGACCGCGCGGTGGTCCTGGAACGCCGCCACCAGCAGCAGGAACGCCGCGACCGCGAGCAGCAGGCCCCACAGCGCCGTCCGGTCCGGCGCGGGCAGGTCGCCGCCGGGCACGAACACCCGCGCCGCGTCGCGCGCCGCCCAGCAGCCCGCCAGCAGCAGCGGCCCCACCAGCACCGGCAGCGCGCCCGTCCCGGCCAGCACCGGCGTCACCCCGGCCACCGCCGTCACCGCCGCCGCGACCGCGAGCGCCAGCAGCAGCCACGGCGGCAGCACCTGGTCGCCCTGCGAGGTCGGGCTGCCCGGCAGCGGCCCGGACAGCAGCACGCTCACCGCCAGCACCGCGCTCAGCGCCACCGCCGTCAGCGCGGACCAGCGGGTGCACGCCACCACGACGCCCGCCACCAGCGCCAGGAGCGCGGGCTGCCAGGGGTTCTCGACCTGCCCGAGCGCCGAGTCGATCGGGTTGGCCAGCGCGGCCAGCAGCACCGCGCACGCGGCGGTCCGCAGCAGCGCGCCCCTGGTCACGGCCAGCGCGGCGCCCGCCGCCAGCAGCGCGACGAGGACCCCCGCCGCCGTGGACGCATGTGGCGCGAACCCGCCATCGGGCGCGTCGGTCCCCAGGTTCACCAGGTGCTCGGTCCCGGCCAGCGCCGACGGGAGCAGCGCGGCCAGCAGGCCCACGCGGCGCGCCCGGTCGGTGAGCGGTTCGGGGAGCGGGGACCGCGCGCCCGCGACCGCGAGCGCACCCCCGAGCAGGGCGACCAGCAGCAGCGCCAGGTCCACCACCGCGCTGCGGGGCGTGGGCAGCGCCGACAGCGTCAGCGCGCCGACCACCGCACCCACCAGCGCGGGCGCGACCCGTCCCAGCCCGGACGCGGCGGCCAGCGCGCCCACGACCACCAGCGCCCCGCCGCCCGCGCTGAGCCCGAGCACGACGGCGGACGGCGAGCCGTCCGGCCAGAACGCCCACAGCAGCAGCGGGACCTTCCACATCACGCCCATGAGCAGCAGCCACGGCCAGTGCCGCGCGAACACCACGGCCGCGCCGGTGGCGACCAGGAGCAGCCCGAGCACGAGCGGACCGGGCCAGGCCAGGGACAGGTCCACCCGGCCGACGCCGAGCAGGCCCTGCTCACCGGGTCCGGTGACCGGCAGGGCGGACAGCGCGAGCGCGGCGGTCAGCCACGGCGGGAACGGGGAACGGGGTTGTGCTTCCACGCCGCGGACTCTAGGCGCTGCAACGACTCCGGAGAGCTAAGGGGCGGAAGCTGAGAGCTACGGGACGGAAGCGCGGCGCGCCTCCACAGTGGACCGTGGCGCAAGGGGGCAGAACGCGGGAGGTCGGGGAGCGGGGGGTTCAGGACGCGGCGTGCAGGTCGGCGATCTCCGCGTCGGTCAGCGCCCGCGCGAACACCGACACCTCGTCCACGTCCCCCACCACGGAGTCCGCGTCGGTGTACCCGAGCGTGAACGGCTTCGGCGTGGTCACCGGGGTGCCCACCGTCGCGGTGGAGCCCGCGGGCTGCCCGTCCAGGTACAGCCGCAGTCCGGCCCCGTCCCAGGTCATCGCCACCTCGTGCCAGGCGGTGTCCGACGGCATCGGCTTGACCACGGTGTACCGGCCGCTCCCGGTGTCCAGCAGCGCGCGCATGGCCGTCGTGGCGTCGTTCCAGGACAGCAGGTAGTTGATCTGCCCGGTCCCGCCGCCGTACTTGGCGACGAGGCGGCCGTGCGGGGTCGGGGGGAACGCCGTGGAGCGGGTCCAGACGATCACCGTGAACGGCCCGGTGAAGCTCAGCGCCGCGCCGCTGCCCGCCGCGCAGTGGGCCGACGCGGTGGGCAGGGTGGTGGCGGTGTCCGAGTCGGGCGGGCGCGCGCCCGGCGCGCCGCCGGTGGCCCCGACGCAGGTCAGGGGGTTCGCGCCGCGCTCGTCGGCGCGGGCGTTCCCGGATTTCTCGCCGAGCCGCCAGTAGCTGACGGGGTTCGCGGCGAGCACCTTCTGCGGGTAGAAGCGGGAGACCGTCTCGACGGTCGCGGGCACGGCGGTGGTCGCGGAGAACTCCGCCTCGGTGCGGCCCACGACCCCGCCGGTGGTGACCGCGAGCGCGGGGACCAGCAGCACGGCGGCAGCGGCGGCGCGCGGTCGGCGGCGGGAGAGCAGCAGCACGAGCAGCCCCGCGCCGCCGAGCACGGCCAGCGGGACGGCGGCGGACGGGTGCCGGTGCAGGAACAGCGCGGGCGCGCCGAGCCCCGGCACCAGCCCGCGCACCCGACCCAGCACGTCCTCGGGCGCGACGGACGCCGCGTCCGGGGTGGGGTTGGCGTCGCCCCTGGTGCGGTAGCGGCCGTCGTCGTCGCGGCCGACGACCCGGTGCGTCACCGACGGCGCGTCGGACCGGGAGTAGACGACGACGTCCCCGACCAGCGGTTCGCGGTCGGGGGTAGGGTCGAGCAGCACCACGTCGCCGGGCCGCACGAGCGGTTCCATCGACCCGGAGGTGACCACCACCGGCCGCCAGCCCCACAGCACCGGGGCGAACGCGCACAGCGCGAGGGTGAGCGCGACGGCGCCGGTGAACGCCAGGGCGCACCGCGCCACCAGGCGCCACCAGGGCTTCACCCCCTGGCCTCCCAGGTGAACGTCGCCGCCGCGGACTTGTTCTGCGCCTCGGCGACGGACTTGACGGTGATGGTGAACCGGAAGGCCACCGTCGCCCCGTTCGAGGCGGTGGACCAGGCCCCGACGCCGCTGGCGTAGTCGGTGGCGGTGGCGCCGAACTCCTCGAGCGTGCCGCGGAAGACCCCGCCCGCCCTGGCGGAGAAGGTGGCGCAGCCGGGCGCGGGCGTCGTGAAGCTGTCGGCGCCCCGGTCGACCACGAGGTCGAGGTACGGGGCGAGCGCGCCCGTCGCGGAGCCGTAGAGCTTGATGGTGGCGCTGGAGGCGATCGTGCCGTCGTAGCGGACGGTGATGCACCTGGTGACCGCCTGGCCGCCGGTGAGCCTGCCGTCCGAGGCGCTGCTGTACAGGGCGGAGCCGGAGCTGTTCTCGGCCAGCGCGATGGAGCCGGTCTCCCACGAGTTCGAGCTGTTGCTCACCGTGCCGGAGAACGCGGCCTCGGAGGTGCGCAGGACCATGGTCAGGCACAGCACGACGCCGACGAGCGCGGCCCCGACCGTCCAGGCGGTCGCGGAGACCGCGGGCGCGGGCGGGCGCGGCGCGCGGTGCTTCGGCATGACCGTGCAATCGGACGGCGGGCGCCGGACCTGAGAAACTCCCGATAGCGCGAAACCGCAGCTCACAGCCCCGCAGAACCCCCGGCGAACGGCGTGGACGGCACCGGTTCGAGGGTTCTGACGCATCGCACCCGTTCCGCAACCGAGGTGGACCCGGAAGCCCACTCGACGGGCTCGAACCTTGTCCCATCAGCAAGTCGGGACGAACGGATCGGGGACACGACATGAGCGCCAAGACCACCACCCAGCGGATCGCAGGCCTCGCCCTCCTGGCGGGCATGACGATCACCGGCCTGCTCGCCGCCACCGGCGCCGCGAACGCCGCGCCCCGGACCACCAACCCGGCCACCTCCTCGGTCGTCGCGAAGGCCGCCCAGAACGCCCCCGCGTACGCCGCCGAGGTGCTGAGGCTGACGAACCAGGAGCGCGCGAAGGCCGGGTGCGGCGCGCTGGTCGCCAACACCAAGCTCGCCGCCGCCGCCAAGGGCCACAACGACGAGATGGCCGCGCAGAACTACTTCAGCCACACCGGCGCCGACGGCAGCGCCCCGGCGCAGCGCGTGGACGCGGCGGGCTACTACTGGCGGGCCACCGCGGAGAACATCGCCATGGGCCAGTCGACCCCGGCGGCCGTGGTCCGGGCGTGGATGAACTCCGCCGGCCACAAGGCCAACATCCTGAACTGCGCGTACAAGGACCTGGGTGTCGCCTACACCGTCAACTCGCGCGGCAAGGCCTACTGGACCGAGAACTTCGGCAGCCTGTGACCCGCACCGCGCGGCTCCCCTCCCCCGCAGCACGGCCCCAGTCCCCCGCAGCAGCACGCGTGACACCCCGGCACCGCCAGGACCGCACCGCTCCCGTGACCGCTCCGGGAGAGCCCGCTCAGTACCTCCGGGCGTAGGTGGTCGGCGGCTCGCCGAAGACCTCGGTGAAGTCCCTGGTCAGGTGCCCCTGGTCCGCGTAGCCCAGCTCGGCCGCCAGCTCCGCCCAGGCGATCCGGCCCCCGGCCGCCAGCCGATCGGTGGCCTCGCGCAGCCGGTGGCGGCGCACCACCCACTTCGGCCCGACGCCCACGTGCTCCGCGAACAGCCGCTGCAGGCTCCGCACCCCCACGCCGAGCTCGCGCGCCACCGCGTCCACGCGGGTCAGCCCCGGTGACGACTCGATCAGCTCCACCGCCCGCACCGCCTCCAGCGCCCCCCGGTCCGGCTCAACGGCCCTGGCCCGCAGCAGCTCCTCCACCTCGGCGGTCGACGCGGGCGCGGGCAGCGGCCCGAGCACCTCCTCCGCGGGCAGCACGCGCCCGGTGATCGTCGACACGGACGCCCCGAGGAACCCCCGGAACGCGCCCGGCCGGAACGCCACCCCGCGCACCTCGCCCCGCCCGCTGAGCACCTTCGTCGAGTGGCCGCGCGCGACGCCCGAGATCAGCGCGCCCCCGGAGCCGAACGTCAGGTGCACGTTCGGCAGCGGCACGATCAGCTGGTGGTACGGCGTGGCGTAGTCCCAGGTCACGTGCCAGTGGCGGGCCACGAACGGGGCCAGGTCCGGCGCCGGGTCCGGGTAGTCGTGCCGCTGGTGCCGCCGCCAGGCGCCCGCGAGCCCGCGCTCGTCGATCGTCATCCCGCCGACCCTGGACAACCGCGTGTCGCGTTCGTCCAAGACTCCGCGGCACCGCCGCGCCTAGGGTTCCCGGACATGTCCACCGCACAGCACCTGGCCGCCACGAACGCCGCGTTCGCCAAGGTCGTCGCGGGCATCCGCCCCGACCAGCTCGACTCCCCCACCCCCTGCGCCGAGTTCGACGTCCGGGCCCTCGGCGCGCACGTCCTGCGGTACGGCCCCGCGCTGGAGGGCGCGGCGTCCAAGGGCGCGAGCACCCCCGCCCAGCCCGGCGACGGCCCGTGGGCCGACGAGGTGCGGGCGCAGGTCGAGCGCTGCACGAGCGCGTGGGCGTCCCCCGAGGCGTGGGAGGGCGTGACCACGATGGGCGGCCCGGACCCGCTGCCCGCGCCGCTGATCGGCAACATGGTGCTGTGCGAGTACGTCGTGCACGCCTGGGACCTGGCCCGCGCCACCGGCCAGGAGGTCGAGCTGGACCCCGACCTGGTCGCCGCCGTGCACGCCGAGCTGGTCCGCACCGCGCCGATGGGCCGCGAGAGGGGCGCGTTCGGCCCCGAGGCGCCCGTGCCGCACGACGCCCCGGTGCTGGACCGCCTGCTGGGCCTGGCCGGTCGCGACCCGCGCTGGACCGCCTGACCCCCGGAACGCGCTCAACGCCCGAGCAGCAGGCGGGTCGTGGCGAGGGCGTCGTCCAGCGGGGCGAGGGTGCGGTGCAGCTTGGCCAGCACGCTCGCCCCCAGCCACAGCGAGTACAGCGACTGCGCGGTGGCGCGGGCCGGGCCCGCCGAGGTGAGCGAGCCCTCCGCGCTGCCCGCCGCGACGGCCCGCTCCAGGCGGTCGACCACGGCGGTGGTGCCGTCCTTGAGCGCGAGCCGCATCGGCTCGGACAGGTCGGCGACCTCCGCGCCGAGCTTGACCGACAGGCACCGGCCCTGGCAGTCGTCCAGCGCCTGGGTCTCCCGCCAGCCCGCCCAGTAGGCGTCGAGCCGGGACGCCCAGTCGCCGTCGCCCGCGAGGAGGCGGTCGAGATCGGCCAGGTACTCCTCGAAGTACCGCCGCACGACCGCCTCGCCGAAGGCGTCCTTCGACGCGAAGTAGTGGTAGAAGGACCCCTTCGGCACGCCGACACTGGTCAGCACCTCGTTGATGCCGACCGCCGCGTAGCCCTTCTTCGCGAAGATCCGCTGCGCGGCCTCCAGCAGCGCGGTGCGCGTGCCCTGGTCGCCCCTCTTGCTCGCCATGGGCCGAGCCTATCCGGCGACCCGGCCGCTCGGTCCCACCTGCGGGTTCACCCGTTGCGCGCGGGCAGCAGGTCGAGCAGGGCGTCGGCGGCGGGCGCGGAGGAGGCCGGGTTCTGGCCGGTCACCAGCAGGCCCTCGCGCACGACGTAGGGCGCCCAGTCGGGGCCCTTGGAGTAGTCGCCGCCGCCCGCCTTGAGCACGTCCTCGACCAGGAACGGCACGACCTCGGTCAGGCCGACGCCGTCCTCCTCGGTGTTGGTGAACCCGGTGACGCGCTTGCCCTTGACCAGCGGCTGCCCGTCGGCGTCGACGGCGTGGCGCAGGACGCCGGGGGCGTGGCAGACCAGCGCGAGGGGCTTGCCCGCGCGGTGGGTTTCCTGGATGACGCGCAGCGAGTCGGCGTCCTCGGCGAGGTCCCAGAGGGGGCCGTGGCCGCCGGGGTAGAAGACGGCGTCGTAGTCGGCGGGGTCGACGGAGCCCAGCTCGACGGTGCTCGCGAGCGCGGCGGTGGCCTCGGCGTCGGCCTCGAACCGGCGGGTGTCGTCGGTCTGGCTGTCGGGCTCGTTGCTCTTGGGGTCGAGCGGCGGCTGACCGCCCTTGGGCGAGGCGAGGGTGAGCCGGGCGCCCGCGTCCTTGAACCGGTAGTAGGGCGCGGCGAGCTCCTCCAGCCAGAAGCCGGTGGGCTTGCCGGTGTCGCCGAGCCGGTCGTGGGAGGTGAGCACGATGAGGATGTTCACGGGTCCGCCTTGTCCTGGGCTTGCCCTCGCGGGCCGGTCTCCCCCGAGACTAGACGACCGGTCTAATTGCGTCCACCCGACGACTCCCCCACCGGGTGACCCCCAGGAGTGAGGCGGAAACGCGGGCGGCGCCGGATCAGTCGATCCGGCGCCACTCCCTCGGCCCCCACCAGCGCGCGAACAGCGGCTGGGAGAGGTAGAACACGTCGTCGCCGCGGCGGAACGCGCGGAACTGGCCGAGCCTGAGGTCGACCTCCACCTCCAGCTCGGCGGCGCAGTAGGCCATCAGCAGCCACTCCAGGTCGAGCCGGTCCCCGTCACCGGAGTCGACCTCCAGCACGCCCGACCCGTCGAGGGTGAACTGGACGCGCCGCTCGCCCTTGACCCGCAGGGAGAGCACGTGGCCCTCGGCGAGGTCGACCAGCACGACGGGATCGTCACCGGTTCGCTCGCGGCGCACCGACAGCCGGTCGGCGCACCCCGACTCGACGGCCCGCTCGACCACGGCCTCCACCCAAACCTCCAGGTCGGACATGGGCCGCAGCCTAACCCGCCGCACCGGGCACGCAGCGTCAGACCTGGTTCTCGCCGCCGTCCACGTACAGGTTCGAGCCCATGACGAAGCTGCTCCCCGGCGAGGCCAGGAACACCACGGCCGCCGCGACCTCCTCGGGACGCCCCATCCGGCCCGCCAGGATCGAGCCGCCGAGGCTCGCGTGGGCGGCTGCGATGTTGTCGGAGCCGACGAGCAGTTCGAGGCCGGGCGTGCCGACCGGGCCGGGCGAGATCGCGTTGACCCGCACGCCCCGGTCCTTCAGCTCGGTCGCCCAGGTGCGGGCGAACGAGCGGACGGCGGCCTTGGAGGCGGCGTAGAGGCCGAACGAGTGCGCGCCGTTGTCGGCGGCGGTGGAGGCGTTGAGGATGACCGAGGCGCCGTCGTTGAGCAGCGGCAGGGACTTCTGCACGGTGCGCAGGACGCCGAGGACGTTGACGTCGAAGATCGCGGCGTAGTCCGCCTCGGTGATCTTCTCCAGGGGGACGTGCGCGGCGTTGGCGGCGTTGGCGAAGACCACGTCGAGCCCGTGGCCGCGCGCCTGGACGGCGGCGTAGAGCCGGTCGAGGTCGGCGGGGTCGGTGACGTCGCCGCGCACGGCGGTGGCCGAGCCCTCCCCGATCTCGGCGACGGCGGCGGCCAGCTCGGCCTCGCGACGCCCGGTGATGAACACGTGCGCGCCCTCACGGGCGAGCCGGACCGCGCTGGCGAGCCCGATCCCGGTGCCCCCGCCGGTGACGACGGCGGTCTTGCCTTCGAGCTGTCCCACTCCGAACCTCCTCAAGTTCCGTACCGATCGGTACTGAACTTGACGCTAGCACTTGGGTACCGATCGGTACAAAACAGGTAGGCTGTGCGGCGTGGACACCGGGCGCAGGACGGGACGACCGAGGGGCTTCGACGCGGACGAGGCCCTGGACCGGGCCGTCCGGGTGTTCTGGGCCAAGGGCTACGAGGGCGCCTCGCTCACCGACCTGACCACGGCCATGGGCATCAACCGGACCAGCATGTACGCGGCGTTCGGCAACAAGGACGAGCTGTTCCGCAAGGCGCTCGACCGGTACACCGGGACGCAGGCCGGGTACGTGCGGCGGGCGCTGGAGGAGTCGACCTCGGAAGCCGTGGCCAGGGCGTTCCTGGAGGGCTCGGTGCGCGCCTCCACGACGCCCGGCGAGCCGACGGGGTGCCTCGGCGTGCAGGGGGCGCTGGCGGTGGGCGACGACGCGCGGCAGGCGTGCGAGGTGCTGGCGGCGTGGCGCGACGAGGGCTGCGAGTGGCTGCGGAGGCGGTTCGAGCGGGCGGCGGCCGAGGGCGACCTGCCCGCCGGGAGCGACCCGGCGCTGCTCGCGCGGTACCTGATGACGGTGGCGAACGGGATCGCCGTGCAGGCGTCGGGCGGGGCGGACCGGGAGACCCTGGAACTGGTGGCGGGCGCGGCGCTGCGCAACTGGCCGCCCGCCTGATCGTCGCAGGTCACCGGCTCGTCACGGGTTCGGGCTTGAGCCTCCACCCGCTGGAACCCGCAGGATTCCCGGCATGGACGACGAGCTGACCATCGGCGAGCTGGCCGCGCGGACCGGACTCCCGGTGCGCACGCTGCGCTTCTGGTCCGACGAGGGCGTGCTGCCCCCGACTTCCCGCTCCACCGGCAACTACCGCCTCTACGACTCGGCCTCGGTGGCGCGCGTCGACCTGGTCCGCGCCCTGCGCGAGCTGGGGCTGGGACTGGACGAGGTGGGCCGGGTGCTGGACGGGCGGGTGGGCGTGGCCGAGGTGGCGCGGGCGCACGTGGTCGCGATCGACGCGCGGATCAGGGCGCTGAAGGTCAGCCGGGCGGTCCTGTCGGTAGTGGCGGAACGCGGGGCGAGCACCGAGGAGACGGCGTTGATGAACCGGTTGGCCAGGCTCTCCACCGAGGAGCGGGCACGGGTCGTGGAGGAGTTCAAGGAGGAGGTGTTCGGGCCGCTGCCGCTGACGCCCGAGCAGCGCGAGCGGATGCGGGGGCTGCGGATCGACCTGCCGGACGACCCGACCGCCGACCAGGTCGACGCGTGGGTGGAGCTGGCGGAACTGGTGGGCGACAGCGGGTTCCGCGAGCGGATGCGGGAGGCGCTGGCGCTCAGCACCCCGACCCCGGACCGGCCGAGGCCGCCGGGGGCGTCGATCTGGTGGGCGCGGTACGTGGTCGGCGAGGTCGGGCGCGCGGTGGGGCGCGGGGTGCCGCCGGAGGGGGCGGAGGCGGTGGGGTTGCTGGGCGAGTGGTTCCCCGGCGAGGACCTGGCGGCGGTGCTGCGCTCGTGCGAGGCCGGGGTGGCGGCGCGGCTGGAGCGGTACCGGGTGCTGGTGTCGCGGGTGCGCGGGGTGCGCGGGTGGCCGGAGGCGACCGGGGAGCTGGGGTGGTTGGGGCGGGCGCTGCGGTTCGCGGTGGAGGGCGAAGGGGCACGCTGACCGGTGGCGGGCGGTGGCGCGGGCGGGGATCGCCTGCCTCGTGGCGCCCGAGGCGGCAACGCCCGCCGCCCGTCGCCGCCTGGATGATTGATTCCAAGGGTTAGTGGTCGTAGGCAGTCGGTGATCGTTTGACTGGTTGGTCGGTGTGGTCGTTGTGCCAGATGACGGCGGTCAGGGCCGGGCGCGGCAACCGGACCCCGGCCTCGGCCAGGTCGTGTTCGAAGTCGCGGCCGTAGTACTGCCGGTCGGCGATCAGGACCTGGCCGGGACGCCCGGCCGCCAACGCGGGGTCGCCGTCGAGGATGTCGAGCAGGGTGGTGCGTTCGTCGGCCTTGGCGCCGGTCAACGCGAAGGCGACCGGCAGGCCGCACGGGGTGCGGACCAGGCGCAGGCGCAGGCCCCGGAAGAAACGGGAGTGGCTGGCGCAGTAGCCGTACTCGGCCCATCCGGCCAGGTCCGAGCGTTGCGCGGTCTCCCGGGAGCGTCCGCACTCGACCGAGGCGGAGTCGACCACCCACACGTCGTCGGTCCACAGCCTCGTGTCGACGGCCAACAGCCGAATCACCGACTTGACCAGGTCGGCGGGCCTCGCCGGTGAACCCGAGCAGGGCCTGCACCACCGCCAGTGCGACCAGCTCCGCGTCGGTCGATCTCGGTGCGATGCCGACCTTCGGACGCCCACGGCGCGAGGCGCGGCGCGGCCTTCAACAGGTCATCGGTCCTGACGTAGAGTGCGGTCACGAGGGTGTCAATGTCGGTCGTCACAACCCGTACATCGACACCCTCGCCCCACATCTCCAGGTGCCTACCCCTTGGAATCAATCATCTAGTCGTCGCCCCTGAGCGCTCGCGCCGTCAGGCTCAGGTGCCTGACCAGCAGGGCGGCCGCCGTGTCCGCGTCGCGCGCCAGGGCGGCCTCCTCCAGCGCCCGGTGCTCGCCGGCGTGGTCCCGCTCCGGGGCGCGGGTCCCGGCCCAGCGGCGGGCCAGTTCGCTGGCCGACCACATCCGGTCGAAGGCGTCCAGCAGCACCGGGTTGCCGCAGCCGTCCAGGAGCGCGCGGTGGAACAGCCGGTGCGCCTCGGCCCACTCGGCGCCGTAGTGCTCGCCGTCGCCGGGGGTGAACGCCGGGGTGCGGCTGAGCCGGTGGTGGGCGGCGCGGACGCGGGCCTCCCAGTCGAGGTCGCCGCGTTCGACCGCCAGGCGCAGCACGACGGGTTCGACGGTGGCGCGCGCCTCCGCGATCTGCTGCCAGCGGCGGTCGGTGAAGGCGGGCACGGCGAAGCCCCGGTTCGGCAGCCGGTCCGCCAGGCCCTCGCCGACCACGCGCACCAGCGCCTCCCGCACGACGGCGAGGCTCACCCCGTGCTCCTTGGCCAGGTCCTGCGGCTTGAGCGGGGCGCCGGGCGCGTGGTCGCCGCGCATGATCGCGTCCCGCAGCCGCTCGAAGACCTGCTCGGAGAGCATCCGCTTGCCGTCCGTGGCGGCTGTCCTGGTCATGCCGCTCAGCGTAGACGATCGGATAGATAATCGATTATCCGTGCTATGGTCGATTCATCACCCCGGCCGGGAACCCCCGCCGCCCCCTTCCGAGAGGACCCGAACCCCGATGAACGACCCGTTCGCCCGCCTGCCCGAGGCAGCCTCCTTCACCGTCACCAGCGACAGCGCCACCGACGGCGCGCCGTTCGCCCCCGCGCAGCTCTCGTCGTCCCTCGGCGGCGCGGACCGCTCGCCGCAGCTGTCCTGGAGCGGCGCGCCCGAGGGCACGCGCGGCTACGCCGTGACGGTGTACGACCCGGACGCCCCGACCGGGTCCGGCTTCTGGCACTGGGCGGTCGCCGACCTGCCCGCCTCCACCACCTCGCTGCCCGAGGGCGCGGGGGACGACACCGGCTCCGGGCTGCCGGGAAGCGCTTTCCAACTGCCCAACGACGCCCGCCTCCCCCGCTACATCGGCGCCGCGCCGCCCGCCGGGCACGGGCCGCACCGGTACGTCGTGGTGGTGCACGCGCTCGACGTCGAGTCGATCGGCGTCCCCGCCGACGCGACCCCGGCGCTGCTCGGGTTCACCATGGCCGGTCACGTCCTGGGGCGCGCGGTGCTGACCGCGACCGCCGAGACCGCGGCCTGACCGGCGCCGCGCCGGGACGGGCCACGGCCCGCCCCGGCGGCCTCGGCGCGCGGAAACCCTCGCCGCGCAACGGCAGGACGGTCCACAGCGGACTCCCGACCGGGCGCACACCTCACACCCCGAACCTGCCCCCGACCACCCCGAGGACACCACCGCGCTTCACGCGGCGCTTCGCCCTCCCCGAGACGACAGCGATCCGTGACCGGCCTGCGAGCAGCACCCCCTCAACGGCCCCGAGCACCCAGCCCCTCACCCCGCCGTCATGATCTCCAGCTCACCCACCACCTCCGACACCAGCACCTCGTCCACCGCCGCGAAGTCCGCCACCCCGCTCAGCCGCACCTCCACCACCCGCTGCGCCGACCAGTCCTGCCAGTGGTCGGTGAACAGGCCCGGATCGAGTTCCACCCACACCGACGCCCCGCCCGGCAGGGGGCGGCGCACGCCGAGGATCATCCCGGCGTCCACCGGTGGGCCCGGTTCCCAGTGGCGCTTCACCGACGTGGGCACCGTCCCGGTCTTCGCGCCGACGAAGCGGGTCAGGTCGCGGCCGGCCAGCTCCGGCCCGGTGAGGCGGTGGACCGGTCTGGCCAGCTGCGGGAACGGTTGGAGGATCTCGTAGTCCGCGAACAGCTCCGACCACCCCGGCAGGTCCGGCAGGCGCAGCGGGTGGGGCAGGGTGACGCGCGCGTCCCCTGGCAGGGTGAACGGCTCGTCGGTCACGTCGGCGAGCGTGCCGTCCTCGGCCACCCGGAACGCCGCGCCGTCGGCGGCCCACACCAGCCCGCGCACCAGGTGCCGCACCAGCGGGTGCCCGGCCAGCAGCGCCGCGAACTCCCCGGCGCTCCAGTCCCGCCCGGCCACCATCGCCCGCTCCAGGCGCGCCACCTGGTCCGCCGCGACGACCCTGACCTCCTTCCTCAGCGCCGCGAACCGCCGGTGCTCGGCGGGCGCCAGCTCCGGGTCGTCCTTCGCGCCGGGCTTGGGCGGGGACTTCAGCCGCTTGCCCGTCCCGTCGAGCACGAACGGGGCGAGCTTCTCGTCGAAGCCGACCGTGAACGAGCGCGCCCCGTAGTCCAGGACCAGCGCGCTCTCCTCGTCGAGTCCGAGGGTCGGCGCCAGGCGGTCGCCGAGCTGCTCGGGGGTCAGCCCCAGGTCCTCGGCGACCTCGGCGACCCTCTGCCCGGCCTTCTGCTTGAGCGCCTTGAACCTCGCCCGCTGCGCGATGCCGCTCAGCGCCACCAGCGCGGCCTCGCTGCCGATCCCGGCCAGCACGTCCAGCCCGGCGACCGCGTTGTGGTGCTGCGACTGCCCCGGCCACGCGGTGATCAGCGGCACCAGCCGCCGCACCACCGCGTCGTCGCCGACCGGGCCCAGCGCGAACAGCGCCCACCTCCCGCTCGCGGGCAGGCCGTGGGCGATCCACCGGTCGAGCAGGGCCTCCGCGAAGCGCGCCAGCGACTCCGGGTCGCACACCTCGCGCACCACGTCCACCCCGGCGTAGTGCCGACCGGGCACGGTCATGGCCAGCATGGTCGTCACGTGCCGCACCGCCCGGTCCGGCAGCACCCGAGCGCCGCCGCGCAGCAGCAGCCTGGGCAGCCCCTCCGGCGGGCACCACCAGCCCGGATCCGGCACCGGGGACGGCACCAGGTCCACCGGGGCCACCGACAGCACTCGCTCCACCGCCTCCACCACCTCGTCGCCGTGCGGAGCGGCGGCGGCCCGCGCCTGCTCCGGCGCCATCCGCAGCACGGCCTCCGCCGCCGCCCTGCGCTCCCCCGGCTCGCCGACCGCGTCCGCCAGCAGCAACCGGGCCGCCGCCTCGGGGTGCGCGCGCACCCACCGCACCGACACCGGCCGCGCCGCCTTCGGACCCTCCAGCCGCGCGGCGACCAGCCGGGCGACCTCCACCGACACCAGCGGCAGCACCACGTCGTAGGCGCGCGCCGCCGGGTTGCGGGCGTAGTCGAGCGCGAGCCCGAACGCGTCGACCTCGAACCGGTTCAGCAGCACCTGGACCAGCTCGCCGGAGTACCAGTTCAGCTCGGGCAGGGTCCAGCGGGCGACCCTGGGCAGCACCTGGTCGAGCGGCCCGTGAGCGAACCAGCGGAACTGCTCGCTCGCGCTCAGCTCCCCCCGCTCGAACCGCTCGGGGTAGCGCTCCCAGCAGGACTCGGGCGACCCCGCGATGTACGGGCTCCTGACCGCCCACACCTCCCGCAGCCCGGCCCGCCACACCACGGACCGCTCGTCGGGCACCGGAACCCCCCGCACCACCAGCGGTTCCGGCAGCTCGCGGGCCGCCTCCCACGGCGGGGTCACCAGCGCGGCGGGCAGCTCGGCGTCGACCGCGTCGGGCACCGCCGACCGCGCGGCCAGCTCCGACACGAGGACCTCGCGCGCCCACTCGGGCGCGGAGTCCAGCAGGTCGGGGTGCACCCGGAGGTGGTCCAGCAGCAGCTCCCGCGCGGGCTCCCCGGCCGCCGCGAGCCGCTCCAGCGCCATCCGGGGCCGCTTGTGCGCGACCTCCAGCGCGGAGATCGGGACGCCGCCGCCCAGCAGGTCGGCCAGGAGCGCCGTGAACGCCGGGGCGGTGGCGAACTCCACCAGCATCGCCCTGACCTGGTCGCCCGTGGCCTGGTAGCCGAAGGTGTCCGGGAGCAGGTGCGTGATCAGGGGCGCCAGGTCCGGCCCGATGACCGTGCCGAGCGTGTGCAGCACCTCGGGCGAGCGCAGCGCCTCGCGCCCGGACAGGCGCAGGACCGCCTGCAGCCGGTCGAGCGAGTCGACCGAGTGCAGCAGCAGCCGCCACGCGCTCCGGTCGTCGAGCGCGCTCAGCGCCTCGACCGCCCGGTCCACCCAACCGGGCTGGTCGGGCACGAGGTACGCGGCGATGACCGAGGTGCGCGCGCCCTCGCGCTCGCCGTCGAGCGCGGTGACGGCGGCGGCGTAGTCCGCGTCGGACGCCGCCGCCAGCAGCGCGCGGGCCCGCCGCAGGAGCGGGGTGTGCCTGCTCCACCAGCTGTCGCGCGCGTCGGCCTCGATCATCCGCGCGCCCTCGGTGAGCAGGCAGGTGCGCAGCGCGGCGACCGCCGCGAAGACCAGGCCGTGGTCGAGCGCCCACAGGTCGACGACCTGCGGTTCCGGGCGTTGGCGGGCGCACCAGACCCGCGCGGCGGCGACGAGCGGGCTCGCCCTGCCCGCCAGCTCCTCGGCGACCTCGGCGCGCAGCCAGGGGTGCTCCGCCTCGTCCCGCGCGATCGCTTCGAGGTCCAGGACGGGCATCCTCGCCCGCTCCCGCTCCGCGGCCTTCCGGTCCACCGCCGCGCGGCACGGTGAGGGCCCACCCCGCCGCTCGTGCGCGCCCCGGTGCCACGCCACCGGAGCGGCGAACCCCCCTGCTGCCCGACTTCCCACCACGTTCTCTCCCCCCGCTCGTCCGTCCTACCCGGACAGTAGAGAGGGGGTCTGACAGGAACGGCTCGGCCGAGTGCCGCTTCGGCCACTCGATCAGGTGAAGTGCGGGCGGGTGGGGCAATGCGGTGTTTCACCTGATCAACACCGCTCACCGGGGTGCGGTCGGACCACGCACCTGCTATGCCTGGGGAACCAGAGGCGCGCAGCCGCGGATCCAGGGCCCACCGGCCTCGCCCCGCGGGGTGCGGGAGAGCAGGACGTGGAGATCACCGCGCTGCACGCGGACCGGGCGCTGGTGCTGGCGCTGCCCGCAGGGGCCCTGCGCGCCGGGACGGGCGAGGTCGCGCGAGCGCTGCTCGCGGCCACCCCCGCCGGGGCGCTGCCGCCGCTGGTGGTGCTCGACGTGCGCGGGGCCGGGACGCTCGCGGTGGGGGCGGCGCGGGCGGTGGTGGCGTTCGCCCGCGCGTGCGCGGAACGCGGGAGCCGGTGCGCGCTGCTGGCGGAACCGGGCGGCGCGCTGGACCGGGTCGTGCTGGACGCGGTGGACCCGGCGGGGCTGCTGGTCAGGCGCACCAGCCTGGAGGCCGCGCTGGCGCGGTCCCCGGAACCAGGGCCCGAGGAGCGCTCCCCCGTCGAGCACGTGGTCGACGTCCCCGACGACGAGGCGGCCGAGGAGCTGCTCAGCGCCGTCTACACCCGGCTCACCCTCCGGTCGAGCGGCCCCCAGCGCGGACTGCGCCTGGCGTCCGCAGCGCTCGGCGAGGTCAGGTTCGACGAGGTGGAGCTGCGGAGCACCGTCGAGGCCGAGGTCGACCCGCTCGACTGCCACCTGTTCGGCCTGGTGCGCTCCGGCCGGGTCGACACCCGCTCGGCGGACGGGCCGCGCGCGCACGGCCCCGGCGACGCGTTCCTCGTCGCCCGCCCCGAGGACCCGCACCGCGCGCGGGTGGCGCACGGCGGGTTCGCCATGACGGTGCTGCCCACCTCGCTGGTCCAGCAGGTCGCCCCCGGCCCCGAACCGGTCCGCTTCACCGGGTACGCGCCGGTGGGCCCCGAGGCCGCGCGCGGCTGGACCGCCACCCGCGACCACCTGCGCGCCGAGCTGCTGACCACCCCGGAGCTGCTGACCAACCCGCTGGTGGTGGGCCACGCCTCCCGCCTGCTGGCCGCGACGCTGCTGGCCGCGTTCCCGAACAGCACGACCGCCGACCCGGTGGTCGAGGACCGCCGCGACGCCCACCCGGACGCGCTGCGGCGGGCGCTCGCGTTCATCGACGCCAACCCCGATCGGGACCTGGCCACCTCGGACGTCGCCGCCGCCGCCAGGGTGAGCACCCGCGCCGTGCAGCTGGCGTTCCGCCGCCACCTGGGCACGACCCCGATGGCCTACCTGCGGCAGGTCCGGCTCGACCACGCGCGCGCGGACCTGACCTCCGCGACGACGGGGCAGGACACGGTGACCAGGATCGCCGCGAAGTGGGGCTACGGCCGGGCGAGCGTGTTCGCCGCCCGCTACCGGGCCGCCTACGGGGTGTCGCCGTCCCAGACGCTGCGGGAGAGCTGAGCGTGGTTCGTTCCGGCTGCGCGGGTGGTTCGCGCCCGCTGCTATCGCTCGGTCGCGGAACGCGGTGGACTCGGACGGGGTCGTCTTCCACCCGGAGGAGCGGGAGGGCGGCCCGGCCGGCAGGTCCGGCGACCCCCGTCCGACGGGTGGTCCGTTCGAGGGCAGGCGGTTGGACGGCGACCGCCCCTCTGGAGAACCAGGCGTGCGCGGGGTCGGGCGGTTCGCACCGCCGGACCGGTAGGCGCACCGGAGACGAGCTGAACCATGTGCCCCGTTCCTTCCACGCTCCCCCACTGCCCCACGGCGGACGCGGTCGTCGTCCGGGTGTCCGGCGAACTGGACGCCTCCACCACCGGGCCGCTGCGCGCGCGGCTGCTCGACGAGGTCTCGCGCGCGCCCTCCGCGCTGGTGGTCGACCTCGGCGCGGTGACCTTCTGCTCGGCCGCCGGGTTGAGCCTGCTGCTCGCCACGACGGCGGACGCCGAGCGGCTCGGCGTGCCGTGGGCGGTGGTCGGGGCCCAGCGCGCGGTGCGCAGACCGGTCACCGCCGCCGGGCTCGACGCCGTGCTGCGGCTGCGCGACGACGTGGCGTCGGCCCTCACCGCGCTGGCCCCGCCGAACCGGTGGGACGCCGACCTGCTCGGGTAGCGATCGACCGGAAACAGCCGTTCGGGAATTCTTCAGGTTTTCCCGAACGGCTCTGCGGCGTGTTCAAGAACAGCTCCACAAGCCCGCCCACCTGCGAAAACAGCAAAGAAAAATCCCGTCGACGCGTTTTATCCGATTCTGAGTGGAGAGAAATAGGGATAGGGGGAAACCGGCTCCGCGAACGCGGGGCCGCTCGATCGTGGAGGTGGGTCCGTGAGGATCTCGATGGTGTCGGAGCACGCCAATCCCCTGGTCGCGCCCGGTGGCGTGGTCTCGGGCGCGCGGAACGTGCACGTGGCTGAGCTGTCCACCGCCCTGGCCCGACGGGGGCACGAGGTCGTCGTGCACACCCGCCGCACCCGCGTCGACCAGCCGGACCGGGCGCGCGCGCCGGGGGGTTACGAGGTGGTGCACGTGCCCGCCGGACCCGCGGAGCCCGCGCCCGAGGCGGAGCTGCTCCCGCACACCGGGCCGTTCGCCCGGCACCTGCGGCGGCGGTGGGCGATCTCGCCACCCGACCTGGTGCACGCGCACTCCTGGACGTCCGGGCTGGTCGCGCTCCTGGGGGCGCGCGGACTGGCCGTTCCGGTGGTGCAGACCTTCCACGGGCTGGGCGGCGCCGAGCGGTGGCACCGGGGCGGCGGCGGGGTCGCGGTGCGGGTGCGGACCGAGCAGCTGATCTGCCGCGAGGTCGACGGGATCGTGGCCACCTCGGAGGAGGAGGCGTTCGAGCTGGTCGGCGCGGGGACCCCGAGAGCGCTGGTGTCGGTGGTGCCGTTCGGGGTGGACACGGCGCTGTTCTCGCGGCGGCGGGAGGAGGAGCAGCAGGAGCTGCCGCGGCGGGTGGTGTGCGCGGGGAGCCTGGTGCCGCGCAACGGGTTCGCGGACGTGATCAGCGCGATGAGCGGGGTGCCGGACGCGGAGCTGGTGATCGCGGGCGGGCCCGTGGACGTGGCGCGGGACCCGGAGGCGCGCAGGCTGGTCGAGCACGCCGGGCGGTGCGGGGTGGCCGGGCGGGTGCGGCTGGTCGGACCGGTGGGCCGGGACGCGATGCCCGCGCTGCTGAAGTCGGCGGACGCGGTGGTGTGCGCGCCCTGGCACGAGCCGTTCGGGCTGGTGCCGCTGGAGGCCATGGCGTGCGGGGTGCCGGTGGTGGCGACCTCGGTGGGCGGGCTGGCGGACAGCGTCGTGGACGGGGTGACGGGGCGGTTGGTGCCGCCGCACGACCCGAGGGCGCTGGCGGTGGCGCTGCGGGCGCTGCTGGCGGACCGGACGCGGCAGTGGGCGTACGGGGAGGCCGGGGTGGACCGGGTCAGGGCCCGGTACTCCTGGGCTCGGGTGGCCGAGGAGACCGAGCGGGTGTACGCGCGGGCCGGGGTGGGGGCCGGGTTGGCGGAGGTGGGGTGAGGGTCAGTCGCGGGGCGCCCGGTGGCGGGCGGTGAGCTCGCCGCCGAACAGGCGCCACCAGAGGTCGTTCATGGCCGCCGCGGCGGGGGCGTGCCCGGTGATGAGGGCCGCCACGGGCGGGGGCACGTCGTGCGGGGTGGCGCCCCGCGCGTAGCGGCGCACGTGGGCGTTGCGGGTGGCCGGGTTTTCGGGCGCGTGGGTGGTGGTGATCAGCCAGTTCACCAGGCGCATGGCGGTGTGGTCGGCGTCGTAGCCGGCGTGGTGGTGGGCGAAGTCGCGCTCGGCCGGGGACAGGTCGTGGCGCGGGGAGAGGGCGAGGCCGAAGTCGGTGAGGTGGACGCGGTCGTCGGCCACGCGCAGGTTGCCGAAGTGGGCGTCCATGTGGAGCAGGCGCAGGCGGCGCAGGGACGTCGTGATGTCGGCGAGCTGGCGGGCCAGGGCCTCGGCCTTGGTCAGGGGCGCGTCGCGGAGCCAGTCCTCCAGGGGGAGGGGGAGGTGCTCGGTGACGAGGACGAGGCTGCTCGGGGCGGTGGCGAGGGCTTCGAGGCGGGCGCGGGTGGCGGGGTCGTCGGCCGGGGCCCGGTCGGCGGGCAGCGGGGGGCGGCCGGGGAGGACGCGCCAGTGGTGCAGCAGCGGGAACGCGGTGGCCTCGCCCTCCAGGACCGCTTCGGTGACGCGCTCGCAGGCGTCGAGCTCGCGCCAGGCGGAGAAGCTCGGGCCGCCGAGGCCGTACTGGTGGTGCAGGGGGAGGTCGAACAGGTTCGCGGTGGAGCGCGGGTGGGCGAGCTCGCGGGCGGTCAGGGGGACGCGCTTGGCGAACACCGGCGCGCCCGCCACGTCCAGGACCAGGGCCTCCCCGCCGACGCCGACGCCGACCCGCTCGGCTCGCGCGAGCCGGGCGGCGAGCTCCTCGTCGGACAGGGCGGTGAGGGCGGCGGCGAGGGCGTGGTGGCGGGCGGTTCTGGTGGGGGACACGGGGTGATTGTGCCGAGCGCGGGTCGGGCTGCCGGTCAGCGGGCGCAGCGCAGCGCCACGGCCTGCGCGACCCGGTCGTGGGCGGCCTGCGCGTCGTCCGGGTCGTGCGCGGGGACGGGGACCACGTCGACCAGCAGGTCCAGGTCCGCCAGGGGTTCCACCGGGGCGGCGCCGGGGCCGGTGAGCAGCACCAGGCGGCCTGCCGCGACCTTCGCCTGCCCCTCCGCCGCGGGGCGGAGCGGGACTCCGGTCGAGCGGTGCACGCAGGCGTCCAGGCGGTCGTGGCGCTCGTGGACGCCCTCCAGGAGCTCCAGCCACGCGTCCGCGTCGTGCGGGGGCAGTTCGACCAGCGTGGCCGGGCCGGGTCTGCCGGTCAGGACCAGGCGGGCCCGGTCGACGTCCACGTCCTTCGGCGGGAAGGTCACGACGACGTGCGCGCCCGAGTCGCAGAGCGCCGCCGCCACGGCCAGCGCCACGCCGTGCGCCCCGTCCGCCACCACCACGACCCGGCCGGTCACGTCGAGCCGGTCGTCCGCGCACCAGTTCCCGATCACGCCCAGCACCTCCGCGGGTGAGCGTATGCCTGGGCGGTTCGCGGGCTGACAGGGGGTTTGAGCTCAGCGAACGGGCCGGGGACTCCGGGTCCCCGACCCGTCGCGGAGGGTCACCTGCCGCGCAGCACGCGCGGGTCGGCGTCGAGGTCGTCGCCGAGGTCGAGGGTGATGCACTCGTTGTCGTCCGGCTTGCCGGGGGTGCGGCCGGAGGAGGAGGGGGAGTTGTTGTCGTTCAGGACGGCGATGGTGCGGTCGTCCAGGATCAGCAGGCCGTCGACGGTGGTGAACGGGAAGGTGGACCTCTCCGGGAACCCGCCGATCCGGCGCGGGTTCGCGATGTCAGCCAGGTCGGCCACCGGGGTCTTGTCCAGGGCGCGGTCGCGCTCGATCACCAGCAGGCGGTTGCGGTCGACGGCCACCGCGTCGCCGATGGCGTGCGCGGGATCGTCCAGGCGGTAGAGCCGCTTCTTGCCGGTGAAGCGGTTCTTCGCGATGTCGAACTCGTTGAGGCGCAGGGTCCCGTGGGCGTCACCGGCGACCGCGCCCTCCAGCAGGGCGTCCAGGGTGCGGCCGTCCGGGGACAGCGCCAGGCTCTCGAAGCCCTTGCTGCCGCCCAGGTTCGGGGAGCCCTCGGGGTTCTGCGGGGCGCGCACGCCGGGCAGCGGCGACGGCGGGGCGAGGAGCCTGCCCGCGCGGTCGAAGTGCAGCAGGTAGGGGCCGAACTCGTCGCCGGTCCAGTAGCTGCCATCCGCGCCGCGCTGGACCGGCTCGACGTCCAGGTCGGCGCCGGTGAGGACGCGGTCGGTCCTGGTGAGGGGGAACGGGACGTGGCGGTGCGGGTCGGTCAGGTTCAGGCCGCCGACCACGTCCACGGCGCCGGAGGCGAAGTCCGGGGCGATCCGCTGGATCCGCAGGACGAAGTCGGCGCTGGTGGCCCTGGTGCCGTAGCCGTTGTCGGAGAGCACGTCGAAGGTGCCGTCCGCGGTGCGCAGCACGCCGCTGAAGCCCTGCACGGGCTGGTCGGCGAACGGGGCACGACGCCGTTGACGGGCGCGGTCCCGAGCGCGGACCCGGAGGGCTCGCCGGCGGGCATGGCGGCTCCATCCGGGTGCGTCCCGACGTCCGAGGCGTCGGGAGCGCCAGGCGGCCGGGGTGGACCGGGGGTGGCCGTGCGGGAGACGTGGCGCGAAGACGATCACGGGGTGGGTGGGCGGCCGGAACACCCACCGCTCCGGGCAGCAGGCGGGTCACCTTGGCGCCGGGCGCTGGAGGATCAGCTGGCGGGGGTGGCGCGGGCGGCGCCGGTGCGGCGGTGTGGTGCGGCTGAGCGCCTGCCAGGCCGCTGCGGACCGGAGCACCGCGTCTACGCCCGAGCCGTTCGGGAAGACCAGGTCGGTGGCGGCGCCGAGGAAGGAGCACCGGAACCTCGGGTCGGTCCGCGGCCCGCGGCGTTCCTGCGCCCGGTCGGTGTCCACCGGCGGCCCCGACGAGCGCTTCGCTGTCGGACCCCGTGCTTACGATCGGCGGCATGTACGCGTTGTACGCGTGGGGGAACGCCCTGCACGAGAGCGAACTGGACCGCGATCCCGCTTGGCTGGCGCCCGAGGTGCTCAGCGGCGGGCGGGAGGTGGTGAGCGAGCACCTGTGCCTGTCCGACGAGGGGCCGCTGCGGGTGGACGGGGCGGGCACCCTGTTCGACGTCGGGGGCGAGCAGGTCGAGGGGCGCGCGCTGGTCGGGCGTGACCTGGCGGGGGTGGAGTGGCGGGTGGTGCTGATCCGGGTCGCGTCGGACGGGAGCCTGGAGGACGCGCGGCGGTTCGGGGAGGAGTTCGAGGACCTGGGGGACGTGTTCGTGGACGAGGAGCCCGAGCGGAACCCGGTGGGGATCGGCGAGGTCGTGACCACGTGGGAGGACGAGCACGGGCAGTGGGACCTGACGCTGGTGCGGCTCTGAGCGCGGGGTCGGCCGGGCCGACCCGTTAATTGAAAACGATTGTCTTTTCCCATAAGATCCTCCCCACCTGCGAGGGGAGGCCTATGCGGTTCGGGCGCGACGGTTCCGGGAGCGGCGGTGGGGTTCGGTTGACCGCTCGGCGCAGGGCGGTGCTCGTTGCGTTGAGCGGGTTGCCAGGGCCCGCGGGCGCGTCGGTCGTGCACCGGCGGGTTCGGGCGGACGGGGAGCGGATCGGGTTGACCGGGGTGTACCGGTTGCTCGCGATCCTGGTCGACGCCGGGCTCGTGGGGGTGACCAAGGACGGCGGGGGCAGGCACCTGTTCCACCTGCGGGTCGACTCCTCGCACGACCACCACCTGCTGTGCGGCGGCTGCGGGCGGGCCGAGCGGGTGGATGCCGGGTGCGTGCTGGGGTGGGCCGAGACCGCCGCCGCCGCGCACGGGTTTCGGGATGTGAGCGTGTCGATCGTGCTCAGCGGGGTGTGCCCGGAGTGCGGGAGGGCGGCGGAGCCGGGGGTGGACCGGTAGGGGCCACCACCCGGCTCCGCCTGCGCGCTCGCCGCAGCGGGGAGCGGGGGGATCGGTGCGGCGAGCGCGGGTCAGAGCAGGCCGCGGCGGTAGGCCGCCACGAGCCTCCTGGGGACCAGCCGCTCGCGGCCGTCCGAGGACTCGACCGGCACCAGGTCGGGCACGGCGGCCTTCCACCGGGCGCGTCGGTGGCGGGTGTTGCTGCGCGAGGTCTTGCGCTTGGGGACGGCCATCAGCGGGACCGCTTCCCGTAGCGGCGGTTGAACTTCTCCACCCGGCCCGCCGTGTCCATCACGCGCTGGTTGCCCGTCCAGAACGGGTGCGAGTCCGAGGTGACGTCCACCGTGATGAGCGGGTAGGTGTTGCCGTCCTCCCACTCCACGGTCGCCGTCGACGTGGCCGTCGACCTGGTCAGGAACGACTTGCCCGTCGACTGGTCGCGGAAGACCACCGGGTGGTAGTCGGGGTGGATGCCCTGCTTCACAGCTCCTCCATCTCATCGTTGCGGTTGCTCTCGTCGCGCCACTCCGCGAACGGGTCGGCGAACTCCAGCTCGTCGGCGAGCGCCAGCTCCTCGTCGGTGACGAGCGCGTCCCGCAGCACGGCGGCGATCTCGTCGGGCGAGGCGCTCCCGGTGATCACGACCAGCTCCTGGGCGCGGTCGCCGAACTCCGGGTCCCAGTGCGCGGCGGCGGCGAGCCTGCGCTCGGCGGGCTCGTCGGACCAGTCGTCGACGGCGGCGAGCCAGTGCCCGAGGTTGCCGACGTTGAGCCCGCCGCCCGCCGATTCCAGCCACAGCGCGGTCTCCGGCTGGCTGACCAGCCACACCCGGCCGCGCGTGCGGACGACGCCGTCGAGCAGCACGTCCAGCGCGTCGTGCAGCCGCACGGGGTGGAACGGGCGGCGGGCGGTGAAGTGGACGACGGCGACGCCGTGCGCGGGCTCCAGGGGCGGCTGGCCGCGCAGGAGGGCGCCGAAGCCGTCGTCGAACCGGCCGCGCCGGGCGTCGGCGGGCACCGCGGCCAGCAGCGCGGCGGCGTCCAGGCCGCGGCGGTCACGACGCGGGGCGCGCGGGTTGAGGCGGTCCAGGACCGCGTCCAGCACGGGGTCGGGGTCGTCGCCGACGAGCACGAGCGCGTCGGCGAACTCGGCCTGCCCCACGACGACCTGGGCGACGGTCCGGTCGTCCCCGTCGGCGGCGGCGAGGCCCCGGTCGGCCATGTCGTCCTCGCCGGTGGCGTCGGCCAGCCAGGTGGCCCGGTCGACCACGGACACGACGGCGTCGACGCGCACGTCGACCTCGCGCAGCGCGAAGCAGACCGCCTCGGGTTCGAGCGCGGGGTCCAGGTGCACGACGACCCGGCCGCCGAGGCTCTCCAGCAGCGGGAGCAGGTCCAGGCGCAGGGTGCAGGAGACGCAGCCGTGGGCGAGTTCGAGCACGGTCAGCTCGCCGTCGACCCACCGCCGCACGATCCCCTGGGCGAGCTCGCGCAGGTCGTGCCGCACCAGCACCGCTCCGGGCGAGGCGAGCCAGATCTCCTGGGCGACGTCGTGGTCGGCGAGCCCGGCCACCAGTACGACCTCTGTTCGCATGGCGCCCACTCTAACGGAAACGATTGTCATTTCCGAACAGGGGGGCGCCCGCGCGGCGCGCCGACCGGGCCCCCGGCGTTCCGCGCGGGAACACCGGGGGCCCTCGGGTCACAGCGCGCCGACCGCCTCGCAGGCCCGCCGCACCAGCTCCCCGTACTCGGGATCGGCCTCGGCGCAGTGGGAGACGTGCCGCTCCACGGTCTCCCGCAGCGCCCCCTTGATCGCCCGCGCGGTGTTCTCCGCCAGCACCACCCGCTGCTCCGCGCTCATCAACCGGAACAGCTCACCCGGCTGCTCGAAGTAGTTGTCGTCGTCGGCCCGGAAGTCGTGCCGGTCCGCGACCGCCCCCACGGCCAGCGGCGGCTCGGCGTGCTCGGGCTGCTCGGCCCAGCGCCCGTAGCTGTTGGGCTCCACGCCGGGCAGCCCGCCCTGGTTGCCGTCCACCCGCATCGACCCGTCGCGGTGGTAGCTGTTGACCACCGTCGCCGCGCGCGGCTGGTTCACCGGGATCTGGTGGTGGTTCACGCCGAGCCGGTAGCGCGCGGTGTCGCCGTACGAGAAGAGCCTGCCCTGCAACATCTTGTCCGGGCTCAGCGAGATCCCCGGCACGACGTTGGCCGGGCTGAACGCGGCCTGCTCGACGTCCGCGAAGTAGTTCTCCGGGTTGCGGTTGAGCTCCAGCTCGCCGACCTCGATCAGCGGGTAGTCCTTCTTGCTCCACACCTTCGTCAGGTCGAACGGGTGGAACCGGTAGCTCTCGGCGTCCCGCTCGGGCATGACCTGGACGCTCAACGTCCACCGGGGATTGTCGCCGCGCTCGATCGCCTCGTACAGGTCCCGGTGGTGCGACTCGCGGTCGCGGCCGATCAGCTCGCCCGCCTGCGCGTCGGTCAGGTTCTCGATCCCCTGCCGGGTGCGGAAGTGGAACTTCACCCAGTGCCGCTCCCCCGCTGCGTTCACCATGCTGAACGCGTGCGACCCGAACCCGTGCATGTGCCGGTAGGAGCGCGGGATGCCCCGGTCGCTCATGGTGATCGTGATCTGGAGCAGCGCCTCCGGCAGCCGGGTCCAGAACCCCCAGTTGTTCTCCGGGTTGCGCATGTTCGTCCTCGGGTCGCGCTTGACCGCGCGGTTGAGGTCGGGGAACTTCAGCGGGTCGCGGATGAAGAACACCGGCGTGTTGTTGCCGACCACGTCCCAGTTGCCCTGCGCGGTGTAGAAGCGCACGGCGAACCCCCGGATGTCGCGCTCGGCGTCGGCCGCGCCGCGCTCGCCCGCGACGGTGGAGAACCGCACGAACGTGCCGCACTCGTTGCCCACCTGGGCGAACAGCGCGGCCTTGGTGTACCGGGTGATGTCGCCGGTCACGGTGAACTTCCCGAACGCGCCGGACCCCTTGGCGTGCATCCGCCGCTCGGGGATGACCTCGCGGTCGAAGTGGGCCAGCTTCTCCAGGAACCACAGGTCCTGCAGCAGCATCGGACCGCGCGGACCGGCGGTGAGGCTGTTCCGGTTGTCCGCGACCGGCGCGCCCGCCGCCGTGGTCAACGGGTCGGTGTTGTCGCTGTCCTCGAACGTCATCGTCGGGCTTCCCCCTGCTTCGGGTGGGCGCCGGGACCGTTGGTGACCACGGTCACGCCGCTCAGAACTTGTTAGGACTCCTACCCACTATGGCAGTATCTGCGGGGCGGGCACAACGAGGGACGGCGAAGCGGGGAGGTGGTCGGGATGCGGGCGGCGGTGATCCAGCACGTGGCCTTCGAGGGACCGGCTCTGGTCGAGTCGGCGCTGGTCAGGGCCGGGTTCGTGGTGCGGGTGGTCCGGGTGGACCTGGGAGCGGCGCTCCCGGACGTGGCCGACCTCGACGTCCTCGTCGTGCTCGGCGGGCCGATGGGGGCCTTCGACGACCTCACCCACCCGCGCCTGGCGGACGAGCGCGAGCTGATCCGCCGGTGCGTCCGGGCCGGGGTTCCGGTGCTGGGGGTCTGCCTGGGGGCGCAACTGCTCGCGGGGGCGCTGGGGGCGGCGGTGTCGCGGGACGGGCGGGCCGAGGTCGGCGTGGGCGAGGTCGTGCTCACGGCGGGCGGGCTGGCCGACCCGGTGCTCGGACCGTCCCGCCCGGCGCTCCCGGTCGTGCACTGGCACCACGACACGTTCGCGCTGCCCGAGGGGGCCGCGCTGCTCGCGACGTCGGAGCAGTACCGGCACCAGGCGTTCCGGGTCGGCGCGTCCTACGGGTTCCAGTTCCACGTCGAGCTGGACGCCGACGCGCTCGCCACGATCGCCCCGCACCTGCCGCCGGACCTCGCCGTCACCGCCGAGCAGGCGCGCGCGGTCGCCGACGAGGGCGCGCGGGTGCTCGACCGGTGGGTCGGGCACGTGCTGCACGAGGCCGCCCGGTGAGCGCCGCGCGGGTGCTGGCGGTGTCCACCGGGGCGGCGCGGGCGCTGCCGTGGCGCAGGCGCGAGGTGCGCACCGGAATCCGGAAGTCCCAGGTCACCGGCCCGGTGGCGGTCACGGCGCAAGGGCTGGCCGGTGACGAGCAGGCCGACCTGAAGCACCACGGCGGCCCCGACAAGGCCGTGCTGCTCTACCCGTCCGAGCACTACGCGGCCTGGGCGCCGGAGCTGGGCGGCCTGGTCGCGCCCGCGTTCGGCGAGAACCTGACCACCGCCGGGCTCGTGGAGTCCGAGGTGCTGCTGGGCGCGGTGTACCGGGTCGGCACGGCCGTGCTCCAGGTGACCCAGCCGCGCCGCCCCTGCTACAAGCTCGCCGTCCACCACGGGGTCCCCGACCTCGCGGTCACCACCCAGCGCACCGGCCGCACCGGCTTCTACTGCCGCGTGCTCACCCCCGGCCGCCTCCAGGCGGGCGACCCGCTGGTCCCGCTCGACCGCCCCGACCACGGCGTCACCGCCGCCGAGGCGCACCGGGTGCTCAACGTCGACCGCGCCGACCGGGACGGCTGCCTGCGCCTGCTCGCGCACCCCGGGGCACTGCCCGCGCAGTGGGTCGACCTGCTGCGCGACCGCCTGTCCGGCCGGTTGGACGACCAGTCCCGCCGCCTGGACGGCCCCACTCCCGCGTGATCCACGAGGGTCCGCGCGGTTTTCCACAACCAGAGTTCCACCACAAGAGGAGCAAGAGATGTCCCGTGTGAAGCTGATCGACGCCCAGACCGCGACCGGCGAGGCCAAGCCGCTGCTGGACCAGGTGACCGGCGCGTTCGGCGTGACGCCCGCGATGTTCAAGGCCGTCGCGAACTCCCCCGCCGCGCTGAAGATGATGTGGGCCGGTTTCGGCGCCCTCGGCGAGGGCAAGCTCGGCGCGCGGCTGGGCGAGCAGATCGCCGTCCTGGTCGCCGACCGCAACGCCTGCGAGTACTGCCTGGCCGCGCACACCGCGCTCGGCCGCAAGGCCGGGGTGTCCTCCGAGGACATGCGCCAGGCCCAGGCCGGGCACTCGCACGACCCGCGCACCAGGGCGGCGCTGGAGTTCAGCGAGAAGCTGGTGCGCGAGCGCGCCCAGGTCACCGACGCGGACGTGGACGCGCTGCGGGCGGTGGGCTTCGACGACGAGGCGATCGTGGAGCTGATCGCGCACGTGGCGCTGAACCTGTTCACCAACTACGTCAACGTCGCCCTGGGCGTGCCGGTGGACTTCCCGAAGGTCGTGCTGCGCAAGGCGGTGTGAGGGTGGCCGCGTGGACCGGACGGGTGGCCGCCCGCCCGGCCCGCGCGGATCTCACCACCGGGTGGGGGACGTCCTCGGTCGGGGGTCCCCACCCGGTCCCACCAGTATCATCGCGGCGGTCAGCGGTGGTGCGGCGAGGGGGTGGGCGTGGAGCGGAGCGGCCTGGACCGGAGGTTGGCGGACGCGGTCGAGCGGGTGGGCCACGGCCTGCGCGCGCTGTCCCAGCGCACCGCCCGCGAGCACGGCCTCACCCCGCTCCAGCAGCAGGTGGTGCTGGCGCTCACCGCGCAGCCCGAGGTCAGGCGCGAGGTGAGCGCGCTGGCGGCCGAGTTCGACGTCACCAAGGCGACCACCTCCGACGCGGTCAGCGCGCTGGAGCGCAAGGGCCTGATCACCCGCACGCCCGGCCAGGACGGGCGCAGGCGGCTGCTGGCGCTCACCGCCGAGGGCGCCGAGGTGGCGCGGGCGCTGGAGCCGTGGGACGAGCCGCTGCTGCGCGCGCTGGACGGCGTGCCGGAGGCGGACCGGGCGACCACCCTGCACACGCTGCTGCGGGTGATCGCCGGGTTGCAGCGCAGCGGGGTGGTGAGCGTGGCGCGCACCTGCGTGAGCTGCCGCTTCTTCCGCCGCGACGCCCACCCGGACCCGGTCGCGCCGCACCACTGCGGCCTGCTCGACGCGCCGCTGCCGCTGGCCGAGCTGCGCGTGGACTGCCTGGAGCACGAGCCCGCCACGACGTGACCCCCGGGGGTCAGGACGCAGCACGCTCGACCCCGGTGCCCGCGATCCCGGCGCCGAGGGACCCGGTGCGCGGCGCCTGGCCCCGGCAGCGCGCCCGGAACCGGTGCTCGCTGGGCGGGCACCCCCGCGAGCGCTGGAACGCCCGGCTGAACGCCTTGGCCGACCCGTACCCGACCGACGACGCCACCGACTCGACCGGCTCGTCGGTGTCCCGCAACCGGATCGCCGCCAGGTCCATCCGCAACCGGGTCAGGTACGCTCCCGGCGACTCGCCGAGCGCGGCCGGGAAGCGGCGGGACAGGGTGGCGCGCGAGACGTTGACCGCCGACGCCAGGTTCGCGGTCGTCCACGCCCGCGCCGGGTGCCGGTGCAGCCGGGTGAGCGCCTCCCTGACCAGCGGGTCCAGCAGCGCCCCGAGCCACGACCCCGCCCGCTGCGCCGGGTTCGCCGCCAGCCAGGCGCGGGCGAACTGCACCAGCAGGAGGTCCACGATGCTGTTCACGGCCGCCGTCGTGCCGAACTGCGGCTCCGCCAGCTCGGCCGCGAGCAGCGCGGCGGTCGCGGCCAGCTGCGGGCGCTCCCCCGCCGTGATGAGCAGCGGCGCGTCGTCGGGGAACAGCGACTCGCCCAGCTCGTACCGCAGGGTGATCATGCGGGTGTCGACCGGCCCGTCGCCGAGCCGCAGCGCCCGCCCGGTGGCCTGCGCCGCCTCGGCGGCCCGCTGGTCGCACGGCCTCGGCCTGGTGCCCGGCGCGCCCGAGGTGCCGTGCGCGAGGCCCTGCGGCACGAGCACCGCGTCCCCCGCGCCGACCCGCAGCGCGGGACCGCCCGCCGAGAGCCACACCTCGCCCTCGGTCACCAGGTGCAGCGCGGCCCAGGGCAGCGGGTCCAGGCGGGTGCTCCAGGCGCCTCCCGCCTCCAACCGCACGCCGAGCGTCCCTCGGGCCCCGCGCACCCGCAGGGCATCGGCCAGCACGTCCATGCCGCACATCATCGCACCGGGACGGGTCCGCGCCGCCGCGCTGAGGCAGACGGCGACCTCGTTGACGCACAAGGCCGTGGCGGGGACCGGGTCGGCGCGCCGAGCATCGTTGGTGTCGCGAATCGTTGAGCCGCAAGGAGAACAGCCAGTGCGCGCACTAGTGGTCGACCACGCCGGTCCCGGTCCCGTCCGGTTCGCGGAGGTCGCCGAGCCCGAGCCCGCCCCGCACGAGGCCCTGGTGGGGATCAGGCACATCGCGCTCAACCACGGCGAGCTCAAGCACTCCGGGCAGTGGCCGGACGGCGACGTGCACGGGCACGACGCGTCGGGCGTGGTGCTGCGCGCCGCCGCCGACGGGTCCGGTCCCGAGGCGGGCAGCCGGGTGGTGCTGGGCATGGCCCCGCACGCCTGGGCGGAGCGGATCGCGGTGGCGCCGAAGTGGTTGGCGGTGGTGCCGGACGGGGTGGGGCTGGCGGACGCGGCGGCGATCGGGGTCGTGGGGAGCACGGCGCTGCGGGTGCTGCGGACCCGGTCGGTGCTGGGGCGGGAGGTGCTCGTCACCGGGGCGAGCGGTGGTGTGGGGCGGTTCGCGGTGCAGCTGGCGGCGTTGGCGGGTGCTCGGGTGAGCGCGCTGGTCGGGTCGCCGGAGCGGGTGGAGGGGCTGCGCGAGCTGGGGGCGCGGCGGGTCGCGGTGTCGGTCTCCGAGCTGGCGGGCGAGTTCGACCTGGTGGTCGACACCGTGGGCGGGCCGCAGCTGGTGGAGGTGTGGGAGCGGGTCGCGCCCGGCGGTGACGTGCAGCTGGTGGGCACGGCGTCCGGTCAGCCCGCGGTGTTCGGGCCGGACGCGCTGTTCTCGATCGGCGAGCCGAAGACGGTGACCACGTTCTGCGACGTGGAATCGGCGGTGACCGGGGAGCTGGAGGTGCTGCTGGACCTGATGGCGCGCGGGCGGCTGTCCGCCGAGGTCGGGTTGCGGGGGCACTGGGACGGGGTCGACGGGGCGGTGCGGGCGCTGTTCGCGCGCGAGGTGCGCGGGAAGGTCGTGCTGGACGTGTCCTGACCGGAGGTCGAGGGGTCAGGACACGTCGCGCGCCAAGGCCGCGCCGGGCGGGTCGGGCAGGGGCAGCTCCACGATCGGCAGGTCGGGGATGCCCTGCCCGGCGACCACCGCCGCCCGGCCCCGGTGGCGGGCCCGGAACCGGTAGTCGCTGGGCGAGCGCCCGCGCGAGCGCTGGAACGCCCGGCTGAACGCCTTGCCCGAGCCGTACCCGACCGCCTCCGCGACCGATTCGAGCGGCTCGTCGGTGTCCCGCAACCGGATCGCGGCCAGGTCCATCCGCAACCGGGTCAGGTAGGCGCCCGGCGGTTCGCCCAGCGCCAGCGGGAACCGGCGGGACAGGGTGGCGCGCGAGACGTTGAGCGCCGACGCCAGGTTCGCGGTCGTCCACGCCCGCGCGGGCTCGCCGTGCATCCTGGTAAGCGCTTCCCGCACCAGCGGGTCGAGCAGCGCGCCCAGCCAGGACCGGGAGCGCGCGACCGGGTTCGCCGCCAGCCACGCGCGGGCGAACTGCACCAGCAGCAGGTCCACGATGCTGTTCACGGCGGCGGTCGTGCCGAACTGCGGTTCGGCCAGCTCGGCGGCCAGCAGCGCGGCGGTCGCGGCCAGCTGCGGGCGCTCCTCGGCGGTGACCAGCACCGGGAAGGCGTCGGGGAACAGCGAGTCGCCCAGCTCGTAGTAGGCGGTGATCAGCCGGGCGCGCACCGGCCCGTCGCCCAGCCGCAGGACCGCGCCCGAGGCCATCGCGGCGCACGCGGCGTCCAGGTCGCACCGCTCGGCGAGCGCGCCCGGCTCGCTGACCAGCACGTGCGGCACCCGCTCCGGCACGTGCACCGCGCAGCCCGCGTCGATCCGCAGCGCGGACCCGCTGGTCCCCAACCACACCTGGCCCTCGGTCACCAGGTACAACGAGGCGAGCGGCAGGGCGTCGACGCGCGCGCCCCAGCAGCCGCCCGCCTCCAGCCGGACCCCCAGAGACCCCCGCGCTCCGCGCATCCGCAGCGCGTCAGCCAGCACGTCCACGCCGGACATCATGACATCCGAGCGACCCTCGGGTGAGGCAGACGGCTACCTCAACGACGCAGCGGGTAGTGGCCCGAGGGCGCGAGGGCGCGGAACATCGGTTGATCCACCCCTAGGGCGAAAGCGAGCGAGCCAGGTGCGCGCACTGGTGGTCGACCACGCCGAGGACGGGCCGATCCGGTTGGCCGAGGTCGCCGAGCCCGAACCCGCCCCGCACGAGTGCCTGGTCGCCGTCTCGCACATCGGGCTCAACCCGTGCGACCTGGAGCACGCCGGGCGAAGACCGGGCGGTTCGGTCCACGGCCGGGACGCGTCGGGCGTGGTGGTCGCGGCGGCGGCGGACGGGTCGGGGCCCGCGGTGGGCAGCCGGGTCGCGGTGGGGCGGGCGTGGGGCGCGTGGGCGGAGCGGGTCGCGGTGGACGCGCGGCTGCTGGCGGTGGTGCCGGACGGGGTGGACCTGGCGGACGCGGCGGCGCTCGGGGTGGCGGGGACGACGGCGCTGCGGGTGCTGCGGACCCGGTCGGTGCTGGGGCGGGAGGTGCTGGTCACCGGGGCCAGCGGCGGGGTCGGGCGGTTCGCGGTGCAGCTGGGGGCGCTGGCGGGGGCTCGGGTGAGCGCGCTGGTCGGGGCGGCCAGGCGGGTGGAGGGCTTGCGGGGGTTGGGGGCGAGCTGGGCGGGGGTGCTGGCGGACCTGCGCGGGGAGTTCGACCTGGTGGTCGACACGGTGGGCGGGCCGCAGCTGGCCGACGTGTGGGAGCGGGTGGCGCCGGGCGGTGACCTGCGGCTGGTGGGGGTGGCGTCCGGGGAGCGGACGGTGTTCGGGCCCGGCGAGCTGTTCGCGCTGGGGCCCGCGCGGACGATCAGCACGTTCGGCGGGGAGCTGCCGGGGGTGGCCGAGGAGCTGGCGGTGCTGCTGGACCTGATGGCGCGCGGGCGGCTGTCCGCCGAGGTCGGGCTGCGCGGGGACTGGCACGAGCTGCGGGGGGCGGCGATGGCGCTGTTCGCGCGCGAGGTGCGGGGGAAAGTGGTGTTGGACGTGTTCTGATCGGGGCAGGTGGTCGCCCACCCCGATCACGGGGTCAGGGCGCGGTCGGCCAGGTCAGGGCGAAGGTCGCGACGGCGGCGGCGACCACGATCACCACGGCGATCACGATGGGAACCCACCGCTTGCCGGACTTCTCGCCGGTCTCACCGGTCTCGTCGACCTTCTCGCCCTTGCCGCGCTTCTTCTCGCCCCTCTTGCCCTTCCCACCGCTCTCGGGCTGACCGCCGTTCGGCACCCGCAGCACCTGCGTCGGTCCCGGCGCGTCCTGCTGCCCCGGCAGCGGCACCTCCTGCGTCGGGCCGGGCTCGCCGTCGACCGGGAGCTGCGAGCGGACCGGCAGGAGCTGGGTCTGCGCCGGGGTCGGCGTGGTCGGCTGCACCTCCACGGGCTGCGTCACGCCCGGCGGCACGTCGTCGTCCACGACGTCGGCGACGATCACCGACACGTTGTCCGGCCCGCCGCCCGCCAGCGCCAGGCTGATCAGGGTGTCCGCGCAGGTCGCCACGTCGCCCTCGCGCATGGCGCGCTCGATGGCCTCGAAGTCGACCACGTCCGACAGGCCGTCCGAGCACAGCAGGAACCGGTCGCCCGCGCGCGCCCGGCGCAGGTGCGTGGTCGGCTCCACCTGGGCGTTGCCGACCAGCACGCGCAGCACGATGGAGCGCTTCGGGTGGACCTCGGCCTCCTCCTGCGTGATGTAGCCCGCGTCCACCAGCGACTGCACGAAGCTGTCGTCCTTGGTCATCTGGTCGAGCGCGCCCTCGCGCATCCGGTAGGTGCGCGAGTCGCCGATGTTGAGCAGCACGACCCACTCGCCGCCGAACAGCACGGCGGTCAGGGTGGTGCCCATCGACGCGAGCGCGGGGTTGGCCGCGACCAGGTCGTTGATGGCCGAGTTGCCCGACTCGACGGCGGCGTGCAGCTGCTCGATCGGGTCACCGGTGAGCCGGTGGTCGTCGAGCGGCGCGAGCGCCCCGATCACGGCCTTGCTGGCGACCTCGCCCCCCGCGTGCCCACCCATGCCGTCCGCGACCGCCAGCAGGCGGGGACCCGCGTACAGGGAGTCCTCGTTGTTCTGGCGGACCAGGCCGCGATCGCTGCGGGCGGCGTAGTTCAGCACGAGTGCCATGCCGTCACTCTAGCCAGCCGGGCGCGGTGGTCCGACCCGTGGATTGGGCTCGCGCGGCGAGGCGGTCCGGAGCCCAGGGGCGGGCGCCGGTCCGGACCACCCGGCGGGGGCGCTTCCCGTTGCCGCGCAAGGGGTTTCAGCGGGGCTGTCGGGTCACCCGGACGCGCTGCGACATCGGTGCGGTCCTCCGGCGTTCCGCTGTCCCGCGCCCGGTGGTCCTGTTCGCTCGACGTGCGGCCCGAGGTCCGGGCCCGTTCCGAGGGGAGTCCCGCCCTGCGCTCGACCGCACTGACCGCGGTGGCGTTGTCCTTGCTCACGACCCTGACCACGGGAACCGCGCACGCCGACGCGCCGCTACCCGCGAACGACTCGTTCACGAGCGCCACCCCCGTCACGTCCCTGCCGTTCACCGAGCAGGCGGACGTGCGGGCGGCGACCGTGGAGCCGGGTGAGGTCCAGGGGTCCTGCGACGCCGCTCCGACGAGATCGATCTGGTACGCGCTCACCCCGGCCGAGGGCGCACCAGCCGGTGAAGTTCTACTCGCTGTCCTGGGACGAGGGCGGCGGCGAGGGCGTGACCGTGCGGTGGGACCTGGGTGACGGGACGAGCACGACGCTGGACCGCCCGGAGCACGTGTACGCCAGGCCGGGCCTGTACCGGGTGACGCTGACGGCGACGACCAGGGACGGCCGGACGGCGACGGTCACCAGGCCGTTGCGCGTGCGCCGGTAGGCGCTCCCCCGCAGGCCGCTGCCACGGGCGGCCCGCGGGGTTGCCCGGTCAGGCCGCCTCGCCGGTCCAGCCCGTGGCGCGCAGCCAGTCCTCGAACGTCATCAGGCCGGGGTGCAGGCGGCGCAGGGCGGGGAGGTCGCGGTCGAGGTCGGCGATCGGCCTGGTCTGGAAGAGCTCGAACATCGACGCGAAGTCGTGGCCCCCGTTCGCCCGCATGGCCTCCAGCGGCACCGGCAGGTAGGCGCTGGGGATGCCGGTGACGCGCTCGAAGGTCGCCGCGATCTCCGCGCCGGTGGGGCTGTCCGCCACCACGGCCAGGTCGCGGGCGCCCCAGCCGTGCCAGTCCTCGAACATCCTGGCCGCGAACCACGCGATGTCGTCCAGCGCGATCAGCGGGTAGCGGCCCCGCTCGCCGAGGGGGACGCGGAACAGCGCGCCGGCGCGGCCGTCCGGCAGGGTGGTGCGCTCCGGGGGCAGGCTGGCCGGGAAGTTCTCGTAGTACGGGGCGGTGGTCAGGATCGAGGTGCTGCGGGTGTGCCAGCCCTCCTCGCCGCGCTCGGCCTCGTCCGCGCGGTGGGTGTGGACGTGCGCGGCCACGCCCGCCTTCGCGTCGTAGTGGGACATCCGGACCCGGCCGCCGGTCAGCGCCGACGCGCCGTCCAGAGAGGACCAGACGAAGCGCGCCACCCCCGCCTCCCGCGCCGCCTCCAGCGCGGTGACGCCCTGGCGGTGCTCGGCCAGGACACCGCCCGCGCCGAAGTGGTCGGTGTTGCAGAACACCTGGTCCACGCCCTCCAGCGCGGCCCGCAGCGTCCCCGGCTCGTCCAGGTCGCCCTTCGCCGCGCCCGCGCCGAGGTCGCGCAGCGCCCGCGCCCTGGCCGATTCCGGGTCGCGGGTGAACGCGGTCACCGTCCCCGTGCCCAGCAGGGCCCGCACGACCCTCGACCCCATCAACCCGGTCCCGCCGATCACCAGCGTGCTCGTCACCGGTGGCTCCTCTCCTCGCTGTGCCTGTCCGGCCCCGACTGTGCGGCCCTGACTGTCCGGCCCCGACTGTCCGGCCGCTCGCCCTCGCGGATCCAATGCCCGGAGCGGTGGGCACGATGCCCCGGAGGCATCGGACGTGCTCGGGGGCCGCCGGCTAGGGTGGTGGTGTGCCCAGCGCCACGCCGTTCCCGGTGGACCTCGACCTGCGGGTGGTCCGGTACTTCGTCGCGGTGGCCGGGCACGGGCACTTCGGGCGGGCGGCCGAGGAGTGCCTGGTCGGGCAGCCGACGTTGAGCAGGCAGATCCGGGGGTTGGAGCGGCGGCTCGGCGTGGCGCTGTTCCGGCGCACGCCGCGCGGCGCGGTGCTCACGTGCGCGGGGGCGGCGTTCCTTCCGCACGCGGAGCGGTTGCTGCGGGTCGCGGACGGGGCGGTCGCCGCCGCTCGGGCCGCCGGGGGACCGGAGCGGCTGGTCGTCGGGTACGCGCCGGGGCTGTCGGTGACCGGGGCCATCCGGTCGGTGCGCGAGCGGGCGCCCGGCGTGGCGGTGCGCAGCGTGCACCTGGGGTGGAACGACGCCGCGACCGCGCTGCGGGAGCGGCGGGTCGACGCGGTCGTCGCGCGGATGCCGCTGCGCGCCGAGCGGCTGCGGGTGACCCGGCTGTACGACGAGCCGCGCATGGTCGTGCTGCCCCGGTGGCACCGGCTCGCCGGGCGGGAGTCGTTGGCGTTGGCGGACATCCGCGACGAGCGGCTGCCCACGACCACCGGCTCGACCCCGGAGTGCGCGGCCCACTGGCGGCTGGAGCCCAGGCCCGGTGGGGGGAGCGCGCCCGAGGGGCCGGAGCTGGAGTCGCCGGACGACGTGTGGGACTGCGTCGCGGCGGGTGAGGCGCTGGCGGTGGTGGCGCGCGACCACGGGCGGGTGGTGCCGCCGGAGCTGACCGTGCTGCCGCTGCGCGAGGAGCCGACGACCGTCGTGGTGGCCGCGCGGCAGGACGACGAGCGGGGGCTGGTCGCGGCGTTCGAGCGGGCCGCCGCGCGCCCCCTCCCCCGGTAGGACAAGGGCTCCCGGCTCCTCCCCCGGTGCCGCGCGGAACGGCGCCGGCGGCCGAGGACAGGGCGGTCCGCGCGTCGCTACCGTTCCGGCACCGAGTTCCCGCCGGGCGGCCGTCAGCGCCGCCGACGAGTGCGGGAAACCCTTGATGCCGAAGGGAAAAACCATGGCGATCTACCACGGAATCCGCTTCTCCGTCCGGCCCGGCGTGACCGGGGAGGCCGTCGCTGCCGGGCTCGCGGCGATGCGGGACGCCGCCCGCGCCACCCCGGCCGTCACCTCGTTCGTCGTCGGCCGGGACTTCGGCGGCGACTACGACTACGGGGCCGTCTCCGTCGTGGCGGACCTGGTCGGTTACGCCGAGATGATGAACCACCCGGCGCACCTGGAGGTGGACCGGGCCGGGTTGCCGCTGATCGAGCGGTTCGCGTCGTTCGACGTGAGCGACGACCCCGATCCCGAGCTGGGCGCGCGGATCGCGGAGATCCACCGGAGCCGGTACGCGGCCAACCCGGACGTCGCCGACCTCGTCTCCGACCTCGACGACCACCGGGGCAGCGGCGCGCCCGGCGGGAGCGCGTCGTGAGCGGGGCCGCGCGGGTGGACCGGGCCGCGACCGAGGTCGTGCTGCCCCGGCCGGTGGGGCCGGACGGGCTGGAGACGCGGGTGCGGGAGCTGCCCGCGCCCGGAGTCGGCGAGGCCCTGGTGCGCATGGAGGCGACCGGGGTGTCGTTCGCCGAGCAGCAGATGCGCCTGGGCCGGTACCACGACCAGCCGTCGTTCCCGTTCGTGCCCGGTTACGACGTGGTGGGCGTGGTCGAGGCGGTGGGGCCGGACGTGGGGCCTGCGCTGGTGGGGCGCAGGGTGGCGGCGGTGCTCAAGGTCGGCGGGTGGGCCAGCCGCCTGCTGGTCGCGGCGGGCGACCTCGTTCCGGTGCCGGACGGGATCGGGGCCGCCGAGGCGGAAGCGGTGCTGGTGAACGGGATCACCGCCTGGCAGCTGCTGCACCGGGCGGCGCGCGTGCGCCGGGGCGGGGCGGTCGTGGTGCTGGGCGCGAACGGCGGGGTCGGGTCGGTCCTGGTGCAGCTGGCCCGGCACGCCGGGATCACCGTGATCGGCACGGCCTCGGCCGGGCACCACGACGCGGTGCGCGCGCTGGGCGCGACCCCCGTCGACTACCGCGAACCCGGCCTGCCGGACCGCCTCCGCGCGCTGGCCCCGGACGGGGTGGACGCGGTGTTCGACCACGTCGGCGGGCCGGGGCTGGTGGACTCGTGGCGGTTGGTGCGCGGGGGCGGCACGCTGGTCAACTACGGTTCGGCGTCCACGAAGGACGAGAAGGGCAGCGTTCTCGGCGCCGCCGCCCTGTTCGGCAGGCTGTACCTGTGGGACCTGCTGCCCAACGGGAAGCGCGCGCTGTTCTACGACTTCTGGGCGGGCAGGCGCAGGCTGGCGGACTTCCGGGCCAGGCACCGGGCCGACCTGACCGAGGTGCTCTCGCTGGTCGCGAACGGCGCGCTGGCGCCACGGGTGGCCGCCCGCGTGCCGCTGAGCCGGGCGGGCGAGGCGCTGGCGCTGGCCGAGTCGCGCACCGCGCTGGGCAAGGTCGTCATCGTCGCGGACTCGTGGGGGAAACCATGAGCGCCAACGACTTCCGCCCCGGCGAGGTGGACAACCGGGCCGCCTACGCGGGTTTCACCCTGGCCTTCGTCCTCGGCCACGGCTCGGCCGCGCTGTCCAGGGGCGCCGACCCGCCCCTGCCGCTGCCGCACTGGGTTCCGCTGGTCGTGCTGGCGCTGTTCCTGGTGCCGGCGCTGGCGCTGTCCGTGCGGGCCGGTGTGCGGGCCCAGCGGGGCGCGGGCCCGGAGCGCGAGCGCGCCGAGTCGCTGCTCGGCGGCGCGTGGTGCACGGGGTTCGTCGCGCTGGCGCTGGCGATCACCGGCCTGGCGGCGGGAACGCCGTCGCTGCAGGACGTGCTGTGGCCGGCGGGGTCGGTCCTGATCGTCGGGATGGTCAACGTCGCCGAGGGCGCGGTGCGGCGCGACGTCCTGCACTACGCGCTGGGGACGTGGCTCGCGCTGCTGTCGTCCGCGTCCCTGTTCCTGGACGTGGCGGGCGTGTACGCCGTGCTGGCGGTGGCCGGTGGTGGCGGTTACGCGCTGGCGGCGGCGTTGGCGGGCACGCGTGTGGCGCGCACGCCCTAACCGCCGGGCCGCACGATCCCCGAGTCGTAGGCGAACACGATCGCCGCCGCCCGGTCGCGCGCGCCGAGCTTGCCGAAGATCGCGCCCACGTGCGTCTTCACCGTGGTCTCCGCAAGGCACAGGCGCCCGGCGATCTCCCGGTTCGACGCGCCGCGCGCCATCAACCGCAGCACGTCCAGCTCCCGCCCGGTCAGCTCCCCTGGGGCGTTCGCGGGCGCGGGCCGGCCGAACCGCCGGTAGGAGGCCAGGACGGGGCCGAGCATCGTGCCGTCGATCCAGGTCCCGCCGCCCGCGACCGTGCGCACCGCCTCGATCAGGTTCTCCGGTGTGGCGGACTTCAGCTCGAACCCCGCCGCGCCCGCGTCCACCGCCGCCCACAGCACGTCGTGGTCGTCGAACGTGGTCAGCACGCACACCGGCGGCCCGCCGGACGCCCGGAGCCTGCGCGTGGCCTCCACGCCGTCGACGCCGGGCATCCGCACGTCCATGCACACCAGGTCGGGCGAGCACCCGGCGGCGGCGCGCACCACGTCCGCGCCGTCGCCGCGCTCGCCGACGACGCGGATGTCCGGCTGGCTGCGCAGCACGAGCGCGAGTCCGGCCCGCACCATCGGCTGGTCGTCCACGAGCAGCACGCGGATCACGAGGTCCTCCTCAACCGGCGGGGCAGGCGGGCGCGCACGGTCCAGCGGCCGTGGTGCGGCGAGGCGCGGAACTCGCCGTCGACGGCGGTGACCCGGTGTTCCAGCCCCGACAACCCCATGCCGCCGCTCACGCGCGCAGCTGTTGGCGCGCAAGGGCTTTCCACCACCACGACGACGTGGCGCCCGTCCAGCTCCACCCGGATCACCGCTTCGGGCGGTCGCGGGGCGTGCTTGGCGACGTTGGTGAGCGCCTCGCGCAGCACGTCGTGCAGCACGATGCGCGGGGCCGCGTCGATGGTCCCCACGTCCCCGTCCACCCGCGCCTCGACCCGCATCCCCGCGTCCCGGTAGACCTTGATCAGCTCCTCGACCTCGCCGACCCCCGACGGCGCCGCGATCCCGTCCCCCCGGTGCATCAGCACGAGCGCCTGCCGCAACTCCGCCATGCCCTCGCGCCCCACGGTCTCGGCGCGCCGCAAGGCCTCCTCGGCCTCGGCGGGCGAGGCGGCCAGGTTCATCCGAGCCCCGGCGAGGTTCAGCAGCACCACGCTGAAGCTGTGCCCGACGACGTCGTGCAGATCGCGCGCGACCCGCTGCCGATCGGCCGCGACGGCGGCCTCGGCCAGCTCGTTCCGGGTGCGCTCCAGCTCGACGATCAACCCCCGCTGCTCCCCGACCAGCCTGCCCAGCACCCATCCGAGCAGCAATCCGGCCGACCAGATCCACGACCCGATCCCCCGGTGCCACGGGTTGGTCTGCAGGGCCCACACGAAGAACGGCGAGACGAGGCACAGCGCGAGCGCCACGACGTCCACCCGCCCCACCGCCCCGGACGCGGCGACGGCCATCGCGATGATCACCACCAGGTAGGCGCTCTGCGTGACGGCGGCGGCGTCCCCGACCACCGTGGGAACCGCCGTCCAGGCCAGCAGCACCCACCCCGGCATCGTCCGCCAGAGCACCCGCACCACGAGCGCGAGCGCCATCACCAGCGCGACCCACCGCCCCCAGCCGTGCGCGTAGGCGAAGTTGAGCACCCCGAACGCGCTCCCGAGCACGGCGGCCCTGCTGACGAACACGTCCCGGCCGCGCGACAGCAACCGCACACCCCGGATGGTAGGCGAACCCGGTCGGCGGGAGCCCGTTCGGCGGGAACGGCGGTCCCGCGGGAGGAGCCGCTCTCCTACCACGGGAGGAGAAGCCCTCGAGCTCTTCAGACTCCCCCGATGGTCTGCCTGATCTGCCGCAAGCACGGGGGCGAGGGCCCACTGGTCGGCCCGCGGGTGTGGCACGACGACCTGGTCGTGGTCACCCACCACCCCGCAGGCTTCCCCGGCCACCTCCTCGTCGACTCCCGCCGCCACGCACCGGAACTGGCCGACCTCGCCTCCAGGCTCACCGAGCACTTCCGCTGACCTCCCCCACCCCCGATCGTTCCCCGCAGGACCAGCCAGGTCACCCGCTCGGCCGCCCGCTCGTGGTCGCCGCGTAGCGGCTCGAACATCCATCTGAGCGTCCTGGGGATTGTCTACCGCCGTCCGGGTGGCTTGACTTGAGACGTGACGCGGCGAGCGCTCCCGACGACCTTCGGAGCGGCCGGGCGGGGGCGGCGGCGGCGAGCACGGCGGAGCACGACGAGCTAGGCGACACCACTCTCCTCTTCACCCGTCCGCACGACGACGTCGGACGGCGCGACACCTCGGGGGCGGTGGGGAAGCGGTCGGGCAGTCTGGGGTAGACGTGTCCAGCCAGGCCGGTTTCCCGCTGGAGCACCGCGCGGACAGCGGCGCGGGGCCTTCGCGCGGGGCGGCCCGACCGGGGCAGGCGCCTCTCGCGCGTCCCCCTTCGCACGACCGGAGCGCGTGAGCCACCGCTCATCGCCCGGCAGCAGGCCACAGCGGATCGACGCCGCACCGGCGCAGGGGGCAGAACCGGGGCACGACAGGACCACGACCGAGAACGACGCGCGGTCTTCTCGCCGCGCCAGCGCACACTCCGCACCACCCGAACCGCCGCACGCACCGGCAGTCCGCCGCGCCCACCGCGCACGGCGGACTGGCGGACCAGTGCGCCCAAAAATGAGGGAAGCGTCGTGAACACGCAGGCAGAAAACTCGAAGAACGGCTTATCCCGCCGCAAGCTGCTGGCCGCGGGCGGGCTCGCGCTGGCCACGGGCGGCGTGACCGCCGCGGTCGGGCGCACCGGGTCCGCGTCCGCCTCGGACGTGGACGCGGGCGCGGCCACGACCTACGACGCGATCGTCGTGGGCGCGGGGTTCGCGGGCGCGGTCGCCGCGCGGGAGCTGGGGGCGCGCGGGGTGAGCACGCTCGTGCTGGAGGCACGCGACCGGATCGGCGGGCGCACCTGGACCGACACCTTCGAGGGCGAGGTGGTCGAGATGGGCGGCCAGTTCGTGGACTCCTCGATGCCGCTGGTCACCGCCGAGCTGGAGCGCTACGGCGTCCTCGCCGCGGCGAGCCTGCCGCTCGACCACGCGGTGGCGCCCACGCCCGACGGGTTCGCCCCGATGCCGCTGGGCGACTACGCGACCCGGCAGGGCGGCCTGCTGGCCAGGCTGTTCGAGGGGGCGGAGACCTACTTCCCCAGACCCAACGACCCGATGTACCGCAGAGACCTGGTCACCCCGCTGGACGCGCTGACGCTGCGCGACCGCATCGGCCAGCTGAACCTGAGCCGGGCCGACGAGCTGCTGCTGAACGGGGTCACGGCGGGGCAGTCCGGAGGTTCGAGCGGGTTCGGCGCGCTGACCTCGCTGGCGCAGTGGTGGGCGCTGGTCGGCTGGAACGCGCAGAACTGGTACCAGGCGCAGAGCCACCGGGTCGGGCCGGGGATGCGGACGCTCCTGGAGGCGATCCTCGCCGAGTCGGGGGCGGACCTGAAGCTGCGCGCGCCGGTCGCCTCGGTCACCGACACCGGTTCCAGGGTCAGGGTGGTCACGACGACGGGGACGGCCTACACGGCCCGCGCGGTGGTGGTGGCCGTGCCGGTGAACCTGTGGCCGACGATCGCGTTCTCCCCGACGCTCCCCCAGGTGCACCGGGCGGCGGGCGCCGAGGGCGTCGGCGTGCCGAACGTGCGCAAGATGTGGATGCTGGTGGAGGGCGTCCCGGACGCGGTGCTGGCCACGGGCGCGGAGGGCGACCCGTTCACGACCGTCCTGTCGCACAGCAGGGTCGGCGCGGACCGGCAGATCATGATGGGGCTGAACACGCTGCCCGCGCTGGACCTGGGCAGCCGGGCGGCCGTCGAGCGGGAGCTGCGGAGGATGCTGCCCGGCGCGACGCTGGTCCGCTACCGGGCGCACGACTGGGGCGCGGACCCCTACGCGCGGGGCGGGTGGGCGCTGCGCAAGCCCAAGCAGCTGACCAACCAGCTCCCGGCGATCCAGCGGCCACACGGGCGGGTGGCGTTCGCCACCAGCGACATCGCCAGCGGCTGGGTCGGGTTCGTCGAGGGGGCCATCGAGTCCGGGGCGAACGCGGGCAAGCAGGCCGTCGGGCTGGCCGGGGGCTGACCGGGCTGCTGACCGGCGGGGGCGGCGGGCTGGCGGTGGGGCGGCCCCTCGGGGGCCGTCCCTCCCCCCACGCGGTCGGGTCGCGCTCCCGGCGCGGCGCGGGCGAGTGCTCGCGGGCGGGTGCTCGCAGGCAGGGGCACGCAGGCGGGGGCTGGCAGGCGAGTGCTCGCGGGCGGGGGGACGCCCTAGCCCTCCACCCCCTGACCAACCGACCGGGCGCGTCGGACGCCCGAGGCGATCCGGGCCCCCAGCACGCCGTGCCGGGGAGCGAGCAGGTAGGCCAGCAGGAACACCACCCCCTGCACCAGGACCACGGTCGCGCCGGACGCGGTGTCCAGGTGGTAGCTCAGGTACAGCCCCGCCACCGCCGAGCCGACCGAGAGCGCCGGGGCGATCACCAGCATCCGCCCGAACCGGTCGGTCAGCAGGTGGGCGGTCGCGCCGGGGAGGATCAGCATCGCCACCACCAGGACCACGCCGACCACCTGCAGGGCCACCACGCACGTCAGCGCGAGCAGCCCGAGCAGGGCCGCGCCGAGCAGGCGGGGGCTGAGGCCGATGGCGTGGGCGTGCACCGGGTCGAAGGCGTAGAGGGTGAAGTCGCGGCGCTTGAGCAGCAGCGCGGTCAGCGCGACCGCGCCCAGCGCCGCGATCTGCGCCAGGTCCGCCCGGCTGACCCCCAGGACGTTCCCGAACACGACGTGCCCCAGGTCGGTCTGGCTGGGCACCACCGACACCAGCACCAGCCCGAGCGCGAACAGGGTGGTGAACACGACGCCGATCGCGGCGTCCTCCTTGACCCGGCCCGCGTCGCGCACCGCGCCGATCAGCGCCACCGCCAGGAACCCGGACACCACCGCGCCCAGCGCGAACGGGGCGCCCGCGACGTGGGCCAGCACGACGCCGGGCAGCACGGCGTGCGACACCGCGTCGCCCATCAGGGACCAGCCGATGAGCACCAGCCAGCAGGACAGCACCGCGCACACCGCGGCGGCCACCACGGAGGCGAGCAGCGCCCGCGCCATGAAGCCGTAGGTGAGCGGTTCGACGAGCAGTTCGCAGACGTTCACACCGGTTCCCCGTCCCGCGCGGTCGCGTCGAGCCCGAACGCGCGGGCGAGGGTGTCCGGGGTCAGCACGTCGTGCGGCGCCCCCCTGGCCAGGACGCGGCGCATGAGCAGCACCGCCTCGTCGGCCAGCTCGGGCAGGGCGCGCAGGTCGTGCGTGGACACCAGCACGGCCGCGCCGTCGGCGGCCAGCTCGCGCAGCAGGGCGGTCATCAGCGCCTCGGAGCGCTTGTCCACGCCCGCGAACGGCTCGTCCAGCAGCAGCACGCGCGCCCGCTGGGCGATGCCGCGCGCGACGAACGCGCGCTTGCGCTGCCCGCCGGACAGGCTGCCGATCTGCCTGCCCGCCAGCGCGGTGAGGCCGACCCGGTCGAGGGCCCGGTCGACGGCGTCGTGGTCGGCGCGGCCGGGTCGCCGGGTGAAGCCCAGCCTGCCGTGCCTCCCGGTCATGACCACGTCCCGCACCGACACCGGGAAGCCCCAGTCGACGGCCTCGCTCTGCGGCACGTAGGCGACCGCGCCCGCCCGCCTGGCCGCGAGGGGCCCGCCGCCCGCGACCAGCACCCGGCCGCGCTCGGGGCGCACCAGCCCGGTGATGGCCTTGAACAGGGTCGACTTCCCGGAGCCGTTCACGCCGACCAGCCCGCACACCCGGCCCTCGGCCAGGTCGAGGGTGACCCCGTCGAGGGCGAGCACGTCGCCGTAGCGGACCGTCACGCCCCGCACCTCCAGGGCGCTCACCGCGCGCCCCCGGTGAGGGCGGCGGCGATGGTGCGCGCGTCGTGCCGGATCAGGTCGAGGTAGGTGGGCACGGGGCCGTCGGGCTCGGAGAGCGAGTCCACGTGGAGCACGCCGCCGAACGCGGCCCCGGTCGCGGCGGCGACCTGGCGCATGGGGGCGTCGGAGACGGTGGACTCGCAGAACACGGCGGGCACCCCGGCGGCCCGCACGTGGTCGACGACGCGGGCGACCTGGCGCGGGGTGGCCTGCCGCTCGGCGTTGACCGCCCACAGGTAGTGGTCGGTCAGGCCGGCGTCGCGGGCCAGGTAGGGGAAAGCGCCCTCGCAGGTGACCAGGGAGCGGCGGTCATCGGGCACGGCGCGCAGCGCGGACACCAGGTCCTCGTGCGCCCGCAGCAGCTCGGCGCGGTAGCGCTCGCCGTTGGCGCGGAAGTGCCCGGCGTGCTCGGGGGCGAGGTCGCTGAACGCCGCCACGAGGTTGTCGACGTAGGCGCGGGTGGTGAGCGGGGACATCCAGGCGTGCGGGTTCGGCTCGCCTGCCCGCGCGTCCTCGCTGATCGGGATGGGGGTGACGCCCGCGCTGGCGACCACGCGCGGCGCGCCCGCGTCCTCGGTGTACTTGGCGGCCCACGCTTCGAGGCCAAGTCCGTTGTCCACCACCAGGTCCGCCCGCGCCGCCTTCTTGACGTCGGCCGGGGTCGGCTCGTAGCCGTGGACCTCGACGCCGGGCCGGGTGATCGACTCGACCCGGAGGCGCCCGCCCGCGACGTTGGCCGCGATGTCGGCGAGCACGGTGAAGGTCGTCAGCACCACGGGCCTGCCGTCCGAGGTCGCGCCGCCCGCGGCGCCGCAGGCCGCGGTCAGCAGCGCGATCGAGGTGATCGCGCCCACCACTCGGGGAAGTTGGGGCATGGCACCGAACCTAGGGTCGGGTGGGCGGGGTGGACAGGGAGCGCGTGCGGGAAGGGCTAACCGGGCGCTAACCCGGCGCGCCGGACCTGCGCGGGGCGGCGCGCGGACGGGTTCGCCACCGCCGGGCGCGGCTGGGCGCCCGGCGGCGGGCGGGGAGCAGGCGGGCGGCGCGAACGGCGCAAGCGGCGCGGGCGGGTCGGATCAGTCCCGGCGACGCGGACCCCGGTCCCGGTGAACGCGAACCACCACCAGCGAACGCGAACCGGCCCCAGCGAACGCGAACCGGTCCCGACGAGCGCGGACCGGCCCCAGCGACGCGAACCGGCCCCAGCGAACACGAACCGGTCCCGACGAGCGCGGACCGGCCCCAGCGACGCGAACCGGCCCCAGCGAACACGAACCGGTCCCAGCGACACGAACCACTCCCCGCGCACGCGAACCGGTCCCGGCGGACGTGCCGCCGGGACCGGTGTCAGGCGAGCAGGATCAGCGGGTCCCACCCGGCGGCGGCGGGAAGTAGCCGGTGCGCACGAAGAACCCCAGGTAGGTCGCCAGCAGCTCCCCGGTGATCGGCGGGCAGCTCACCGGGGTGCCCGTCAGCGCGTCGTCGAGCTTCTTGGTGGCGATGTCCGGGTAGCCGCCCGCGCCGGTGAACGCCAGCTCGAACACGTCGAGCAGCGGCGTCAGCGCGTTCGACGGGTCGCGGCGGACCAGCTCGCTCCACCGCTCCCTGGGCACCTCGGGGAGGTCGTAGCCCATCCCGCGCAGCGCGGTCACGACCTCGGTGAAGGTCAGCGAGTCCTCGTTGGACACGTTGTAGGTCTCGCCGAGGCCGGTCTCGCCGAGGCTCGCGGGTCTGCCCGCGAGCGCGACCACGGCGCGGCTGACGAAGTCCACCGGGGTGGGGTGGAAGGCGATGTCGAGCCCCTCCGGCGCGGCCCCGGACTCCAGGATGCCGCGCACGCTCAGCCACACGAAGTCCTGGTCCTGGCAGGCGCCGCGCTCCTGGTCGCCGGAGATCGAGTCGACCCGGTACACCGACACCGGGACGCCGCGCCGCCTGGCCAGCTCGACCAGGCCCTCCGCGACCCACTTGGACCGCCGGTAGCCGTTGCCGAGGACCTCGGGTGGGCCGGTGGGGTCCAGCTCGGTCAGGCGCGTGCCGGGCCGCTGGTCGTAGACGCCGGTGGAGGACACGTGGTGCACCGGCACGGTGCGGTGCCGGGCGGCCAGCCGCAGGACCTCCTCGGTGCCGCCGACGTTGGCCGCCTTCAGCTCCGGGTACGGGTAGATCCAGTTGACGCCCGCGCCCGCGTGGAACACCACCTCGGCGGTGCGGGCCAACCGGTCGAAGACCTCGGGGGCCAGGCCGAGGCCCGGCTGCGCGAGGTCGCCGACGACGACCTCGACGCGGTCCAGGTCGATCCCGGTGCCGTAGCGCTCGGCCGTGCGCAGCAGGCGCCGCCGGGCGTCCGGCTCGTCGGCGCCGCGCACCAGGCAGTGCACCCTGGCGCGGGTGTGCCGCAGCAGGTCGCGCAGCAGGAACGCCCCGAGGAAGCCGGTGGCCCCGGTGAGCAGGACGTCGGCGGGGTCGGTGGTCAGGTGCGGGGCGGTGTCCGCGACGACGTCGGGGGCCAGGGCGATCTCGGCCGCCAGGTCGACCCCGGTCTCGGCCACCCGCTCGCCGAGCAGGTCGGCGAGCAGGCGCCCGGCCAGCGCCTCCGGGGTGCGGTGGTCGAACACGGCGGTGGCGGGCAGGGGCGCGGGCACCACCTTGGCCAGGCGGTTGCGCAGGTCGACGGCGGTGAGCGAGTCGAAGCCCGCGTCCTGGAACACCTGGTCGGCGGCCAGCGGCTCGTCCCGGCCGAGGACGGCGGCGGCGTGCTCGGCGACGATCCCGAGCAGCAGCGACCGGCGGGCCGGGGCGTCCAGCGCGGCCAGCCGCTCCAGCAGCGCGCCGCCACCGGCCGCGCCCGCCTCGGCGGACTCGGGGCGGAGCCTGGTCCTGGTGAGGCCGCGCATCAGCACGGGCTGCGCGTGGTGGGCGCGGGTGGCGGCGAGGTCGACCGGCATCCCGACCACGGCGGGCTCCGGCTGGCCCGCGGCGGCGTCCAGGACGGCCATGCCGAGGTCGACGGGAAGGAGCAGCAGGCCCTCCTTGGCCATGCGGGTCAGGTGCACCTCGGTGAGGTGCTCGGTCATGGTGCTGGCCCCCTCCCACAGCCCCCAGGCCACGGACACCGCGGGCAGGCCGCGGCGGGCGCGGTGGGCGGCCAGCGCGTCCAGGAAGCTGTTGGCGGCGGCGTAGTTGGCCTGGCCGGGGGTGCCCATCACGCCGGTCACCGAGGAGAACAGGACGAACGCGGACAGGTCGGCGTCGCGGGTCAGCTCGTGCAGGTGCCAGGCCGCGTCGACCTTGGGGCGCAGCACCGAGGTGAGGTCGTCCTCGGTGAGCGAGGCGAGCATCCCGTCGGCCAGCACGCCCGCGGTGTGCACGACGGCGGACAGCGGGTGCGCGTCGGGGACGCAGGCGAGCAGGTCGCGCACGGCCTCCCGGCGGGTGACGTCGCAGGCGGCGACGGTGACGTCGGCGCCCAGGGCGGTCAGCTCGGCCACCAGGTCGGCGGCGCCCGCCGCCTCGGGTCCCCGGCGGCTGGTCAGCAGCAGGCGGCGGACGCCGTGCCCGCGCACCAGGTGCCGGGCCACCGTCGCGCCGAGGGCGCCGGTGCCGCCGGTGATCAGCACGGTCCCGTCGGCGCGCCACGGGGTGGCGGGCGGCCACGGCAGCGGCAGCCTGGACATGCGGGGCACCAGGACCCGGTCGCCGCGCAGGGCGAACTGGGGCTCGCCCACGGCCAGCGCGGCGGCCAGCACCGGGGCCGGGTCCGGGTCGCCCCCCGTGGCGGTGTCGACGAGCACGACCCGGTCGGGGTGCTCGGACTGGACCGAGCGGACCAGGCCGCACAGGGCCGCGCCCGCCAGGTCCGCCTCCTCGGCCGCGTCGGTGGCGACCGCGCCCTCGGTGAGCACGACCAGCCTGGTCGCGGCGAGTGCGGGATCGGCGAGCAGGTCCCGCAGCCGGGCCATGGCGTGCCGGAGCAGGTCGTGCGCGGCCGGGACCGGGTCGTGCGGGCGGGCCGGGCTCGGGCGCAGCAGCAGCACCTCCGGGGCCCGCCCGCCCGGCCGGTGGTCGCTGTCCCAGGCCCACTCGGGGGCGCGGTCGGCGGCGGGCAGCCGGGTGGGTTCCCAGGTGACGCGGAACAGGGCGTCGTGCTCGGCGCCCCGGCCCCGGTCGGCGGGCGCGGTGGCGACCTCGCCCACCGTGAGCACAGGGAGGCCGGAGCGGTCGTGGGCGGTGAGCGCGAACGACCGCCCGTCGCCGGGGGTGAGGCGCACGCGCAGCGCGCCCGCGCCGGTGGCGTGCAGGCGGACGTCGCGCCAGCGGCGCGGGCGGGTGGCGTCGCCGCCGGGGCGCGGGGCGGTGGCGGCGTGCAGGAGCAGCGGGTGCAGGCCGAACCCGGCGGCGAGCCGGTCGGCGGGCGGGGCCAGGTCGGCGAACAGCTCGTCGCCCCGGCGCAGCACGGCGGTGACGCCCAGCCCGGCGAGCGCGGCGTCGACCTCCACCGCCTGGGCCCCCGGTGGCGGCCACTCCTCGGCGGGCGGCGCGGGCAGCGCGACCTGCCTGGCCAGCGCCCCGGACGCCACCAGCTCCCAGGCGCCGTCGGCGGCGTCCGCGCGGGCGTGGACGGTGAACGCCCGCTCCCCCGCGTCGTCCGGCGCGGCCACGGCCAGCTGCAGGGTGGTGGCGTCCCCGGCGGCGAGCCGGACGGGGCCGTGCAGGGACAGCTCGCGCACCACGTCGCAGTCGGTGCGGTCGGCCGCGCGCAGCGCCAGGTCGACCAGCGCCGCGTCGGCGCTGCCCGGCAGGTCGGCGAGCCAGGGGTGCGCGGCGGTGGACAGCCTGCCGGCGAGCAGGGCGGTGTCGGCGTCCGCGCGCTGGGCGAGCGAGCCGAGCAGCGGGTGGTCGGCGGGGGCGAGGCCGAGGTCGGCGACCTCGGTGGACCCGGTGGCGCGCAGCCAGTAGCGGCGGCGCTGGAACGGGTAGGTGGGCAGCTCGACCGGGCGGGCGTCGCGGCCGTGCACGGCGGCCCAGTCGGGGGTGAGGCCCGCCGCGCACAGCGCGCCGAGGGCGGTCGCGGCGGTGCGCGGCTCGTCGTGGCCCGGCCGCAGCAGGGGGACCGCGAGGCGCCCGTCCCGCTCCGAGTCGTCCAGGACGCGCTGCGCCTGCGCGGTGAGCGCCCCGTCCGGGCCGACCTCGAGCAGCGCGGTCACCCCGAGCTCGTCCAGCCGGGTCACCGCGTCCAGGAAGCGGACGGAGCGGCGGGCGTGCCGGGTCCAGTGGTCGGGGCCGAGCTCGCCGTCCTCGACGGGGCGCCCGGTGACCGTGGACAGCAGGGGAACGCGGGGCGGGGCGTGCTCGACGGTGGAGGCGATCCGGTGGAACTCGGCGAGCATCGGCTCCATCAGCGGCGAGTGCGAGGCGCAGCTGACGCGCAGCCGCTTGACGCGGCGGCCCCTGGCGGCGAAGCGGGCGGCGACGGCCTCGGCGGGCCGGTGGGCCCCGGAGATCACGACCGAGCGCGGGCCGTTGATCGCGGCGACGCCGACCAGGGGCTCCCCGGCCAGCTCCCGCTCGGCCTCGGCCTCGGTGGCCTCCAGGGCGATCATGGCCCCGCCGGGGGCGAGGCCGTCCATGAGCCTGCCCCTGGCGGCGACCAGTCGCGCCGCCCCGCCCAGGGACAGGGCGCCCGCCGCGTGGGCGGCGGCGACCTCGCCGACCGAGTGGCCCGCCACCCAGTCCGGGCGCAGGCCCCAGCTCTCGACCAGCCGGAACAGGGCGGTCTCCAGCGCGAACAGGGCGGTCTGGGCGTAGACCATGCGGTCGTGCAGCCCGTCGTGCCGTTCGAGCGCGGCGCGCACGGAGTGCTCGGCGTGCCCGTCGAGCTCGGCGTCCACGGCGTCGATCGCCTCGTCGAGCGCGCGGGCGAACACCGGGTGGGCGGCGCGCAGGCCCTGGCCCATGCCCGCGTGCTGCCCGCCCTGCCCGGCGAACAGCAGGGCCAGCCCGCCGGGGCGGCCCGAGCCGGTGAGCGCGTCCGGCGAGCCGTCCGCGAGGGCGCGCAGCCCGGACGCCAGCTCGGCCCGGTCGCCGCCGACGACGACGGCCCTGCGGTCGAAGCGGGTGCGGGTGGCGACGAGCGCGTGCGCGACGTCGGCGGGGTGGTGGTCGTGGGCGTCGAGGTGGTCGGCGAGGTCGGCGGCCCGCGCGCGCAGGGCCGCGTCGGTGGGCGCGGACAGCAGCAGCGGCACGACCCCGGCGAGGTCGCGCGGCGCGGCGGGCGCGGGCTCGGCGGCAGGCGCGGCTTCGGGTTCGGGGGCCTGTTCGAGGATGAGGTGGGCGTTTGTGCCGCTGATGCCGAACGAGGACACGCCCGCGCGGCGCGGCCGGTCCACCTCCGGCCACGGCCGGGACTCGCGCAGCAGCTCCACCGCGCCCCGGCTCCAGTCGACCTCGGGCGTCGGCTCGTCCACGTGCAGGGTCCTGGGCAGGAGGCCGTGCCGGATCGCCTGCACCATCTTGATCACGCCGCCCACGCCCGCCGCGGCCTGGGCGTGCCCGAGGTTGGACTTGAGCGAGCCGAGCCACAGCGGCCGGTCGCCCGGTCTTCCCCTGCCGTAGGCGGCGAGCAGCGCCTGGGCCTCGATGGGGTCGCCCAGGGTGGTGCCGGTGCCGTGCGCCTCGACGGCGTCCACGTCGGCCGGGGTGATCCCGGCGTCGGCGACGGCCGCCCGGATCACCCGCTCCTGCGCGGGGCCGTTGGGGGCGGCCAGCCCGTTGCTGGCGCCGTCCTGGTTGACCGCGCTGCCCCGGATCAGGGCCAGCACCGGGTGGCCCAGCTCCCTGGCCCGCGAGAGCCTGGTCAGCAGGAGCAGGCCGACGCCCTCGGACCAGCCGGTGCCGTCGGCGGAGGCGGCGAACGACTTGCACCGGCCGTCCGGGGCCAGGTTGCCCTGGGCGCTGAACTCCAGCCAGCCGTCCAGGCTCCCGGTGACCGAGGCCCCGCCCGCGAGCGCGAGGTCGCAGTCGCCCGCGCGCAGCGACCGCACGGCCAGGTGCGCGGCCACCAGCGACGAGGAGCAGGCGGTGTCCAGGGTGATGGCGGGGCCCTCCAGGCCGAGCGCGTAGGCGACGCGGCCGGAGGCGACGCTGCCGACCACGCCGGTGGCCAGGTATCCGGCGTACTCGCGCTGGTCCAGCGACTGGTTGTAGGTCTGGGCGGCGATGCCCGCGAACACGCCGGTCCGGCTGCCCGCCAGCGACCTCGGGTCGATGCCCGCGTGCTCCACCGCCTCCCAGGCGACCTCCAGCAGCAGCCGCTGCTGCGGGTCCATGGCGGTGGCCTCGCGGGGCGAGATGCGGAAGAACTCCGCGTCGAACTCGGCGGCGTCGTGCAGGAACCCGCCGTGCCGGGTGTAGGTCTTGCCCGGCCTGCCCGGCCTCGGGTCGTAGCGGGCCGCCACGTCCCAGCCCCGGTCGGCGGGGAACTCGGTGATGGCGTCCCGCTCCTCGGCCACCAGCCGCCACAGCCCGTCGGGGCCGTGCGCCCCTCCGGGGAAGCGGCAGCCCATGCCGATGATCGCGATCGGCTCGTCCGCCGCGGCCTCCAGCTCGGACAGGCGGTCGCGGGTGCGCCGCAGGTCGGCGGTGACCCACTTCAGGTACTCGACGGCCTTCTGGTCATCGGGCATCGGACACGTCCTCCTTCGGTCCGCCCGTCAGCGGGCTGCTCGTCCGAGCTGGTTGTCGATGAAGTCGAAGATCTCCTCGGCGGAGGCGGCGGCGAGGCCGTCCTCCCCGGCGCGCCGCTCCCCGGTCAGCTCGGCGAGCAGGTCCCGCAGGCGCTCGGCGAGTGCCGCGCGGCCCTCCGGGGCGAGGTCGGCCCCGGCCAGTCGCGCGCCCCACTCGGCAAGGCCGAGGTCCAGCCCGGTCAGCGGGTCGGCGTCCTGGGTGAGCAGGTCGCGCAGGTGGGCGGCGACGGCGCGGGGCGTGGGGTGGTCGAAGACGGTGGTGGCGGGCAGGTGGACGCCGGTGCGGGCGGTGAGCCGGTTGCGCAGCTCGACCCCGGTCACCGAGTCGAAGCCGAGGTCCTGGAAGGGGTGGTCGGGGTCGACGTCGTCGGCCCGGTCGTGCTCCAGGACCTCGGCGACCTGGTCGCGGACCAGGTCGAGCACCAGCTCGGCCCGCTCCTCGGCGGGGAGCGCGGCGAGGCGGTCGGCGAGGGTGGTGCGGGTGGCGGTCGGGTGGTCGTCGGGGGTGGTCGGGTGGTGGCCGGGGGTGGCCGGGTGGTGGCCAGGGACGGCCGGGCGGTGGTCGGGGACGGCCTGGCGGTGGTCGGGGGCCGCGACCGCGTGGTCGTCGTGGGTGGCCTGGGCGGGGACGTGCGGCGGGGCCGGGGCGCCGGGCGCGGGCGGGCGGTGGCCGTCGGCGGGCAGCGGGCGCCCGTCCTGGTCGAGCCAGAAGCGCCTGCGCTGGAAGGCGTAGGTGGGCAGCGGCACGGTCGGGGTCGTGCCGCCGAAGACCGCGGCCCAGTCGGGGGTGGCGCCTGCGGCGTGCAGCGCGCCGAGCGCGGCGAGGGCGGTGCGCGGCTCGTCGCGGCCGGAGCGCAGCGCGGCGACCAGCACGTGGCGTCCGCCGTCCAGGACCCGTTCGGCCTGGGACACCAGGACGGCGTCGGGGCCGATCTCCAGGAACCGGGTGCAGCCCGCGGCGTCGGCGGCGCGGACCGCGTCGGCGAAGCGGACGGTGTCCAGGACGTGCCGCACCCAGTGGTCGGGGCCGGTGAGCGCGTCACCGGTGGCGGGCTCACCGGTCACCGTGGACACCACGCCGAGCGCGGGTTCGTGGTAGGTCAGGGTGTCGAGGACGGCGCGGAAGTCGTCCAGGACCGGGGCCATGAGCGGGGAGTGGAAGGCGTGGCCGACGCGCAGCCGCTTGGCGCGCCGCCCGGTGAGGCGGTCGGCGGCGGCCGTCGTGCTCGCCTCGGTCCCGGAGAGCACGACGGAGCGCGGGCCGTTGACGGCGGCGACGGCGACCTCGGGGTCCCCGTCGACGGCGGCGCGGGCCTCGTCCTCGGTGGCCTCGACGGCGATCATCACCCCGCCCGGCGGCAGCTGGGCCATCAACCGGCCCCTGGCCGCGACCAGGCGGGCCGCGTCGGGGAGGTCGAGGACGCCCGCGACGTGGGCGGCGGCGATCTCCCCGACCGAGTGCCCGATCAGCAGCTCGGGGCGCAGCCCCCAGGACTCGTAGAGCCGGAACAACGCCGTCTGCGCCACGAACAGGCCGGCTTGCGCGTAGTCGGTGCGGTCCACCAGGTCGGGGCGGGCGTCCAGGACCTCCCGCACCGGGACCGGGCCGGAGTGCTCGGCCTCCACGGCGGCCAGCGCCTCGTCCCAGGCCCGCGCGAACACCGGGTGGGCGGCGCGCAGGCCCCGTCCCGCCCCGACGCGCTGCGCGCCCTGGCCGGAGAACAGCACCGCCAGCCCGCCGGGCGCGGCGGTGGTGGGCGTGTCGGCGGCGGCGGCGAGGGCCTCGGCCAGCGCGGCCGGGTCGTCGCCGACGGCGAACGCGCGCCGGTCGAAGGCGGTGCGGGTGGTGGCCAGGGAGCGGCCGACGCTCGACGGGCGCAGGTCCGGGTTGGCCCGGACGTGCTCGACGAGCCGGGCGGCCTGGGCGCGCAGGGCGGCGTCGGTGCGGGCGGACAGCGTCCACAGCACCGGGCCGTCCGGGCGCGAGGGCTCGGTGACGGGACCGCTGGCGGGACCTGCAGCGGGACCGGTGGCGGGACCTGCAGCGGCCTCGGCCGCGGGACCGCTGGCGGGACCTGCAGCGGGACCGGTGGCGGGACCTGCAGCGGCCTCGGCCGCGGGACCGCTGGCGGGACCTGCAGCGGGACCGGTGGCGGGACCTGCAGCGGCCTCGGCCGCGGGACCGGTGGCGGGACCTGCAGCGGGACCGGTGGCGGGACCTGCAGCGGCCTCGGCCGCGGGACCGGTGGCGGGACCGGTGGCGACCTCGGCTGCGGGCTCGGTGGCGGGACCGGCTGCGGGCTCGGCTGCGGGCTCGGGGTCGGGGGCCTGTTCGAGGAGCAGGTGGGCGTTGGTGCCGCTGATCCCGAAGGCGGAGACGCCCGCCCGGCGCGGGCCCGGTCCCTCCGGCCAGTCCCGGTTGGCGGTGAGCACGGCGACCTCGCCCGCGCCCCAGTCGACCTTCGCCGTCGGCCGGTCGACGTGCAGGGTGGCGGGCAGCACCCCGTGCCGCAGCGCCTGCACCGCCTTGATCACGCCCGCGACCCCGGCCGCCGCCTGGGTGTGCCCGATGTTCGACTTGACCGAGCCCAACCAGAGCGGCCGGTCCGCGTCACGGCCCTGGCCGTAGGTGGCGAGCAGCGCCTGCGCCTCGATCGGGTCGCCCAGGGTGGTGCCGGTGCCGTGCGCCTCCACCAGGTCCACCTCGGACGGGCGCAGACCGGCGGCGGCCAGCGCCTGGGTGATCACGCGCTCCTGGGCGGGGCCGTTCGGCGCGGTCAGGCCGTTGGACGCGCCGTCCTGGTTGATCGCGGAGCCCTTCACCACGGCGAGCACCCGGTGCCCGTTGCGGCGGGCGTCGGAGAGCCGCTCCAGCAGCAGCAGGCCCACGCCCTCGGCGAACCCGGTGCCGTCGGCGTCGTCGGCGAACGCCTTGCACCGGCCGTCCGGGGACAGGCCGCGCTGGCGGCTGAACCCGGTGAACAGGCCGGGGGTGCCCATCACGGTCGCGCCCCCGGCGATGGCCAGGTCGCACTCGCCGTCGCGCAGCGACCGGGCCGCCAGGTGGGTGGCCACCAGCGAGGAGGAGCAGGCGGTGTCCAGGGTCAGGGCGGGGCCGGAGAGTCCGAGCGCGTAGGCGACGCGCCCCGAGGCGACGCTGGCCGCGCCGCCGGTGAGGAAGTGCGCCTCGTGCTGGTCGGCGATGGTGTCCGAGCGGGGGCCGTACTCCTGGCGGATCAGGCCGACGAACACGCCCGTGCGGCTGCCGCGCAGCCCCGCCGGGTCGACGCCGCCCGCCTCCAGCACCTCCCACGCGGTCTCCAGCAGGACGCGCTGCTGCGGGTCCATGACCGCCGCCTCGCGAGGGCTGATGCCGAAGAAGTCGCTGTCGAACGCGGCGGCGTCCGGCAGGAAGCCGCCGGTGCGGGCGTAGGTGCTGCGCGGGCGCTCCCCGGTGGGGTCGTACAGGGCGTCGACGTCCCAGCCCCGGTCGGTGGGGAAGTCGCCGATGGCGTCGCCGCCCTCGACCACCAGCCGCCACAGGTCGTCGGGGCCGTGCACGCCGCCGGGGTAGCGGCAGGCCATGCCCACGATCGCGATCGGCTCGGTCGTGGTGGTCGGGGCGACGGCCTGGGCGGCTTGGGCGCGGTCGCCGAGCAGGGTGGCGCGCAGGTGGTCGGCGAGCGCGGCCGGGGTCGGGTAGTCGAAGGCGAGGGTGGCGCGCAGGCGCAGGCCGGTGGCGGCGGCCAGCCGGTTGCGCAACTCGACGGCGGTGAGCGAGTCGAAGCCGAGCTCGCCGAACGCCTGGTCCGGCCGGATGGCGGTGTGGTCGGCGTGGCCCAGCACCGCGCCGATGTGCTCGGTGACCACGCGCAGCAGCAGGGCGCGCCGCTCGGGTTCGGGCAGCCTGGCCAGCCGGTCGGCGAGCGCGCCGCCGGGGGCCCGGCTCGCGGCGGCGCGGCGGGCCGGGGAGCGCACCAGGCCGCGCAGCAGCGCGGGGACGTCCGGTCGGGAGCGGAGCGCGGCCACGTCCACGGGCACGGCGACGGGCGCGGGCTCGCCGGCGGCCAGCGCGGCGTCCAGCAGGGCCGTGCCGTGCTCGGCGGTGACGGGGCGCAGGCCGGTCGCGGCCATGCGCGCCCGGTCCACCCCGGACAGCGCGCCGACCAGGCCCTCGGTGACGTCCCACAGGCCCCAGACCACCGACAGCGCGGGCAGGCCGAGGTGGGCGCGGTGGGTGGCGAGGGCGTCCAGGAACGCGTTGCCCGCCGCGTAGTTGGCCATGCCGGGGTTGCCCATCGCGCCCGCGGTGGAGGAGTACAGGACGAACGCGGCCAGGTCGGCGCCCTCGGTCAGCTCGTGCAGGTTCCAGGCCGCGTCGGCCTTCGCGCGCAGGACGGCGGCGAGCTGCTCGTCGGTCATGGCGGTGACCAGGGCGTTGTCGCCGACGCCCGCGACGTGCACGACGGCGGTGAGCGGGCGGTCGCCGGGGATGGTGTCGAGCAGCCGGGCGAGGGCGGCCCGGTCGGCGGCGTCGCAGGCGGCGACGGTGACCTCGGCGCCCAGGTCCGCCAGCTCGGCGGCGAGCTCGGCCGCGCCGGGGGCGTCCGGGCCCCGGCGGCTGGTGAGCAGCAGGTGGCGGACGCCGTGGGCGGTGACGAGGTGCCGGGCGGTGACGGCGCCGAGCGCGCCGGTGCCGCCGGTGACCAGGACGGTGCCGTCGGCCATGGCCGGGGTGGGGCGGGGCGGGGCTGGCTCGTCTGCGGGGCGGGGCGGGGCTGGCTCGTCGGCGGGGCCGGCCGTCCCGGTCGGCGCGGGGCCGGCCGTCCCGGTGGGCGTCGCCGCCACCGCGCTCCCCCGGCCGGGGGTGATCGCCACGAGGCGGGGCGCGTACAGGGTGTCGCCGCGCACGGCCACGTGCGGCTCGTCCAGCGCCAGCGCGGTGGCCGCCGCGACGGCTGCCGCGTCGTCGTCCGCCGCGTCCACCAGGACGACGCGGTCGGGGTGCTCGGCCCGCGCCGTGCGGGCCAGTCCCGCGACGGCGGCGGCGGCCGGGTCGACCCGGTCGCCGGGGCGCACGGCCGAGGCCCCGTCCACGCGCACCACGACGAGCCCGTCGCCCGCGAGCAGCTCCCGCAGCCCCGCCAGCGCCTCGGCGGTGGCGGCGCGGGCGGTGCGGGCCGGGGTCGCGCCCGGTTCCGGTTCCAGCAGGGACGGCGGGGTGAGCGCGGTGTGCGCGCCCAGCGGCTCCGCGACGGGCCGCACCGGGACCCAGGTGGTGCGGAACAGGGCCGGGTGGCGGGTGGTCGGGGCGGTCAGCCGGTCGGCGCTCACCGGGCGGGTGGTCAGCGCGTCCACCTCCAGCACCGGGGCGCCCTCGGGGTCGGCGGCGCGCAGCCGCACGCCGTCCGCGCCCTCGCGGGTGAGCCGGATGCGCAGCGCGGTGGCCCCGGTGGCGTGCAGCCGCACGCCGGACCAGGCGAACGCGAGCGCGGCCTCGCCGGAACCGAGGCCCCGGTGCGCGTGCAGGTGCAGCGCGGCGTCGAGCAGGGCGGGGTGCAGGGCGAAGCCGGGCGCGGGCTCGGCGGGCAGTTCGAGCTCGGCGAGCAGGTCGTCGCCGTGCCGCCAGGCGGCCACCAGGCCCTGGAACAGCGGGCCGTAGTCGAGGCCGTGCCCGGCCAGGTCCGGGTAGACCTCGGCGACGTCGAGCGGTTCGGCGCCCTCGGGGGGCCACGGGCCCAGGTCGGCGGGTTCCGGGTCGGCCTCGGGGCCGAGGACGGCGCTCGCGTGCCGGGTCCACGGCGCGTCGGGGGTGTCGGGGCGCGTGTGGAAGGTCAGCGCCCAGCGGTCCTCGCCGCCGGGCGCGGCCACGAGCTGCACCTGGACCGCGCCGTCCGCGGGCAGCAGCACGGGCGCCTCGGTGACCAGCTCCTCCACCGAGGGCGCGCCGAGCTGGTCCCCCGCGTGGAGGGCGAGGTCGACGAGCGCCGCGCCCGGCAGGATCGTCGCGCCCAGCACGGTGTGGTCGGCCAGCCACGGCTGACCGGCCAGGCCGATCCGGCCGGTGAACACGACCCCGTCGCCCTCGGCGGGCCGCAGCACGCCGCCGAGCAGCGGGTGGTCGGCGGGGGCGAGGCCGAGCCCGGCCGGGTCGGCGGGGCGGGCGCCCGCGAGCCAGTGGTGCTTGCGCTGGAACGCGTAGGTGGGCAGTTCGACGGGTTCGGCCGGGCCCAGCAGGGACCGCCAGTCGGGGGCGAGGCCGTGGGCGTGGGCCTGGCCGACGGCGGTGAGCCAGCGGCGCTGGTCCCCCTGGTCGCGGCGCAGGGTGCCGAACGCGGCGACGGGCGCGTCCGCCAGGGTGTCCTCGATGCTGGAGACCAGCACCGGGTGAGCGCTGACCTCGATGAACACCGAGGGCCCGTGGTCGGCGGCGACCGCGCGGGCGGTGTCGGCGAACAGCACCGGCAGGCGCAGGTTCCGGTACCAGTGCTCGGCGGTGAGTCCGGTGGTGTCGGCGAGCGCGCCGGTCACCGTGGAGTACAGCGGGATCTCGGCCGCCCTGGGGCGGACGGGGGCCAGGTCGGCGAGCAGCCGGTCGCGCAGGGGTTCGACGGCCGCGCTGTGCGAGGCGTAGTCCACGGGCAGCACCCGGTGCCGCACCCCGCGCTCGGCGCACCGGGCGGCGACCACGGCCAACGCCTCGGGGTCCCCGGCCAGCACCACAGACGCCGGGCCGTTCACGACCGCGACCTCCACCAGCCCGCCTGCCAGCTCCTCCGCCTCCTCGCGGGAGACGGCCAGCGAGAGCATCCCGCCCCGACCGCTGAGCAGCTCGGCGATCGCCTTGCTGCGCAGGGCGACCACGCGCGCCCCGTCCGCCAGGGACAGCGCCCCCGCCACCACCGCGGCGGCGATCTCCCCCTGCGAGTGCCCCACCACGGCCGAGGGCGCGATCCCGACCGACCGCCACAGCGCGGCCAGTCCCACCATCACCGCGAACGACACGGGCTGCACCACGTCGACCCGCTCCAGTCCGGGAGCGCCCGGCGCGGACCGCAGCACGTCCAGCACCGACCAGTCGACGTGCGGCAGCAGCGCGGCGTCGCACTCCAGCAGGACGGCGCGGAAGACCGGCGACGCCTCCAGGAGCCCTGCCGCCATGCCCTCCCACTGCGTGCCCTGGCCGGGGAAGACGAGCACCACGTCGGGGTCGGGGCCGACGGTGCGCACCGCGTCCTCGGTGGTGAGGGTGCGCAGCCGGTCGACCAGCTCGTCCCGCCCGGAGCCGACCACGACCGCGCGCACGCCCAGTCCGGCCCTGGTGGTGGCGAGCGCGAGCCCGACGTCGGCCGGGTGCTGTCCGGGGGTGCGGTTCACGTGCTCGGCCAGCCGGGCGGCCTGGGCGAGCACGGCCTCCTCGGTGCGCCCGGAGAGCACCCACGGCACCAGCTCGGGGAGGTCGCGGTCGGGGTCCGGTTCGGGTTCGGGGGCCTGCTCCAGGATCAGGTGGGCGTTGGTGCCGCTGATCCCGAACGAGGACACGGCCGCACGACGGGGGCGGTCCACCTCGGGCCACGGGCGGGACTCGCGCAGCAGCTCCACGCCGCCCGAGGACCAGTCCACTCCGGACGTCGGCTCGTCCACGTGCAGGGTGGCGGGCAGCACCCCGTGCCGCATCGCCTGAACGACCTTGATCACACCGGCGACCCCGGCCGCCGCCTGGGTGTGCCCCAGGTTCGACTTGACCGACCCCAACCACAGCGGCCGGTCCGCGTCACGGCCCTGGCCGTAGGTGGCGAGCAGCGCCTGCGCCTCGATCGGGTCGCCCAGCGGGGTTCCGGTGCCGTGCGCCTCCACGACGTCCACCTCGGACACCGACAGGCCCGACGCGGCCAGCGCCGCCCGGATCACCCGCTCCTGGGAGGGGCCGTTGGGGGCGGTCAGCCCGTTGGACGCGCCGTCCTGGTTGACCGCCGAGCCCCGCAGCACGGCGAGCACCCGGTGCCCGTTGCGCTGGGCGTCGGAGAGCCGCTCCAGGAGCAGCAGACCGACCCCCTCGGACCAGCCGGTGCCGTCGGCGCCCTCGGCGAACGCCTTGCAGCGGCCGTCCGGGGCGAGCCCGCGCTGGCGGCTGAACTCCAGGAACACGGTCGGGGTCGCCATGACCGTGACCCCGCCCGCCAGCGCCAGGTCGCACTCGCCGCCGCGCAGCGCCTGCGCCGCCAGGTGCATCGCCACCAGCGACGACGAGCACGCGGTGTCCACGGTGACCGCGGGACCCTCCAGGCCCAGGGTGTAGGCGACGCGGCCGGAGGCGACGCTGCCCGCCGTGCCCGCCGCGAGCAGCCCCTCCAGCTCCGGAGGGGCCTGGCCTGCCGGGGGCGCGTAGTCCTGGTACATGGCCCCCGCGAAGACCCCGGTGCGGCTGCCGCGCAGGCCGGTGGGGTCGACGCCCGCGTGCTCCAGCGCCTCCCACGCGGTCTCCAGCAGCAGGCGGTGCTGCGGGTCGATGGCCTGCGCCTCGCGCGGGGAGACGCCGAAGAACGCCGCGTCGAACTCGCCCGCCCGGTACAGGAAACCGCCGTTGCGGGTGTAGGTGCTGCCCGCGCGCTCCGGGTCGGGGTGGTGGATCAGCTCGGTGTTCCAGCCCCGGTCGGCGGGGAACTCGCCGATGGCGTCGCCGCCCTCGGCCACCAGCCGCCACAGGTCGTCCGGCGAGCCGACGCCGCCGGGGTAGCGGCAGGCCATGCCCACGACCGCGACGGGCTCCCTGCGCCGCTCCTCCAGCTCGCGCAGCCTGTCCTGGGCGTGCCGGGTGTCGGCGATCGCCTTCTTCAGGTACTCGCGGAGCTTCGCCTCGTTGGACATGGCCTCAGTCCTTTCCTGTCGCGTCGACGAGGCGGAAGAGCTCCTCGTCGCTCGCGCCGTCCAGATCGGGTTGCGCGGAGCCGCGCCAGCGCCGGGCGATCAGCTCCAGCCGCGAGGCGGCCTCGTCCTTGGCGCGGGCGTCCAGCTCGGCGCCGGACAGCAGCGCCTCCACCTCGGCGACCTTGAGCCGGACGACGTCGGCGGCGTCGGGCGTCAGGCGGGCGCGCAGGAACTTCACCAGCACGGCCGGGGTGGGGTGGTCGAACACCAGGCTCGCGGGCAGCCGCAGGCCGGTGCCGTCGGCGAGCCGGTTGCGCAGCTCGACGGCGGTCAGCGAGTCGAAGCCGAGGTCGGTGAACGCCTCGTCCCGGTCGATCGCCGACGGGTCCCGGTGGCCGAGCACCGAGGCGACGTGCGAGCGGACCACGCCCAGCAGCAGGTGGTCGCGCTCGCGCTCGCCGAGTGCGCGCAACCGGTCGGCGAGGTCGGTGTGGTCGGCGGGCTCGGCTGCGCGGCGTGGTGCGGCGGGCAGCAGGGCGCGCAGCACCGGGGGCACCGGGCCGCTCCTCGTGGCGGCCCGGTCGAGCGGGGCGAGCACGACCACCGGGGCCGGGCAGCGCAGGGCGGCGTCGAACAGCGCCGCGCCCGCGACCTCGGTGATCGGCAGCAGGCCCCGGTCGCGCAGCCGGTCCCGGTCGGCGGCGGCGAGCCGGTCCGCCATGCCGCCGCCCGTCCACGGACCCCACACCAGGGAGCGGGCGGGCAGGCCGAGGCGGGCGCGGTGGGTGGCGATGGCGTCGAGCGCGGCGTTGGCCGCCGCGTAGTTGGCCTGCCCCGCGCCGCCCAGCAGGCCCGCGACGGAGGAGAAGAGCACGAACTGCTCGACCGGTCCGGCCAGCTCGTGCAGGTGCCAGGCCGCGTCGACCTTGGGGCGCAGCACCGAGTCGAAGCGCTCCTCGGTGAGCGCGGTGAGCACGCCGTCGTCGAGCACCCCGGCCGCGTGGACGACGGCGGTGACCGGGTGCTCGGCGACCAGGGCCGCGACCCGGTCCCGGTCGGACACGTCGAGGGCGAGGGCCGTGACGGTGGCCCCGTGGCCGGTCAGCTCGGCGACCAGCTCCTCGGGCACCCCGCGCCTGCCCACCAGGACCAGGTCGCGCACGCCGTGGGCGAGCACGAGGTGGCGCGCGGTGGCGGACCCGAGGGCGCCCGCGGCACCGGTGACCAGGACGCGGCTGCGCTCGGTCCACGGGGCGGTGGGGGTGGGGTGGCCCGCGGGGGTGGGGTGCTCGGTGGGGGTGGGGTGCTCGGTGGGAGGCGCGTCCTCGGTGGGGCTATCGCCCTGGCGCGCGTGGCCGGCGGGGGCGGGGACGAGCTCGGGGACGTGGGCCCGCCCCGAGCGCACGGCGATCTGCGGCTCGCCGGTGGCGACGAGCGCGGCCAGGTCCAGCCCGCTCGGGAGACCCCCGGTCGGACCGGGGTCGTGGTCGGCGCCCGGCCCGCCGCTGGACTCGACCGGGGTCGATCCGGCCGGAGTCGATCCGGCCGGGGGCCGACCGGCGGCGGGCGCCGGGTCGGCGTCGACGAGCACGAGGCGGCCGGGGTGCTCGGCCTGGGCGGAGCGCACCAGGCCCCAGACCGCCGCGCCCGCCAGGTCCGGGCTCTCCCCGTCGTCGACGGCGACCGCGCCCCTGGTGAGCACCACGGCGGTCCCGGTGGGCTCGGCCAGCGCCCGCGCCACACCGGTGAGCACGACGCGCAGCGCCTCCCGGACCGCCGCCGGTCCGCCGTCCCCCGTCTCGGGGGCCGCGACGACCGCGGGCTCGGGGTGGGCGCCGACCGGCGTGGCCAGGGGGCGCCAGGCGAGCACGTGCACGGCGCCCGTGGTGCGCGGCCTTCCGGTGAGACCCGCCGCGTCGACCGGTCGGGTGGTCAGCCGGTCGACGGTCAGCACCGGCCGCCCGGACGGGTCCTCGGCGCGCACGGACACCGCGCCCTCCCCCAGCTCGGTCAGCCGGACCCGCAGCGCCCGCGCGCCGGTGGCGTGCGACCGGACGCCGTTCCAGCTGAACGGCAGCCGCAGCCCCGTGCCGGCGTGCGCGGCCGGGTGCAGGGCCGCGTCGAGCAGCGCGGGGTGCACGGTGTGCCCAGCCCGGCCGTCGCCCGCCCGGTCCTCGCCCGCCCGGTCGTCGGCGGCCACCTCGGCGAACAGCTCGTCGCCGCGACGCCACGCGGCGCGCAGCCCGAGGAAAGCGGGGCCCAGGTCCAGTCCCCGGTCGGCGAGGTCGGCGCGGAGGGCGGCCGGGTCGAGCGGGGTCGCCCCGGTGGGCGGCCACTGCTCCCCCGGCCGCTGCTCCCCCGGCCGCTGTCCCCCAGGCTCAGGCGGTGCGCTCCGCTCCGCCGTGGTGGTGGTCGCGGTGGCGTGCTGGACCCACTCGGCGTCGGGTTCCTCCGGCCTGGAGTGGACCCTGATCCACCCGGCCGCCCCGTTCGCCACCACCTGCACCTGCCTCGGCCCGTCGAGTTCGAGCGGGGTCTCGACGAGCAGCTCGTCCAAGACCGTCGCACCGACCGGGCCCGCGTCGACCACGCCCGCCCTGACCACGCCCGCACCCACCAGTCCCGCTGCGTGCAGCACGAGGTCGAGCAGCGCGGTCCCCGGCAGGACCACCCGGCCCAGCACCCGGTGGTCGGCCTGCCAGCCCGGCGCGTCGGGGTCGAGCCGCCCGGTGAGCACCAGGGTCCCGTCCCCGGCCAGCGGCACGGCCGCGCCCAGCAGCGGGTGGTGCGCGGGCTGCTGCCCGACCGCCGACGGCGTGGCCGCCGGTCGCGCCCCGGCGAGCCAGTAGCGCTCCCGCTGGAACGGGTAGGTGGGCAGCGGCGCGGTCCGCGCGCCGGGGAGCACGCGGGACCAGTCCGGCTCGTGGCCCGCGCGGCGCAGCTCGCCGAGGGCGGCGGTGGCGGTGCGCGCCTCGTCCTGGCCCGCCCGCAGGGCGTGGGTGACGACCTGGCCGTCCAGCACCCGCCCGGCCTGGGCGGCGAGCACCCCGTCCGGGCCGAGTTCGAGGTGGGCGGACAGCGGGCGCTCGCCCGGCGCGGTCAGGGCGTCGTGGAAGCGGACGGTGGCCAGGACGTGCCGGAGCCAGTAGTCGGGGCCGGACATGTCGTCGGCGACCGGGGCTCCGGTGACCGTGGAGACGATCGTGGTGTCCGGCCGCCGGTAGGCCAGGTCGTCGAGGACGGCGCGGAAGTCGTCCAGCACGGGGGCCATCAGCGGGGAGTGGAAGGCGTGGCTGACCCGCAGCGGTCTGGTGCGCCCGCCGAGCTCGGCGACGCGGGCGGCGACCGCCTCGGCCCTGGCTCGGTCGCCGGAGACGACGAGCGAGGTGGGGCCGTTGACGGCGGCGAGGCCGAGCAGGGGCTCGCCCTCCAGCAGGGGGCGGAGCCGGTCCTCGGTGGCCTCGACCGCGATCATGGCCCCGCCCGGCGGCAGCCCGGCCATCAACCGGCCCCTGGCCGCCACCAGCCGGGCCGCGTCCGCCAGGGACAGCACCCCGGCCACGTGCGCGGCGGCGATCTCGCCCACCGAGTGCCCGATCACCCGGTCCGGGCGCAGCCCCCACGACTCGTAGAGCCGGAACAGCGCCGTCTGGAGCACGAACAGCCCGGTCTGCGCGTAGTCGGTGCGGTCGACCAGGTCGGGGCGGCCTTCGAGGACCTCCCGCAGCGGGACCGGACCGGGCTGCTCGGCCTCCACGGCGGCCATGGCCTCGTCCCAGGCCCGCGCGAACACCGGGTGGGCGGCGCGCAGCCCGAGGCCCATGCCGACGCGCTGCGCGCCCTGCCCGGAGAACAGCAGCGCCAGCCCGCCCGCGGAGGCGGTGCTCCCGGTCCCGGCGCCCGCGAACTCCCGCAGCCCGCCCACCAGGTCGGCGCGGTCGGCCCCGGTCACCGAGGCGTGCAGCGCGAACGCGGTGCGCGTGGTGGCCAGCGACAGGGCGACGTCGGCGACGGGCAGGTCGGGGCGGGCGTCGAGCAGGGCGGCGACGCGGTCGGCCTGCGCGCGCAGCGCCCCGGTGGTCCGGGCGGACAGCACCAGCGGCGCGGTGTCCGGCAGGTCGCGGTCGGGTTCCGGCCCGGCCGCCTCGGGGGCCTGCTCCAGCACGACGTGGGCGTTGGTGCCGCTGATCCCGAACGAGGACACCGCGGCGCGCCTCGGGCGACCTGCCTCGGGCCAGGAGCGGTTGTGCCGCAGCAGCTCCACGCCGCCCGACGACCAGTCCACCTCGGACGTCGGCTCGTCCACGTGCAGGGTGGCGGGCAGGACCCCGTGCCGCATCGCCTGAACGACCTTGATCACACCGGCGACCCCGGCCGCCGCCTGGGTGTGCCCCAGGTTCGACTTGACCGAGCCCAACCACAGCGGCCGGTCCGCGTCACGGCCCTGGCCGTAGGTGGCGAGCAGCGCCTGCGCCTCGATCGGGTCGCCCAGGGTGGTGCCGGTGCCGTGCGCCTCGACCAGGTCCACTTCGGACGGTTCCAGCCGGGCGGTGGCCAGCGCCGCCCGGATCACCCGCTCCTGGGCGGGACCGTTCGGCGCGGTCAGCCCGTTGGACGCGCCGTCCTGGTTGACCGCCGATCCCCGCAGCACGGCAAGCACCCGGTGCCCGTTGCGCTGGGCGTCGGAGAGCCGCTCCAGCAGCAGCAACCCCACCCCCTCGGACAGGCCGGTGCCGTCGGCGCCCTCGGCGAACGACTTGCACCGGCCGTCCGGGGCGAGGTTGCCCTGCCGGGAGAACTCGGCGAACGTGTCCGGGGTGGCCATCACGGTGACCCCGCCCGCCAGCGCCAGCCCGCACTCGCCGCCGCGCAGCGCCTGCGCCGCCAGGTGCATCGCCACCAGCGACGACGAGCACGCGGTGTCGATGCTCACCGAGGGGCCTTCGAGGCCGAGGGCGTAGGAGACGCGGCCGGACAGCACGCCGCCCGCGTTGGCCGCGCCGAGCACGTCCTCGTAGCCGTCGGCCCCGGTGAACCGGCCGCTGTAGTCCCGGTACATCGCGCCCGCGAAGACCCCGGTGCCGGTGCCGCGCAGGGTGGTCGGGTCGATGCCCGCGCTCTCCATCGCCTCCCACGCGGTCTCCAGCAGCAGCCGCTGCTGCGGGTCGATGGCGAGCGCCTCGCGCGGGGAGATGCCGAAGAACGCCGGGTCGAAGTCGGCCGCGCCCGGCAGGAACCCGCCGAGCCCGGCGCCCACCCGGTCCGGCCAGCCCCGGTCGGCGGGGAAGGCGGACAGGCCCTCGCGGCCGTCCACGAGCAGGTCCCACAGCAGGTCGGGGGTGTCCGCGCCGCCGGGGAACCGGCAGGCCATGCCGACGATCGCCACCGGCTCGTCCGGGGCCGCCGCCCGGACGGCGCGGTCACCGGCCCCGGTGGCGCGCGCCGGGTCGTCGACGCCCAGCGCGGAGCCGAGGAAGAGCGCGAGCGCCGCCGGGGTGGGGTGGTCGAACACCAGGGTGGCGGGCAGCCTCGCCCCGGTGGCCCTGGTGAGCCTGTTGCGCAGCTCGACCGAGGTCAGCGAGTCGAACCCGAGGTCGCGGAACGCCTGCTCCTCGGGCACCGCCGCCGGGTCGGCGTGGCCGAGGATGTTCGCCACGTGGCCGCGCACCAGGTCGAGCAGCGCGGCGCGCCTGCCCCGGTCGGTGAGGGCGCGCAGCCGCTCGGCGAAGCCGGTGGCGTCGCCGGGCGCGGCCTTGCGCGGGGCGCGCGGCACGAGGCCGCGCAGCGGGACGGGCAGGGTGTCCGGGTCGGCGGCGCGCAGGGCGGAGCGGTCCAGCGGGGTGAGCGCCAGCACCGGGCGGTCGGCGGCGAGCGCGGCGTCGAAGGCCGCGAGCCCGGCCTCGGCGGTGATCGGGAGCAGCCCGGAGCGGGCGAGGCGGGCGCGGTCGGCGTCGCCGAGGTGCCCGGTCATGCCGCCCGCGGGGGCCCACAGGCCCCAGGCGAGGGAGGTGGCGGGCAGGCCGCGGTCGCGGCGGTGGCGGGCGAGCGCGTCGAGCGCGGCGTTGGCGGCGGCGTAGTTGGCCTGGCCGGGGGTGCCGATCAGGCCGGCGAGGGAGGAGTAGAGCACGAACGCGCCCACCCCGGCGGCCAGCTCGTGCAGGTGCCAGGCGCCGTCCACCTTGGCCCGCAGCACCCGGTCCACCCGCTCGGGGGTGAGCGCGTCGAAGGTGGCGTCGTCGAGCACCCCGGCGGTGTGGACCACCGCGCCGAGCGGTCGGTCGAGCCCGGCGAGCAGGGCGCGCACGGCCTCCCGGTCGGCGGTGTCGCAGGCGACGACCCGGACGTGGGCGCCGAGGTCGGTCAGCTCGGCGACCAGCTCGGCAGCGCCGGGCGCGTCCGGGCCCCGGCGGCTGGTGAGCAGCAGGTGGCGGACCCCGCGCGCGGCGACGAGACGCCGGGCGAGCAGGGCGCCGAGCGCGCCGGTGCCGCCGGTGATCAGGACGGTCGTGTCGGGTGACCAGGGGTCGGGGGCGGCGGGGGCGGCGGGGGCGGTCGCCTCGCCGGGCACCACGCTGGTCGGAGCGCCGGGCGCGACGCCGGGCACGGTGCTGGGCGCATCGCCGGGCGCAGTGCCGGGCGCAGTGCCGGTCGATGCGCCGGGTGCGATGCCGGTCGGGGTGCCAGCCGCCTCACCAGGCACGGCGCCGGGCGCGATGCCGGGCACGGCACCGGTCGAGGTGGCGGGCGCAGTGCCGGGCGCGATGCCAGCCGCCTCACCAGGCGCGGCACCGGTCGAGGTGCCGGACGCGATGCCGGGCACGGTGCCGGGCGCAGTGCCGGACGCGATGCCGGACGCGATGCCGGGCACGGTGCCGGACGCGATGCCGGTCGGGACGCCGGTCGGGACGCCGGTCGGGGTGCTGCTCGGCGTGACCCCGGTCAGCCTCGGCGTCAGCGCGGCGCTCCCCCTGACCGCGAGCTGGGGCAGGCCCGCGACGGCCCAGCGGGCGGCGTCCGGCTCGTCGGGGTCGTCCACGAGCACGAGGCGGCCGGGGTGCTCGGACTGGGCCGAGCGCAGCAGGCCCCACACGGCGGCGGCTGCCGGTTCCACCCGGTCGCCCGGTCGCGCGGCCACCGCGGCCCTGGTCGCGACCACGAGGGTGGACCCGGCGAACCGCTCCTCGGCCAGGAAGCGCCCGACCACGTCGAGCGCCCGACCGACCGAGCGCCGCACGGCGGCGGGGAGGTCGTCGCCGTCGACGTCCGGCGAGCGCCAGAGCACCACCGCCCCCGGCGCGTCGTCGTCCACCTCGGACACCCCGTCCGCCCGGTCCGGCGCGGCGTCGGGCCTCGGCGGGTCGACCGGCAGCCACAGCTCCTCCAGGAGCAGGCCGCGCCCGTCACCGGTGGCGTCCACGCGCCGCGCGGGACGGGTGGTGAGGGACTCGGCGGTGAGGACCGGGCTGCCTGCGGGGTCGACGGCCAGCACCGCGATCGCGCCGTCCCCGAGCGGGGTCAGGCGCACGCGCAGCCTGGTCGCCCCGACCGCGTGCAGCCGCGCGCCGCGCCAGCTGAACGGCAGCCGGACCTCGTCGGTGGCCCCCTGGTGCGCGTGCAGGTGCAGCGCCGCGTCCAGGAGCGCCGGGTGGACGCCGAACCCCGCGGGGTCGGCGGTCAGCTCCACCTCCGCCCACAGCTCGCCGCCGCGCCGCCACGCGGCGGTCAGCCCCCGGAACGCGGGCCCGTAGCCGAGGCCGCGCTCGGCCAGCTCGGGGTAGGCGCCGGTGACGTCGACCGGGTCCGCGCCCTCCGGGGGCCACCGGTCCAGGCCGTCGGGCTCACCCGCGCGCTCGGGGCCGAGGACGCCGGTCGCGTGCGTCGTCCACGGGCCGTCGCCCGCGCGCGAGTGGATGGTCACCACCCGCGCACCGCCCGAGCCGCCTGCGCCATCCGAGCCGCCTGCGCCGCCTGCGCCGTCCGTGCCACCTGCGCCGTCCGTGCCATCCGCACCTGCGCGCACCACGACCTGGAGCTGCCTGGGCTCGGCGAGGTCCAGCGGGGCCTCGATGACCAGCTCCTCCACCACGGGCAGCCCCGCGTGGCCGCCCGCGTGGAGCGCGAGTTCGAGCAGGGCGGTCCCCGGCAGGATCATGGCGCCGCGCACGGCGTGGTCGGCCAGCCACGGGTGGGTGGCCACGCCGATCCGGCCGGTGAGCAGCACGTCCCCGCCGGTGGCCGCCGGGAGGGCGGCGGTGAGCAGCGGGTGCCCGGTGGCGGTGAGCCCGAGACCGCCGGGGTCGCCCGAGGACCGGTCGGCGGCGAGCCAGAACCTGCTGCGCTGGAACGGGTATCCGGGCAGCCGCACCCGTCTCGGGTCCGCGCCGTGCGCGGCGCCCCAGTCGACCTCGACGCCGAGGCTGTGCGCGTGGCCCGCTGCGGTGAGGAACCGGGCGAGGTCGCCCTGGCCCCGGCGCAGGGTGCCGAGCGCGGCGACCGGTTCGCCCGCCAGGACGTCCTCCAGGCTGGAGACCAGCACCGGGTGCGTGCTCACCTCGACGAAGGCCGCGTTCCCGAGGTCGGCGGCGACCGCGCGGGCGGTGTCGGCGAACAGCACCGGCAGGCGCAGGTTCCGGTACCAGTAGTCGGCGGTCAGCCCACCGGTGTCGAGCGGGGCCGCGGTGACCGTGGAGTAGAACGGCACGTCGGCGACCGCCGGGGTGATCCCGGCCAGCTCGGCGCGCAGCGCGTCCGCGATCCGCTCGACGTGGGCGCTGTGCGAGGCGTAGTCCACGGGCAGCACCCGGTGCCGCACCCCGCGCTCGGCGCACCGGGCGGCGACCACGGCCAACGCCTCGGGGTCCCCCGCCAGCACCACCGACGCCGGGCCGTTCACGACCGCGACCTCCACCAGCCCACCGGCCAGCTCCTCCGCCTCCTCGCGGGAGACGGCCAGCGAGAGCATCCCGCCCCGACCGCTCAGCTCCCGCGCGATCAGGGCGCTGCGCAACGCGACGACCCGCGCCCCGTCCTCCAGCGACAACGCCCCCGCCACCACCGCGGCGGCGATCTCCCCCTGCGAGTGCCCCACCACAGCGGAGGGCGTCACCCCGACCGACCGCCACAACGCGGCAAGCGCCACCATCACCGCGAACGACACCGGCTGCACCACGTCCACCCGCTCCAGCCCTGGAGCGCCCGGCGCGGACCGCAGCACGTCCACCACCGACCAGTCGACGTGCCGGGACAGGGCGGCGTCGCACTCGTCGAGCGCGGCGCGGAACGCGGGCGCGGTCTCCAGCAGCCCCTCGGCCATGCCCTCCCACTGCGCGCCCTGGCCGGGGAACACCAGCGCGGTGCGGACGGGCCTGGCCCGGTGGACGTCGGCGCGGCCCGCCGCGAGGTCCGCGAGCGCCTCGGCGAGCCCGGCCCGGTCACCCGCCACGACGGCCCGGTGGTCGAGCAGGTCCCGGCCCAGCGCCAGGGTGTGGCCGACGTCCGCCGGGTGGTCGGCGTCGGGCCGGGCGGCGTGCTCGGCCAGCCGGGCGGCCTGGGCCCGCACCGCCGCCTCGGTGTGCCCGGACAGCGCCCAGGGCACGACCTCCGGCAGCTCGCGGGGCGCGGGCTCGGGTTCGGGGGCCTGCTCCAGGATCAGGTGGGCGTTGGTGCCGCTGATCCCGAACGAGGACACCGCGGCGCGCCGAGGCCGATCCACCTCCGGCCACGGGCGGGACTCGCGCAGCAGCTCCACCCCACCCGACGACCAGTCCACCTCGGGCGTCGGCTCGTCCACGTGCAACGTCGCGGGCAGCACCCCGCGCCGCATCGCCTGCACCATCTTGATCACGCCGCCCACGCCGGCCGCGGCCTGGGTGTGCCCGATGTTCGACTTCAGCGACCCCAGCCACAGCGGCCGGTCCCCCGGCCTGCCCCGCCCGTAGGTCGCCAGCAGCGCCTGCGCCTCGATCGGGTCGCCCAGCGGGGTTCCGGTGCCGTGCGCCTCCACGGCGTCCACCTCGGACGGTCCCAGCCGGGCGGCGGCCAGCGCCGCCCGGATCACCCGCTGCTGCGCGGGCCCGTTGGGGGCGCTGAGCTGGCTGCTCCTGCCGTCCTGGTTGATCGCGCTGCCCCTGATCAGCGCCAGCACCGGGTAGCCGAGCCTGCGCGCGTGCGACAACCGGGCGAGGACGATCACGCCAACGCCCTCGGACCAGCTGGTGCCGTCGGCGGCTGCGGCGAACGACTTGCAGCGGCCGTCGGGGGCGAGCCCGCGCTGGCGGGAGAAGTCGACGAAGAACCCCGGCGTGGACAGCACCGCGACGCCGCCCGCCAGCGCCAGGTCGCACTCCCGGTTGCGCAGCGACTGCGCCGCCAGGTGCATCGCCACCAGCGACGACGAGCACGCGGTGTCCACCGTGACGGCGGGCCCCTCCAGGCCCAGGGTGTAGGAGATGCGGCCGGAGGCGACGCTGAGCTGGTTGCCGGTCACCAGGTAGCCGTCGGCCTCGGCGACCGACGGGGTGAGCAGGCTGGGCCCGTACTCCTGGGCCATGACGCCGACGAAGACGCCGGTGTCGCTGCCGCGCAGCGCGCCGGGCGCGAGGCCCGCGTCCTCCAGCGCCGAGTAGGCGGACTCCAGCAGCAGCCGCTGCTGCGGGTCCATGGCCTGCGCCTCGCGCGGGGAGACGCCGAAGAAGTCGGCGTCGAACTCGTCGGCGTCGTGCAGGAACCCGCTCTCCCGCAGGTAGGAGGTGCCCGGCCGGTCCGGGTCCGGGTCGTAGAGGGCCTCCAGGTCCCAGCCCCGGTTGGTCGGGAAGCCGGTGACCGCGTCCGTGCCGGACGCCACCAGCTCCCACAGGCCGTCGGGGTCGTGCGCGCCGCCGGGGTAGCGGCAGCTCATGCCCACCACGGCGATGGGCTCGCTCGCCGCGGCGTCCAGTTCGCGCACGCGGCCCTTGGCCTGCTTGAGCTGCACCGTGACCTTGTTGAGGTACTCGCGCAGCTTGTCGGCTTCCGCCACGGTGGACCGCCTTCCTCGTGCTCAGGGGAGCTGGAGTTCCTCGTCGATCAGTGCGAACAGCTCGTCCTCGGACGCCTGCGCGACAACCAGCGCGCCGCCGCCGCCCACGCGGTCGAGCAGCGCGGCCAGCCGGTCCGCGACGGCGGCGCGGTCCCCGCCGGTCCCGTCCTCCAGCGCGCGGAAAGCGCCTTCCAGGCGGTCGAGCTCGGCGAGCAGGTCCGGTTCCGGGCCGCCGGACAGCTCCGCGCGCAGGTGCGCGGCGACGGCGTCCGGCGTCGGGTGGTCGAACAGCAGGGTGCTGGGCAGCCGCAGGGCGGTGAGCGCGGCGAGCCGGTTGCGCAGCTCGACCGCGCTGAGCGAGTCGAACTCGGCCGCCAGGAACCCGACGTGCGGCTTGACCGCGCCGGGGTCGTGGTGCCCGAGGACGTCGGCCGCGGTGCGCAGCACCAGGTCCAGGACGAGCCGGTGGCCCTCCTCGGCGGACAGCGTCGCGAGCTGGGCCGCGAGCGGCCTGGCAGGGGCGGCGGGCGCGGGCGCGCCGCCCGCCGAGGCCAGGTCGCCCAGCACCGGCGGGCCGTGCTCCGGCGTCCACCCGGACAGGTCGAGGCGGGCGGCGACGACGGCGGGCGCGTCGGAGCCCAGCGCCGCGTCGAAGTGGGCCAGCGCCTGCGCGACGGGGGTGGGGGCCAGCCCCCTGCGGGCGAGCCGGGCGAGGTCGGTGGCGGACAGGCCGTCGGCCATGCCCGCGCTCCACAGCCCCCAGGCGACCGAGACGGCGGGCAGCCCCCTGGCGGCGCGGTGGACGGCCAGCGCGTCCAGGAAGGTGTTCGCCGCGCCGTAGCCGGACTGGCCGGGGTTGCCCAGCACGCCGACGGCGGAGGAGAACAGCACGAAGGCGGCCAGGTCGGCGTCCGCCGTCAGCTCGTGCAGGTTCCACGCGGCGTCGACCTTCGCGCGCAGCACCGCCTCGGTGTCGCGGGGGTCGGCGGTGGTGAGGGCGCCGTCGGCGAGCACCCCGGCGGCGTGCACCACGGCGGTGAGCGGGTGCGCGGTGGGCGTCGAGTCGAGCAGCCCGGCCAGCGCGGGGCGGTCGGCGGCGTCGCAGGCCGCGACCCGGACGTGGGCGCCCAGCGCGGTCAGCTCGGCCACCAGCTCGACCGCGCCGGGCGCGTCCGGGCCCCGGCGGCTGGTGAGCAGCAGGTGGCGGACGCCGTGCTCGGCGACCAGGTGGCGGGCGACCAGCGCGCCGAGCGCGCCGGTGCCGCCGGTGACCAGGACGGTGCCGTCGGGGTCGGGGGCGAAGGGGGTGTGCGTGCCGCCGGTGCGCCTGGCCAGCCTGGGCGCCAGCAGCGCGCCCCGGCGCAGGGCGAGCTCCGGTTCGGCCGCGCCGAGGGCGGCGGGGAGCGCGGCGGCGCTGTCCGGGTGTCCGTCGACGTCCAGCAGCGCGAGCCTGCCGGGGTGCTCGGCCTGCGCGGAGCGCAGGAGCCCGGCGAGCGCGGCGGTGGCCAGGTCGGGGTCGTCGCCGGGGGCGGCGGCCGAGGCTGAGCCGGTGAGCACGACGAGGGGCTCGGCGGGCGGCGGGTCGAGCGCGAGCCACCGGCGGAGCGCGTCGGTGACGGCGGCGACGGCGCGGTGCGCGCCGACGACCGGGTCGCCGCCCGCGAGGCCGCGCGCGTCCAGCACCACCCGGCCCGCGCGGGCCCCGGCGGTCACCTCGTCCGGTCCGGACTCGGCGAGGTCGACGGTGGTGACGCGGCCCGGCGCGGCTCCCGGAGCGGCGGGGAGCCAGCGCAGCACGTGCGGGACGGCGGGGCGGGCCCCGGTGGTCTTGACCGGGAGCAGGCGCAGCTCGTCCACGGTGAGGACCGGGTCGCCGTGCTCGTCGGTCGCGGTGATCGTCACCGTGGTGGCCGCGCCGCCCGCGCCGCCCCGGACCAGGTGGGCGCGCAGCGCGGTCGCCCCCCGGCGGTGCAACCGGACACCGCTCCAGGCGAACGGCAGCCGCGCGGTCGCGTCCTCGGCGAGGCCCGCCGCCACCAGCGGGTGCAGGGCGGCGTCGAGCAGCGCCGGGTGCAGGCCGTAGCCGTCGTCCCGCTCGGGCGCGGACAGCTCGGCGAACAGGTCGTCGTCCCGGCTCCAGAGCGCGACCAGCCCCTGGAAGGCCGGGCCGTAGTGGTAGCCGCCCTCCGGCAGCGCCGCGCGCAGCGCGACCAGGTCGACCGGCCGCGCGCCGGGGGGCGGCCACTGGCCACCGGGGGCGGGGGCGGTGGGCTGGGCGGCGGGTCGCGCGGGGGCCAGGTGGCCGGAGCCGTGGCCGGTCCACTCGCCGTCGCCGGTGCGCGAGTGCGCCCGCAGCTCGCGGCGCCCGGTGTCGTCCGGCGGGGACAGCGCGACCTGGAGCTCGGTCGTGACGCCCCGGTCGAGCGGCAGCGGGGTGTGCAGGGTCAGCTCCCCGACCTCGCAGCCGCCCGCGACGTCGGCGGCGCGCAGCGCCAGCTCGGCGAACGCGGTGCCGGGCAGCAGGACCCGGTCGAGCACGACGTGGTCGGCCAGCCACGGGGCGGCGCCCAGCGAGACCGCGCCGGTGAGCACGAGGCCGCCGTCGGCCAGCCGCACCACGCCCGGCAGCAGCGGGTGGTCGTCGCCGCCGGGGGCGTCGACGTCGGCGAGCCAGAACCGCTTGCGGGCGAAGACCGTCGTGGGCAGGTCGACCGGGCGCCGCCCCGGCCCCCGGACGGCCGCCCAGTCCGGGGAGCGGCCCGCGGCGTGCAGCGCGCCGAGGGCGCCGGCGACGGCCCGCTCCTCGTCCTGGCCCGCGCGCAGGGCGGGCACGGCGGGCCGGGCGCCGTCGAGGATCGCGTCCACCTGCGCGGTCAGCACCCCGTCGGGGCCGATCTCCAGGAACGCGGGGGCTCCGGGCAGCCCGGACACGGCCTGGTGGAAGCGGACGGTCGCCACGACGTGCCGCGCCCAGTACTCCGGGTCGGACCACTCGTCGCGGACCGGGCCGCCGGTCACCGTGGACACGGCCGCGAGGCCGGGCGGGGCGTACCGGAGGTCGGCGAGGACCTCGCGGAACCGGTCGAGCACCGGTTCCACCAGCGGCGAGTGGAAGGCGTGGCTGACCCGCAGCCGCTTGACCCGCCTGCCGAACCGGGTGAACCGCTCCGCGACCGCCTCGGCCCGGTCGGCGGCTCCGGAGAGCACGCAGGAGCGGGGGCCGTTGACGGCGGCCACGGACAGCAGCGGTTCGCCGTGCACGGCCTCGGCCAGCTCGTCACCCGTGGCCTCGACGGCGATCATGGCCCCGCCCTGGGGGAGCTGGGCCATCAACCGGCCCCTGGCCGCGACCAGGCGGGCCGCGTCGGGGAGGTCGAGGACACCGGCGACGTGCGCGGCGGCGATCTCGCCGACCGAGTGCCCGATCAGCAGCTCCGGGCGCAGCCCCCACGACTCGAACAGGCGGAACAGCGCCGTCTGGAGCACGAACAGCCCGGCCTGCGCGTAGTCGGTGCGGTGGACGAGGTCGCCGCCGCTCCACAGCACCTCGCGCACCGGGGTGGCGGGACGCCCGGCCGACTCGGCGTCGACGGCGTCGACGGCGTCGATGGCGTCGATGGCGTCGACGGCGTCGTCCCAGGCGCGGGCGAACACCGGGTGGGCGCGGTGCAGGCGCTCCCCCATGCCCGCGCGCTGCGCGCCCTGGCCGGAGAACAGGTGCACGAGCGGCGCGGCCCCGGAGGCCTCGGTGACGCCCGCGCCGCCGTCGGCGAGCGCGCGGAGGCCGGTGAGCAGCTCGGCGCGGTCCACGCCGACGACCGAGGCCCGGTGGTCCCAGCGCGCCCTGGTGGTGGCGAGGGCGAGCGCGACGTCGGCGTCGCGCAGGTCGGGGCGGGCGGCGACGTGGTCGGCCAGCGCGGCGGCCTGGGCCCGCACGGCGGCGGGGTCCCTCCCGGACAGCACCCACGGCAGCGGCGCGGTCAGGCCGCCGGGGTCCGGGGAGGTCGCGCCGGCCTCGCCCGCACCGCTTCTGCCCGCGCCGCCCTCGTCGGGCGGCTGGGTGACAGGCGGCTGCGTGACAGGCGGCTGCGTGACAGGCGGCTGCGCGGCGGGCTCGACGTGCTGCTCGACGTGCTGCTCGACGTGCTGCTCGACGATCACGTGCGCGTTGGTGCCGCTGATCCCGAACGACGACACCCCGGCCCGCCTCGGCCGGTCGACCTCCGGCCACGGCGTCGTCGCCGCAGGCACCAGCACGGAGCCCGCCGACCAGTCCACGTGCGGCGTGGGCCCGGTCAGGTGCAGGGTGCCCGGCGCCAGGCCCGCGCGCAGCGCCTGCACCGCGACGATCACCCCGGTGACGCCCGCCGCGGCCTGGGTGTGGCCGATGTTCGACTTGACCGAGCCCAGCAGCAGCGGTCGCCCCTCGGGGCGGTCGCCGTAGGTGTTGATCAGCGCCCTGGCCTCGATCGGGTCGCCGAGCGCGGTGCCGGTGCCGTGCGCCTGCACGGCGTCCACGTCCTCGGGCGCCAGTCCCGCGTCGGCGAGCGCGGCGCGGATCACCCGCTCCTGCGCGGGGCCGTTCGGGGCGGTCAGCCCGTTGGACGCGCCGTCGGAGTTGACCGCGCTGCCCCGGACCACCGCGAGCACCGGGTTGCCGTCGCGGCGCGCGTCCGACAGGCGCTGGAGCAGCAGCAGCCCGACGCCCTCCGCCCAGGCGGTGCCGTCGGCGGCGGCGGAGAACGGCTTGCAGCGGCCGTCCGGGGCGAGTCCGCCCTGCTTGCTGAACTCGGTGAACATGCCCGGCGCGGACATCACCGCGACGCCGCCCGCGACGGCCATGGCGCTCTCGCCGGAGCGCAGCGACCGCACGGCCAGGTGCAGGGAGACCAGGGACGCCGAGCAGGCGGTGTCCACGGTCAGCGCGGGCCCCTCCAGGCCGAAGACGTAGGCCAGCCTGCCGGAGGCGACGCTGGTGGCGGAGCCGGTCAGGGCGTGCCCCTCGTGGCCTCCGGGGGTGCGGTGCATCCGCCTGCCGTACTCGGGCGGCATCATGCCGACGAACACGCCGGTGCGGCTGCCGCGCAGGCCCGTCGGGTCGAGGCCCGCGCGCTCGAACAGCTCCCAGGCGGACTCCAGCAGCAGCCGCTGCTGCGGGTCCATGGCGGCGGCCTCGCGGGGGCTCAGGCCGAAGAAGGCGGCGTCGAACAGGTCGGCGTCGTGCAGGAAACCGCCCTCGCGGGTGCGGGAGGTGTTGGGGCGGCGGCCGTCCGGGTCGTGCAGCCGGGCCAGGTCCCAGCCCCGGTTGTCCGGGAACGGGCTGATCGCGTCGACCCCGTCGGCGGCCAGCCGCCACAGCGCCTCGGGGCTGTCGGCCCCGCCGGGCCAGCGTCCGCTCATGGCCACGACGGCGATGGGCTCCCGGTCGTCCCCCCGCGCGTGCCCGGCGCGGGTGGTGGTCCCGGTGGTGGTGGTCCCGGTCAGCGAGCCGACGACGCGCTCGGGGGTGGGGTGGTCGTAGGTGAGCGACACCGGGAGGCGGCGGCCGAGGGTCGCGGCCAGCAGGTCGCGGAACTCGACCGCGCCCGCGGAGTCGAGGCCGAGCTGCTTGAACGTCCGGTCGAGCGGGACCGCGTCCGGGGAGGGCAGGCCGAGCACGGCGGCGGCGCTGGCCCGGACGGCGGCGGTCACGTCGACCGGGGGCTGGTCGGTGGTCGGGGCTGCCTCGTCCCGCGCGCTCGCGCCGGACGGGGCGGTCACGGCGGGGAGGGCGTCGCCGCCGAGCCGGTGCCGCTCGCCCTGGAACGCGTAGCCGGGCAGGTCGACCGCGCGGGCGCCCGTCGACCGGTGGAAGTCCGCCCAGTCGACGCCGCCGCGCACGTGGACCCTGGCGAGGGAGCGCAGGAACTGGTCGCTGCCGCCCTGCTCCCGGCGGAGCGTGCCGGTCACCAGGGCGGTCGACCCGGTGTCGTCGACGGTCTGCCCGATGCCGTGGGCCAGCACGGGGTGCGCGCTGCTCTCCACGAAGGCGCGGGCCCCGTCGCGGAGCGCGGCGCGCACGGCCCGGTCCAGCTCCACCGTGCCGCGCAGGTTGCGGTACCAGTAGTCGGCGGTCAGGGCGGTGGTGTCGAGCAGGTCGCCGGTGAGGGTCGAGTAGAACGGGGTGCCGCAGGCGCGCGGGCTGACGCCGGCCAGCTCGGTCAGCAGCCGTTCGCGGAGCACCTCGACGTGCGCGGAGTGGGAGGCGTAGTCGACCGGGACGGTCCTGGCGTCCACGCCGTCGGCGGTGTAGCGGGCCAGCAGCGACCGCAGCGCGTCGGCGTCGCCGGACACCACCGTGCTGGCGGGCCCGTTGACCGCGGCCACGCCGACCGCGCCCGCCAGGTCGGCGAGATCGGCGCGCACCCGCCGCGCGGGCAGCGGCACCGACAGCATCCCGCCGCTGCCCGCCATGCCCGCGATCGCCCGGCTGCGCAGCGCGACCACGGCCGCGCCGTCCGCCAGGGACAGCGCGCCCGCGACCACGGCGGCGGCGATCTCGCCCTGCGAGTGCCCGATCACGGCGTCGACCCGCACCCCCGAGTCCCGCCACAGCGCGGCGAGCGACACCATCACGGCGAACAGCGCGGGCTGCACCACGTCGACCCGGTCGAGCGCGGCGCTGCCCGGCGCGGCCCGCAGGACGTCCGCGACGGACCAGTCCACGTGCGGCTGGATCGCGTCGGCGCAGTCGTCCAGCGCGGCGGCGAACGCGCGCGACTCGGCCCGCAGGGCGACGGCCATGCCGGGCCACTGGGCGCCTTGACCGGGGAAGACCAGGACGGCGCCGCCGGGGGCGGTGGGGCGCGAGGTCGCGGAGCCCGGCGCACCGCCCTCCGGGTCGACGGGCTCGCCGAGCACGACGCCGGGCGCGGGCAGGTCGGCCCGCAGCGCGTCCAGCCCGGACAGCAGCTCCGCCCGGCTCCTGCCGACGACCACGGCCCGGTGCCGGAAGTGGGTGCGGGTGGTGGCCAGGGAGAAGCCGACGTCCTCGGGGGTGAGGTCGGCGCGCTCGTCGACGTGCGCGCGCAACGCCGCCGCCTGGGCGCGCAGCCCGGCGGGCGACGCCCCCGACACCGGCCAGGCCACGGCGGCCACCGGGGCGGCGCCGCCCCCGGCCGGAGCACCGCCGGGCGTCAGGCCCGCACCGGAGGCGACCGCACCGGCGGCGCCTGCCCCGGCGGCATCTGCCCCGGCGGCGGCATCTGCCCCGGCGGCGGCCTCGGGCGCGACCTCCCCAAGCGCAGCGCCCCCAGGCGCGGCCACCGCGCCCTCAACCGCCTCCGGCGCGGTGGCCAGCACCACGTGGCAGTTCGTCCCGCCCATCCCGAAGGCCGACACGCCCGCCACCACCCGACCCCGCGCGGGCAGCGCGCCGTGCTCGTGCTGCACCCGCAGCCCCAGCTCCCCCAGCGGGATGTCCGGGTTGGGCGTCGCGTAGTTCAAGCTCGCGGGCAGCTCGCGCCGCCCCAGCGCCAGCACCACCTTCACCAGCCCGGCGATCCCCGCCGCGCCCTCCAGGTGCCCGATGTTCGTCTTCACCGACCCGACCGGCAGCGCCTCGCGCCTCCCCGCGAACGCCGCCCCCAGCCCGGCCGCCTCCACCGGGTCCCCGACGCGGGTCCCGGTGCCGTGCAGCTCGACGTACGCGACCTCCGCCGGGTCGACGCCCGCGTCCCGGTGCGCCCGCTCCACCACCGCGCGCTGCCCCCGCGCGGTGGGCGTGGTCAGGTTCTCGCCCGCGCCGTCGTTGTTCACCGCGCCGCCCAGGAGCACCGCGCGCACCCGGTCCCCGTCGGCGAGCGCGTCCGCCAGCGGCTTGAGCAGCACGACCGCCGCGCCCTCGCCGCGCACGTACCCGTTGGCCCTGGCGTCGAAGGTGAAGCTGCGCCCGTCCGGGGACAGCGCGCCGAGCCGCCGCGCCCGGACCGTGCTGTCGGGCGCCAGGTTCAGGTTCACCCCGGCGGCCAGCGCCAGCCGCGACTCGCCCCGCCGCACGCTCTCCGCCGCCAGGTGCACGGCGACCAGCGACGAGGACTGGCCGGAGTCGACGGTCAGGCTCGGCCCGCACAGCCCGAGGTGGTAGGAGATCCGGTTGGCCAGCAGCGCCCGGCTCACCCCGGTCAGGGTGTGCCGGGTGACCGCGTCCGGCCCGAGCCGGGCGGCCAGCAGCGCGTGGTCGTCGGCCATCGCGCCGACGAACACCCCGGTGCGACCGCCGCGCAGCGCGGCGGGCAGCAGGCGGGCGTCCTCCACCGCCGCCCAGGCCAGCTCCATCAGCACCCGCTGCTGCGGGTCCATCGCGGCGGCCTCCCTGGGCGGGACGCCGAAGAAGTCCGCGTCGAACCGGTCGGTCCCCCCGACCACCCCGGCGGGCCCGTCCGGGCCGTCGACGACGGCGTGCCGCCCCTCGGCCAGCAGCCGCCAGAACCGCTCGGGGTCCGGCGCGCCCGGCAGCAGGCAGGACAGACCGATGACGGCGACCGCGCGGTCGCCCTTGCTGGACGTGCTCATCCGCCACCCCATCGCGCCGAAACCGCGTGAACCGTGCTCAGGCCGTCTGCGTGCGGGCGGTCGCCGTCGCGCCCGAGGTCCGCTCGCCGCCCGCGAGCAGGACCTCCGCCAGGTGCAGCGCGGCGTGCAGCCGCAGCCGGTTCTCCCCGAGCGGGCTGCCCCGCAGCCGCTCGGCCTTGCGCACCCGGTACAGCACGGTGTTCTTGGCGACGTGCAGGTTCTTGGCCGCCGCGGCGGGGCTGCGGTCGGAGTCCAGGTAGGACTTGAGGGTCGCCCGCAGCGCCCGCGCGGTCGGGCTGTCCTCCGCCAGCGGCCCCAGCTCGCGCGCCACGAACGCGGCGGCGGCCGTCTCGTGCGCGGCCAGCAGGGAGACCAGCTCCAGGTCCCGGTACTCGTGCACCCCCGCCGCGCCCGCGCGGGCGCCGATCCCGGCGGCGGTCACGGCCTGCAGGTGCGAGGCGCGCATCCCGGCGAGGCCGGGGGCGGGCAGCCCGGTCGCGGCGCGCACCCCGTCGGGCAGGGGCGTCCCGGCGAGGACGGCGCCCGCGTCGGGTTGCGCGCCCCACGCCCACAGCTCGGCCGCGCCCGCCGGGACGAGCAGCCTCGCCGTGCAGCCCGCCCGCCCGAGCAGGCGCAGCGCGGCGCGCTCCAGGTCGGCGCCGCGCCGCTCGGTCTCGGACCGCACCAGCACGGCCAGGTGCTGCTGGGTCACGTCGTAGCCGAGCCTGCCGGTGGCCCGGTCCTCCGGCACGTGCTCGCCGCGCAGCACGCGGCGCACCAGCTCCCTGCGCTGCCCGGCCAGCCCGCCGCGCCAGCGCTGCCGCTCCCGCGAGAACCCGGCGGACACCAGCCCGCACAGGACCTCCACGGCGTCGAACAGCCCGTCGGACAGCTCGCGCAGGGCCGCCACCCGGTGGGCGGGGCCTTCGGGCGGGTCGCACCTGCCCATCAGGTCCCTGGTGATCCCGGCGTGTGCCATGCGGATCAGGGTCAGCGGCCCGTCGAGGTCGAAGCCGCGCTCCACGTGGGTGCGCACGGCGGCCTCGACGTCGTGGGCGAGCGCGTCCGGCGGGCGCCGGACCCCGCTCAGCCGCAGCGCGCACCACAGGGCGACGAGTTCGAGGAAGGCGTGGTCGTCCGAGGTGAGCCGGACGTCGTCGCACCCGGACAGCTCGCGGCGGTCGGCCAGGTCGCGGGTGATGTCCGCGAGCAGGGCGCGCCCGGTGGCCACGGCCCAGCGGACGCCCGCGCGCCCGCAGCGGGCCTCGGCCTCGGCGAGCACCTCGGCCCGGCAGGCGGGGGCGCCCTCGGCGGCGGGCGCCGGGAACAGCGGTGGTCGCGCGGTGGTCGGCATCCCCGGCTCCTAGAAGGCCCGCGCGCCCGCGAACGCGGTCAGGCCCGCGTCGTCGCCGTCGCGCAGCAGGGCGCACAGGGCGCGCAGCCCGGTGGCGAGGCGGTCGATCTCCTCGTCGGTGACCTGGACGGAGGGCTGCAACCGCAGGGTGCTGGGCGCGCTGCCGGTGGGGAACAGCCGGACGCGGTGCTCGTGCAGCAGGTAGCCGCTGGCCAGGAACCCGAACCGGCCCTGCGCCTGGAGGTCCGCGGCGAGCGCGGAGCCGGACGTGGACAGGTCGGCGAACTCGACGCCGCGCAGCAGGCCGAGGCCCCGGACGTCGGCGATGACGTCGGGGTGGTCGTCGCGCACGGCGCGCAGGGCCGCGCCGAGGCGCTCCCCGCGCTCGGCGACGACCCGGTAGAGCGCGCCGCCGTCGGCCTCCAGGAGGTCGAGCACGGCGGCGGCCACCGAGGTGGACAGGCCGTCCTTGCCGAAGGTGGAGCTGTGCAGCATCTCGAACTCGGCGCGGTAGCGGCTCGCCCGCACCAGGGTGACCGAGAGCTTGGCGAGGCCGCCGCCCAGGCTCTTGGACAGCACGACGTAGTCGCCGAGCAGGCCGAGCTGGGAGGCGGCGAAGAAGGCGCCCGTGCGTCCGGCGCCGCTCTGGATCTCGTCGACGACGACCGGGCAGCCGAACTCGGCGGACAGCTCCTGGACACGCTTGGCGAACTCGGCGGGGAGCGGCACGATGCCGCCCTCGCCCTGCACCGGTTCGAGCAGCAGCGCGCAGAACACGGGGGCGTCGCGCGGGACGACCTCGATCCGGTCGGCGGTGACGCGCAGGTCGTGGACGGTGGCCCGCGCGCCCTCCAGGACGGCGCGCAGCCCGTCGGCGTCGGCGGGGGCGAACAGGGCCCGCGCGCCGAGCGGGGTGAACGGCAGCCGGTAGTCGGGGTTGTGGGTGAGCTGGCCGGAGCCCATGAGCTTGCCGTGGAAGCCGCCTTCGAGGGCGACGAGCCGGGGCGGGTCCGCCAGCGTGGCCGCGTTGCGCTCCCGCAGCAGGGCCACGACCTCGGCCACGGGGGTCCCGGCGGGCAGGCCCAGCGCGGAGGCGTCGACCTCCGCGCCGGGGGCGGCGAGCGCGGCGTCGGCGTTCGCGTCGACCTCGGCCAGCAGCTCGGCCGCCCGCAGCGCGCGGTCCAGCTCGGCGTGCTTGACGGCGACCTCGACGCCCTCGGCGCCGCTGTTGGCGAACACCCCGAAGTACGGCTCGTCGACGCCGAACTCGCGGCGCAGCACGCGGTTGAGGGTGTCGACCACCTCGTTCGCCTGCGGCGCGAGGGAGAGCTGGGTGAGCACGGGCGCGCCGCGCCGGAGCCGGTCGACCAGGCCCGCGACCAGGTCGGGGTGGTTGTGGCCGAGCAGCAGCGCCCCGAAGCCGCCGAGGTAGTCGGACACCGGCACCTCGGAGCCGTCCCGCCCTCTCGCGAACAGGGTGTTGCCCTCGGCGCGGACGTACTCGACGTCGAGCCCGACCTCGCTCGTGGCCTTGCGCAGGACACCGTCGACCAGTTCTTCGGACCGCTCCGCCATGACTGCTCCTTCCGGTCGGCCTGAACGTATTTTTTCGGACCCGGTTAATCAGCCGCTAACTGATCCATAACCGCGGTCCGCGACGAGTCCCGGATTAGCGCCGGGTTATTCCGCGGGCGGCGCGGGATTTTACCCTCGGCATGACGTCGATCCCCTGTCCCGAGGAGCGGTAGATGTTCGAGGAGATCCAGGAGAAGTACCGGGAAGCGTTCAACTCCGGTGACGTGGACGCGCTGCTGGACAACTACGCGCAGCACGGCCTGACGGTCGTGGAGCCCGGAGTGGCGCTGTCCAGGAGCGACGACCTGCGCGAGGCGATGGTCACCTACTTCGCCGAGGCGAAGCCCAGGACCGACTACGAGTTCGTGCACACCTACGTGGCCGGGGACGTCGCCCTGGTGGTGACCGAGTGGTCGCTGGAGGAGCAGGGGCCCGACGGCGGGCGCGAGACGCAGCGCGGGCGGGCCACCGACGTGCTGGTGCGCGAGCAGGACGGCAAGTGGCGGTTCGCCGTGGACAACCGGTTCGGCTCCCGCTGACCCGGCGGCGCGGCGCGCGAACGGCTCGCCGCCCCGTCCGGGGGCGGCGAGCCGTTCGCCGTGCGCGGTGTTTTCAGTGGATGAGCGAGACGGGCGTCGGGTCGCCCAGCAGGGTCCGGCTGTAGTCCTCGGAGGCCACGAACTTGCTGAAGTGGATGTGGTGGCTGCCGACCTCGAAGTCGCGCCAGTAGCGCTGGAGCGGGTTGGCGCTGGCGAAGCCGCCGGTGCCGCCGAGGTCGAGGATCCTCGCCATGGCCTGGCGGGCGGCCTCCAGCGCGGAGGTCCCGTGCATCCGCGCGGTGGTGCGCTCCTGCCGGGACATGTCGCCCCTGGCCCTGGCCGCGTCGTAGATGTCGGCCGCGGTGAGCATGTGCCGGTAGGCGGTGTCCACCAGGTGCGTGGCCTCGCCGAGCCACTGGCGCACCAGGGGCGAGTCGAGCGCGCCCGCGTAGGTGGTGTCGATCAGCGGCTTGCCCTTGTCCAGGGTGGCGCGCACGGTGTCGAGAGCCCCGTGCGCGGCGCCGACCAGCGAGGCGATGGACCGGTGCGCCACGGCGGCGAAGGTCTCCAGGCTGGGGAAGTTCGTCAGCCCCTGCGCCTCGGTGACCTCGTGCTCGATGACCCGGCGGTCCGGGACGAACAGCGAGTCGTACTCGACGGTGTGGCTGCCGGTGGCCCGCATCCCCGCGACGTGCCAGGTGCGGTCGATCCGCCCGGAGCGGGGCGGGGCGGCCATGGAGATGAGCTCGCCGGTGGGCTCGCCGTCCGCGACGACGGGCACGACCGCCAGGATCATCCAGTCGCCGATCTCGCAGCCGGAGATCGTCGGGAACCGGCCGGAGACCAGGTAGCCGCCGTCGCCCCTGGTGGCGGTGGCGCCGTGGTGGCCGCCGTTGGCGCACACGTACACGTCCGGGGTGGCGCCGAACATCTCCTCGGCGCCCTCCTCGGACACCAGGGAGGACAGCGTCTCGGCGGCGCCGGTGATGCTGACCAGCCAGCCGGCCGAGGCGTCGCCCCGGCCGATGGCCGCGATCGCGGCGACCTGCGAGCGGATGTCGAGCTCGTCCCCGCCGAAGCGCTTGGGGACGCTCATCCGGAAGAAACCGGCCTCGCGCAGCGCGTCCGCGCACTCGCGGGCGATGCCCCGGTCGGCCTCGCCGTCGGCCGCGCGGGCGCGCAGCAGCGGGACGAGCCCGTGCGCCCGGTCGACGATCTCCTGAACATCGGGCCCGTACCCCAGATCCAACTCGGTGGACACGCTGGTCACCTTTCGTCCGGTGCGGTTCTTCGACGTGGTCGCGCAGCTGTTCCTGCGACGTTCTTCCGCGTTTTTCCGGTCCCAGTGAACACCGGGCCCGGCGTTGTTCCGGTGCGCTGGCGGACCAAACATCCGCGGCGTTCTGGTCGGCGGTCCCAAGAATCGCGGGGTGGACCTGCCTAAGGTTTTCCCCAGGAGTGTCCGCGTACGTGAGGGGTGCCATGTCGACCATCGATCGAGCGCGTTTCCGCCAGGTCATGGGACACGTCCCGACCGGCGTTGTGGTGATCACCTCGCAGGACCCCGGCGGGCGGCCGGTGGGCCTGGCCTGCAACTCGTTCACCTCGGTGTCCCTGGACCCCCCGCTGGTGCTGTTCTGCGCGGCCGGGGGCTCCTCGACGCTGCCCGCGCTGCGGGCGGCGGGCGCGTTCCGGGTGAACGTGCTGGAGGCGGGGCAGGAGTCGCTGTGCAGGCGGTTCGCGACCAGGGGCGTCGACCGGTTCGCCGGGGTGGACTGGACGCCCGCGCACGGCGGTCCCCGCCTGGCCGGGGCGGTGGCGGGGATGGACTGCGCGGTCCTGGAGGAGCACGCCGCCGGGGACCACGTGATCGTGGTCGGCCGGGTGCTGCGGCTGGCCGAGACCACCGGGGGCGCCCCGCTGGTGTTCCACCGCGGCCGGTACGGCTCGTTCGCCGTCGGGGCGGACCTGCTCGGCTAGCGCCCCGGCGCCGCCCGCGCTGGCGGGCGGCGCCGGGTGGCCGGTCAGTCGAAGCTGGTGGGCACCAGTTCGAGCGCGGCGAGGCTCTCGATGAAGAAGAACACCGCGCGGAAGAAGAGCAGGATGTCGCCGCGGGTGAGCCGCAACTGCTTGTCCACCACCATCCGCTGGTGGTTGAGCTCCCCCGCGAAGAAGCGGCGCCAGGTCTCCTCCACCGCGACGAGGACGTAGTCCGCGTCGACCGGGCGGCCGGGCGGGATGATCTCGGCCTTGGCGCACTTGCCCTGCTCCCAGGTCAGGTGCAGGTACGAGGTGCTGCCGTCGCGCCCCTCGACGCCGAGCGCCCAGCTGTGCGAGTAGACGCCCCTGGAGGCGGCGATCCACTCCCAGTAGCTGGCCTGCTTGCGGGCGAGGGTCTCCTCGGTCGGGCCGAGGTCGAGCCGCTCGCGGGCCGCCTCCGCCCACTCCTCGCTCAGGAACCGGTGGGTCCGCGCGGTCGTGGTCATGGGTCAGCCTCCCGCGATCTCGGGCTGGATGTTGTTGACCATCTCCTGGATGTCCGGCGGCAGCGAGATGCCCACGTCGGACAGCTTGTTGTTGACCTGCCGGATCATGAAGTGGACGACCTCCTCCTCGGAGAAGCCCAGCGGCTCCAGCGGGGCCGGGACGCTCGCGCCGCCGTTCATGGCCAGCTCGGTGCGCAGCGTCTCGTGGATCTCGTGCAGCAGGCGGGGGTCCTCCTGGACCGAGTCGCGCAGGAACCTCATGCCGAACTGGACGTGCCTGGCCTCGTCCCGGCAGGACGCGATGAACCCGGTGTAGTAGCCGGGCAGGTAGCCCTTGGTGCGGCAGTAGGTCAGGGTCAGCTTCATGATGGTCAGGGCGAGCACGCCCTCGATCCACATGAAGTACGCGGTGGCGTAGCGGACGCGCTTGGCCGGGTTCTCCGGGTCCACGCGCAGGTCGTCGGCCAGGTAGGACAGCAGGCCGAAGGCGCCGACGAACGTCTCGGGCACGTGCGGGAACGAGGAGGCGAGCAGCTCCTCGACGCTGTCGCCGGGCAGGCCGACGACCTCCCGGTAGAAGCGGTCGAAGAACAGGGTGTGCCTGGCCTCGTCCTCCAGCTGCGTGCAGAGGTACATCTTGGCCTCTTCGCTGCCGGTGAGCATGAAGATCGGCAGCTCGACCTCGACCTGGCGCTCCGCGTGGTGGAACGCGGCGGCGATCTCGGTGAACGCCTTGCGCTCCACGTCGGTCATCTTGGTGCGCCAGTCGACGGCGTCCTGGCTGAAGTCCAGGTCGTAGGCGTTCCAGCGGTGCGTGAAGTAGCGCTTGTACAGGTCGATGTACTCGGGCAGCTTCTTCAGGTCCTTGTGCACGTAGTCGATCATGTCGTCGATGTTGACGTCCTTGAGCTCCTCCAGGGACGACTGCTCGACCGCCTTGATCGCCACGGGTGACATCTGCGCCATGCAGCGCTCTCCATTCTCGTCGTCTGCTCCGGTCGTCCGCCCTCGTCGTCCGCACCGGGCTCGGGCGGACTCGGGCGGTTTCGGGCGGGCGTCAGCCGCGCCCGCGGGCGCCGGGCACAAGCTCCCCGGCGGGCACGGTGTCGAGCTCGTGGTTGAGGATCGCGTGCTCCAGCTCCCGCAACCGCGGGCTCGGTTCGAGGCCGAGCTGGCCGATCAGGGCCGCGCGGGTCCTGCGGTACAGGCCGAGCGCGTCGGCCTGGCGGCCGGTCTCGTACAGCGCGCGCATCAGCCGCGCGCAGACCTGCTCGTGCAGCGGGTCCGCCTCCACGAGGTGCTCCAGGTCGCCGACCACGTCCGCGTAGCGCCCCAGCGCGAGGTCGGCGTCGATCCGGTCGAGCAGCACCGCGGAGCGGTCGTTGGCCAGCGCCCTCAGCTCGGGCCAGGCGTAGCCGTGCTCGGCCAGGTCGGCCAGCGCGGGGCCCCGCCACAGCCCCAGCGCGGCGCGGAGCGTGGCGGAGGCCGAGTCGGGTCTCCCCTCCCGCAGCTCGCGGCGGCCGAGGGCCGCCAGGCGCAGGAAGGCCAGCAGGTCGAGGGAGTCGTCGTCGACCAGCAGGGTGTAGCCGGGGCCGTCGCGCAGCAGTTCGACGGGGCGGCCCGCGCTCCGGGCCTCGGCCAGCAGGCCGCGCAGCCGGAAGATGGCGTTGTGCAGCACCTGCCTGCCGGTGGGCGGCACCCTGGTCGGCCAGACCGCGTCGATCAGCCTGCTCACGGGCACCATCTCGTTGCTGTGCAGCAGCAGGTGGCCGAGGGTGGCGCTCTGCCGGATCCCGCTCACCCGGACCGGCCGGTCGCCGTCGCGCACCTGGAGCGGCCCCAGCACGTGAAATCGCATGTATCCCCCAAGCGCGAATGGGCGGACGGCCCGACGGATTCGGGAATCCGCCTACTCGTCAGCTCCCCAGCCCGTGTCACGCGTGCACGAGCAGGCGCCAGTGCGGGGCGTACGGCGAACCAATTCCGACATCTGCCGACTCCAAGTCCGTCCGGGTCCTTTTTCCAGGTGGCACCTGCGGAGGCATTTCCGGCGGCTCCCCAGCGGTACCGGCTATATCGACCATAAACCCGTCAACAGGGCCCTTCTACCCGGCCCCAGGCTCATGAACCTGCACTTCCCCTTCCGGAGAAGCAGGGGCGGCGGGAAGTTCGCGTCGGCGTCCGAGACATCTCGGCGCAGCGCGTGCGGGCATCTTACGCGCGCGGCGCGAAGCTTTTGTAAATTCTTGTGGCGGGGTTCGGCGCGGCGGGGTGCCCGGACAATGCGAAAACGACCGCGGGCGAATTCGCCTGCGGTCTGCGCGGGCCGGGCCCGCGGCGGGCCGCCCCTAGGGGAGGAGGTTGTGCGCCTTCACCTGGTAGCCGAACTGGAACCTGCTGGCGGCGCCGAAGCGCTGCATGAGCTGCGCGATGTGCTTGCGGGTGGTGCGCACCGACAGGCCGAGCCTGCGCGCGATGGCGTCGTCCTTCGCGCCGTCGACGAGCATCCGGACGATCTCGACCTTGAGGTCGTCGCCGATCGAGTCGACGGCGTGGCGCTGGGCGTCGAAGGTCTTGGCGCTGATCCAGGCGTGCTCGAAGCAGGAGTAGAAGAAGGCCACCAGCGCGGGGTCGCGCACCACCGCGGCGGCGCCCCGGACGACGTCGTCCGCCGGGACGAACGCCACGGTGCGGTCGAACACGATCAGCCGGGTGAACAGGGCCTCGACGGTGCGGAACTCGGCGCCCGACCCGGAGAGCAGGGCGACGTGCTCGCGGGTGGTCGGGTCGAACCGGGCGGTGTGCTGGTAGAGCACGCGCATCCGCACGCCCCGGTCGAGCAGGTCGAGGTCGCGCTGCCGGGCCTCGGCGAGCTCGCGGGCGGAGCGACCGCCGCCGGGCTGCATGCTCACCACCTCGGAGGAGCAGTTCGCGGCGGCCTCGCGCAGCAGGCCGTGGACCACGTCGAGGTCCTGGACGATGTCCATGGAGGCGCCGCGCTGGTTGCCGAACGGGCTCGACCGGAAGACCGCCGACATCCGCTCCAGGTCGGTGCGCAGCCGGTTCACGGTGGCCCTGCGGTCCAGCAGCTCGATCTCGATCGGGGCGAGCAGGCTGGTCGAGGCGGTGACGGGGTCGACCGGGACGAAGCCGCCGTCGTGGTCGTGGAAGGGGTGCACCAGGTGCAGGGAGAGCAGGTTGGCGACGATCGACTTGACGTCGTCCGGGTCGCAGTCCAGCTCGCGGGCGGCGTCGGCGATGGTGAAGCTGCCCCGGCCGAGGCTCCACTCGTAGAGGTCGAAGCTGCCGGGGGCGGGCTCGGGGACGGGGACCGGCTCGGGGGCGTTCCGGGCGGCGGACGCGGGCGCCGCGCCGCCCTCGGGTAACGACGGGGGCGCGCCCAGGCGTGCGGCCGAGCGCTCGCGGGCCGCGGCCCTGACGCGCAGCGAGTCCCTGAACCTCCTGCGCAGCTCGCTGCCGCCATCGCCCTCGACGTCCGGTGACATCGCCCCTCCGTCGACCACAGCTGCCCCTCCCCGGCAATCACCACTCAGCAGCAGAAAAGTGCGAGCACCGCCGAAGCGGAAAGCGTTGACGATGAATATGAGAACATCGTCCAGCGCTATTAAATTCCCGGTAAAGAAGGCTATCACAGGCATATCTTGAACGTCAATGTACTCCAAATCGGTGAGCAGCTCCACGGGTGGACGCACCGAAGCGGTCGCATTGTCTCGCACTTGACACCAAGCATTGCCCCTGACCAGGCCGGACACCGGTTCTTATTGTGTCGCAATCAGCACGGCCCGCGTTCCCCCCGCAGCACCACGGCCGAATCCCGCGCGAAAGCCTCGAAGAACCCCGAAGTGCGCGCTTCGCGGCACATCACGCGCAGTGCGCGGGAAAAAGACCGCTCCCCCAACGGAGGAGGAGGATGCGCGCCCGGCAGTTCACCGCCGAGTGGTCGGGGGGTTTTCCAGAAGATCGGGAATCCGCGGGCGGGGACGGCGCGGAGCGGCCCTCCCGACCACGCTGCCGCGGTCGGGAGGGCCGCTCGGCCCGACGATCGCGCGGGGCGGCTCGCGGGGCGCCGGACCGGGCGCCCGCGCTCCCGCTCAGCCCGCGATGCGGGCCGCCTGCGCCGCCGCGCGCGCGCCGGACTCGAAGGCGCCCTCGACGAACCCGACCCAGCCGCTGGCGATGTCCGCGGTGGCGAAGGCCAACCGGCCGTGCGGCTGCTGGATCGCGGGCAGCTGGGCGAGCAGCTGCCCCGGACCGCGCAGCGCCCACGCGCCGCGCGAGTACGGGTCGGCGCCCCAGTCGTGGGCCCGGTACGCCACCAGGGACGCCTCGGGCAGGACCTCCTTGAGCGCCAGCTCGACCGACGCGCGGTCCCGGATGTCCAACGCGGGCAAGGTGTTGAGGCCGAACAGCAGCTGCCCGTCGTCCACCCTGCCCTGCGAGGACAGCGCGGCGAACGGATCGCCCTCGGCGCCGCTGACGACCACGTCGTCGTCCAGGCCGCGCACGTGCAGCCACAGCTTGCGCGCGTGGGGCACGCCGACGCCCTGCCGCGTCGCGGTGGCGTGCGCCTCGGGCAGGCCGGGGTGGAACCTGACGTGCTTCCACACGTTGACCGGCAGGGCCACGACCACCGCCTTCGCCGCGTGCTCCCGGCCCAGCCCGGCGGTGACGCGGACCCGGCCGCCGGCCTGGGCGATCGAGTGGACGGGCGAGTTCAGGCACACGGTGGCGCGCGACTCGTCCAGGATCGCCCCGATCAGCGCGGACATGCCCTCGACCGGCCGCAGGCTCTGGCCCGCGTACCAGTCCTCCGGTGTGGACCCGGCGAGCGCCCACCACTGGGCGAGCCCGGTCAGCGCGCCGCGTGCGCTGGACCCGCCGGACTGCCCGGCGGTGATCCCGCTGACCAGGGCCTCCTCGGCGGGCGTCAGGCCGAGGCGGTCGAGGCGGTCCCGCAGCGAGAGGTGGTCGACCCGGCGCACCAGGTCGGCGCGGAAGAGCGGGTCGGCGGGCCGGGGGAAGTAGTCCCGCGAGCCCTCGAAGAGCCGTTCCAGCAGCCCGCCCTGGCGGGTCGCGAACTCGGCGAGCGCGTGGCTCTCCGGTCCGTCCGGCGTGGTCACGACCGCGCGGGTCGGCGTGGGACCGGTGGTGGTCCCGATGCCGTAGCGGCGCAGCGCGGCCATCGCCAGCTCGTGCCCCGGCGACAGGAACTGCCCGCCCAGCTCGACGCTCCGCCCGGCGAACGCGTCCGTCCACGTGCGCCCGCCCACCCGGTGGCGCGCCTCCAGCACGAGCACCCGCAGTCCCAGCGCCCGCAGCTCGCGGGCGGCGACCGCCCCCGCGAACCCGGCTCCCACCACGATCACGTCGTGGTCCCGCCGCTCCACCGACGAGTCGTCGGCCCGCAAGTCCACCCCGTCCACGTTCTTCCCCCTCGTGCTCGCACTCCCCCGAGCCCGCGGCGCCACTCCCCCGGCGTCGCGGGTCACCGCTCCGCGCGGCGGGTTCCCGGCCCGACGCGCGGTCCAGCAAGCGCCCCCGTCCCCTGCGGGCCGCCGCGCGCCTTCCCCTGCGCGCGGAACGCCCGCGGGCTCCCGCCGGAGGACCGGCGGGAGCCAGGGGGCGCGGGTCAGACGGCCCAGCCGCCCTCCTCGGCGGTGGACCTGGCGAACTCCGCGAACGTCCTCGGCGGCCTGCCGAGCGCGCGCTGCACGCCGTCGGACAGGTAGGCGTCGGTGCCCTTGCGGATCGGCTCGACCATGTCGGCGTACGCCTGGGCGTCGTCGCGGGACAGGCCCTGCTCCACCATCTCCGCGATGAAGTCCTCGACCTCCAGCGGGACGTAGCGGATCTCGCGGCCGGCGGCCTCGGAGATGGTCGCGACGGCCTGGGCCATGGTCACGGCCTCGCCGCCGGACACCTCGTAGACCTGGCCGGAGTGGCCGTCCTCGGTGAGCGCGGCCACCACGACCGCGGCGATGTCCTCGGCGTCGATGAAGCTCGCCGCGCCGTCGCCCGCGGGCAGCCTGATCTCGCCCGCCCGGACGGCGTCGGCGAAGAAGCCCTCGCTGAAGTTCTGGGCGAACCAGCCCGGCCTGCTGATGGTCCACTCCAGGCCGCTCTCGCGGACCGCGGCCTCGCTGTCGAGCAGGCCGTCGAGCATCCCGGTGGTGTCGGTGGCGTAGCCGGGGTCGTCGAGGCCGCGGCCGGAGGCGAGCACGATCCGCTGGAGGCCGTGCTTGACGGCCAGCTCGACGAACGGGCGGACGAGCTTGGTCCCGTCCAGCTGGACGAGGTAGGCCGACCGGGCGCCCTCGAGCGCGGCGTCCCACGTGCCGCTGTCGGTCCAGTCGAAGACGTGCTCGCCGCCGCGGGCCGCCGCGCGGACCGGCAGGCCCTTGGCCCGCAGCTGGCGGACGACGCGGCTCCCGGACTTCCCGGTCGCCCCGGTGACAAGAATCGGTTGGTCAGGCATGGCACCAGTCAAGACGGGAAGCCCGAGAGTTTCCATGGCTCACAAGCTCCGCTTGATGTCCGAGCGTCTACGCTCGGGGCATGGACGCGGTTTCGGAACTGCTGGCCGAGGTGCGCGCGCGGGGGGCCGTCTTCCGGCAGGCGGTCGTGCGCCCGCCGTGGTCGCTGCGGATGGCCACCGGCGCGCCGCTGATGCTGGCGACGATGGTGCGCGGCGAGGCCTGGATCGTCCCGGACCGGGGTGAGGCGGTGCGGATCGGCGAGGGCGACGTCGCGGTGGTCAGGGGCGACGTGCCGCACGTGGTGGCCGACTCGCCGGGCCGCCGCGCCGAGCTGGTGGTGACCGACGCCGACTACTGCCCCGGCGAGGAGGGCGTCGAGCCGCGGGGCGGGCCCGCGCGGACCTGCGGGGCGCCGGACGAGGGGTCGGCGGTGCTGATCAGCGGGGCGTTCGAGCGGCGCGGCGAGCTGAGCGAGCGGTTGCTGCTGGCGCTGCCGGACGTGCTGGTGGCGCCCGGCGAGGGGCGGTCGGCGGCGATGCTGGCCGAGGAGGTCGCGGCGGACCGGCCGGGGCAGCAGCAGGTGCTGGACCGGATGCTCGACCTGATGCTGGTGTCGGCGCTGCGCACGTGGTTCGACACCCCGGACGCGCACGCCCCCGCGTGGTGCCGCGCGCTGGACGACGCGGTGGTGGGGGCGGCGCTGCGGCTGCTGCACGACAGCCCCGCGCACCCGTGGACGGTGGCGGAGCTCGCCGCGCGGGCCGGGGTGTCGCGGGCGGGGCTGGCGCGGCGGTTCACGGCGATGGTCGGCGAGCCGCCGATGGCGTACCTGACGGGCTGGCGGATCGCGCTGGCCGCCGACCTGCTGCGCGGCACCGACCACACGGTGGGCACGATCGCGCGGAAGGTGGGGTACGCGAACGCGTTCGCGCTGAGCGCGGCGTTCAAGCGGCTGCGCGGCGAGCGGCCGAGCGAGCACCGGAACCCGGAACCGGGGCCCCGCCTGCCCAGCCGGGTGAGCTCCCGGCAGGCCGGGTGAAGCCCTGACGGGTCGCCCCCGGCCTCCGGGCGTCCGGCGCGCCTCGCGGCGTCGCGGGGCGCGGCCTTCCCGATCGGCGCGTTCGCCGCGTGGGCTCAGGTCAGGTACAGCGCGATCGCCACGCCCGTCGCGAACACCACGATGGTCCACCGCAGCACCTCCTGCGGGAGCTTGCGCGCGATCCGGGCGCCCGTGTAGCCGCCGATGACGGTCGCCGGGGCCAGGACCGCGACGGACAGCCAGTCCACCGGGCCGAAGGCGCTGTACAGCAGGACCGTCGTGATGCCGACGACCGCGGCGAACACGTTGCGCAGCGCGCTGATCCTGCGCAGCGGCTCGTCCAGCACGAGCGAGACCGCGGCCAGCGCGAGCACGCCCATGCCCGCGTTGAAGTAACCGCCGTAAACACCGCACAGGAAGAACACCACCTGCAGCTGGATCGCGGTTTTGCGCGGGGTGTTGTCCTTCGGGCTGCCCGCGAGGGCTTTCAGGCGCTTCTGGAACGCCATCATCATCGCCGCCGTCAGCACCAGGAACGGCACGACGGCCTCGAAGACGGAGCGCGGGGTGAACAGCAGCAGGGAGCTGCCGCACAGGGCGCCCACGACGATCGTCGGCACCACCGCCAGCATCCGCCTGCCCTGGCCGACCAGGTCGGGGCGGCTCGCCACGGCGCTGGAGGCGTAGCCGGGGGCCACCGAGAGGGCGTTCGTGACGTTCGCCGCGACGCCCGGCAGACCCATGGCCACCAGCAGCGGGAACGTGATCAGCGAGCCGCCGCCCGCGATCGCGTTGATCCCGCCCGCGACCAGGCCGCCGCCGAACAGGGCGAACGCCTCCCACAGCTGCACCGCGCCTCACCCTCCGCACCGCCCCCGCCCGGCGGCGCACGAGCGCCCTGGGCGGACAAGACCGCGTTCCTCGAACGAATTCACCGCCGACCATGATGAAATGCCCGGTTCCGGAACATCAACCGGGTGTGACAGTTCTCTCCGGCAACGATTCCGACAGCACGGGTGAAAAGGCTCGCGAATATCGCACGGGTGGTCCGGGTCTCGCTTTCCGGGGTGGCGGGGCGCGCATTTCCCGACGCCCGGAGCGGTGCGCGCGGGCGTGCGGTGACGGAGCGGAGTCAGCGGTGGCGCGCACAGCAGGCAGCCTGCCCGCCCGGCGCGGCAGTCGCCATCGAACGCCGCAGCGACCACCGCGTCGCCGGTCACACAGAGGCGCAAAACTGCGGAAACATGCATAGGGGGTTGATGCGAACAGGTGGCGGGTTCGCCCGTTCGGGCCTTTGCGGACACGAAGCGTGCTGACTACGGTCCGTTGTTCACCCCGTACTTGGAGGCTCGCGACGATGTCGCCGAAGAGCGTTGGCACGATCATGAAGCACCGGCACGAGAGGGTCGTGATCCTCAAGACCGGGTTGCGCGTCCACGGCGCGGACGCCGTGACGATCGCCCGGCTCAGCACCACCCGGCCCGCCGACACCGTGCCCTGCGTGGAGGCCCGGACCTGGTACGACGGCTACTGGGTGCGGCTCGACCAGGTCAGCACGGTCAAGGCCACCGAGCTGATCAGCGCCTGGACCGGTCCCGGCAAGCTGCCCCCGGAGCCGCTGGCGTCCGCGATCGCCCGCCTGGAGGCGCAGCCGGACGCGACGGGCTGACGCGGGCTCACCCCACCGCCGCCAGGAGCAGCAGCTTCTCGTGGCTCTCGCTGCCCGGCTCGGCGGTGAACACCAGCAGCGTCTGCGCCTGCTCCGGGTCCACCAGGGTCTGGCACCGCAGCTCCAGCAGCCCCAGCTCGCGGTGCGCGAACCGCTTCACCCCCGGATACCCCTCCCCCACCCGGTGCTCGGCCCACACCCGCGCGAACTCCGGGCTCCGCGCCAGCAGCGCCTCCCGGATCTCCAGCGCCCTGGGAACCCCGGCGCCGCACGCCTGCCGGAACTGCGCCGCGTACACCCGGCTGTGCAGCGCGTGGTCCTCCTCCGGGTGAACCGCCCGGCTCGCCGGGTCGGTGAACCACCGGTAGACCGCGCTGCGCGCCAACCCGGTCCACCGCGTGTCGTCCCCCATCAGCGCGATGGCGGGCCGGGTCTGGGCGAGCGTCTCGCCCACCCGGTTGATCACCTGGGCGGGGGTGTCGGCGAGGCGGTCCAGGATGCGCATCGTGCCGGGGCTGATGTGGTCGCCGCGCGGGTGCCGCTGCGGCGCGGGGTGGCCGCCGACGCGGAACAGGTGGTCGCGCTCGTCCAGCGACAGGTGCAGCCCGCGCGCGATCCCGGCGAGCACCTGCTCGGACGGCTGCGGGCCGCGCTGCTGCTCGATCCGGCTGTAGTAGTCGGCCGAGATGCCGCTGAGCGCGGCCACCTCCTCGCGCCGCAGCCCGCCGGTGCGCCTGCGCGGCCCCCTGGGCAGGCCGACGTCCTCCGGTTGCAGCGCCTCGCGCCTGGCCCGCAGGAAGTCGGCCAGCTCGACCCGGTTCCGCATGGCGTCAGTGTCCCCGAGCCGCGAACGCCACGTCGGCCAGGTCGAGCGAGAGGTCCCACAGCCGGGCGGCGTCGGACTCGCTGCGCGCCCGCCGGTAGACCCTCTCCTCGGTGGCCGCGCCGGTCAGGTGGAACAGGCCGCGCGGGCCGTAGAAGCGCCCGCCGAGCGCGTCCGGCGACGTGGCGGCGTGCAGCGCGGGCCGCAGGCCGCCCTCGACGGTCTGCACCGGCCAGCCGAGCCGGGACAGCACCCGGAACGGGGCGTCGAACGCCGAGCGCGCGCCGCCCATCGTGGGGCCCGCCTTCTGCAGGTTCGTGGCGGTGAAGCCGGGGTGGGCGGTGTTGCTGGTGATGCCCCAGCCGTGCGCGCGGCTGCGCCGGTCCAGCTCCAGGGCGAACAGCTTGGTCGCGAGCTTGGACTGGTTGTAGGCGCCCCACGGCGAGTAGGCGCGCTCGGACTGGAGGTCGTCCCAGTTGACGCGGCCCGCCATGGAGCCGAGGGAGACCTGGGTGGTGACGCGGGCGCGGGCGGCGACGAGCAGCGGCAGGAGGCGGGCGACGAGGGCGAAGTGGCCGAGGTAGTTGGTGCCGAACTGGAGCTCGAAGCCGTCCGCCGTGGTGTGCCGGGTGGGCGGGGTCATGACGGCGGCGTTGTTGACCAGGAGGTCGATCGGGCGGCCCTCGGCGGTGAGCCGGTCGGCGAGGTCGGCGACGGAGGCCAGTGACGCGAGGTCGAGCACGCGGGTGGAGGAGGCGCCGCCGATCTTCTCCAGCGCGGCGCGGCCCTTCGCCGCGTCGCGCACCGGGATGACGACCTCCGCGCCCAGCGCCGCGAGCCTGCGGGCGAGGCCGAGTCCGATGCCGTCGCTCGCGCCGGTGACGACGGCGAGCTTGCCGGTGAGGGTGGTTTCGCTCATGGGACCGAGCCTGCCGGGCGCGGGTGGGCGGATGAAGGCACGGGTCATCAGGGGACGACCTGTCCCTGCCTGGGACGCTCACCCCGCTCAGGGGCGGTCGGCTCAGGGGCGGTCGGGACCGTGCAGGCCGAGGTGGGTCGCGCCGAAGGAGTGGTCGTACTTGACGCCGTACTTCGCGAGCCGGTCCACGCCCAGGTGCAGCAGGCCGATCGCGCCCGCGACGGTGAGCGCGGCGCTGTCCCACCAGGTGCCGGCGGCGGCCAGTGCCAGCGGGAGCGGTGCGGTGTGGGCGAGGTTGTAGCACCAGGCTCCGATCTTGGGGCCCGCGAGGTAGCCGAGCGCGGCCAGGTCGGGCGCCAGGAACAGCGCCGGGACCAGCCACCACGGCTGCCCGGTGCCCGCGAAGAGCACGAGCGCGGCGGCGGCGACGGCGAGGCCCTCGGCACGGAGCCAGGCGAGCGGGCGGCCGGTGACCACGCCGGGCGGTGGGGTGGCGGGGGCGGGGGCGGCGCTCTCGGGGACGGCGCTCCCGGGGATGGCGCTCTCGGGGATGGCGGTGGTGCTCATGGGTTTCCTCCCGGTGGCACGGCGCTCAGGCCGGTGATCAGGGTGTCGACGAGGTAGCGGTAGCTGCGGTCCACGTCGTGCGGCAGGCCGAAACCGCCCGCGGACTCCAGGGTGATGAACCCGTGCGAGGCCGACCTGAACGCGCGGGCGGCGTCGACCGGCGGGTCCGGTGGCGGGAAACCGTCGAGGCAGCGGGAGAAGAGGGCCAGCGCGGGGTCGTCGACGCCCGCGGAGCGGACGGTGGCGGCGTAGCGGCCGGGGTGGGCGCGGGCCCAGTGGCGCAGCGCGTCGGCGAGCGCGCGCAGGGCGTCCGGCCCGGAGCGCCCGGTGACGGCGCGGCGCAGGACGTCCCCGACCTCGTGGCGGGCCAGCGCGGAGACGGCGTTCTTGAGGCCCGCCAAGGATTCCACGTGCTTGTACAGCGAGGGCGCGCGCACGCCGAGGCGTTCGGCGAGCGGGCCCATGGCCAGGTGGTCGAAGCCCACCTCGTCGGCCAGCGCGGCCCCGGCCGCCACGACGGCGGCCCGGTCGAGGCGGCCCCTAGGCACGGGTGGTGACGAGGAACTCCAGCACCAGGTCCGCGACCCGCTCGGGGAACTGGACGTGCGGGTAGTGCCCGGCGCCCTCGACGACCGCCAGCCGCCCGAGCCCGGCGGGCAGGTCGGCGACGACCGCCTCGCCCTCGGCGCGCGGCGAGACCCAGTCGGGGTCCAGCTCGCCCTGCACGACCAGCACCGGGCACTTCACGTTCGCCAGCTGGGCGCCCGCGTCGGCCGGGGTGCCCTGTCCCATGGCGCGCAACGCCTTCATGCGGCCGGGCTCGTCCAGCATCGCCTTGATCTCGGCCTGGCGCGCGTCCCAGTCGGCCGGGCGGGGGCCGGGGTAGGCGAGCTCCAGGTAGCGCAGCCAGCTGCCGGTGCTGCCGAACGCGGCCATGCCGAGCAGGGCGAGCATCCCCCTGCGGTAGGCGGGGTGCGCGAGGTCGCCGAGGGAGAACGCCTGGGCGCGGGTGAACGGGGTCAGCTCGACCAGGGCGGTGACCAGCTCGGGCGCGGTGGCGGCGGCGATGGTGGCCGCGCCGCCGGAGATGGAGTGGCCGACCAGGACGGCGGGGCCGCCGAGGTGCCGGATCAGCGCGACGAGGTCGCCGGCGATCGCGGTGCGGGTGTGCTCGGGCCAGCCGGTGCTGGACTCGCCGTGGCCGCGCAGGTCGACGGTGGCGACGCGGTGGCCCGCGGCGACCAGGAGCGGGGCGAGGAAGCGGTAGGCGGCGCGGCTGTCGCCCATGCCGTGGGCGAGGACGACGAGCGGGCCGGTGTCGCCGGTGAGGTCGTAGGCGAGGGCGCCGCCGTCGAGGGTCAGGTGCTGGGTCATGGTGTCCGTCCTCCGGGGTGTTAGTTAAGTGCGTTAGCCAAAAAGCTAATGCTATTAGCCGAACTTGTCAACACCGAGTCGCACGAGCCCGCCCGCTTGCTACCGGAGGGGTCCCTCCGCTAGCTTGGGCGCGGCACACCGGAGGGGGTCCTCCGCAATCGTGGACCGCCCCTCGCCCTGCTTCGCGAAGAGGAGAGAACCCTTGCGCACCATCGGGATCATCGGCAGCGGGCGCGTCGGCGGCGCGCTCGCCCGGCTCGCCGTCGCGCACGGCCTGCGGGTCGTCGTGAGCAACTCGCGCGGCCCGGAGACCCTGGCCGACCTGGTCGCCGAACTCGGCCCCCACGCGCGGGCGGCCACGCCGGAGGAGGCCGCGCTCGCCTGCGACCTGGCGTTCGCCGCCGTGCCGGTGCGCGCCTACCGGGACCTGCCCGCGACGGCGCTGCGCGACCGGACGGTCGTCGACGCGATCAACCACGACCCGGCGCGCCACGGCCACGTCCCCGGCCTGGACGGGGCGACGACGAGCGAGCTGGTGCAGGCGCACCTGTCCGGGTCGCGGGTGGTGAAGGCGTGCAACAACATCTTCTCCGGCTCGCTGCTCGCGCTGGCCCGCCCGAGCGGCGCGCCGGACCGGTCGGCGCTGCCCGTCGCGGGCGACGACCCCGGCGCGCGGGCCGAGGTCGCGGCGTTCCTGGACGTGATCGGCTACGACGTGGTGGACGCGGGCCCGCTGGCCGAGGGCTGGCGCTGGCAGCCCGGCACGCCCGCGCACCTGGTGCACGCCGGGGCGACGGTGCACGAGGCGGTGCCCGCCGGGGTCGAGCGGGTCAGGGCCGCGCTGGCCGCAGCGACCCGGTGACGCGCGGGCTCAGCGCGCCCTGATCCCGTCCAGCGCCATGGCGAGCACCCGGTCGCGCTGCGCGTCGTCCCGGTAGTTCCCGCCGCCGACCCCGTTGACCAGCAGGCGCACGTCGTCGAAGCTCACGTCGGCGCGCGCGGCGCCTGCCCGCTGCGCGCGGTCGAGCAGCGGCTCACCGGCCCGGTGCACCCGCTCGACGTAGCCCGCGAACATCGGCGAGTCGAAGTTGAGCGCCTCGTAGAGCGCCTTCTTGGTGGCCGAGTAGGCGACGAACTGCCGCAACCACCCCACCAGCGCCTCCCACGGCTCGTGCCCGGCCAGCTCGTCGGCGACGCGGGCGAGCGCGTCCACCTCGTCGGCGTAGACGGTCTCGAACAGCACCTGCCGGGTCGGGAAGTTGCGGTAGAGCGTGCCGATGCCGACCCCGGCCCGCCGCGCGACCTCTTCCAGGGACCCGCCGACGCCGTGCGCGGCGAACACCTCGCGGGCGGCGACGAGGAGGGCGTCGAAGTTGCGCCTGCCGACCGCGCGCTGCGGGCGGCGCGCGACCTGCGGGGACGCGTCCGGCGGGGGCACCGGGCCAGTGTACGGGCCGGGTCTCGCCGGGCGGTCCCCCGCCGCGCGCGCCGGAGTGCCGCGGTGCGGCCCCAGGAGGGAACCGCACCACGGCAGCACGCGGACCGGGGACAGGTCACCAGGCGCCGATCTTCACCTGCCCGGTGGGGTAGACCTCCGCCCAGAACCCCTCGGCCACCGGGAACTGGTCGATCGCCCGGTTCAGGGTGACGACCAGCGGCGGGCGCAGCGGTGCCCTGGCCCTGGATCAAGGCGAGGCACGACCACCCCGCGCTGGAGGCGGCCTGCTCGGACAGCCTGGGCCCCGCCGCCCTGTCGGCCAAGACGCTCGGTCCGCCGACCGGGGCGCTCACCGGGGTGACGCGCCTCGGGCGCGGTCAGCGGGCGGAGACGTCCACGGTGACCGGGGACAGGGGGCAGCCCACGCAGGTCAGGACCTCGCCCGCGGCTCTCCTGGCCGGGGGGAGGCAGTTCGGCTCGGTCATCGTCACCTCGCCCGCGCGCAGCGCGACGGCGCAGTCGCCGCAGCTGCCCACGGTGCACGAGTGCGGCATCGGCAGGCCCGCCGCAAGGGCCGCGTCGAGCAGGGTCTGGCCCGGTTCGACGACGGTCGAGCCGAGGGTGCGGGCGCCGTCGACGACGAGCAGGGGTTGAGGGGCGGCGACCCTGGTCGGGGCGGCGGTGGTGTAGCGCTCGTGGTGGACGTGCTCGGGTGGGACTCCCCTGGTGGTCAGGAGTTCGCGGAAGAGGGCGACCAGGGGGTCCGGGCCGCAGGCGTAGTAGTGGGCCCGCTCGGACGGGGCGGTGGTGGTCAGCCAGGCCCCGACTCGGGTGGCGTCCAGGCGGCCCTGCTCGGCGGTGCGCGCGGAGGTGACGGTCAGGCGGTCCGGGTTGTGGCGGGCCAGGGTGGTCAGCTCGTCGGCGAAGATCTCGTCCTGCGCGGTGCGGTCGGTGCGCAGCAGGGAGATCCGGGCCGGGGCGTCGGTCGCGAGGAGGGCGCGGATCATGCTCATCAGCGGGGTGATCCCGCTGCCCGCCGCCAGCAGGACGACCTCGCGGGTCTCGGTCGGGTTCAGGTGGAACGCGCCGGACGGGCCGCGCAGCGCCAGGCGGTCGCCTGCGCGCAGGGCGGTGGTGGCGTGGGTGGAGAAGCGGCCGTCGGGGACGCGTTTGACGGTGAGCTCCAGGGTCGTGCCGCCGGGGGCGGACGACGCGGAGTAGGAGCGGCGGACCGGCTCGCCGTCGAGGTCGGCGAGGAGGGTGAAGAACTGGCCGGGGTGGAAGTCGAAGGGGCGCTCGGAGGTCAGGACGAGGGTGACGGCGTCGGGGGTTTCCCCGCGGACCTCGGTGATCTCGACCTCGTGGGGCGGGGGTTCGGCGCAGGCGGGGGTGAGGCGGACATCGCCGTAGCCCTCCTCGCGGAGGTTGGCGCGGTAGGAGCGGTTGATCACCAGGCGCAGGAACGCGCCCAGGCCGGGGATTCTGGTGAAGACGGCCAGCAGGCGGGGGACGAAGCCCTTGCGGGCGGCCAGGTTCGCGGCCAGGTGGTCGCCCGCGAGGACCATCAGGTCGGGGACCTCGCCCTGGCGGGCGTGCGCTTGCGGGGACCAGGCGCGGGAGTGGGTGAGCGCGGCGTTGGGGGTGACCTCGGCGTGCTCGACGGCGACGAGCAGCGCGGCGTGCGGCGGGATTCCGCGCAGGGCCAGGGGTTCGAGCAGGTCGGGGTCGGTGGTGATCGACGCCCGTCCGCTGACGTGCAGCACGTCGGTCCGGCCTGGGACGAGTGCGGCGAACGAGACGCGGTCGTCGCGCACGAGGTTGTGCAGGGTGTCGGCGCGCTTGTTGCCCCTGCGGTCCGGGATGGCGAGGGTGCGGGCGTCCAAAGGGTGGGCCGCGCCGCCGAGGTCGCCGCGCGGGCTGGTGTCGGAGCCACCGTCACCATCCTCTGTGGACAGTGCCAGGAACCTGGCCGCAGCGAGGAAATCAGCCACCTCGGGTGCGGACAGCGGGCCCGCGCCCTCCGGTCGTGGGGCGGGGTCGGCGGGGACGGGTGGTTGCCACAGGTCCGAGCGGATCACGGCCTGGGCGCAGTGCACGTACGCCTCCAGCACGTCCACGAGCTGCTCGTCGCCCGCGCGCCCGGCGGTCTTTCCGTTGAGCCGCAACGTCTCCCCCACGCCCGGCAGGAGGAAGGTGAACGACACCGGGCCGCGCGGGCGGGCGCCCGGCAGCGGGAACGAGATGCGGGTGGGCGAGTGGACGCGGGCGAACCCCGGCGCGCCGCCGACGAACGTCGTGCGCTGGACGCCGTCCGCGTCGCGGTGACCGAAGGCGGCGAGCGGGCAGCGGGCGAGCACGGCGCGGCAGCCCTCGTCCAGCGCGGTGATCTGCTTGGCCAGCACCGGCGCGGGCGCGCGGCCGATCACCGCCTCGACCTGCGCCACCGTGGCCAGCCGGTGCGGGGTGGTGGAGGTCATGCGTTGTTCTCGCAGCTCATGACACTATTGTGAGCATTAGCTCAGGTCTTGACTACTCGCTTTCCGCGTACCCCAGGAGGCCCCGCGTGCCGTCCGCCGATCGACGCTTGGAGCCACGTCGCAAGCCCCGCCAGGCGCGCGCCGAGCTGACCCGCGAGCGCATCCTCACCGCCGCTGCTCACGTTTTCACCGAGCACGGGTACGCGGCGGGCACCACGAACCGCATCGCCGAGCGGGCGCGCGTGTCGATCGGGTCGCTGTACCAGTACTTCCCGAACAAGGACTCGATCCTGGCCGCGCTGCTGATCCAGCACGTGGACCGGGGCGGCTGGCCGGGGTTCGAGGAGCTGGACCTGGCGCCGGGGACGCTGGGGGCGCTGGTGCGGGCGCTGGTGCGCGACGCGGTCGACCACCACCGCGACGACCCCCGGCTGCTGCGGCTGATGATCGAGGAGGCGGCGGCGTCGCAGGACCTGCTGGACGCGGTGCGGCGGCACGGGGAGCTGCGGACCGGGCAGGTGCGCGAGGTGCTGGAGCGGCACCCGGACGTGCGGGTGGGCGATCCGGGCCTGGCGGCGGACCTGGTGCTGTTCACGGTGGAGATGAACACCCACAAGTTCATGGCCGCGCCGGGGGGCACGGCGGTGGAGGTGTTCGAGGAGGAGCTGGTGGCGATGGTGACGCGGTACCTGCGGGGGTGAGGGGCCCGCCCGTTCGGGGGACAGCGTCCCGAAGAGGGTCACCTGCCGGGGTGCTTCCGGGGCGTGGGGACCGCACCGCGTTCTAGGTTCCCGGTAGCCGACCCGGCTCCCGCCACACCCCCCACGACGATTGCGAGCCCGACATGGGACCTGCTCTCCGCAGCGCGCTGGCCACCGGCGCGGCGCTGGTCGCGGTGGCCGCGCTCGGCGCCGCCCCCGCGACGGCCGAACCGCGCGGGCCGCTCGACAGTTGCGCGGCCGTGCGCGGGCTCCTGCCCGGCGCGCCCGACGGGCCGTACCTGCTGCTCACGAACCAGCGGCTGCTCGGCGTGCACTGCCACGACATGGCGGGCTCGCCGCGCGAGTACCTGGACCTCCCGGACACCGGCGGGAAGGGCAACTTCTCGCAGTACACGGCGGGCGGCGCCTCGCCGGGGACGACCGTGCGCACCACGTTCACCAAGCTGCGCGTGGACCCGGCGACGCTGACCGCCGACATCGGCGACCTGACCTTCGCCACGTCCACCGGCGGCCTCGCGCTCGGGAGCACCACCGTGACGTCGATGCCCTACGCCACGGCGATGAGCTGCGACGCGACCGCGAGCGGGGTGGCGAGCATCGACCTGCGCGGCACCGCGTTCGCCGTCTCCGACACGTTCCAGGTGGGCGGTTTCGCGGCGTCGGGCACGGCCGTGCTCGCCCCCGACGGGCAGTCCGCGGACCTCACGGGCGGCGGCTACTGCGGCTGGAACGTCCCGGCGCCCGGCTTCTACAACCCGACCAACCCGCAGCCGGGGATGACCGCGCTGGAGCTGTCCTGCGCGCCCGGCGGGCTGCTGCGCCCGAAGCCCTGCTTCGAGATCTCCTGAGCGGAACCGGCCCCAGGGCGGACGAGGCGCGGTGACCGGGCGCTCCCGGTCACCGCCGCCACCCGCCTCACTCCGCGTAGATCTCCCGGATCTGCGCGTCGAAGTCCGCGCGCACCACGTTCCGCTTCAGCTTCAGCGACGGCGTCAGGTGTCCCGACGCCTCGGTGAACTGGCCGTCCAGGACGCGGAACTCGCGGACCGCCTCGGCGCGCGACACCGCCGAGTTGCCGAGGTCCACCGCGAGCTGCACCTCCGCCAGCAGGTCCGCGTCCTCGCGGAGTTGTTGCGGCGTCAAGGCTCCCTTGCCGTTCTGCGCCGCCCAGCGGGGCAGCATCTCCTCGTCCAGGGTGATCAGGGCGGCGATGAACGGCTTCGCGTCGCCGACGACCATGCACTCCGCCACGAGCGCGTGCGCGCGGATGCGGTCCTCGATGACGGCCGGGGCGACGTTCTTGCCGCCCGACGTCACGATGATCTCCTTCTTGCGGCCGGTGATCCTGAGGTAGCCCTCCTCGTCCAGGGAGCCGAGGTCGCCGGTGCTGAACCAGCCGTCCGCGTCCAGCACGGCGGCGGTGGCCCCCGGGTTGTTCCAGTAGCCGGTGAAGATGTGCTCGCCCTTGAGCTGGACCTCGCCGTCGTCGGCGATGCGCACCGACGAGCCCGGCAGCGGCAGGCCGACCGTGCCGATCTTCTGCACGTCCGGCGGGTTCGTCGTGGTGGCGGCGCTGGACTCGGCCAGGCCGTAGCCCTCCAGCACCAGGAAGCCCAGGCCCCGGTAGAAGTGGCCGAGGCGCTCGCCGAGTGGGGCGCCGCCGGACAGGGCGTAGGCGGCCCGGCCGCCGAGGACCGCGCGGAGCTTGCCGTACACGAGCCGGTCGAACAGCTTGTGCTTGAGCTTCAACGCCAATCCCGGCCCGGACGGGGTCTCCAGCGCCCTGCTGTACGCGATGGACGTGTCCACCGCCAGGTCGAACACCTTCTGCTTGCCGCCCGCGACGGCCTGGGCGCGCGCCGAGTTGTAGACCTTCTCGAACACGCGCGGCACGGCGGGCAGGAAGGTGGGCTGGAACGCGGCCAGCGCGGCGGGCAGGTCCTTGAGGTCGCTGACGTGGCCGAGCTTGACCGGCGCGGCGAGCGAGCAGAGCTGGACGACGCGGCCCAGCACGTGGGCCAGCGGCAGGAACAGCAGCGAGGAGGCGTTGTCGTGGAACAGCGGCTGCAACCGGGCGATGGTGTTCCCGCACTCCGCCAACAGGTTCCGGTGGGTGATCACGCAGCCCTTGGGGCGGCCGGTGGTGCCGGAGGTGTAGACGATCGTGGCCAGCTCGTCCGCGCCGAGACCCGCGATCCGCTCGTCGAGCAGCTCGTCGCCCACGGACGCGCCGCCCGCGTCGAGCTGGTCGAGCGCGCCGTCGTTGATGGTCCAGACCTGCTTGAGCGCGGGTAAGCCCGGCCGGACCTTGGCCACCAGCGAGCGGTGCGCCTCGGTCTCCACGACGATCGCGACCGCGCCGGAGTCCGTGAGGATCCACTCGACCTGCTCGGCCGACGAGGTCTCGTAGAGGGGCACGGACACCGCGCCCGCGCCCCAGACGGCGTAGTCCAGGACGGTCCACTCGTAGCGGGTGCGCGACATGATCGCGACCTTGTCGCGCGGCCCGACGCCCGCGGCGATCAGCCCCTTGGCGGCGGAGCGCACCTCGGCGAGGAACCGGGCCGCGGTGACGTCCCGCCACGCGCCGTCGACCTGGCGGGCGAGGAGGACGCGCTCGGGCTGCTCGGCGGTGTTGCGGATGACGGGACCCAGCAGGTTGTCCTCGGCGGGTACCTCGTAGAGCGGCGGAATGCTCTTTTCGCGCAAGGCTCTGCTCCTCCTCGACACAACGGCGTGCTAGGGCGGGGGGAGCCAGTCCAGCACGGCGGGTGCGCGAACACCAGGATTCGCACCGGGGGCGGCGGGGCGCTTCGGCCGTGCGGCGCAGGGCGTTGGCCCGACCCGCGCCGGAGCCGGGCGTCGGAGCCGGGCCAGGGCCGGGCCGGGGCCGGAAGCTGGCCCGGTACTCGCCGGGCGTGCGGCCGGTCAGGTCGAGGAACGCGGCGTTGAACGCGGACAGCGAGCCGTACCCGACCGCGTGCGCGATCGTGGTGACCGGCTCGTCGCCCGCCAGCGCCTCGATCGCCCGCAGCAGCCGCATCCGGCGCAGCACCGCGCGCCACGTCGTCCCGGTCTCCTCGGCGAACCGGCGGGCCAGCGAGCGCGGCGCGAGACCGACCTCGGCGGCCAGGTCGGTGAAGCGCACCCCGGCGCCGAGGCGCTCCCCGGTCAGCCGCAGCGCCTCGCGCAGCTCCGCCGACCGGCCCACCGGGACGGACACCGGGGCCGGGTGCTCGGCCAGCCGCCAGGTCACGGCCACGAGCGCGGCGAACAGCGGGCGGGCGTAGTCGTCCAGCGGCCCGGCGGTCTCGGGCAGGGCCTCGCACTCGGCGAGCAGGTGGCGGGCCAGCGGGGTCAGGTCGAACACCGCCGGCGGGGCGGGCGGCGGTGGCGTGGAACCGGGGTGGAGCAGGACGGAGGCGGTGGTGACCGGGGCGGGCACGCTGACCCGGATCGGTTCGCCCGCCCCGATCAGCGCGGCCCTGGCGGGCGGCAGCAGCCACGCCCGGCCGCGCGCCTCCAGCCTGAGCGACCCGGTGGACGCGCACAGCAGGTAGTGGTGGTCGAGCCGGAGCTCGCGGGTGGGCGCCGCCGGGAAGGAGCGCACGACGGCGCGCGCCTCCCGGCGGTCCGGCCCGGTCAGGCGGCCACGTCCGGCGCGTCGGCGTGGAACCGCCTGCTGACCGGTGGTTCGGCCAGCAGCGGCCGGACCGAGGCGCCCAGGCGCGCGAAGACCTCCGACGCGAGGTAGCCGTCGAGCGCGGCCCGGTCGGCCCACTCGTGCAGGACGGTGGCGCGGCCGTCGTCCTCGCGCGAGGCGCACACCCGGAAGTCCAGGTTGCCGGGCATCGCGCGGACGTTCCCGCGCTCGGCGTCGAAGTGGGCCAGGACGGCCGGTCGGTCGGTGGCGCGCAGTTCCACGAGAGCCAGGAGCACGGTGGTTCCCCCTGCGGGATCGGTGCGGAAGCCTTGGTGGCACGGGGAATCCTCGCGCGCCGGGCCACCGCCGCGCCTCCGTCAGGCGGACGTGTTCGCGCTCCCGGCGGACACGGCCAGGCGCGGCGCGTGGTCGAGCAGGACCTCGGCGGCGGCGCGGGCGTGGCGGCCGTAGTCGGGGTCGTTGAGCACCATGGCGCGGCTGGCCACGCCGTCGGACAGGGTGACGAGCTGCTCGGCGAGCGCCTCCGGCTCGGCGATCCCCAGCTCGGCGACGAGCCCGGTGGCCAGCGCCAGCATGACCAGCTTCTGCTCGCGGGCGAAGGCGTGCGCGCGGCCGTCCGGGTCGGGGTCCTCGGTGGCGGCGCGCAGGAACGGGCAGGAGCGCACGTTCCCACGGGGCCACAGGCCGAGGCCGAACATCCCCAGCAGCCGCTCGCGGGGCGGGACGGCCTCGTCGCGCAGGGCGTCGAGCATGGTCGCGCCGGAGCCCAGGAGGTGGTCGAGCTGGGCGAGGACGAGGTCCTCCTTGGTGGGGAAGTGCGCGTAGAGGGTGCGCTTGGAGACCGGGGCCGCCGCGGCGACCTCCTCCATGGTGGTCGCGGTGATGCCGCGCTCGTCGAAGAGCCGGACGGCGGCGGCCAGCGCCCGCTCGCGCGCGCCCCGGCCCGCCCGGCGCGCGGTCGTGTCCTCTCCCATGCCCCGAAGTATACGCCCGCGTTTACACAGCGGGGCCGACTCCGCTACGGTGCCCCTTAAGTAAACGAAACCGTGTACTTAAGGAGCCGGCCGTGCCCACCACCCTCCCCGCCCTCGCCGACCGCCTGATCCGGGGACGCCGCGCCACCAGGGCGTTCCTGCCCGACCCGCTGCCGAGGGAGACCCTGGAGGCCGTGTTCACCCTGGCGGGCGCCGCGCCGTCGAACTCCAACGCGCAGCCGTGGCAGGTCGAGGTCGTCAGCGGCGCGGCCAAGGACCGGCTCGCCTCCGCGCTCGTCGCCGCGCACGCCGCCGGTCACCGCAGCGTCGACTTCCCCTACAGCCACGACGTCTACTCCCCCACCCACCTGCGCAGGCGCGCGGAGGCGGGCGCGGCGCTGTACGGGGCGCTCGGCATCGGCCGGGAGGCGGAGGCGCGGCGGGCCGAGTACGACGAGCGCAGCCTGCGGTTCTACGAGGCCCCGCACGTGGCGCTGCTGTTCGCCCCCGACTCCGGCGACCCCAGGCTCACCGCCGACGTCGGCATGTACGCCCAGACCCTGCTGCTGGCCATGGAGGCGCACGGCGTGGCGAGCTGCCCGCAGGCGCTGCTGAGCTTCTACGCCGACGTGGTGCGCGAGACCCTCGGCGTCACCGGGGGGAAGCTGCTGTTCGGCGTCGCGTTCGGGCACGCCGACCCGACGGCGCCGGTGAACGCGATCACCGTGGGCCGCGCGCCGCTGGACGAGACCACCCGGTTCCACCGCTGACCGGGCTCGGGGTCACCGGTCGTGCGTGACCCCGAGCCGGACGTCCAACCGCACGGTCTCGCACTCCCCTCCCGGCGCGCGCTCGGCGGTGAACACGTGCTGCCGCCCGGCGCGCGCGCGGAACTCCACCCCGACGTGGACGTCGTGGGAGACGGCCGAGGCGACCACCTGCCCGTCCACCGACACCCGCCACCGCACCTCCGCCCGGCACCGGGGCAGCGTCACCACGACCACGCCCGCCCCGTCCCGCTCCGGCCCGGCGAAGCGGGTCTCCACCTCCTCCGCCGCACCGAGCAGGTAGACGTGCGAGTCCGCGCAGACGGTGGCCTCCCCGGCGGCGGCGCACTCCCGCTCGGCGCGCGGCCGGTGCCCGCCGACCACCGACAAGTCCTCGTGCCGCCCCATCGACAATCCCGACCAGGCGATCGCCCCGCCCAGCCCGACCAGCAGGAGCGCGCAGCTGATGAGCGCCAGCGCGGCCCGGACCCGCCGCCGCACCCGCTCCACCCGCGCCAGCGCGTCGGCCTCCAGCACCGCGAGCAGCTCGGGCCGGTCGGTGGCGGCGGCGATGACCAGCGCGAGGTCGCGGGCGCTGCCCCTGGCGGTCCTGGCCGCCGACCACGCGGCGACGGCGGCGAGCAGCGCGCTGACGATCCCGGCCAGCCAGGACAGGCGCTCAACCAACTCCCACGGCACGGTGCCATCCAAGCAGCCGGGGCGGGCCGCAGGCGCGGTCCGGGCGCGGGTTTCCCGAATCAGCCCTCGTCGAAGTGCCGCTCCGGCGCGAACAGGGTGTCCAGCACGAAGCAGGTGATCGACCCGTCCGCCGCGCGCCCGACCCACGTCGGGTACGCCCCGTCCCCGTTCGGCGCGGTGAACAGCAGCATGTCGCCCCCGCTCGCCGGGTCGGACAGCAGCGCGGTGCGGTGCTCCGCCCCGTCCGGGTCGACCTCGTGCTCCCCCACCACGTCGCCGAGCGCCTCCGCCGCCGAGGCGTCCACGAAGCACAGCTGCCCGGAGTCCACGCCCGCGCCGTAGAACTCGCCCTCGCCCAGCAGCGCCGGGTCGCTCTTCTCCACGCGCGCAGGCTCCCAGGTCACGGCGGGCACGTCGGCCAGCACGAGCTGGAGCGCCGCCACCGGCTTCCAGTCCGGCTTGTCCGCGCACACCGCCAGCAGCACCCGCACCGGGTGCGCCACCGGCATGAGCATGTCGTCGAACGGCTCCTCGTCGGCGGGCCAGGCCGGGTCGGCGGCGACGAGCCTGCCGCTGGGCAGCCGCAGCGGGCCCACGTCGTGGCTCTCGATCGTGAACTCCGAGCCGTCCACGACGAACCGCGCGCCCGGCTCGAACAGCTCCCCCACCCTCGGCTCCAGCGGCGCGGGCGGGCGCCACGGCGGCTCGGCGCCGGGCGGGGCGGGCGGCGCGGGGCGGCGCACGAAGGTCCCGTCGAGCCCGGTGTAGGCGTGCCAGTCGCCGAAGGCGGGCACCCGCCGGTACAGGGTCTCGACCGGGACCTCGTCCTCGGTGGCGTACGAGCCGCCGTCGGGCAGGTCCTTGACCAGGTCCCGGTCGCCCTGCGGCGAGTGGCTCACCTCGGTGCGCTCGACCTCGTCGGAGAACTCCTCGTCGTCCGGCCCGTAGACCCACTCGGTGCTCGACAGGTGGAACAGCCGCCCGTGCAGCACCACGTCCACCCGGACCCGCTCGCGCCTGCCCGCCGCGTCGAACCACGAGCAGCGCCGGTAGCGGTCGGCGATCTCCAGCAGCGCGGTCGGCGCGCCCGAGTCCGGGTCGACCAGGCACACCGCGTACTGCTCACCCGCGAAGTCGCGCTCGCGCGCCCGCTCCTCGTCGAGCCCGCCGACGACGGTCCGCGCGACGGGGTCCCACCCCTCGCAGTAGACCAGGCCCACCATCTGTCCCATGCCGCAGAAGGTAGTGGCGCGTCCCGGCGCGGGCCGTGCGGGGAGCCCGTGAACACCTCGGGCGGCCTCGGGCGGCCTCGGGCGAGAACCGGGTGTGCGAGCGATCGAGGAGGACCGGGACACCGACCGCCCGGACCTGTCCGCCCCCGAGCGGGCGTTCGGCGAGCTGTTCGACCGGCACGCCCGGACGCTGCACGGCTACCTGCGGCGGCGGGTCTGCGACCTGGCCGACGACCTGGTGGCCGAGACGTTCCTGGTGGCCTACCAGGGCAGGGCCGGGTACGACCCGGCGCGCGGGACGGCGCGGGCGTGGCCGCACGGGATCGCCGCGAACCTGCTGCGCAGGCGCCTGCGGCAGGAGGTGCGGGGGGTGCGGGCGCTCGCCCGTGCCGGGGCCGCCGTGGTCGGCGGCGGCTCGGCGGACGACCACGGCGGTCGGGTGGCGGAGCGGGTGGACGCCTCGGTGGCGGCCGGGCGGCTCGCGGGCGCGCTGGCCGCGCTGGAGCCGGGCGACCGGGACGTGCTGCTGCTGACGAGCCGGGCCGGGCTGGACGCGACCGAGGTGGCCGGGGCGCTGGAGGCGCTCGATCCGGGTGGGGGTGGGAGTGGTGGTGGCGCGGGTGCGGAGGCGGGTGCGGGTGTGGACGCGGCGCTGGCCAGGGCCCGTGCGGCGCTGCTGACCTCCGTGGCCGACGCGCTGCGCGGCGGGCTGGTGCGCGAGGACGTGCGGACGGCGGTCGTGGCCGGGCCCTGCGTCCGGTCGTGCCCCTGCGGTCGTGACAGCGCGGTCGTGACAGCGCGGTCGTGCCCCCGCCTCGGGGGGCGTTTCCCACGCCCCCCGAGGCGGTCACTTGTCGCGCGGGTAGAGGCGCTCGACCTCGCCCTTGAGGTTCGCGCTCAGGTAGGCGCCGCCGTAGTCGTCGGCCAGGTAGACGCGGATCGTGGCCTTGTGGTCGATCAGGCCGGTGTCGATGATGACGTACCGGCTGGTGGGCGCGGGGACGCCCAGCTCCTTGGTCGCGCGGTCGATCAGCGCGGGCAGGGCGTCCCAGTTGACCTCGTTCAGGTCGAGCACGGCGCGGTCGGCGTCGACCCCGTCCGGGCGCTCCTTGGTGGCCTTGCCGCCGACGGCGTACTCGAAGTTGTCGAACCCGTTGGGGACCGCGGTGGTCGGGGCGACGGCGGTGGCGCGCTGGGGCCACAGGGTCAGGTCGGAGACCTTGCTGGTGCCCATGACCTCGACGAACGCGGCGACCGCGGTGCGGGCGCCGTCCGGGGTGAGCAGGTCGGCCTTCGGGGTCGGGGTGCTCTCGGAGCCGGTCGGGTACGGGGTGTTGGCCGGGTTGCCCGCGGGGTTGCCCGCGGCGCTGGTGCCGGGGACGCCGGTCCGGTTCCCGGAACCGGTGTCCGCGCCCGTCCCCGAGCCGACCATCTTGACCACGACGACGGTGAGCGCGATGACCAGCACGACGCCGATCAGCGAGAACACCACGGCGCCGGTCCTCTTGCGCGGCGTGGGCAGCGGGGTCGGGTAGCCCGGCTGGTAGCCGTACTGCGGGGCGCTCGACGGGTCCGGCCGCCACTGCTGCTGGGGGCCGCTGTGAGGACCGCTGTGAGGACCGCTCGGGGAACCGCTGGAGAACCCGCCGGGCGGGGTGGCGGCGTAGTTCGGGCCGGGCGTGCCGCCCGCCGGGGTGGGTGGCCCGTACAGGCCGCCCGCGGGCGTGGCCGGGGACCCGAAGCCGCCGACGGTCTCCCGCTCGGCCGCCGCGAACAGCTGGTCCAGGGCCTCGCCGCTGGGCCGCATCGCCGGGTCCTGCAGGAGCGCGGCGTTCAGCGCGGCCCCGAGCGCGCCCGCGCGGCGCGGCGGCGGGACCGGTTCGGTCATCACGGCGGCGAGCGTGGCCATGGTGGAGGCGCGGCGCATCGGGTGGTTGCCCTCGACGGCCACGTACAGCAGCATCGCCAGCGACCAGAAGTCCGAGGAGACCTGCGTCTCGTCCCCGCGCAGCCGCTCGGGCGCGATGTACTCGGGCGACCCGATGACCTCGCCGGTGGCGGTGAGCTGGGTCGAGCCCTGGAGCGCGGCGATGCCGAAGTCGGTGAGCACGGCGCTGCCGTCGGGGCGCAGCAGCACGTTGCCCGGCTTGACGTCCCGGTGCATGACCCCGGCGGCGTGCGCGGACCGCAGCGCGGCGAGCACGTCCCGCCCGATGCCCGCGGCCTCGACGGGGCTCAGCACGCCCTGGGCCAGCCGGTCCTCCAGCGAGGTGCCCCTGACCAGCTCCATGACGATCCACGGGTAGGTCGAGCCGGGCAGGTCCACGATCTGGTAGATCGACACCACGTTGGGGTGCTGGAGGCGGGCGAGCGCGCGGGACTCGCGCAGCACCCGCTCGCGCAGCTGCGCGGCCATGGCCGGGTTGCTCTCGACCTGGTCGGCGTCGGCGGGCCGCACCTCCTTGATGGCCACCTCGCGCTGCAACCCGAGGTCGAGCGCCCGCCACACCGTCCCCATGCCGCCGCTGCCCAGCCGCTCCAACAGCTCGAACCGGCCGTCGAGGATCCGCCCGGTGTGCTCTCGCTCAGACACCGGGCCACGCTAGCAACCTGCACCGACAGGTGAGACGGGGATGGTCGGGTTGGTGCCGCGCGGTGGGTGGCCACGGCACACCGGGCAACGAGGTGTCCCGGATCACTGCCGCCCACTGCCGCCCGCCGGAAGTGTGGGACCTATTTGTTGCCCGGAACAACGCACATCAAAGACGACACCAATTTCCACCCACCTTCACAACGTTCGACAACGCTTGTTCACAGTCACTCGAACGGCGGATCGTAGCGCGCAAAGCGGCCGTTGTATGGTCGGTCGAGTTGCGTCGACAACAAAACAAACACCCCAGGGATGCAATTTATGAAACACGGTGAAAACCCGACTGAAAAACACCGAAAACACGCAGGCGGCACAAGGCCGGGGAGTTCGCGTTGAGGTGGGGCTTCCTCGGGGCCGGAGGCATCGCCCGCAATTCCCTCGCCCCGGCCGTGCGGAGGTCCGGGACAGCGGTGCTGCGCGCCGCCGCGGCACGCGACCCGGCCCGCGCCCGAGCGCTGGGGGCGGAGGTGACGCACGGGGACTACGCGGCGCTGCTGGCAGACCCGACCGTGGACGTCGTCTACGTCGCGCTGCACAACTCGGCGCACCGCGAGTGGACCGCCAAGGCGTTGCGAGCGGGCAAGCACGTGGTGTGCGAGAAGCCGATGGGGCTGACCGCCGCCGAGGTCGCGGAGCTGGCCTCGGAGGCGGCGGCGGCGGGGAAGATCCTGGTTGAAGCGTGCTGGAACCGCTGGCACCCCCGGACGCGGGCACTTCAGCGACTGCTGGGGGAAGGCGCGCTGGGCACGGTGCGGGAGGTGCGGGGGAAGGCCCCCCGAGGGCGACTACCGGCACGACCCCGCGCTCGGCGGCGGCGCGCTCTACGACGTGGGCTGCTACGCGATCGCCTGCGCCCTGCTCGCGTTCGACTGGCGGCTCCCCGCGGTGCGCGCCGCGCGGCAGGAGCTCGGCCCCACCGGGGTCGACGAGACCACGACGGCCGAACTCGTGTTCCCGGACGGGATCGCCACCATCGAGTCCAGCCTCACCGGGCAACAGGACGAGTGGTTCTCGGCGATCGGCGACAAAGGCTCGGTCGAACTGTCCTTTCCCGCTTTCACCGGAGGAGCGGGCCAGGTGGAGATGATTTACCGGAGCGAAGCCGGCACGCGCACGGAGGTATATCCACCGGTCAACCCCTACACCGTGATGGTCGATGAGGTTTCCGCAGCGTCGCGGGGGCGAGAAGCTTTTCTGGTCGGATTGGGAGAGACCGCGGCGGTCGCCGAGGTCATCGACTCGATCCGCGCCTCGGCACGCCGGTCGGCCTTCTCCGGCTGACCACCGACTGCGAGAGACTGGACGAGAACGATGCGCGCTTATTCCCTGCTCGCCCCCGGACTCATCGACCTGGTCGAAGTTCCCGAACCGCCCTGCGGGGACGACGAGGTGCTGCTGCGCACCGAGGCGGTTTCCCTCTGCTCCACGGACGTCTCCTACTTCCGAGGGCACCTGCGCCCCGAGTCGTGGCCGATCGTGCCGGGGCACGAGTACGTGGGGCGGGCCGTGGAGGTCGGCCGGTCGGTCACGGGCATCGCGCCCGGCGACCGCGTCGTGTACTGGGGGCAGACCGACTTCGGCGGCATGGCGGAGTACCGCGCCATCAGACCGCTGCTGCCGAACCAGCCCGGCGAGACCGGCTGGTACACCGAGCGCGGCTTCTACGACGCGCACCAAGCCGCTGCGGCGGTCGTCCCGGACGGGCTGCCCTCGCGGCTGGCCATGCTGGTCGAGCCGCTGACGTCCGTGCTGCGCTGCCTGCTGGTCAACCCGCCCAAGCCCGGTGACGTGTGCGTCGTGCTGGGCTGCGGCCCGAGCGCGCTGCTCGCCGTCCAGGTGCTGCGCAACCTGATGGGGGTGGGCCCGATCGTGGTTCTGGACAAGGACAGCGGGCGCATCGCGCTCGCCCGCACCCTGGGCGCGGACCTGTCCTTCGACACCTCGACCCAGTCGGACGAGCTGGACGCGTTCGTGCGGGAGCACCACGACCACTTCGCCGACTACGTCGTGGACGCGCTGCCGCACGTCAGCACCGACACCACGCGCACCGACGTGCGGGAATCGGCGATGGGCCTGCTGCGCCCCGACGGCACGTACGTCGTGTACGGGGCGACCGCGCTGCCCCAGCAGATCAGCACCTGGCACCTGCTGGCCAAGGGGCTGCGGCTGCTGGCGACCCCGTTCGACGTGCGGGCGTTCCCGATGACCCGCACCACGCACATCACCCGCACCGCGCTCGGGCTGATCGCCGACGGCGTGGTGGACGTCGAGCCGCTGATCACCGACACGGTGGCCTTCACCGACGTCCAGGGCGTGCGCGCCGCCTTCACCGATTACGGCGCGAACGGCGGGATGAAGTCCTCGCTGCTGTTCACCCCGGTGCTGCCCTCGCTGATCGCGCAGAGCGTGGGCGCCCCGGTGGCAGGCACCGTGGCGAGCGCGCCCGTCGGGGCCGCGCTGTGACCGGGCACGCCCCCACCGCCGCCGGGTCCGTCCCGGCGGCGGTGTCCGCCGCGAGCCGGGTGCTCCGGCCATCGGAGCTCCCGCGCGCGAGCAGCGCGACGGGCAGGGCGACGACGACGGCGCTGGAGGTGCTGCGAGGCAACCGGCGCACCGGCCGTTCCGCGGAGCTGGGCGCCGACTACGCCTTCACCTGCCCCTCCCCCACCAGCTACCCGTTCCAGTGGAACTGGGACAGCTGCTTCCACGCCATCGCGCTCTCCCGCGTCGCCCCGGACCTGGCCAGGCGCGAGGTGGACTCGCTGCTGCTCGGCGCGGACCCCGGTGGTTTCCTGCCCCACATGCTGCTGTGGGAGCAGGACGCGCGGGCCGCTGCCACCGAGGAGTTCCGCATCGCCATGTGGGACCACTGGCGGACCGCGACGATCGCCCCTCCCGTGCTGGCCCGCGCTGTGGCGGCCGTGCACCGGGCCACCGGGGACGACGCGTGGCTGCGCTCGGTGCTGCCAGCGGTGGCCAGGCACTTCGACTGGCTGCACGCCGCGCGCGCGGGCCGGGACGGGTTGCTGGTGATCGGCCAGCCCGACGAGTCCGGGTTGGACAGCACGCCCAAGTACGACGCGGTGCTCGGCCTGGACCCGCGCTCGCCCGCTGTCGGTCCCGAGTGGCACGCGGCGATGCGCGCGCTGATCGGTGAGCGGCCCGCCGCCGCGGACCCGTCCGCTTTCCCCTCCGGACGGTTCCAGTGGGTGGACGTGCTGCTGAACACCGTCTACGCCGACGGGCTCGGCTGCCTGGCGGACCTGGCGGGTGCGGACGGCGCCCGGTTCCGGGCGCGAGCGGCGACCGTGCTGCGGTCGCTGCTGGACGGTTGCTGGGACGGTCGGCGCGGCGCGTTCTGGGACGTCGACGCGGTGTCCGGGCGCAGGGCGGAGGTGCTCACGGCGAGCTCGCTGTTCCCGTTGGTGCTCACCGACCTGCCCGAACCCGTGGTGACCGCCCTCGTCGACCACTTGGTGGACGAGGACGAGTTCTGGTTGCCCTACCCGGTGCCCAGCGTGGCGGCGACGGAACCGTCGTTCGACGCGGACTTCGCCACCGGCGCGATCTTCCGGGGTTCCACCTGGGTGAACCTGAACTGGTACCTGCACCTGGGGTTGCGCGCGCACGGCAGGCACGACGTCGCCGACGAGCTGGCCGCGCGCACCGTGGCGATGACCGCGGCGGCGGGGATGCGCGAGTGCTACGGGCCCTTCGACGCGCGGGGGCACGGGGCGCACGACTTCGGCTGGAGCGCGCTGGTGCTGGACCTGCCCACCGGAGCGGGGGCGTGACGGGCGGCGGGGTGGCGCCCGCGGTGGACGCGTTCCGGCGCGGGCGCCCCACCTTCCTGCTCTACGGCTCGGTCGCCGCCTTCGCGTACGGCCTGTACGCGCTGGGCCCGTACCTGACCCTGCTCGCCGCCGAGCTGGACCTGTCCTACGCCGCGCTGAGCCTGCACTCCACGGCGTGGGCGGCGGGCACGGTCCTGGTGGGGCTGGTCTACGGCCGGGCGAGCGCCGTGCTGGACCGGGCGGTGCTGTTCCGGCTCGGCGTGGCCGGTTCGGTGGTCGGCGCGGCGGTGCTGGCGCTGGGCCGCGCGACCCCGGTGACGCTGACCGGGGCCGCGCTGGGGGGCGCGTTCGGAGCGCTGGTGCAGACCTCGGCGTTCGCCGCGCTCGCCGACCTGCACGGCCCCCTGCGGGACCGCGCCCTCGTCGAGGCGAACATCGGGGCGAGCGCCGCAGCGGTGCTCGCCCCCGTGGCGCTGGGCGGGCTGGCCGTGACGGCGGTGGGGTGGCGCGGCGCGATGTGGTTGCCGGTCGTGGCGCTGCTGGCGCTGGTCGTGGTGTTCCGGGACGTGCGGTTGCCGAGGACGGGGGCGGGGCCGACGCCGGGATCGACGCGGGCGGGCGGGTTGTCGGCCCGCTGCTGGGCGCTGTGCGCGGTGACCGGGCTCGTGGTGGGCGTCGAGTTCGCGGTCGTCTACTACGGGGGTCAGCTGCTGCGCGAGGGCGCGGGACTGGACGCGGTGGCCGCGGCGACGTGGATGTCGCTGTTCTTCGTGGCCCAGCTGGTGGGCCGGGTCGTGGGCAGCCGGATCGCGGGCAGGCCGGGGCTGCTGCCCCCGCTGATCGCGGCGGCGATCGGCGGGTTGGCGCTGCTGCGGCTGGGGACGGCTCCCGCGACGGCGCTCGCGGGGCTGGCGGTGACCGGGTTGGCCGTGGCCAACCTGTTCCCGCTGGCCTTGTCGGCCGCCGTCGCGGCTTCCGGGGGCCGGACCGACCTGGCCGCGGCGCGGGCCCAACTGCTGGTCGGTGCGGCCACCACGTTCGGTCCGCTGCTGCTGGGCCTGCTCGCCGACCGGGTCGGCGTGCGCCCGGCGTTCTCGGTCGCGCTGGTGATGGCGGGAGCGGCGCTGGCAGTGGTGCTCGCCCTGCGGGAGAGGACGGCCGCGCGCGGATGAGGAACTTCTCGAGCGACGTGCGCAAGCGGAACCGGACGTCGCTGCTGCGCCACCTGCACCTGCAGGGCCCCACCACCAGGACGGCGCTGAGCGAGGCGCTGGACCTGAACCGCAGCACGATCAAGTCGTTGGTCGACGAGCTGACCGAGGAGGGACTGGTCGACGAGTCCGCCACCTCGGGATCGAGGGGCGCGGGTCGCCCCTCGCTGCTCGTGGTTCCCGGCACGCGCTCGACCACCGTGCTGGCGATCGACATCCGGATCAACTCGGTGTCGACGGCCGTGGTCGGTCTGGGCGGCGAGGTGCTGGTGGAGCAGCGGTGGGCGCTGCCGCCGCACGAGCGGTCCCCGGCCGAGGTGTGCGCGCGCATCGCCAGGCGGGCGGCGCAGGCGCTGTCCGAGGCGGACCACCGGGTGCGGGCGGTGGGGATCTCGGTGCCCGGCGTGGTGCGGCGCACCGACAGCGTGGTGCGCGACGCGCCCAACCTGGGGTGGAACGACGTGCCGCTGCGCGAGCACGTCTCCGAGGCGCTGGGGCTGCCCGTCGAGATCGGGAACGACGCGGAGCTGGGCGCGCTGGCGGAGGGCGCGCGCGGCGTGGGGCGGACGGACTCGGACGTGGCATACGTGTACGCCGACGTGGGCGTGGGCGGCGGGGTGGTGAGCCGGGGGACTTCGGTGTTCGGCCCCCGCAACCACGTGGGCGAGTTCGGGCACATGGTCGTGCGGCACGACGGCCGGGCGTGCTACTGCGGGTGCGAGGGGTGCTGGGAGACCGAGATCGGCCGGGCCGCGCTGACCCGCGCGCTCGGCGTTCCCGAGGACCTGGACGACGGGGTGCTGGTGCGGCGGTTGCGCGCCCTCGCGGCCGACCCGGTTTCGGGGAGGGCGGCGTTGCGGGAGCCCGCCAGGTGGTTGGCGCTGGGGCTGTGCAACCTGGTGAACGTCCTGGGCGCGGAACTGCTGGTGCTGGGCGGTCTGCTGGCCGAGCTGCCGCCGTCGGTGGTGGCCGGGGTGGAGGAGGCGGTGCGGACCAGGAGCATCGTCAGCAAGGCGACGGCGGGCGCGCGGGTTGTCCGCTCACCGCTGGGCACGCGCGCGACGCTGATCGGCGCGGCGGAACTGGCGTTCGAGCGGACGCTCTCGTCGAGGTGACCGGTCGCGGGCGGACCTGCGGCCGGGGCCCGGCGCCGGTCGACGCGCCGGGACCGGACCGGCGCCGCGCACCCGCCACCGGTCCGCTCCCGCTCACCCCGCGGTTGGGCGGCCCCCCTGGAACGCCGGTCTGCCGTCCGCGCCCGCCGCGATCCGGTCGAGCGCGTCGTCCGGCGCCAGGAACGCCTCCCACGGCTCCTGCCCGCCCGCGGGCGCCAGCCGGTCGACCACAGGCTGCTCCAGGTCCGCGACCCGCTTGCCCTTCCACACCTTGCCGGCCAGGCTGACCAGCAGGTCCTCCAGCACCTTGCCGATGTCGCGCGCCGCCGCCCCGAACTCCACCGCGGCGCCGTCGAACCGGGCCCGCGGGTAGCGCAGCCGCACCCACGCGGTCAGCTCGCACGCCACGTCGTGCACCGCCCGCGGGTGCGCGGCGAGCCGGGACGACGCGGCGAGGCTGGCGGCGCGGTCGTCCACGATAAGCGCCGGTCACCGCGCGGGCGCGGGGTCAGCCGAGCGGCGCCCCGGTGGCCTTGGCGAACGCGACGGGATTGCCGTGCTCGGCGAACCAGGTGATCCGGTCACCGGTGAAGTCGAACCTGTACAGGTAGTCGTTCCGGTACGGCGCCCCGGACGCCGCGTGCGTGAAGTCGCCCCTGGCCGAGGCGAACACCACGTCCCGGCCGACGGTCTCGAACACCTCCAGGTCCTCGACGCGGGTGCGGGAGAACAGGTCGAGCACGGTCCGGAGGAACCCGAGCACCTCGTCCTTGCCGGTGAGCACGGCCTGCGGCTCGGGCGCGCCGCTGAGGGAGTGGGTGAGGACGTGGACGACGTCGTCGGCCAGGACGGCGGCCACGGGGGCGAGGTCGCGGTCGCCCAGACCGGCGAAGAAGGACGTGACGGACTCGACGCGCGCGGGGGAGGTCATGGGAGGGCCTTTCGGGGCGGGGGGGGGATCGCTTGCCCCGAATCCTCACCGGACACGCGGGCGGCAACCAGGTACCGCCGTTCCTCCCCCGCACCCGCCCCCGCGCTCACTCCCCCGGCGGGCTCACCCGGTAGTGCTCGCCGGTCATGGTCATGGTCTGCCCCCGGTAGTTGCGCAGCGCCAGGCCGTCCTCGACGGCCTCGTGGTAGGGCCTGCTGATCGGGATCTTGCCGATGCGCGTGGTGAGCACGTACTGCGGCACGCCGAAGCCCGTCATGTGCCCCTGCAGGCCCTCCATGATCTCCAGGCCCTTCTCCACCGAGGTCATGAAGTGCGAGACGCCCGTGACGTTGTCGCAGTGGTACAGGTAGTACGGGCGGACGCGGATGCGGAGCAGCTCGGTCATGAGCTTGCGCATCGTGGGCACGTCGTCGTTGATCCCCTTGAGCAGCACCGTCTGGTTGCCCACCGGGACGCCGTGGCGCAGCAGGCGGTCGACGGCCGCCGCCGCCTCGGGGGTGATCTCCCTGGGGTGGTTGAAGTGCGTGTTCAGCCACACCGGGTGGTGGCGGGCCAGCATCTCGCAGAACTCGTCGGTGACGCGCTGCGGCAGCAGCACCGGGAAGCGCGAGCCGATGCGGATGATCTCCACGCTCGGGATGGCGCGCAGCCCGGAGATGATCTCTTCCAGCTTCTCGTCCCGGTAGGACAGCGGGTCGCCGCCGGTGAGCAGGACGTCGCGGATCTCCGGGTGCTCGCGGATGTAGCGCAGGTCCTCCTCGTAGCCGCCGCCCTCGTTGTCGCGGAAGTACGTGCCCTCCACGTCGGTGGTGTGGAACTTGCGCGTGCAGTGCCTGCAGTACACCGGGCACGTCTCGGTGACCAGCAGGACGACCCGGTCCGGGTACTTGTGCACCACGCGGTTGGTCTTGCGGTAGAACATGTCGCCGACCGGGTCCACCTCGGCGTCCGGGAACTCCAGCAGCTCGCCCTGCGCGGGGACGGCCTGCTGCCGGATGGGGCACAGCGGGTCGTCGGGGTCCATCAGCGAGGCGTAGTACGGGGTGACGCTCCAGCGGTACTTCCCGGCGGTGCCGCTGATCGCGGCCTCCTCCTGCGGGCTGACCCTGACCCACTCGCGCAGCTTGTCGAGGGTGGTGACGCGGTGGCGCATGTGCCAGCGCCAGTCCCCCCACTGCTCGGCCGAAGGCGCGCCCGGCGCCATCGCGGGCGCGGCGAATGACTGCGACATGTGGGCTCCGTTGCTCAGGGGTTGACGGGCGGCCGGTGGAGTCGGCGCTCGCGCCGCACCACGGCGGGTTCCCCCGCCCCGGGTTCGGCGCGGGCGTCGGCGAGGACGGCGGCGAGCCGGGCGACCGTTCCCGTCTCGAAGAGCTGCCGGACGGGCAGGCTGACGCTCAGCTCGCTGCGGATGCGGGAGACGACCTTGGTGGCGAGCAGCGAGTGCCCGCCCAGCGCGAAGAAGTCGTCGTGGACGCCGACGCGGTCCACGCGCAGCAGCTCCCGCCAGATGCCGGCCACGGCGGCCTCCAGGTCGTCGCGCGGCGGCACGTGGTCCACGCCGCCCCTGGTGGGGACGGGCAGGGCGGCGCGGTCGACCTTGCCGCTGCGGTTCAGCGGGAGCTCGGGCAGGAAGACGGTGGTGGTGGGGACCATGTAGTCGGGCAGCTGGGTGGCCAGGTGCGCGCGCAGGGCGTTCGCGGCCTCGGGCATGGCGCCTGCGCCGTCAGGACCAGCGCCGTCAGGACCAGCGCCGTCGGGACCAGCGCCGTCAGGACCGGCCGCCGGGACGACGTACGCCACCAGGAAGGTCCCCACGCCCGGTTCCTCGCGCGCCACGACGACCGCGTCGGCGACGTCCGGGTGCGCGAGCAGCACCGCAGCGATCTCGCCCGGTTCGACCCGGAACCCGCGCAGCTGCACCTGGTCGTCCAGCCTGCCCAGGTACTCCAGGGTCCCGTCGGGCAGCCACCGCGCCAGGTCGCCGGTGCGGTACAGGCGGTCCCCGCCGCCGAGCGGGTCGGGCCCGAAGCGGTCCGCCGTCAGGTCCGGCCTGCCGACGTAGCCGTTCGCCACGCCCACGCCGCCCAGGTGCAGGTCGCCGGGCACGCCGACGCCGACCGGGTTGAGGTGGCGGTCCAGGACGAGCGCGCGCGCTCCGGGCACTGGGACGCCGATAGGCGGCACGCGCGGGCCGTCCGGGGTGATCGCGGCGGACACGGCCACGACGGTGGCCTCGGCCGGGCCGTACAGGTTGAGCAGGGTGAAGGGCGCGTCGGGGCGCGGGCGCTTGCGCAGCGCGGCGCCACCGGTGGTGAGCACCCGCAGCGGGCTGTCCTCGGGCCACGGCAGGTCCAGCGCCAGCTCGCACAGCGGCGTCGGCAGGAACGCGACGGTGACGCGGTGCTCGGCGAGCCAGCGGACGGCGTGCTCGCCGGACGCGGTGGTGTCGTCGTCGGCCAGGTGCAGCCGCGCGCCCGCCGACAGCGCGGTCCAGATCTCCAGCACCGACACGTCGAAGGCGGTGCCCGCGATCTGCGACACCCGGTCGCGCGCGGTGAGCCCGCAGTCGGCGGTGTACCAGTCGACCCGGTGCGCCAGCCCCCCGTGGTCGAGCTGGACGCCCTTGGGCGTGCCGGTGGAGCCGGAGGTGTGGATGACGTAGGCGGCGTCGCCGGGCCCCACCGGGACGATCGGGGCGGGGGGCACGCCGTGGTCCGCGCCGATCTCCAGCACGGCCGGGTGCTCGACGAGCCCCCTGGTGCCGGGGGTGACGAGCACGGCCTTGGGCGTGGACCGGGCCACGACGTGGGCGACGCGGGCGGCCGGGGTGGCGGCGTCCAGGGGCAGGTAGGCCGCGCCCGCCCGCATCGCGGCCAACGAGGCCACCACGTAGTCGAACCCGCGCGGCGCGCACACCAGCACCCGGTCGCCCCGGCCCACGCCCAGCCCGGCGAGCCGGGCGGCCAGGCGGGCGGCGCGGTCGTTCAGCTCGCCGTAGGTCATGCTCCGCGCGCCCCGCACCAGCGCCGTGGCGTCCGGGGGCACGGCCGCGACGCGCTCGGGCACCAGGCCGGGGGCGCGGTCGACGGCGCGGGGCGAGCACCAGGTCCCGGTGACCAGGGCGCGCTCGTCCGGCGGCAGCAGCTCCAGCTCGTGCAGCCGGGCGTCGGGGGTGCGCACGACCGAGCGCAGCAGCGCCTCCCAGCGCGCCAGCAGCCGCAGCGCGGTGCCCTCGTCGAACAGGTCCGTCGCGTACTGGAGGTCGCAGTGCAGCCCGTCGGGGCCCGCGATGACGACGAGGGTGAGGTCGAACATCGCCGAGCTGTCCTCGCCGCGCGCCCGCCGCACCTCGAGGCCCGGCAGCTCCAGCTCGGACCAGCTGTTCTCCTGGTAGTCGAACAGGACCTGGAACAGCGGGGTGCGGCTGGGCGAGCGCTCGACCCGCAGCAGCTCCACGACCTGCTCGAACGGCAGCTCCTGGTGGGCGTAGGCGCCGGTGACGGTGTCGCGGACGCGGGCGGTCAGCTCGCCGAAGGCGGGGTTGCCGGACAGGTCGGTGCGCAGGGCCAGGGTGTTGACGAACAGGCCGATGACGCCCTCGACCTCCGGGGTGTCGCGGTTGGCGGTGGTGCCGCCCACGACCAGGTCCTCGCTGCCGGTGTGCCTGGCCAGCAGGGCGTTGAACGCGGCGAACAGCACCAGGTAGGGGGTGACGCCGTGGTGGCGCGCCACGTCCCGCAGGCCGCGCGCCAGCTCCGCGTCCAGGAGGAGGTCGCGGCTGGAGCCCGCGGTGCCCCTGGTGGCCGGCCGGGGGCGGTCGGTGGGCAGCTCCAGCAGGGTGGGGGCGTCGGCGAGCGCGGCGGACCAGTAGTCGTGCAGGCGGGTCAGCTCCGCGTCCCGCAGCGACGCGCGCTGCCAGCGGGCGTAGTCGGCGTACTGGACGGCGGGGGCGGGCGGGACGGGCACGTCCGCGCCGGTCTCGCGGGCGTAGAACGCGCCCAGCTCGCGCAGGAACAGGTCCTGCGACCAGCCGTCGAACACCAGGTGGTGCCAGGACAGGGCGAGGAGGTGGCGCTCGGGGCCGACCCGGTGGAGGGTCGCGCGCACCAGGGGGCCCGCCGCCAGGTCGAACGGCCGGTCCGCCTGCCGCCACGCCTCCCGCAGCGCCCGCTCCGGCGAGGTGTGGTCGACCACGGGCAGGGCGACCACGACGCTCGGGGCGACCCGCTGCAGGGGGACGCCGTCGACCTCGGCCACGGTGGTGCGCAGCGCGTCGTGCCGCGCCACCACGGCGTTCAGCGCCCGCTCCAGCGCGTCGGCGCGCAGCGGACCGGTGACGTCGAGCAGCTCGGCGATCGTGTAGGCGGAGCCGCCGGGTTCGAGCTGCTCCAGGAACCACAGGCGCTGCTGGGCGTGGGAGAGCGGCGTGTCGGCGACCGGTCCGGGTTCGACCGCGGGCGCCTGCGGCAGCGCGCGGGGGGCGAGGGAGTCGATGTGCGCGGCCAGGTCCGAGAGCACCGGGTGCTGGAGCATCTGCCGGACCGTGACGCGGACCGACCAGAGGCGGCGCACCCGCACCACGACCTTGGTGGCGAGCATCGAGTCGCCGCCACCGCCCCGGAAGAAGTGCTGGTCGCGGCCGACGCGGGCGAGCCCGAGCACCTCCTCCCAGATGGCGGCCAGCGCCCGCTCGGTGGGCGTGACCGGTTCGGCGAGCACCCCGGCGGCCGGGCCGCCCCCGTCCGGGCCGTCCCCGTCGAGCGCCGCGGAGCCGTGCGCCCCTGCGGAATCCGGTTCGGCGAGCAGCTCCACGACGCCGTCGCGGCGCAGCCGGGCGGTGCGGTCCCCCGCGCGGCCGGGCACGCCGACCGGCACGGGCGCGCCGTAGCGGTCGCGCAGCACGACCGGCTCGCCGTCCAGCACGGCGGTGGCCTCGGCCTCGGTGGCGAGGACGAGGTCGCCGACGCGGGTCGACGGGTCGGCGAGCAGCGCGTCCAGGACGAGGCGGTAGTGGCGGGCCAGCGCCTCGACGGTCGGCCGGTCGAACAGGTCGGTGGCGTACTCGAAGCGGCAGTCCACGTGGTCGCCGGAGAACTCCACGGCGAACTCGACGTCGAACTTCGCGGTGTCGTTGTCCAGTGAGCGCAGGGTCGGCTCCAGCCCGACCAGCTCGGGGGGCGCGGTCACCTCGTTGACCGAGCACATCACCTGGAACACCGGGTTCATGCCCGCCTCGCGGTGCGCGTCCAGCGCGTCGACCACCCGGTCGAACGGCACGTGCTGGTGCGAGAGGGCGTCGAGGGTCTCGGCGGTGACGCGGTCGGCGACCGCGCCCAGCGACGGGTTGTCCGACAGGTCAAGGCGCAGCGCGACGGTGTTGGCGAAGAACCCGAGCGCGCTCTCCCAGTCCTCGCGGGTCCGGTTGATCACCGGCACGCCGACGACGACCCGGTCCCGACCGCCGTAGCGGTGCAGCAGCACGGCCAGCGCGGTGAGCACGCCGGTGAACAGGGAGGCTCCGCCGAGGCTGGAGCGCAGGCGGGCGCGCAGGTCCGCGGGCGCCGGGACGGGCACGTTCGCGCCGAGGGTGCTGGCCCTCAGCGGGCGCGGCCGGTCGGTGGGGATGCCCGCCTCGCCCAGGTGCCCGGAGAGGCGGTCGCGCCAGTGCGCCAGCTGCGCCTCGAAGACCGGGCCGCCCGCCTGGCCCGCCTCCCACACGGCGTAGTCGGCGTACTGGGCCGCGGGCGGCAGGTCGGCGGCGCGCCCCAGCGCGCGGGCGGAGTAGAGCACGCCCAGCTCGCGGAACAGCACCGTCTCCGACCAGCCGTCGGTGACGACGTGGTGCAGGTTGAGCACGAGGTGGTGCTCGTCGTCGGCCACGCGCAGCAGCAGGGCCCGCAGCAGCGGCTCGCCGTCGAGGCGGAACGGCCGAGCGGCCTCCCGCGCGATCCGCGCCTCCACGTCCTCCCCGGCGACGGTCTCCACCGCGCGCGGCAGCGGGGCGGGTGGGCGCACCTCCTGGCGCACCTCGTCGTCCTCGTCGGCGACGAGGTCGGTGCGCAGCACCTCGTGCCGGGCGACCAGGTCGTCGAGCGCGCCCCACAGCGCGTCCGGGACGAGCGGGCCCCGCAGGCGCAGCGCGAAGGGCACGTTGTACGCGGAGTTCGGGCCGTTGAGCTGGTCGAGGAACCACAGCCGCCGCTGGGCCGCCGAGGTGGGCAGGCCGCCCGCGGGTCGCGTCGGGGCGGGGGGCTCCGGCGCGGCGGAGAGCATCAGGCGCAGCAGCTCCCTGCGGGCCTGCGCGGCGCTGTCGACCATCCTGGTTCCCCACCCATCCCCGGCGCAGGCGTCGGCACGCCACCCAGAAATGGATTCACAGGTCGCGACAGACTCATTCGCATACCGGCTCGATCGTTCGAGCGATCATTTTTCCGTTCATCACGGATGGATCGGCATTGCTCACCCGAACAGCTTCCGAGTCCACCCGATCGGCCCACCGGACACTTACCGGAGATCACCGGAAGCTGCCTGGGCGAGAACTTCCCCCGACTGTCCCGGACAACTCCCAGGCCACTACAGCAGTCACCCCAGATGTTGTCAAGACCGCCCTTCGCCAGGACTTTCGACAGCCCCTTCGGAACGATTCGGGAGTCGTTGCGCTCCGTCCGGGGATCGGTTACGTTGCGGGAGCGGCGAGGTTTTCAGCCGCTTTGTTTCACGCGTTGTTCCGACAATCACTTCCCACCTATTCGGCGTACTCGCGCCGTCGGTTGGGCCGCTGCGAGGTGTTCGGGTGGCTCCGGGTCGTCCCGGCGCCCGCCCCGACGCCGTCCTGGACGTTCGAGGGAGGTCGGGCGTGTACGACACCGTCGTGGTCGGCGCGCGGTGCGCGGGCGCGTCGACCGCGCTGCTGCTCGCCCGGCGCGGGTGGCGCGTGCTGCTGCTGGACCGGGCGGAGTTCCCCTCGGACACCATGTCCACGCTCTACGTGCACCAGCCCGGCGTGGCGCTCCTGCGGCGGTGGGGTCTGCTGGACGCGGTGATCGCCTCGGGCGCGCCCGCCCTGGACTCGGTGCGCTACCGCGTCGAGGACGTGGACCTGGCCGCACCGGCTCCGGAGCAGCCGGGGTACGGGCCGCGACGCCGGGTGCTGGACTCGATCCTGGTGGAGGCGGCCGTGGCCGCGGGCGCCGAGTTCGCCGACCGCAGCACCGTCGTCGACCTGCTGCGCGAGGGCGACCGGGTGGCGGGCGTGCGCTTCCGGGGCCCGGACGGCCGGGAGAGGCGGGCCCACGCCCGGCTCGTGGTCGGCGCGGACGGGATGCGCTCCAGGGTCGCGGAGCTGGCCGGGGCCGCCACGACCGCCGAGGACCCGCGCCTGAGCTGCGTCTACTACTCGCGCTGGGCGGGGCTGGACACCGGCTTCGGCTTCCACGAGCGCACCGGCCGCTGGATCGCCACGATCCCCACCCACGACGGCGAGACCATGGTCGCCACCTACTTCCCGCAGTCCCGGTTCGACGAGGTCCGCGCCGACGCGCGCGCCGCGCACCTGGACGCGCTGGCCACCACCGCGCCCTCGGTGGCCGCGCAGCTGGAGGGCGGCGAGCAGGTCGACAGGCTGCTGGGCACCGGCGACCAGCGCAACTTCTTCCGCAGGGCGACGGGCCCCGGCTGGGCGCTGGTCGGCGACGCGGGCCACCACCTGGACACCATCACCGCGCGCGGCATCACCAACGCGTTCACCCAGGCGGACCTGCTCGCCGGGTCGGTGGGCGACGCGCCCGGCGACCAGGCGGCGCTGGACGGGTTCGCCGCGCGCCGCGACGAGGCCATGGTGGACGGCTACGCGGCGACGCTGGCGCTGGCCCGCCTGGAGGTCACCCCCGCGCGGCTGGCGCTGCTGCGGGCGGTGGCGCGCAGGCCCGAGTGGACGCGCGACTACTTCGCCGTGGTCGCCGGGCTCATGCCGATGGAGGACCTGCTGGACGGGGAGCTGCTCGACCTGATCTGACCGGCGTGGTCGGCGAACCGGGGAGGCGGATCGATGTGACTGCGGTAGTGCAGGGGGCGGACGCGCCGCGCGACGTGGTCGGGGTCGGGTTCGGCCCGTCGAACCTGGCGCTCGCGGTGGCGCTGGCGGAGCGGGACGGGCCGTCCTCGGCGTTCTTCGAGCGCCAGCCGCGCTTCGGCTGGCACCGGGGGATGCTGCTCGACGGAGCGACGATGCAGGTGTCGTTCCTCAAGGACCTGGTGTCGATGCGCAACCCGACCTCGCCGTACAGCTTCGTGTCCTACCTGCACGCCAGGGGCAGGATGCCGGAGTTCGTCAACGCCAAGACGCTGTACCCGCTGCGGGTGGAGTTCCACGACTACCTGGAGTGGGTGGCCGGGCACTTCGCGGGCTCGGTGTCCTACGGCAGCGAGATCACCGCGCTGGAGCCGGTCGCCGAGGACGGCGTGGTCGGGCACCTGGACGTGGTGGCGCGCCGCGACGGGCGGACCACGACCACGCGGGCCCGCAACGTGGTCGTCGCCACCGGCCTGGAGCCCCGGCTGCCCGACGGAGTGACCGGGGGCGAGCGGGTGTGGCACAGCGGCGAGCTGCTGCACCGGGTGCCCTGGCTGCGGGAGCGGCGGGTGCGCAAGGTGGCGGTGGTCGGCGCGGGGCAGAGCGCCGCCGAGGTCACCGAGTACCTGCACCGGACGCTGCCGGGCGCGGAGGTCATCGCGGTGTTCTCCCGCTTCGGCTACAGCGTCGCCGACGACACCCCGTTCGTGAACGAGGTGTTCGACCCGGACTCGGTGGACCTGTTCTACGGCTCGCCGCCGTCGGTCAGGCAGGCGCTGCTGGCCCACCACGGGAACACGAACTACTCGGTGGTCGACGCCGACCTGTCGCTGGAGCTGTACCGGCGGCGCTACCAGGAGCGGGTCACCGGCTCGTCGCGGCTGCGCGTGGTCAACGTCTCGCGGGTGCGCTCGGTGCGCGAGCGGCCCGACGGGGTGGCGCTGCAGGTCGAGTACCTGCCGACGGGAGTGGTGGGCACGCTCGCGGCCGACGCCGTGGTCTGCGCCACCGGCTACCGGCCCGCCGACCCGACGCCGCTGCTGCGGGGCCTGGCGAAGCTGGACGGGGCGGGCAGGCCGGTGCTGGACCGGGACCACCGGGTCGTCACCTCCGGCTCGGTGCGCGCCGGGATCTACCTGCAGGGCGCGGTGACCGAGCCGACGCACGGGCTGTCCGCGGGCCTGCTGTCCACCACCGCCGTCCGGGCGGGCGAGATCGTCCGGGCGATCCTCGACGAGGGCAGGTAGGCGAGCGACATGCACGTGCCACCGATGTACCGGGCCGACGACGAGGACAGGGCGCGCCAGGTCGTCCACGACTACCCGCTCGCCACGCTGGTCAGCAACGGCCCGCGCGTCCCGCACGCCACGCACCTGCCGGTGGTGGCCGCGCCGGGCGCCCCGCAGGTCGGGGGGCTGGCGGGCAGCACGCTGTGGGGGCACCTCAACCGGGCGAACGCGCACTGGCGGGCGCTGGCGGGCGGTGTCCCGGCGGTGCTGGTGTTCACCGGGCCGCACGCCTACATCACCCCGGCGATCTACCGCACCACGCCCGCGGTCCCGACCTGGGACTTCGTGTCGGTGCACCTGCACGGCCGGGTCGAGCCGATCGACGGCGAGGCCGGGACCCTGGAGGTGGTGAAGCGGACCGCCGAGCTGTTCGAGAGCGCCTTCGGCGCGGGCTGGGCGGCCGAGCCGTCGCACGGGCACTTCGCGCGGATCGTGTCCGGCGTGGGCGCGTTCCGCTTCCACGTCGAGTCGGTGGACTCGATGTTCAAGCTCAGCCAGGAGAAGGACCGGGACGTGCGGGTGCGGATCATCGCCAGCCTGCGCGAGGCGTCGGGTCCCGCCGCCGAGCTGGGACGGATCATGCACGAGCACGGCCTCGGCGGCCGGGGAGCGGAGGGCGCATGACGACGCTGTGGGGTGGCGCGGCCGACCCGCCGTGCCTGCTGGAGGCGCTGGCGGAGCACCGGCGGTCGGAGCGGGTCGCGGTGGTGGACGGCGAGCGGTCCCTCACCTACGCCCGGCTGCACGGCTGGGTGGGCGAGATCGCGCACCTGCTGGTCTCGCGCGGCGTGGGGCCCGGCGACCGGGTGGCGGTGACGGGGGCGCGCGGCGCGGAGGTCGTGGCGGCGTTCCTGGCGGTGGCGGCGGTGGGCGCGGCGTACGTGCCGCTGGACGCGTCGTACCCGCCGAGGCGGCTGGCGCACATGCTGGCCGACAGCGCGGCGTCGCTGGTGCTCAGCGCGGGTGACGCCTACGTCGAGTCGGCGGTGCCGATCCCCGAGCCGGGGGCGGGTCGGGAGCACCCTGCGGTGGCGTGCGCGCCGGACCTTCCGGTGTACGTGATCTACACCTCCGGGTCGACGGGCTGGCCCAAGGGGGTGGCGCTGCCGCACTCCTGCGTCGACAACATGGCCGAGTGGCAGCGCACCCACTCCCCCCGCCCGGACCTGCGCACCGCCCAGTTCGCGCCGCTGAACTTCGACGTGTGGTTCCAGGAGGTGCTGGGGACGCTCGGCGGCGGCGGGACGCTGCTGATCGTGCCCGAGGAGCTGCGGCAGGACCCGTTCGAGCTGCTGGACTGGCTGGTCGAGAACCGGGTGGAGCGGCTGTTCCTGCCGAACGTGGCGCTGAACATGCTGGCGCTGGCCGCGTCGGCGGAGGAGTCGCTGGCGGGCGTGGCGCTGGTGGAGGTCAACACGGCGGGCGAGCAGCTGCTGTGCACCCCGGCGATCCGGGCGCTGTTCGCGCGGCTGCCGGGGTGCAGGCTGACCAACCACTACGGGCAGAGCGAGTCGGCGATGGTCACCTCGCACGTGCTGACCGGCCCCAGCTCGTCGTGGCCCGCGCTGCCTCCGATCGGGGTGCCGCTGCCGGGGACGGAGCTGCTGGTGGACCCGGTCGACCCGGAGACGCCCGAGGTGGGCGAGCTGCTGGTGGCGGGCCTGCCGCTGGCGCTGGGCTACCTGAACCAGGAGGAGCTGAACGCGGCCCGCTACACCGCCGTGCCGACCACGCCGCACGGGCACGGGCGGGTGTTCCGCACCGGCGACCTGGTGCGGGTGGAGCGGGGGGTGGTGCAGTTCCTGAGCAGGCTGGACCACGACGTGAAGATCCGCGGCTACCGGGTGAACCCGCTGGAGGTCGACGCGTGGCTGCTGGAGCAGCCGGGCGTGGCGGCGGCGGTGTGCGTGGTGGTGGAGACCGGGGACGGCGCGCGGGGGCTGCGGGCGGCGGTGACGCCGGAGCGGGGGGCGGAGCTGGACGTGTCCGCGCTGATGGGGGCGCTGGAGGCGGTGCTGCCCGCGCACTCGGTGCCGCAGTCGGTCACCGTGCTGCCGGAGCTGCCGCGCACGCCCAGCGGCAAGGTGGACCGCGAGGCCGTGGCCGGGGGCATCGCCTCGGCGCTGTGAGCGCGCGGCGCCCCCGCCCGCGCGTCGGGCGGGGGCGCCGCGCGGGTCAGGCGTCGGGGGCGGCGGTGGGGACCTCGCGGACGTGGCGGATGCGGGTGCAGGCGATGTAGGCGCCGGAGCTGAGGATGCCGATCGAGCCGATGACCAGGGCCGTCGTGGCGCTGAGCACGTCGCCGACCACGCCGCCCAGCAGCGCGCCCACCGGGCACACCCCCATCACGATCATGCGGATCGCGGCGTTCATCCGGCCCTGGAGGTGGTCGGGGGTGACGGCGCTGCGGTAGCTGCGCTGGTTGACGTTGTAGACGATCACCATGACCGCGTCGACGAAGTGCATGACCACGATGAGGACCACCGCCGCGGGCTTGGGCACCAGCGTCGCGACCGGGATGAGCAGCGACGCGCCGCCCGCCAGCCACTGGGTGAGCACGAGCAGCCTGCCGAGGGGGAGCCTGCGCGAGACCCGGCCGGACACCAGCGCGCCGACCACGCCGCCCACGCCCGACGAGGACAGGATCAGGCCGATGTAGATCGGCTCCAGGCCCAGCGTGCGGGTGATGAAGATCAGGAACACCGGCTCGATGAAGAACGTGAACAGGTTGAACAGCAGGGCCGTGATCGCCAGGGTGCGCACGATCGGGTTGCCGAAGACGAAGCGCAGGCCCTCGCCGATCTCCCCCCAGAAGCCCGCCCTGGTGGCGTCCTCCAGCTCGTCGTCGGGCTCGACGTCCTCCTCCCGCACCCGCACCCGCAGCGTGAACAGCGCGGACGCCAGGTAGGAGGCGGTGTTGAACAGCAGCGCGAACGGCGCGGTGAGCACCTGCACGAGCGCGCCGCCCACGGCCTCGCCCGCCATGCGCGAGGCGTTGCTGCTGACCTCCAGCTTGCCGTTGCCGTCGACCAGGTCGGCGCGGTCGACCACGCCGGGCAGGATCGCGGCGCCGCCGATGTCGGCCACCACCGTCCCCACCCCGACGAGCAGCCCGATGACCAGCAGGAACGTGAAGTCGAGCAGGCCGAGGACGCTGGCGAGGGGGATGAGGAGCAGCAGCAGGCCGCGCGCGAGGTCGGCGCCGACGATGACCCGCCGCTTGGGCAGCCGGTCGAGCCACACCCCGACGAACAGGCTGATCAGCACGTACGGCAGGAACGTGACGGCCGAGAGCACGCCCATCTGGAGCACGGTGGCGTCCAGGGTCAGCGCCGCGAGCAGCGGGATCACGCCCGCGGTGATCTCGGCGCCGAACATCGACAGCGTCTGGCCGAGCCACAGGTTGCGGAAGTTCGCCCGCCGGAGCAGTCCGGTCTGCCCGCTCATCTACGCCCTCCGGGTGGGAACTGCGCGCCAGGCCCCTGGTCGCGCCGGAACTCCTCGACCCAGAACTCGAACGCCGGGTCGACCGAGCCAATGTAGTCGGCGAGCGCGTTGAGGTCGGCCGACGCGCCGGGATCGGGTTCGGAGCGCATTTGCGGGAGCTGCGTCACGAGGTACATCGCGCTTTCGGTGTACCCCGCCCCGATCCACCGGTCCCACGCCTTGTCGCGGTCCGCCTCCTGGTTCGCGAACAAATGCTCGCGGCGCATTCGCGGGGGTCTCGACGATTGTCCGGGGTCGATCCGCAGCGCGATCCTGCGGCCGTTCGCGTAGAGCACCCCGATGCCCTTTCTGAGGCAGAGCACGAGCGCTTCGGCGACGGTGTCGGCGATGGGCTCGCCCCGGTCGTTGAGCGAGGTGTTGCACAGGACCGGGACGCCGGTCTCGGCGTGGAAGGCGCTGAGCGCGCGGTGCAGGAGCGGGTTGGTCTCCCCGGTGACGGTCTGGTGGCGCGCGGTGCCGTCGAGGTGGGCGATCGCGGGCACCCGGTCCAGCACCTCGGGCCGCACCCGCACGGCCTCCAGCATGTACGGCGACGGGCGCGGGCAGTCGAACCAGGCGTGGGCGTGCTCGGCCAGGACGACCGGGGCGACGGGCCGCCACCACTGGCGCTGCTTGTGCTCGTTGAGCAGCCGCTTGGTGTCGGCCGAGCGCGGGTCGCCCAGCAGGCTGCGGTGGCACAGGGCGCGCGGGCCGATCTCCGCCTCCCCGTCGACCCAGGCCAGCGGGGCGGCGGTGACGTCGCGGACGAACCGCTCGGGCGAGAAGTCCGACACCTCCAGCACGTGGTCGGCGAACTCCGCGAGGGCCGCGTCCAGGTCGCGGGCGGGGGCGCCGTGGTAGGCGTCCCGCAGCTCGTGCCTCGCGGCGGGGAGCGTGCCGTCGCCGAGGAAGCCGAGCAGGCCGAGGCCGTAGGACTGGCCGGAGTCGTTGGCGCACGGCGGGGTCAGCAGGCCGAGGAAGCCCAGCTCGTCGAGCAGGAAGGTGTTCGTCGGGCAGTTGAGCGCGAACCCGCCGCTCATCGACAGGCGCGCCCGGCGCGGGTCGACGCCGCCGAGGTCGAGCAGGGCGCGGACGTTGCGCAGGGCGACGTCCTCGCAGGCCCGCTGCACGACCTTCATCACCGCGCTCTGCAGGTGCTCCTCGGCGGTGAAGGCCGGGTCGAGGGCCAGGCCGCGGAGGTGGGCGCGCGTGGCGTCGGCGATCGCCTGGACGAACGGCACCGCCTGCGACACCGGGTGCGTGCGCCCGCCGCGCAGGTCCAGCTCCCGCACGCCGGCGACGTCGAAGTCGACGGCGGTGGCGCAGGCGGTGGCCAGCGCCATGAGGGTGCCCGGCTCCTTGCCGAAGAGCTGCTCGGCCGCCGAGTACAGCGGCGCGGGCGACTCGACGGGCGCGTAGGTGATCTCGCCGCGCACCGACACCGCGCCCGCGTACCAGTGGGCGACGCTGTCGTCCTCCAGGACGAAGTCGGGGGCGGCGTCGACGGCCATCGCCACGATGACGCCCTCGCGGAACGCGGCCCCGTCCATGAGCAGGCCGCTGGCCAGGTGGGCGAGCGAGTGGACCGCGTAGCCGTCGGTCCCCGGCGGCAGGACGAGCTCGCGGTGGCCGGGCAGGCCGGGCGTGCCCCAGGTGTGGGAGATGTCCGCCCAGGTCAGCCCCTCCGAGGCGAGCAGCTCGGCCAGGACGCGCTCGGCGCGCTCGGGGGTGTGCAGCGGCCAGTGGTGGTGCTTCTGGCCGCTGAACCGCTCCAGCTCCCACAGCCGCACCAGCTCCACCTCGTCGGCGGTGCGCCGCCACAGGCTGACGTTCTGGTCGTGCCGGGGGTTGAGCACCGCCGAGGGGCCGGGCGGGGTGAGGTAGCAGGACAGCGCGTACTCGCTCAACGGGTCCCCCTGTGGCGGGCGAGGCTGCGGGTGAAGGTCAGCTCCAGCTCGGCGAGCAGGTGCTCGGGGGCCGCGAGGAAGGCGTGGTGCCCGCCGTCGAGGACGGGCGCGGTGAACCCGCCCTCGGGCGCGCAGTCGCGCCACCCGCCCATCTGGTCGGGGCGGATCTCCGCGTCGGCGGACCAGCCGACCGCGCAGACGTCGGACCCCGGCGCGAGGGGCGCGTCGAGCCGGTAGCCCCGGTTCGCGGCCAGGTCGGCGCGCAGCACGCCCAGCCCCAGCTCGATCATGTCCGGGTCGGGGACGCCGCCCAGCGCGCGGGTCAGCTCCCCCAGCTCCACCGACAGCTCGGCGTCCGACATGGACAGGAACCTCCCGAACGGCCCCTCGTGCGGGGCGACCTGGGACGAGGCGAACAGCACGGTCGGGACGGGCCCGCCGGTCTCGGCCAGCCGCGCGGCGGTGGCGAACGCGGCCAGCGCTCCCCCGCAGTGCCCGAAGAACGCGAACGGCCGGTCCAGGTGCGGCAGCAGCGCGGTGGCGGCGAGGTCGGCCAGCTCCGGGTAGCCGCCGTGGTGGGGTTCGCGGATGCGGTTCTCCCTGCCGGGCGGCTGCACGGCGCACACCTCCAGGTCGCCGACCGCGCGCGGCCACCGGCCGTACATCGAGGCGCCCAGCCCCGAGTAGGGGAAGCAGAACAGGCGGGCCCGCGCGTCCGGGTCCGGCGCGCGCAGCAGCCACTTACCGCGCCGGGGTGGCGGCATCGGCTTCCCCCTTCAGCTCGTCGGCCGCTCCCGGCCGCAGGACCGCGCGCACCGGCAGGCTCCGGATGCCCGCGACGAAGTTGGAGCGCAGGTGCGTGACGGGCCCGGCCGCCTCGAACCGCTCGACCAGCCGCACCAGCTCGCCGAACAGCATCCGGAGCGCGATGCGGGCCAGCGGCGCGCCGACGCAGTAGTGCGGGCCGAAGCCGAAGGCCACGTGCCGGTTGGGGTTGCGGGCCACGTCGAAGCGGTACGGGTCGGCGAAGACGCGCTCGTCGCGGTTGGCCGAGCCCAACCAGGCCACGACGGCCTCGCCCGCGCGCACCGGCCGCCCGCTCAGCTCGGTGTCCACCGTGGCGTAGCGCATGAAGTGGTTGGCGGGCGAGGCCCAGCGCAGGCCCTCCTCGACGGCGGTGGCGGTCTGCCGGTCGGAGCCGGTGAGCCGCGCGTACTCGCCGGGGTGCTCGACGAAGGCCTGGACGGTGGCGGAGACGGCGTGCGGGGTGGTGACGTTCGCCCCGAGCAGCAGGCTGTAGCAGTTGTAGACGACCTCCTCGACGCGGACGCGGCGCCCGCCCACGTCCATGCGCTTGAGGAAGCCGACGAGGTCGTCGCGGTCGTCGCGGCGGTGCGCCAGCTCCGCGAAGTACTCGAACAGCTCGTGGTGGGCGGCCACGAGCGCCCCGTGCCCGGCCTCCGCGCCGAACAGCGGGTCCTCGGGCGCCACGGCCTGGGTGGTCAGCCGGGCCAGCTCGGGCCAGTCGGACTCGGGCAGGCCCATGAGCGCGCCGGTGAACTCCATCGGGAATCCCAGGCCCCGCTCGGCGACGTCCCAGGCGCCCTCCAGGGCCAGCGGCGCGATCAGCCGCCGCACCACGGCTCGCACGTCCGGGTGGCGCGAGCGCAGCGCGGCGAACGACAGCGCCCTGCCCAGCGGCTCGCGCAGGGCGGTGTGCGTCGGCGGGTCGCTGGCGGCCATCATCAGGTCGCCCGCCGGGTCCGCGCCGCCCAGGATGGACAGCAGCGTGCCCCGGCGGGAGGTGAACCGGGTGTGGTCGCGCAGCACGGCGCTGACGTCGGCGTGCCGGGTGACGGAGGCGAAGGACCTGCCGTCGGGCAGGGTCTGCCGGTGCACGGGCGCGTGCTCGCGCATCGCGCGCCACGCGGCGTGCGGGTCGCCGTCGGAGTAGGTGCGGGCGTCGAACAGGTCCACGGCGTCGAGGTCGACGTCCGGCCCGCCGGTGGGGGCGCTCAGCCTCATCGCGACTCCTCCAGCACGTCCAGGTGCTCGGCCAGCTCGGCGACGGTCGGGTTCTCGTAGAAGGTGCGGGCGCGCACGAACACGCCGCGCTCGCCCGCGATCTCCGCGGTGATCCGGCTGGCCAGCAGCGAGTGGCCGCCCAGCTCGAAGAAGTCGTCGTCCACGCCGACGGCGTCCACCGCGAGCACGTCCGCCCACAGCTGCGCCAGCCACCGCTCCCGCTCGCTCGCGGGGGCTCGGTAGTCGGCGTCCACGTCGGCCCTGGTGCGGACCGGGGTGGCGGCCAGCGCGGCCCGGTCGAGCTTGCCGCTGGGGGTGAGGGGCAGCGCGGGCAGCCGGGTCAGCGTCGAGGGCACCAGGTGGCGGGGCAGGCGCTCGGCGAGCGCGCGGCGCAGCTCGGGCGCGGACACCGGGTGCTCGGCGGTGTAGAACGCGGCGAGCCTGCGCCCGCCGGAGCTGTCGGCCTGCGCGACGACGGCCGCGCCGGTGACGTCGGGGTGGCGCAGCAGCTGCGCCTCCACCTCGGCGGGCTCGACGCGGAAGCCGCGCACCTTCACCTGGGCGTCGGCGCGGCCGACGAACTCCAGCACGCCGTCCGGCAGGCGGCGGGCGAGGTCGCCGGTGCGGTACATGCGGGCGCCGGGGGTGGTCGGGTCGGGCAGGAAGCGCTCGGCGGTCAGGTCGGGCCTGCCGAGGTAGCCGAGCGCGAGGCCGTCGCCGGTGGCGTGCAGCTCGCCGACCTCGCCGTCGGGCACCGGGCGCAGGTCGGCGTCGAGCAGGTGGACGCCGCCGCCGCGGATGGGCGTGCCGATGGGCACGGTCGCGGTCGTGGGCGGGGCGGTCATGCGGTGGCAGGCGGTGAACGTGGTGTTCTCGGTGGGGCCGTAGCCGTTGACCAGCACCAGTCCCGGCAGCGCCCGCAGGGCGCGCTCGACGTGGGCGGGCGAGAGCACGTCGCCGCCCGCGACGAGCTGGCGCACGCCGCGCAGGTCGGCCAGCGCGGTGTCCACGACCTGGTGGAACAGGCCCGCGGTGAGCCAGGCGGTGGTGACGCCCTGCTCGCGGGCGAACGCGGCCAGCTCGGCCGGGGACAGCTCGCCGGGCGGCGCGACGGCCAGCCGCGCCCCGTTCAGCAGCGCCCCCCAGACCTCCAAGGTGGAGGCGTCGAAGGCGAGCGGCGCGTGCTGGAGGAGGACGTCGTCGGGGGTGGTGGTGAGGAAGTCGGGGGCGTCGACGAGGCGGGCGACGGCGCGGTGCGGCACGCACACGCCCTTGGGCGCGCCGGTGGAGCCGGAGGTGTAGGCGAGGTAGGCCAGGTCCTCGGGGCCGACGTCGGCGTCGGCGGCGCGCGGGCCGTCCACGAGCACCTCCTCCCCGCCCAGGAGGAGCGCCCCGGAGTCGGCCAGCAGCGCGGCGCGGCGCGCGGGCGGGTCGCCGGGGTCGAGGCCCAGGTAGCACCCTCCCGCGCGGACGATCCCCAGCAGCGCCACCGGCACCAGCGGCGAGCGCTCCAGCGCCACGGCCACCGGCTGCCCGCGCCGCAGGCCGCGGGCGCGCAGCGCGCCCGCCAGCCGGGCCGAGGCGTCGTCCAGTTCCGCGTAGGTCGTCGTGCCGACCGCGACGCGGTCCGGGTGTGCGGCCACCACGCGGGCGAACAGCGCCGGAATCGTCCTCATGTCACAGCCCTTCAGCGTCGAGGGCGGTCCACCGGGCCGACGCGGTGGCGACCAGGTCGCCACCGGGGCCGTAGACACTGGTCAGTTTCACGGCCGTGCGGCCGGTGCGGCCCGCCGCGCGCGCCACCACGACGTGCGGCGCGCCGGGGACCGGCGGCGCGAGGAGCCGGGCGGTCATGCGGGTGAGCACGGCGGGGTCGGCGCGCGGGTCGCCCGTCCAGCCGCCGGGGCAGTCCAGGACGGCCCACAGGACCTCGTCGTCGGTCTCCCGGCCCGGCGTCCAGCGGCAGGCGGCGTCGCCGGGGCGGCCGGGGACCGGTCCGGGACGCAGGCGCAGGCCGTCGGCCCGGTCCGGCCCGCACGCGAAGCAGGTGGGGAACGGGTGGCCGCCCGCGTGACCGCCCGCGCCGGGGAAGCCGTCCTCGGCCGCCGCCGCGACCTCGGGCGGGACCGGGTCGACGGCGGGCGGCACCGAGGTGGTGGCGGCCACGGTGGCCACGACCTCCTCGCCCAGCCGCAGCACGGCGCGGCGCGGCCCGGTCTCCAGCAGCAGGGGCGTCTCCAGCGGCGGCGGGGACAGCAGGGTCACCACGGCGCCCTCGGGGGCGGCGAGGCGGGCGAGCAGGCCGCACACCCAGCCGCCCTGGGCGGAGCCGGGCGGGCCGTTGAAGCGGGCGGGGACGCGGACCTCCATCAGGCGCGCACCTCCCTGGGCAGGCAGGCGGTGGTGGCCGCGCACAGCGAGGTGTGGGTCGACACCGCCGAGGACAGGGCGAGGCACTCCTCGCGCACGAACCGCTCCTTGTCCTCGCGCGCCGGGTCGCCCCCGGCGATCAGCACGCCGATGACGGTGCCGCTGTGCGCGAGCACCAGGCCCAGCGCGTCGGCCTCGCGGCGGATCTGGAGCAGGCGCTCCAGCAGCGGCCGGGGCCGCACCTTCGTGCTCAGCTCGGCGCTGCGGGTGGACACCGCGCCCACGGCGGCGAGGTCGTGCGTGCGGACCGCGTCGGTGAGCACGTCGAGCAGCTCGGCGTACTCCTGCCGGTCGCGCGCGCTGTAGGGCTTGGGGATGCGGTTGTGCCGCACGGTGTCGACCTGGCCGCCCTCGTCGACCGCGACGATGGTGAGCGCGGGCAGGCAGCCCAGCCGCTCGCGCAGCCGCACCTCGCGGTGGTAGTAGGCGACGATGCCCTCGTGCATGACGCCGTCGGTGGGCTCGATGTGCCGCAGGAAGGTCTCGATGGCGGTGGCGTCGACCGGTTGGCGCAGCGCGGAGGCGACCGCGCGGGCGGTGGCGACCAGGTCGGCCGAGGAGCTGGCGAGGCCCTTGCCCTCGGGGAGGCGGCCGGTCAGCTCCAGCCGCCCGCCGCCGGGGTGGCCGTGCGCGGCGAGCATCCGCTCCACGAGCCTGCGGGACTTCTCCTTGGTGGGCGGGGTGACCACCACCGGCTCGTGCTCGCCGGTCAGCTCGAAGCGGGCGGTGGAGAACTCGGCGATGGGCAGGGTGACGAGGAAGTCCCGCTCCTCCACCGGGAGCACGCCCTGGAGCAGCTCGCCGAAGGTGCCGCAGGCGCGGCCCTGCCCGGTCCCCGGCCCGGTGGTCGGCGCGGTGGTCGGCGCGGTCGGCGGCCCGGACGGCGGCGCGGCCGGCGGCGCGGCCGGCGGCCCTGTCGTCGGCCCGGTCGTCGGCCCGGTCACCGCGCTGTCCCCAGCGCGTCGCGCACCAGGGCGGCGAGCGCGTCGACGTGCGGGCGGCGCACCAGGTCGAAGTGCCCGGCGGGCACGTCGTGCGCCCGGAACGGGCCGTCGACGACGTCCGCCCAGCGCGCGGCGGTCCCGTGCGCGCGGTTCTCCTCGCCCTGCACGAACACGGCCGCGCCCCGGTAGCGGCCCGGCCGGTGCGCGGCGTGCGCCCGGACGTTGGACTCCAGCACCGGCAGCAGCTCGCTCTCGGCGGCCTCGCCCAGCTCGGCGCGCAGCGCGGCGGAGGCGTCGAGGTCGTCGGGGTCGTGGTCGCCGGGGAAGGCCGGGTCGACCAGGACGAGCGCCCCGACCCGCTCGGGGGCGCGCACGGCCATCTCGTGCGCGACGACCGCCCCGAAGGACCAGCCCACCAGGTGGAAGCGGGGCACGTCGGCGAGCAGGTCGAGGTACTGGGCCGCGAGGGCGGCCACGTCGGGCGCGGGCTCGGCGGCGGCGGAGACGCCCAGCACGGGGCCGGTGAAGGCGGGGGGCTCGGGGGTGGGGGCGCCGGATGTGGGGCCTGACGCGTCGAGAGCGGGGAGGCCGGGCGCGCAGGCGTCGAGCACCGGGGCGTTCGGCACGGGGCCGCCGGGGGCGGGACCACCGAGCGCGGGACCACCGGGCACGAGACCGCCGGGCGCGGAGCCACCACCGAGCGCAGGACCGTCGAGCACAGGAACGCCGGGCACGAGACCCTCCAGCTCGGCCCCACCGGGCGCGGGACCACCGGCCACAGGACCACCGGGCGCAACCCCGCCGTGCGCAGTCCCACCGGCCGCGAGGCCCTCCGGCGCAGCCCCGCCAACCACATCCCCACCAACCACACCCCCGCCAACCACACCCCCGCCGAGCGCGGCCACGAGGTCGCGGTACGGGCGCACGGTGCCGCCCGCCGGGTGCACCAGGACGAGCGGGACGCCGTCGCCCGCGCGGAGCTCGCGCAGCCTGGGCGCGTCGGTGTGCCCGGCGCTCCCCTCGCGCGGGGCGAGCAGGGCCGCCAGGGAGCGCACCGTGCCGCCGTCGAGGAGGTCGCCCACCGGCAGCGCCCTGCCGAACTCGCGGCGCACGGCGGCGAGCAGCCGCAGCGCGGTGACCGAGTGGCCGCCCAGGTCGGCGAGGGTGTCGAGCACGCCGACGTCCTCGGCGCCCAGCGCCTCCCGCCACAGGCGCAGCAGCGCGCGCTCGGCGTCGGTGCGCGGCGCGGCCCTGCCGCCAACCGGGGCGGCGGCGGGGGCCGAGGCGAGCGCGGCGAGCGCGGCGCGGTCGCGCTTCCCGTTGCGGGACAGCGGGATCGCGTCGACGGTGCGCCAGACGCCCGGCACCGCGTGGGCCGGCAGCCGGGTGAGCAGGCGGGCGCGCAGGTCCGCGTGGTCGGCGTCGCCGACCACCAGCGCGACGAGCGCCCCGTCGAGCGCGACCACGGCGCACTCCGGCACGTGCTCGCCGAGCACCGACTCGACCTCGCCCAGCTCGACCCGCACGCCCCCGACCTTGACCTGGTCGTCCAGGCGCCCCAGGTACTCCAGCTCGCCGCCGGGCAGCCGCCGGACGAGGTCGCCGGTGCGGTAGCGGCCGTCGGCGAAGCGCTCGGCGGTCAGGTCGGGGCGGCCGACGTAGCCGTCGGCCAGGCAGACGCCGCCGATGTGCAGCTCGCCGGGCACCCCCACCGGGACGGTGCGGCGGCGGGCGTCCAGGACGTGCAGGGTCGTGTTGGCGATGGGCCGCCCGATGGGCACGACCGCGCGGCCGTCGTCGTGGCACCGCCAGTGGCTGACGTCGACCGCCGCCTCGGTGGGGCCGTAGAGGTTGACCAGGGTGGCGGGCAGCGCGGCCAGGAAGCGCTGCTGGAGCTCGTGCGGCAGCGCCTCGCCGCTGGCGAAGACCAGGCGCAGCGCCGGGCAGTCGGGCGCCTCGTCGAGGAAGGCGCGCAGCACCGGCGGCACGAAGTGCGCGACCGTGACGGCCTCGGCGCGCAGCAGCCCGGCCAGGTAGGCGGGGTCGCGGTGCCCGCCCGGCGCGGCGACGACCAGGCAGGCGCCCGCGCTGAAGGGCCAGAACAGCTCCCACACCGACACGTCGAACGAGAACGGCGTCTTCTGCGCCACCCGGTCGTCCCGGCCGATCGGGTAGGCGTCCTGCATCCACAGCAGCCGGTTGGCGATGGCGCGGTGCGGCACGACGACGCCCTTGGGGCGGCCGGTGGACCCGGAGGTGAAGATGACGTAGGCCGGGTCGGCCGGGGTCACCACGACGTCCGGCGGTCCGCCCGGCCCGCCTGGTCCGTCCAGGGGTCCGTCGGCGGGTTCCAGGCGGACCGCGCCGGGCAGGTCGTGGTCGGCCAGCACGAGCACCGGTGCGGCGTCGGCCAGCATCTCCGCGACGCGCGCGGCGGGCAGGTCCGGGTCCAGCGGCAGGTACGCCCCGCCCGCCCGCAGCACCGCGTGCAGCGCCAGCACCAGCTCCACCGAGCGCTGGGCGCTGACCGCGACGATCCGGCCGGGACCGACGCCGAGCGCGACGAGCCGGTGCGCGAGGGCGTCGGCGCGCGCGTCGAACTCCCGGTAGGTCACGGTGCGCCCGGCGAAGCGCAGGGCGGGGGCGTCCGGGTGGGAGCGGTCGACCAGGTGGTGCAGCAGGTGCGGGCCCGGATAGCGCTTGCCGGTGTCGTTCCAGGCCGCCAGGTCGGCGCGCTCGGCGGGCGGGAGCAGGTCGGCGTCGGCGTGGGAGGAGTCCGGGTCGGTCGCGAGCAGGCGCAGCGCGTTCTCGTAGTAGCCGCGCACGCGGGCGACCTGCTCGTCGGTGAACCGGGTGCGGTCGTGGCGCAGGCCCAGCGCGAACGCGCCGGTGTCGGCGTCGCGGGCGAACTCCGCGCCGAGCGGGAAGTTCGTCGGCACCACGCTGTCCTCGTCCAGCAGGGCCACCACCGACTCGTCGGGGCCGCCGCGCGAGACGTGGAAGTGGGTGTAGTTGAAGAACGTCTCGACCAGGGGCGCGTGTCCGCGCGCGCGCTGCAGCTCGGCCAGCGGGAACCGGCGGTGGGGCTGCGCGGCGACGTCCAGCGCCGCGACCCGGCGCACCAGGTCGGCCCACGTGCCGTCGCCGACGTCCAGGCGGAACGGGACGGTGTTGAGGAACAGGCCGAGCACCCGGTCGGCGTCGGGTTCCTCGCCGCGCCCGTTGTAGACCACGCCGGTCAGCACGTCGTCGTCGCCGGAGAGCAGCGCGAGGACCCTCAGGTGCGCGGCCAGCAGCACCACCCGCACCGGGACCCTGAGCCGGGTGGCCAGCGCCAGCAGGCCGGGCGCGAGGTCGGCGGGCAGGTCGCCCTCGGTCATCGCCATGTCCGGCGCGCCGCGCGCGGGCCCGCCCAGCGGCAGCGCGCCGCCCCGGGCGCCGTCGAGCAGGTCGGTCCAGAAGGCGCGCTGCGCCGGGTCGGCCAGCGCGGCGCGCTCCAGGGCGATGAGGGAGCGGAAGCGGGCGCGTGGCGGCGGCGGGACGAGCGCGGGGTGGCCGAGGTGGGCGGCGTAGGCGTTGAGCAGCTCGGCGAACAGCGACCGGCCGCTCCAGCCGTCCAGGATCGCGTGGTGCTCGACGATCCACAGCTGCGCCTCGTCGTCGGCGCGGCGCTGCACGTGGAAGCGGATCAGGGGCGGGGCGCCCCAGTCGAAGGGGCGGGCGCGCTCCAGGGCGAAGCGGGCGGCCACCGCCGCCTCGACGGCCCCGGCGGGAAGGCCGCGCAGGTCCTCGAACGTCAGCGGGGCGGGCACGGCGGCGTGCACGAGCTGCACCGGCTCGGTGAACCCGGTGACCTCGAACGAGGTGCGCAGCACCTCGTGCCGCGCCAGGACGGTCTCCACGGCGCGGCGCCAGGCGTCCTCGGAGTGCTCGGCGCGCAGGTGGTAGGTGGCGACGTCGTGGTAGATCTGCTCGGAGTCGGCGGCCTGGCTGTGGTAGAGCATCCCGGCCTGGAGCGCCGACAGCGGGTAGGCGTCGACGAGGTCCGCGCCGACCAGCTCCCGGTCCGACTCGGCCAGCAGGTCCAGGCGCGCGCTCTCGCGGACCGGCGCGGCGGCGGTGACCAGCGGGGCGAGCTCGCGGATGGTCTGGAGCAGCACCAGGTCGGTGATCCGGACGGCCAGGCCGCGCTCGCGGGCCAGCCCGAGCAGCTGCACGCTGCGGATCGAGTCGCCGCCCAGCTCGAAGTAGTTGTCGTCGATCCCCACCCGTTCCAGGCCCAGCGCCCGCGCCCAGACCTCGGCCAGGACCCGCTCCACGTCGGTGGTGGGCGGGGCGTAGGGGGTCTCCCCGTCCGGCGCGGCCTCCCCGTCCGGTGCGGCCTCCCCGTCCGGCGCGGCGGAGGCCAGGAGGTGGTCGGGGTCGTCGGCGGCGGCGCGCAGCACGGCGCGCAGCCGCTCGGCCAGGTCCGCGACGTGGGCGGCGTCGAACAGGTCGGCCCGGTACTCGACGTTCGCCTCCAGCCCGCCGTCGGTCTCGTTGAACTCCAGCGAGAGCGGGAACTTCGCGGTGCCGCCGTCCAGCAGCACCGGGGTGAGCCGCAGACCGGCGGCCTGGCGCGCGCCGCCGCGCAGCTCGTTGTAGGTCAGCAGCGCCTGGAACACCGGGTGCCGGTCGGGTGCGCGCGGCGGCTTCACGTGCTCCACGACCAGGTCGAACGGCAGGTCCTGGTTGGCCTGCGCGCCCAGCGCGCTCTCCCGCACCCGGCGCAGCAGCTCCCGGAAGGTCGCCGGGCCGGGCAGGCGGGTGCGCACGGCCAGGGTGTTGACCAGGTAGCCGACCGTGCCGTCGAACTCGCCCCTGGCGCGGTTGGCCGAGACCGTGCCGACCACGACGTCGTCCGAGCCGGTGACCTCGCGCAGCACGGCGGTGAACGCGGTCAGCAGCACCACGAAGAACGACGCGCCGGACTCCGCCGCGAGCGCGCGCAGCCTCGGCACGGCGTCGGCGGGCAGCTCCACCGGGTGGTTCGCGCCGGACCTGGCGGGCGCGCCGGTGCTCCCGACCGGCAGCACGGGCAGGGGCGCGGCCAGCGCCTCGCGCCAGTGCTCGACCTGGCGGGCGGCGGCGGGACCGGCCAGCCACCGCTCCTGCCAGTCCGCGTAGTCGGCGTACTGGAACCCCGGCTCGGGCAGGTCGGGCTCGCCGCCGGTCGCGTAGGCGCCGTACGCGGCGACGACCTCGTCCAGGACGACGCCCGCCGACCAGCCGTCGCACACGACGTGGTGCGCGGTGAGCAGCAGCGCGGGCTCGCCGGTGTGCAGCGCGGCCCGGAACAGCGGCCCGCGCTCCAGGTCGAACGGCCGCTCCGCCTCCCGCCTGGCCCACCGCGCGAAGTCGCCGTCGGCGGTGACCTCCAGCTCCACCTCCGCCTCGGGGTCCACGACCTGCAGGAGCGCGCCGCCGTCAAGCGCGAAGCGGGTGCGCAGCGCCTCGTGCCTGCCGACGACGTGGGCGACGGCGCGGCGCAGCGCGGCCACGTCGAGCGGTCCGTCGAGCCGGTGGCACAGCGGCACGTGGTAGGTCGGCTCGTCGCCCAGCACCTGCTGCACGAAGAACAGCTGGTGCTGGGCGCGCGAGGCGGGGAACAGGTAGACGCCCGCGCCGGCGGTCACGACCGGGGCCCCTCGCGCAGCACGTCGGCGACGACGGCGACGGCGTTCTCCACGTCGGCGCGGGTGACGCCGGAGTGGGTGACCGCGCGGATGCGGCCGTGCCCCAGCTCGGCGAGGGCGACCCCCTTGGCGGCGGCCGAGTCGACGAACGCCCGGTGGGTGAACCGCTCGTCGGTGACGCGGAAGAACACCATGTTGGTGGGCACGTCGGGGTCGGCCAGCTCCACGCCGTCGATCCCGGCCAGCCCCTTCGCGAGGAGCCTGGCGTGCTCGTGGTCGACGGCCAGCCGCCCGGCCTCCTCGATGGCGACGATCCCGGCGGCGGCGATCACCCCGGCCTGGCGCATCCCCCCGCCCAGCAGCTTGCGCAGCCTGCGCACTTTGGTGATGAACGCGGCACTGCCCGCCGTGATGGACCCGATGGGCGCGCCGAGGCCCTTGGACAGGCAGAACTGGAGCGAGTCGGCGTGCGCGGCGAGGTCCGCGACGGGCACGCCGGAGGCGACGGAGGCGTTGAACACCCGCGCCCCGTCCAGGTGCACGGCGACGCCCCGCTCGTCGGCGAAGCGCCGCACGGCCGCCGGGTAGTCCGGGGGCAGGACCTTCCCGCCGCACCGGTTGTGCGTGTTCTCCAGGCACAGCAGGGCGGGCAGGGCGAACTGCGGGTCGTCCGGGTCGTCGGGGAAGCCCCTGGCGAGGTCGTCCAGCGCGAGCGTGCCGTCGGGCCGGGTGGGCACCGGCTCCACCGCGACGCCGCCGAGCACCGAAGGGCCCGCCGCCTCGTAGACGTGCAGGTCGCTCTCGTCGCCGACCAGGACCTTCTCGCCGCGCCCGGCGTGGGCCAGCACCGCGGCCAGGTTGGCCATCGTGCCGCTGGGCATCAGGCACGCGGCCTGCTTGCCGCAGACGTGCGCGGCCAGCTCCTCCAGCTCGCGCACGGTCGGGTCCTCGCCGTACACGTCGTCCCCGAGCGGGGCGGACGCCATCGCCTCGCGCATCCGGGGCGTGGGCAGGGTGAACGTGTCGCTGCGCAGCTCGATCACTGTCCGGCCTCCATGCGGATGCCCACGGCGTCGTGGGCGGCGGTCAGGGCGGCGTCGACCTCGGCGGGCGTCTCGCCGAGGGCGATGACGTGGCCGAGGCGGTCGTAGGCGTTCTCGGGAGGGCGCACGGCGGCGCCGGGCGCGGCGGTGACCAGGACCCGCTCCACGCCGGGCACGGCGCGCGCGGCCTCGACCCCGGTGACCTCGGCCAGGACGCCGGCGCGCGGCGCGGTCAGGAACACGATGCCCGCGTGGGCCGCGCGCGACGGGGTGAGGTCGGGGCGCAGCCCGGCGGCGGCGCGCACCTGCTGGGCCAGCAGCTCCACGCCCGTGGCCAGCCGGACCAGTTCGGGGATCATGCCGCCCGCCAGGCGCGGGTTGACCTCCACGACCGCGGGGCCGTCGGCGGTGAGCCGCACCTCGGTGTGCGTGGCGCCCAGGCGCATCCCTGCGGCCTCGACGGCGCGGCGGGCCACGGCGACGACCTCGTCGGCGAGCGCGGGGTCCAGCGGCGCGGGGAACAGGTGCCGGGTCTCCACGAAGTGCGGGCCGGGCGTCACGGACTTGCGGGTCACGCCCACCAGGTGGGTCTCGCCGGCCCAGCCGAACAGCTCGACGCTGAACTCCTCGCCGGGCAGGAACTGCTCCACCAGGACCGAGCGGGCGGTGGGCAGGCCGCGCACGTTCGCGCGCACCGCGAGCACGCGGCGCGCGTGGGCGAGGACCTCGTCGGCGTCGTGGCGCAGCAGCACGGCGTTGGAGCCGGAGTCGTCGACCGGTTTCACCACGCACGGCAGCCCGACGGCCGCGACGGCGCGCGCCGCGTCGTCCCCGGTCACCGGCTCGCGCAGCACCACGTGCCCCGGCTGGCGCACCCCGGCCCCGGTCAGGCGCGCGCGCAGCAGCGACTTGTCGCGGCAGGTGAGGACCGCGTCCACCGGGTTGCGGGGCAGCCCCAGCCACGCGGCCAGGTCCGCCGCCGCCGGGGTGTAGAAGTCGCTGGTGGTGCTCACGCCCGCCACCTCCTCGCGGCGGAACCGGTCCTGGACGGCGGCGCGCAGGGCGGCGGCGGAGTTCGTGTCGCACTCCAGCACCTCGGCGCCGCTCCCGGCGAGACCGGCGTAGCGGGAGGGGTCCCCGGTGAGCAGGACGGGGGTGAGGCCGAGCTCCCCGGCGAGGCCCAGGGCGAGCACGCCGGTGCCGGTGGTGTTGGCCTCGACGAACAGCAGGTGGCGCTGCACGTCCGCGCCGGACTTGTTGGCCGCGCGGGACCACCCGGTGACGGTCGTGCCGTAGTCCACCGGTTCCGGGGCGCTCGCCACCGGCAGGGCGGTCAGCCCGGAGGAGGCCCAGAACTCGTCGCTGTAGACGGTGTCGGCGTAGCGGTCGCCCCGGTCGGGGAAGATGCCGACGACGCGGGTGCCCGGCGCGGAGCGGGCGGCGACGTCGGTGAGCACGCGGTACACCGAGCCGGAGGTGTTGCCCGCGAAGATCTGCTGCTCGGCGGCCAGGGCGCGGGTCGCGGCGAACGCCTCGTGGTCGTTGAGCCAGTGCACCTCGTCGACGAGGGTGCGGTCGAGGTTCTTGGGCAGCAGGCTGTTGCCGAGGCCGCTCTGCAACCGCCTGGGCTCGTCGGGCTGGTCGAACAGGGCGCTGCCCACGCAGTCCACGCCCAGCACGAGCAGGCCGGGCAGGCTCTCGCGCAGCGCCCGCGACGACCCGCACAGCGATCCGCCGCTGCCGACCGAGCCGACGAGCACGTCGACGTGCCCGAGGTCGCGCAGGACCTCCTCGGCGAGCCTGCGGTAGGCGGCCGGGTTGTCGGGGTTGCTGTACTGCTGCGGCCAGAACGCGCCGGGCAGCTCGGCCATCAGCCGCTCCAGGCGTTCCAGGCGCGCGCTCTGCCAGCCGTGGGAGGTCATGGCGTCGACGACGTGCACCGCGCAGCCGAGGGCGCGCAGCTTGGCCAGGGTCATCCGGTCCACGCGCGGGTCGGTGACGATGTGCACCGGGTGCCCGAGGGCGGTGCCGACGAGCGCGACGCCCAGCGCCATCGTGCCCGAGGAGCTCTCCACGATGTGCGCGCCCTCGACGAGCGCGCCGGTGCGCCTGGCCTCGGTGATGATGGTGGCCGCGACGCGGTCCTTCATGCCGAACAGGTTCTGCAGCTCCAGCTTGGCGTAGACCTCGACGCCGGGAGCGGCCGGGACGCGCAGCCGGACCAGCGGGGTGTGGCCGATCGCGTCGGTGATGCCGTCGAAGATCATGTCCGCGACTCCCGCGCCCCGGTGTCCAGCGCCCGGACGTCCGACGTCCTGGTGCCCGACGCCCCGGTGTCCAGCGCCCCGGTACCCGACGCCCCGGTGTCCAGCGCCCCGGTACCCGACGCCCCGGTGTCCAGGGCGCGGGCGAGCCGGGCGCGGCGCGGCGCCCAGAGCCGCTCCAGCTCGGCGTGCTCCCCGTCCTGGGCGCGCAGCTGCGCCGCGACCTCGTCGGGGTGGGCGGAGCCGGTGGTGCGCGTCGCGCGCAGGCTCGCGTCCACGTCGAACGCCTCCGCCAGCAGCGCGCCGGGCGAGGGCGCGGTGACGCCGTCGGCCTCGGCGACGGCGGCCAGCAGGTCGCCGTCCGGCCGGGTCGGCGGCAGGCCCCGCTCCAGCGCGGCCACGACGTAGCGCCCGGCGAGCACCTGGGCGCGCCGCCACGGCACGCCCGCGCGCAGCGTCAGCAGGGTGGCCAGGGCGAACCCGCCCAGGTACTCGCGCTCGCACGCCGCGCGCATCCGGTCGGCGCGGAACACCAGGCCGTCGAGCACGGCGGTGAACAGCCGCACCACCGAGCCCGCGGTGTCCAGCGCGTCGTGGAACTGGGCGCCCGCCTCCTTGGAGACCTCGACGAGGTTGGTGTACGGGGTGCCGCGCTGCGCGAGCGCCACGTCGACGTGGCACGAGGTGAGGTGGGCGGTGCGGCCCCGGATGCGCTCCAGCACGGGGAAGTTCTTCTTCTGCGGCATGGCCGAGGAGATGCCGGACAGCTCGTCGGGCAGGTCCACGAACCCGTGGCCCGCGCCCGCCCACGTGATGAGGTCGGTGGCGAAGCGGCTGGCGGTGATGCCGAACAGCGACAGCTCGGCGGTGATCTCGGCGACGAAGGCGCGGGAGGCGACGTCGGTCAGCGCGCTGCCGCCGGGTCGGGTGAAGCCGAGCAGCGCGGCCATGCGCTCCCGGTCCCACGGCAGGTGCTGGCCCGTCAGCGCGCCCGCGCCCAGCGGGCAGGCGTCGGTGCCGTCGAAGGTGGCGAGCAGGCGGCGCGAGGTGTGCAGGAGCCGCTCGCCCAGCGCGGCCAGGTGGAAGCCGGGCGTGGTGACCTGCGCGGCCTGGTAGTGGGTGCAGCCGGGCATCGGGGTGTCCAGGTGGCGGGCGGCGACCCGGCGCGCGGCGGCGGCCATGCCCAGCACCTGCCCCGCCAGCGCGGCGAGCCGGTCGCGGGCGGCCATGAGCTGCGCGCACGCCTGGAGGTCGTTGCGGCTGCGGTCGACGTGCCAGTTCGGGACCGGCCGCGCCGCGCCGCGCTCCACGTGGCGCTCCAGGGCGAAGGCGATGTCGGACAGGTTCGCCTCCGGGTCCGCCGCCAGCTCGTCGGGGCGCACCCGCGCGAGCAGGCCCAGCACGTCGGCGGCCTGCTCCTCGGTGAGCAGGCCCATGCGCCGGTACTCCAGCGCCAGCACCCGCTCCACCGCGACGTAGTGGGGCAGCAGGCGGCGGACCTCGTGCTCGAACTGGGGGCGCAGCACCTCGGCGTCGAGCAGGGTCGACGGTGCGGCGGAGAGCCTGCCGGTCAGGGCGGTCACGCCGGGTCCTCCGCCATCCGCGCGCGCAGGCTCAGCGGGCGCATGTCCGTCCACACCTCGGCGACGCGCGCGAGGCACTCGGCCCTGGTCCCCGTGAAGCCCTCGGCCCGCCACCCGGCGGGCACGTCCCGGTCCGCGGGCCAGACCGAGTGCTGCTCCTCGTCGTTGAGCACCACCGCGTAGCGCCGGGTGTCGTCGTCGTGCTCGCCCATCGCCCCTCGCTCCTCACCGGGTGGACCGGTCGCCGAGCAGCGCCCGGACCTGGTCGTCGGACATGTCCTGGATCTTGGCGGCGAGCAGGGCCTCGACCTCCTCGGCCAGCTCGGCGACCACGGGCCGGTCGAACACGACGCGGACCGGGAGCTCCACGTCGAAGCGGTGGCGCACGCGCGCGGTGAACCGGGTGGCCAGCAGCGAGTGCCCGCCGAGGTCGAAGAAGTCGTCGTCCGCGCCGACGCGCGGCACGCCCAGCAGCTCGCGCCACATGGCGGCGATGGCCTCCTGGGCGGGGCCGCTGGGCGGGGTGAAGCCCGCGTCGTCCGCGCCGTCCACGTCCGCCGGGAGGCTTGGCTCGGGCAGGCGGGCGCGGTCGACCTTGCCGTTGGCGTTGAGCGGGAACACGTCGAGCACGACGACCCGCGAGGGCACCATGTGCGCGGGCAGCCAGTCGGCGAGCGCGTCGCGCAGCGGCTCGGGCCGGGGAGGGTCCTGGGCGTCGGCGGGCGTCACGTAGCCGACGAGCTGGTCGGCCTCGCCGAGGCGGCGCAGCAGGACGGCCGCGTCGCGCACCAGCGGCGAGCGGCGCAGCGCGGCCTCCACCTCGCCCAGCTCGACCCGCATCCCCCGGATCTTGACCTGGTGGTCGTCGCGGCCGACGAACTTCACCGCCCCGTCCGGGCGGCGGTAGCCCCGGTCGCCGGTGCGGTAGAGGCGCCCGCCGGGCTCGAACGGGTCGGGGCCGAACGCCGCCGCCGTGGCCGCCGGGTCGCCGAGGTAGCCCCTGGCCAGGCCGACGCCGGAGATGTGCAGGTCGCCGACCTCGCCGAGGGGGACCTCGCGCAGCTCGGCGTCCAGGACGCGCACGTGGTTGCCCGTCATGGGCAGGCCCACCGACGTGGCCCCGGTGTCCTCGGCGTCCGCCGGGCCGCAGGTGTGGTTGGTGGAGTCGATCGAGACCTCGGTGGCGCCCCAGGTGTTGTGCAGCCGCGTCGACGGCAGCAGGTCGAGGAAGCGCCGGACGGTGGTGGTGGGCAACGCCTCGCCGCTGGAGGTGACGTCGCGCAGCGCCGACAGGTCCCAGCGGTCGCGGTCGCGGGCGATCTCGTCGAGCAGCGCGGCCAGCATGGTGGGCACGACCTGGAGGTAGACCGAGCGGTGGCGGTGCAGGCCGTCCAGGACGGCGATCGGGTCGCGGTGCGCGCCGGGGTCGAGCAGCGCGACGCGCGCGCCCGCCGCCAGCGGCCAGAACAGCTCCAGCGCGGCGTCGTCGAACGTCAGCGTCGTCTTGTGCAGCACGGTGTCCCCCGGCGCGAGCCGGTGGGCGCGCTGCGACCAGGCCATGCGGTTGACCCAGCCGCCGTGGCTGCTCGCGACGCCCTTGGGGACGCCGGTGGAGCCGGAGGTGAAGTAGACCGACACGAGGTTGTGGCCCGCCGCGCGCCGGTCGGGCGGGGTGGGCGCGGGTTCGGCCTCGGGGGCGAGCGCGGTGACGTGGCCGGGCAGCAGGGCCCGGTGCCGGTCGGAGACCACGCACGCGCGGGCGCTCGCCGCGGTGGTGATCCGCTCGATCCTGGCGGGTGGGAGCTCCGGGTCCAGCGGCAGGTACGCCCCGCCCGCCTTGAGGATCGCGAGCAGCCCCACGACCATGCCGAAGGAGCGGTCGACGCACAGCCCCACCACGTCGTCCACGCGCACGCCCGCCGCGACGAGGCGGTGGGCCAGGCCGTTGGCGCGGGCGTCCAGCTCCGCGTAGGTGAGGCAGGTGTCGCCGTGCACGAGCGCCTGGCGGTCGGCGCAGTCGGCGACGCGGTCGGCCACGAGCAGGTGCAGCCCCCGCTCCGCCGACGGCGAACCGGCGCGGGCCCATTCCCCAGGATCGATCACATCAGTCCCCCACCACGACAGGACGAGGCCGGGCAGCGGCACGCCACCCCGATTACCGACAATGATTCAGAACAACGATTCAGAACAGCGAATTCGACCAGCACTCGGCCAATGCGGAAAAACGTCGACCGCACCGCCCGAACCAGAGCACCTTCCGTGCCGATCACCGGCACCTGCGATCCCACAACTTCCTAGCACAGGGCCCGACGGGCTCGCAATCATCGCATAGCCGACCGAAGGGTCCGCCCGAACCACCCTTGCGCAGCCTTGCGCGACCCGATCCGTTCGGGTAACCGCGTTTCCCGCCTTCCGGGTGTTTGACCCGCGCCGGAAGTCATGCATACTGGCCACGACGTCATGCCGGAATTACGGGGGTATCGGGGTGCGGCCGGCCCAGGCGGAAGAAATACGGAAGTGTTTCGCGAACTGCTCGAAGGGCGAGGCCACAAAGCTCAGCCTGCCGCCGGGGTTCGAGTCGACCGACTGGGCGAGCACGGATTTCCTGGGGTGGACCGATCCGCGCGCGGTCAACAACGCCTACCTCGTGCTGCCGCGCGGCGACGAGCTCGTGGGGATCGCGCTGCGGGCCAACAAGGCGCGGGCGGGCGCGCTGCGCAGGTCGGTGTGCGCGTTCTGCGTGACCACGCACGCCATGTCGGACGTGGTGCTCTTCGCGGCCCCGAAGGCGGGCGCCAGCGGGCGCAACGGCAACACCGTCGGCACCTACGCGTGCGCTGAGCTGGGCTGCTCGTCCTACGTGCGGGGCAAGGCCCGCCCCGCGGTGCCGCAGCCGGGCGAGAGCGCGACGCTGGAGGAGCGGCTCGCGCGGATGCTCGGCAACATCGGCCTGTTCGTCGACAGGGTGCTGGAGGCGTAGACCGCCCCGCAGGGCATCACCGGGACTTCCGCTGGAGGGCGCGTGGCGCACGAGGCTGTCCGGACCACCGAGCGAATCGCACCGCTGCCCCCGGCCGCACTGGGCATCTGGTTCACCGAGCAATTCAACGGGCCGTCCGCCGTTTATCACATCTCGTTCACGCACCGCCTGCGCGGGCCGCTCGACCCCGATCGCCTGGACCGCGCGCTGTCGGCACTGGTCCACCGGCATGAACCTTTGCGCTCGCGGATCGACCTGATTGGCGACGAGCCGCGACAGCGCGTGCTGAACCCCGCGCCTTTCTACGCCGAACGGGTCGAATCAAAAAGCGCGGGCGAACTGTCCGCCGAGACGGAGCGGCACATCGCGGAACACCGGTCGCGACCATTCAGGTTGGCCGAGCGCGATCCGTTCCGGGTGCTGCTGGTCCGCCTGGGCCCGGAGGACCACGTCCTGTCCGCCGTGCTCCACCACATCTGCGCGGACGGGTTGTCGCTGCCGGTGCTGTGCGCCGACCTGGCGGCGTTCTACGGCGGGCTGGAACCGCCCCCGCTGCGCGCGGGGTACAGCGACGTGGTGGAGCGCAGGCTGACCCGGCCGCCGGACGCCGAGGCCCTGCTGCGGTGGCGGCGGCGGCTGGCGGGCGCGCCGCCGCTGGAGCTGCCGACCGACCGGCCGCGCCCGCGCGTGCGGGGGACCGCGGGCGGGCACGTGCCGCTGCGGGTGGGGCCGGAGCTGGTGGAGCGGGCGCGGGAGTGCGCGCGGCGGCACGGCGCGAGCCTGTTCATGGTGCTGCTGGCGGTCTTCCTCACCGCCCTGCGCGGGTGGGGCGGGCAGGAGGACCTGTCGGTGGGGGTGCCGCTGTCCGGGCGGGAGGGGCCCGAGGAGGAGGCCATGGTGGGGCTGTTCACCAACACGGTGGTGATGCGGGTGGACGTGTCGGGCGCGCCGTCGTTCCCGGAGCTGCTGCGCAGGGTGCGGTCGGTGGCGTTCGACGCCTACGACGACGGGGACGTGCCGTTCTCGCACGTGGTGGAGGCGGTGTCCCCGCCCCGCGACCCGTCGCGGACCCCGCTGTTCCAGGCGGTGTTCACCGTGCAGGACTTCGCGGAGGACGATTTGCGGCTGCCCGGCGTGACGGCCGAGCCGCTGCCCTCCCCCGGCGGCACGAGCGAGTTCGACGTGGAGCTGGAGCTGGCGCTGGACGGGGCGGGGCTGGTCGGTTTCGTCCAGTACGCCGCGGACCTGTTCGACCCGGCCAGCGCCGCCGCCTTCGCCGACGACTACCTGGCCTCGCTGCGCCGCGCCGTGGAGGAGTCCCGGTGAGCGGGGCGCCGGTGAGCGGGGTCCCGGTGAGCGTCCCGGCCGAACTGGCGCGGATCGCCGAGGCCACCCCCGACGCGCCCGCCCTGCTCGACCGGGACCGCGCGCTGAGCTTCCGCGAGCTGCTGTCCGAGCTGGACCGGGTTGCCGGTGGGCTGGCGGTGCCCAGGGGCGCGCTGGTGGCGGTGCTCGCCGAGCGGCACTGGACGACCGTGGCGGGCGCGCTGGGCGTGCTGCGGGCGGGCGGCGCGTACCTGCCGCTGTCGCCGGGGGACCCGCCGGAGCGGCTGCGCGAGGCCGTGGCGGAGGCGGGGGCGGTCGCCGTGCTGGGGCGCGGCGCGGCGCGGGTGGACCTGGGGGCGCCGTTCCTGGCGTACGAGGGGCTGCGCGGGACGGCGCGCGCCACCACCGGCCCGGAGGACCTGGCGTACCTGCTGCGCACGTCCGGTTCCACCGGCAGGCCGAAGGGCGTGCTGGTGCCGCACCGCGCGGTGCTGGCCGCGGGGACGGCGCTGAGCGCCAGGTACGGGATCACCCCGGCGGACCGGGTGCTGAACCTGACCCCGCTGATCTGGGACACCGCCGGTGAGGAGATCTACGCGACGCTGTTCGGCGGCGCGGCGGTGGTGACCGACTCCCGGACGGAGCGGGCCTCGGCGCGGACCCTGCTGGACGTGGTGGCCGAGCGCGGGGTGACGGTGCTCAACCTGGCCACGGCGCTGTGGGCGGAGCTGGCCGATCACGTGCTGACGACGGGCGAGCGGTTGCCGCCGTCGCTGCGGCTGGTGGTGATCGGCGGCGAGGAGGCGCGGGCGCGCACGGTGCGCCGGTGGTGCGAGCACGTGGACGCGGAGCTGGTCAACGCCTACGGCCAGACCGAGACGGTGATGGTCACGCACGCGGCGGACCTGGGCGGCGCCGTCGGCCGGGCGCTGGAGGACGACGACGTGGTGCCGATCGGCCGGGCCCTGCCGCACATCAGGGAGGTCCTGGTCCCGGCGGGCGAGGGCGTCTTCGAGCTCCTGGTGGGCGGGCCGTCGGTGGCGTGGGGCTACCGGGACGCGCCCGCGCTGACGGCGGACCGCTTCCCCCCCGGCGCCGGGGACCGGCTCTACCGGACCGGCGACCTGGTGCGGGTGGGCGCTGCGGGTCTGGAGTTCGTGGGCAGGGCGGACCGGCAGGTGAAGGTGCGCGGGGTGCGCGTGGAGCCCGCGGAGGTGGAGCGGGCGCTGGTGTCGTGCGCGGGCGTGGCGACGGCGGCGGTGTTCGCGGTGGGCGGGGAGCGGCGGTCGCTGGTGGCCGTGTACGTCCCGTCGGCGCGGGACGCCGCGACCCCGGAGGGGCTGCGCGAGGCGCTGCGGGCCAAGCTCCCGGAGAGCCTGCGCCCGCACCACGTGCACGCCCGAGCCGACCTTCCGCTGACCGCGACGGGCAAGGTGGACGTCGGGGCGCTGCGGGAGCTGTACGGCGGGGCGGAGGTGGGGGCGGGGGCTGGACCGGGGCCGGACGCGGGATCGGAGGCGGGCGCGGGATCGGAGGCGGGGCCGAGGCCGGGCGTGGGATCGGAGCCGGGCGCGGGGCCGGACGCGGGGCCGGACGCGGGGCCTGGCGCCGAGTCCGCGCCGGACTCGGACCCGGACGCGGAAGGCGCGTCGCTGCTGGAGGTGGTGACGTCGGTGTACCGCGAGGTGCTGGCCGCGAACGCCACCGGGGACTCGTCCTACTTCGACCTGGGCGGCGACAGCCTGCTGGCGATCCGCCTGATCTCCCGCCTGACGGCCAGGACCACCACCCGCCTGACGGTGCGGGAGGTCTTCGAGCACCCCACCCCCCGCTCGCTGGCCGAGCACCTGGGGCGCGCGGTGTGATCGCCGCCGTGGCGGTCTCGTCCCGCGGGGGCGCGCCGTGCCCGCGCGCACGTCCGAGCGACCACCGGGCGGGCAGCAGGGGCCTGGCGTTCCCGGCGCCGACCGACCGGCGGGTGTCGGTGGTGCGCCACGGGCGCCCGGTGAGGCCGAAGCCGAGGGCGCTGTGCCGGTGACCGGGGCGGACGTCCGGCGGATCGCGCTGGCGCTGCCGGGGGTGGTGGAGCGGGCGTCCTACGGCACGCCGGGCTGGCGGGTGTCGGACAAGCTGTTCGCACGCCTGCACGAGCAGGACGGCGTGCTGGTGCGGCTGGGCGCGATCGACGAGCCGGAGCTGCGCGAGGTGCTCACCGACGCGTGGCGCGCCCGAGCCCCGAAGCGGCTGGTCGCCGAACTGGCCGAGCCCGACGGGTGATCAGCCGCCCGCCCCGCGCGCGCCCCTCCGCGCGGGGCGGCCAGGAGCACGGGGGACGGGGCGGAATTCGACGTCGCCCACAATCCCGAACCGAACGGTCGAGATCGCCGATCCCGCGCGTGTCGCGTTTGCCAATTCGCCGGAAATCTGTTCTCCGCAGCGCAAAACCGCAGGCAGGTCAGGGTTTCCCGTTCATCGCAAGCCAGTGAGACAACCCTCTCTCCTCAACGCTTCCACCCCCGCTTTCCCGCCCCCGAACCCCTAGCATTCCGCTTCGCCGAGAACCGGACGGCCCGGTCGGACCGGCACAGCGAGGCGAGGTCACCAGCATGAGCCCGACCCCCGACAGCCGTCGTTCCGCGATCGCCGAGGAGCAGGCGTTCCTGGACACCGCCACCGCGCTGCGCGACCGGCTGCTCGCGCGGTTGGCGGACGAGGTCGCCGACGCCGCGCTGGACGGGGACCGGGCGCTGCACCGGGTGCTGCGGGCGCAGCACGACGAGCTGCTGCTGGCGTCCGACCGGCTCGTCTTCGGCAGGCTCGACGGGCTCGACGGGGTGGTGTGGCGGATCGGGCGGGTCGGGGTGCGGGAGGACGACGTGCGCGCCGAGCCGCTCGTGCTGGACTGGCGGGCGCCCGCCGCCCGGCCGTTCTACACCGCCACGCCGGTGGACCCGCAGGGCCAGGCGCGTCGCCGCCACATCCGCACCGAGGGCGCGGTGGTGGTCGGCGTGGAGGACGAGCCGCTCGACGGGTCCTCCGCCTCCGACCTGGTCGGCGAGGGCGCGCTGCTCGCGGCGCTCGACCGGCGGCGCACCGGGCGGATGTCGACGGCGGTGTCGACCCTGCAGCGCGAGCAGGACGAGGTGGTGCGCGCCGACGCGTCCGGGCCGCTGATCGTGCAGGGCGGGCCCGGCACCGGCAAGACCGTGGTGGCCCTGCACCGGGTGGCGTACCTGCTGTTCACGCACCGGCAGCTGGCGGAGCGGGCGGTGCTGGTGCTCGGGCCGTCGCCGCGCTTCCTGGACTACATCGCGCAGGTGCTGCCCGCGCTCGGTGAGACCGCCGTGGTGTCGGCGACCTGCGACACCCTGGTGCCCGGCGCCGAGGTGACCCGCGCCGAGGACCGGGTGGTGTCCGAGATCAAGGGGCGCGCGGCGTGGCAGCGGGCCCTGGAGGAGCGCGTGGCGGCGCTGCGGCCCCGGCCGCGCGACCTGGAGCTGCGCTGGGAGGGCGAGCGGCACGTCGTGGACCGGGCGGTGGTCGCGCAGCTGCTCGCCTCGGTGCGGGCCAGGCCGCACCACCGGGCCAGGACCGCGTTCGCCGAGCAGCTGCACCAGGTGCTGGCCGAGCTGATCGCCGAGCACCGCGAGGCCGCGCTCGCCGAGGTCGAGGAGGGCTTCGAGGACATCCTCGCCCGCGTCGACCGCGGCCTGGGCGGGGCCGCCCACGACGGACCGGCCACCGGCAGCGACGTGGACGGCAGGCTGTCCGAGGAGGAGGTGGACGAGCTGCGCGCGGCGATCGCCGAGCACCCGACCATCGCCCGGTTCGTCGAGCACTGGTGGCCGACCCTGGACGCGGGCGAGGTGCTGCGCGGGTTCCTGGCCGATCCGGTGCCGCTGGGCGGTTTCCTCACGCCGGGGGAGGTGGCGCTGGTGGTCGCCGAGCCGCGGGGGTGGTCGTCCGGCGACATCCCGCTGCTCGACGCGGTGGCCGACCTGCTCGGTGACGCGGACCCCGCGCGCGGGCGGGCGGAGTCCATCGCGGACCGGGCGCGGGCGCAGCGGGGCTGGACGTACGGGCACGTCGTGGTCGACGAGGCGCAGGAGCTGTCCGAGATGCAGTGGCACATGGTCCTGCGCCGCTGCCCGGCCCGGTCGATCACGGCGGTCGGCGACATCGACCAGGCCGAGGCGTCGCACCGGCACACCAGCTGGGCGCGCGCCGTCCACGCCACCCTGGGCGAGAGCTGGACCGCCGCCGAGCTGACCATCTGCTACCGCACCCCGAGCGAGGTCATGGCCCTCACCGCCCCGGTGCTGGAGAAGGCGGGCAGCCGCAACACCCCGCCGCGCGCGGTCCGCTCCTCCGGCGTCACCCCGTGGGAGCGCTCCACCACGACGGCGGACCTGCCGGGCGCGGCGCGGGAGGCGGTGGCCGAGCTGGCCGGGCGCCGGCGGGGCGGAACCGTCGGCGTGGTCACCGCCCGCGCGCACGTGGCGCCCCTGAAAGCCTTGCTGGGCAACGAGTTCCCGGTCCTCACCGCGACCGAGGCGAAGGGCCTGGAGTGGGACGCGACCCTGGTGGTGGACCCGGAGGGCATCACCGCCGAACCACGCGGCTGGAACGGGCTGTACGTGGCGCTGACCCGGTGCACGCAGGAGCTGGGGCAGCTGCGGATCGCCTGAGCCGGGTGCGGCCCCCGCACCCGGCGGGGGCCGCACGGCGGGATCACCCGCGCCCCGCCTCAGACCCTCGCCACCGCCTCCTCCCGCGCCTCCTCCTCCACCGCCAACCGCCGGGCCAGCTCCTCACCCTCGATGTCCACGTTCGGCAGCACCCGGTCCAGCCACCCCGGCAGCCACCAGGCCGCGCGGCCGAGCAGGGACAGCACCGCGGGCACGAGCGTCATCCGCACCACGAACGCGTCCACCGCCACCCCGAACGCCAGCGCGAAGCCCAGGGACTTCACGATCGCGTCGTCGGCCAGCACGAACCCGGCGAACACGCTGATCATGATCAGCGCGGCGGCCGTGACCACCCGGACGCCGTGCCGCATCCCGGTCACCACGGCCTCGTCCGGCGTGGCGCCGTGCACGTGCTCCTCCCTGGTCCTGGTCACCAGGAACACCTCGTAGTCCATCGCCAGTCCGAACAGGATGCCCACCAGGAAGATCGGCATCAGGCTGATGATCGGCCCCGTGCTGTCCAGGCCGATCAGCCCGGCGAGGTGCCCGTGCTGGAACACCGCGACCAGCGCGCCGAACGAGGCGGCGATCGACAGCAGGAAGCCCAGGGTCGCCTTGAGCGGCACCAGGACGCTGCGGAAGACCAGCAGCATCAGCACGAACGCCAGCCCCACCACCACCGCCAGGTACGGCAGGAGCGCGTCGGCGAGCCGCTCCGAGACGTCGATGTCGAGCGCCGTGGAGCCGGTGACGGACAGGCGCGCGCCGTCGGGGTCCGGCAGGTCGCGGATGGCGTGCACGAGGTCCTCGGTGGCCTCGCTGGTCGGCGCGCTGAGCGGGATCACGGTGAGCAGGGCGGTGTCGCCCGCCGGGTTGGGCACGGCCGGGCTGACGGCGGCCACGTCGTCGAGCGCGGCGATCGCCCGCCCGGACCGCGAGGCGACGCCCTCGGCGTCGGCGGATGCCTCCACCACCACGGTCAGCGGTCCCTGGAACCCGGCGCCGAACCCGGCCGCGAGCTGGTCGTACGCCTTGCGCTGGGTGGAGTCCACGGCCGCGACGCCGTCGTCGGGCAGCGCGAGCCGCAGGTCGGCGGCGGGCAGCGCGATCGCGGTGAGCGCGGCCACGGACAGCACCACCGCGAGCCACCGGTGCTTGACCACGAGGCGCGCCCAGCGCTCGCCGAGCGGGGTGGCCGGGGCCTTCCCGGCGCGACGCCGCGCGGGCTTGATCGCGCGACCGGCGAAGCCCAGCAGCGCGGGCACGAGGCTGAGCGTGGCCAGCACCGCGATCGCCACCGTGCAGGCGGCGGCGACGCCCATGGCGGCCAGGAACCCGAGGCCGGTGACGGTGAGCGCGGCCAGCGCGATGATCACGGTGAGCCCGGCGAAGACCACGGCGGACCCGGCGGTGCCGATCGCCCGACCGGCCGCCTCCTCCCGGTCGCGCCCGAGCTCCAGCTCGCCCCGGTAGCGGGAGACGACGAACAGCGCGTAGTCGATGCCCACGGCCAGGCCCAGCATGGTGGACAGCGCGGGGGTGGCGGCGGACAGCTCGAACAGGCCGGTGGCGATCTGGATGCCGGTGATGCCGAGTCCGACGCCGACCAGCGCGGTCAGCAGCGGCAGCCCGGCCGCGACCAGGGAGCCGAACGTGAGCAGCAGGACCAGCGCGGCCACCGCCAGACCGATCGCCTCGGCCGCGTGCCCGCCCGCGACCACGGTGGTCACCTGGCCCGAGTGCTCGACGCCGATCCCCGCCTCGCGCGCGGCGTCGCCGGTGGCCAGCAGCGCCTCCCTGGACGCGGTGGTCACGTCCGCGGGCGGCGCGTCGTAGGTGACCGTCGCGTACGCCGTGCGCTGGTCGGGCGAGATCGTGAGCGCCTCGTACGGCCCGGCCACCGAGGCGACCTGCGGCGCGCGGGCCAGCTCGGCCAGCACGGCCTCGACAGCGGCCCTCTGCTCGGAACCGGTCAGCACCCCGTCGTCGGGGGCGGTGAAGACGACCCGCGCCGAGGCGGTGGCCGGGGACGCGTCGCCGCCGAACTTCTCGCCGATGACGTCCATGGCGCGGGTGGACTCGGCGCCGGGGATGGAGAACGACTGGCTCGCCGGTCCGGACAGCTCGGCCGCGCCGATGCCGAACAGGGCGAGCAGGACCACCCACGCGGCGAGGGTGGTCCGGCGTCGCCGGAACGAGAACCGGCCGAGCCGGTAGAGCAGGGTTGCCACGGGTGGAGCCCTTCAGGTCTTGGGGGTGCTCGGGTCTGCGTCCACGATGGACAGCCGGACGCGGGAAGTCGTCGTCCCGCTGCGGTCCGCCGCGTACGGCGCTCGCGGTACGCCGCGCCCGTCCGGATACCGCAGGGGCGGGGCGACGCCCCCGGAGCCGTCGCCTACCGTCGGGGCCATGCGTGAGTCAGCCGTCGCCCGGATGCCCGTGTGGACGCTCAGGCACCGCCCGCTGGCCGGTGACGTGCTGCTGGCGGCGCTGCTGGTGGTCGGCGTGCACCACTCCGAGCCGGCGGGCCCGCCCGAGCACCGGTGGTGGACGACCGCGCTGGTCCTCGGCACGGTGCTGCTGCGGCGGCGGCGCCCCGAGGCGGTGCTGGCGGTGGCGACCGTGATCACCGCGATCGGCGTGGCCGCGCGCTGGCCCGCGCCGTCCGGCCTGTTCCTGCTGCTGAGCGTGCTCACCTACTCCGCCGCGCTGCACAGCCGCCACCGCCGCCCCTGGCTGCACGCCTGCCTCGCCTGGGGCGCCACGGCGCTGGCGGGCTTCGCCGCGGGGCCCGCGCAGTGGTGGTCGCCCGAGCAGTTCAGCCTGTTCGCGTGCGTCTTCGGCGGCGCGGGCATCGGGGACTCGGTGCGGATGCGGCACGCGTACGTCGCCGAGGTCACCGAGCGGGCCAGGCAGGCCGAGGAGACCCGCGAGCAGGAGGCCCGCCGCCGGGTGCTGGACGAGCGGCTGCGGATCGCCCGCGAGCTGCACGACGTGGTCGCGCACCACATCGCGGTGATCAGCGTGCACGCGGGCGCGGCCGGGCACGTGCTGCGCGACCGGCCGGACCAGGTGTGGCCGGTGCTCGGGCACATCCGGGGCGCGGCCGACGCGGTGCTCGACGAGGTGAAGTCGGTGATCGGCGTGCTGCGCGACCCGGACGAGGCGCCCAGCACCCAGCCGACGCCGGGCCTGGACCACCTGCCCGCGCTGCTGGCCGGCCTGGAGGCCGCCGGGTTCTCCGTGCGGCGCGAGGAGAGCGGCGCGCCGCGCAGGCTGCCCTCGGTGGTGGACCTGGCCGCGTACCGGATCGCCCAGGAGGCGCTGACCAACGCGCACAAGCACGGCGACGGCTCCGCCGAGCTGACGATCACCCGCACCCCGGAGGGGATCACCGTCGAGGTGGTCAACCGGATCGGGCCGGGGAGGGCGGGCGGCCCCGGTTCCGGGTTCGGCCTGATCGGCATGGGCGAGCGGGCGAGCGCGACGGGCGGCTCGCTCACCTCGGGACGCCTGCCGGGCGGCCGGTTCCGGGTGCGCGCCGAGCTGCCCGCGCCCGAGTCCGCGACGAGCTGGGACGACTCGGCCGACCAGCTCCCGACCCCGACCCCGATCCCGACCGGAGGACACCCGTGACGATCCGCGTGCTGCTGGCCGACGACCAGGCCCTGATCCGGGCGGGCTTCCGGATGATCGTCGACGCCGACCCCGGCCTGGAGGTGGTGGCCGAGGCGGCGGACGGCGCGCGGGCCGTCGAGCTGGCCTGCGCCTCGCGGGTGGACGTGGTGCTGATGGACCTGCGGATGCCGGACGTGGACGGCATCGAGGCGACCCGCCGCATCTGCGCCGACGAGCGGCTGGCGGGCGTGCGGGTGCTGGTGCTCACCACGTTCGACGACGACGAGAACGTGATCACCGCCCTGCAGGCCGGGGCCAGCGGCTTCCTGGGCAAGAACGTGGACCCGGCCGAGCTGGTCACCGCGATCCGGGTGGTCGCCGAGGGCAACGCGCTGCTGTCGCCGAAGGCCACGCGGGGTCTGGTCAGCGCGTTCGTCGCGCAGTCCCGGCCGCCCGCGGTCGCGGCGCCCGGCCTCGACCTGGTGACCGGGCGGGAGCGGGAGGTCATGGTGCTGGTGGCGCACGGCATGTCGAACGACGCGATCGCCCGGCACCTGTTCCTGTCCCCGCTGACGGTCCGCACGCACGTCAACCGCGCCATGGCCAAGCTGGGCGCGCGGGACCGGGCGCAGCTGGTGGTCATCGCCTACCAGAACCGCCTGGTGGCGCCCGGCGACCCGTCGCCCGCGGGCTGACCGCCGGGTTTCGGATACGCCCCCGATAGGCCCGGCGGGCTTGACTGCGCCCATGCCTGGAACGCCGCGCACGCGCGGGATCGTGCTCACCACCGTGGCCGTGCTGGTCCTCGCCTCGGTCCTGTTCGCCCTGCGCCGGCCGCTGATGATGGCCGCGCCCGCGTGCGCGGCGGGCCGGTGGCACGGGTGCCTGGGCACCGAGAACGGCGTGGTGCTCGTGACGCTGGTCGGCGTGCCGGTCGCCGTCCTGGCCGCGTGGGCGCTGGCCCGCCTCCGGGGCGCGGGGGCGTGGCGCGCCTCGGTGGCCGAGGTCGGGATGGTCTACGGGACGCTCCCGTGGTTGTGGATCACGCTGATGCCGGGTGAGCGCGCGGGCGAGGTCCCCGGCAGGCTGAGCCTGCTGCCGCTGCGCGACCTGCTGGGGATGGGGCCGCTGGGGATCGTGGGGAACCTGCTGGTGTTCGCGGCGCTCGGCTTCTTCGCGCCGGTGCGGTTCCCGGCGCTGGCGTCCGCACCGCGCGCGCTGGCGCTGGGCGCGGTCTGCTCGCTGCTGGTCGAGACCGCGCAGTACGTCCTCCAGCTGGACCGGGTGTCGTCGGTGGACGACGTGCTGCTCAACGCGACCGGCGCGGCGCTGGCCGCCCTGGCGTCCCGCCGCTGGTGGGCGCGCGCCCCGAGGCCGCGGCCAGCGGCAGCGCGACCGTGACGCGCAGGCCGCCCCCCGGCCTGGCCACCAGGCGCAGGGTCCCGCCGTGCGCGCGGACGACGCTGCGCACGATGGCCAGCCCGAGCCCGACCCCCGCGTGCTCGTCGGCGCGGGCCCGGCGCGCCCCCCGCTGGAACGGCTCGGTCAGCGTCGGCACCAGCTCCGGCGGCAGCAGCGGCCCGGTGTTCTCGACCTCCAGCACACCCGCCCCGCCCCGCTCCCCCGTGCGCACCAGCACCCGGCCGCCCGAGTTCGCGGGGAGGTTGTGCGCGACGGCGTTCTGCACCAGGTTCAGCACCACCCGCAGCAGCAGCTCCGCCGACCCGTCGACCACCGCCGCGCCGCCGGTGACGTCGAGCGCCGTCCCGCGCCGCTCGGCCAGCGGCAGCAGCGTCTCGGCGGCCTCCTCGGCCAGCAGGGACAGGTCGACGGGCTCGCGCGCGAGGTTCCCGCTGTCGCCCCTGGCGAGCAGCAGCAGCGCCTCGGTCAGGTCGATCGCCCGCCGGTTCGCGGTCCGCAGCCGCGCCAGCGCCTCGCCCCGGTCCCACGCCGGGTCGTCGTGGGCCACGTCGAGCAGCGCCTGGGTGATCGCCAGCGGGGTGCGCAGCTCGTGGGAGGCGTTGGCGGCGAACCTGCGCTGCTCGGCGACGTGCGCTTCGAGCTGGTCGAGCATGGCGTCGAACAGGTCGGCCAGCTCGCGGAACTCGTCCGCGCGACCGGGCAACCGCACCCGGTGCGAGAGCGAGCCGCCCGCCACCGCGCGCGCCGCGTCCGCGAGGCGGGTGAGCGGGGCGAGCACCCGACCGGCCAGGAACCAGCCGCCGACCAGCCCGAACAGCAGCAGCACCGCCAGCGCCACGGCCGCCGCGGGCCCGAACATCCCCACCAGCAGGTAGCGGTTCGGCGAGACGCCCAGCAGGCCCTGGTCGTTGTCGGGCACGTACCGCAGCAGGTACAGCCACACCACCGCGAGCAGCACCGCGCCGGTGACCAGCAGCAGCGCGGCGTAGCTGAGGGTCAGCCGGAGCCGCACGCTCAGCCCCGGCGGCCTAGCCACCGCCGGTGTCGATCCGGTAGCCCACCCCCGGCACCGTGGTGATCACCCACGGCTGCCCGAGCCGCTTGCGCAGCGCCGAGACGGTGATCCGCACGGCGTTGGTGAACGGGTCGGCGTGCTCGTCCCAGGCCCGCTCCAGCAGCTCCTCGGCGCTGATCACCCCGCCGCGCGCGGCCACCAGGACCTCCAGCACGGCGAACTGCTTGCGGGTGAGGGGGACCAGCCGCCCGTCGCGGAAGACCTCGCGGCGGAACGGGTCCAGCCGCAGCCCGGCGATCTCGTGCACCGGCGGCCTGGCGTGCGCGCGCCTGCGGTCGAGCGCGCGCAGCCGCAGCACCAGCTCGCGCAGCTCGAACGGCTTGGTCAGGTAGTCGTCGGCGCCCAGCTCGAACCCGGACGCCTTGTCGTCGATGCGGTCGGCGGCGGTGAGCATCAGGATCGGGGTGCCCCGGCCGGAGGCGACGACGCGCCTGGCGACCTCGTCGCCGGACGGTCCGGGGATGTCGCGGTCGAGCACCAGCAGGTCGTAGGCGTTGACGTCGAGCAGCTCCAGGGCGGTGCGGCCGTCACCGGCGACGTCGGCGGCGATGGCGGCCAGCCGCAGCCCGTCCCGGACGGCCTGGGCCAGGTGGGGCTCGTCCTCCACGATCAGCACGCGCACGCCGGGCAGCCTAGGCGGCGCGGGTTGTCGTGGGCGTATGCGAACGCGGGTCCCGCCCCGGCGCGGGTCCCGCCCCGGCGCGGGTCGCGCCGGGGCGGGGTCGGGTCACGGGGTGACCAGGGACAGCCCGTAGACGCTCAGGATCTCGCGGACCGGCTGGTACCAGGTCTCGCCGCCGGAGGAGCAGTTGCCCCAGCCGCCGGAGGTGACGCCCTGGGCCTGGTCGCCGGTGATGAACGAGCCGCCGGAGTCGCCGGGCTGGGCGCACACGCTGGTCTTGGTCATCTGGTGCACGGCGCCCTGCTGGTAGTTGACCGTCTCGTTCTTGGCCAGCAGCGTGCCGCAGTGCCAGTGCGTGGTGGAGCCGGAGCGGCAGATCGAGCTGCCGACCGGGGCCTCGTTCGAGCCCCGTACGAGCCGGTCCGGGATCGAGCCCCAGCCGAGCACGACGGGGGCGTTCCACCAGCCGTTGCCGGTGCGGATGAACGCGTAGTCGTTGCCGGGGAAGGAGGAGCCCGCGAAGCTGCCCATGGCCGACCCGTCCCAGCCGACCACGGAGCTGCCCGCGCCGCCGCAGTGGCCCGCGCTGACGAAGCCGCCGTGCACGGAGAAGCCGATGGAGCAGCGGGTGTTGCCGTTGATGTAGTACGGGTCGCCGCCGACGGTGCCCGCCGCGAACGTGGCGGGCCGCGCGGAGACCTCCTCGACGACCACGGGGCCGAGCTCCCGCGCGGCGTCGACGAACCCGGCCGCGCCCTTGGCGTCGTGCACGGTCACGACCAGCGCGCCCCGCTCCGGGTCGACCCGCCAGGCGGCGACGCCCTCGGGCGCCTCGACCCGGTCGAGCTCGGCCTTGGCCGCGTCGAGCGCGGCGAGGGTGCGGTCCACCCGGACGACGTCGGCGCCGGTGGCGCGCACCGCCTCGGCGGCGGCCTCGTCGTCCCCGGCGAGGCCGACGACGAGCTTGCCGCGCTCGGCGTCGAACCAGGAGCCGCCGAACGCCTCACCCGCGGCGGCCCGCGCCCGCGGGTCGACGTCCATGGCGGTGGCCTCCTGCCGGACCCGCGTGCGCGCCTGGTCCTCGGTGATCCCGAGGTCGCGGCCCATGGCGGCGGCGTACGCGTCGACCGCCTGCGCCCGCGGGTCGGGTCCCGCGGCGGAGGTGCCCCCGCCCGCCACGACCGCGCTCAGCACGAGGGCGGCCCCCGCTAACGACGCGCCGAACTTCCTGACGTTGCCCATGTGCTCTCATCTCGTCGCAGGGTCAAGGGAGAGCGCTCTCATACGACACGGTGACGCCTCGGATGGACTTCGTCAAGGCCGTGGTTCGGACCAATTCGGGACCGGTCATCCGGCGGTTCCGACAGCGCCTTGGAGTCCACAAAGGACGGTCCGCGGCGTCCGGCGGGCGCCGCGGGGGTCGCCCGCAAGGCCCACGGCCACCCCGGCGAAATACGACCGAAAGGCCCGCCTGACCACCGGCCGCGTTCCCTAGTGTTGACCCGGCACGGCCGGAAACCCGCGAGCGGACAAGGACGTCTCCGATGGGAAACCCCGCACGAGCGAACCGGTGGAGGGCGGGCGGGCTGGTCCTCGCACTGCTGGTCGCCCTGGTGAGCGCCTTCGCCGCCTCCGCCCCCGCGAGCGGGGCCTCCCCCGACGCGGGCAGGCGCGTGATGCCGCTCGGCGACTCGATCACCGACGGCTTCAACGTCCCCGGCGGCTACCGGGTCGACCTGTGGCGCAAGCTCGTCGAGGGCGGGCGGACCGTCGACTTCGTGGGGTCGATGAGCAACGGCCCGAGCAGCTTGGGCGACCGCGACCACGAGGGCCACTCCGGGTGGACCATCGCGCAGCTCGACGCGAACGTGCCGGCCTGGCTGCGCGCCCACTCGCCGCGCACGATCCTGCTGCACATCGGCACCAACGACATCTACGGCCCCGACCCGGCGGGCGCGCCCGCGCGGCTGTCCGCGCTGGTCGACAAGATCACCGCGCAGGCCCCGGACGCGATCCTGCTCGTCGCCACCATCACGCCGCTGACCAACTACGACGCGGGCGTGCGGGCGTTCAACGCGACGATCCCGGACATGGTGCGGTCGAAGGCGAACGCGGGCAAGAAGGTGCACCTGGTCGACATGCACCGCGCGCTGACGACCGCCGACCTGGCGGACGGCGTGCACCCGAACGCGGGCGGCTACGGCAAGATGGCCACCGCCTGGCACGACGCGCTGCTGGCGATCCCCGGCAGCGTCGACGACGACGGCGGCACGACCACGACGACCACCCCGCCCCCGACCGGCTCCTGCACGGCCACCCACCGCACGGTCGGCTCGTGGCAGGGCGGGTTCCAGGCCGAGGTGACGGTGACGGCGGGCAGCGCGGCGCTGAGCGGCTGGACGGTCCGCTGGACGCAGGCGCAGGGCCAGTCGATCACCCAGGCGTGGGGCGGCGTGCCCCAGGGCAGCGGGATGAGCGCGGTGGTGCGCAACGCCGAGTGGAACGGCTCCCCGGGCGCGGGCGCGACCACCACGTTCGGCTACATCGGCGCCGGAGCGGCGACCACCCCGGTCCTGTCCTGCACCAGCCCGTGACATCGACGGCGACGGCCTGGGCTCCGGGTCGGTGGTGATCTCATGAACGGGTTCAGCGGGCTGAACGACCAGGACGGTTGCCCCCTGCCCTTGTGGGAAGGGCGCGACCCGATTGTTCGAAACATTTTCGGAATTCGGAATCATGCGCACCACGTGGAATAAGAACCACCCCCTCGTTTCCCGCAGTTCCGCATGATGAGAACCGGGCCGTGTGGCAGTCTTAATGCGCCAGCGGAAGCGGGGGAGGGAATCCATGCCATTCGCCTCACCGGGCGCAGGAGGGGGCGCGTCCCAGGTCACGGGCGTGACGATGCAGGTGGAACCCGGAAAGATCATGGAGTTGAAGGGGCGCTACGAGGCGGTGCGCGACACCGTCCAGGCGTTCCTGATGCAGGAGGACCGCAATCTTCTGGGGGTCGCGCTGGCGGGGGACGACGTGTCCACCGCGACCGCGCCGATCTTCGAGGAGAACGCCCTGGTCGCGGTCGACGTGACGTCGCGGTTCCTGCGGGAGCTGACGCTGAACATCGAGCAGCTGGAGAACGCGGCCAGGCTCTACGGACTGGTCGAGGAGGGCAACGCGGCGGCGTTCCAGGTCGGGGAGGGCGGGTGAGGGGGCGGGCGCTGGTGGTGCTCGCGCTCGCCGGGCCGGTGCTGCTCGCGTGCGCGGCCGAGACCGGCACGCCCCGCCCCGCACCGGCCGGGCCGGGGCCCGCCGGGTCCGCGTCGACCACGACCACCCCGTCGTCCCCGGCCCGCCCGAGGGAGATCGCGCTCGACGGCCGCGACCCGTGCGCGCTGATCCGCGCGGAGCAGCTCGCCGTGCTCGGCTTCGACCGCGCGGGCAGGTCAGGGACCGACGACCTCACCGGCGCGCCCACCTGCACGTGGATCGTCAACGGCGGGGCGGTCCAGGTGATCCCGGTGACCGGCGAGGGCGTCGAGGCCTGGTCGCAGGGCCGCAGGCTCGGCCGCCCGTCGCCGATCCCGCCGGTCAGGGGGTTCCCGGCCATCACGGTCACCCTGCCCGAGCGACCGCTGAACTGCGACGTCGTGGTGGACACCGCCGACGGCCAGTACCTGTCGGCCACGTCCACCGTCCTGCCGGGGTTCGAGGAGCGCTTCCCGGCGCCGTGCGAGGGGGCGCGGGCGCTCGCGGAGGTCCTGGTGGAGAACCTGCTCAGCTGAGGGGGAAGGGCACATGGGCTTGGGTGGCGCGAACTTCGACTCGCAGTCGCACCGGCAGCTCTACGACAAGATCCACGACCGGGCGGGGGCGTCGGCCGCGCAGGTCGTCGACGACGCGTGGAACTCGTTCCGGGCCGTCATGGGGAACGCGAGGAGCGACCTGCAGACGGCGATCGAGAAGGCCGGGGCGGTGTGGGTGGGCGCGGCGGGCGAGCGGTTCACCAGCGCCTCGGCGCCCCTGGTGCGGTGGGCGGAGGACGCGCGGGCCGCCGGGGTCGCCACGCACCACTCGTTCCAGGCGCAGCGCAGCTCGTGGAGCGGGACCGCGACCCGGATGCCCGCGCCGGTCGAGGTGACGTCGACGGCGAACGACGACCTCTGGGGCGTGCCCGCCGGGTTCACGCACCTGGTCGGCGGGCAGACCGACCAGGACGTGCAGGAGGCGCAGGCACTGGAGGCCAAGCGCGAGGCCGTGCGGGTGATGGTCGAGTACCAGACGGCGGCGATGTCGGCCGTGGGCTCCCTGGGCGCGTTCACCCCGCCCCCGAGCGTGGCCACGCGGGTCGCCGAGGGGTCGGTCGCGCGGCCGGAGGAGGTGCGCGCGGGCGAGCGGGACGGCGGGCCGAGGCGGGAGGACGTGGGCGCCGCCGGGATGCAGCCCCGCGACGTGGGCTCCGGGACCACAGGGCAGAGCGCGTCGTCCACGCCGGGCGCGGGCGGCCCGCCCCCGTCGCTTCCGGGCGTGACGGGCCCGAGCGGGTCGACGCACACCTCGGGTTCCGCCCAAGCCCCCGCGCCCCACCCGCAGCAGGGCCCGACGTCCACGCCACTCCCCCAGGGCGGCCTCCCCGGCGGGTGGGCGGGCGGTCTGCCCGGCGGCGCGCCGAGGTCCGGCGCGGGGCGTGGGCCGGGCGGCGGTGGCGGCGGTGGTGCGGGCAGGCCAGGCGGCGCGGTCGGTGGCGGGACTCGCGGACCGGGCGGGTTCAGCGGTGGTGGCGGGACTCGCGGCACTGGCGGATTCGGCGGCACTGGCGGGTTAGGCGGCCACCCCTCGTCCCCCACCCCGCACCGGGGAACCCCCGCCTTCCCCGCCGCCCAGACCACCGGCGTCGAGCACGGCGCTGCCCACCCCACCCGCCCCACACCCCCGTCGGCCACACGCGGCGCCCCCGGAGCCCCCGGCGCGGCGGGCCCGCTCGGGTCGCCGCAACGCGGCCGGGACGAGGACGACCTGGAGCACAAGTCCGCCGAGTACCTGGAGGAGCTCGACGACGTCTGGGGCCAGGACGGCCTGCCGAAGGTCGCCCCGCCGGTGATCGGGGACGTCGGCCCGTGAGGATCGCGCTGTCCCGGCCGGAGTTCGACCTGTGCTGGGAGCGCCTGGCGCTGGGCGAGCACCCGACGGTCCTGGCGATCCCCTCGCACGGCGCCACCGCGCGGGAGCGGGCGGCCGTGCTCGCCGACGCGTGGGACGCCCTGCGGGCGCGCGGCCTGGCCGGACGCGGCGGCCTGGACCCGCGCCTGGCCGGGTGGCTTGCCCTGCTGGCCCGCCCGGACCGCGAGGTCGACGCCAGGCTGCGCCTGGACGCCGGTCCGCGCGTCCGGGCGGTCGCGGCGGCAGGCCGAGGGCGGGCGGTGCTGGCCGTCCTCACCGCCGAGCGGCTGCTCCTGGAGGAGGTCGACGAGGACGCGCTGGCCGCGTCGGTGGTGGGCCTGCTGCCGCCGCACGCCACGCCGAGGTCCCGCTCGATCAGCCTGCGCGCGGCGGACCTGGAGCGCGCCGCCGCCAGGGCGGACCGGTCGGCGGCGGGCCTGGAGCAGGCGCTGCGCGAGGTGGGCCTGCCCCGCCAGGACGCCGGGAAGGTCGCCGAGGTGCTGGGGAACGTCGTGCGCATGGGCCAGTTCGGCGCGGCGACGAGGCCCACGCGCCCGGACGGTCCGGGCAGGCGCGAGCGGGGCCCGTACGCGGTCTCGTTCTACGACACCCCGGAGGGCCGCTGGCAGTTCACCCGCCGCCCGGACGACACCGGGCAGCAGTGGTCGACCCTGAGCCCGGCGGACCACCGCCGCCTGGCGCACGCCGTGGCCGAACTGCTGGCGGGCGGGCGCTGACGGCCGCCCTCACCCGAGGACGAACTCCCGGACGACCGCGCCCACCTGGCCCCAGTCCGGCCCGAGCCAGACGAAGTGGTTGTCGGCCAGGCTCTCCACGAGCGCGGCGCGCGGCAGGGCGGCGGCGAGCGCCAGGGCGTGGGCGAACGGGACGGCGCCGTCCCGGCGGGTGGCGACGACGAGCGCGGGCTGCGCCACCGGTGGAACGCGGTCGGGGAACGCGGCCAGGTCGTTGCGGAACCCGGCGCCCGACCGCATCCGCGAGAACAGCGCCACCAGGGCCGCCCGCTGCTCGGCGGTCAGCGCGGCCAGGACCCGGTGCGCGGGCGCCGTGGACAGGTCCCCCAGCAGCACCCGGAGCCCCGCTCCGGGCGACACCCGCAGGAGCAGGCGCAGCGCGGTCCAGACCAGGCGCTCGGTGGCGGGTGCGAAGGCGGCGCGGGCGGCGAGGCGGGTGCGCCGGTCCGGCCAGGGCAGCGGGCCGACCGCGCTCCACAGCACCACGCGCGCCACCAGGTCGGGGTGGCGGGCGGCGAGCGCGAGCGCGGTGGGTCCCCCGGCGGAGACGCCCACGACGGCGGCCAGCCGGGTGATCCCCAGGTGGTCGCACAGCTCCCGGACGACGTCGGCGAACCCGTCCGGCGTGCCGCCCGTCGACAGCGGGGTGCGCCCGTAGCCGGGCCGGGAGGGGACCAGCACCGAGCAGCGCCCGTCGGCGAGCACGTCCTCCCCCAGCGCGAGCCCGGCGCGCAGGTGCCCGCCGTGGAGCACCACGACCACCTCGTCGCCACGCCGGTCGAAGCGGTGCTCGACGACCCCGCCCGGCAGGTGCGCGAGCGCCGCGGGCAGGTCGACGCGGATCGGGGAGGCGGGGTGCGGCACGGTCGGCTCCAGGCGTCGGCGGGTCACGACGCCGACCAGACTTCCCGGCACACCAGGCCCAGTGCGGGCGACGCGGCCACCCTACCGCCCGCTCACCCCGCGGAAAGCGGATCACCGCTGTCCAGCGGCTCCCCGCTGCCCCTTCGGGCAGCGGAGTCCGCCCTTCCGGCCGGCATCCGCCCCACCCGCGCCCGCCCCGTATCAACAGCTGTCCGGCCGTCCCCTACCTGTGCAAGCGGCGGCAAGCCGCACGACCACGGGGAGGACCCATGTCGATCCGAACACCGCGCCGAAGGCTGGCCGGGGCCCTGGCGCTGGCACTGGCGCTGGCCGCGTCCGCGCTCGCCACCACCACCGCGACCGCCGCGCCCGACGCGCTGACCATGGTGAACGGCGAGGGCAGGACCATCACCCTGCCCGCCGCCGCCACCTCCGCCCTGAGGTCCGCCGCCGCGGGCAGCTCGGGCACCACGACCACCCCCGACCGCAAGCCCTCCCCCGACCTCGCCGCCGACTCGGTCATCGGCGTCGACGGCCGCGTCCAGGAGTCCGCCCCTTCCGCGTTCCCCTGGGGCGCCATCGCGCACCTGGAGACCAACCAGGGCGGCTGCACCGGGTTCATGCTCAGCCGCGACGTCCTGGTGACGGCGGGCCACTGCGTGCACTCCGGCGGCAGCTGGGTCACCTCCTACCGGGTCACCCCCGGCCGCACCGCCGGTTCCGCGCCGTTCGGCAGTTGCAGCGGCGGCATCGCCGACGTGTGGACCACCAGCGCGTGGATCAACGGCTACCCGAGCGACCACGACTACGGCCTGGTCAAGCTGACCTGCGACATCGGCTACCAGACCGGCTGGTTCGGCTGGTGGTACAGCACCGGCGAGAACCTCGTCGGGCAGCACTTCTACGCGGAGGGCTACCCCGGCGACAAGCCGTTCGGCACGATGTGGTGGGACGGCGACAGCACGTACTCGCAGTCCGCGAACAAGCTCTGGTACTGGATCGACACCGCGCCGGGCCAGAGCGGCTCGCCGGTCTACCACTACAACTCGACCACGCCGGGCCTGTGCGCGGGCTGGTGCGTGACCGCCATCCACACCAACGGCGTCGCGGGAGGCAATCCGACCAACAGCGGCACCCGGCTGCGCCCCGACGTGATGTCGTTCGTCAACTACTGGATCTCACGGCCGTGAGCCGAACGGGGGCCGGGCTCGCAGGGGCCCGGCCCCCGTGCAACCGGGGAGGTCCGGTGCCACGTCCTGCCGCCATGACACGCTTGCTGCTGTTGGCGTTCCTGCTCACCGCGTGCGGCCACGCCCCCGCGAGCGAGCCCCCACCCCCGCGGGGCGCGTTCACCGCGACCGCCGCGACCAGCCAGGGCGAACCCCGTCCGTTCGCACCCGGCACCGAGGTGAGGGCCACCTTCACCGACGACGGCCGCCTGGTCGTGCACGGCGGCTGCAACACCCTGTCCGGCCAGGTGGACGCGGGCGGCGGCGAGCTGACGCTGACCGAGCCGTCCACGACGGAGATGGCCTGCGACGACCCCCGCACCGAGCAGGACCGGTTCCTGACGGCGCTGCTCACCGCGACCCCGACCTGGCGCCTGGACGGCGACACCCTGCACCTGACCACCCAGGACGCCGGGCTGACCTTGACGCGGGACTGAAACGCCCCTTCTAGGCCACCGGAACGACACCCCACCCGCCGTCGAACACCAACTCCACCCGGTCCCCCACCCCGAACGCCTCCACGACCGCCATGGCCGCAGCCGCGCGCACGGCGGACACCTCGATGTCGGTCAGGTCCACCTGGACGTGCAAGACCTCCACCACGCCCCCACTCCGCCCCACCACCCCGAGCCCGTCCCACGCCCCGGCGACGGCCGCGTCGACGAACTCCTGGTCAAGTCCAGGCTGGAGCGAGGAACGGTCCCCAGGATCGACGGCCCACACCACCGCCCCCTCCGGGGCCCCGTCCACCACCCGAACCCGGACCTGCCCGAAGTACCCGACCCCCGCCCGCTGCCGCTTGAGCCGGTACTCGCCGACGCGCTCGCCGCTCACGAACCGCCCCTCCTGCTGGTGACAAGGTCGAAGACAGTGTTCCGGAAGTAGTGCTCGTTGCCGAAGCGACCGGCGCCGCGCTGGATGTGGTCGTAGTCGTGCCTGCCGCCGGCGTTCCACAGGTCGGTGGCCGCGTCGTCGCTCATCCTGGTCATGTCGGCGTGCCTGAGCCCGTCGTAGTCCTCGCCGCTGATGCGGTGCTCGATGATCGACAGGTCCGTGGGCCCGCCCGGCCTGCCGGACACCGCATCCAGGTACCGCTCAGCCTGATCCCTGCTCTCCCACGCGTACAGTCCGTCGCCCAGCTCGCTGCGTCGCCTGCCGTTGGCGTCCACGCCGGACGGCCACGGCTCACCGCCGTTGTTGATCAACCGGTCGGCGTCGGCGGGCGACTGAACGCTGTAGTACGTCCGGCACGGCGACAGCCCCAGCGGGTCGATCGCCCCGGTCGGGTTGGGCACGTACGCCTGCGGGTTCGGCCCCGGCGCCAACCCCAGCGGGTCCATGGAGGTGTAGCGGCCGGTCTCCGGGTCGTAGTAGCGGGCGTTGTTGTAGTGCAGCCCCGACTCGGCGTCGTAGTACTGGCCGGGGAAGCGCAGCGGTGTCCCCTCATCACCCGACTGGGACGCGCCCCACACGTTCGCCCGCCGCCGCCACTCCACCGCGCCGCCACCGTCGACCAGCTCGGACGGCGCGCCGACCAGGTCGGTGACGATCGAGTAGAACGCGCGGTCGACCCACTCCCGGTCGCCGTCCAGCACCCGCTCGGCCTGGCACAGCGGGGTGAACGTGCCCGGCTCGAAGTCCCACGTCGTCGCCACGCCGCCGGAGGTGATCTGCTCGGCGAGCACGAGACCGTCCCAGCAGAAGTCGACGCGCTCGACGACCACGCCCGCACCGTCCAGGCGCAGCTTCGCGACGCGCCTGCCCAGCGGGTCGTGCAGGTAGCGCCAGCGGGCCCCGTCCGGGGTGGTGACCTCGACGAGCCGGTCGTTGGCGTCCCAGCGGTAGTGCCAGGTGTCTGGCTTGCGCGACAGGCGCTTGCGGGTGCGCTGGACGACCCGGCCGTGGTTGTCGTAGCGGTAGCGGGTTCCGCCCGCGGCGACCAGGGCCGCGCCCGCGTGCTCGCGCGGGCCGGACGCCTCGCCACCCGGCCACTCGGCGTGCGTGATGTTGCCCGCCGCGTCGTAGGCGTACCGCTCGTGCCAGCCGTCACCGACGACCTCGGTGACCCGCGAGCCCGCGTCGAGCACGAGGGCACGGTCACCGCCGAGCAGGTCGGCCACGCCGGTCAGCGCGCCGGTCCGGTCGTACCGGTAGTCGCGGCGCTGGACGAGACCGTCGCGCACCACGACCGACTGGGAGCCGAGCCTGCCCGCGGGGTCCCACGACTGGGAGATCGTGGTCGGTCCTGCGACGCGCTCGGTGAGCCTGCCGGAGGCGTCGTAGCCGAGGCCGACGGCGCGACCGCCGGACACGAGCTGCTCGGGCCTGCCGGTGACGCCGTACCGCCAGTGGGAGACCGCGCCGGACGGGGTCGTGCGCCGCACGTGCCTGCCGATCGCGTCGTGGACCGAGGACACCGTGCGGCCGTTGACCGTCTCCTCGGTGACCCTGCCTAGCGCGTCGCGGCGCAGCACCAACCGGGCGTCCGGGTTGTCCGCCCCGACCAGGCGGCCGACCGCGTCGTACTCGAACCGCTCGACGACGTCGCCGACGCGGCGCTCGACGACCTTGCCGGTGGCGTCGCGCAGGTAGCGGACCTCGTCGCCCCGGTCGGTGGCGCGGGCGACGACTTGGCCTGCGGCGTCCCGGTGGTACCGGACGACGCGCCCGTTGAAGTCGCGCTCGGCCACGAGCCCGCCCGCCGCGTCGTACTCGTAGCGCCACACCTGGCCGAGGGCGTCGGTGACGGAGACGAGCCTGAGTAGCCGGTCGTACTCGAACTCCAGCCTGCCGCCGTCCGGAGACGTCCGGGTGCTCGGCAGGTCGAAGTGCGTGCTGCTCTCGGTGCTGGTGGCGCCGTTCGCGTCGCGGTACTCGACCTGGCTGCCCTCGCCGTCGTACCGCCAGCGCTCGACGGCGCCGTCCGGTCCGGGACGCGCCCCGCGTGCGTGGTGACGTCGATGTGGTAGCCGCCGCTGTGCCGGACCGCGACCGGGAGGCCGTCCGCGTCGCGGTCGAAGTCGATCCGGTGGTGGCCGCCCCGGTCCGTGACGGCGGTGAGCGGGAGCGTCCGGCCACCACCCGCGAAGTTCAGCGCCCAACCGTTGTCCCTGCGGCGGACGGTGTACCCGTCGCCCTCGCGGACGAGCGGCCAGCGGGGGCCGACCTCGGGCAGCGCCTCGGCCGTCCCGGTCGGGCGGGGGTAGACCAGGACCATGCCGTCGTCGGCGACGAGCACCAGCCCCCGGCCGTCGACCTCCAACCGCTGGCCGAGGGTGCTCGCCCAGGTGCGGCCGAGCACGGTGCCGGAGCGGTAGGAGGAGACGTGGGTGCGGCGCAGCACGAGCGGGAGGACGCCTGCCAGCTCGACGTCGACCTGGCCGAGGACGACGTCACCGCTGGCCACGTCGACGGGGTCGTTCTCGCAGACCCGGTCGCACTCAGGAGTCCTGGTGCTGTCGGGGTCGGCGGGCCTGCTCGGGCTGTCCGAGGCGTCGGCGGGGTTGCCCGTGCGGCTGTTCGGGGTGGAGCCCCCGGAAGGAGTGGTGGCCGAGGAGGCGTCCGGGGTGGTGCCGGACGAGGTGGTGGTGCCCGAGGGCGTCGTGGTGCCGGACGGCGTCGTGGTGCCGGACGGCGTCGTGGTGCTGGAAGGCGTTGTGGTGCCGGACGGACTAGACGCGCCGGACGGACTGGTGCCCCCGTCAGGCGCGTGGGCGCTCGGCACACTCGGGGCGTCCGGACTGCCGGGGGTGTCGGCGCGGCGGCCGAGTCGGCCGAGCTTCTGCATGATCTCGCCCAGCTTGTCGATCACCGAGCGGATGCGCGGCGCGACGTTCGAGATCGTCCTGACCAGCTTGCGCACCAGGTCCGCGATCCGCGAGCACATCCGCGAGATGGCCGTGGTGGCCTGCGCGACGATCACCGGCGTGGCCAGGCCCAACCATCACGCCGATGCCCACGCCCTCCGCGAGCACCCCCGCCCCGGCGATCGTGTCGGCCGTCTCGGCGTTCGCACCCCGGAACGCCTGGGCCGCGGCGCCCTCCCAACCCGGCGCGTCCTGCCCGCCCAGCTCCTCGGCCACCGCCCTCACCTCGGCCGCGACGTTGCCCCAGGTCTCGCTGAACGAGCGGATCACCGGCGGATCCCCCGCCAACCAGTCCAGGGCCTCCTTGAGCGGCTGCACGTGCTCCATCAGCCACCCAACGCCGTACGAGGCGACCGTCCCCACCGGGTCGATCACCATCGACAGCACTTCCAGCCCGAGCCCGGCCTCGACCCAGTTCCCGTCCGCGATCCCGTTCGCCAGGTCCACCGACGACTCGGCGATCCCGATCCCGGTCACCGCCGTCGTGTCGCTCCGGGGTGCGGCTACCAGCGGGTTGTCGCTCACCGCCCCATGCCGTCGAAGTCCGCGGACTGCGCGCTCTCCCGGTCGTCGTACTCCCGCGACGTCTCGCGCAGCGTCGTGGCGTTCTCCGCCACCGCCTCGACCGCCTTGGCCAGCGCGTTCACGCCCATCTCCTCGAACGGCTGGAGCAGCGCCGCGAACGGCTGGCAGATCACCCCGTACGCCGAGTCGTCCATCGTCACGGTGCGGGCCGCGTCCACCGCCCCGTTGAGCCGCTCGGCCAAGCCGTCGACGCGGCCCGCCAGCGCCGCGATCTCACCCGTCAGCACCTCGTACCCACTGGGCACGGCTCACCCCCAGATCGCTGTGGTCGCCCACCATCCCATGACCACGACGCGACGCGGACCCGAACGGTTCCCCCCACCCGCTCCCCGAACGGGTGAAACCAGGGCTCAGGGCGTCCGGGTCCGCCGGAAGTACGCCAGGGCCACCCACGGCCTCGGCCGCGACGCGGTGATCGTCCCGGACACCAGCGCGCCCGCGAGCCCGATCCGCCGGAACAGGGCCAGCATGAACACCGACGGCGTGAACCGGACCACCGTGTCCGCGCTCCCGTCCGGCCGCACGACCTCCAGCTTCCGCTCCCCGCTGACCACCATCACCGGCGTGGTCCGCGCCGACCGCAGCTCCACGCGCAGCTCGCGCCCGCCCCCCGACCGGGACAGCAGGTGCCGGGTGTCCGCCCCGGCGCCGAGCAGGCGCATCAGGAACAGGTCGAACGCCAGCGCCGCCTCGTCCTCGGGCACGTCCCACCGCGCCCCGGTGGCGCGCGCGACGTCGAACCCGTGCAGCAGCAGCTCGTTGAGCTGGTGGGCCAGGAGCGTCGACACCGGCAGCCTGGCCCCGCCCAGCCACGGCCGGGGCTCGTCCGGGTCGAGGTCGGCGCTGCGCTCCAGCAGCAGGTCGACGTGCTCGCGCAGGTGCGCCCCCAGCGCCTCGGGGTCGCGGGCCGGGTACCGCCGCAACGCCCGCGCGTTCACCGCCGCGAGGTCGGCCAGGGTCATCTCCCGGCTGGCGCGCGCCAGGTCGGGGTCGTCGAACGGATCGCGCCCCGCCACCATCTCGGCGTTCATGCCGGACACGATCGCGGTGTGCGCGGCGGCCTCGTCGGCGCTCCACCCGCCGATCGCGGACCGGGTGGGCGGGGGCGCGGAGGCGATCAGGCGCGCGAAGCGGTCGGTGGTGTCGGACAGCGCGGCGCGCAGCGCGGGCCACCGGTCCCCGGTCTCCTCCAGCAGCACGTCCACCGGCCTCCCGCTCGCTGTGGCGATCAGGGGCCCAGGCAAGCAGCGGGCTACGGGGAGCACAAGGGCCGCGAGCGCGGCCGGTGGGGCGGGGAGAGCGGAAAAGCGCAGGTCACAGGGGTCTCAGGCGGGCCGGGGATGGCTGCTGGACCCCGAAGCCGCTCAGCGCAGCCGCACCCCGCCGACCTGGGTCTCCTCGGTCCCGCCGTCGGTGGAGACCGACTCCAGCACGACCTGACCGCCGAACCGGTACAGCGGGTAGCTCAGCGTGCTGCCCGCCTGCTTGACGTCCTGCTGACCCGCCAGGTCGCCGTCCACGTACACGCGCAGCACCGCGTTGTGGCGCTGGGCGACGTCGTCGTTCGCCCGCACCTCCAGCCGCGACAGGTAGGCGGGCCGCTCCAGGGTGAAGTACAGCCGGTTCTCGGTCCCGCCGCACTCGGCGCCGCCGATGCACCGGTCGACGACCTTCGCCCACGGCAGCGACGGCACGGAGTAGAAGTGCGATCTGGCCGACGCCGGTGTCGCGGACGCGGTTCCGGCGAAACCCGCGAGCAGGCAGACCGCGGACAGCAGCGCGGCGGCGAACTTCCTCATGGTGGACCCTTTCCCTCGGTTTCCGGCAAAAGCCGGTCGAGCGTAGCTCCGGGAAACCCCCGCGAGGATTCACCGCGGCCACCTTCACCCGGCGGGTATTTCCCGCCGTCCCCCAGGTGGGAGAGCACTACCGTCCGCGAGCGGCGGCCCCGGCGGCCCGTCCGCGCGCCCCGACCCGCCGGTGTGCGGTGTTCCCGCCCGTCGCCCCTGGTGGACGTGAGATGCTGCCCCTGTTGTCCCCTGATGGCGAAGGGCAGATGAGCGTGACCACCTGGACCGATGTGATCAACTACGTCCGAACGCGGTCCGAGGTGCTGGAGGAGTCCGACACCTGGCTGCGCTTCCGCGTCGAGGTCTCCGACACCCGCACCCAGCAGGTCTCGGCGCAGCGCGTGCCGCAGGAGGACGGTTCGACCTGGCTGGTGCTGTCCTCACCGGTCGGCTGGGCCGACAGGATCGACCAGACCCGCTTCCTGGAGCTGGCGGGCGCCGCGCCCGTCGGCGGCGCGGGCGTCGTGGACGGGGTGGCGCTGCTCAAGCACACCGTCGTGCTCGGCGAGCAGGGCGTGGTGGCCGACTTCGCGACGCCGCTGGGCCTGCTGGTCGAGCGCGCGGACGCCTTCGAGCACGAGCTGACCGCGGCCGACCAGTTCTGACCGCGCGCCGGACGCCCGCCGCCCGGTGCGCGGCGGGCGCCACCCGGTTCCCCTTTCCTCCCCTTTTCCCGGAATTGGCCCCGACGCCCGATCCGGAATTCCCCGGTGAATCACGAGCGGCGAATCACGCCCCGGCCTCCCGGACTGCCCCGAACGGACGCCGAGGACGCCCGCGAGCCTCCCGTTCGGCACGCCGCACAGTCGTTCACCGCCGACCGGACGCGCATTGCCCCCGCGCGAGCGCGGTTCCTATGATCGCTATCGCTCGCGGTCCCGCAAGCAGGTCGCCTCGCCGCCGTTCCGATGGTTAGGGGTATTGATGCGCCAGTGTCACGACCACCGGGGAGAGCGCTCTCACGAACCGGTCGACGGCTCCCTCTACCGCTCGGTGTTCGAGCGCTCGGGCCTGGGCATCGCCCGGCTCGACCCGCGCGGGCGGATCGTGGAGGCCAACACCGACCTGCTCGCCCTCCTGGACCGCCCGCTGAGCCAGATCCGGGGCCGCGACTTCACCGACCTCCTGCACCCGGTGCTGCGCCCCGCGCTGGAGCGCGGCCTGGCCTGCCTGACGACCGGCGAGCGGGGCAGCTTCGCCGAGCGGGTCGCGGCCGTGCGCCCGGACGGCAGCACCGCGCCCGCCGCCATGACCGCGATCGCCGTCCCCGGACGCGGCCGGGCCGTCTCCGCGCTGCTGGTGCTGTTGCGCCGCTCTTCGGAACCGCGCGGGGACGCGGCGGCCCCGCTCAGCGACGTGCACGCCCGCATCCTGGAGGGCGTGGCCGCCGGGGAGAGCACCGCGCAGCTGGCCACCACGCTCTTCCTGACCCGCCAGGGCGTCGAGTACCACCTGGGCACGCTGCTGCGCAAGCTCAAGGCCCCCAACCGGACCGCGCTCATCTCGCGCGCCTACTCCCTCGGCGTGCTGAGCCCGGCCGACTGGCCCCCCAAGGTGGAACCCGCCTTCGTGAAGTGAGCGCGGCACCAGAGGAGAAGCACCAGTGCGAAGCACCACCAAGCGATCGCTGTCCGACGACCAGCTGCGGGCCGCGGTGACCGAGGCGTTCGGCCCGCGGGCCACGATCACCTCGTCCAGGGAGCTGGCGGACGGCACGTTCAACGCCGTCTGGCTGCTCGACGTCGACCCGGCGGGCCCGGTCGTCCTGAAAGCCGCCCCGCCGGACGACCTGCCGCTGCTGACCTACGAGCGCCGCATCGCCCGCACCGAGGCCACCGTCCTGCGGGCCGCCGCGGCCACCGCCCCGGTCCCGGTGCTGCACCACGCCGGTCACGGCAGCGCGGGCGTCGGCGGCGACTTCCTGATCACCTCGGTGGTCGAGGGCGACACCTGGCAGCAGTTGTCGGGCACGCTCGGCCAGGCCGAGCGTGCCCGGCTGCGCCGCGAGCTGGGCCGGGCCGTCGCCGGGCTGCACGCGGTGCGCGGCACCGCCTTCGGCTACCCCGAGCGGTCGACCGGCCTGCACGGCGGCACCTGGTACGAGGCGTTCACCGCCATGGTCGACGGGCTGCTCGCCGACGCCCGCCGCTTCGGCGTCACCCCGCCCGGCAGGCCCACCGCGCTGCACGACCTGGCGGTGGCGGGCCGCGCCCTGCTGGAGGAGGTCGACGAGCCGGTGCTGGTGCACTTCGACCTGTGGAACGGCAACGTGATGCTCACCGGCGACGAGGGCGACCGGAGCCTGTCCGGCCTGATCGACCTGGAGCGCGCGTTCTGGGGCGACCCGTGCGCGGACTTCGTGTCGCTGGCCCTGCTCGGCGAGCTGTCCGACGACGACCCGCTGCTGGACGGCTACCGCGAGGCGGGCGGCCCGGCCGAGCTGACCGCCACCACCCGCCGCAGGATCGCGCTGTACCAGGCGTACCTGTACCTGATCATGATCGTGGAGGCGGCGCCCAGGGGCCACAAGGGCGTCAAGTCCGCTGCCGCGCAAGCGCTCTTCCGCTCGCGCTACCGCAAGGCCCTGCGCCACGCGGCCCCGTGAGCCACCGCCCTCCGGGTCACCGCCCTCCGGGGCACCGCCCCCTCGGTCACCGCCCCTCGGGCCACTTCAGGGCGAGTTCGTCCGGATAGGACAGAACGCGCCCGCGCGCGGCCACCAGGTTGCGGTGCAGGGCTTCCAGCACCGCGACCCGGCGCCCGCCGTCCACCCACTCCCGGTACCCGATCCCGAATCCCAAATCGCGCCACAGCTCGGCGTTGCGCGCCTCGTGCGCGCCGAACGGCTCCAGCAGCACGACCGGCGTCGCCGCCGACAGCGAGTCCATCAGCGTGCCACCGCCGGGTTTGCTGACCACCGCGATCGCCCGCCGGGTCAGGTCGAACCCGTCGTGGTGCTCCGCGCGCCGCCGGTACCCCACCTCGCCGTCCCGGACCCGACCGAACGGCGGGAACCCGGTGTCGTGCCACGGGTGCCAGTCCGGGTCGATCATGAAATACCGGTTCCGCCCCTGCTCCTCGGGCACCTCGGACCGCTCGTAGGCCACGACGTCCAGCGCGAACCCGGCCGCGCCCAGCTCGGCGGCCCCGGTCCGGTAGGTGCCCATGCCCCAGCCGCCGCCGTGCGCGAGCACCCGCCCGTCCCGGTCGCCCCACGGCGCCGGTTCCTCCCGGCTGACCGGGATGGTCCGCGCCACCGCGCTCCCGGCGCGCTCCAGCAGCCACACGTCCTCGTGCTCGGCCCAGCTCCCCCGTCCCGCGCCGGAGGCCGAGGTGAACGAGGGCGAGGCGACCGAGTCGACGTGGCACGAGCGCACCCGGACCCCGTCGTGCGCCAGGGCGTACCGGTGCGCGGTCGGCAGCCAGAACCCCGACAGCACCACCAGCAGCTCGACCCCGTCCCGCTCCCACTCGCGCCACAACCCCGCCACCAGCTCCTCGTCGGGCTCGGTGGTGTTGCGCGCGGCGAGCCGCTGACCGGCGAGCGCGACCCGGAAGTCCCGGTGGAACGCCACCTTCGACGCCGGGATCAGCTCGCGCGTCCGCTCGGGCAGGTGGTTCTCCAGCACGTCCACCCGCGCCGCCACGCCGAGCTCGGCGAGCCTGCGGGCCAGCAGCAGTCCGGGGACGTGCACGCCCAGCGCGACCCCGGACGTCAGCACGGCGATGCTCACGCCTCTCCCCTCCCGATCCGGGCGCACCGCTCCAGCGCGTTCAGGTAAGCGCTCTCCAGCACCACGACCCGCTCGACCACCGCGTCGTCCGCGCGCGCGGGCCGCTCCAGCAGCGCCATGATCCGGTCGAGCTGCGCGTCGTAGTAGGACACCGCCGGGAACGACCGCACCTCGCGCGCTCCCCCGTCCCGCTGGAGGACCAGGTTCACCGGGAACGGCCCGGCGGCCGGGCGCAGGAAGTTGCGCAGCCGCGCCTTCCCGCCGGTGAACCGGAACTCGTGGTCGGCCCGGTACGGCCCCACCAGCGAGGCCCGCAGCTCCGCCCGCACCCCGGAGGGCAACCGCAGCACCGCGTCGAACTCCAGGTCCACCCCGTTCGGCCCGGAGAACTCCGAGTGCCCGGACGCGGTCGCGCCGCCCAGCCCGACGACGGCCTGCACCGCGTCGAGCCAGTAGCTGGCCGTGTCGTGGAACGCGCCCCCGCCCAGCTCGGGCCGGAACCGGTACCCGCCCCCCGGCGGCAGGTCGAACGCGATGTGCGAGGAGATCCCGCTCAGCTCCCCCAGCTCCCGCGAGGCGACCAGCTCGCGCACGGCGGCCTGCCACGGGTGCCCGGCGGTGATCACCGCCTCCACCACGTGCACCCCCGCGTCCCCGGCGGCCCGGCGCAGCGCGTGCGCCTCGCGGCGGCCCAGGCACAGCGGTTTCTCCACGACCACGTGCTTGCCCGCCCTGGCCGCCTCGGCGGCCCAGTGCGCGTGCGCGCTGTTGTGCAGCGACACGTAGACGGTGTCGATCCCCTCGTCCCGCACCAGCGCCCGGTAGTCGGCGTGCGCGACCGGCAGCCCGTGCTCGGCGCGGAAGGTCTCGGCGCGCTCGGGCGTCGACGCCGCGACCGCCCTGACCCGGACGTCCTCGCGCCGCCGCGCCGGGTCGAGCACGGCCCGCACCGCGATCCCGGTGGCCCCGATCAACCCCAGCTCACGAGGCACGGTCCACCTGCCAGGCGTCCAGCACCACGTCCAGCGCCGCGTCGAACGCCCGGTGCCCGTCCTCGTCGTGGGCCACCACCGCGCAGTACAGCCGCCCCCTGGAGGAGGCCAGGGTCCCGGAGGCCAGCGGCAGCACCCCGGCCCCACCCGCCTCCAGCAGGATTCCGTCGGCGCGCAGCAACGACACCAGCCGGTCGAACCCGCACCCGCCGCGCACCGGCCGCACGACCAACCGCGCCCGCTCCGGGTCGGCGGCGAGCCGACGCCCGGCCAGCACGCTGATCAAGCCCATGGACGTCCGGGGGTTGATCTCCAGCACCGGCACGAGGGTCCCGTCGCGCAGCAGCATCGAGTCCACGCACACCGGCCCGTGGTACCCGGCGCCGGCCAGCGCGGCCCCCACGTCGGCCATGACCTCCTCGTACCCCAACGCAGCCAACCGCTCCGCCAGCCGGGGCGGCACCGGCCGGGACCCGGCGTAGGCGAAGCCGGTGTTCTCGATCAGCCGCGCCCCCAGCCAGTCCACCTCCCCGCCGGGCCGCACCGAGAACTGCGCGGAGAAGTCCGCCACCGGGTCGAACCGCCGCTGCACCAGCACTTCCACGTCCAGCCCGCGCCGGACCTGCTTGCCCAGCACCCGGACCACCGAGCGCAGCACGAGCGGCGAGGTGACCGCCAGCGTCCCGCGCCCCGACACCCCGAAGGGGTCCTTGAGCAGGGCGGGCGCCCCGTCCAGCGCCTGGACCTCCGCCTCCAGCGCGGCCACCGAGTCGACCACGACCCCGGCGCCCGCGAGCCCGAGGTCGCGCACCAGCGCGTTGGACCAGGACTTGGACGACACCGCACGCACCACCCGCCAGTCCGGCAGCTCGGCCCGGAGCCCCAGCGCGCCAACAACTCCGGCGCTCTCGGGCAGCACGGCGTAGGGCTCGAACCCGAGCCCGCCCAGGTCGGCGGGCGGGCGCGCCACCAGCCGTTCCTCGACGGTCCCGCCCACCCCGCACGGGGCGACCCGGTGCTCGAACCCGATCCCCGCGCCCGCCAGGACCTCTTGCCACGCAACGGGAGCAGGGGCGCCGGTGACCAGCACGTCCCCCGGCCCGCAGGCCACCGCGAGCAGCTCGTCCATGGCCGAGGCAACCACGTCCGCGCCCCGGTCGGCGATCTCCGGCAGCGCGGCGAGCCCGTCCGGCCGCCACCGCCGCTCGACGTCGAACGCGCCCAGCCTCAGCACCCGCGCAGCGGTCACGGCGAGTCCGGCATCGCGGCCACGACGAACCGCCGGATCTCCGGCAGCGACTCCAGCTGCTCGAAGCTCAGCTCCTCGAACTCCAGCTCGACGTCGAACGCGTCCTCCAGCGCCAGCAGGAAGTTGATCATCTGGATGGAGTTGATCCCCAGGTCCTGCACGACGTTCGTCGCGTCGGTGATGCGCTCGACCAGCTCGGGCGCCCCGAGCACCCCGGCGAGCACCTCCTTGATCCGCAGCGCGATCGCGCCCTCGTCGACCCGCGCGCCGCCGCTCACGTGAACACCGGTCACCGTCAGACCCCGTTCAGGTAGAGGAGGATGCACTTGGAGCACACGGGCATGAGGCTGGTGCCGCGCAGGACCGTCCGGACCCTGCGGAACGCCTCGCCCTGCCACACCTGCGCGACGCCGCTCTCGTGCAGGTCGCCGATGACGAACTCGGGGAAGAACTTGCACGAGCTGACCTTGCCGTCGGCGTGCACCTCCAGCCGGTTCGACACCGCCAGGCACCGGTTGCGCTTCTGCGCGGGCCGCGAGGCGCCCAGCACGAAGTCCTCGACCTCGTCGGGCTCCAGCTGCGGCTGGTACCGGATGCGCACGTTCCAGGTCCGCTCGGCCAGCTCCGCCATGGACCGCCGCAGGGCGCCGATCAACCCCGGCTCGATCCGGTAGGTGTACGAGTGCCAGGTGGGCGTGGTCCCCGGCGCGGGCGGGTTGAGCCAGGCGAAGTTCTCCGCGTACATGTCGTCCATCGCCGAGGCCACTTCCGGGCTGATGAACCACGGGAACTGGAAGTAGACCGAGTTGACGCCCAGCTCCTCGGCCCACTCCATGAACTCGCGCATGGAGCCCACGGTCTCGTTGCTGACCATGCAGGACAGCGAGACCTCGCCCTGGTACTCGCCGCTCTTCTGCAGGTCCAGCAGCAGCCGCACGTTGTCGATGGTGCGCGGGAAGGTCCCCTTGCCGCGCAGCGCCTCGTGGTCGGCCCCGAGCCCGTCCAGGCTGACCAGCACGTTGAGCCCCGGCCCGATGGTCAGCAGGTGCTCCAGGTTCCGCTTGATCAGCAGCGCGTTGGTGCACAGGTTGACCGTGCGGGGCGTGCGCGCCAGCAGCTTCGCGATCTCGCCGAACCGGCTGTGCATCAGCGGTTCCCCGCCCCACAGGAACACCTTGGCGCGGGTGTCGTCGGTCGTCCGCAGCACGTCGTCGACGATGTCCAGGTCCAGCTCGGTGCGCTGCTTGACCTTGCTGAAGTCGTGGAAGAACCCCTGGTCGTTCCACTGGTAGCAGTGGTTGCACCGCAGGTTGCACTTGTAGGTCAGCTGGAGGCTGACCTCCCTGGGCAGCGGTGTCGCGTAGGTCGCGTCGACCTCGACGTTGCGCCGGGTCTCGGCGCGGATGGCCACCGTGCGCCGGAGGTCGTGGAACTCCTTCTGGTTGAGCGTTCGGGCGGTTCTGGGGTGCACGACAGCTCCTCACGACGCAGGCCTCTGGCGAGGAATATTCCCGCCCGCAAAGCGAAGCAGCAGCACCGCACCCCTGGCAAGGAAACACCCGGCGTTCCTGCGATAAGCAAGAGTTCCGAATCTTCCCCTCCGCGGCGGGACAGGGGTTCGCGCAGCTCAGCGCCACCACGTGGCCCGTTCGCAGCAGCACCTCCAGCGGCTTGTGGAGTATTTTCCGCGCCGCCGCGAGTGTGTACGTTTCCGCCGCCGACCCCCTTTTCCACGAACGGATGGCCCATGCCGAGAACCTGGCCCGCGTCCCCGTTCCAGCACACGATCATGACCAACGACGAGACCATCCCCAGCGGCTCGACGGGGCCGCACATGACGATGTCCATCTCGGCGCTGGTCACCGGCGGGCTGGACGTGGACCTCCTGGACGCCGCGTACGACGACCTGGTGGCGCGCAACGACGTCCTGCGCACCACCCTGGAACCGGACGGCGCGGAGTGGGCGCAGCGGGTCCACCCGCACCGCACCGCGCGCCTGCACCGCACCGGAGCGGCGGCGTCCGAAGCCCAGTCCTGCGTGGACGCTTGGTCCCGCGAACCGGTCCCGATCGACCGCCCTCCCCTGGTGCGCGGCCAGGTCGTCGCCCTGGACGACGGCTCGCACCTGGTCAACCTGGTCTTCCACCACGTCCACACCGATCCCCCGTCGCTGGTGCTGGCCGTGGCCGAGCTGGGCGCCCTGTACACCGCCCGCCTGGCGGGCGACCCCCTCCCGCCCCCGCCCCTCCAGTACGGCCCGTACTCGGCGCGGCGGGCCGCGATCACCGCCCCCACCCTGGACGCGGACCGCGACCACTGGCGCGCCACCGTGGACGGCGCCCGCCCCCTGGACCTGTCCACGGGCCGGGACCGCTCCACCCCGCCCAGCTCGGGCGTCCTGCGCCTGGACGTGCTGGACGAGCGGGAGGCCGCAGCGCTGGAGAAGTGGGCGCTCCGCCGCAGGACGACCGTGTTCGGCACCCTGTTCACCGCCTTCTGCCTGGCCGCCGCGGACCGCTCGACCACGCGGGACGTCCTGGTGAACACCGTGTTCGAGCAGCGCGCCCACCCGGACGTCCGCACCCTGATCGGCCCGTTCCTGCACCCGTCGGTGCTGCGCGTGCGGGTCCCGGAGGGCGCGACCTGGTCGAGCATGACCCCCGTGGTGCGCGAGGCGGTCGGGGCCGCGTACGCCCGCGCCCACGTCCCCGGTTTCGACGTCCTGCGCCTGCACCCGGACGTGATCCGCGCGGTGGAGACCGAACCGGTGGGACTGTGCGTCTTCCAGTACCTGCCGTACTCCGGCCTGGAGGACAGCTTCGCGTACGGCCCGGCGACCGCCCGCGTCCTGGCGAGGACGCAAGCCGGCCCGACCGGCGACGTGGGCCTGATGTTCCGCCTGCACCGCAGGTCCTCGGGCTCGGTGTGCGCCACCGTCACCTACGACCGGCGGGACCTGGCCGAGCCCGCGGTCCGCGACCTGTTCGCCGACTTCGCGGCCAGGCTGCGGGAACCGCTCGCCGAACGCGCGCCCCGTACCGGATCACCGTCCCGCCCCCGTGATACCGCTGCGCCCCAACGGGATTCGGCCCCGGTGACCTGACGCTGCGGAAGCGCTGCTCTGATCGAGTGCCGGTTGTTCCGCAGCACCACGACCAGGGGTGATCCTTCCTCCCACTCACCCGTGCGGGACCTAGGGAGACGAGGACTCAGTGCTGAGAACCATGGGCAGGGCGACGATGACGGGGCTCGCGGTCCTGGCGCTGGCCGGGGCGGGAGCGGGCAGCGCGGCGGCGGTCGAGCGGGAGCTGACGACCATCGCGGCGCCCCCGCTCAAACCGGCCAGCGGCGAGGTGAAGGCGTCGTCGGTCGCGTGCGTCTGGAAGTACTCCCCCGGCCACAACTCGACCGTGTGGGTCGACTGCCACCAGGTGGGCGGCGGCGCCGCGACGGGCTTCGAGGTCAGCGTGACGTGCAGCGACGGCAGCGTGCACACCAGCGGCGCGACCAGGTTCGGCAGTCCGGCGATGGCCTACTGCCCTGGGGCGACGACGATGAAGTCCTTCACCATCTCCGCGCACTACTGACGCGGGTCAGACCCGCCGCCTGTGGAGACGTCCGGGCCGGGACGTTTCGGCGGGTGGCGGGTCCCGAACCGCACCGTCTCCGCGAACTGGCGAGGTCGTTGGGGAGTACGCTCAGCGGGAGGGTCTCGTACTGCGCAGGAAGCCCGGCGCGCGCCGAAGGCCGCAGCGATCCGGGGGCATGTCAGCTCGTCGCCGACGAGTTCGACGACTCGACTCTCGTCATCAGATGCGCCCCGCGCCCCTCCCCCTTCTGCTGGAGGGACGAGGCGGGCCTGACTTCGGCACGAGGGTCGGTTCCCTAGTCGACTCGTACCTGGAGATCCACGACGGCGCGCTGGGAAGTCCGGGTCTCCACAGCCTTTCGCAGCGGCGGCACGGTGATCGTCGCTGCGGTGACAGCCAGCAGGAGAATCGCGATGGTGGTGTGGACCGCACGTCGGATCCGCCCGCTGCGTGGCGGCCGGGACCGGGGACGGGCTGTGGTGAGGTGCGCCTGGACGAGGTCGTGGCGGAACTGGTAAGAGCCGCCGGACTGGCGCAGGACCTCGCGGCTGTGGGCATCCCCCAAGAAGCGGATCATCCGCCACGGCAGTCGACCGCGCAGTGCCAGCAGGGTCTGCGCCGAGCGGAAGCGGACCCACGGCGCGCCGGTGCCCACCGCCACCACGACGGCTAGCAAAAAGCTCCCCGCGATGCCGATGTCAAGTGCGTCGCGTTGGCCGCCCAAGTCCGAGGCGAACCACATGGTGACACCGCCCGCGATCGCGATGGTGACCGTGACCAGCGTCAGCGTGATCGCATCGCCGAAGACCACCGATCTCGGCGATCGCACCTGCTGCGGCGGCTACGGGCAGTCCTACCAGCGCTGCCATGCCCATTCCGGACAGTGCTCCCGTGGCGAGGGCGCGCCCGCTCAGCGATGGCTGTGTGGGGACAGGGGAGCGGGTCATCGCCAAGCCATTGGTGACCACGCCGATCGCGGTACCGAGCAGCATGATTGCCACTGCGGGTTGTGACAGAGCGGCCAGGTAGCTCAGGTCCCCCAAATTCCGGTAACCGCCTGCGAGGAGGATGAACGAGCAGTACACGAGCGCTCCTGTGGATCCGTCCCGCAGCGCGGCTGCCACCACTGCCACCGCGATCCGCCGGTTCGGCACGCCCAAGGCCGCCCGGCCCGCAGCGGGTCCGGCGAGCGCGGCGGCCAGCAGGGAGAGCCCGAGCGCGCCCGCGAGGGCCTTGTCGGGGCGACCGGAGGTGAGCAGAACCAGGCTGAACACCCCGAACGTCCCGACGAGCACGATCACTGCGGCGATGAGCAGACCCACCAGTCGGGCCGGGACGGCGCGGTCGAGTTGCCACCAGTTGAGGTTGACGCCATCGGTGCGGTGGTCGGCGAGGTGGTTTGCCAGGGTGCGCAGCCACCGTTCGGCCTTCTCCGCCTTGCAAGGGCGCTGGCCCGCCTCGGTCCTGGCGTAGACCGCGGGGATGAACTCGGCCAGCACGTGGTTCGTCACCGCCGCCGTGCCTTGGTCGGCGATGGTGATCAGGTCGGTAGGCCGGGAGGTCGGCGCGCAATAGGCGTTCCGGGCCAGGAAGAGCACCAGTGGCGTGGTGAAGGCCTCAGCGAGATTTTTGCCGTTGTCGGTGTGCATGTGGTTGACGACGGGAAGCCAGCGCGGATCGCCCTGGGTCTCGTTGTCACGCAGGTAGACCCCGGCGTCGTCGGGGGCGATCGGCTTGATCTCCACAACGACGGCCCGGCTGAGCGGCGCGTGCTCGGTGGTCAGCCTCTCGTACTCGACGCCTCGGCAGGTCAGCACGATCCACAGGCCCTCGCTCGCCGCGTCGATCGCACCCAGCGCCGAAGGCATCAGCGCCTCGGGCATCTCGTCCAACCCGTCCAGCACCGCCATGACCTTGTTCGCGCCCACCAACTCCTTCGCGCCTGCGGCGCTGATGACGTTGGGGTACTCCTCGTGCACCCGCCGGGCGAGCCAGGTCCCGAGCTCCTCGGCCGGGTTCCAGCCCGCGATCGGCAGCAGGACTGGCACCGGGTCGCCGTCCTGCGGCTCGGTCAGCAGGTCGGCCGTGAGCAGCATCGCCAGCACCGACTTGCCTGCGCCCGTTTGCCCCAGCACCACCAGTCGCCGAGATGGCAGATCCCGGAACTGCCGCATCAGCTCCGTCGTGGGCCTCTCCCCAGCACGCAGCGCCAGCCCGCCCGAGGGTGCTGGCGCACCGACCACCCTGGCTGACACGTTCCTCCTGGGCGAGGGGGCCCAGGTCAGCCTCAGCGGCCGAGGGGTGCGGAGCTTGCGGATGCCGATCTCCCGGTCCCACTGCCGCAGGACCGCGTGGCGGAGCTGGTCCCGAGCCTGGTCCGGGGAACTCGGCGGCCGGCCCGCCCTGATCGCCACCACGAGGCTCGCCACGGCGACCACCAGGGAGATGACCCCGATCGCCAGGCTGGTCACCCCCGCGATGGAGTTCAGCGCGCTGAGCTGCACATCCTTTAGGGTGAGCAAGAACCACACCAGTCCCGCCACCGCGACCACGGTGGCGATGCCGAACACCCAGAACGCCCAGACGCGTAATCGACTCACCTCCACAGGGTCGCTGACCACCAAGCGGCCGTTGCCGCTTTGGCCCGATTCACCCGATCGAGTAGATGGAGGCTGAGGGTGTCACCTAACCCGTCTTGTGGATCGCCACCTGATCGGTCCGGCGGTGCCGCACCGGGTCCAGGACAAACGGCAGGACGACGATGCACCCGGCGGAGGGCGCCATCCACTCCGGCCGGAACGCTGAGATCCCCTGCACCGCCACCTCAGCCCAGCCGGTCAGTCACCGAGTTGCGTGACGACCCCCGGGCACCCGTCTTACCAGGAGTTCCGTTTTATCCACTTTGAACGCAAGAGCGTGCCGAGGGCATGTCCGGGTGACCGTGTCGTTGCTGCGACCGCCACGGGCCCGGCAGCAGCGCGGCCGGTCAGGGCGCGGCGGCCGTGAACGTCCGGTGGCCGACGTGCTCGGGCGGGGCCGAGGTGAAGCGCACGTCCGTGCCGACGCCGCTCACCTCGACCCCGACCCGCCCGCCGTCCGCGACCACCGTGAGCCGCAGCGGAAGCCGGTGGTCCCAGCCCGCCGCGCGCAGGTCGGCCACCCCGGTGAAGCGCACGTGGTAGCGCACCCCGGTGTGCGCCGCGTCCGCCCCCCAGGCCGCACGCCCGGCCTCGTCCAGCTCGGCCTCGAAGGTCGCCGTGACCGCGTCGCCGCGCTCGTCCCAGTGCAGCGCGTCGAGGTCGCCGGGGAAGTCGCCGGGGAGCTCGTCAGAAGCGGGCATGGTAGTTCTCGTCCTCCGGTCCCGGCACCACACGGTGCAGCCGCTGGTCCAGCTTGCCGACGAACCGGTGCGGCCCGTCGTCCACCGCGCCGGGCGGGGTGTCGTGGTCGCTGACCCGCCCGAAGCGCAGCACCTCGGCGCACGTCAACGACAACCGCAGCGCCCCGCCCGCGACGACGACCGAGACCCGGCGCCCCGGCAGGTCGGTGATCTCCACGTCGACCCGCTGCGGCAGCGCGCCGCCGGTCAGCTCGACGTCCGCGACCGCGAGCATCCCCAGGTGCGCCTGCGTGGTCCCCGGCCCGCCGCCCGGCAGGTCCAGCCGCAGCGAGCACGCGGGCCCGACCCGGTCCAGGCGCACCGAGCGCAGCAGCGACCCGCTGAACCCGGCGCGCCCGCCGGGGAAGCAGCGGGCCAGGAGCGCGGCGTCAGCCGGCAGGAGTCGGTCGGCCCAGGCTGGGGTCATAGTAGTAATGCTCCTCGGCTCCGGGGACCTGCCCGTTGCGGGGGTTGTCGTAGGGGCGGACGTGCACGTGCGGCGGCTGGTCCCCGACCCCGCCCTCGCCGAACTGGTGGCCGGTGTAGTGGTCCTGGAAGACGATCAGCTCGTCCCGGTTGTTGAGGTACACCTCCTCCGGGAAGAACACCGGCTGGTGGTCCTGCATGACCTGCCTGCCGCCCGGCGTGGTGGACGGCGTCACCCTGGTCTCCAGCGGTTCGGAGCCGGGCGGCACGCCCGCGTCGGCCAGCGCCTGCTGCCTGGCCTCGTCGCCGCTGACGCCGCAGCCCTGCAGGCCCAGCGGGTCCACGAACCGGATCGGGTTGGGCACGTACGCGCCGGGGTTGATCGACGGGATCAGGCCCAGCGGGTCCTGCGAGGCGTAGCGGCCGGTGTCCGGGTCGTAGTGGCGCAGGTGGTTGTAGTGCCAGCCGGTCTCGCCGTCGTGGTACTGGCCGGGGAACCGCAGCGGGCACGTCGCCGGGCCGGACTGGGCGAGCGTGCGGCCCCACAGGGTGGCGGTGCGCCGCCAGGCGACCTCGCCGTCCGCGTCGACCAGCTCGGTCGGCGAGCCGACGAGGTCGGCGACGACGGCGTAGAACCGCCGGTCGAGCCCGACCCGGTCGAGCTGGGCGACCGGGGTGGTGGTGCCCGGCTCGTACTCCCAGGTGCTGCCGCTCCCGTCGGCGCCGGTGTGCTCGGCCAGGAGCGTGCCGTCCCAGGTGAAGTCCAGGCGCTCGACGGGGCAGCCCCGCGCGTCGAGGCGCTGCTTGGCCACGCGCCTGCCCATCGGGTCGTAGCGGTAGCGCCACGTGCCGCCGTCGGGGGTCGACGCGGAGGTGAGCCGGTCCTCCGCGTCCCAGCCGAAGGTCCAGACCAGCACCGAGCCGGACAGGGTGCGGGTCCGGCGGCGCACGACGCGGCCCTGCGCGTCGTGGTCGTAGGTGGTGCGGCCCGCCGCGCGCAACCGGTTCGCCTCGTGCGCGCGCGGCCCGGCGGTCGGGTCGTCGGGCCCCGAGGGCGACGCGTCGGTGATGTTGCCGACCGCGTCGTACTCGTAGCGCTCGTCCCAGCCGGGCCCGCGCACCGACAGCACCCGCCCGCGCCGGTCCAGGGCGAGCGCCCGGCCGCCCGACGGGTCGAGCACCCCGTCGACGTTGCCGTCCGGCCGGTAGCGCCACCCGCGCCGGTCCACCGGGCCGCCCGCGGTGACGAGCTGGTCGGTGAGCCTGCTGTCCGGCGAGTAGGACCGCAGCACGCTCAGGCGCCCCAGCTCGCGGCGCACCTGCCTGCCGAGCGCGTCGTGCCGGAAGGTGATCGTGCCGCCGTCCGCGCGCAGCGCCACCGGGTTGCCCGCCGCGTCGTAGTCCCAGCCGGTGGCGACGCCGCCCGCCGTGGTCCGGCGCACCCGCCTGCCCGCCGCGTCGTACTCGGAGCGGGTGGTGCGGCCGTCGCAGGTCTCGGCGAGGACCCGGCCCCTGGCGTCGCGCTCGAAGAGCACCTCGACGTCGGGCCCGGCCGCGCGCACGACGCGCCCGCACGGGTCCCGGTCGAACGCGGACGTGCCGCTCGGGGTGTGCTTGGCGACGATGCCGCCGTGCACGTCGCGGTCGTAGGAGATCGTCTCGCCGAGCCCGTTGACGCGGGCGGCGAGCCTTCCGGCGGCGTCGTAGGCGTAGCGGGTGACGCGCCCGTCGAAGTCGGTCTCGCGCACCACCTCGCCCGCCGCGTCGCGCTCGAACCGCCACGCCAGCCCGTGCGGCCCGACGACCTCGGTCAGGCGCAGCTCGGTGTCGTAGGCGTAGGTGGTGGTGGCGCCGTCGGGCGCGGTGCGGGCGGCGGGCAGGTCGAAGTGGGTGTAGCGGGTCCGGGTGACCTGGCCGACCTCGTCGACGTGCTCGACGACGTTGCCCTCGCCGTCGTACGCCCACCGCTCCACGCCGCCGGCGGGCCGAGTCCGCGAGGTGATCCGCCCCTCGACGGTCCAGGTGGTGCGGGTGACGCCGCCGAGCGGGTCGGTCTCGGCGACGACGCGGCCGAAGGCGTCGCGCTCGAAGCGGGTGGTGGCGCCGAGGGGGTCGGTCAGCTCGGTGATCAGGCCCGCGGCGTCGGTGCGGTAGCGGGTGACCGCGCCGAGCGGGTCGGTGGTGGCGGCGAGGTGGCCGCGCTCGTCGTAGGCGAAGCGGGTGGTGGCGCCGGTGGGGTCGGTCTCGGCGACCAGGTTGCCGAGCGCGTCGTGGTCGCGCAGCCAGGTCCCGCCCGCCGGGTCGGTGACGCGGGTGTCGCGCCCGCCGGTCGTGTAGGCGGCGGTGAGGGTGCTGCCGTCCGGGCGGGTGACGGTGGTGACGTTGCCGTCGTCGTCGTGCTCGTAGCGGGTGGTGCGCCCGAGCGGGTCGGTGACGGCGAGCAGCTGCTCCCGCTCCCCCCACTCGCGGCCGGTGACCGCCCCGAGCGGGTTGGTCTCGCGGACGACCCGACCGCGCTCGTCGAGGTCGTAGGTGGTGGCGTTGCCGAGGGTGTCGGTGTGGGTGGTGCGGCGCTCCTCGTAGCGGAAGGTGCCGTTGAGGGCGCCGGAGGACCCGATGGTGGTGACGGCCCGGCCGCGGTCGTCGTAGACGTAGCGGTACCAGACGCCGTTGCGGTCGGTCCACGAGGTGAGCCGCCCGTCGGCGTCGTGCGTGAACCGCAGCGGCAGGCCGGAGGAGTTGACCACCTCGGCCAGCTGCCCGGTCTCGTCGTACCCGTAGCGCGTCAGGGTGATCGCCCGCGCCGCGGAGGTGAGCCGCAGTCCGGTGACCCGCCCGCCGTCCGTGTCCACGGCGACCTCGTAGCCGCCGGAGTGGCGCACCCTGGTGGGAAGCCCGGCTCCGTCGTGCTCGACCACCAGCTCCCCGCCCGCGTGCCGCCGCACGGCCGTCAGCGGCAACCGGGAACGCGCGCCCCGCTCGTCGCCGACGGGGCGGAACTCGGCGGTGGTGCCACGCCGGGGGTCGTCGACCAGGTACCCGTCCCCGTGCCGGCGCAGCGCGAGCCGCGGCCCGAAGTCCGGCAGGACCGACTCGTCCCCGGCAGGTTTGGCGTACCGCAGCAGCCTGCCGTCCTCGGTGGCGAGCCAGACGTGCGAGGCGCTGACCGAGACGTGCTGGTCGAGGGTGGAGGACCAGGAGGGCCCGAAGAGGGCGCCGGAGCGGTAGCGGGACTGGTGGTGGCGGGTGAGGAGGAGCGGGAGGAGGCCGGGGAGGACGACGTCGGTCTGCGAGAGCACGACGTCCCCGGTGGCGACGTCGATGGGGTCGTCGGCGCAGAAGGGCCGGTCCGCGGAGCAGGAGGCGGCTTCGGGGTCGTCCGGCGTCGGGGGGCCGTCGGGCTTGGGCTCGGGTTCGGCGCGGCTGCTGGAGGCCCCGGAGCCCTGACCGCCTGCCGGGGTGTCCGGGCTGCTGGACGGGGATGTGGCACCGCTGGGAGCCGCGTCGCCGGAAGGGGCGGTGGTTCCCGACGGCGTGGTGGTCCCCGACGGCGTCGTGCTGCCCGAAGGCGTCGTGGTCCCCGAAGGCGTCGTGGTCCCCGACGGCGTCGTGCTGCCCGACGGCGTCGTGCTGCCCGACGGCGTCGTGGTCCCCGACGGCCCGGTGACCCCGTCAGGCGCAGGGGCGTTCGGCACGCTGGGCGCATCCGGCCCCCCAGGAACATCCGCCCGCCGCCCGATCCTGCCGAGCTTCTGCATGATCTCACCGAGCTTGTCGACCACGGCCCGGATGCGCGGCGCCACGTTCGAGATCGTCTTCACCAGCTTGCGCACCAGATCCGCGATCCGCGAGCACATCCGCGAGATCGCGGTGGCCGCCTGCGCCACGATCACCGGCGTGGCCAACCCCAAGGTCGCCACGGCCTCCAACGCCCAGGAGATCAGCCGCCCCACCAACTCCGCGACCAGATCCCGCACCAGCTCGCGGACGGCGGCAACCACCTCCCCCATGACCATCACGCCAACGCCGATCCCCTCGGCCAGCACCCCAGCCCCGGCGATGGCGTCGACAGTCTCGGCGTTGGCCCTCCGAAACGCCTGGGCAGCCGCCCCCTCCCACCCAGCGGCGTCCTGCCGCCCCAACTCCTCGGCAACCCCTTTGACCTCGGCCGCGACGTTGCCCCAGGTCTCGCTGAACGAGCGGATCACCGGCGGATCCCCCGCCAACCAGTCCAAGGCCTCCTTGAGCGGCTGCACGTGCTCCATCAGCCACCCAACGCCGTACGACGCGACCGTCCCCACCGGGTCGATCACCATCGACAGCACTTCCAGCCCGACCCCAGCACCCCCGAGCCCGGCCTCGACCCAGTTCCCGTCAGCGATCCCGTTGGCCAGGTCAACCGAGGACTCAGCGATCCCGATCCCGGTCACCGCAGAAGTGTCATCCTGCGGCGCCGCCACCAGATCATCAGGCACGACTCATCCCCCCGGCCAAGGTCGCGGACACCATCCCACCACCCCGACGCACCCACCCAGCCCCCGGTTCCCACCACAGGACCGAACTTCCCAGCCATCCGAGTGAAAGGCCACCACCCCCAAGGCCCACCACTAGAAGCCCACCCTCCCACCCCCAGGGCCCACCCCCGCACAAGAAATCCCCCAACCCACCTAACAAGGCCGTGACCTGCACAAACATGGCGCCAGACCCCTGGATTTTGTTCAGCAGAGGTGGTCATGTAATCTATGCACACACCACGGCGAGAGCCGAGACCGGGTGGCGGAATGGCAGACGCGCTAGCTTGAGGTGCTAGTCCTCGAAAGAGGGTGGGGGTTCAAGTCCCCCCTCGGTCACAAGATCGTGTGTTGGATCCCCGTCCAATAACACCAGTTCAGATAGCCGATCGCAATTGCCGATCGGGTGTTCAAGTGGTTGGCACGGCCTCTACTGCTCCAAGCGGTGGTGGTCGTGACTGACAAGGTCATCGCCGGTCTTCTACCGGGCACCAATTCCCGTCGGAACCGTTCTGGAAATCCAGGCGGTGTTTCCGGCGTGCCGACCGACAAGGCCGCGTCGGCCGAGGTCGGGCAATTATCACCACCTGCTCCGCAGAATCGGATTCTGGACAAGCGGCGCACGCCCGCGCCTTCGGTTCGGGAGCTGGGGCCGTTGAGTGTGCGGGATCGGCCGCGTTATGCCCTGGCGCGCTTCGACGACCGTGGCCGGTTGGCCAACCGGCCGTTGTTGGCGCTGTTGCGGTGGGTTCCGCAGGAGCGGCTGGACATCCGGTTGCACGGGTCCTCGCTGGTGCTTCAGCGCAATCCCCAGGGTGTGTTCGCGCTGAGCAGGCGCGGGTTGATCCAGATTCCGCTGACGGTGCGGCGCTGGTGGTCGTTCGAGACCGGTGATCCGGTGCTGCTGGTCGCGGTGCCCGAGCGCGCGGCGATGGTGGTCCACAGCCTGGTGGTGCTGGACAAGGCCCTTCCCGATCCACGTCAGGTGGTGGTGGCGTCGCGGCCGTTCGACGCCGAGGGTGCCGCAACCGCCCCTGGTCCGGCACGGGTACAGGTCGATGGGCCCGGTGACGGTGCTGCGGGTGATGCGTCGTGACGGACCGGGCCGGGCCGAGTGCGGCGGAGTTGGAGAAGGCGCGTCAGGTGCTGGCGCTGTTGGGAGTGTCGCCGGAGGCGTTGGTGGCCTCGCAGCCGGCCGCGCCGCCGCGGGAGGTGCCCACGTTCGCCCAGTGGGTGCCGGTGGTGTCGGGGTTGGTGGGCGAGGGCACGCGCAAGCTGTACAGCACCTACTGGAACAGGTTGGTGGCGCTGTGGCCCGAGCGCCGGTTGGACGAGTTGCCCGCCTCGGATCTGACGTGGTTGTTCGGGCACATCCGGCAGACGGCGGTGCGGCGGCGCAACTGGCGGGGTGGGCACAGCGCGGCCGAGCACATGTTCAGCGCCACCCGGTGCCTGTACAAGTTCGCCGTCAACGACGAGCTGATCCCGGTCGGTCAGGATCCGACGCGGAAGGTGAAGAAGCCCAAGCGGGCGATCCCCACGCGGCGCGGGTTGAACAACACGGTGCTGGAGGCGGTCACCGAGGCGGCCTCCAGCACCGGGGACGACCCGGCGCTGGACGCGCTGTTGATCCGGTTCCACGTCGAGACCGCCGCCCGCCGCGGTGGGGCGTTGGCGTTGGAACTCGACGGCCTGGACCAGGAGCAGCGCCTGGTGCTGTTGCACGAGAAGGGAGAGCAGAGCCGGTGGCAGCCGGTGTCGCCGACGCTGATGACGCACCTGGTGGATCATGCCTACCATCGCGGGGCGCGTGAGCCGACCAGCAAGGTGCTGCGCTACCACAACGGCAAGCCGTTGACCTCCCGGCGCTACGACGGGCTGTGGGACCGGCTGCGCGAGCACGTCGAGCCGGTACGCACGCAGAACATCTCCACGCACTGGTTGCGGCACACCACACTGAAATGGGTGGAACGCAACTTCGGCGAGGCGGTGGCCCGCGCCTACGCCGGTCACCGACCCGGCAGCGACGCCAAGCCCGGCGCGATCGCGGTCTACACGAAAGCCGACCTGGAGGAGGTCGCCACCGCGCTGTCCGTGCTGACCGGCGAGCCGCACCCGCTGGCCCTGAGTACGCCGACCGGGCTGTTCGACAGCGGCAACGGGTGACGTGTGGTCTGGGGCGGCGGTGTTCACCGCCGCCCCGGACCATGCTGTCCGGCTGTCGGTAGGCTTTGCTGCGCTGCTGGGAGTTACTCGGTGACGTTCTCTGTCGTCGGTGCGAGCGTTTCTTCGGAGTTCTGCGTGTTGGGACTTGTCCCGCCGGCCGTCGTTGCGCGTCGCAGCGCCGCTGTAACCGCCGATTCAGGTACGAGTTTGCGGATGCGGACTGCGGGCAGTTCGCCGTCGTTGATGGCGCGGTAGACGGTCTGTCTGGGCACCCGGAGCAACTCCGCGACCTCGCTGACCTGGCAGAGAGGCTCGTGCTCGCCGTGCCGTCCGGATCAGCCGTACGTTTGTTCGTCGTTGCGCCGCATTGCTGTACCCCCTTGCCGCGTTCCCCTTGTTATTGAGTCGAAAGTGTTCGGTTGCCTACATGGTGGCGTAGCGGACGTGCTGTGTCTGGAAGGAGCCGCGGGCGATGTGTGGCCGGCGTTGGCGTCGACGTAGGAAGCGTCGGGGCTCGTGGGCGAGTCGGTCGAGGTTGTGCGCGCGGGACGCGTTGACGTTGCGTTTGAGGTCGGCGCTCCGCAGCTCGTCGGGGTTCAGCTCGGGGCTGTAGCCGGGCGTCAGGTGCAGCTCGACCCGCTCGGCGTTGGCCTCCAGCCAGGCGCGGACCGCCTTGTGCGGTGCACCGGATGCCGGTCGGTGATCACGTGCACCTTCCGGCCCGCCTGGCAGGCGACGCGGTCCGCGGTGGAGGAACGCGGTGAACACCGGTGCGGTGAACCGCTCGGTGATCACGGTGAACCACAGCGCGCCCCGTGAGGCGACGGCGGACATGACGTTGACCCGCAGTCGTTTCCCGGTCACCCGCACGATCGGTGTGCGCCCCTCCGGCGCCCAGGACCGGCCGGGCGTCGCGGCATCCGAGCGCAGCCCGCCCGGTCATCACGCTCGACAACGACCAGGTCGCCATCGAGCGTGAGATCAACACGGGTCAGGAGTCCAGTATGTTGACCGGCGTGTCCTCAACCCGGTGGACCTTCGTGGTCAGCGCACTAGGCGGTCGCCAGGGTTCGGGCCCACTCCCAGGTGCCGATGCCGGAATCCCAGGTGGTGCGCACGCTCACCGCACCGTCGACGTTCGTGAAGGCCCGCAAGGTCGTGCGTGAGCTGCCCTCGTTGTAGAGAACCGCGATATCACCTCGCCCGTCGGCGTCGAAGTCTCCGGCGGCCAGCTTCATCCTCCCGGCTTCCCATCCGTTGGCGCTCCAAGTCATCCGAGCAGCCGGTGTACCACCGACGTCGTCGAACAGCCACACCGCGAGCGAGGTGTTGCCGTAGTCGTAGAACGCGGCGATCTCGGCACGGCCATCCCCGTCGAAGTCGGCGGCGACCGGGTAGGTCCGCCCCCACTCCCACATTCCGCTCGCCGTCCTCCACGGATTCCGGGTGGTCACCGCGTTCGCCACCTCGTCGAAGATCCACAGCCCGGTTGAGCCGCTGGAGTAGTCGTAGAACGCCGCGATCTCGTCTCGACCGTCCCCGTCGAAGTCACTGGCCACCGGTTTAATCCGATTCCACTCCCAGGTACCGAGCCCGGAGTTCCAGACCATTCGAGCACTCGCTGTCCGATCAAGTCCGACGAAGAGCCAGACGGCGGTGTTACCCGAGCCGTAGTCGTAGAAGACCGCGATCTCGTCTCGACCGTCCCCGTCGAAGTCGCCTGACACCGGGTTCATCCTCGGCCACTCCCAGGTCCCGGCAGGTGACTCCCACACCTTCACCGGGGTGGTGACACCCTCGACGCCGTCGAAGAAGAAGACCGTAGTCCGACCTCCGCCATAGTCGTAGAAGGCGACGATCTCGTTGCGTCCGTCGGCGTCGAAATCGCCGGAGACTGCCTTGGTGCGGGTCCAGTCCCAGCTATTGGCTCCTCCGCTGCTCCACGCCAACCGGGAACCGCCCGTGCCGGTGACGTCGTCGAACATCCACAACCCGGTGCTACTGCCGATGTAGTTGTAGAATGCACCCAACCTGGATGGCGTCGTCACCGTTCGCACTACCCAGCCCGCCAGGTCGTCAATGCGAGCCGCGACCGCGGCGGGCTCACCACCGGCCTCGCCCACGCAGCCTGCCTGGGACGAGGCAACCGCCACTCCGACCAGTTCGCCAGCCCGCAGCAGCGGTGCACCCGCGTCGCCCTTGCAAAGCGGGTCGCCGTTCAGGTTCACCGTCGTGGCGGCGACGGCCCCGACCCCGAGGGCCCGGTCGACCAATCGTCGACCTGTCCAGTCGCTTGCGCTCCGGCCGTAGCCCAGGCCCCGGATGGGCTGGCCGGTAGTGAGCGGCAGCCTGGCGAGCGGAACCGGCACGACCTCGGTGACCGGCCGGTCCAGCTTGGCCAGCGTCAGGTCCCGGTCGCTGCGCGGCACCAGCTTCACCACCGCCCGCTCGTGGCCGCCCAGGCGGTCCAGATCGGAACGTCCGACCACGACAGTGGACGGTCGCGGCGGCGGTCCCTCACCGATCGTGCCGCCGCCGAAGCAGGAGGTGGCGGTGGCGACCCACTCCCTGGCCACCAGCGCACCGGCGCATGCGCGGCCTGCGGTCTCCACCCGAACCGCGAAGGGGAACGGTCCCGGTTCACCCGGCGCCGTGCCTGGTTCGCCGTTGGCGCGCAACTCCAGCACGGTGTTGACCGCGCCACCTGTGCCGAGCGGCTCCGCCGCACCGGGAGCCACCGTGGTCGTCGTGGTCCGCCCCTCGGCGGTGGAGGTGACCACGATCCGGTGCGCCCCACCCCAGACCAGGTAGGCCCTCGGGATCTCGAGGGTGAGGAAGCCACGCGGACCACTCAGTGAGAAGCAGGTCTTCCTCCCCACACCAGCCTCGGTGAGGTGCCACACCTCGAACAGGTCCGCCGAGGCGGCGCAGTCCGGGGCGAAGCGGATACGTCCGTCTCCGGTCACCACCTTGACGCCGTGCTCGGCGAGGATCTGCGCGGCGCCGGGGTAGGCAAAGTCCTCCACCAAGGAGGACGGCTCGGCGGCTGCGGCCATCCCCGGCGTGCTGGTCACCGAGGCGGTGACCAGCACGACCACAGCAGCGAGTGCTTGCGCCAATCTCACGATCTCCCCCTGATCAGGTTTGGTTCGACTGCGGTTGGTTGCGGAACGGGCGGACGTGGCCATCGGTGGCTGCGGCAAGCGCGGGGAGTTTGGCCATGATCGCCTGGGTGAGGACCTCCGGGGTCAGCTCCTCAGGCCGGTACCGCTTCGCGAGGTCGATGCCGATCTGAATGGTGATCACGTCAGCCTGGTCGTTGCGGCCTGAGATTCCCGTGAGCCTCGGGTAGAACTGGAGATCACTCTCGGTGAAACCGACGAGGTGCCCGATGTACCCGTAGTGGATGTTGGACCAGACATCGATGTAGAGCCCGGCGTTCATGCCGGGAATATCGGTGTACCAGTAATCGTCGGGGCCCATGCCGAGCATCCCCCGGATCATCGGCTTGTGGTCCCACCGCCCGTCGGGACGGACGAGCATGGCGAAGAACAGCAGGGCCGCAGTGTGACAGCCCTCCCGGCCGAGGACGCACGGCTTGTTCACGTTCGCCCGGATAGCGTTCAACGCCGGGTCATCCGGATTGACCTGCATCTCGCGCAGCATGTACAGCAGGACCTGCAGTGCGTCCTGGCCACCGTCGTGAACGTGCGCCGGGAGGGCCGGGTTGTTGATCGGCTCGGGTCCCGAGCCCTGGCTTGGTGTGGTTGGCAGGCAGACGCCGTCGGGCCGCGCCCAACCTGTCTCGCAGTTCGGCACACCCGGTGCTGACTGGCGCCGCTGGAGGTCGACCCAGGCCGCGTACGCCGCCTGCGCCGCTTGCGCCGCCGCGTAGGCGTCCAGTCCGGCAGCGCTCGCCGACTCCCTGGCCTTGGTTGCCGCCCACTGCGCGACCTCTGCCGTGAAGGCGGCCTGCCGCGCCGACTTCTCCGCCGCTGCGGCCGCAGCGGCGGCCGTCGCGCTTGCCTGCCGCGCCGACGCCACCGCTGCCCTGGCCGACTGCGCCGCCGTAGCAGCCTGATCGGCGGACTGCTTCGCCTGCGCCGCCGAGTCCGCCGCCTGCTGCGCGTACCCGGCGGCCTGGTTGGCCGCAGCCTGCGCCCTTGCAGAGTGCTCGGCTGCCTCGGCGGCCGCCTGCCGGGCGACGGCCGCCACCCGTGCCGCCTCAGCCGCGTTCGCCCGCGCCGTCGCGGCTATCCTCGCGGCCTCGGCCGTCAGTCCGCGCACCCTGGTCACGTGAGTGGCGGCTTCCAGGTCGCGCTGCCGGGCCTTGTGCTGCCCCACCTCCAGGTAAACGCGCAGATAGGAAGGCGGACCTGCGAGCGCCACCTGCCCCGCCGCCTTCACCTCGGCACCACCGGCCGCCATCACCTGGGATGTCTGGATGCGGTCGTCGGTCTCCCTCGCGGCCGCCAGTCCGATCCGCAGGAACGCGTCCACCTCGGCCGCCGTACCGCGCAAAGCCGTCTGCGCGGCGGCCCGCACCGCCGCGCCACCCGCCGCCATCGCCTGGGACACCGCGATCCTGTCGTCGGTCTCCTTCCCGCTGTAGGACCGGGTACGCAGGAAGGCACGCACGTCCTCGCCAGAGCCCGTCAGCGCCGCCGTCGCCGCAGTGCGCAGCGCGGCAGGGGTCCCGGTCGCTGCCAGGTGCGCCACCCGTGCCCGGTCGTCCTGCTCGGCAGCGGAAGGCAGGGTCGCCGCCAACCACTGCCGCATCCCGGCCACATCGCCGACCACAGCCTCGGCCGCCGCCGCCCGCGTCCAAGGGCCACCTGACCGGAGCAGTCGGACCGCCGCGCGGCGGCCGTTGCCCAGCACGGTCTCGTCGGTGGCACCCGCTGCGGACGCGGCGGCCAGCAGCATGTTCGTCTGCTGATCGACCCGGTCGGACTCCAGTGTGTCCCAGGGAATCGGCGCGGACCCGGCCGACGCTGCCTTCGCTGCCTCTGCTTCGCTCATCGCCTGCGCGGTCGCCTCGGCCAGCCGGGCCGTCTCGGCCTCCCTGGCCGCCTGTTCCACGGCGGCGGCCCGGTCGGCCGCAGCAGTGGCATCCGCGGCGGCGGTCGCGGCGGCTTCGGCGTGCGCGGTCGCCCGTGCCGCCGCCTGTGCTGCTTCGCCCGCGTGCGCGGCGGCTTCTTCTGCGGCTGCCGCAGCAGCTTCCGCGCGGGTTGCCGCTTCCAGGGCTGCGGTCTTGGACTCCCTGGCGGCAGTCACGGCCCGCTGTGCCCAGGTGCCCGCCGTGCCTGCCGCCCGGACAGCGGAGGCTGCCTGGCGCTTCGCCTCAGCAGCCTGGGCCCGTGCCCGGTCTGCTTCAGCACCTGCGGCATGCGAGTAGTTACCCGCTTCGGCGGCGGCGTTCGCGGCCGCGTCGGCGTTGCGCCCAGCGCTGGCGGCCGCCGAGGCCGCCGCGTTCGCGGCGTTGGCGGCGTCACCGGCGGCCCCGGCTGCATGTGCGGCCAACCGGGCGGTCTGTGCCAGCAGCCGAGCCTGCTCGGCGGCCCTCCGGGCTGCGCTCGCCTGGCTCGCGTCGGTGGCGGCGGCCGACGCGGCACCGTAGGCGACCGCAGCGGCCTGCCCGGCTGAGGCTGCCAGTTGCGCCGCACGGGCCGCCGCAGTCGTCGCCGACCGGGCAGCCCGGTTCGCCGCCGCAGCGGCGTCGGTCGCCACTCTCGCGGCGGACGCCGCCCTGGTCGCCGCGTCCGCCGCACGCGCCGCCGCTGCGGCGGCTTTGCCTGCAGCTTGCTGTGCCGCAGCGGTTTCTGCTGCTGCCCGTTCGGCCGCCAGCTTCGCCAGCCGGGCTGCCTCGACGGCGAGCGCCGACTGCTCCTCGGCGAGCCGGGTCTCCTCGGTGGCGATGCGGCCCGCCTCGGCGGCCTGGTCGGTGAGCTGCTGCACGGTGGCCAGCTCCTCGTCGCGGGCGCGGGCCACGTGCTGACCAGTGATCAGGAACTCGCGCAGATCCTCTGCCTCGCCCTGCAGCGCGCGCTGGGCGGCTTCCCTGGTTGCCATTCCGCCTACGGCCATGATCTGCGTGATGCGAACCCGGTCGTCGTCCTCGCGCGCTGCGTGCTGCCCGACCTCGACGAACCGCAGGATCGCCTCGTCGCCCGCCGTCAGCGCCTCCTGCGCCTTGGCGCGCAGTACCGGCCCGCCATCGGCCATGATCTGTGAGACCCGGATACGCATGTCGCTGGTCATGGGTGCCGTCCAGCCGGTGGCAAGGAAGGCACGCACGTCGGCGGGCGATCCGGCGAGCGCGGCTGCCCCGGCTTGCCGTGTCGCCGGGCCGCCCTGGCTCATCACCTGTTCGGTCCGCGTCCGTTCGTCGACGGCAGCGGCAGCTGCTTCTCCGCCGTCTAGGAACGCCTCGATGTCCGCGTCGCCGCCTGCCAGTGCCGTCTCGGCCTGGCGAGACTGCTCCGCCCCTCCCCGGCTCAGTGACAGGAGCACCCGTTCTCGGTCCGCTCTGGTAGCCGCCGCCGTCTGCTGTGCCGCAGCCAGTGGGGGCGGAAGCGCCGACAAGGACGAGGTGAGGATCAACGCCACGAGCAGATACCGCCGGTACGGCATCACGATCGCCCCCGTGTGAGTCGCTTGGCGCTGGGCCGGTACGGCGGAGACAGGTCGTGCACCGACCGCCCGGCATCGTTATGAAGGTGCCCCCACCCCCGCGGAGACGTTTGTCGCCCAGACCGACCCCATGCAACTACTGGAACCGGCACGAACTCGATGATTCAACTTCGGCAGAGGCTCTCCGGGTACCGCCGGCGGAGGTACCTCTGCTCGCTGTTCTCACTGGCGATCGAGTCGAACGTTCTGGCCTCGAACACAGGGTCGTGGACGAGACCGACCAGGCCGACGAGCAATTTCGGCGGTGGTTGCGGCAAGCGCTCGGGCGTGCCGCCGGCAGGTTCGGTCTCGTCCTGGGCGAGGTGCCGCCGCGCTACGGATGGCGGTTGCGGTCGGCGGGCGTCCCGGCCCTGGACGCCCGCGGGACCCGATGCTGGTTGCGGGTGGGCACCGGGTTGGAGCGCTGGGTCCGCGCCCCGGTCGTGGGCGCGTTCTGGACCGGCATCCCGGACTCGCGGGCCGTGCGGGGCGTGCCCCGACCACGGGTGCTGGCCGGCATGGAGTGGAGCACCACCGACTGGACGCGCGGTGGGCAGCGGCGGTGCGTGCGGGCCGACGCGACCACGCTGCTGGCAGGCCGGGCCTGCTCAGCGGATGACGAGTTGCGTGCCCCGCCAGCGATGCCTGAGCGGTGGTGGGCTGCGCTGCGGCGCGGCGTCACCGCGATCACGCGGACGAGCACCTCCCGGTTCGCGTGTCGTGCGGGCACCGGGGTCCGGGAGGTGTTCGGCGAGCGGGTCGCCGCCGCGTTCGCCCCGGTCGGGTTCGCCACCCAGCACGGGGATCTGCACTGGGCCAACCTGATCGGCCCCGACTGCGCCCTGCTGGACTGGGAGTTGTGGGGCGTGGCCCCGGTCGGGACCGACGCCGCGACGCTGTACCTGTTCGCGCTGCGCGTGCCCGAGACGGCCGAACGCGTGTGGGCGCAGTTCGCCGACGTGCTCGACACGGCGGCCGGGCACACCGCGTTGGTCCATGTCGCCTCCCGGATCCTGCGCCACGCCGGACACGGCCGTTACCCGGAACTCGCGCCGCTGGTGTTGGAGAGGGTGCGGCCGCTGATCGCCGCCCGCGGCCTCGGATAAGGACGGGCCTGGCGCAGCCGACCGGACGCCCCGCGACCGGGGACGGGGCTCGGCGGGCATGGCGGCCGCGCCGGGAGCGCGTGTTCGCCGACGGGCACGCTGACGTGGGAAGTCCACCGACCCCACGACACGGCCGCCGCATCGAGGGCGTCCCGTGCGCGCAGGACCAGGGTGGATGAGAAAACCGCAGGTGGGCGCTATCCGCAAGGGCAGGGGGAGTCCCGCACTGCGAGCAGGCCGCGTGGGGGGCTGGACCGCGTCGTGGTGGGCGCCCAACTCCTCAACCAGCTCGCGCTCCAACGCCGCGACGCTGCTCTCCCCCTCCTCGACACCCCCACCGGGGGCGGTCCAGTACACCGGCTGACCCGGCTTGACGCGCTCGATCAGCACCAAGCGCTGCTCGTCGTCCACCAGCAGCGCTCGCGCCGAACGGCGCACGACCTGGCGTGCGGATGCGCTCATCAGGTCTTCTCCTCGTGGGTGCGGCGACTGGGTACGGGTCAGTGTGCCGTGCCGGTCGTGTCCGAGGTGCCCGCGAATGCGAAACGACGACTTTCCTGGGCCAGCCGCGACCTGCACATCGCCCGTGTCCTTCGGACCCCGTCGAGGCCACGACCGACGAGAGAGCAGCCTGGGAAGGCATAACCTGCCGACGCGCCGTCGGTTGCGCCAGAGAGTGCGGTTCGGCGGGCGGGGTGTCACTTCGACGGAGTGCGCGGAGTCCGTAGCTCGTGGATGCCCTTGAAGGGAACCGAGGTCAGGCTGGGGCGCAGGAGCAGCCCAGCGGGGGTGGGCTCGACGTTGGCCTCGGGGTAGACCAACAGCACCTTGCGCAGCGCCGCGGTGATGGCCTCCTTGAGCTTGTAGCGGCCCTTGGCGGTGTCGGGGAACTGGTAGCCGAACTGCCGGTCGATCTCCTCCCAGGAGTGGGTGTAGGGCCTGGTGAGGGAGTACGCCTTATAGGTCAGCCAGGCGTAGAGGTCGATCTCGGCCGCCGAGCCCAGCTCCCGCACCACACGCAGGTCCACCGGCACCGGGCTCTTGAGGATCTCCTCGAAGAAGTCGGTGGCGAGCCGGACGTAGGAGGGGAACAGCGATCCCTGGCCGGGTGGACCATCGCCAAGGTCGACCGACCACGCCTTGGCGATGGACAGGTTGAACCCGACGTTGCGCCGCTCGGTGTCGCCGGTCCAGTGCATGGTGATGGTGGAGTTGAACAGGCGGTTGGCCTGTTCCTTGACCCTGGTGATAGTGCCGTTCTTGCCGCCGGTAGAGATCCGCCCCGCTGCACCGAGGTAGCGACTCGCCGGGCCCGGCGACCGGGAATGTCACATCCCCGCACGGAACGGTCACGGAGTGTTACGCATAAGAAGGGGATGATCGTCGGACGGGGCCCTTGAGCTGGGGATACGCCTGCGCAATTCGACGAGGTGGCGGTGCCGCCCGTAGCGGGTCACTTGGTTGTCCACGCATAAGAAGGGGAACGACCAGGTTGCGGATCCGGGCCCGGACGCCCCGATCGCCTGGTTGTCCACGCATAAGAGAGGGACCACGCCCTGCGGCTGTGGACAACCCGTCTCGCCGGAGGGACGTCCACGCATACGAAGGGGACGGATGCGGGGGGATTTCACGCATAGGAGGGGGATCACTACGCATAAGAGAGGGACCAATGTCCGGGTTTGCGCAGCTCAGGTGTCCTGTCCGGGCGAAGTTGGCGGAGTCAGGCACAGTTGGCGGGCCGGTTGGCGGGCGTCCGGAATACATGGCGGGCACCGAGCGACTGCGGGTCGGCGACCTGGGAAAACCCTGCGGGGTGGCCGCATAGCCTTGGCCTCCAGCCCGCCCCACGTGGCTCACGTCCGCCAATTCCGCCAACTAGGTCCGGTCAGTCGAACGGCAAGGTGTCCGCACCTAGTTGGCGGACCCCAGGTCAGCGCCACCCACATCCGCCAACTTCGTCCGGACAGGACACGCTGTCCTGTCCAAGGGAACTTGTTGGTGTCCGGACCTACTTGTCGGTGGTGCTGTCGGCGTCCGGAGCAAGCTGTCGGACACTCGGCGCCGACCTGGGGAAACGTGGCCGATGGCCGTCAACAGCCACGCCTATGGTGCTCCCTCCGGGGCTTCCCGCCACCGAATCCGTCAACTAGTGTCCTGAGTCAGGAATTCTGTTCAGATGTAGGCTGGGTTGATGGCGCGCACAGGGCGACCGAAGGCCGAGTTGGTGTTGGGCCAGGACGAGCGGGCGGCGTTGGAGGGCTGGGTGCGGCGTCGGTCGACGCCGCAGGCGTGGGCGTTGCGGTGTCGGATCGTGCTGGCGTGCGCGGAGGGCGCGACGAACAAGGACGTGGCCGCCCGGTTGGGTTCCACGCCGCACGCGGTGGGCCGGTGGCGGGCCCGGTTCCTGCGGTACCGGATCGCGGGTTTGGGCGACATGCCCCGGTCGGGCGGTCCGCGCAGGATCGATGACGGGCAGGTCGCCGAGCTGGTCGCCGCGACGCTGGAGCGCAGGCCGGACAACGCGACCCACTGGTCCACCCGGTCGATGGCCGAGCGGACCGGCCTGTCGCAGTCGACGGTGTCCCGGATCTGGCGCGCGTTCGGCCTGCAACCGCACCGTGTCGAGACGTTCAAGCTGTCCACCGACCCGTATTTCGTGGACAAGGTGTACGACGTGGTCGGCCTCTACCTCGACCCGCCCGAGCGCGCCCTGGTGTTCTGCGTCGACGAGAAGTCACAGATCCAGGCGCTTGACCGGTCCCAGCCGGTGCTGCCCATGATGCCCGCAGTCCCCGAACGGCAGACCGCCGACTACGTCAGGAACGGGACCACCACCCTGTTCGCCGCGCTCGACGTGGCCACCGGGAAGGTGATCGGCTCGCTCAATCGCCGCCACCGCACGGAGGAGTTCAAAGCCTTTCTGTCCACACTGGACAAGGAAGTGCCTGCGGGGCTTGAGGTCCATCTGGTCTGCGACAACTACGCCACCCACAAGACCCCGGCGGTCAAACGGTGGCTGGTCTCCCATCCCAGGTTCCACCTGCACTTCACCCCGACCGGCTCCTCGTGGCTGAACCTGGTCGAGCGCTGGTTCGCCGAACTGACCACGAAACGACTCCGACGAGGCGTCCACACCTCGGTTCAGGCGCTGGAGACCGACATTCGCGACTGGATCGCCGCCTGGAACAGCAACCCGAAGCCCTACGTTTGGACCAGAACCGCAGACCAGATCCTCGAACGCCTCGCCGGATATCTGAACAGAATTCCTGACTCAGGAGACTAGGAACCCGGCCGTGCACGCGGACTCGGCCGCGCGTCGCGCGCGCACGGTGCGCGAATCGCGCGCCCCCTCTTGACACGCCCCCGCGCCACCCGGTGCCGCCGCCGGGACACCGTCCACACGGGTACGCCCGGACGGGTGGTCCTGTGGGCAGGGCACGGTTCACCTGGACGGGAGTAGCCGCCCGACCCGGTGGTCTGGTCTGCTCTGCCGATGGCACCGTCCGTCGGCGAGGTCCTCAGGGCAGCCCGGTTACGACAACGCAGCAGCCAGGCCGAGTTCGGCAAGCCCGCGGGCCTCTCCCGCTGGGCGCTGGCCCGGATCGAGCAGGGCGGGCCGGTGGACCTCGACACGCTGCGGAACCTGGCCACCTGCCACCGCATCCCGCCCGCCCTGCTCGGACTCGCTACCGTCCCAGCAGGGCGGACGAGCGGAGATGAGGGCGACGTGGACCGCAGGGCATTCCTGACACTGACCGGCGGCGCCATGTCCGCCGGACTGCTCACCGGCGTCGGCGACGCCCTCATCCGCCTGCCCGCGCCACCGGCACGCAACTCCCCGACCACCGTGGCAGCCCTGCTGGAACGCGGCCGCGCCCTGTTCGACCAGGGCCGGCACGCCCGCCTGGTCCAGGCCCTGCCCACCCTGCTCTCCGCCGCCCACGACCTCGTCGACGGCGACCGACACGGCCACCGGGCGCTGTCCTCCTGCTACCAGTTGGCCACCCACACCCTGGACAAGGTCGGCGCCCACGAGCACAGCAGCCGCGCCGCCGACCGCGCGGTCACCCACGCCCGCCTGTCCGGCTCGCCCACCGCGCAGGCGCTGGCCGTGCGGGCGCAGAGCATCGTGCTGCGCCACGAAGGCCGCGCCGCGCTGGCCGAGCAGGTCACCCTCGACACCCTGGACGGCCTGCAGGCCATCGGCCCCGCTGATCCCGCCGGGTGGACAGTCTACGTGCAGATGCTGTGCAGCAGCGCCTACACCGCAGCCCAGGCCGGGGACCGCCCCACCGCGCTGGAACTGCTCGCCGAGGCCGAGCACGCCCACCGCGCCCTTCCCGCCACCGCCCCGCCGGTGGCCATCCTGGGCGGCTCCACCCCCACCACGGCGCAGGTGCGCCTGTACCGGGTGGGCGTGCACTGGGCGCTGGGCGAGTCCGGCAAGGCGCTGCACACCGCCCACGGCCTGAGCCCCGACCAGTTCCCCACCCCCGAACGCCGCGCCCGGCTGCACATCGACCTGGCCCGCGCCTGGTCCCAGCACGACCGACCAGGCCACGCCGTCGCAGCCCTGCTCGCAGCACACCGACACGCCCCCGCCGAGGTCCTGGACCGACCCAGGATCACCACGCTCGCCCACCGGGTCATTGCACGACACCCCCGCGGCGAGCAGGCCCGCGCCCTGCACACGATCCTGCAAGGCGACGGTCCGCGCTGAGCCCGCTCCGACACCGCCTGGACAAGCGCCCTTTCCAAACAGCAACATCCTGGGCGTTTTTACCGATGCCGAACGGGGTGCCGCTGCCGGTCCGGGGACGTGCCGGGGCGGCGCGAGGCCCTTAGGCTGGCACCGGTCCCCTCCCCAGCGTCCGAGGAGGCCGTCATCGCCCCGGTGCACCGCCGCGTGTTCCTGCGTGCCGCCGCCCTGACCGGCGGCACGCTCGCCTTCCCCACGGCAGCCGACGCCGCCACGCACAACGCCGTCGCGGTCGACCCGGCGCTGGTGCTGCGCGAACGGCTGCACGAACTGCTGCTCGGCACCACCGCGACCACCGTCCGCACACCCCCCGTCGGTGTCGACCGGCTCGCACGGCTGGCGACGGCCGCGCGCGACCGGTTCGCCGCCAGCGACTACCTCGCCCTCGCCGAGCAGTTGCCCGCGCTGGTGGACGCGGCCGAGGCCACCGCCGCATCCAGACCCGACCCTGCCGCCGCCAGGGCCTTGGCCACCGCCTACGCCCTGACCTGCAGGGCGCTGATCAAGCTGGAGGTGTCGGGGCTGGAGTGGGTGGCCGCCGACCGCGCCCAGCGCGCCGCGCGCGAGGGGGAGGACCCGCTGCTGCTGGCCGAGGCCCGACGCCTGATCGCCTCGGCCGTGCGCCGCACCGGCGACCACGACCGCGCCCAGGCGCTGACCCTGGCCGCCGCCGACGACCTGGCCGCCACCACGCGCCCAGGGCATCTGGTGATGTTGTCGAGCCTGTACTGCTCGGCCTCCTACGCCGCCGCCCGCGCCGGGCACCGCGCGGACGCCGTCGACCTGCTCGCCCAGGGCGCCGAGACCGTGGACAGGCTCGGCGAGGACCCACGCCGCCCAGGGGCGCTGGCCAACCTGGTCAGCCACCGGGTCTCCGCCGCGCACCTGCTGGGCGACGCCGGGACCGCGCTCGCGCACGCCAACAGCCTGCCGCTGTCCGCGTTCCCCACCGCGGAGCGGCGGGGGCGGGTGCTGGTCGACGCGGCCTCGGCCTACATGATGTGGGGCAAGCCGGACATGGCCTACCGGACGCTGCTGACCGCCGAGCGGTTCGCCCCCGGCGAGGTCCGCACCCGCACCGCGGTGCGGGAACTGGTGTCCGACCTGCTTGCCTCGTCGCGCAGGGCGGCCATGCCAGGGCTGGACGGCCTGGCCGCCCGCGTCCACGCGGTCGCCTGAAAGGCGGCGGTGACGGCGCGCGGTCTCCGGTCAGCTTGTGCCGGTCTGAGGCGATATGCGGGAGTGCGGCATCGAGCACCAGTCCTCACGGCCTCCAGCTCCCACCACAGCTGCAGGTCGGCGATGGTGTACTGCGGCGGGTCCTCACGCCGATCGCTCCACAGGAAGCCGGTCGGCGGTTGCTGCGATCCGGTACAACGCACCGACACACCTTCCCGGCAGGCCCACTCGAACAGTGTCCGGTGCTCGTCCGGGTCGAGGCCGCTGTGCTGCATGAACTGCTCGCAGGACGCCCGGTAGGGGCAGGTCCGCTCATCTCTCCGGCGGCCGCGAGCGCAGCCCCACTGCCCGCCTCGCAGCAGGGCCTTTCTCACCCCCGCGTCGGCGGGAAAACACCTTCTCCCCGCACAGTGCGGCGTCCGCACGGGCCCGACCATGCTAGAAGGCCGCGATGCCGGACCTGCACGCCGTCACCGCGTCGCCCGGCAGAGCCAGATCCTGGAGGAGGGGGCGAGCGGTGTGCTGTCACCGGAGGAGGACGGCCGGTAGCCGACGCGGGCGATACCGCCCATAACGGGAGCGAAGCGCGCCGCAGGTGAGTAAAGATCACCGCCACATCCACCAGGAGCGCGGTCATCGGGCAGGCGGGCGGGCAGGATGGCGGCGTGCGCGATGTGGAAATGATGATCGACCAGGTGCCCGACTCGCAGGTCCGGCTGCTCGCCCAGGACGCCTGGCGCTGCTACCAGGCCGGTGTCCACCGGTCCGCCGTCACCGCGACCTGGACGGCAGTGATCACCGACATCGTCGCCAAGATCGTGTGGCTGGCCGAGGAGGACGACCCGGGAGCAAGGAGGTTCCGCGATCAACTGCGCCAGGCCCAGCAGCAAGGGCTGGACGGGTCCGGGATCAGCGCCATGCAGGGCATCGAAAAGACCTTGCTGGACAAGGCGGTGGAGTTCGAGCTGCTCGACAAGGTCGGCGCGCGAATGCTCAACCGCATCCGCGAGGACCGCAACCTGTGCGTGCACACCTCCCTGAACAACGACAACGCGGTACACGACCCCGGTGAGGAGACCGCCCGCGCCCACCTGGTCACCGCGTTGACCCTGCTGCTGACCCACCCTCCGCTGGGAGGCAACCGCCTGTTCGACCGGTTCATCGACCACGTGTGCGACGCGCGTTTCGTGCTCTCCGAGGCGCATCTGCTGGCGAACTTCCACGACCGGCTCCGCGGCAGGACCCGGAGGCAGATCATCGAGGTGGCGGCGAAACACGCCCTGTGCGAAGGGGCCACCGATGGGCGGCTACCCGAGGACGAGTGCGCGGACCGGATGGCCAAGGCGCTGCTGCTTTTCGCCTCGCGCGACCGAGAATCGGCCCGTGCCGCGACGGCGAAAGGCATGGGCAAGTTCGCCGGGCTCGATGCGGAGCAGAAGCTGAGGGCGCTGGGGCGCCTAGGCGACCAGGACTTCTTCTGGGACAGCCTGCCCGCCGACCAGCACGACCACCTCAAGGCGCTGGTGGCCGACCTGGACGTGAACAAGCGGCTCCCAGGCAACTTCGCCGATGCCTGGAAGGGGTTGAGCGCACTGCTCCGAGTGCTGAGCCTGACCGGCAGCGACCAGGCGCGGGCACGGCTGCCCGAGTTGGAGAACCAGTTTAACGAGCTCCCCCAAGACCGGAAGATGTTGGCGGCCTCCGACCGGCCGGCCCACCATTTCGTGCAGGTGGTGGTGTCCACGCTGAAGAAGGCAAGGAGTTTTTCCACCGGAGGCTTCGCTGGGCAGGCGTTGGTCAGGCACGCGCGGTTCCTAGACCTCGACAGCCTGCACGCCGCGCTTCGGGCATGGGGCGGGAACTGCGAGTGCTACTACTCCCACCCCATGCCGAACGCCGCCGTGGAACTCTTCCACGCCACCAAACGCCTGGGCCACGAGCGGATCACGTTGTTCGGGGAGTTCCTGACCATGCTGCCGCTGGATGATGACGGGAGCTACTACTACGCCGCGCTCGCGGAGACGTTGCAAGCCGAGGGGTACACCCTGCCGGAGCCTCCCGCCGCCGAGCCGGAGGAGGTCACGGCCTGATCGGTCCGGACAGCACCCCGGACTCGCCCGTCGCGGCCGGGAACCTGCGACGCCCAGGCCGGAGGACGGCGAGAAAAAGGCTGTTCACCGCCATGCGGTCCGGAGTTATCGGACCCGTCTCGTACAGCGGCCCGCCCGTTCCGGTGGCCATGACCAGCTGTGCGGCGTCGTGAGCCTCCAGCACGTCCGGCACCGCCTGCCGCTGGTGCGCGGGGAACCCGGTCATGCTCATGCGACTCGTGCGGTAGGAGGGCCTTCCTGGGGGCGAGGGGGCGTGCCGCCCCCAGGAACACGGGTCCCGACGTGGCGGTGACCGCACAAGTGCGTGGAGTGTCCTGCGCCGGATCGGGGTTTTCGCGTCTCAGGCCCCTCCGCTCCGGTGTGGCTCCTTGGAGTCCGCTGGCAGCAACCGTTGGCGGGCCAGCTCGCGCAGGCGTAGCACCGCGTCCCCGGCGGCATGGGACTTGAGTTTGTTGCTCACGGGCAGCTCAGGCAGGTTCTCGCGGATGATCCTGGTTACCTGGGCTGCTCTGCTTTCGGTGTCGCCCCGCGGGTGGCCGTCGTCCGGGGCGGTGATCAGCCATCTGAGCGCGGTCAGGACGTTCACGGTGGTCTGGCCCATGACCCCGCCGCCGTTGGTGTTGAGCTCCAACGCCAATCGGTCGAGCACGGTGGTGATCGCCTCGGCCATCTCGGTGTCCACGCCCGCTGCTGCGAAGACCGCCTCGGCCTTCGCGTGCTCGTCGGGCGTCGGGACGCGCGCCTCACGCGCCTGCGTGTCGGGGGCCGGAATGTTGCTGGCGAGCAGGCGTATCCTGGTCTGGTTTCGCATGATCAGCAGCTTCATTTGCTGATCCGGGGTCAAGGTGCTCGGCAGCTTGCCCACGTCCGCTGTGGCGTGCTCCAGCTCCTTGCTCAGGCCGAGGGCTTTGCCTTTCAGGCGGTACCGGCTCAGGCGCCGCTGGATTGCCCGCTCCACGGACGTGAACGTCCGCTGTGGCGCGAGGTTCGCGTCGAAGGTCAGCTTGTCGATCTCGATCCCGATCCTTCTCGTCTGCTGGGGATCGAGTGTGGCGGCCAGCGCGTCCACGACTCCCAGGAACACCCCCAGTCGGTGACCAGGGTCGTTTTGAACCCGGTCGGGGTCCTGGCTGGCCTGTCGGGGGGTGTCGTGCCCGTTGTCGTTGAGCAGCGCGTAGGCGCGCTGGCGGGTGATTCCGAGCCGTTCGGCCGCCTGCGCCACGCTGAGCCCCCAGGCGGGGTCGTGGACCAGTTGCATCACGGACGACGCCCGCACCATCTCCAGGGTGCCCGGAAGCCGATCGCTGAACTGCGCCACCGTCCGGTATCGCTCCACGGGGTCTGCCAGGCGCGACAGCAGCGTGCTGCCCACGCCGTTGAGCGCCACCTCGACCGGGTCCCGCCCGATGAGCGTCTGCTCGTATTCGGCCCCGCCCTCGATGCCCTCGTACGTCGCCCTCGTTTCCGCGAGCTCGTCGTACCAGCCCTCGGGCAAAGGGGCCCCGGTCCGCCCGGTGTCGTCCTGTCGCTCACTCATATACGGCACACCTCCACGTCACGGCCACCATTTCGGCAACCTGTCCAGGAGCAGCGGGCGGTTGCCCGTGACGGGGCACGGGCGTGAACCACGCCCGTGCCGTCCGCACGCCGTGCGGGTCTCGGTCGCAGCTCCCGCACTTCCGCTCCACCCCTCGCCGATATGTCAATCTGTCGCTTGACATTGCGTCAAGCTACAGATTGACAATGGCTCGGACGAATGTCAAGCACCTGATTGACATCGTGGCAACTGATGGCTTGACAGGTAGGGGTGCGGTTTCGCCGATGACCACCGACGTCGTCCACGCTGTGGCGGTCATCGAGGCTGGCGGGGATCTCAGCTTCGGTGCGCGAGGTGGTGCCGGGCGGCGGCCTCGTCGGCGCTGATCCAGCGGCTCTCGCCCTCGTCGTAGTCCTGCCCGTGGTGCTGCCAGCGGGTGAGCACCTCCCACAGCACGTAGGCCGTGCCGTCGGCCAGGGTGACGTCGTGGCGCACCAGCCCGGTGTCGCTGCCGTCGCTCTCCTCGCGGCCGTCGACCCGCACCACCCGGTGCGTAGTGGCGGTGAGCAGCGGGTGCCACACCGCCCGGTCCCTGATCTCCGGGTTGCCAGCGGTGACCACCAGGTCGAGCAGTTCCTCGGCGGCCGGGGACAGCGAGAGCGGCCGTCCGCTCTCGCTCGGCGCGCACCAATAGCCGATCGACAGGGCGCCGTCCGACCACAGCTGCCAGCCGGTGTCGGCGAAGGACTTGACGTGCAGCACGGTGACGTCGGGGACGTGCTCCCAGCGCGACCAGGCTCCCGGATCGTGCTCCAGGCATCGGCGGGCCTCGTGGGGGTCGTCGGTGATCTGCACGCGCGGCCCGACCGTGCAGCCGCGCAGCACGAAACGGCCAGTCGTCGTGGGTACCTGCGGGGGTGCGGCCGCCAGCGCCTGCTCCACGGTGGTGTGCCCGGCGGCGCGCAGCTGTTCGGCGCGCTCGTGGCCGATTCCCGCGTCGGCCAGCAGCCCGGCCTGAGCCGCAGGCCAGCGACGCCCCCTCGGCCAGGCCCAGCCCGCCTGCGCCCACTGGTCGGGGGTGCGGGCGAGGTAGGCGGTCGCGTCCCGGACGTCGGTGATCGAGACCGCGCAGTCATGGCCGGTGACCTGGTGCGGCAGGACACCGGCGTCCGCCAGGACGCGGGCGGGCGCGGGCGCGATACCCGCGCGCGCCCACTCGTACGCCGAGCCGTACTCGGCACGCAGGTCGGCCACCAACCGGCGGCGCTCGTCGGTGAGCGGGTGACAGGTGGCGATGTGGCCGCGCACATTGTTGAGGGAGAAGTCGTCACCGTCCCCGCCGTGGTGCACCACGGTCCACAACCGACCGCCCGCCTCGTCGAGCAGCAACTCGTCGCCGTGCGGCGGCTGCTGCTCGTGCGGGCGCAGCGGGACCCGCGCGAGCGCGGGCAGCCCTTCCAGCGTCGGGTCGCCGAACGGCGGCCGCCACGCGTCCGGGACACGGCCGACCAGCCAGTCCAGCAGCCGCGCGCACCGGGCGGACAGCTCCTCGCGCACCGCCTGGTGGGCCTCGGCCTCCAGGACCGGCGCCGCCTCCGCCTCGGTGGCCGCACGCACGCGCGCCGAGAAGAAGAAGCCGCTGTCGCGGCCGACGCCGTGGACCAAGCCGTCCTCGGCGTAGTAGTGCTCGCGCGCGGTGACCACGGTGACCACCCCGCTGACCTGACGGCTTCCCTCGCGTTCGGAGACGAGCGCGCCGCCGGGCACCTCCTCCGGGGCGGGGCCGCCGCGACCGGTCCACCACTGCTCGCGCGTCGTGGCGCCGGTGGTGAACGGCTCCTGGCCGTAGCCCTCGCCGCCGCCGACCTCCCAGGTCGGCGCGCCACCGGGGTTGTGAGGGTTCGGCGGGCACCCGCCATCGTGCTCGACCTCCCAGGCCGAGCCGGAGCTCTGCTTCACGGCCAGGCCGCCCTCGGCGGGCACGTCCCGGCCGCACAGGCGGCAGGTGCCGGCGTACCGGTTGATGACGCGGCGGTGCATGGTGGAAGTCCTCACGTCGGCGCAGGCGGACGGGCGCGCGCAGGCTGCGACGCGCCTTAAGGAGGCGTTGGAATCCTCACGACCGGACTGATCGTGCTGTTGTGCTGACGTGGGCGCGAATCCCCGCTCGTGCCGGGAAACGCCGCTCGACCCGAGCCTAGAGGTATCCACCGACAATTCCGCGTCGACCAGGTGGCCGGGGTGGCCTCGGCGACCGACCGTCGGGCTCTTTCGTATCCGGCTCGGGTCACCCGAAGGATGGGGCGGCTGCGGCGCGGGGGCTAGTCCAGGCGGGTACGGGCGATGCTCACCGGCCCGATCGCCACCATCGTGGCCGCGGGTGTCAACGCCGTCGTCAGCACGGCCAGCTCCGTCGCGCCCTCCATCGTCCACGTCTCCCACACCAGCAGGCACTCCTGCCAGCCGGGACCGCCCGCGAGCGAGCTGCTGCACGAGATCGCCCCCTGGCCGAGCGCCTCCTGGCGGGGGCTCGGATGGAGCCCGACGCCAGCCTGGGCCGCAACGTCGCTGTCTTGGACGAGGACGTCGAACGCGCCGAGCGGGGGATCCGCGAGGCCATCGACTCCTACTGCGTCGACGCCGAGCTGGTCGGGACGGTGGAGGCGGTCGAGTGGTACGACGTGGCGCCCGAGCGGTTGGCCGCGGACACCACCGACGAGCAGCTGCGGGAGATCGCCGCCGAGGCGGAACCGCGTGCGGCAGGATGCCGTGCTCATCCTGGACGGCGAGGAACGCCTGCGTGCGCTGCGCGGCGTGCTGCGCGAGGGGGTGGCCGAGGAGTTGTCCGAGGTCGCCGAGCAGCACCGTGAGCTGGAGCGGCGCCGCAACGACCTGGTTCGTCGCCTGGCGGGATGGGGGAGTCCAGTCGGGCGATCGCGGCCCTGGCGGGGCTCTCGCACGGTGGTGTCCAGCGGATCGTCAAGCGCGGCAACGCGGACGCGGCGACGGACTAGAACGGACCGATGGGCGAGGCGCGGGAGCTGCTGGGGACATTCTGGTGGGCGTCGTCGGCGGTGGACAGACTGGTCACCGGGGGTCCGACTCGGTCATGAAAGACTCGGAGCTGCGCCGACACCGCGAACGCCCCGTACCAGCCGAGGTCGACCCGTCCGGCCGCGCCCTGTACCGGGCGCACATTCGCCTGGGGCAGGGCGACGGCGCGCCCCGGCTGTTCTTCCTGGACGCCACCGGCACGGGCGGATCGGTGTGCGTGGGCTACGCGGGCAGGCACCTGCCCCTGCGATGAGGCGCGCGGCGCGCGGTTCGCCACACGACGCGCCCTTGATATCCGCCGAGTGCCGTCGCCAGCGGGACAGCACTGCGCGGGCTGCCCGGCCGGCGCACTCTCCGATCGGCTGAAGGGTGTGGTGGCGCAGCCGTTTTTGGGCGTGCGCGATGCTGCACGCCATGAGCGAGCCGAAGGAGAATCCGGACGTGGTGAGCATGTCGTGGGCGGCCCGACGCGATGCGAGCGCGCTGCCCCTGCTCGTGATCGGGACGCTGCTGGCGGTCACGGCGGCGGTGCGGAGCCAGTGGCTGCTCGACGTGGACGGGTGGGCAGCGTTGGGGCAGTGGGTGGGCGGGCTGGGTGCGTTCGCGGCGGTGGCGGCGGCCCTGTGGATCGCCTCCCGCGACCGGCGCGCCGCCGACCTGCGGGACCAGGAGGCGGCCCGCTCGCACGCGTTCCTGGTCGTGGCGACCTGCACCGATCAGGGGGTGCTGGTGGTCAACCACGGCCCGGAGCCGGTCACCCGGCTGGTCGTGCCGAAACTGCACAGCCAGCAGGTGGGGGAGCTCATCGTCGACGACATGCAGATTGCGGTCCGTCAGAAGGACATGCTGCTACCGGGCGAGAGCTGGATCGCCCCTTACCCCAGGCCCGATGAGCGGGAGTGGAGGCAGGAGGTGAAGACGCACATGATCCGTGTGATGGACGACGATCCCGACGCGGTGCGCGCGGAGGTGCACTGGAGCGATCTGGGCGGCAGGCACTGGGTGCGGGTGGGCTCGCTGGACCCGCGTGGGGCGAACGCCTCGGACTGGCGGCCCACGGCGGAAACCGACTAGCGGGTTCTGGACGCTCTGGTCGGTGCTCCCCGAACGGAGGGCGTTCCCGACGACGAACCCGAAGGCACTCCTACGCAGCGCGAGCAGAGGACGCAAGGCGACCAGGACTGACCGGACTGGTGTCGTCCCGCGCAGCGCTGTGGTCCCGGCCCGACAACTGCCCGAGGGGGGCGAGCTCGTCCTTCTCCGCGCACCAGTGGCGTAGCAGGCCGACCCCGCGGTCAGGGTGGCGTGATCGGCCACCCGCCCCAGGCGACGACGGGGACGCTGCCCTACCACGAAATCCGCGTGCTTTCGGATTCCGGACTCCGGTTCACTACCCGCCATGAACGAGGTCCCCTCTGAATCCCGCAACGAAGAAGAGCCGCGCCGCTGGGTGGAACGGCTCGACGTGTTGGACCAGGCGTGGGCAGTGACCGGCCAGCAGCTCAAGGTCCTCCCCGCGCCCACCAGCCAGTGCGGGCAGGAGGACGCCGTGCTGGCGGCCCTCCACCCCGACTGGTCGCCCCACGAGTGCTTCCGGGCAGGGCAGGGAGCCGCCCTCCTGATCGATGTCGCAGCCGGGCAGTTGGCCGCGCTGCGGTCCCTGGTGGCTGCGGGGAACCTGGTCCTGACCACCTGACCACTGGCGCGGGCGGTGGTGGAGAACGTCTCGCACGCCGGGTGGCTGCTCGACCCGGAGATCACCCCGGAGCAGCGGGTGGCCCGACTCTGGATGGACAAGCTCGCCAACGCCTGTCGCCACGTCGAATCCTTCCGAGCCCGCAAAAAGCCCAAGGCGGACGAGAAGGCCGCCAAGAAGTACCGCGAACAGGTCAAGGCCGAGGTGGTGCGCAGGTTTCCCACAACAATCCTGCAGGACCTGGCCTGGCAGGGCAGGTCGACAAGGACCCGCGCCCGTCGTGGGAGGTCGCAGGGCAGCAGCTCCCTGGGCTCGGGCGCAGTGTCCGCCGGTTCGCCGACCACGCGGGGGTGCGCGGCGTCCACGGGGTCTACGACCGGTTGTCGTCGCTGTCGCACCCCAACCAGCTGTACCTGTCCCGGTTCCTGCACGAGACCAGGCACGGGGATCACGTTTACTGCGACCGCCGGGCCGAGTTGTCCGAGGCGGTGTGGCCGGTGGACCTGGCCGCGAGCTTCCTCTACCTGGCGGCCTCGGCACTGTGCTCCTTTTATGGACTCGACAACACCGCCCTGGAGAACGCCGCCGACCTGCTGCCCTCGGTCGACAACCGCACCTGACCTGGCAAGCCCCCGGTATCCGCCCGCCGGACCGGCTACCAGGACACGCAGGTAAACGACAGCGGTGCCCTCGCGCGCCGTGCGGCCGATGAGGATCACCGGATCGGGTCACCACCGCCGAAGAGCGGTGTCACGCGGTGAGGGTCGTGTCACCGTCTCGGTACACGTCGGGGAGAACCCGCCTGAAGCGGGTTCTCCCTTGGCACGTGGACGACCGCTCAGGCCGGGCAGGAGCCCGGTGGGGAGGAACCGAGAATGCTCTTCAAGCGCACCGCCGCGCGCGTCGCGGCCACGATGTTCGCGGCGTTGGCCGTGGCCACCGCGACTGCCCAGCCCGCCCTTGCCGGACCGGAGCACCACGGCATCTTCCCGAACGCGTCCCCCTCGTACTGCAACAGGAACGCCGCGCTCGTCGCGACCAGGGGGATCGAGACCGAGTACGGGCGGGTCGTCTCCTACGTCGACGTGTACTACTCCTACAGTTGCCAGACCAACTGGATCACCGTCCGGGGTAATCCGGCTGGCGGTGCCACGCTCAAGTGGATCTCGTCGGACGCGGTGGCAGGCCAGATCCGCGAGGACGACCTCGACCCTGGGCCGACCTACACGCCGCAGGTCTACGCGCCGGGCTCCACCTGCGTCCGCTTCCAGGTATGGCTGCGCTGGCCGGACGGCAGCCACTACGCGGAGACCTACTCGGCAGGGGCGACCCACCAGGTCGTCTGCTGACCCTTCGGCCCATCGGCGCCGACCGTCCTTCCACGGAGCACGGCACTGCCTTGTCGAAGCCGCGCTCGGGTGGTCCGGACGCTTCGTCGCCGTCGCGACAGGCTCTCCCGGTGGGGAAACCAGAGAACACCTTCTCCCCGCTTGGCGGGGGTGTGAGCGCACCGACCACGGCTGGCAGGATCGCACCGGACAGGGGATGGCGGGTGCCGTCCCCGTGTGGTCTCCGCGCCCTCGCGCGCCCAGGGCCGGTTCCGGTGGCGCGCCTGATCGGGCAGGAGATTGGCTGGTGTCGTTAGGGCTGGTCGATCACGTGATGGTCTCGCTGGTGGTCGGGGTGCCGCCGGGACGGCTGCTCGCGGCTTGGGGCACGGGCGCCACAGCCGGCCCGTGGCTGGAGCGCGGGCGGTGGCTTGTCTGGGCGGGCCGGGAGCGGCCGGGCCGGGTGCGGCTGGGCGTGCAGCGGGCGGTGGCGGGCGGTCCCGGCTGGCAGGAGTGCCTGCTGGTGTGGGAGACGTGGACGATGCAGGGCGTGCGCGGGCCGGTGGCGCGCGCGGTGACCGCCGGGGGCGGGCGGATGCTGGCGGTGGGCGGCACGCCGGTGCAGGCGCGGGTGCTGCACGCCGAGGACGGTCGGGTGCTGGCCGAGGTCTCCGCGCTAGGCGGGCTGCGCGACCAAGACCCGGAGCACCTGCTGGCCCGCGCCGTCGACGCGGCCGGGACCATAAACGGGGCGGGGTTGGGGCGCTTCGCCAGCGGAGAGGCGTTGGAGGTGGTGCGGCGGGTGAGCGGGGTCGACCTGGACACCCAGGACCTGCGCGCCCTGCTGGAGTGCGTGGAGGTCACCGCCCTGCCGCACGAGGAGCACGACGCCGGGCGGCGCGGACCCGGCCCCGGTGACGTGCCGGTGGTGCCGCTGCCGCTCGGCCGCGACCCGCACGCCCCGGCCTGGGGCGGGGCGTTCCCCGGCGGCAGCGCGAGCGGGCGCCTGCTGCCGTAGAAGCCCCGGCCCCGCGCCGAGGGGGTCGGGCTGCGCGGGGACCGGGGGTTCGTGCGGGCCACGCCCGGGTCAGGCGGTCACCTGCATGTAGTACGGCTCCCCGTCCAGGAGCCGGTTGTTCGTGGCCAAAAGCCCACCCGCCCGCCGGTGGTCTCGTTGACGACCTCGTCGACGTGGGCGCGCACGCACGGGTTGGTGCCCGCGGAGATGATGTTCACGTACAGGTGTTCTCCGGCTTCCGAGTGTCTTATGAGCCGTCTGCGAGCCAGCAGAGGGCCATCATGTGGTGACCGGCACCACTTCCCGAGTGATGCTGTTGGCTAAGACGGCTGCGCATGGCAGTCAGGTGGAGGCGAGGTTGACCAACGATCACACCGTGCCGCAAATGTATTTGCGGCGGTTCGGCTGGCAGCGGAAGCCGCGCAGCAAGCAGTGGTTCATCGCCGCGCGTCGAGTTGAGGAGCTGGGCCAGCCGTTCGAGGCGAACGTCAAGAACGTCGCCGCCGTCACCGACTTCTATGGCGAGCAGCTCGAGAAGCTTCTGTGCCAGCTTGAAGGCGACGCGGTGCCCGCCTTCGACGCCGTGCTGGAAGACCCTCGTGGCGCGCTGCCCGGCCCTGACCGGTGGCCATTGAAGGATGATCTTCGAATGAAAATGGCTTGGTGGATCGCCGCTCAGATTGTGCGAAACGTCCGACAACGGAGACGTTTGCTGCATCTCGCCAGCGAAGGGACGGGCCAACTGGCGGTGCCTCAGTCCATCAAGTCGTTGGCCGGTAAAGATTTGCAGGTCAGGTTCATGGTAGATCAACTTGCCCGCATGAGCTGGTCGATCTTTTCCCGACCGTGGGGCCTGGGCTTCAGCGATCTGTGTCTATGGACTGGCGACGTGCCGGTTGTCGTCGTGAATGGACACGACGACGAGAACCAGTTGCTGGCGACATCGTTTTGGGATGTTGTCCTTCCGCTTGATCCCCACCGTTTCCTGTTTCTCCCGAACTGGAGCGATCGACGAGATGATCCGCAGAAGCGGGTCGATCATCTACTCAAAATGGATCAGGGGATCGGTCAGATCATCAGTGCCATGGTCTTCGAAGCCGCCGATTCACATGTCTTCTGCCATCGAGACCACGACCCGTCCCGACACCTTGATCTGGTCGGCCCTCGACTGCCGAGGCCGTGGACTGGCGAAACCGGGACCGGTCCAAGTTGGGTGATCGAGTATCCGGTCATGGAGCCGGGCTGGACAATCGAACGGCGGTGGCTCACGGAACATCCTCCGCCGCAGGAGACATCCGAATCCGAATCGCCGTGAACGTGGAGGCAGGTTCACTTGATGTCATGTGCGGCGGCGCTCGTCGAGGGAGATGATTCCGCCGGCCTACTCCAGTTCCTGGCGCAGTAGTGTGTTGTCGTGATGGAGAGCGGCAATTGCCGTCGCGGTGACCTGGAGTCGCTTCCGTAGTTCTGTGCACTCGCGGGCCTCAGGCGATGCTGGGCGTCTACAACGCCGTCATGGAACGCCGCCGGAGCACCCACCGGCTGAGCAGCAGGCTCTATGGGGTCACGCTCGAGGAGCTGCTGGAGATCGCCGCCGCGACCGGATAGAACGCGCCCCCCAGGGACCGCTCCGCGCCAGGGGGCACCCCGGTCGCCGCGACCACACCCGATCGCGATCCGGGCCGGCTTCGCGGTGTACGCCACCTGTACGCGGTTACCGTGGCGCGTATGGGCAGCAAGGGCAGCGCGGGAGGGCCGTCCTCCGCGGAGATCGGCGTGCACACGCGCGCGGCGCGTCGCCGCCGGGGTCTGAGCCTGAAGACCGCAGCCGGGTTGGCGGGGATCTCGGAGTCGTACCTGTCGATGCTCGAACGCGGCCAGCGCAGTTTCACGCGTCGCGGGTTGCTGGAGGACCTGGCGTTCGCGTTGGACTGCGCGGTGCCGGACCTGACCGGCCAGCCCTACCCGCCGGGTGATCGGGTGGGGGCGGCGGCGTTGGCGACGTTGCCGGGCATCTCCGTGGCGCTGCACGACGTCACCCTGGACGATGTGCCCGACGTGGCTGTGGTGCGGCCGTTGCCGGAGTTGGTGGTGTGGGCGGCGCGGGCGAACCGGCACTGCGCGCACAGCCGCTACGCCGACGCGGGCCGTCACCTGGGGGAGTTGCTGACCGGCCTGCACATCCACGCCGTGACCGGTCCCGGCGGGCGGCGCCGGGTCGCGTTGGCGGCGTTGGCGGAGGCGTGCGTGGTGGCGTGTTCGGTGGCGCGCAGCCTGGGCAACGCGGACCTGGCGGTCACGGCGGCCACGCGCGGGCAGCAGGCGGCGGCGCTGCTGGAGGAACCGGCCCTGGTCGGGTTCACGGCGATGAGCGCGGCCGGGGCGCTGAGCAGGTTGGGGGCGCGGCGGCGTGCCGAGCGGGTGGCCGGGGAGGCGTTGGGGTTGGTGTCGGCGGTGGCCGACCCCGGCGTGGCGGACCCGGTGGCGGCCGAGGCGGCGGGCATGTTGCACCTGACCAGCGCGCAGTTGGCGGCCAAGGCCGGGCGGGCGGCGGAGAGCGCAGGGCACCTGGCGCGGGCGGCGGAGCTGGCCGGGCGCATCGGCGAGCGCAACACGTTGGAGTACGCGTTCGGGCCGGCGAATGTGCGGGCGTGGGCGTTGTCGGCGGCGGTGGAGGCCGGTGGGGGTGTGGAGGCTGCGGAGCGGACCGAGGCCGTGCCGGGCTACGCCGACGCGCTGACCTCGGCGGATCGGCGGGGCGCGTTGCACTTCGACCTGGCCCGCGGCTTCGCCCAGGCCGACGGGGCGCGGGATTTGCAGGCGCTGCGGCATCTGGACACCGCCGACAAGATCGCCCCTCTGCGCATCCGGCACGACCCGGTGGCGCGGGCGTTGGTGGACGAGCTGGCGCGGCGGGCCAAGCGCCGGGTGTGGGAGCTGGACTCGCTGCGCAACCGGTTCGGCGTGCGCTGAGTTCATAGGGGTTCACTGCCAGTGAAGTTCTCGGCGCCGGAGTGCCCTAGCGTCCCGGTCGTGCCCGTCACCCCCGCCTCCCGCTCCACCGCGCGCCGCCCGTCCCCGCCCTAGCGCGTCCTCGAACCCGCTCCCCTGCGCGGTAGGGACGACCGGCACGGGGAGCCGCCGGGCCGGATGCGGGCCTCTGGCAGGGGCGTCGCCTCGCGTTCGGCCACCGGGTCCCGGCGTCGCGTTGCTGGGCGGCGCCGGGACCCGTCCACCTGACCCTGGAGTGTGCGCATGTCGATCTCCGCCCCGCCCACGGGTGTTCGCCAAAGCGAATCCCCGGTGTCGGAGTCCGCCCGCCCCCTGTCGACGCGCCCGTACCTGGCGTTCACCGGCATCGTGCTCGACGCGCTCGCACCCAGCGCCCCGGCCCGCTGGCACTTCCACGGGCACCGGATCGACCAGTGGGACGGGAGCTGGGACAGCCCGTCCGCGCCGCCGGTCGTGCCGGTCGACGCCCCGGTGGACGTGGTACTGCGCGACCCGGTGGCCGTGGCCGACTGGATCACCGGCCTCGGCCTGGAGCGGGTCGCGGTGTGGTTCCCCGAGCTGGGTCGGTGGGTGGCGGTCCCCGAGATCGTCCACTCCACCTGCGTGGCCGAGGCCCAGGCAGGGCGGGAGGTGGCGGGCGCGCTGCGGGGCGCGGACGGGCTGGGGCGCCGGGTGCGCCTGGCGCGGCCCGTGCCCGACGACCCCGACGAGGCGGTCGCCTCCGGGCTGCTCGCCCGCGCGGGCTGCCCGCTGTGCGCGCGCCTGCCCGCCAGGGCCCGCTACTCCCCCGCCTCAGCCTGACCTCCCCTTGCCCCCGCCCTGTCGCGTGATGGCAGAAACGTGATGAGGGGCGGGTTCCCCCGCTGGGATCGGTGCCCGGCGGGGAAGACCGACGTCGCCGGGACGGGAGCCCCGGCGACGTCGGGACACCAGGGGCCGATGGTGGCGACGGGTATGACCGCCCGCGCGCGCCGCCACCGGCCCCACCTCCCCCTCTTTCCCCGTTCGGGGTAGCCGCACGTCGTCGTCCACGACGCGCGTGGTCAGCCCCCTCCTCCGCGTCTTGGAGCCCGACATGGACGTCACCTCTTTGCGCTTCTCGAACAGCGGCCAGCTGGTCGGTGCCTGGGAGGCCGCCTCCCCGCCGCCGTCGTCCGCGCCGCCGGCACCGGACCCGCCCGCGCCCGTCGCGGCGACGGGCCCGCCGCAGGACGCGGCCGGGCGCACGCCGGGGAGCGCGGGGTGAGCGCGGCGGACGGGGCGGGCGCGCGGGTGCGAGCGGTGCTGCTGGACCTGGACGGCACGACGGTGGACACCCTGCCCGTGACCACCGCCGCGCTGGACAGGGCGGCCGGGCTGCTGGAGATGCCCGTGCCGAGGGTGGACGCGTTCCGGACGGCGGCTGGGCTCCCGTCGCCGCCGTTGCTGGACAGGCTAGGGCTGCCCCAGGGGTTCGTGGGGCACTACCTGGAGGCGTACGTCGACCTGGTGGAGCTGGCGGTCGTGGTGCCGGGGATGGTGGAGCTGGCGCGCGACCTGCACACCGGCGGCACGTCGGTGGCGGTGGTGAGCGGGCAGGACCGCACCTGCGCGCGGGCGCTGGTCAAGCACGCCGGGCTGAGCTGGTGGGTGCGGGCCACGGTCACCGCCGACACGATCCCGCCCGAACCCCCGCAGGAAGTGCTGGCGCGGGCCTGCCACGAGCTGCGCGTGCTCCCCGGTGAGGCTGTGCTGGTGGGCGACACCGTCGCCGACGTGCGCGCCGCGCGGGAGATCGGGATGCGGACGGTCGCGGTCTCCTGGGGCGCGGGCACGCGCCCGGCGTTAGCCACCGCCCCGTGGGCGCTGGTCGACGGCGTGGAGGAGCTGAAGCAGTTGCTGTCGTTGAGCGTGGGCACCTCCACCCCGGCGGCGAAGGCAACGCGCCGCCGCGTGGGGACGGGCTGGTGAACACGTCCACCACCCGCGCAACCGACCCCGCCTGCGCGGACAGCACCAGGCCGGGCGGCCCGACCCATCCCCCGCCGCCGCTGCTGCGGTCACCGGACCCGACGCGACCGCACCGTGCACAGCCCGCGCCCGCGTGCGCGGCGCGGCGGGCGGTCCGCGACCGCCCCTGACCCCCCACCCCGCTCGAGCGCCCCATGGTGGGAGGCGTCCGAGCGGAGTCCCCGCCGGGTCCCTGGGGATCGGCGTCCCCAGGGCCCCGGACCCGGCGGGGTGATGCCCGGCGCCGCGTTCCTTCGTCCTCCCCGGACAGGACGGCGTCGGGCGGGCCGGTGGCGGCGTGCCCGCTCGCGCGTCGCCACCGGCCCCACCACCGTGATCTTCGGCGTCGGCCCCGGCCACACGCCCTTCCCGGCGCGCCCGCGCGGCGCGCCACCCCGTTACCGATCCCCCGCGATTGCGAGTTCGTCATGACGATCACCGTCCTGCCCCACGACCGCCCGAGCAGCGGGAGCGGCGCGCCGCCGCGAACCTGGCAGCCCCTGACCGAGGTCGACCTGTTCGCCCCCTCCCAGATCCAGCACGCCCCCGACCCGGAGCACGACCAGGCCCAGGCGCGGGTGGAGACACCGGTGCTGCCGCCGCACCGGCCCATCGGGTGGGCCGGGCTGCTGCGGGCGGCGGTGGCGCACCGGCACGTCGACCGGACCGGGGCGCTGCTGCTGCTCGCCGACGCGGGCACCCACCGCGACGAGCACGACGACGGCGCCCACCGGGAGGAGGACAGCGCCCACCAGGTCGTGGACGGCGACCGGATCTACGCGGTGCGGCTGCTGCGCGCGCACCTGGAGGCCGACCTGCGCCGGGTGGCGCTGGAGCCGGGGCCGCACCCGACGCTGCCGCCGCGGGTGCGGGCGCTGCTGGTGGAGCTGACCGCGTGCACGGGGTGCGCGCCGCGCTGCTCGGGCTGCGCCCAGCCGCTGCTGCGCGCCGAACTGCTCGACCCAGGCCCCACCCGCGCCCCCGAGCGCGCCGCCGCCGTCTCCGACACGGGGGTCGGGGTCGGGGCCGGGGTCGTGTCCGGGCGGGTGGCGTCGTGATCCCGGTGCGGGCGGTGGTGCTGGACCTGGACGGGGCGGTGGTGGACAACAAGGCCGTCACCACCGCCGCGCTGACCACCGCCTGGACCAAGGAGGGCCGGGACGGGCTGCCACCGGTCGCGGACTTCCGGGCGCTCTCCGGCCCACCGGTGGCGCAGGTGTTCAGGACGATGGGCCTGCCCGAGACGATGATGCGGCGCTACCTGGCCGCCGCCGCGAAGCTCACGCACCTGGTGCGGCCGGTGCCGGGCATGGTCGAGCTCGCGCACGCCCTGCACGCCGCCGGGGTCCCCGTCGCCGTCGCCACCAACAAGTCCCAGAACCGCGCGAAGGCGGTGCTGGAGCACGTGGGCCTGAGCCCGATCCTGGGGGCGCTGCTGACCTGCGGCCAGGCCCGGCCCAAGCCCGACCCGCAGATGCTGACGGCCGCGTGCGAGCTGCTGGGGGTCGGGCCGGAGCGGGCGGTGATGGTGGGCGACACCGTCACCGACGTGCGGGCCGCGCGGGCGGCGGGGATGCGCGCGATCGCGGTCACCTGGGGCATGGGCACCCCGCAGGACCTGGCGGCCCAGCAGCCGTGGGCGCAGGTGACGCGGGTCAGGGCGCTGGTGGCGCTGCTGCGCGGGCAGACCGGCGCGCCCCTGCCGCTGCCGCGCGAGGAGAACGCGGCCGTCGGGGCGGAGCTGGTCGGCGGCGGCGCGCGGTGAACCCCGAGAACATTCCGCCGGTCGGGCGGACCAGGCCCGGTGGACCGGTCGCCCCACCGGCGGGCCCGCCCCGACGCGAGGCGCGGCGGGGGGCGGCGTGAGCGGGAACCGGAGCCTGATCGCGATCGCCGAGCGGGCCGATGCGGCGCTGCGCCAGGCCCCGCAGGCCCGGCGCCCGCCGGGCCGCCTGGTCCCCCTCGACACCCACCGGCGGCTGCACGTGGTCGAACCCGACCACCTGGACGAGGACGGAACACCGCGCCGGGTGAGAGGTTCGGCGCGCACCGACCGGCTGCGCCTGGTGACGCTCCCGGTGCTGGGCGCGCTCGCCCTGGAGATGCTGCCGGTGCTGCGGGAGCTGACCGGCCGGGTGGAGGGGGTGTGGGCGATGGCCTACGACCGCGCCGGGATGGGCTGGAGCCCGGCCGCGCCCGGCGGCCTGGCCCCCCGCACCCCGACCGCCCTGGCCGCCGAGCTGCTGGAACTGCTGGACGCGCTCGACCGGCAGGACGGGCGGCTGCCGGTGGTGCTGGTCGGGCACTCGCTGGGCGGGCTGGTCGCGCGCGCGGCGGCGGCGATGTGCCCGCCGGGCAGGATCGCCGGGATGGTGCTCATCGAGCCCTCCCACGAGGACGCGCGGGCGGCGCTGGCCCCGCTCGACCGGGCCGTGACCCTGCGCCGGCAGGTGCGGGCGCTGGGGTCGCGGCTGCTCGGGACCACCGGGTGGTGGCGGGCGCGGGCGGTCGTCACCGGGGCCGGGATGCACCCGCCGCAGGCGGCGGTGTTGCCCGCGGCGTGGCGGGCGCGGGCGGCCTGGCGCGTGCGCGGCCCCGCCCACCAGGCCGCGTGGCTGCGCGAGAGGGCGGGGGTGCTGAGCGGCGCCGCCGCCGCGCGCGGGCTGCCCGACCTCGGCGACCTGCCGCTGTGGGTGCTCTCCCGCACCGAACCCGGCCCGGCGAAGGCGATCTGGCGGGGCCTGCACGAGCGCACCCGGCGGCTGTCCACGGCCGGACGGCTGCTGCCGATGCCGGAGGGGATCGGCCACTTCCCCCACTACGAACGGCAGGGCCACGAGTACCTGGTGGCCACGTTGGAGAGCTTCGTGCGCGCGCTGGTCGAGCAGGGCGGGGCGTCCGCGACGGCCGACGTCCCCGCGGCGATGACGCCCGGCGCACTCGACGCCACGCAGTGAGTCTTGGGTACTTACGGTGTCCCTGCCTGCGCAGGGGTGGCCACCCGCAGGGGATACGGCACGCGTTCAGCCTGCGGGATAGGTCGAAGGCTGAGGCGTCGACGGCGGGTCCGCACGCGAAAAGTTCCGGTATTCATGGTCTGCGCAGGATCGCCCATCCTGCGCAGACCGAACACAGCCGGACGGGACCGCGATGAAGTGCTCACCCCGCCGGGTTCTGCCGCGTCACCGTGTCAGACTTTCTTGCAGTCCGCAGCGCGCAGGCAGGTGTATTTCGCGACCTCGTTACCGTCGAGGAAGATCATGACATCGACCCGGACAACTTCTCGCCCCCCTTCGAACCAGACCGGACCGTAAAGAGGCCACTCCTCAGTTTTCTCGCACCTGCGGTCCTGGTATTGCATGGACACGTCACCGGCCCTAAACGACCGGAAACCAACCCTGACCGAGCACCGCGCAGACTCAGACTCGTCCGGCAAAAGAAAAGCTCCGCTCATCCTCGGATTTTTATCTCCCTTCGACCACACCATCGTGCCATTGAGCGTGTAATCGTGCCATGCCCAATTGAACGGCGACCTTTTCTCATCGTCTTTTGGATCACAGCAGTTCGTGTTGGTTGTGGCAGTGGTAGTGGCGGGCATCGACGTGATAGTCGGAGGATTCTCCGGCAGGGATGGGGAGGGTTTCAGGTAGTTAATGTAAGCCGCCAAGATCCCAGCCAATGCCCCGATGGACGCCCCGACTATGACGGCGCGTCGTTGCAATTTATGTCGCCTTTCTTCCGCTTTCTCTTTTTTCATTTCCACACTGTCGCCGACAGGCGACGGAACGGATTTATTTTCCCTTTTTGCACTAACCATAACGCACCCTCCGGTCAAGAAATGATCTTGCTTCACACTACCCTGGCGACGCGTCGACCGGCACAGCTTCGTGCACGACCTCCCGTTCCGATTCGTCGAGCGCCGTCATGACCGTAGAAGCTAACCAAGGAAGCCGATCAGGCCAATGCACTTGGGGAAGATTTGACATTGACAACATCTCGGCGGCGTCGCGTTTGAAAACCGGCAGATAAGGCAACGGTCGAGCCCTGAGAGGTCAAAAACCGCCTACGATAACCCGAACGGGTTACAAATTCATGCCCTAAGAATGCGATGGGCATGCTAGGCGGCAGCCCCGATCGGGCCAGGATGTCCTGATTCGGGCCGGCAGGTCCAGAGGCATCGGGACGAGGAGCCGGGCCCTCCTTCCGTCGGACGGGCGGTGCCGGGCGGCCGGAGGGCCGGTCCCGGCCTCGCCGGAGGTCGAGCCGGACTGCGTGGACTCGCGGGCGTGGACGTTCTGCGTGCTGGAGCAGTTCCACCGGCACCTGCGTCGCCGCGAGGTGTTCGCGGTCAACTCGCCCAAGTGGGGCGACCCGCGCGCCAAGCTGCGGGCCGGTGACGCCTAAGGGATGTCTCGTAACTCGGTGATCGGTCGCCATGGCCGATCGGCGATCATGGTCGGATGCAGGTCATATCAGCATCCCGATCGGAGTGGATCGTCCCGTTCACGGGCTTGCAACCAGGCCAGTTCCGTAGATTGGTCCGTGTCGTGGCCGAACGCGGCGGTGACACGATCGCCGACGGTCGCCCCGGTCGGCAATGGCGGCTCGACCTGGCCGACCGGGTACTGCTGGTCGCGACCTACTGGCGGACCAACCTCACGATGCGCCAGATCGGACCACTGTTCGGGGTATCGCACTCCGCAGCGCATCGGGTCGTGGACAGCCTGGGCCCGCTGCTGGCCCTGGCGCCGGTGCGGCGCCGCCGGATCGACCAGATCGCCATCGTCGACGGAACCCTCGTGCCCACTCGTGATCACCGCCTGGCGGCGAGGTCGAAGAACTACCGGTACTCCACCAACCTGCAGGTCGCCATCGACGCCGACACCCGCCTGGTCATCGACATCGGCGACCCGCGACCGGGCAACCGCAACGACTGCACCGTCTACCGCGACTCTGGCATCAAGGACACCCTCGCCGGACGACCGGTGATGGCCGACGGCGGCTACCAGGGCAACACCGGCGTGATCATGCCCTACCGCAAACCCCGCGACGGCAGCGAACTTGCCGACTGGCAGGAAGACCTCAACACCACCCACCGCGCGATCCGCGCCCGCGTCGAACACACCTTGGCCCGGATGAAGAACTGGAAGATCCTGCGCGACCATCGCCGCGCCGCCCACACCCTGCACGACACCGCTCTGGGCATCGCCCATCTTCACAACCTCGCCATCACCGGCTGACCGGCACCGCCGGGGCATCTCACGAGATCAGTTACGAGACATCCCTACCAACCAGATCATGTCCCACTCGACCGGACGACAGGTGCTCGCTCCTCCCGGCCTCCGACGCCTGCCATGAACGGGTGACGATCTCCGGGACACCCCTACGAACGCTTCGCTGCCACCGCTGCGCCGCCCTGGCCTGCAGCGACGGACGTGTCCAGAGCCGTGTGCACGCCACACACGCGAGGGCTTGCTCTCGGTGGTGAGGTCGTCGACGGGGACGTCCGGCTGATCCACGCTGCCAACTACTCCGCCACTCAGGTCAAGGAGAACCGGATCGCCGGCGACCGCCCGTTCTACTCCGGCAAGCACCGGATGCACGGGGTGAACCTGTAGGTGATCGCGTCCCCGGACGGCATGATCCTGTGGGTGTCCGTCGACCTGCCCGGCAGCGCTCACGACACCGCCGCGGCCCGGATCTGGAACATCCTCGCCGCCCTGCGCCATGCTGGACTGGCCGCCCTGGGAGACAAGGGGTATCACGGTTACGACCCGACCGGCCGCCGCCTGGTCACCCCGTACAAGGGCCGCGACAAGCCCGAGTCGCAGAAGGACGCCAACCGCGCCCACGCCCGCCTGCGCGGCCCCGGCGAACGGGCCAACGCCCAGCTCAAGACCTGGCGCATCCTGCATAAACTCCGCTGCTGCCCCCGCCGTGCCAGCCGACTGGCCAAAGCCGTCCACGTCCTACAGGCCCGAGGACGCGGAGGTGTTGGGCGACACGCTGGGCCGGGTTCCGGCACGGGTGCTGCGCGAGAACCTGCTTGTCCTGGCCGCCTCACTGTTTCCGGCGATCCGTGCCCTGGCCGCCCGCACCCGGGGCGCATCGCCTGGGCGTGACCCCGACCTGGGGCAGCGTCTGGCGGACGATCCCGCAGGCGCGGTCCGTCGTGCCCTTGCCCGAGCCCTGCTTCGGGGCGACGATCCCGTGTACAGGCAGTTGCGTTCGAGACTCGGCCGGGACAGCCGCTTCACGGTCCGGGAAGCCGCAGCGTCGGGTACCGGGTGACACGCTGCCGTCCGGACCCGGTCCACCGCCGCAGGATCTGCTCAAGAACACCCTGTCCGTCGTCGACGGCGTCGGTCATGTGCCAGCCGTCGTGATCGGCACCGCCGACACCCGCGACATCACCGTGTTGGGGCAGATGCTCGGGACCCCACCCTGGGCCGCGTCGCCCGCAAACCCGGCAGGCATGTGTGGCACTCGCCGGCAGTGGCCACGACAGATGGCCGACCGGACAATCCTTCCCAGACAGGGGAAATACCAGCCGATCACCTGCCTCGGACAGTCGCGCTGTCCGAGGCGGGCACCCCTGCGTTGGGTGGTCGAACGCGCCCTGCTGCCTGCACCAGCACCGACGACTACGCCTCCACCGGGTGGACCTCCACCAGGACCTCCTGAACCTGGCCTGCTACCGACGGCTCCGTTCGTTCCGATAGGCGCACTTGCGTCCGGTGATCCGCGGCGACACCGCTGCGGACTGCCGGGAGCGACAGGGGCCGGACGGACGTGCTTTGGCCTTGTGTGTCGACGCAGACACGGCGACGAAACGGGTCAGCTTTCCGTGGAGTTCTTTACCGATATGCTTGCCCATTCTTCCGCGCTCAGCGGAGAGAAGCCCGGACTGGTTCGAGGGGATTCGTTCTCATCCGGCGCCAGAACCCGGCTTCGGATCGCTCCCGACGTCACCTTGGTGAGAAATTCGACTGCACCGCAGTCGAACTCCTCGACTACCGGCTCGTCGTCGTATCGCCATATTCCACCGCTGGAAACCGCCACCGTCCAATCATCCGGCCGGGGGGAATTCCGCACCCAGAACAGGCAGGCCCTGTCCGACCTCGCCCAGGGGATGAGGCCGCCGGGTTCGGGGTGGATGGGGTGCCTGACGTCTTCGGGATGCAGATCCCGCCAGTCCGACAACTCCTCCACTTCGGTGGTGAACTGCCTCAAGTAGTCGATCTTCCCGTTGACGACCATGGGGGCGTGGACAATTATCGAAGTCCCCCAGTGTGGAATGAAGACCCCTGGCGGGAAGTTGCGAAGAAGCTCCTTGTAGTCGACGGGCAGCGGGGATCCGAGTTCGTCCTCCACTGAACTCCAATCCACCTTGGGAAAGTTCTTTGTAGGCCAATCAACGGCTTTTGAAAGTTTTTTCACGGATTCCAACTTTGCCCCTTTCGAGTATTTTACGGTCGTCGGCGATGATTGAGCCTTTTTCATCCTCTGGTGGTCTCGTAGTTCTGTAGGACGTGGACGGCTTTGGCCAGTCGGCTGGCACGGCGGGGGCAGCAGCGGAGTTTATGCAGGATGCGCCAGGTCTTGAGCTGGGCGTTGGCCCGTTCGCCGGGGCCGCGCAGGCGGGCGTGGGCGCGGTTGGCGTCCTTCTGCGACTCGGGCTTGTCGCGGCCCTTGTACGGGGTGACCAGGCGGCGGCCGGTCGGGTCGTAACCGTGATACCCCTTGTCTCCCAGGGCGGCCAGTCCAGCATGGCGCAGGGCGGCGAGGATGTTCCAGATCCGGGCCGCGGCGGTGTCGTGAGCGCTGCCGGGCAGGTCGACGGACACCCACAGGATCATGCCGTCCGGGGACGCGATCACCTACAGGTTCACCCCGTGCATCCGGTGCTTGCCGGAGTAGAACGGGCGGTCGCCGGCGATCCGGTCGATCGGGATCAGCGTGCCGTCCAGAACCACATAGGCCCAGCCCCGGCGTGTCACCGTCCGCAGCTTCGGCGACCGCACGGTGAGCAGCTCGACGGTCTCGTCGACATATCGCCAGCAGGTGGTGGCCGAGACCCCGGACCCGGCACCTACCTCGGCGAACGGCTCTCCTTTACCCAGGTGGACCAGGACCAGTAGGGCTTGTTGCTCAGCGTCGAGTCTGCGCCACCGAGATCCCAGCTCCCGGCGGCACGCACGGATCAGGCCGGACACGAACCTCAGGGACCGATGTGACAATGGCAGCGCGGCACGACAGAACAAACATGCGAAGCCCCTGGTGATGCGGAGCGATCTTGGCCGATGGCTCCGCTACCAGGGGCTTCACCATGCCCAGGGACCGACACACCGCGTCAGTGCCAACCAGTCACAACCGCAAACCCCTACCTGCCAACGCATTAAGGCCAGGACGAAAAAGGCTCAATGATAGGTCCGGCGATCCTGGCTACGCTCGAGTCCCACCAGGACGACCCTTAGAGGGCTGCTCTTCGGTCATTCAAGCGGAAACTCGATGTGGGACGGGTCCCACCTGGACAGTGGCCGCAAATGCCTGCTACGCTCGACTTATGCACCTCCCCCTCAGGGGTAGAGGTGGACGGAATCCCACGTTTAAGTGTACAAAAACCTCTCGGTCACAATATAAGTTGAGATATAAGCTGAATCCCCAGTGACCATCACAGGTCACTGGGGATTTTTCTGCACCCCGGAGAGCCGACTTCAGCCCTCTCCGAGCCGATCGCAGACCCCCTACTCACGTGTTTGTCGCACCCAGCTTGAACCCCCTTCACCGAAACCCGCCGGCCAGAGCGAGTTCGACACGTCTATCCATCGTGGACACAGCCATCCTCCTTGAACGCGCGAAAAACCCTATTAACAGTGCCGCGAGACGGTGCCCGAAGCGCGCACGGTGTTCCGCGACACCCCGTGTTGCCGTCTGGCCGCCACCCACCACCCCGTCGCTCGGCGGCGCCATTACCCGACCGACCTGACCGATGCCCAGTGGGCTCTCGTCGACGCGGATCACCCGGCCGTCATCGGGCGGGTGGTCGTGGAGGGCCAGGATTCGGTGCGGCTTCACCAGGAACTCCGGGTCGGTGGAGGTCTTCCAGGTGGAGGTGCCCTACCAGGACGCTGCGCCAGCGTGCCGGATGCGGCGCAGGGGCTCCCGGTTGAGCACCGCGACGATGCCGCGACGGTGCCGCGGTCGAGCAGGTGGTCTCGCAGCTTCGACAGCGACCAGGTGGAGAACGCGGTGATGCCCCAGGAGGCGGGGGACGTCCGGGTGATCAGGCGGATCCGTTCACGGACCGCCTCACCGATCGCCCTCGGGCGTCCCCCGCCCCGTTCTGGGTCCAGCGCCGCGAACCCCGCTCGGTGAACGCGTGGATCGCATCCCGCACGCGCTCGGCGACACGACCGCACCGGGTCCTTCGCCGTCCGACCGATCCGGGCCGGGCCGATCCGGGCCGATCCGGCCCGACCCGTCAACCGGCCAGACCGATCACCGGGTCGTCCCTCCGGGTTGCCGCGCTAGCCCGGCCCGCCCGCCGCCCCGCGAGCCCGGCCCGATCGCACCAGGGTGGTGACCAGGCGGATCGCGGCCACGAGCAGGCCCGGTCCCAGGGTGATGATCCAGAGGTTCAGCGGGCCTTCGAGGGTGGCGATGAGCGCCACCGACGCCACCACGTGCAGCGCCAGCAGCACTGTCGTCGTTCGTCCGCCGCCCACCTTCAGCGACGCGAGCACCACCGACACGACGGCGATGAGCACCAGCAGTGCGATGACTACCACGCGCGCCTCACTGTCCCCAGCTGTGCGACGGGTCGGTCGCCAGGTTCCGGTCCAGGCAGAAGTGTGCCCTACCGGGGTTGACGCCGGGGTTCTGGGGTGGCGCGGCCGTGATGTCCCAGGGGTTTCCCGAGCGGTCCGTCGCCGAGTCGCACGGGCCGTACGGGTTCGGCCACAGCGGGAACTCCTGGTTCGGGTCGGGCAGGGCGCTGAACTTCTTGAAGTCACCGCGCCAGACCGGCTGGTTGCTGTTGGAGAAGCCGCCGTTCAGGTTCATCGCCCTCCCGTTGTGGTACAGGTACTGGTCGGGCATCCAGCTCGCCCGCAGCAGCGGCCGGTCCACGATCTTCTGGATGGAGCCGTCGGCGCACGCCTTGAAGTTCAGCTCCTGCCAGATCGGCGGGGCCTGGGTGAAGATGCTGGACTCGGCGCCGACGAGCAGGCCGTCGTCGAAGAACATCTCCCGGACCGCCTCCGCCAGGTCGGCCACCTTGGCGGGCACCCTGGAGTCGCCCTCCAAGCGGTCCACCCACGCCGCCATGTTGTCCACCGGGCCGGACTCGCCGAGCATCGGGCGGTAGCCGATGGAGCCGCCCGCGACCGTGATCGCCGCGACGCAGACCGCGTTGTCCGTCGACGGCGAGCCGGTGGAGTCCACCGGGGTCGGCTTCTTGCCCGCGTAGGCGTAGGCCCGGCCGGGCAGGATGCCGGTGGACGTCGGGGTGGCCCTGGTCGAGGTCCCGTTGTGGGCGTTGAGGTCCGCGATGGTGTAGCTCAGGTCCGGCGCCGCGATCCCGTAGTCGGAGCTGATCGCCCGCATGAGGTCCATGAAGAACTTCGGCAGGTGCGTGTTGCCGGTGCGGTGCTCGTACACGGCGTACTCGCTGCCCGCGACGACCTTCCCGTCCGGCCCCGCGACGAAGGTCACCGTCGCCTTGGTCCGGATCTTGACGCGGTCGTCGTCGTCGAAGTGCGCGGGCCGCTGGTCCGTCGTGGGCCGGTCGGTGTGGGGCTGGGCGAAGCCGATCCAGGTGCCCATGCTGGCGCCGTCCGGGTGGTTGACGGGGTCGGTGCCCGCCGTGGTCACCTGGGTGCGCCAGTCGGCCATCGCCGTCCGCAGGGCGGCCGGTGCGCAGCCCGACGTGGGCGAGCCCGCGCAGCTGCCGAGGCCGAGGATGCCCGAGCTGGACGAGGTGGCCCAGTCGTACAGCTTCTGCCGGTTGGCGAGCGGACCGGCCAGCCAGGAGCTGGGGGCCTCGGTGTCGATGTTCTGGTCCTCGTCGAACACCGCCACGGACTCGACGCTCTCCTCCTTGAAAGTGCCGGGCACCGGGATGAACGCCATCGCGTCCCACGCGATCCGCTGGCTGCCGTCGCCGTCGGGGGTGACGTTGCCGAGGCTGACCGTCGGGGTGACGCCGTCGAACATGAACGTGCCGAGGTTGACCCAGCGGTTGCCGCTGCCGCCGCCCTGGTCGAGCACCCGGTTGCGACCGCCGCGCACGGCGTTGACCTGGTAGTCGGCCGAGCGGGTCCGGGCGCCGGGGTCGGGGACGTGCGCCATGAGCCGCATCGGGCCGGTGTGCGCGCGGTCCAGCTTCCAGGTGCCGACCGCGCGCCGGGCGGGGTCGCGGTGGGTGTTGCTCATCCAGAAGTGCGCCCCGTAGGCGGCGCCGATCTGGTGCACGTCGATCTTGCCGGGGTAGGTGCCGTTCGACGCGGCGGGGAAGGAGAACGCGAAGGTGCCGTTGCTCGCGGGTCTCGTGCACCCCGGCCGGACCGGCGGCACCGACTGCGCGAGGTTGTCCACGACGAGCGCGGAGCCGGGCAGCCCGGTGTTGGCGCACACCGGCGGGTAGCTGGTGGCGTCGTCCTGGTAGGCGTAGCCGGGGTCGAAGCGCAGCAGCTCGTTGCCGCAGGTGGTCGCGCAGTTCGGCTTCCAGGTGTTGGACGTGTGGTACCAGCACTTCAGGTCGAACCTGCCCGAGGCGTTGCGGTGCGCGCACGGCCCGGCGGGCTCACCGATCACCTCGGGGTCGTTCGGGGTGTGCTGGGCTCCGGGCTCGCAGTTGTTGCCGCTGTCGCAGAACTGGGTGACCGGCGGCTTGACCGCCCAGCGGTCGGCCTCGGTCAGCCACCAGGCGGCCCGGTAGCCCGCGACGAGGTTGCCGGGGGTCTCGATGAGCTCGATGGGGTGACCGGCCCAGCCCATCACCTTCTCCGGGTAGGGCCAGTCCTGCGGGTGGGCCGCGTCCTCGTAGCTGACGTCGAGGAACGGGGTCCGGTTGGCCGGGTAGCGCGGGTTGGCCGGGTTGTTGAGCCAGCCGACGCCCCAGGCCCCGTCGTTCTGGCCTGCGCCGGACTGGGGGTAGAAGCCGGAGTTGTAGGCCCAGACGGCGAAGAACCAGTTCTCGACGCGCGCCGGGTCGCCGTTGTTGACCACCAGGCCCGCGCCCCTGGTCTGGTTCCACTTGTCCTGCAGGACGCGCAGGCCGCCCGCGACGTTCGCGGCGAAGTCCAGCGCGACGGCCCGCTGGGAGTCGTACGGCAGGGCGACCTCGCCCGGCTTGGTCTTGCCCGCCAGCCGCATCCCGTCGGTGAGCTGGGTGATGCCGTAGCCGCAGTCGGCGTCGGCCCAGTTGATCGTCCAGTCGTCGCCGGAGCCGTCGTTGTAGTAGTCGATGCCGAAGTAGTTGCCGATCAGCGGGTTGGCGGTCACGCCGGGCACCGCGAAGCGGGCGGCCTGCCACATGTTCGACTCCTGCGCGGTGATCCCGAGCATCACCTGCGCCGGGACCCGGCCGCCGCCGCTGAGGGCGCGTGGCGGGAACAGCCCCTGCGGGGTGTAGGCGGGCATCCCGAGGTTCTTCCAGTTCGCGGGCCGCGACACGGTGAGCGAGCCGGTGATCGCCTGGTCGACGGCCCACTCCACCTGCCGGGGCTTGGGCTGCATCGCCTGGTTGCGGGGGTCGTTGCGGGCGACCGAGCAGTACCGGGTGTCGCCGTCGGCGGGGTCGTCGCCGAGGGCGCGGGCGGCCGGGGCGTCGTCGCCCTTGGCCTGGACCAGCGCGGGGCTGAGCGACGTCCCCCTGTTCTCGGCCTCCTTCGCGACCGCGGCGAGGGTGAACTCCGCGCCGGTCACCAGGGACTTGGCGGTGATCTCCACCTGCTGCGGGGTCAGCGGGTCCACCCGCGGCGCCCTCGGGTCGACGGCGTCGACGCGCTTGACCGAGGTCACCGCGATCTGCCCGTCGAGGGAGGGGGTCGCGCCCACCGGGGCGTCGACGAGCACGACGTTGGCGGAGGCGCCGGCGGCGGAGGTGGTCTTGCGGCCGGTGACGAACACCTTGCCGCCCCGCCCGCTGGCCACGCCCAGGTCCATCAGGGCGCCGGTGGCGAGCGTGTCGACCTCGGCCGGGCCGCGCGCGGTGGTCCTCGCGCGCCGGACCGAGGCGTTGTCGCCCTTCTCCCGCTGCATGAACACCACGCCGCCGTCGGCGTCGGCGGCCACCCGGAACGGCACGCCCGTCGCGGGCGCGAGGACCCGGCGCTCGCCGTTGGCCGCGACCCGGACGAGGGCGCCCGAGTCGGCCGCGACGACGCCGTGCGGGGTCGGCACCGCCGACGTGAGCTGGCCGGGCACGACGATCGGCTCGGCCAACTCGCCGGTGGTGGTGTCGAGCTCGAGGATCCGGGTGCGGTCGAGGTCCTCGCCGGCGCCCTGGGTCAGCACGGCGGTCTCGCCCTGGCCGCAGCCGGGGTTGAAGTACGCGAGGCTGGCCTGCACCCGCAGCTTGCGCACCTCGCCGCTGGGGATGTCGACGACGGCGACGAAGCCGCCCCGGTCGGCGAGATCGGCCCGGTTGGTGAAGGTGCGGGGCGCGTAGACGACGACCGCGCGCGAACCGGAGCCGGTGACGCACACGTTGCCGATCCAGGCGTCGGTCTCGAAGGCGGGCTCGATCAGCGTGGCCACCGTCGACCAGTGGTAGCCGGTGGCGGCGTCGGCGACCATGAGGTGGAAGCCGTTGCTGTCGCCGCTGCCCACCACCACCCGGTCGCGCGACTGCTCCCACGACTGCCCGATGACGGCCGCCCGCTGCTCGACGGCGACGGAGTCCACCGCGCCCGAGGGCTTCCCGCCCGCGGGCACGGTGACTTCCGGTGACAAGGCCGGATCGGCGATGGCTGTCGCGGGCGAGGCCGCGAGCACCAGCGCCGCGGCGGTCACCGCGATCGCTCTGACAAACCGCATCAATTCCCCCAGAAGACAATCAGCAGGGTGTCGAAAAACCGCGAACGGAAAAGCTCGAACGCGCGCTTGAGCGCGTGGCGACTTGTGCGGAGCGCGAGCGCCGCGCCGCCTCCCGGTGGAGCCGGTGCGCAGCTCAGAGCGGGAACGGCACCGTTGCCCGCGGAGTGGAACAGCGCACGAGCCGACTTCCCGAAGGAACCGCTCGCACGCTATTCCACCGAATACCAAGCCCAGACGCTAGACCGCCCCGGAACGCACCGTCAAGATATCCGAATTCGCCTTTCCGCACTCGCCAGGCGAATACCGGACCGACCCCGCCGCAATACCGGTGGTGTGCCTTTCACCGGATTGCTGCGGGGTCGGTTCGGGAATTCCGGGTGAGGGGGCGTGCGGCTCACCCGCCGGGCTCGCCGCCGTCCGCGAGCTCCCGGCGGTAGTCGGCGGCGAGCAGGCCGAACAGCAGGTCGTCCACCCACTCCCCGCGCAGCCGCGTGCTCTGCCTCCGCAGCCCCTCGCGCCGGAAGCCGACGCGCTCCAGCAGGCGCGCGGACGCGGTGTTGCGGGGGTCGCACTCCGCCGACACGCGGTGCATCCCCCGGTCGAGGAACAGGTGCCGCAGCACGCGCTCCACGGCCTCGGTGGCGTAGCCGCGGCCCTGGAACGGCGCCGCGACGCTGAACCCGAGGTCGGCCTGCTCCCGGTCCTCGCGCAGGTTCACGCCGAGGTCGCCGATCAGCTCGCCGTCGAGCGCGATGGCGTACGGGAACCACCCGACCCGCTCCGGGTCGGCCGCCGCGTGCCGCGCCACGGCGGCGACCGCGTCCGGCAGCGACAGCGGCGTGTCCCACGCCTGGTAGCGGGCCACCTCCGGGTCGGAGCGGTAGGCGGCGAACGCCTCCGCGTCACCGGGGCGGAACCGCCTCAGCACGAGTCTGCCGCTGACCAGCATCACCGTCCGCCCTCCGCGCGGGGCCGCGCGTGCGCGGGGCTCACCCCTTGCGCAGCACGTAGCACTGGAACAGGGCGTGCCCGGACGGGGTGGCTCCCGAGCGCTGGAGCGGGGTCAGCCCGGACATCTCGCACCACTGGCTGCTGACCAGGACCGGGGTGTGGCCGAGCAGCACGACGAGGCCGCCCTCCCGGCACCTGCTCGCCGCGGCGGCGAGCAGGTCGTGGGCCTGGCCGGTGCCGACCACGAACGCGTTGAGGTGCCTGCACACCACCAGGTCGGCGCTGGCCTCCGGGATCGCGGGCCGGATGCCGTCGCCGCAGTGCGCCTCGTCGAGCCTGGTCCGCGCGCGGGCCACCATGGCGGGGCTGAGGTCCTGCCCGATGGTGCGGGTGCCGGGGAACCGGCGGCCGACGGCCTGGAGGAACGCGCCGGTCGAGCAGGCGGCGTCGTAGGCGACCCCGCCCCGGAACCCCAGCTCCGCGAGCCGGTCCGGCACGTGGTCGCGCAGGACCTCCTCGGCGTGGTCCAGCTCGCGGGCCGACTCGTCGGTCACCTCCCAGCCGCCCTCCTCGGTCTCGCGGACGCGGTCGCCGAGCTGGGCGTACGGGTAGTACAGGTCCGTCGTGGGGTCGGCGACGGCCGCGGCGAACAGCTCGGCCTTCTCCGCCTCGCCCAGCGGGCGGTGGAACACGGCCACGTGGTCCTCGGCCACCTGGTCGCGCTCCACCACCCCCAGCAGCATCCGCGCCTCGACGAGCGCGCACTTGAGCCGCTCGGCGGGCAGGCCGTCCCGGTCGGGGCCGGGGTAGGCGGCCTCGGTCTTGCGACCGACCAGGCGCACGCCCGCCACGTCCAGGAAGAACAGGTCGTACGGCTTGCCCTCGGCGTAGGTCTCCACGACCCGGTCCGGGGCCTGCCCGGACACGCGTGACAGCGCGGTCACCGCTCTCCTCCCAGCGCGCGGCGGATCGCGTCCGCCGTGTCGGACAGGTGCTCCTCGTCGAACAACCGCTCGTGCGCGCCCGGCACGGGTTCGACGACCAGGTCCGGCAGCAGCGCCCGGTCCCAGCCCCGCGCGCGCACGGCGTCGCGGTCGCCGTCGGTGGGGGTCACCAGCAGGCTCACCCGGCCCCGGTAGGCCGGGGGCGCGTACTGCGCGGCGAGGGCGCCGTTGTGCAGCAGCTCCTCCACGACGTCCACGCCCTCCGGGGAGTCCGGGTCGACGCCCAGCTCGACCAGCCGCTGCCGCACGCCCTCGCGGGGGTCCCCGGTGCGGGGCGCGGCGTTGAGGTTGTGGCTGTCGACGAGCAGCAGGTCCGACACCTCGTCGCCGTGCGCGGTCATCTGACTGGCCATCTCCAGCGCCACCACGCCGCCGAAGGACCAGCCGCCGAGGCGGTACGGCCCCTCGGGCTCGGTGGTGCGCACCCACTCGACGTAGCGGGTGGCCATCTCGGCCAGGGTGGCGAACCGGTTGTCCGACTGCCCGAAGCGCGGGTCGGAGAGGACGTGCAGGCGCACGTCGGGCAGCAGCGGCGCCAGCCCGTGGTAGGGCAGCGCCAGCCCCTCGCCGGGGTGCACGAGGACCAGCGCGCCGCCGGTCGCCTCCGGGTTGAGGGTGTGCACGTAGGCCGACCCGGAGCCCTCGACGGGGGCGAGCAGCTGCTCGGCGAGCCCGGCGACGGTGGGCGCCTTGAGGATGTGCGGCACGTCGCAGTGCACCCCTTCCGGCAGGTTGTCCCGCAGGACCCGGAGCAGCCGCACCACCAGCAGGGAGTGGCCGCCGATCTCGAAGAAGTCGTCGTGCGCGCCGATGCCCGTGACGCCCAGCACCTCCTCCCAGCAGCGCGCGACGAGCTTCTCCAGCTCGGTGGCGGGCGGGCGCGAGCCCACGACCGCCGACCGGGTCCCGGCGCCCGCCAGGTCGAGCAGCGCGCGCTGGTCCACCTTGCCGTTGCCGGTCACCGGCAGCGCGTCGAGCACCACCAGCTCGCCGACCATCCAGTCCGGCAGCCGCTCGCGCAGCAGGCGGCGCAGGTCGGCCACGTCGAGCAGGGCGCCCGCGCGCGGCGCCGCGAACGTGGTCAGCGCGCCGTCGCGGAAGACGGTGACCGCCTGGCGCACCCCGGGGTGCAGCTCGGCGGTGCGGTCCACCTCGGCGGGCTCGACCCGGTGCCCGCGCACCTTCACCTGCCGGTCGCGCCTGCCGAGGAACTCCAGCTCGCCGTCGGCGCCCCAGCGGGCCAGGTCGCCGGTGAGGTAGAGCGGCTGCGCGCCGAAGGGGTTGGCAGGGAACCGCCGCGCGGTCAGCTCCGGGTCGTTCGGGTAGCCCGCCCCGACCGCGACGCCGGTGACGGCCAGCTCGCCGACGCAACCGACGGGCAGCTCGCGCAGGTGCTCGTCCACGACGTGCGCCCCGGCGCCGTCGATGGGCCTGCCGATCGGCACGCGCTCGCGCAGGCCGTCCTCCGGGGCGCAGGTGTGGTGGGTGACGCTGATCGAGGCCTCGGCCGGGCCGTACGCCTGGTGCAGCCGGGCGGGCAGGCCGGAGCCGGTGAAGGCGCGGACGATCGCGGGGGTGACGGCCTCGCCGCCGGACAGGACGTGCGCCAGCCCGGTGCAGCCGGCGGCCTTGGGGCTGTCCAGGAACGCGGCGAGCAGGCTGGGCAGGAAGTGCGCCACGGTCACCCGCTCCGCGACGATCAGCTCGGCCAGCGCGTCCGGGTCGAGCACGGCGTCCTGGGGCGCGGTCACCACCGCTCCCCCGTGCGCCAGCGGGAAGAACAGCTCCCACAGCGCGATGTCGAACGCGGTGCCCGCGGTGGCCAGCACGCGCGGCGGTTCCGGGGTGGGGAACGCGCGACCCGACCACAGCACCCGGTTCACCAGCCCCGCCTGGGGCGCGAGCACGCCCTTGGGCCCGCCGGTCGAGCCCGAGGTGTAGACGACGCAGGCGTCGCGGGCCGGGTCGGCCGAGCCGGGTCGGCAGGCGGCGGGCTCCGTCGGCGCGACGATCCCCCCGTCGGGGTGGACGACCGGCCACGCCTCGAACCCGGCCTGGTCCGCCGTCGTCACCACGGCGGCCACGCCCGCGTCCGCCGCCGCCTCCCGCAGCCGCGCCACCGGGTGCTCGGGGTCGAGCAGCACCGGCACCGCGCCGCTGCGGTAAACGGCCAGCAGCGCGATCGGGTGGGCCGCGGAGCGCCGCAGGCAGACGCCCACCAGGTGCCCGGCGCGCACGCCCGCCTCGGCCAGCCGGCCCGCCAGCGCGATCGCGCGCTCGTCAAGCCCGGCGTAGTCGAGCACGACCCCGTTCTCCACCACGGCGGGCGCGTCCGGCGTGGCCGCCCGGTGGCGGAGGAACAGGTCGAGCAGGGACGGCTCCTGCCCGTCGCCGGTCGTGCCGCGGGTCGCGCCGTTCCAGCTCCCGAGCAGCTCGCGGTCCGCGGCGGGCAGCAGCTCCAGCTCGCTCAGCCGCGCCGAGGGGCGGCGGCACAGCTGCTCGGTGAGCAGCCGGAAGACCTCGATGAACCGGTCCACCTGGGCGCGGGTGAAGTGCGTGGTGTCGTAGTTGAAGTGGAACGCGAGCTTCTGCAGCGGCAGCACGATGAGACCGATCGGGTACTCGGTCTTCTCCTGCGCGTGCAGGTCGATGATCTGGATGCTCAGGTCGTCGCCGGGCAGGTTGTCCTCGGGGTAGTTCTCGAAGGCCACCAGGTTGTCGAAGACCCGGCCGCCGGACAGCCGCTCGCCGGAGGCCCACGACTTGATCTGGGCCAGCGGGACGTGGCCGTGGGCCGCCGTGGTGGCCAGGTCGCGGTGGATGGTCTCCAGCAGCCCGGTCACCGTCTGGTCGGGGTCGAGCCTGATCCGCAGCGGGATGGTGTTGATGAAGATGCCCACCATGTGCTCCGAGCCCTCCAGCTCGGGCGGGCGGCCCGCGATGGTCAGGCCGTGCACCACGTCGCGCGCGCCGGTCTGGAGCGCGAGCAGCATGCTCCACGCCGCCTGGCTGATCGCGTTGGTGGTGACGCCGTACCCGCGCGCCGCCTCGTTCACCAGCCGCGTGAGCTGCTCGGGGAACTCGTGGACGACGGTGTCGAACTCGCCCTCCCGGTCGGCGGGGGCGGTCGAGAACGGGCTGGGGGTCAGGTCCCGCAGGTACTCGCGCCAGAACCGCTCGGACTCCTCGCTGCGCGCGGCCCTGGCCCTGATCCAGCGCACGTAGTCCCGGTAGGGGCGGACCGGTTCCAGCCGCGGCTCGCGGCCGTGCGCCAGCTCCTCGTAGACCCGGAACACGTCGCCCCAGATCAGGGACAGGCACCAGCCGTCGAGCAGGATGTGGTGGTGGCTCCACAGCAGGTAGTGCCGTCCGCCGCCGAGCCGCACCAGGGTCAGCCGGTACAGCGGGCAGTCGGCCAGCGAGAGCCCGGCGGCCCGGTCGTCGGCCAGCAGCCGCTCCAGCAGCTCCGCGCGGCGATCGGGGTCCTCGCCGGACCAGTCGAGCAGCGCCCACGGCGGCGCGAGGTCGTCGCGCACGTACTGGAGCGGCTCGGCCCGGTCGCGCCAGGTGAAGCCGGTGCGCAGGATCTCGTAGCGGTCGGCGACCCGCCGCCACGCCTCGCGCAGCACGTCCTCGTCGGTCCCGCCGACCAGCTCCAGCACGTTCTGGTTGAAGTAGGCGTCCGAGTCGGGCCAGAACAGGCCGCGGAAGAGCATCCCCTCCTGCATCGGGGCGAGGGGGTAGACGTCCACGACGCCGGGGCGCGCGCGCACCTGCGCCAGGTGCTCGGGGTCGACACCCGCCAGCAGCGCCTCCTCGTCGTCGCCGCGCGGCTCGGCCACGACCGGGCGGGTGGACGCCTCGTCGGCGGCGGCGGCCATGCCCCGGACCGTGCGGTGGGTGAAGATGTGCTGCACGTCGAGCCGGACGCCTTGGCGCTGGGCCCGCGCGGCCAGCCTCATGCTGGACACCGAGTCGCCGCCGGTGCGGAAGAAGTCGTCGTCCAGGCCCGGTTCGGGGCCGTCCAGCAGCTCCGCCCACAGCGCCGCGATCGCCCGCTCGGTGGGGGTCTCGGGCGCGGCGGACGACCGGTGGGCCGCCGCGGTCTCGGGCAGCGCCGCGCGGTCCACCTTGCCGGAGGGGGTCAGCGGCAGGGCGTCGAGCCACACCAGCTGCGACGGCACCTGGTAGGCGGGCAGGGTCGCGGACAGGCGCGCCAGCACGTGCGCCTCCGCGCCCTCGGCGCCGCCCGCGGCCTCCGGGCGGCCGGAGACGAAGCCCACCAGCCGCTTGGCCCCGCCCTCGCCGCGCACCACCACGGCCGCCTGCCGGACGAGGTCGGACTCCAGCAGCGCGGCCTCGGTCTCGCCCAGCTCGACGCGGTAGCCGCGCAGCTTGACCTGCCCGTCGCGCCGCCCCAGGTACTCGATCGCGCCGTCGGGGCCGAACCGGGCCCGGTCGCCGGTGCGGTACATGCGCGCGCCGGGGGCGCCGAACGGGTCGGGCGCGAACTTCTCGGCGGTGAGCGCGGGCCGCCCGAGGTAGCCCAGCGCCACCGCCTGCCCGCCGATGCACAGCTCGCCCTCCGCGCCGACCGGCAGCGGTTCCAGGTGGTCGTCGAGCACGTAGACGCTGGTGTTGTCGATCGGGGTGCCGATGGGCACGAAGGGGCGCTCGTCGTCGCCGTCGACCGGCCAGTGCGTGACGTCGATGGTGGCCTCGGTCGGCCCGTAGAGGTTGTGCAGCGCGCAGTGCGGCAGGCGCCGGGCGAAGTCGACGGCCACCGGCTTGGGCAGCGCCTCGCCGCTGGAGATCGCCACCCGCAGCGCGCGGGCCTGCTCGACCTCCGCGACGTCGAGGAACGCGGGCAGCAGCGAGGGCACGAAGTGCAGCACCGTCACCGACTCGGCGCGCACGAGCCGGACCAGCGCGGTGGCGTCTCGCCGGGTCTCCTGCGGGGCGATCACCAGGCGGGCGCCGCTGATCAGCGGCAGCAGCTGCTCCCACACGGAGACGTCGAAGCCGAAGGACGTCTTGTGCAGGACCACGTCGCCCTGCCCGACCCCGTACCGCTCGCGCATCCACAGCAGGCGGTTGACCAGGCTGCGGTGGTCGACCGCGACGCCCTTGGGGCGGCCGGTGGAGCCCGAGGTGTAGATGACGTAGGCCGCCAGCGCGGAGCCGGGGAACTCCGCGGGCTCGGCGGTGGGCTCGGCGGTGGGAGCACCGTCCGGGGACAACCGGTCGCACAGCACGGTCGGCCCGTCGTGGGCGGCGACCGGGCCCTCCCGCGTGGCCGTGTCGGTGATCAGCACCGCGGCCCCGGCGTCGGCGAGCAGGAACTCCAGCCTCGGCGCGGGCAGCTCGGGGTCCAGCGGCAGGTACGCGGCGCCCGCGCGCAGCGCGCCGAGGACGGCGGCGATCCGCCGCTCCGACGGGGGCAGCGCGATGGCCACGACGTCACCGGGCCGCACGCCCGCGCCCGCCAGCCGCCGCGCCAGCCCGGCCGCCGCGGCGTCCAGCTCCGCGTAGGTCGTGGTCGCGCCCTCGAAGGTCACCGCGCCGCGCGCGCCGTGCTCGGCGGCCTGCCGCCGCACGAGCTCGTGCACGCCCACCTCGGTGGGGAAGTCGCGGGCGGTGTCGTTCCACGCGGCCAGCTGAGCGGTGGCCTCGCCTGCGTCGTCGGCGAACAGGTCGCGCACTCGAAAGGTCACGGGTTCCTTCTCCCCTCGGGACCGCCGCTCTCGGCGATCCGCTCCAGCAGGCGGGCCAGGCGGCGGACGAGTTCGCCTGCCTCGGCGGAGGTCAGCGCGTGGCTGAGGTGGGTCAGCTCGAAGGTGAGCCGCTCGTCGGGCAGCACGGTCAGCGAGACGGCGAACTCGGTGCTCTCCACCGCGCGGACCACCCGCAGCGCGCCGTCGGCGCCCAGGGCCTGACCCGTGCGGTCGCCGGGGTAGTTCTCGAACACCACGATGCTGTCGAACAGGGCGTCCGGCGCGCCCGCCCAGCCCCGGACGCGGCCCAGCGGGTGGGCGGCGTGCTGGTAGCCCTCCACCAGGTCCTGCTGGATGCGCCGGAACAGCTCGGGCAGCTCGCCGTCGGCGTCCACCCGCACCCGCAGGGGCACGGTGTTCAGGCAGAGGCCGACCAGGCGCTCGGAGTCGGGGATCTCGTCCGGCCGCAGGGACATCACCACGCCGAAGACCACGTCGTCGCTCGCGCAGCGCAGTCCGAGCACCAGCGACCAGGCGGCCAGCACCACGGAGTGCAGCGTGGCCCGGCTGCGCTCGGCCAGGCCGGTCAGCGCCCGCGTCGCCGCTTCCGGCAGGTCGGCGGTGACCAGCGAGGCGGCGCCGGGGGTTCCCGCACGGCCGAGGCGGGTCGGCGTGGCGCCCGCCAGCCGTCCGCGCCAGAACGCGGCGCCCGCCTCCTCGTCGCGGGTGGACAGCCACGACAGGTAGGCGCCGTACCCCGGTCGGCGCGGTGGCGCCCAGGCGGGTCCGGCGGTGTAGGCCGCGGCCACGTCGGCGAGCACCAGCGGCAGGCTCCAGCCGTCGAGCAGGATGTGGTGGTGGCTCCACAGCAGCCACCGGCCCGTCGCCCCGCCGTCGATCCAGTGCCAGCGCTGCTGGCCCGGCGCGGACAGGTCGAACGGCTCGTCCCGGTCGGCGGCCAGCACCTCGTCCGGTCCGGCGCCCGCGTGCCCGCGCCAGTCCACCGGCGGGCTGGCGCCGACGACCTGCACCGGCTCCTCCAGTCCGGTGTGGACGAACGCGGTCCGGAACACGTCGGTGCGGTCCACCACCCGCTGCCAGGCCGCGCGCAACCGGGCCTCGTCCACGTCGCCGTCCGCGGCGAAGAGGATCTGCGTGTGGTAGGCGACCGAACCCGGTCGGGCGAGGTGCCAGGCCAGCATCCCCTGCTGCGCCGGGGAGAGCGGCAGCACGTCGCGCACGCCCGAGCGGGCGGCGAGCACCGCGCGCAGCCGGTCGCCCGGCACGCGCGCCGCCGGGAAGTCGGTGGGCACGGCGGCGACGCCGAACGGTCCCTCCAGCGGGGGGACCAGCTCCGCCAGGGCGACGCGCAGCCCTTCGGCCAGCGAGTCCACGGTGGACTCGGGGAACCGCTCGCGGTCGTGCAGCCACTCCACCCACAGGCCGCGCTCGTCGATGCCCGCGATCACCTCGACGCCGCGCACGGCGGCCTGCCCGGCGGCGTACCCGCCGATGGCCTGCCGGGCGGCGCGGACGAACAGGCCCGAGCCGGGACCGCCGGTGGTGGCGCCGAGGTAGTTGACCACCAGGTCCGGCTCGGCCTCGGGGTCGGGGTGCAGCAGGCCGTAGCCCACACCGCCGTCCGGGACCGCGCCCAGGGCCTCGCGCACGGCGTGCAGGGCGGCCAGCGGTTCGTCGGCGGGCAGGTCCACGCGCACCGGGTAGACGGCGGTGAGCCAGCCGACGGTGCCGGTCAGGTCGGGCCAGTCGGGTGGCCCCGAGCGGCCGTGCGCCTCGCGCAGCAGCCCCACCCTCGGGCTGCCGGTCCACCGGGCGATGACGCGGACCAGGGCGGCCAGCAGCAGCTCGTCCACCCGCAGCCGGTGCCGGGAGGCCGCCGCCGTCAGCGCCCGCGTGGCGGGCTCGCCCAGCGCGAGCAGCACCGATCCGACACCCGTGCCGCCACCGGTCGCGCCGGGGAGCGGGGGCAGGTCGGCGAGCTGGTCGTGCCAGTGGGCGCGCTGCGCCGGGGTGTCGAGCCGGGCGGTGAACGCGGGCAGGGCGCGGGCGAGGTCCGCGAACGGCGTGATCGGCGTCGGCAGGACCACCTGCTCGCCGCGCGCCACCTGCCGGTAGGCGATGTCCAGGTCGGACAGCACGGTCTCCCACGAGGCCGTGTCGATCGCCAGGTGGTGGGCGGTGAGCAGGACGACCTGCCCGCCGTCGGGCCGTTCGGCGAGCAGCGCGGCCAGCAGGGGGCCCCGGTCGACGTCCACCGCGCGGTGCGCGGGCGCGGCGAGCTCGTCCGCCGAGTCGTCGTGGAACGGCGCCCCGGCCGTCAGCACCACGACCAGGTCGTCCGTGCGCGGGGCGAGGACGGCGTGGTCCTGCCTGCGCCCGTCCGCCCGCACCGGGCGCAGGCGGAACGCGTCGTGGTGGGCGGCCACCGCCTGGAGCGCGGCCCGCAGCGCCTCCGGGTCGACCCGTTCGGCGGGTTCGGTCAGCACGGCCTGGTTGAAGTGGCCGGGGACGGCGGTGGCCAGGAACCGGCGCTGCGCGGGGGTGAGCCACAGCCGGGCGTCCGGGGGCGCGGGCCGCACCGCGACCGGCGCCTCGACCGGGCTCGCGGAGGCCGCCAGCTCGGCCAGCGACCCCGCGCGCAGCACCCGGCCCAGCTCCACGCGCAGGCCCGCCGCGCGCGCCCTGGCCACCACCCGGATCGCGCTCACCGAGTCGCCGCCGAGTTCGAAGAAGTTGTCCTGCGGCCCGATCACCCGGTCGCCGGGCACGGGGAGCACCTGCGCCCAGATGGCGGCGAGGTCGCGCTCCGCGGCGGTGCCGGGCCCGGTGGGCGACGGGGCCGGGAGGGGCGCGGGGGCCTCGTCGGGCTCGGGCAGGGCGCCGACGTCCAGCTTGCCCGTCGGGCCGACCGGCAGCGCCTCCAGCACCACCAGGCGCGAGGGCACCATCGCGCGGGGCAGCCGTTCCCGCAGCGCCCGGCCGACCTCGGCGCGCAACTGGCCGGGGTCGGCGTCCCGGTCGGCGGGCACGAGGTAGCCCACCAGGCCGACCGCGCCCCGCGCGTCCTCGCGGGGCAGCACGGCGCAAGCGGCCACGGCGGGGTTCGCCACCAGCGCGGTCTCCACCTCGTGCGGTTCCACGCGCACGCCGAGGATCTTCACCTGCCGGTCGGCCCGGCCGACGAACTCCAGGCCGCCGTCCGGGCGGTGGCGGGCCAGGTCGCCGGTGCGGTAGGCGCGGGCGCCGGGCACGTCCGAGAACGGGTCGGGCAGGAACCGCTCCGCCGTGGCCCCCGGCCTGCCGAGGTAGCCCCGCGCCAGCACCTCGCCACCGAGGACCAGCTCGCCCACCACGCCCACCGGCACCGGCTGCCCGTGCGGGTCGAGCAGGTAGACCCGCGCGCCGGGGAGCGGCGCGCCCAGCGACACCGCGTCCGGCGCGGGGTCGGGGCTGCGCCAGTGCGTGACGATGATCGAGGCCTCGGTCGGCCCGTAGGTGTGGTTCAGGGCAGCCGGCGTGCGGGCGGCGAACCGGGCGGGCAGGCCGGGCGAGAGCCGCTCGCCGCCGCACACCACGTGCCGCAGCGAGTCGGCGGGCCCCTCGTCCAGGTAGTGCTCCAGCAGCGTCGGCACCAGGTGCAGCACCACCACGCGCTCCGCCGCGACCAGCTCCGCGATCGCGACGACGTCCCCGTGCCGCTCCTGGTCCAGCACCACCAGCCTGCCGCCGCTGGTCAGCGGGTGCAGCAGCTCCCACAGCGAGATGTCGAAGCCGACGGCCGCGACCTGCGCCAGCGCCTCGCCGGGGTTCAGCGGGTACGCGCGCCGCGACCACATCAGCTGGTTGGCCAGCCCGTGGTGCGCGCACTGCACGCCCTTGGGCTCCCCGGTCGACCCGGAGGTGTAGGCCACGTACGCGAGGCGGTCGGGTTCCGGCGGGCGGACCGGGGCGGGGGCTCCGGGCCGGAGGTCGGCGACGGTCAGCAGGGGGGTGTCGCCGAAGACCGGGTCGTCCCGGTCGGCGACCACCGCGCGCGGGCGGCAGTCGGCGAGGATGCGGCGGTGCCGCTCGGCCGGTTGCGCGGGGTCCAGCGGCACGTAGGCGCCGCCGGCCTTCCAGATGCCCAGCACGACGGCGGGCAGTTCGAGGCAGCGGCCCAGCCGGGTGGCCACCAGCCCCTCGGCGGGCAGCCCCCGGTCGCGCAGCCACCCGGCCACGCCGTCGGACAGCGCGTCGAGCTCCCGGTAGGTCAGCCGATCGGTGGGCGCGGTCACCGCCGTCGCGTCCGGGGTGCGGGCCACCCAGTCGGCCACCAGGGCGAGCACGCCCTCGGGCCGCTCCGGCCGGTGCCGCGCGTTCAACCCGACCAGCAGCCTGCGCCGCTCGTCGTCCCCGAGCAGGTCGATCGACCGCAGCGGGGCGTCCGGCCGCTCGGCGACCCCGGTGAGCAGTCGGGCCAGCGCGGCGGCGAGGTGCTCGACCCCGGCCTGCCCGAACAGGTCCGCCGCGGCGCGCAGCTCGACGGAGAGCCCGTCCCGCCCCTGGCGCGCGGTCACCTCCAGGTCGAAGGCGCCCAGCGCCGGGGTCTGCGGCACGGTCCGCGCGGTCACCCCGCCGAACGCGGTGGTCTCGGGCTCGGCGGCCTCGTCGAGGTCGAAGACGACGTGGCTCAGGCCGCGCCCGCTCAGCCCGAGGTGCCGCACGATCTGCTGGGTGGGCGTCGAGCGGTGCTCGAACACGGCGAGGACGGCGGCGCGCGTGCGGGCGACCTGCCCGGCGAACGAGCGGGCCGGGTCCACCCGGACGCGCACGGGCAGCACGTTGACCAGCGGCCCGAGCACGCCCGCCGCGACGTCGTCGTCCCGGTCGGCCACGGGGGCGCCGACCACGACGTCGGACTGGCGGCAGCAGCGGGCCAGCCACGCCTGCACCCCGGCGAGCAGCACCATGAACGGGGTCGCCCGCTCCCGCCTGGCCAGCTCGGCCAGCGCGGAGGCGGTCGCGGGTGGCAGCGGCACGCGGGCGCGGTGGCGGCCGGGGTCGCGGGGCTCGGCGGGCAGCCGGTCGGCGGGCAGGTCCATCCGGTCGGGGGCGCCGCGCAGGGCCTCGGTCCAGAACGCCAGCCCGTCCCGGTCCGGTGGCGCGGAGCGGTCGGCGGCGGCCAGCGCCAGGAAGCTCGGGGCGGGCGGCAGGGCGGCGGGGCGGCGTCCGGTGCGGGCCGCGTACAGCTCGGCCAGCTCGCGCACCAGCAGGCCCGCGGACCAGCCGTCCCCGGCGATGTGGTGCAGCACGACCACGAGCGCGGCGTCGTCCGGGCCGAGCCGCAGCAGGGTCCAGCGGACCGGCGGCGCGGCCCGCAGGTCGAACGGCTCGGCGACGAGCTCGGCGATCCGCTCGGCCAGGTCCGGGGCGGGCGCGTCGAGCACGCCGAGCGGGACCGGCGCGTTCCGGGCGGGGCGCCACTCCGGGCCCTCCGGGCCGTCGGCGAGCGCGCTGCGCAGCAGGTCGTGCCGGGCGGTCAGCGCCGCCGTCGCACCGGCCAGGTCCGACTCGGAGAGCGGGCCGGACAGGCGCAGCACGACCGGCAGGTGGAACGTCCGGCTGCCGCTGACCGCCGCGTGCGCCCAGATGCCCAGCTGCGCCCAGGACAGCGGGGCCGAGTCCGGGACGGGGGGCGGGACGGGGCTGGAGGGGACCGCGCTGGAGGGGACCGCGCCGGGCACCACCGCGCCGGGGGCAGTCGCGTCGGGGGCAGTCGCGTCGGGCACCGCACCGGGGGCGGCCACACCGGGAACAGTCGCGTTGGGCGCCACCACGCCGGGTGCCGCACCGGGGGCAGCCACACCGGGGCCGGCCACGCTGGGACCGGTCGCACCAGGTTCGGTCGCACCAGTGCCGGTCGCGGTCGGCGCGTCGTCGGCCCACGGCGCGAGCGCCTCGATGGTGGGGTGCTCGAAGAGGTCCGGCACCCGCAGGCGCCGGTAGCCCTGCCCGTGCATCCGGCGCACCAGGTCCATCGCCAGCAGCGAGTGCCCGCCCAGGTCGAAGAAGCTGTCGCGCACGCCCACCCTGGCCACCCCGAGCACCTGGGCCCACAGCGCGCTCGTCGCGCGCTCGCGCTCGTCCCCCGGCTCGTCGTCCCCCGGCAGCGCGAGGTCGGCGGGCTCGTCCGGCTCGGCGGTGAGCGCGTTGCGGTCCACCTTCCCCGTCGAGGTGCGCGGCAGCGCCCGGCTCACCACGACCACCGAGGGCACCATGAACGCGGGCAGCCGACCGGCCAGGTGCGCCCGCAGCCCGGCCCCGTCCACCTCCGGCGGCGCGGCCACGTGGGCGACCAGGCGCCCGCCGCGCAGCAGCACGGCCGCCTCGGCGACGCCCGGCGCGGCGGTGAGCGCGCTCTCCACCTCGTCCAGCTCGATCCGGTGGCCCCGCACCTTGACCTGCCGGTCGACCCGGCCGATGAAGTGCAGCGCGCCGTCGCGGCGGACGGCCAGGTCACCGGTGCGGTACATGCGCTGCCCGCCGCCCGCGAACGGGTCGGGCAGGAACCGCTCGCCGGTCAGGCCCGGCCTGCGGGAGTAGCCCCTGGCCAGTCCCGAGCCCGCCAGGTACAGCTCGGCCACCACCCCGTCGGGGACCGGCGCGAGGTAGCGGTCCAGCAGGTAGGCCCGCGTGTTCTCGGTGGGCCCGCCGATCGGGACGCCGCCGCCGGGCACGAGGTCGGCGGCGGTGGCGCCGATCGTCATCTCCGTCGGCCCGTAGGCGTTGACCAGGCGGACCGGGTTCGGCAGGCGGTGCCAGCGCTCCACCGCCGACCGGTCCACCTGCTGCCCGCCGATCACCACCAGCCGCACCGACGGCGGCAGGGCGGTCCCGTCCTCGTCGAAGGCGGCGACGAGCCGCTCCCAGTAGCCGGTGGGCAGGTTCGCCACCGTCACGCCCCGCGCCGCGCACAGCTCGACCAGCGCCTGCGCCGAGGTGGCCGACTCCTCGTCGCGCAGCACGACGGCGGCGCCCGAGGCCAGGGTCGGGAGCACCTCCTCCACCAGCACGTCGAAGGCGACCGCGCAGAACTGCAGGGCCCGGTCGCCCGCGGTCAGCCCGTACTCCCCCACCGCCCAGCGCACGTGGTCGGCCAGCGCGCGGTGCTCGACCACCACGCCCTTCGGCTCACCCGTCGAACCGGACGTGAAGATCACATACGCGGCGTCGCCGGGCAGCGGCTCCGGCAGCGGCGCGAGGGGCGCCTCACCCGCCCCCTCCGCGGGAACCAGCGGGGACACCGCGGTGACGCCGGCGAACCGGTCGGCGGCGAACCGGTCGGGGTCGGCGGCGATCACCAGGCGCGCGCCGCCGAGGTCGAGCTGCCTGGTGATCCGGTCGTCCGGGTCCTCCGGTGACAGCGGCAGGAACGCGCGGCCCGCGGCGAGGACGCCGAGCAGCGCCGCCACCAGGTCGGTCGAGCGCGGCAGGCACACGCCGACCACGTCGCCGGGTCCACCTCCGGCGGCCCTGATCCGGGCCGCGACGGCGTCGGCGCGCCGCACCAGCTCGGCGTAGCCGGTCACCACCTCCCCGTCCACCACGGCGGGCGCGTCCGGGCGGCGGGCGGCGGCGTCCCGGACCAGGCGCAGCACCGGGGGCGCGGGCGGGGCGACCGGGCCGGCCAGGACCGGTTCGACCGGCGCGCCGGTCAGCCGGGTCCGGCCGATCCGCACGTCGGGGTCGGCCAGGACGTGGTCGACCAGCGCGGTGAACCCGTCCGCGACCAGCGCGGCCGAGGCGGCGTCCAGCACGTCGTGGTTGAACTCCAGCTCCAGGTCGACGCCGTCCGGCACCGCCCGCGCGATCAGCGTGAGGTCGAACGCGGTGGTGTGCGACGGCGGGCGCATCGGCTCCGCGACCACGCCGGGCAGCTCCACCGGCACGCCGAGCGAGTCCTCCCACACCAGCATGTGCCGCATCAGCGAGTGGTGCCCCGCGCCGCGTCGCAGGCCCAGCGCGCCCGCCAGCCGCCCCATCGGCGCCGCCTGGTGCGCCACGGCCTCCCGCGCCTCGTCCCTGGCCCGGTCGAGCACGTCCGAGAAGCGGGGGTCGCCGCGCAGGTCCGCGCGCAGCGGCACGGTGTTGACCAGCATGGTGACCACGTCGTACGCGCCGGGGGCGTCCCGGCCGTCCACCGGGACCGCGACGACCACGTCGTCGGAGTCCGAGAACCGGTGCAGCAGCACCTGGAACGCGGCCAGCAGCACCACGAACGGCGTGACGCCGCGCGCCGCGCACAGCGCGTTCAGCGCGGCGGTCCGCTCGGCGGGGAGCAGCCGCAGCACCCGGCCGGCCCGGTGCCCGTGGTCGGCGCGGTGACGCGGCCCGACCGCGAGGTCGCCGTCCAGCGCGGCGCCGTCGAGCCTGCGGAGCCAGTGGTCCAGGTCGTGCCCGCTCCCCGCGCGCGGCACGGCGACCGGGCTCGCGGCCGGACCGAGCCGGGGCGCGCGGCCGTCGAGGGCGGAGGCGTACAGCTCGCGCAGGTCCTCGGCGAGCAGCCGCATCGACCACCGGTCGCACACCAGGTGGTGCAGCACCGGCAGGAACACGTGCTCCTCGTCCGCCAACCGCAGCAGCCGCGCCCGCAGCAGCGGGGGCCGGTGCAGGTCGAACGGCTCGGCCGCCGCCTCCTCGCCCGCGGCCACGACCCGCGCCTCCCGCGCCGCCGGGGCGAGCGCGCGCAGGTCCTCCACCACGAGCGGCACCGGAGCCGCCTCGTGCAGCACCAGCCGGACCGGGCCGCCGTCGTCGGCGAGCGCGGCGCGGAGCACGGGGTGCCTGCGCACCAGGGCGTCCAGCGCCGTCCGCAGCTCGGGCACCCGCACCGGTCCCCGCCAGCGGGTCGGCACCGGGACGGTGAACAGGCCGGGACCGCCGAGGAACTCCTCCTCGAACAGGATGCGCTCCTGCGCGCTGGTCAGCGGCAGCTCGGCGGGCGCCTCGTCGGCCGTGGCCGCCGCGGGCTCCGGGGCGGACACCGCCAGCTCCTCGATCCGCCTGGCCAGCGCCGCCACGGTGCGGGCGCTCAGCACGTCGGCGGGCGAGAGCCGCACCCGACGTCGCCGCCAGGCGGCGGCGGCGGTCCGGGTGGCGAGCAGGGAGTGGCCGCCCAGGGCGAGGAAGTCGTCCGAGACGCCCACCGCGTCCAGGCCGAGGTCACGCGCCCACAGCTCGGCCAGCTCGCGCTCCAGCGCGGTCGTGGCGCGGCCGTGCGGGCCGGGCAGGCCGGACTGGCCGTGCGAGCCGTTCTGGCTGCCCTGGCCGTTCGGGTGATTCGGGTCGTCCGGGTCGTGCCGGCTGACTTGGTCCCCTCGGCCGTCGGGGCTGTCCGGGCTGTCGGGGCCGTCGGGGCCGTGCTGGTTGCCCTGGCCCCCTTGCCCGTCCTGGCCGTTCGCGCGGGCAGGCGCCGCGGGAAGGGCGGCGTAGTCGACCTTGCCGTTGGGGGTCAGCGGGAAGCGGTCCAGGCGCACCCAGCGGGTGGGGATGACGGCCAGGGGCAGGCGGTCGGCCAGGTGGGCGCGCAGCTCGGCGGGGTCGGCGGAGCCCTGGAGGTAGGCCACCACGTGCGCGCCGTCCGCCAGCCGCACCGCCGCCCGGCCGACCAGGGGGTGCTGGTGCAGCAGGGACTCGATCTCGGCCGGGTCCACCCGGTGGCCGCGCACCTTGAACTCGTCGTCCACCCGGCCGAGGAACTCGATCCGGCCGTCGGGCAACCGCCGGGCGCGGTCCCCGGTGCGGTAGACGCGGCCACCCGCCGGGCCGAGCCCGAGCCAGTCCGGCACGAACCGGGCGGCCGTCTCACCGGGTCTGCCGAGGTAGCCCCTGGCCAGCGGGACGCCGCCCACCACCAGCTCCCCGGCCACGCCCACCGGGGCCCGCCGCCCGTCCGCGTCCACGACGGCCACGGCGGCGTTGTGCATCGGCCTGCCCAGCGGCAGGCCGGGCGCCGGGTCGTCCGCGCGGCACTCGTCGTGCACCACGGTGATGGTGGTCTCGGTCGGCCCGTAGGCGTGCACCATCCGCGCGCCCGACAGGGCGAGCAGCCGGTCCCGCTGCGACGGCGGGACGGCCTCGCCGCCGCACACCACCAGCCGCAGGCCGACCCGGCCGCCGTCGGCCATCCAGCCCAGCAGCTCCTCCAGCACCGAGGGCACGAAGTGCGCCACGGTCACCCGGTGGTCGGTCATCAGCTCGGGCAGGTGGGGCACCACGCCGCGCAGCCGGTGCTCGGCGATCACCAGCCGGGCGCCGCCGACGAAGGCGGCGAGCAGCTCCCACACCGCGATGTCGAAGGCGGGCGAGGCGGTCGCCATCAGCACGTCGTCCGGCCCCAGCGGGTGCTCGCCCTGCCACCAGAGCATCCGGTTCGCCAGTGCGCCGTGGGTGACCAGCACGCCCTTGGGCCGCCCGGTGGACCCCGAGGTGTAGACCAGGTAAGCGGCCTGGTCGCGCTCGGGCTCGGGCCACGGGACGCCCTCCGCGCCCTCGTCGTCCCCGACGTGGACGGGCAGCACGGGCGCCTCGGCGGCGAGCACCGCGTCGGTCGACCCGGCACCGGGCGCACCGGCGTGGAGCGCACCGGCGCCTGCCACACCACCGTCGAGCGCCCCACCGACCACGACCGCCGCCGGCCCCGCGTCCGCGAGCACCGCGGCCCGCCTGCCCGCGGGCCACGCGGGGTCCACCGGCAGGTACACCCCGCCCGCGCGGAAGACCGCGAGGCAGGCCACCACCTGGTCCACCCCGTCCTCGGCCAGCACGGCCACCGGCCGCTCCGCCCCGACCCCGGCCGCGCGCAGCCGCCCGGCCAGCGCCGAGGTCCGGGCGTCCAGCTCGGCGAAGGACAGCGAACGCGCCCCGCGCACGACGGCGGCACGGGCGCCACCCCCGGCCAGCACCGCGGCGATCGACCGCCACAGCCCGCCGGGGCCGTGGTCGACCCGTGCGCCGCGCTCCCACTCCTCGCTGTCCCTCATAGTCCGCTCAGGCTAGGAAAATCGTTTATCAATTCCTTATCACTGCGGGTGAATGTGAAAACGGATCGATAAGCAAACCGTCTATAAATGCTGCCGGAGGGCGATCCCACGGCTGGAGGTTCGTGATGGCGGCACAGGCAGGCAGCGTGTTCGACGGCATGACGCTCGACCACACCGTGTTCTACGTCGGCGACGCGGACCGCGCGGCGGGCGAGCTCACCGACAAGTACGGGCTGGTGGTGCTCGGCACGTCCGAGACCTCGTCGGTGCGCTCGGTCGCGGTGGGCGGCGGCTCCATCCGGCTGGTGTTCTCCCAGGCCATCGCCGACGACACCCCGGCTGCCGCGTACGTGAAGGTGCACGGCGACGGCGTGGCCGACCTCGCGCTGGGCGTCGCCGACGCCCGCGCCGCGTTCGCCGAGGCGGTGCGGCGGGGCGCGCGGCCGGTGGCCGAGCCCACCGAGGCCGACGGCGCGGTGCTCGCCACGATCATGGGCTTCGGCGACGTGGTGCACACCTTCGTCCAGCGCCCCGGCGGCGCGCCCGGCGAGGACCCGGAGAGCGCGGGCGGCCTGCGCGTGCTGGACCACTTCGCGGTCTGCCTCGAGGCGGGCGGGCTGGAGCCGACCGTGGCGTTCTACCAGGAGGTGCTGGACTTCCGGGTGGTCTTCGAGGAGAAGATCGTCGTCGGGGCGCAGGCGATGAACTCCAAGGTCGTGCAGAGCACGTCCGGCGCGGTCACGCTGACCCTCATCGAACCGGACACCTCGCGCAAGCCCGGTCAGATCGACGACTTCATCAAGAACCACGGTGGCGCGGGCGTGCAGCACATCGCCTTCGCCACCGACGGCATCGTGGACGCGGTGCGCCGGTTGCGCGAGCGGGGCGTGGAGCTGCTCACCACGCCCGCCGCCTACTACGACCTGCTGGCGGACCGCCTCGGACCGACCCGGTACTCCACGGCCGAGCTGGCCGAGCTGAACCTGCTGGTCGACGAGGACCAGGACGGCAAGCTGTACCAGATCTTCGCCCGGTCCACCCACCCCAGGGGCACGTTCTTCTTCGAGATCATCGAGCGCGCGGGCGCGCACACCTTCGGCAGCGGCAACATCAAGGCCCTCTACGAGGCCGTCGAGGCCGAGCGCCACCGGACCGAGCGCTGAGCGCGGGGCACGGCGATGGACCCGCTGCGCGCCGGTGACCTGCACGGCTCGTTGACCGACCCGGTGCTGACCTCCATGGAGTTCCTCAACGAGATCGCGAACCGGCACCCGGACGCCGTGTCGTTCGCCCCCGGTCGGCCCTACGAGGAGTTCTTCGACGTCGAGGCCCTGCACCGCCACCTGCGCGCCTTCCACGACCACCTGGTCGCGGAACCGGGCGGGGACGCCGCGCGGGCGCGCCGGACGCTGTTCCAGTACGGCCGCACGAAGGGCGTCATCCACGAGCTGGTCGCCCGGAACCTGGCCGTGGACGAGGACGTCCACGTGGACCCGGAGTCCGTCGTGGTGACGGTGGGCTGCCAGGAGGCGATGCTGCTCGTGCTGCGGGCCCTGCGCGCCGACCCGAGGGACGTGCTGCTGGCCGTGTCACCGGTGTACGTGGGCATCACGGGCGCGGCCCGGCTGGTGGAGATGCCCGTGCTGGGGGTGCGCGACGGGCCCGAGGGGCTGGACCTGGCGGACCTGGTGGCGCGGATCAGGCGGGCGCGGGCCGACGGGCTGCGCCCGCGCGCCCTCTACGTGGTGCCCGACTTCGCCAACCCGTCCGGCGCCACCCTGCCCGTCGACCTGCGGCGCGAGCTGCTGCGCGTGGTCGCCGAGGAGGACCTGCTGGTGCTGGAGGACAACCCCTACCGCCTCTTCGGCGCGGGCGACGACCGGTTGCCCACGCTGAAGGCGCTGGACGGCGAGCGGGTGGTCTACCTGGGTTCCTACGCGAAGACCGCGTTCCCCGGCGCGCGCGTCGGCTACGTCGTGGCCGACCAGCCGGTCGACCTCGGCGACGGCCGCGCCTGGTCGCTGGCCGACCAGCTCTCCCGGATCAAGAGCATGGTCACGGTCAACACCTCGCCGGTGAGCCAGGCGCTGATCGGCGGCCTGCTGCTGGAGCACGGGTTCGACCTGGCCAAGGCCAACCTCCGGGAGATCGAGGTCTACCGCCGCAACCGCGCGCTGGTGCTCGCGGGCCTGGCCGCCCGGATGCCGGACGCGGCGGAGCGGGGCGTGCGCTGGAACTCCCCGGCGGGCGGCTTCTTCATCACGCTGACCGTGCCGTTCCCGGTGGACGACCGGCTGCTCGACCACTCCGCCCGCGAGCACCGGGTGCTGTGGACCCCCATGCACCACTTCCACGGCGACGGCAGGCCGCTGCCGCACCTGCGGCTGTCGGTCAGCCTGCTGACCCCCGACGAGATCGAGCGCGGCCTCGACCGGCTGGTCGCGTTCATCGAGGAGCAGCTCGCCGGGCGCTGACGCCCCGGCGCCCGGCCCCGGCGCCCCGGCGCCCCGGCGCCTCAGTCCCGCGCCGGTCGCCGCACCGCGCCGAGCAGCAGCCACGCGACGGCGCAGCAGGCGACCAGCACGGGCCACGGCCACCACGGGCCGAGCGAGAGCAGGCCGGTGAACAGCACCGGGGCCACGACCATGGCCGCGCCCCAGGACATCTGGTGCGCGCCGAGGTAGCGCCCGCGCAGCCCCGGCGGCGCCAGCCTGACCGCGAACGCCGAGCTGGTGGGGGCGAACAGCAGCTCCGCGGCCGTGAACACGACCACCCCGAGGAACAGGGCGGCCAGCGCCGCGCCGGTGGGCAGGAACGCCGCCGCGCCCAGGAGCACCAGGGAGGTCGCCCACACCGCGGCGGCCAGCCGGAGCACCTGCGCCTGGCCGCGCCCCTCGGTCCAGCGCACCACGGGGCCCTGCGCCAGCACCACCAGCACGGTGTTCACGGTGAACAGCGCGCCCGGCAGCCAGGCGTGGTCGGGCAGCGCGATCCCCACGTAGGCGGGCACCAGGAGGACGATCGCGTAGACGACGATCACGAAGAACCCGTTGGCGAGCACCAGGAGCGTGAACGGCCGGTCGCGCAGCACCACGCGGTAGCCGCCCTCCGGGCGCGGTCGCGCCACCGCCGCGCGCCTGCCCGCGAGCGCGCGGGCCTTGGGCCAGGTGCCGATGAGCGCGGCGATCAGCAGGAAGCTCAGCGCGTTGGCCACCGCCAGCGCCCGGTAGCCGTCGACGCCGAACCCGACCACCGAGGCGGCGACGATCGCGCCGAGCCCCAGCGCCGCGTTGCGGGTGGACCTGATGAGGGCGAACCAGCGGGGCTGCTGGTCCAGGCCCGCGAGGTCCACGACGAGCGCGCCCTGCGCGGGCAGCCAGGCGCCGTCGGCCCAGTAGACGAGCGCCGCCGCGAGCACGAGCTGCCAGGGCTCGCTCACCCACAGGTAGGACAGGAACCCGGTGGCGCGCAGCACGTTGCAGCCGACCACGACCGCCGTGGCGCCGAACCGGTCCACCAGCGGACCCGCCATCACCCCGGCGGGCACCCCGGCCAGCGCGGCCACCGAGAGTGCGGTGCCGATGGCGAGGAGCCCGAGGTCGGAGACGACCAGGAAGTACGGGATGGTGAACGGGAGGAACAGCCCGCTGCCCAGGCTGTCCACGGCAGCCGAGACCACCAGCCGGTGGAGCCCGCGCATCCTGGGCAGTCCGAGCCGCTCCGCGCGAGAGGTGACCGTCATTGATCGAACGATATGACCGGATCGCCCGCGGGACAATGGATAACAAATCGAAAAGACCGTTCACTAGGTTGGTCCGGAACGGACTACGTGGAGGTTTCCCGTGCTGGGAGAGAACGAGGATTCCGGCGAATTCGAGGTCGTCGTCAACCACGAGGAGCAGTACTCGATCTGGCCCGCCGACCGGGCGGTCCCGGACGGCTGGCGGACCGCCGGGCAGCGCGGCGCCAAGCGGGCCTGCCTGGAGTGGATCGACGCGAACTGGACCGACATGCGCCCGCTGAGCCTGCGCGAGGCGCTGCGCGGGGCCGGGGACCGGGCTTGACGCCTCCGGTCGGCGCGCGGGTGGGCGCGCTGCCGCGCGTGCCGCTGATCACCGCGCCCACGCGGCTGCACCCGGTGGACGGCCTGGCGCCGCGCCGGGTGCTGGTCAAGCGCGACGACGAGAACTCCCCCGTCTTCGGCGGGTGCAAGACCAGGGCGCTGGAGTTCGTGCTCGGGGCGGCGCGCGCCGCGGGCGCCACGGCCGTCCTCACCTCGGGCACGGCGGGCTCCAACCACGTGGCGGCCACGGCCCTGCACGCGGGGCGACTCGGGTTCCGGGTCACCGCCCTGGTGCTGCCGCAGGAGCCGGGCGCGCTCGTGGCGCGGAACCTGCGGTTGGCCGCGGGCGCGGGCGCGCGGCTGGAGCCGGTGCCCGACGGGGTGTCGGTGCACCCCGACCGGGAGCGGCACCGCGCGGCGGTGGCGGAGCTGCGCGAGCGCGGCGAGCGGGTGCACGTGATCCCGTTCGGCGGCGCGGACCCGGTGGCGGGCGTGGCGCACGCGCTGGCCGGCCTGGAGCTGGCCGAGCAGGCGCGGGGGCTGCCGGGGCCGCTGCGGGTGCACCTGCCCGCCGCGTCGACCCTCACGGCGGCCGGGATCGCCGCCGGGCTCGCGCTGTCCGGCCTGCCGTTCCAGGTGACGGCGGTGGACGTGGTGGGCAGCTCCTCGACCCTCGGCCCTGGGCTGCTGGGGCGCGCCCGCGAGGTGGCCGCCCTGCTCGGCGGCCCGGCGGACGCGGTGCGCCCGGAGCACGTGCGGCACGTCGGGTACGCGGGCGCCCCGTACGGCGTGCCCGACCCGGAGGCGGGGCGCTGCGCGGACCTGCTGCGCGAGGCGGCGGACGTGCGGGTGGACGAGTGCTACGGGGCCAAGGCGTTCCACCACCTGCTGGGCGAGGTGGGCGACGCCGACGGCACGCACCTGTTCTGGCACACCGGCAGCACGCGCGAGGCCGGGGAGGTGTTCGGCCCGGTCCCCCCGGAGCTGCTCTGCTACGTTGAGTGACCATGATCGGAGTCACGAGGCGGTCCGGGCTCGCGCTGGCCGTCCTGGTCTCGTCCGCCGCCTGCGCGGGAGCCGAGCCCGTCGCGCCGCCGCCGGCCCCCGCCCCGACCGCCCCGTCCGCCGTCGCGGTGGAGCGGTTCACCCCGGTCGAGCGCCGCCCCGTCGCGGACGCCACCACCACCGCCCGCGAGGTCGTCGTCGCCGGGCGGACCCGCGCCTACCGGCTGCACGCCTCGCCGGGGGCGCCCGCCCTGCCCGAAGGCCGCCCGCTGGCGCTCGTGCTGCACGGCAAGGGCGGTTCCGCCGAGGAGATGGAGCGGCACAGCGGGTTGAACGCCGCCGCGGACGCCGCGGGCGTGGCGCTGGCCTACCTGGAGGGCGTGGCCGAGGGCTGGAGCGCCTCGCCGGAACCCACCGATCTGCGCCCGGACCCGGACGCCGACGTGGACTTCGCCCGCGCGGTCGTGGACGAGCTGACCGGCGCCGCGCGCGTGGACCCCGACCACGTGTACGCGATCGGGTTCTCCGAGGGCGGGATGATGGCGCTGCGCCTGGCCGCCGAGCACCCCGACTGGTTCGCGGGCGTCGCGTCCGTGGCGGGGCAGCTGCCGGGTCCCCCGGCCGAGGTGCGACCGACCGGCCCGATCCCGGTGCTGTCGATCTACGGCGACGCCGATCCGCTGCGCCCGTTCGACGGGCTCTCCACCGCGCCCGCGGACACGCCCGCGATCGGCAAGGAGCCGCCGAAGCCGACGATCTCCACCGCCGAGACCGTGGAGGCGTTCTGCCGGGCGGGCGGCGCGGACGAGCGGCGGCGCGAGGAGGCGCGGCCCGCCGCGTCACCGGGCGGCACCTCGACCAGCCGGGAGACCTGCGCCAACCCCGACAGCGGCCTGCGCGTGGTGTCGATCACCGTGCACGGGGGCGGGCACACCTGGCCGGGCGGCACGTTCCCGTACCGCCCGGCTGTGGTCGGGGCCACCGACCGTCAGCTGTCGGCCGCCGACACCGCCGTCGACTTCCTGCTCGGCGGCTGAGCGCCGCCACCGGGGGTGACCGTCACCAGGTGACCGGCAGCTCCACCGGCGAGCGCAGCAGCGAGCCCTGCCGCCACGGCACCTGCTCGGGGGGCACGGCCAGGCGCAGGCCGGGGAAGCGGGTCAGCAGCGAGGTGAGCGCCACCTGGAGCTCGCCCCTGGCGAGCTGGGCGCCCAGGCACACGTGCACGCCGCCGCCGAAGGCCAGGTGCGGGTTGTGCTCGCGCGCCAGGTCCAGCACGTCCGGGTCGGTGAACACCCGGTCGTCGCGGTTGGCCGAGTTGGTGCTGGCCACCACCGCCTCCCCGGCCCGCACCAGCACCCCGCCCACCTCGACGTCCTCGGTGGCGATCCTGGCGAACGCGCCGCCGGAACCGAGCGGGATGAAGCGCAGCAGCTCCTCCACCGCCGTGGGCACCAGCTCCGGGTTGTCCCGCAGCAGCGCCCACCGCTCCGGTCGCTCCAGCAGCAGGTACACCGAGCAGGCGAACTGGCTGGCGGTCGACTCGTGCCCGCCGACCAGCAGCGTGATCCCGGTCTGCGTGAGCTCCCGGTCGGTGAGCCGGTCGTCGTCGTGCGCGGCCACCAACGCGCTCATCAGGTCCTCGCCGGGCTCGCGCCGCCGCTGGTCGGCCAGCTCGCCCAGGTACTCCTCCAGGGCCGCCCGCGCCGCCACGATCTCCTCGCGGGTGTGCGCGGTGGTGGACAGCACCGTGGCGGAGAAGTCCCGGAACCGGTAGTGGTCCTCGGTCGGCACCCCGAGCATCTGCGAGATCACCGACACCGGGAGCGGCAGCGCGAGCCCCGCCACCAGGTCGGCCGGGGCGCCCGCCTGCTCGACCTGGTCGAGCAGGCCGTCCACGATCTCCTGGGTGCGCGGGCGGAACTCGCGGACGCGGCGGGAGGTGAACGCCCGCGCGATCAGCTTGCGCAGCCTGCTGTGCTCGGGCGGGTCCATGCTGAGCATCGATCCGGCGGGCGCGGCCTCGGGGGTCACCCTCGGCGTCTCCTCCCGCCCGGCCGCGCGGGCGCGGCTGAACCGCGAGTCGCTGAGCACGGCCTTGACGTCCTCGTGGCGGGTGACCAGCCAGCAGTCCTCGCCGTAGGGCAGCCGGACGCGGAGCGCGGGCTGCTCGGCGCGCAGCGGCGCGTAGCCGGGGTGCAGGTCCAGGGCCACGGGATCGCCGAAGGGGTACGAGCGCGTGTCGGTTCTGGTCACGTTGTTCCTCTCCAATGGACCGCGCCGGGTCACGGGCCGGTCGTGGCAAGTTCCGCCGCGTAGGCGTGGGACAGGCTGGGCAGCCGGTAGTGGCTCTCGCCGCCGGCGCCCGCCCCGGCGGGCTCCAGCAGGTGCGCGTCGACCAGGCGCTCCAGCACGTCGTCGGCCTCGGGTGTCGAGCAGCCCAGCAGGGCCGTGGCCGTCCAGGACGTCAGCTCCGGCGTGGGCAGGCCGCCCAGCGCCCGGTACAGGTCGGCCGCCACCGGGTCCAGGCAGCGGGCGCTGGAGGCGAGCCCGTCGCGCAGGTGCTGCCCGCCGAGGCCGGACAGCCTGCTGCGCGGGCGGTTGAGCTCCCGGACCATCCTGGGCACGCCCCAGTGCGGTTTGCTGGCCAGGTGCGCGGCGGCGGCCAGCAGCGCGCCCGGCACCCGACCGCACAGCTCGACCAGCTCGACCAGCCCGACCAGGGCGTCCGGGTCGCGCCCGGCCCGCGCCTCGCCGATGATGCCGCGCACCAGCGCCACGGACTCGTCGAACCCGAGGCCGCCCAGCCGCAGCGGCACCGCCCCGCTGCGGGCGACCAGCTCGCGCAGCGGGTCGCGGGAGGTCACCAGCACCCGGCAGGTGGCGGTGTTCGGCAGCAGCGGCCAGACCTGGGCCGCGTCGCGGGCGTCGTCCAGCACCAGCAGCATCCGGCGGGCGGCCATCGCGGTGCGGAACAGCGCGGGTCGTTCGGCGGCGACCGGCACCCGCTCGGGCGGCACGCCCAGCGCGTGCAGCAGGTGCGCGAGCACGGCGCCGGGGGCCGACGGCGGGTGGTGCGGGTCGTGCCCGCCCAGGTCGACGAACAGCTGGCCGTCGGGGAACAGGTCGGCGTTGGCGTGCGCCCACCGCACCGCCAGCGCGGTCTTGCCCACGCCGACGCCGCCGACCAGCAGTCCGAGCGGCGGCGCGCCCGCCTGCCCGTCCTCGGCGGCCAGCCGGTCCAGCACCGCCAGCTCCTCGGCGCGCCCGACGAACACCTGCGTCGCGGCGGGCAGCTGCGACGGCGGGCGCTCGACCGCCGGGCGGTCCTCGTCGCGCAGGATGCGCTCGTGCAGCCGGCGCAGCTCCATCCCCGGCTCCAGGCCGAGCTCGTCGACCGAGCGGCGGCGCAACCGGGCGAACGTCTCCAGCGCCGCGGCCCGGTGGCCGGAGCGGTACTGGGCGATGATGAGCAGGCCGTAGAGCCGGTCGCGCAGCGGGTGCCGCTCGACCGCCGCCGCGAGCCCGGCGACCAGCAGGCGGTGCTCGCCCAGCGCCAGGCGCAGCTCGACCTGCTCCTCGTAGGCGGTGAGCAGGGTCTCCTCCCACTGGCAGGACAGGTGCTCGGGCACCGTCCCGGTCACGTTCGCCAGCACCGGGCCCCGGCGCAGCGCGAGCGCCGAGCCGTACAGCCGGACGGCCTCCGCGCCCCGGCCCTGCCGGGCCGCCGCCCTCGCCAACGCCACCAGTTCGTCGAAGTCCAGGGTGTCCAGCCGGTGCCCGCCGGAGCGCAGGACGTACCCCGGCGCGACGGTCTCGATCACCTCGTCGGCGCCGCTCGCGCGGAACGCCTTGCGCAGCGCGGACACGCAGATCGCCACCTGCGTCCGGCTGGTCGACGGGGGCCGGGCGCCCCAGACCGTCTCGGCCAGCGCGTCCACCGACACCACGCGGTCGGCGTTGAGCAGCAGCGTCGCCAGCACCGTCCGCTGGCGCGGCCCGCCGACCTGGACCCGGCGCCCGCCCGCGCGCACCTCCAGCGGTCCCAGCAGCAGGAACTCCAGCTCCCCGGCCGTCGTCTTCCCCTGACCCCGCGCCCCGGCCCCGATCGCGGTCCCCGAGGCGGTCAGGGCGCACCTCGCCGGGTCGGCGCGGCCTGCGCGGTCGCGAGTCCCCTGGCCGCGTCGACGTCGGCGCACCCGGCGAGCAGCAGGGCCTGCGCGAACTCGGTGCGCAGCAGTTCCAGCACCCGCGCCGCGCCGCGCTCGCCGCCGACCGCGAGCCCCCACAGGATTGGGCGGCCGAGCAGCACGCCGGTCGCGCCGAGCGCGAGGGCGCGCAGCACGTCGACGCCGCTGCGGACGCCGCTGTCGAACAGCACCTCGGCCGCGCCCGCCACCGCGTCGACGACGCGCGGCAGGGCCACCGCGCTGGGCGCCGCGCCGTCGAGCTGCCGCCCGCCGTGGTTGGACACCACCACCGCCGAGGCGCCCAGCTCGACGCACCTGGTGGCGTCGCGCGGGTCGAGCACGCCCTTGACCACCAGGGGGAGCCTGGTGCGCGCCCGCAGCCACTCCAGGTCGCGCCACCCGAACGCGGGGTCGAAGACCGCGCTCGTGTGCTGGGCGACGCCGGAGCCGACCTGGCGCGGCTCGTGCGCGGATGACGGGCCGTCGGCGAGGTGGACGGCCCGGACGGTCCGGGGCAGGGTGAACCCGTTGCGCACGTCCCGGAGCCTGCGGCCCATCACCGGCACGTCCACGGTGATCACCAGCGCCCGGCAGCCCGCCGCCTCGGCCCGCGCCACGAGTTCGGCGACCAGGCCGCGATCGCGCAGCCAGTAGAGCTGGAACCACAGCGACGCGCCGGTCTCGGCGATCTCCTCGACCGACCGGCTGCTCAGCGTGCCGACGGTGAAGGGGACGCCGGCGGCGCCCGCCGCGGCGGCAGCCGCGACCTCGCCGTCGGGGTGGACGAGGCACTGGTAGCCCATCGGCGCCACGGCGACGGGCAGCGTGGCCGCCGTGCCCACGAGCGAGGTGCTCGTGTCGGCCGCCTGGACACCCGCGAGCACCCTGGGGAGCAGGGCCACGTCGTCGAGCGCCGCGCGGTTGGCGGCCAGCGTCACCTCGTCGCCGCTGCCGCCCGCGATGAAGTCGCGCACGTCCCCCGGCAGCCGGGCGGCGGCGGCCCGTTCCACCTCAGCCAGGTCCTCGGGGTCTTCCGCGCCGCCCCCTGCGGAGTTGCGGACGCCCATGGCTCGTTGCCTCCTGTCCGTCGGGCACGCCGCCTCCCCACGCGCGGGGGGAGGGCGGAAAAGATCGTGTGAGATCTCGGCCGGACCGGACACCCAGGGCACCCCGAAATCGACGTGCCATTCCCGGTCGGCAAATCGAACGTATCGGCCTCGGATAAGCCTGTCAAGGGCGCGACCACAGGGCGTTCCGCCACTAATTCGACATCCGGCGCACGATCGTTGGACGCAGCGGGCAAGCGGGGCGAACATGTCGCACACCGGGCATCAGATCAAGAGAATACGCAGCTCAGAAGCCTGCTTAAAGATCAATACGAGGTTCGCAATACATTTGACGCCTATCTGACCAAGAGGTGGACCGCCCCAATCTTCCGACTCGCCCCGAACCGAAGCCCGCGAGTTCGGACCGAAGTTCGTCCGAACTTCGGGCGAACCGGCGCGCTGGACCAGCCGGGTGATTTCCGGAATACCTTGGCCGCGGTGCGCATTCTTCCGCCCGAGGGTCCTTTGGTGCTTTCGCCCGAGGCTGCGCGATCCCGAACCGCCCGGTGGACCCGCCCGCGCCCGCCGGGTCCCGGCGGTTCCGGGTCCCGGCGGGCGCGCGGGCGGCTACCTCGGGGAGAGCCTGCAGCGGACCGGGGTGGTCGCGTGCAGCGTCATGCCCTGGTCGAGGGAGACGTCGGTGTCCACGCCCTCCAGCTCGAACTCCTGGAGCACCATGGCGAGGGCCTGCACGGCTTCGAGCATCGCGAAGTGCTCCCCGACGCAGGCGCGGGGGCCGCGCCCGAACGGGAACCACGCGTACCTCGGCCGCTCGGCCTCCAGCTCGGGGCGGAAGCGCTCGGGGTCGAACCGCTCGGGGTCCGCCCAGTAGGCGGGGTGGCGGTGGGTCACCCACGGGCTGACGAACACGTCCGAGCCCGCCGGGATGCGGTAGCCCCCGATCTCGGTCTCCGCCACCGACCTGCGCACGACGGAGGGCACCGGCGGGTAGAGCCGCATGGCCTCCTTGAGCACCTGCGTCGTGTAGCCCAGCCGGTCGAGGTCCGCGGCGCCCGGCGGACGACCGCCGAGCACCCGGTCCACCTCCTCCCGCGCGCGGGCCTGCGCGTCGCGGTGGTGGGCCATCAGGTGCAGCGCGAAGGTCAGCGCCGTCGCGGTCGTCTCGTGGCCGGCGAGCAGGAAGATCAGGACCTGGTCGCGCACCTCCGAGGCCGCGAGCCGGTCCCCCGTCTCGTCCTGGGCGCGGGCGAGCAGCCCGAGGAGGTCGTCGCCCTGCGGGCGGCCTGCGGCGGAGCGCTCGGCGATGATGCGGTCGCACAGCCCGTGCACCCGCCGGTGGGCGGTCGCGTACCCGCGGTCCCACGAGCGCGGCAGGCCGACCGGCGAGACCGTGCGCCGGGCCACGCTGCCGCTGATGACCGGGAAGCTGTCCCGCATGGTGCCGACCGCCTCCTCGACGTCGACGCCGAACAGGATGCGCGCCACCACGCGCAGGGTGAGCCTGGTCGACTCCTCGCGCAGGTCCACCACCCGGTCGTCCAGGCCCCGCCACCGGCGCAGGACGGCGCTCACCTCCTCGCGCATGGCGTCGGCGTACTGGTCGACCCGGCGCCGGGTGAACAGGGGCTGGATCAGCCCGCGCTGCCGCCGGTAGGCGTCGTCCTGGCTGGTGAACAGGCCGTCGCCGAAGGCGGCCCGCACCTCGACGTAGGTCTTGCTGTCCTTGCGGAAGTTCGCCGCGTCCGTCGCGAGCACCCGCTGGGCGCCCTCGGCGGAGAAGACGCCGTGCAGCGTCAGGCGCAGGCCGGGCGGTCCGGCGACGAACCGGACGACGTCCCCGCACTCCCGCATCCCGCGCAGGAGGACCCCCAGGGAGTCGCGGCGCAGGTCGAACATCGAGCCGAACAGGCGTGAGCCGGTCGGCGAGGGCGCCAAGGTGGCCATAGCTCCTCCGCAGGTCGAAGTGGTCGTTCACCGACGCCCGCGGCTCGGCCGCGGGGTCGGCGGGTGGGTGGTCGGGGTCAGGGCCGGGTGTCGGGGGCGGGGTCGGGTGTCGGGGCCGGCGGGCAGGCGGGGCCGGCGGGCGAGGGCTCAGGCGTCGGGGTCGGGCGCGCCCGCGCGCGGCCGGGCGCTGAGCGGGCGCAGGTCGGTCCAGTGGCGCTCGACGTAGTCGAGGCAGGCGGCGCGGGTGTCGTCGGCGTGCGCCACCCGCCAGCCCGAGGGCACGGGCAGGTCGCCGGGCCACAGGGAGTGCTGCTCCTCGGCGTTCACCAGCACCGAGAAAGCGCGGTCGTGGTCGTCGAAGGGGTTCATCGCGGGTGCTCCCGGTGGCGTCCGCTCACTTCCAGCCGGGGAAGTACGGGTCGACCCGGAACGCGGGCACGGGCCGGGCGTTGGCCGGGTCGAGGGCGTTGAGCACGTGCAGCCAGGCGCGCTCGTTGTAGACGATGCCCGCGTGCTCGCACAGGTCCTCGGGGCAGCCGTCCTGGAGCAGGATGTTGGTGACGTTGTCGCCGTGCAGGAACGCCTTGTGGAAGGGGGTGACGATCTGGTCGTGCTCGGTCATGATCACCGTGTAGGTGGGACCGGGGCGGGTGTCGCCCCTGCCGTAGATGGTGTCGATCATCGCCGAGTCCGGCGCGCCCTGGTCGCACAGCGGGAAGATCTTGCGCGCCATCAGGGCGTAGTAGCGGGGGAAGGCGTTGCGCAGCACGTAGGTCAGGGTGCTGAACGACACGCCGTGGTTGGACGGCGCGATGGAGACCGCCTTGTCCACGTTGTGGTAGCCGTCGAGGACGTTGAGGTAGTACTGCATCAGCAGGCCGCCGCCGCCCGAGTGGCCGACCAGGTCGATCTTGTCGACGCCGGTGCGCTCCTTGATCCGCTCGACCTCCTCGGCGAGCTGGACGCCGCTGACGGCCAGGTCGTCCACGCCGTTGCACGGCACCTCGACCTTGCCCGCCCACCTCGGCCTCCCCCAGTTCATGGTGAACACGCAGAACCCGTGGTTGCGCAGGAAGGGCGCGCCCGCCTGGAAGTTGAACGACTGGTTGGCCATGAAGGCGTGCAGGAGGAGCACCGGGCGGGGGCGCTCCTCGGTGGGGCCGAACAGCGGGTCGTTGGCGCCGGGCGGGGGCTTGCCGGGGGTCAGGTAGGCCCGCACGCCCGCGCGCATGTCCCACGGCACCGGCAACTGGCCGGGCTTGCGCGTGCGGACGGGCTCGGGGGTCTCGGTCGGCTCGGTGGTGGACACGGGGGTGCCTCCTCGTTGGGGCGCGGCGTCAGCCGGGCAGGTCGTAACGCATGGGTGCGGCGTTCTGGTCGCGCACGACCCGCGCGGGGGCGTGCCGGATGACCAGGTCCCGCAGCCGGGTGGCCAGGGGGTTGGCCAGCTGCTCGACCCGGCTCAGCCGCAGGGAGGCGGCCACCAGCCCTCGCGTGCGGTCGCGCCGGTCGGCCTCGTAGCGGCGCAGGGCGTGGGCGGGATCGCCGCCCGCGGCGAGGTGGTGCGCCAGCGCGTGGGCGTCCTCGACGGTCGAGCCCGCGCCCTGGCTGAGGCTGGTGAGCATGGGGTGGGCGGCGTCGCCGACCAGGGTGACCGGGCCCGCGCCCCAGGTGGCGAGGAACGGGCGGTCCTGGGCGGGCACGGCCAGGATGTCGGCCTCCGGGGTGGCCGCGATCACCTCGCGCACCTCCGCCGCCCAGCGGGCGAACGCGGCCTGGACGCCGAGCTTGCCGCCGGTCCAGCGGCGGGCCTGCGGCAGCGGCACGTTCTTGGTGCCCCACCAGTAGGCGTGGCCGCCGCCGATGTCGATCAGCCCGAAGCGCTGCCCCCTGCCCCAGTAGTGGGCGGCGCCGCCCTCGGGCAGGCGGGGGTGCGCGAAGGCGGTGGTGGCGATCCAGCAGACGTAGCCGTGCTCGCGGACCGGGTGCTCGCCCACGAGCCGCGCCCGCACCGCCGAGCGGATGCCGTCGGCGCCGACCAGGACGTCGGCGGTGCGGACGCCGCCGTCCGCCAGGGCGACCGACACCCCGGAGCGGTCGACGCGGTGGTCGGCGACGGCGGCGCCGTAGCGGACGGGGGTGTCGCCCAGCGAGTCGCGCAGCAGGGCGAGCAGGTCGCCGCGGCGGACGTTGACCACCGGGGAGCCCAGCTCGGCGGAGATGGCCCTGATCGGCAGGTCGCGCATGAGCCTGCCGTCCTGGGTGCGCAGGCGGAAGCTGGTGCACACGCGCCCCACGCCCGACCCGACCACGTCCAGGCCGAGGGCGGCGAGGACCTTGGTGGCGTTGGCGGCCAACCCGAGGCCGCCGCCCTCGGTGCGCGGGCCCGGCGCGGCTTCCAGCACCTCGACGTCGAAGCCCTTCGCGCGCAGGGCGATGGCCGTGGTCAGCCCGCCGACCCCGGCGCCCGCGACCAGGACCCTCACGACCGCCCCTCCCCCGCGCGGAACTGGCGGCGGATCACCGAGTCCAGCACCCGGTCGGGCAGCGCGCGGGCGGCCACCGAGGCGGTCCAGGCGTCCGGGCCGACCCGGTAGCGGGTGCGGGGGCGGCGGGCGGTCATGGCGTGGACGACGGCCGCCGCGACGGCCTCGGGCCGGGTGCGGCTGCCCCGCGCCCGCGCCTCGTTGGCGGCCACGAACGCCTCGAACCGCGCCCGGTACAGCGCGGCCACCTCGGCGGGCGCCTTGTCGAGCACGTCGCGGGCGGCGACCGCCACCTTGGACCAGATGGGGGTCATGACCGCGCCGGGCTCCAGCACCGACACGCTGACCGACAGCGGGGCCAGCTCGCGGCGCAGCGCGTCCGAGACGCCCTCCTTGGCGAACTGGGACGCGGCGTAGGGGCCGAGGAACGGGGCGGCGACCCGGCCGATGCCGGAGCTGACGTTGACGATCCGCCCGGCGGGCCCGTCGGGCGCGCCCCGCGCCCTGGTGCGCAGCAGCGGCAGGAACTCCTGGGTGACCGCGATCGCGCCGATCAGGTTGACCTCCAGCTCGGCGCGCAGGTCGTCCAGCGGCACGCACTCCAGCGGCGCGGACACGCAGATCCCCGCGTTGTTCACCAGGCCGACCAGCCCGGCCTCGCCGACCTCCCGGCGGACCTCGGCGCCCGCGGCGGCCACCGAGTCCTCCCCGGTCACGTCGAGCAGCAGCGGCCGGATCGCCGGGTGCGCCCGCGCGAGCCGGGCCGCGGCGTCCTCGGAGCGCACGCCCGCGTGCACGGTGAACCCGGCGCGGGCCAGCGCCAGCGCCGCGGCCTCGCCGAGCCCGGACGACGCCCCGGTGAGCACGACCGCGCCCCGGTTTCCGCTCTTCGCCATCGTCGACCTCTCGTTCCGGCGCCGGGCGGGGCCCGGCGGTGTCGTGAGGGCGGACCGCAGGGCGCCCACCGCCCGGTCGGCCAGGCGCTCGGCCCGCCGGTGGTCGACGGCGTCGGCCACGTGGGTGAAGTTCCAGTGCAGCGCCGAGTGGCTGGTGCTGACGGCGGCCACGAGGTAGCCGCTGACCGAGATGCCCGCGGCGAACTGCGCCCCGGACAGCGCGCACGTCCCGGCGCGGTCGGGGAAGTCGAGGCGGCCGAGGTTGGACAGGCACACGTTGCCCGGCCCCGACCGGTCGATCATCGCGACGACCCCGGCGCTGCCCTCGACCGAGCGGGGCGAGATGAACCGCAGCAGGGAGACCAGCGCGAGGTGGTGGTGGAGGCGCCTGCGGCGGCGCAGGTCCCGCTGGGCGCCTCGGGCGGTGCGCCACAGGTCGCCCGGCTCGACCCGCACGTGCGAGGGGACGGTGGCCACGTAGGCGCCCGCGTCCAGGGGGTCGACCGGTGGGACGAGGTCGGCGCGGAAGTCCACGGGGGACCCGATGGTGACCCTCCGCGCCGTCCGGGTCCCGCCCTCGTCGGCCACGGCCAGCGCCAGCGCGGCGGTGAGCGCGCCGTGCACGGTCACGCCCTCGGCGCGGCAGCGGTCGACCAGGCGGGTCAGCGTCGCGGGGTCGAGTTCGCGGTGCAGCAGCCGGGTGCGCCGCCGGGTGGGCGGCACCGAGGTGCCCGGCGCGAGCCGCCGGGGGCGGGCGAGGGCGGCGGCGAGCTGATCGGCCAGGGAGAGCGCGACCAGGTGCACCGCCCTGGGCAGACCGTTGACCCGCGCGGGCAGCAGCGCCTCGGGCGGGGGCAGCGGGGCGCGCGGCGGGGCGTCCGAGGGGGCGGCGGCCTGCTCCACCAGCTCCCGCAGCAGCGCCAGGGCGGTGGTGCCGTCGGCGATGACGTGAGAGGCGGTGAGCACCACGTCGTGCTCGTCCGGGCCGTGCTCGTCCTCGCCGTGCCCGTGCGCGCCGTGCCCGTGCTCGCCGTGCCCGTGCGCGCCCCGGCCGTGCCGGATGTGGACCACCCGGATCAGCGGGCCCGCGCGGTGGTCCAGCGGGGTCGCCAGCTCGACCTCGTCGACCTCGTGCTGCCACTGGTCGGGCCGGGTGGCCTCGACGCGGCGCACCGGGACGCGGGGACCGGTCGCCGGGACGAAGCGCGGCTCGGGGTCGGCGGCGACGGCCACCCGCAGCAGCGGGTGCCGCCGGACCAGGGTCGCGGCGGCCCGCTCCAGGTCGGCGGTCGCGCAGGGGCCGAGCACCCGGACCCGCGCGACGACGTTGAGCGCGGAGAGCCGGTCGCAGACCCAGTACCAGCGCTCCATCGGGCTCAGCGCCCGGCGGACCTCGCCCGCCGGGGTCACCGGGCCACCTCGACGCCCGAGTCGGCGCGGCGCGGGTCATCGGCGCGGTCCAAGCCGTCGCCGAGGACCCTGGCGACGGTGCGGACGTGCGGCGCGGTCATCATCGACAGGTGGTTGCCGGGGACCTCGACCACCTCGACGGGATGCCCGTCCGCCGCCCGCCAGCCGTTGCCCCGGTCGGCGAGCAGACCGCCCACCGCGCGGTGGGCGATGGCGAGGTTGGCGGGCAGCTCCTCGGCGGCGCGCAGCAGGCGCACCGGGCGGCGCACCCGTCGCGGCCGGTGGTCGAGCACCGCCCGGTAGTTGGCCCGGAAGACCTCGTAGAGCCTGCGCAGCAGCTGCGGCGAGCCGTCCTCGGGCAGGATGCCCAGCGCCACGCACCGGGCAAGGCCCTCGTCGAAGAGCCGCTCGGCGTCGAGGAGCGGCTCGGCGTCCCCGGTCGGGTCCGGCTCGTCGGCCAGGTCGGCCCCGCCGGAGGAGTACCAGAGCAGCTCGCGGAAGAAGAACCCGATGAGCTGCCGCTCCGGCACGGGTGGGCGGGCGCGCTCGCCGGGGGCTGCGGTGTCCAGGGCCGCGGTGTCCAGGGCGACGGTGTCCAGGAGGGTCGCGGTGGGCACCTGCGCCGCGCCGAGCGCCTCGGCGATCTCCAGCGCGACGTAGCCGCCGAAGGACCAGCCCGCGACGTGGAAGGGGCCGTGCGGGTGGACGCGGCGGATCGCGCGGGTGTAGGCGTCGGCCAGCGCGGGCACCGAGGTCAGCGGTTCGGTGCCGGGGTCGGCGCCCGCGGCCTGGAGGCCGTGCACCGGTCGGTCGCCGGGCAGGAGCGCGGCCAGCTCGCGGTAGCACAGCACGTTGCCGCCGATGGGGTGCACCAGGAACAGCGGCGTCCCGCGCCCGCCCTCCCGCAGGGTCACCACCGGGTCGAAGGCCGGTCGGCGGGCGCCGTGCGCCCGGATGACCCCGGCCAGCTCCCGCGCGGTGGGCGCGGCGAGGAACGCCTGGAGCGGCAGGTCCACCGCCCACCGCCGGGCGATGGTCATCGCGGCGCGGGTGGCGCCGATGGAGGTGCCGCCCGCGTCGAAGAAGCCGGTGTCCACGCCGAGTCGGTCCACGTGGGCGAACTCCGCCAGCAGCCCGGCGACGGCCTCCTCCAGCTCGTCCCCCGGCGCGGCGGGGGCCGGGGGGCGGGTGGCCAGCGCGCGCAGCGCGGCGTCGTCGCGCTTGCCGCTGGGGGTCAGCGGGATCGCCGCGACCCAGTGGTAGCGCGAGGGCGTCAGGTGCGGCGGCAGGTGCTCGGCCAGCCGCACCCGCAGCTCCGCGGGATCGACCCGCGCCGGGTCGCCGACCAGGAACGCCTCCAGCGCCGCGTCCCCGCCGCCCAGGTCGCGGGCCACCACGGCCACCTGCTCCAGCCCGGCCCGCTCCCCGGCGAGCCGCAGCAGCGCCAGCTCCACCTCGGCGCACTCGACGCGGTAGCCGCGCACCTTGACCTGGTTGTCGGCACGGCCCAGGAACACGATCCCCCCGTCCGGGAGCATGAGCCCGATGTCGCCAGTGCGGTAGCGCAGCCGCCCCGAGGGCGCCGCGACGAACCGCTCGGCGGTCAGGCCGGGCCGGTTCTCGTAGCCCTGGCCGAGGCACGGGCCCTCGACGTAGATCTCCCCCCGCGTCCCCGGCGGCACCGGTCGCAGCCGCTCGTCGAGCAGGCTGACCCCGACCCCCGAGACCGGGTCGCCGACCGGCGGCAGCGGCGGGTGCCCGCCGCCCCCCGGCAGCGGGTGGGCCAGCACCACGTGGGTCTCCGTCGGGCCGTACTGGTTCTCCAGCACCAGGGCCGGGTTGGCCGCGCACAGCGCGCGGATCTCGGGGGTGACGCGCAACTGCTCGCCGGAGGAGACGATGGAGCGCAGCGAGTCCGGGCAGGCGTCGACGGCGGCCTCGGCCAGCGCCTGGAGCGCCACGTAGGGCAGGTAGACCCGCTCGACGCCCGCCGCGCGGATCACCCGCAGGAGCGCGGGCACGTCCTGCCGCAGGCCGTCCTCGGGCACGCGCAGGGCGCCGCCCCCGCACAGGGTGGAGAAGATCTCCTGGAAGGAGACGTCGAAGCTCAGCGGCGCGAACTGCAGCGTGGTCGGCGCGCGCCCGCCCGCCGCCGCACGGCCGGTGGCGCGCCGGTTCTGCCACTCGACGAGGTTCGCCAGCGCCCGGTGGGGCATGGCCACGCCCCTCGGCTCGCCGGTGGAGCCGGAGGTGAACAGCACGTAGGCGATGTCCTCCGGTCCCGGTCGCGGCAGCGGCGCGGGGTCGCGCCCTGGCGGGGCCAGCAGCTCTGCGGGGTCGATCGTGGGCACGCCGCCGAGCGCGGCGCGCAGGTCCGGGTCGGCGACCACCCGCCACGGCGCGGCGATGTCCGCCATGGCGCGGACGCGGGCCTGCGGGTAGTCCGGGTCCAGCGGCACCACGGCCGCGCCCGCGCGCATGACGCCCAGCACCACCGCCACCAGGGCGACGCCCCGGCGCATCCGCACCGCCACGCGGGCGCCGGGCGGCATCCCCAGGTCCAGCAGGTGTCGGGCGATCGCGTCGGCGGTGTCGTCGAGCGCGCGGTAGTCCAGGCTCGCGGTGTCACCCACGACGGCGGTGGCGGACGGGTGCAGCGCGGCGGCGTGGGCGACCGCCTCGGTCACGTCGCGCCACCGGAGGGCGTCGAGGTCGATCGCGGCGTCGGGCCGCCGGACGGTGTCGGCAAGGACGCCGATCAGGAGCCTGCCGAACTCGGCGCACTGCTCGTCGGTGAGCGCGTCACCGCCCGAGCTCAGCCGCAGGGCCAGCCTGCCGTCGCGCGGGTCCACCACCGCGGTGGTGAGCAGGGCGAAGTTGGTCTCCTCGCGCACCGCCACGTCCACCAGCGACGCGGCGGGCGAGCCAGGGTCGTCGCCGCGCAGGGTCTGCGCCAGGACGTGGTGGTTGACGAAGTTGAACGCGGTCTCGAGCACCGGCCCGCCCCGCTCGTCCTGCAGGACGCTCAGCGGCAGGCGGCGGTGCGGGTAGGACTCGCGCTCCCAGCGCAGCACGTGGTCCACGGCCTCGCCCCAGGTGCGCGGGCCGTCGGCCAGGCGGACCGGGACGGTGTTGAGGAACAGCCCGGCGCACAGCTCCGCGCCCGCGCGCTCGGGGCGGGTGTGGGTGACGCAGCCGGTGGTGACGTCCTCCTCGCCGGTCACGGCCCGCAGCGCCAGGCAGTGGGCGGCCAGCAGCAGCGACTTCAGCGGCACGCCCCGGCGGCGGGCGAAGTCCTTGGCGCAGGCGTCCAGCCAGGCGGGCAGCACCAGGGTGCGCTCGCCCCCGCCGGGCGCGCTCACGTGCGCCCGCACCGACTCGACGGTGGTGGGCCGGGAGCGCTCCAGCGCCCGCGCCCAGTGGCGGTGGTGGGCCTGGTCGTGGCAGGCGTCGTGCTCGGCGCGCACCTGCTCGGCCAGCAGCAGCGCCGGGCTGGGGGCGCGGTCGGCGGGCGCGCGGCCCGCCACCAGCGCCAGGTGGTCCTCCAGCAGCTCGCCGACCAGGGCCGCCGCGCTCCAGCCGTCGAGGATCGCGTGGTGGAAGGCGAGCACCAGGTCCACCTGGCCGGAGTCGTCCCCGTGGACGACCGCGCAGACGCGGTGCAGTGGGGCGGGGTGGTCGGGGTCGTCGTCCAGCAGCGGGTAGTCGGCGTGGTGCAGCGCGTCCAGGCGGGCCTCGACCTCCCGCTCCAGCGCCTCGGGGTCGGCGGGGCCGTGGACGACCTCCACCGCGTCGGGCGCCTCGGCGAGGACGAGCTGGAGCGGGGTGGAGCGGCCGGTGAGGTCGAACGTCGAGCGCAGCGCGGGGTGGCGGCGCGCCAGGTCCGCCGCGGCGCGGCGGAAGGCGGCCTCGTCCCAGGGCAGGCGCAGCCGGTAGCGGAAGACGTCCTTGTACAGCGGGGAACCGGCGCGCTGGCGGCTGTGGAAGAGCATCCCCAGCTGGAGCCGGGTGGCGGGGAAGGCGTCCTCGACGCCGAGCAGGCCCGCGCGGTCGATCAGCGGCACCAGCTCGAACGGCTCGGTGACCGGGGCGACGGCGGGGAGGGCGGGCGCCGCCGCGTCCAGGCCCGCGGCGAGCGCGGCGACGGTGGGGTGGGCGTGGAACCGGTCGAGGTCGAAGGGCAGGCCGCGCCTCTCCGCCTCGGTGCGCATCCGCAGCACCAGGATGGAGTCGCCGCCAACGGTGAAGAAGTCGTCGTGCACGCCGAAGGCGTCGGTGCCCAGGACCTCGCGCCAGACCTCGGCGACGGCCTCCTCGAGCGGGTTGCCGGGGCGGCCCGAGCCGCGCTCGCGGCGGCCCAGCGCGGCCAGCGCCCGGCGGTCGACCTTGCCGCCGGGGGTCAGCGGCAGCCCGTCCACCCGGACGTACTCGGAGGGCACCATGTACCCCGGCAGCCGCAGGTTCAGCGAGTCCACCACCGCGCGCACCAGGTCGGTCCCGTCGGCGTGCGGTGCGACGAGGTAGGCGACCAGCCGGGCGCCCGAGCCGCCGTCCTCCGGGACGACCGCGGCGGCCGACACCCCAGGGCAGCGGGTCAGCGCGGCCTCGACCTCGCCGGGGGCGACCCGGTTGCCCCGGATCTTGACCTGGTCGTCGAGCCTGCCCAGGTACTCCAGGTCGCCGCCCGCCAGCCAGCGGGCCAGGTCGCCGGTGCGGTAGCGGCGGCCCTCGGGGATCGACTCGTCCACCACGAACGCCTCGGCGGTGAGCGCGGGCCTGCCCAGGTAGCCGCGGGCCAGGGCGACACCGGCGATGTTCAGCTCGCCGGGCACGCCGACCGGGCAGCGGCGACCGGCGGCGTCGAGCACCAGCAGCGCGGTGTTGTCGACGGGCCTGCCGATGGGGACGCGCGTCAGCGGGCCGTCGGCCGGGACGTCGTGGTGGGACACGTCCACGGTGGCCTCGGTGGGCCCGTACAGGTTGGTCAGCCGCGCCTCCGGGTTGCCGGCGGCGGCGAGCACCGCGCGGAACCGCTCCGCCAGCGCCGGGGTCAGCGCCTCGCCGCTGGCGAAGACCCGGCGCAGGGTGCGCACCCGCTCGGCGGCGCGCGGGTCGGCCTCCACGTGGTCGAGGAAGGGGCCGAGCATGGAGGGCACGAAGTGGACGACCGTGGCGCCGTGGCGCTCGATCGCGGCGGCCAGCTCGCGCGGGTCGCGCTCGGCGCCCGCCGGGAGCACCGCCACCGTCGCGCCCGCGTGCGCCCACCACAGCAGCTCCCACACGGAGACGTCGAACGTGGTGGGGGTCTTGTGCAGGACGACGTCGTCCGGCCCCAGCGGGTGGCGGCGCTGCATCCAGGCCAGGCGGTTGACCACCGAGCGGTGCTCGACCATCACGCCCTTGGGCACGCCGGTGGAGCCGGAGGTGTAGATGACGTAGGCGAGGTCGCCGGGCCGGGTGGTGGTGACCGGGGCGGGGACGGCGCTGTCGGCCGCGGGGTCTGCCGCCTGGTCCGTCCAGGGGGCCGCCGCCGGGTCGGCAGTGAGGTCAGCAGCGAGGTCAGCAGCGAGGTCCGCAGCGAGGTCCGCGTCGAGGTCCGCAGCGAGGTCCGCGTCGAGGTCCACCGCGAGGGACGGCACGCCGAGGTCGCCCAGGTCGACGTCGGCGATGGCGAGGCGGGCGCCGCAGTCGCCCAGGATGGTCCGCACGCGCTCGGCCGGGTGGGCGGGGTCGACCGGCACGTAGGCCCCGCCCGCCGCGTGCACCGCGTGGACGGCGACCAGGAAGCTCGGGGAGCGCGGCAGCACCACCGGCACGGGCTCCTCGGGTCGCAGGCCCCGCGCGCGCAGCAGCCCGGCCACTCGGGCGACGTGCCGGTGGAACTGCCGGTAGGTCAGCTCGCGGGTGGTCCCGTCCGGGTCGGACCAGGTCAGCGCGCGGCGGCCGGGGGTGCGCTCCGCCTGCTCGGCGAACAGCCGGTCGAGGGTGGTGGTCTCGTCGAAGCCCACCGCCTCGGGGCGCTCGAAGGCGTCGAGGCGGGCGGACTCGGCCCGGCCGAGCACCGGCAGCGAGCCCACCGGGGCGGTCGGGTCGTCCAGGCCCGCCCGGAGCAGGCGGGCGACGTGCCCGGTCACCGCGTCGACGGTCAGGTCGCCGTCGAGCACGTCGTCGGCGTAGAAGACGTCCAGGTGCAACGAGCCGTCGGAGCGGTGCTCGCGGGCGACGACGTTGACCGCGTCGAGGGCGTAGCCGGAGGCGAGCACGGTCAGCTCGACGTCCTCCCCGAGGCCGTCCTCGGGGACGGTGATGTAGGAGTAGGTGACGTCGAACAGGTCCCTGGCCGGGTTGCCCGCCGAGCGCAGCGCGGCGCGCAGGTCGCCGAGCGCGAACCGCTGGTGGGTCAGCAGCTCGCCGACCCCGGAGGCCACCCGGTCGGCCAGCTCCGGCAGCGTGTCCCGCTCGTCGACGGGCACATGCAGCGGAAGGGTGTTGGTGACGTGCGACATGGTGGCCCGCTCGGCGGGCGTGCGGCGGTTGAGCAGCGGGACGCCCAGCACGACGTCGCCCTCGCGGTGCAGGCGGCGCAGGTAGGCGGCCAGGGCGGCGGCGGTCACCGAGAACACCGAACGCCCGGTGGCGCGGATGCGGTCGACCACGTCGGCGTCCACCCTGGTGGAGTGGCGCAGGCGGCGGTGGGCGCGCGCGGACGCGGCGCGGGGGAACAGGGCGGGCCGCAACGGCGCCAGCACGTCGACCAGGGCGTCACGATCGGCCTCGCGCTCGGGTGAGCACCGGTAGCGCGCGTCGGCCGCCACCGCCTCCAGGCAGCTCGGCGCCGGGGAGAGCGGGGCCGGGGGCGCTTCGGCGCGGCAGGCGGCGGCGATGTCGCCGAGCGCGAGGTTGATGCCCCAGGCGTCGGCCACGACGTGGTGGAAGCGGGTGAAGACGACCAGGGAGGCGTCGTCGTCGACCAGGACCACCGTCCGCACCAGCGGTCCGGCCAGGGGGACGGGGGTGTCGACGGCCCGCTCGATCCACCGCAGGCACTCCCCCGCCGGGTCGGGCCCGGCGCGGAAGTCGACCACCTCGACGTCGGGGTAGTCGGGCAGCACGCGCTGCCGCCACTCGTCGCCGCAGACCTCCAGCCGCAGCCGCATCGCGTCGTGGCGCAGGGCGGTCCGGCGGATGGCGGCGCGCACCCGCTCGACGTCGGTGGCGCCGCGCAACCGCAGGTACCCGCTGGGCTGGGCCTGGCGCAGCTCGGGGTGGGCGAGGCCGACGCCCACGACGTCGCGCTGGTAGTGGCTCAGCGGGTGCGTTTCCCCGGTCGCCTCCGGCGGGGTGGTGACCGGCGGGGCGGTGGCGTGTGGAGTGGCGCCGTTCGGAGTGGCGCCGTTCGGGGCGGCGCGGTGGGGAACAGGGCTCTGCGGGGCGGCCCCGTTCGGGGCGGTGCCGTTCGGGGCGGTGCTGCGCGGGACAGCGCCATTCGGGACAGCGCCATTCGCAACAGCGCCGTGCGCGGGTGGGGCGGGTGGCGCGGGGGCGGGTGCTTCGGCGGTCGGGGTGACGAGGGTCAGCAGGTGCGTCGTGAGCGCCGCCGGGGTCTTGTGGTCGATCACGGCGTTGGTCGGCACCGGCAGGCCGGTGGCCCTGCGGAGCCTGTTGCGGAAGTCCACCCCGCCCAGGGAGTCGAACCCCAGGTGCTGGAACCGCGCGTTCGGGTCGATGTCCTCGGCCGAGTCGTGGCCCAGCACGGTGGCGGCGACGGCGCGGACCAGGTCGGTCAGCACCGCTCGGCGCTCGGCCTCGGGCAGGCCCGCCAGGTCGCCCGCGCGGGGCCGCCGCGCGGTGGCGGGGCCGCCCGCCGCGCGGGGCGCGGACCTGACCGGGCCGCCGAGCAGGGCGGGCCGGTCCGCCGCGCGCCCGGACGTCGGGTCGAGGCGGGCCGGGACCAGCAGCGCCCGGCCGTCGTCCAGGGCGGCGTCGAACAGGGCGAGGCCCTCGGCGGCGGACATGGCGGTGAAGCCCGCGCGGCGCAGCCGGGCGAGGTCGCGGTCGTCGAGGTGGCCTGTCATGCCGGAGCCGTCCGCCCACAGGCCCCAGGCCAGCGCGGTCGCGGGCAGGCCGCGCTGGCGGCGGTGCTCGGCCAGCGCGTCGAGGAAGGTGTTGGCCGCGGCGTAGTTGGCCTGCCCCGGCGTCCCCAGCAGGCCCGCCGCCGAGGAGAACAGCACGAAGGCGGCCAGGTCCAGGTCGGCGGTGGCCTCGTGCAGGCGCCAGGCCGCGTCGAGCTTGGGCCGCAGCACGCGGTCGAGCCGCTGCGGGGTCAGCGCGGTGAGCACGGCGTCGTCCAGCACGCCCGCGGCGTGGACGACGGCGGTGAGCGGGTGCCGCGCGGGCACGGCGGCCGACAGCGCGGCCCACGCCCCGGGTTCGGCCACGTCGCAGGCCACGACCAGGGGTTCGGCGCCCAGCGCGCGCAGGTCCGCCACCAGCGCGCGGGCGGCCGGGGCGTCGGGTCCGCCGCGCGAGGCCAGCAGCAGGCGCCGCACGCCCCTGGTGGTGACCAGGTGGCGGGCGAGCAGGCCGCCCAGGACGCCGGTGCCGCCGGTGATCAGCACGGTGCCGTCGGGGTCGAGGGGGCGCGGGAGGGTGAGGGCGAGCTTGCCGGTGTGGTGGGCCTGGGCGAGGGTCCTGAGCGCGGCGGGTGCCTGCCGCACGTCGCGCACCGACACCGGCAGCGGGCGCAGCGCGCCCCGCTCGAACAGCGCGCCCAGCTCGGCCAGGGCCGCCCCGGTCTCCTCCGGGCCGACCTGGGTCAGGTCGAAGTGCCGGTAGCGCACGCCGGGACGGGTCCCGGCGATCTCGTCGGCGTCGCGCGGGTCGGTCTTGCCCAGCTCGACGAAGTCGCCGCCGCGCGGCAGCAGATCGAGCGAGGCGTCGACGAACCCGCCCGCGAGGGAGTTGAGCACCACGTCCACGCCCGCGCCGCCGGTGGCTGCCAGGAACCGGTCGCGGAAGTCGAGGGTGCGCGAGCCCGCCACGTGGTCCTCGGCCAGGCCCGCGGCGCGCAGCAGGTGCTGCTTCGCGGGGGAGGCGGTGGCGAAGACCTCGGCGCCGAGGTGGTGGGCGAGCCGGGTGGCCGCCATGCCGACCCCGCCGGTCCCGGCGTGCACCAGCACCCGCGCGCCGGGGGTGAGCCCGCGCAGCGCGAAGTGCGCGGTGAGGAACACCGCCGGGGTGGCGGCGGCCTCGGCCCAGGTCCAGGAGTCCGGGAAGCGGGCGAAGTAGCCGCGCTCGCGCGCCACCACCGGGCCGACGCCGTAGAACATGCCCATGACCCGGTCGCCGGGCGCCAGGTCGTGGACGTCGTCCGCGACCTCCAGCACCACGCCCGCGCCCTCGTTCCCCAGGTCCACGAGCGGATCGGGGTAGAGCCCGTGGGCGATCATGACGTCGCGGAAGTTCAGCCCGACCGCGCGCACCGCGACCCGCACCTGTCCGGGGGCGAGCGGTCGCCGCGACTCGGGCCAGTCCGCGAACGCGGTGTTGGCCGCCTCCAGGGTGCCCGCGCCCAGGGTGCGCAGCCGCCAGCCGGGGCCGCCCAGCAGGTCGAGCCCCTCGGTGACCGCGCCGGACGCGGGCGCCAGGCGCGGCGCCACGAGCGCGTCCCGCCGGAGCGCCACCTCGCCCTCTCCCGCCGCGAGGGCGGCGAGGGCCCGCGGGACGCGGTCGCGCCAGCCCGCCCAGTCGTCCAGGTCCACCAGCGCGACGCGGTCGGGGTGCTCGGTCCGGGCGCTGCGCACCAGCCCCCACACCGGGGCGGCGGCCAGGTCCTCGACGTCCTCGCCGGGACCGGTCGACACCGCGCGCCGGGTGAGCACGACCAGGGTGGCGCCCTCGGCGCGCGGGTCCGCCAGCCACCGCTGCACGAGGAGCAGGACCTCGTCCAGCGCCCGCCGCGCCCGGTGCGGGAGGTCCGCGCCGTCGGCGGCGGCGTCGAGGCGCAGGACGACGGCCCGCGCCGGGGTCCCGCCGACCCACTCGGCCCACTCCACCCACTCGGGGACGCCCGCCGCGCCCACCGGCACGGGGGTCCACTCCACGCTGTGCAGCGCGTCGCGGACCCCGGCGCGCACCGCGTGGAGCCGGTCGGGGGTGATCGGCCGCAGGAGCAGCTCCCCCACCTCGCACACCGGCTGCCCGGTGGGGTCGGCCAGCGCCAGCGCGTAGGTGTCGGGGCCGGTCTCGGTGATGCTCACCCGCAGGGCGGTGGCGCCCACGGCGTGCAGCCGGACGCCCGACCAGGAGAAGGGCAGCCTGATCCCGCCTGCCCCGGCGTCGGGGGCGACGTGCACGAGGGCGTGCAGGGCGGCGTCGAACAGGGCCGGGTGCAGGTCGAACTCGCCGGTGCCGGACTCCCCGGTGCCGGACTTCCCTGTGCCGAACTCCGCTGTGCCGGACTCCCCTGGGCCGAACTCCCCGGTGCCGAACCCCCCTGTGCCGGACTCCGCTGTGCCGGACTCCCCTGGGCCGCCCCCGCCGGGCAGGGCGACCTCGGCGTGGATCTCCGCGCCACGGCGCCAGAGCGCGCGCAGTCCCCGGAAGGCCGGGCCGTAGTGGTAGCCGCGCGCGGCCAGCCGGTCGTAGGCGTCGGACACGTCCACCGGTTCGGCGCCCTCGGGGGGCCAGGCGGCCCGGTCCGGCGCGGGCGCGGGCGGTGCGGCGCCCAGGGAGCCCTCGGCGTGCTTGGTCCAGCCTGCCCCGGCGCCCAGCGAGGTGTCGCGGCGGGAGTAGAGCCGCACGCCGGGGCCGTCGGGGGTGCCCCCGGTGACGACGACGCGCAGCAGCACCGCGCCCTCCGCCGGGACCACCAGCGGCTCGCGCAGCACCAGCTCGGTCACCTCGGGGTGGCCCGCGCGCCGCCCGGCGAAGGCGGCCAGCTCGACCACGGCCGCGCCGGGCAGCAGCACCACCCCGTCCACGGCGTGGTCGGCCAGCCAGGGGTGGGTGGACAGGGAGAGGCGGCCGGTGAACTGGAGGCCGTCGTGCTCGGGGTGGTCGTGCGCGGCGTCCAGCAGCGGGTGCTCCGGGGCCGGTCCGGCCGGGGTCGTCCCGGTGGTGGGCGGCAGCCAGAACCGCTGGCGCCGGAAGGGGTACGTGGGCAGCTCGACCGCGGGCCGGTCGCCCAGGCGGGCGGTCAGGTCCACCGGCAGGCCCGCGGCGTGCGCCTCGGCGACCGAGGCCAGCAGGCGGCGCGGGCCGCCGTCGTCGCGGCGCAGGGTGCCCACGACCACGACCGGGTCGTCGACCGGGGCGTCCTGGAGCGACTCCTCCACCCCCACGGTGAGCACGGGGTGCGGGCTGACCTCGATGAAGAAGCGGTGCCCGCGCGCGTGGGCGGCGCGCACGGCCTCCTCGAAGCGCACCGTGCGCCGCAGGTTGCGGTACCAGTACGCGGCGTCCAACCGCCCGCCCTCGACCGGTCCGCCGGTCACCGAGGAGAGGAACTCCACCTCGCAGGCGGTGGGCGCGATGTCGGCGAGCGCCCCCTGGACCGCGCCGTCGAGCGCTTCGACGTGCGCCGAGTGGGACGCGTAGTCCACCGGCACCCGGCGGACCCGGACGTCGTCGGCCTCGGCGGCGGCGACGAACTCCCCGATGGCCTCGGCGTCGCCGGAGACCACGGTCGAGCGCGGCCCGTTGACCGCGGCCACCTCCAGCCTGCCCGCCCAGGGCGCGAGGCGGGCGACGACCTCGGCGGCGGGCAGCGGCGCCGAGGCCATGCCGCCGGTGCCCGCGATGGCGGTGATGGCCTTGCTGCGCAACGCGACGACCGCGGCGGCGTCGCGCAGTGAGAGCGCTCCCGCGACGCAGGCGGCGGCGATCTCGCCCTGGGAGTGCCCGATCACCGCGGCGGGGCGCACGCCGAAGGACTGCCAGCAGCGGGCCAGCGAGACCATGACGGCGAACAGGGCGGGCTGCACCACGTCCACCCGGTCGGGTCCAGGCGCGCCGGGGGCGCCGCGCAGCACGTCGGACAGGGACCAGTCGACGAACTCGGCGAGCGCAGCGCCGCACTCCTCGATCGAGGCGGTGAACACCGGGTCCACCCCGAGCAGCCCCGACGCCATGCCCACCCACTGCGAGCCCTGGCCGGGGAAGACGAGCACCGCACCCGCCTCCGCCCGCGCCCGGACGGTCTCGGCGTCCCCGGCGAGGGCGGTCAGCCCGGCGAGCGCTTCGGCGCGGTCGCCCGCCACCAGCACGGCGCGGTGGTCGAACCGGCTGCGGCGGACGGCGAGGGTGTGGGCGGTGGCGGCCAGGTCGAGGTCGGGGCGGCGGTCCAGGTGCGCGCGCAGCGCGGCGGCCTGCTCGCGCAGGGCGTGGGCGGTGCGGGCGGAGAGCACGAGCGGCGCAGGCGGCTCGCCCGACGGGGCGGGGGTCGCCGCGCGGTCGGGGGGCGGGGCCTGCTCCAGGACGACGTGGGCGTTCGTCCCGCTGATCCCGAACGAGGACACGGCCGCGCGCCGGGGCCTGCCCGCGGCCGAGGCAGGCCAGGGGGTGGTTCCGGTCGGGACGCGCAGGGCGCCCCCGGACCAGTCGACCGCGCCGGTGGGGCGGGTCAGGTGGAGGGTGCCGGGCACCAGGCCGTGCCGGAGGGCTTCCACGGCCTTGATCACGCCCGCGACCCCGGACGCGGCCTGGGTGTGGCCGATGTTGGACTTGATCGACCCGATCAGCAGCGGGTCGTCGGCGCGGCGGGCCGCGCCGTAGGTGGCCAGCAGGGCGCGGGCCTCGACGGGGTCGCCGACGCGGGTGCCGGTGCCGTGCGCCTCGATCACGTCCACGTCGGCGGGGGTGAGCCCGGCGTCGGCGAGGGCGGCGCGGATCACCCGCCGCTGGCCGTGCTCGCTGGGCGCGGACAGCCCCTCGGACGCGCCGTCCTGCCCGATGGCGGTGCCGCGCAGCACGGCGAGCACGGGGTGGCCGAGGCGACGCGCGTCGGAGAGCCGTTCCAGCACCAGCACTCCCGCGCCCTCGGCGACGCCGAACCCGTCGGCGTCGTCGGAGAACGGCTTGCTCACCCCGTCCGGGGCCAGCGCGCCGAGGTGGCCGAAGCCGACGAGGATGCTGGGCGCGCACACCACGTTCGCGCCGCCCGCCAGCGCGAGCGAGCACTCGCCCGCGCGCAGCGCCCGCACCGCGAGGTGCACCGAGGTGAGCGACGAGGAGCAGGCGGTGTCCACCGTGACGGCAGGGCCTTCGAGCCCCAGGGCGTAGGCGACGCGGCCCGAGGCCACGCTCGGGGTGGTGCCGGTGGTGAGGTGGCCCGCGTGCTCCAGCGCCCCGGCGAACACGCGCGGGCCGTACTCCTGCGCCACCACTCCGAAGTAGACGCCGGCGTCGCTGCCCGCCAGCGCGTCGGGGGCGATGCCCGCGCGCTCCAGCGCTTCCCAGGACACCTCCAGCAGCAACCGCTGCTGCGGATCCATGGTGAGCGCTTCGCGCGGGCTGACGCCGAAGAAGGCGGCGTCGAACTCCCCCGGTCCGTCCAGGAAGGAACCGCCGCGCGCGTAGGTCGAGCCGGGCGCGCCGGTGTCGGTCAGCGCGCGCAGGTCCCACCCCCGGTCGCCGGGGAAGTCCGGGCGGGCGGCGTTCCCGCCGCGCAGCGCGAAGTCCCACAACTGCTGCGGCGAGGACAGCGCCCTCGGGTAGCGGCACCCCATCCCGACCACGGCGACGGGATCGGCGGACGCCTCCCCGCCGCTCCGGGCGTTCCCCTCGGCCGAGCCTCCGCGCAGCCCTGCGTGCAGCAACATGCTCAGCCCTTCTCCACAGGCAGAGATCCGAACACGGCATATTTCCGCGATTGCGGCATTCCACTCGACCGGGAAGACCGGAATTGTCCTGAGTGGATTTTCGAGCCCCTCGATCAATCTTGGGTGCCACCCGACTATGCCCCGCGTCGCCGGGCACCGTCAACGCCGTGGCTATTATCAAGCCGGGACACCCGATCAGGTCGAAGTGATGACGTGACCGGTTCGGCGCAACGGATACTGTGGACGCCCGGCGGGCAAGTGACGAAACTATCCGCCAACTCGTGCGGGCAACGGATTTCATCACCCGAGCGGCGGAATGCCGGGTGACCTAAAGCGAAGCCTTCGGAACGGGGACTTCGCGGCACCGAAGCATGAGCACGGCGCACCCCGCTCACGACGACCAGGAGGTCGGTTGACATGACAGCGCACGGGGAGCGGTCCCGCGTGGAGAACCGCGGGCTCGTGGAGATGGGTTCGGACCACTGGCTGGACGCGCTGCTGGGGCGCGTCCCGCACCGACCGGCCGCGCTGGCCACGCCGCCCGCGGGCAGCGGCCTGCGGCCGGTCCCCGGCGACCGGGGCCTGCCGTTCGTCGGGATGGGGGCGCACACCGCGCGCTACGGCCCGGCGTTCCTGCTGGCGCTGATGCGCAGGCACGGCCCGGTGTCGTGGTGGCGGGCGTTCGGCCGCAGGATCGTCGCGGTGTCCGGCCCCGAGGCCGTGCAGGTGGTGCTGGCCAACCGGGACAAGGCGTTCGTCAGCGGCTGGCCCTCGGTGATCGGCCCCTGGTTCGACGGCGGCCTGCTGGCGATGGACGCGCCCCGGCACCTGGCCGACCGCCGCCTCGTGCAGGCGGCCTACGGCGAGGGGGCGGTGGACGGGTACCTGCGCCTGATGGCCGAGGACCTGGACGAGCGCTTGGACCGGTGGCCGGTCGGGGCACGGTTCGAACTGGTCGGCGCGGTCAGGGAGCTGTCCGGGCAGATCACCGCGCGGGCGTTCCTCGGGGTGCCCTACGACGGGGTCGGGAAGAGGGTGGTGGACGCGGCCGAGGAGTGCATCCGGGCCGAGACGGCGCTGGCGCGGGTGCGGCTGCCCGGCACGCGGTGGCACCGGGCGCACCGGGCTCGCGCGTGGCTGATCCGGCACCTGGGCGAGGCGGTGCCCGAGGCGCGGGCCCGCGCGGGCGAGGACTTCCTGTCGGTGCTCAGCCGCGTCGAGGGCTTCGACGACCGGCAGGTCGCGCTGCACGCGCTGTTCACCGTGATCGCCTCGCACGACACGACCACCGCGGCCACGCTGGCCTCGGCCTACTTCCTGGGCAAGCACCCCGACTGGCGGGAGCGGGCCCGCGCCGAGGCGGCCGGGGCGCCGACGCGGGACGCCGCGGCCGTGGACCGGCTCACCACCCTGGACCTGGTGGTCAGGGAGAGCATCCGGCTGGTGTCGCCGTCGCCGATCCTCATGCGGGTGGCCGCGCGGGACACCGAGGTGCTGGGGCACCACATCCCGGCGGGGCAGCTGGTGTCGGTGTGCACGGGGGTCAACCAGCTGATGCCGGAGCTGTGGTCGCGGCCGGACCGGTTCGACCCCGAGCGCTTCGAGCACGCCGAGGACCGCGGGCGCCGGTTGGCCTGGGCGCCTTTCGGCTGGGGCGGCCACAAGTGCATCGGGATGCGGCTGGGAATGCTCAAGGTCAAGGCGACCCTGGCCGCGTTGCTGCGCCGTTGCGAGTGGAGTTACCCGGAGTCCTACGAGGCGCCGTGGCGGTTCACGTCGCTCCCCGCACCCCGTGACGGATTGCCCACGGTGCTGCACCGGGTTTGATCATCCAATAAAGACTCGATAAACCGGGTCCGCGCAGGCGGGCGGCTTTTTTCCACACCCCCGAAATCACCCCCCTTGGTCGCGTCGGCTTTCTGTGCCATGGTGAGCCGGAGGCGATGGGAACGTGCCGAGGGGAGAACGCGATGTGGCGTCGACGGCTGCTGGTCCTGCTCGGTGTGGCGGGATTGCTGTCGGGGGCGGTCCCGGCGATCGCCGACCCGGTCGGGCGGCCGGACGCCGTCCGCACCGCCGAGGGACCCGTGCGGGGGGTGGTCGAGCGGGACGCGCGGGTCTTCCGGGGAATCCCGTTCGCCGCGCCGCCGGTCGGCGAGCTGAGGTGGCGCCCACCGCAGCCGGTGCGGCCGTGGCGCGAGCCGCTGGACGCCACCGAGCCCGGCGCCGCGTGCGCGCAGCCCTCGGACTTCGGCCTGCCGGAGAGCTTCGTCGAGGACTGCCTGTACCTGAACGTCACCACCCCCCGGCGCGGCGGCCGGAACCTGCCGGTCATGGTGTGGCTCCACGGCGGCTCGTTCACCACCGGCGCGGGCGCGATCTACGACGCCCGCGCGCTCGCCGCCAGGGGTGACGTGGTGGTGGTGACCCCCAACTACCGCCTCGGCCCGTTCGGCTTCCTGGCCATGCCGTCGCTGACCGCCGAGTCGCCCGGCTCCCAGTCGGGCAACTACGGCATCCAGGACCAGCAGGCCGCCCTGCGCTGGGTGCAACGCAACGCCGCCGCGTTCGGCGGCGACCCGCGCAACGTGACGATCTTCGGCGGCTCGGCGGGCGGGGCGAGCGTGTGCGTGAACCTGACCTCGCCGACCGCGGCGGGCCTGTTCCACCGGGCCATCGCCCAGAGCTTCAGCTGCGCCAGCGAACTGGCCTCCAAGCAGCAGGCCGAGGCGGCGGGCGTCCGGCTGGCCACCGGCTTCGGCTGCCCCGACCCGGCCACCGCGGCGGCGTGCATGCGCACCAAACCGGTCCGCGAGCTGACCCTGTCCTGGCCGGGCGGCTTCCCGGTGGTCGGCGGCCCGGAGCTGCCGCTGCACCCCCCGGAGGCGCTGCGCCGGGACCGCTTCAGCCACGTGCCGCTGATCATGGGCAACACCCGCGACGAGATGCGCCTCTACGTCGGCCTGGAGTTCGAGGCCAGGGGGAACCCCGTCACGCCGCAGCTGTTCGAGCAGCGCGTCCGGGAGACCTTCGGCGGCGCGGCCGACCGGGTGCTCGCCCGGTACCCGCTGTCCGCCTACCCGACCCCCGCGATCGCCCTGTCGACGGTGGTCACCGACGCGGGCAACACGCTCGCGACCTGCGACCACCTGGCGGGCTACCGGCTGGCCTCGGCCAGGCCGCGCCCCGTGCCGGTGTACGCGTACCAGTTCGCCGACCGCACGGCCCCGGTGCCGGTGGAGATCCCCGGCCTCGACGAGGGCGCCATGCACGCCACCGAACTGCCCTACCTGTTCACCGGCGTCTTCGGCGAGCCGCTGACCGGCCCCCAGCGCGACCTGTCGAACCGGATGATCGACTACTGGACCGCCTTCGCCCGCACCGGCGACCCCAACCGCGCCGGACTGCCCGCCTGGCCCGAGCACCGCCCCGACGCCGGGGCGAACGTCCTGACCCTGGACCTCGCCACGAGCGGCGGCACCCGTCTCACCGACGTGGCGCGGGCGAGCAACTGCGCTTTCTGGAACTCGATCGGCTTCGGCGACGGCCCGCGCGAACCCCGGTGACGCGCCCCGGTCAGCGCACCGGCACGCCGTCCACATAGGACAGCGGTTCGGAGACCGGCACCGGGTCGACAGCTCCTCGAACCGGGGGGGGCGGTCCAGCGGGTCTCGGTGGGCGGCAGGAACGCGGCCAGGGTGCGGCCCCCGAGGGCGCACCGGTGCGCGGCCACGCGCTCGACCGCCGCCTCGTGCTCGGCGTCCGAGGCGGTGGCCGACGCGTGCCGCACTCGGGTCAGGGGGCGGTGGCCCGCCCAGCTCCACTCGATCGCCTCGGTGTCGAACCGGGTGGTCAGGCGTCCTCCGAGGACACTCGCCCACCCGTGCCAGACCCCCCGGGAATCCCGATACCGGGACGGTAGCGGGGAGCACCGGCAACTTCGGGGTTCTCGCAGTTCCGGACACCGCGGAGCGCGACCGGTCGGGCACCGGCCGCGCGTGGGCTCAGGTCAGCGCCCCCTGGTCGATCGTCCGGATGCCACGCGCGGCCAGCGCCTCGGGGGACGCGGCCACCGCGCTGGTCACCACGGTGACGTCGGCGCCGCCCTCGCGGAGCTCGTGCCAGCGCTCGAAGACCGCGCCGCCGGGGGCGAGGGCGGTGCGGGACAGGGGCAGGTCGCGCTCGTCGACGTCGACCACGACGCCGACGGTGCGGGGCGTCGGGGTCGGCGGGGTGCGCTTCGCCTCGGCGATCAGCTCGGCGAAGCGGCTTCCCACCGGCTTGACGTTGTTCTCGGTGTCCAGCAGGCCGAGGGAGTACTCCAGGTCCTTGTAGTCGCCCAGGTCGCGCGAGACGTCGTGGGAGCACCACCAGGTGATCGCGTACAGGTCCTCGGTGGTCAGCGCCGCCTGGACGGTGCGGGCGCAGAACTCCGGCATCTCGGACTCGGCCAGGTTCATCGACGGGGCGCCGACCTCCTGGAGCCAGACCTGGCGCGCCGGGTCGGTGGCGAAGGCCTTGGACAGCTCGATCATCCACTCGGCGTGCCGCACCGACTGCGGGGAGAGGGCGCCGTAGCGGGCGGCCGTGCCGTTGAAGATCCAGGAGTGCACGGTGGTCAGGTCGCCCAGGCGGGTCGCGTGGGTCGGGACGAAGGGGTGCTCGTCGCGGTACCAGAGGTGGTCGTTCTCGCTGTGGGTCACGAGGTGGCGCGGGTCGCGGTCGCGCGGGGCGGTGAGCAGCGAGGTGAGCCAGTGGGTCACCTGGTCGGTGCTCGCGGGCATCGCGGCCGGGTTGGGGCGCTGGAACTGGTTGACCTCGTTGCCCAGGGTCAGGCCCAGGAAGTTCGGGCGGTCGCGGACCGCGTCGTAGACCGCGGCGACCAGCGCCGCCTGGGCCTCCACGGCAGGCTGGTCGGTGAACATGTTGGCGCTGTGCCAGTTCACCAGCCACGCGGGCACGAAGTCGAAGCCGGACATGTGGCCCTGGATGACGTCCACGGCGACGTCCAGGCCGAACTCGGCGGCGACGTCGACCACCAGGGCGATGTCGTCGAGCGCGCGCCGCCGGATCAGGGTGCGGTTCGGCTGGAGCACCGGCCACAGCGGGAAGACGCGCACGTGGTCGACGCCCAGGGCGGCGATCGCCGCGAAGTCCGCGCGGACGACGTCGGGGTCGACGGCCATCCACTGGAACATCCAGTCCTTCGACGGGGTGTAGTTGACGCCGAACCTCGGGGTGCTCGTGGTCAAGGGCTTTCCTCGCGGTTGTTCGGAGCGGGGGCCGTGGACTCGCGCACGAGCAGGCGGCGACCGCTGACGGTCTGGGGAGCGGCGTCCTCGCCGCGGACGAGCCGTTCGAGCAGGGCGACGGCGGCGCGGGCGCTCTCCTCGACGGGGGCGTCGAAGGCGGTCAGGCGGGGGCGGACGATCGTGGACACCCAGGAGTCCTCCCAGGCGATCACCGAGAGCTGGTCGGGGACGCGGACGCCGACCTCGGGGGCGTGCGCGACGATCTCGGCGGCGACGGTCTCGCTGTCCACGATGATCGCCGTCGACTCCCCCAGCCTGCCCAGCAGGTCGGCCACCGGGTCGTCGGCCGCCTTGTCCCACGCCGCCACCTCGGCCCGCACGCCGCGCGTGAGGGCGGCCTCGCGGAAGCGCTCGTCCCTGGCCCTGGTGTGGGCCAGGCCGGGCGCGTCGGTGACGCGGGTGACGCTGCGGTGGCCGAGCCCGGCGAGGTGCTCGACGGCCTCGGCGAACGCGGTGCCGTCACCCACGGTGACCGAGGCGACCGGTCCGGGGACGGGCGCGCCGAGCAGGGCGGCGGGGGCGCCGAGCTGCTCGACCAGCGCGAGCCGGGGGTCGTCGTCGCGCACGTCGACCAGCAGGAACGCGTCGACCCGCTGCTCGCCCCACCACTGCCGGTAGAGCTGCTCCTCGTCCTCGTCGGGCCGCACGAGGGTCAGCGAGAGCGACCAGCCGAGCTCGGCGAGCGGCTCGGTCAGCCCGGCGAGCAGGCGCATGAAGAAGGGGTCGCGGCCGAACGTGCCCCGCGACCGGGCGATGACCAGGCCGAGGCTGCGCCCGCCCCCGCCGGAGACCTTGCGGCTGGCGAGGTTCGGGCGCCAGTTGAGCTCGTCGGCGGCGGCGCGGATGCGGGCCGCGGTGGCTTCGGAGACGTTCGGCCGACCGTTGAAGACGTGCGACACCGCCGACGGTGAGACGCCCGCCCTGCGGGCCACCGCCGCGATCGTCACGCGCTTCGTGCTGGGTTCACTCATGGCACCGCCGAGGCTAAGGGCATTGACCGCCGGATGTAAAGCGGTATACCTTGCTCGCCACTTCGATTGTGTACCGCTTTACAAACCCGCCCCTCAAAGGCGGTTCCGCGTATCCGGATGACGCTACGAAGCTTCCGAGGAGGGCTCTTGTCCCACTCCATCAGCAGGCGCACCCTGCTGCGCGCCGCGATCGGTGGCGGTGTCGCCGCGCCGTTCCTGGCGGGGTGCGGCGCGTTGACGCCCGCGTCCGGCAAACCCGGCGCCCTCTCGGTGCACACCCAGCTCAGCGGCGCCGTCGCGGGCGCCAAGGTGTTCGCCGACGCGGTCGCCGCCTACGAGCGGCGGACCGGTCGTCCGGTCGCGCTGCTCAAGAACGGCTCCGACCTGCCCATCGTCTTCGAGACCAGCTCGCTCGCCGGTGCGGAGGCCGACGTCGCCCTGGTGAACCTGCAGGGCCGCACGCTCTCCTGGACCGGCCTGGGGGCGACGATCCCGCTCACCGGGCTGCTCGACGAGTGGGGGCTGCGCGACAAGATCATCCCCGAGGCGCTGGCCGAGTGGACCGACGGGGACGGCAACCTGCGCGCGTTCCCGTTCACCCGCACCAACTGGCCCGTCTCGTACAACACCAGGCTGCTGGAGCAGGCGGGCGTCCAGATCCCGACGACCTCCGACGAGCTGATCGCCGTGGCGCAGGCGTTGCGCGCCAAGGGGATCGGGCCGGTGACGGTCGGCGGGTCCGACTGGAGCGGGCAGAAGATGTTCCTCCAGGTCATCCAGGGCTTCCTCACCCCCGACGAGGCGAAGGAGGTGTTCGGCAGCGGCAAGCTCTCCGAGAGCCCCGCCGCCATCGCCGGGGTGGAGCACTTCGTGGAGCTGCGGGACGCGGGCGTCTTCGTCGACGACGTGCAGGGCTACACCTCCGACTCGGAGCTGACCCAGTTCAACACCGGCAAGGCGGCGATCGTGCCCGCCATGTCGTCGGCGCTGGCGAAGGTGCCCGCCGAGCGGGCGAAGGAGGTCGTCGTCGGCGGCTGGCCCAAGCCCTCGCGCGGCGGCGTGCTGGAGCACCCGAGCGTGATCCGCAGCTTCAACGGCCACGGCATCTGGATCAGCCGCAGGGGCGCGGAGAAGCTCGACCTGATCAAGCCGTTCGTGCAGGACCTGTACAGCGACGAGGTGATCGACTCGATGATCCTGGGCTCCGGCCGGGACATGAGCCGGATCACGGACACGGTCAGCGAGGACTTCCCGCTCGTCGCGCAGGCCTCCCGCCTCACCGACCAGCAGGTCTCCCCCGTCATGCTGCCCGACCTGGTCATCCCCCAGTCAGCGTTCGAGCCGATGATCCAGGCCACGGCAGCCGCCTACGGCCCGATCCCCGCCGAACGGATCATCGAGGTCTTCGAACGGGCCTACGCCACGGTGTGAGGAAGGAGCCGACCTTGACCGCTACGACCGACGCCGTTGTCGGCGTCACGACCAGTCCAGAACCTCCCACCACGCCCGGTCGAGCCTCGCGCCCGTCCGCGCGCGACCGCTTCCCCGGCTTCGCGCTGCCCGCGCTGATCTGGTACGCGGTGTTCATGATCGGCCCGGTCCTGGCGATGATCGTCATCGGGTTCCTGTCCTGGCCGGGGATGCTCGTCCAGCCGGGGTTCGCCGGACTGGACAACTTCTCCCGCGTGTTCGCCGACGAGAACTTCTGGACCGCCGCGGGCAACTCGGCGCTGCAGATCGTGGTGGGCCTGCCGGTGATGATCGTGCTGGCGTTCCTGCTCGCGTTCTACGTCGTGCAGAAGCCGCGCGGCCACAAGGTGCTGCGGTACCTGCTCTTCGTCCCCGCGCTGATCTCCGCGCCCGCGACCGCGATGGTCTTCTACGCGGTGCTCAACCCGGACGGCCTGCTCAACGGGCTGCTGCGCCCGCTGGGCCTGGACGGCGCGGCCTGGCTCGCCGACCCCTCCACCGCGCTGGGCGCGATCGTCGCCGTCGAGCTGTGGAGCGGCATCGGCTACTCGGCGGTGCTCATCGCCTCGCGGCTCGACGGCGTGGACGCCGAGATCGTGCAGGCCTCGCGCATCGACGGCGCCGGGGACTGGCGGATCGCCTGGGGCATGTACTGGCCCATCGCCCGCGACTTCATCGGCGTCGTGACGATGCTCCAGTTCCTGTCCATGCTGTTCAACTCGGCGCAGACCGTGCTGCTGCTGACCCAGGGCGGTCCGGGGACGTCCACGACGACGCTCTCGTACCTGGTGTACCGCAAGGCGTTCGTCGAGACCGACCTCGGCTACAGCCAGGCGGTCGGCCTCATCCTCTTCGTGCTCGGCCTGCTGGGCATGGGCGCGATCCGCAGGGTGCTCCGCGCGACCTACTGACCCGAACCCGAGGAGTCCACCATGGCCGGGACCGCCCGCCGCCCCCTGCTCGACCGCGCAGGCTCGATCACCAGCGGCGCACTCGCCTGGATCTACGCCGCCCTGCTGATCGTGCCCCTGTACTACTTCATCGTGTCCTCGTTCAAGACGAACGAGGAGATCTTCGAGTCGCCGCTGGCGTTCCCGAGCACCTGGGACTTCGGGAACTTCACCACCGCGATCGACCAGGCCGACCTGGTGCCCGCGGTCGCGAACTCGGCGCTGACCACGCTCGGCGCGCTCGTGCTCACCCTGCTGCTCGCCCTGCCCGCCTCGTTCGCGCTCGCCCGGTCCACCGGCAGGCTCGGCAAGGCGGTCGAGGGCGTGTTCGCGCTGGGCTTCCTGATCCCGTCGTTCGCCGCGCTGTTCCCGACCTTCCTGCTCGCCGCGCTGCTCGGCCTGTTCCACACCCGCGCGTTCGTCGTGCTCCTGCTGCCCGCCACCGCGCTCCCGCTGTCGATCGTGATCCTGACGTCGTTCATGCGCACGATCCCGCGCGAGCTGGAGGAGGCCGCGTCGATGGACGGGGCGTCGGCGCTGCAGGTGCTGCGGCAGGTGTACCTGCCGATCTGCGTGCCGGGCATCGCGACGGTGCTGCTGCTGAACTTCCTGTCGTTCTGGAACTCCTACCTGTACCCGCTGATCCTGATCGGGCCGGACACCGCGCAGCGCACGATCCAGGTCGCGCTGCCGACGCTCAAGGTGGACGCGGGCACCGACTACGGCGCGCTGATGGCGGGCACGCTGTTCACGCTGCTGCCGGTGTACCTGGTGTACACGGTGCTCCAGCGGCAGATGCAGCGCGCGCTGGTGTCGGGGGCGGTCAAGGGATGATCACCGCTTCCGCGCTGTCGCCGCAGAACCGGGTCGGCCAGGTCAACCAGCGCCTCAAGGGCTGGGAGGCGCTGCGCTGGGTCGACGGGGCGCCTCGGGTGACCGACGTGCTCAAGCGGGAGGTCGACCGGTTCGGCGGCCTCGGCGCGATCTACGGCGTGCTGCGCGCCGACCCGTGGTCGGAGGTGAACTGGCGCAACGGGATTCCGCCCGAGCGCAGCGCGGAGGCGTGCGCGGCGGTGCAGGAGTACGTGACGCGCAACGGTTGTGGCGTGCCGGTGCTGTTCGTCGAGGAGGTCCCGCACGGGTTGCAGGCGCTCGGCGGGACGACGCTGCCGGTGAACCTCGCGCTCGGGGCGGGCATGGACGCCGGGCTGACCGAGGAGCTGGCGGCGGCGGTGGCCGCCGAGGTCCGGGCCAGGGGCACGCACGTGGCGCTGGTGTCGGGGCTGGACGTGCTGCGCGATCCGCGCTGGGGGCGCGCCGAGGAGTGCTTCGGCGAGGACCCGGCGCTGGCCGCGCTGCTGGTGGCCGCGACCGTGCGCGGGATGCAGGGGACGGCTCCGGGTCCGATCGGCGCGGGGCGCGTCGCGGTGGTGGCCAAGCACCTGGCGGCCCAGGGCGCCGGGATCGGCGGGCGCAACGGTTCCGGCGCGCCGATCGGGCCCAGGGAGCTGGGCGAGGTCCACCTGCGGCCCGCGCACGCGGCGGCGCGCGCCGGGGTGGCCGGGTTCATGGCCGCCTACAACGACGTCGACGGCGTGCCGTGCACCGGGAACCGGGAGCTGCTGACGGGCGTGCTGCGGGAGGACTGGGGCTGGGACGGGATCGTCATGGCCGACGGCACCGCGATCGACCGGTTGCGCGACAGCACCCCCGACCCGGCGGCCGCGGCGGCGCTGGCCCTGCGCGCCGGGGTCGACCTGAGCCTGTGGGACGAGGCGTTCACGCACCTCGGGGAGGCGCTGGACCGGGGGCTGGTGGCGGAGGCCGAGCTGGACCGCGCGGTCGACCGGGTGCTCGCGCTCAAGCGGCGGGTCGGGCTGCTGGACGAGCCGGCGGCGTCCGGGCCTGCGGCGTCGGGGCCGGCGGCGTCGGTGCCGGTGGCGTCCGGGCCGGTGGCGTCGGGGCCGGTGGTGGACCTGCCCGCGTCGCGTAACGTGGCCCGGCTGGTCGACCGGGCCGCCCGGCAGGCCGTGGTCCTGGTGCGGGACGACGGGGTGCTGCCGCTCGACCCGTCCGGCGTGGTCGCGCTGATCGGCCCGAACGCCGACGACCTGGACGCGCAGCTCGGCGACTACACCCCGCCTCGGCCCGCCGACGACCCCGGCGCGTCGACCGTGCGCTCGGCGCTCGTGGCGCGGCTGGGCGAGGAGCGGGTGCCGCACGCGCCCGGCTCGCGGGTGCGCAGCGCGCTCGGCCCGGACGCGCTCGCGGCGGCGCGGGACGCGGTCGACCGCGCCGACGTCTGCGTGCTGGTGCTCGGCGGCACGAGCAAGCGGAGCTACGACGACGAGTTCGCCGACAACGGGGCGGTCGCGGAGTCGGCGGCGGACACGACCAACGGGGAGGGCGTCGACCTGGCCTCGATCGCGCTTCCCCTGCCGCAACTGGAACTCGCGCGTGCGGCCCGGTCGAGCGGCAAGCCGGTCGTGGCCGTGGTCGTCGACGGCCGACCGCGCGCGCTCACCGAACTGGCCGGGCTGGTGGACGCGCTGCTCGTGGTGCCCTTCCCCGGCCCGAGCGGGGGTGCGGCGGTCGTGGGCGCGCTGCTCGACGGCACCGCGTCGGGTCGGCTGCCCGCGTCGTTCCCGGTGGCCGACGGGGTCTTCCCGGTGGCGCACGACGAGCGGGTGGAGACCGCGCGCGGGTACGCCGACCAGCGGCGCCCGGTGGGCATCCCCTTCGGCAGCGGTTCGCCGCCCTCGGTCACCACGCGGGTCCGCGAAGGCGAGCACCGGATTTCCGCCGCCGCGCTGGAGAGCGGCGGTTCGCTGCGGGTCGCGGTGGAGGTGGTGAGCACCGGCGGGCCGCGATCCGTGGCCGTGCCGCTCTACGGCCGCCGCCACGAGCTGGGCGTGCGCCCGCGCCGCCGGACCCTGCTGGCCGTGCGGCGCGTGCTGTGCGAGCCGGGCGAATCCGTGGTGGAGTTCGCGCTGGGCCTGGACGAGCTGGGCTCGTGGGCCACCGGGCGGCCGGTCGCGCTCCCGGTGGAGATCGGCGCGTGGAGCGGCGACGAGGTGGACGAACCGGCTGACGCGGTGCGGATCAGCGTCACCGACGAGGGAGGGAGCACGCTGTGGCGACGGTGAGCGAGACGATCGGCGCGGCGGCGGCCCGCGTGCGGGCGACGTCCGGCGAACGGATCGGCGCGATGGTGGAGGCCGCGCTGCTGCGCACGCTGCGGGACACCGTCACGATCGGCGCGGACGGCAGCGCGTTCGTCATCACCGGCGACATCCCCGCCATGTGGATGCGCGACTCCACCACGCAGCTGACGCCGTACCTGCGGTTCCTCGCCGAGTGCCCGCCGCTGGCCGAGCTCGTGGCCGCCGTGGTGCGCAGGCAGTTCGCCTGCCTGGACCACGACCCGTACGCGAACGCGTTCAACGACGGACCGACCGGCGCCCGGTACGAGCCGGAGGACCTGTGCGCGGACCCGCACGTGTGGGAGCAGAAGTACGAGATCGACAGCCTGGCCTATCCGGTCGCGCTCGCGCACGCGCTGTGGCGGTCGACCGGCGACGCCGGGGTGTTCGACGAGCGCGCGCGCCGCGTGCTGCGCACGATCGTCGCGCAGCTGCGCCTTGAGCAGCGGCACGACGAGTCCCCGTACCGCTTCGAGCGGCCGGGCGCGAAGTCGACCGAGACCCTGGCGCGCGGCGGTCGCGGCACGCCCGTGGCGGTGACGGGCCTGACGTGGAGCGGTTTCCGGCCCTCGGACGACGCTTGCACCTACGGGTACAACATCCCGGCCAACCTGTTCGCGGCGCAGGCGCTGCGGGCGATCGCCGAGATCGCCGAGGAGGTGTTGGGCGACAGCGGTGTGGCCGCCGACGCCCGCGCGCTGTCCGCTGAGCTGGTCGCCGCCGTGCGGACGCACGGCGTGGTGGAGCACGGGGGCGAGCGCGTCTACGCGTACGAGGTCGACGGCCTGGGCGGGGTGCTGCTGATGGACGACGCGAACACCCCGTCGCTGCTGTCGCTCCCCCTGCACGCGCCCGACGTGGTCGACGCGGAGGTGTGGCGGGCGACGCGGGCGCTGGTGCTGAGCGACGCGAACCCGTACTACTTCCGGGGCGAGGTGGCGAGCGGGATCGGCAGCCCGCACACGAAACCGGGCCGGGTGTGGCCGATCGCGCTGGCCGTGGAGGGCCTGACGGGCACCCCGGCGGACCGGCGGCGACTGCTCCGGCTGATCGCCGACACCGACGCGGGCACCGGCCACGTGCACGAGAGCTTCGACCCCTCGGACCCGACGTCGTTCTCGCGGCCGTGGTTCTCCTGGGCGGACTCGATGTTCTGCGAACTGGCGCTGGCGGTGGCCGACGACGTGGAGCGGGGCGACGGGGCGCCCGCCTGACCGGTCAGCCCGCGTCCTCGCGGGGTTCCAGCGCGGGCAGCCAGTTCTCGGCGACGGCGTCCAGCTCGGTCCTGGTGAGCGGGTCGCCGAGGGGGGTCGTGGCCGGGGCGCGGAGGCCGTCGAGGACGAGGGCGAGGTAGCGGGTGTGCAGGCCGGGGCGGACCGGGTCGGCGTGCAGGGCCAGTTCGCTGATCATGGCCATGACGACCGGCAGGTCCTCGGCGGTGACGTCGGGGCGCAGGCTTCCCTCGGTCCTGGCCCGCTCGACCAGGTCGCGCAGCAGGGGTTCCATGCGGTCGCCGAACTCGCGGAACGCCTCGGGGCGGTGGCCGCGCGCCAGTGCGACGTCGCGCAGGCCCTGGTCGGAGGCGTGCAGGCGGGCGGCGGTGGTCAGGACGTCGACCAGGCCGTCCCAGCCGGTGGGGGCGCGCAGGGCGGCCTCGGCCGTGGCGACCAGGCCCGCGAGGTGCTGCCGGTAGACGGCTTCCACCAGTTGCTCCTTGGTCGGGAAGCGGCGGTAGACGGTGCCGAGGCCGACGCCCGCCTCGTCCGCGACGTTGTGGAACGTGCCCGCGAGGCCGCGCCGGGCGAAGACCTCCCCGGCGGCGCTGACGATGCGGTCCCGGTTGAGCTGCGCGTCGCGGCGCAGCGGTCGGTCCTGGGCGGTGGGCACGCCCGCGATCCTAGCGAAGTGGACCAGGGTGGTCAGCTTCTGTGATCCACTCCACCAAGTGGACCAAGTTGGTCCACTTGTCCGTACGGTGAAAAAGCGGACCAACCTGGTCCACTTTTCCCGGTGCGGGCAGAGGAGAACACCCATGACCAAGCGGGCTCTTGTCGTCGGGCTCGGCATCACCGGCCTGGCCACCGCCGTGCGCCTGCGGCAGATCGGCTGGGAGCCGGTGATCGTGGAGCGGGCGGCGGACCGGCGCAGCGGCGGGTACTTCATCATGCTGTTCGGCGCGGGCGAGGCAGCCGCCGAGCGGCTCGGCGCGCTCGACGGGATCGGCACCCGCAGCGGGCCGGAGGCCACGTCCTTCGCGGTCGACCGCGACGGCGCGCGCACGCCCGCGCTGATGCCGTCGAACCTGCCCGGCGAGCCCAGGATGCTGCTGCGCGGCGACATCGAGCGGGCGCTGTTCTCCGTGCTGCCGGACGACGTGGAGATCCGCTACTCGACCGTGCCCACGGCCGTCGAGCAGGACGCCGACGGCGTGCGGGTCACCTTGCACGACACCGCGGCGGGCACCACGGGGGTGGAGCGGTTCGACCTGGTCGTCGGGGCGGACGGGATGCGCGGGGCGGTGCGGCGGCTGGTCTTCGGCGCGGACTTCCTGCACCCGCTGAACTTCATGATCGGCGCCTGCCTGCTGGACCGGCCGCTCACCGGCTTCACGATGTCCGAGGGCCTGTGGCTGACCGAGCCGGGGCGCTCGGCGATCGCGTTCTCCTTCACCGACCGCCCGTCGAGCCTGCTGCTCACGTACCGCACCGACGACCCCGGCGCCGAGTTCGCCCGCGCCCCGGTCGACGCCCTGCGCGCGGCGTTCGGCCCGGAGCCCGCGGGTCCCGTGCTGGGCGAGCTGCTCGACCGGTACGCGGAGGCGCCGGAGGCGCTGTTCGACTCGGTCCAGCAGGTGCGGATGCCGAGGTGGAGCGAGGGCCGGGTGGTGCTGGCCGGGGACGCCGCCTGGTGCCTGACGCTGTACTCCGGGATGGGCGCGTCGACCGGCATGGCGGGCGCGGACCTGCTCGGCACGCTGCTCCAGCGCCACCCGGACGACGTCGGCGCCGCGCTGGCCGAGTGGGAGGCGCGCCTGCGGCCGTACGTGGAGGGGCAGCAGGAGTCGGCGCTGACCGACCGGCTGCTGTTCGTGGCCGGGGACGAGCGGGAGCACGCGCTGCGGACGGGGATGATGAGCGGGGCGGCGGGTGGTTCCGGCGCGCAGGCGCTCGTCGGGTTCGCGGAGAAGAACCGCGACATCGCCGCGCCCTGAAAGCGGTCACCCTCACCGCGACCCGCTGGCCACCGGACTCCACCGGGCCCACGTTGGCGGAGACGCCGTTCTTCAGCACTCCGGGCCCCGACGGGCCGAAGGACAAGAACGGCGCCTCGTCGGTGGACGACTTCAGCCGGTGAGCGGGCGGGTCCCGAACGCCGTACTTGAAATTTCATCGATTTGACCGATAGTGGGAAGCGCCGCCGCGAACGACGTCCGACAGGAGTGTCATGCGGAACCGCTTCACCCGACTGCTGGCCGCGTCCGGCGCGGCGCTCGTGCTCTCCGCCCTGGCGACGGCCCCCGCGCACGCGCTGGTCGACTGCGCGCCCGACCCGTGGGAGATCGACGACGTCCCCGGCGCGGCGGCGGCCCCGATCGCGCCGGGCGAGACCGCGCACCGGGCCATCTGCCAGGAACGCGACCCGCTGCCCGGCAAGACGCAGGCGCGGGACGTCGACTGGTTCGAGTTCACCGCCGTCGAGGGCCAGGCCTACACCGCGGAGGCCGTGCAGGTCGGCGCGGGCCTGGTCAACAACGCCGACCGGGGCGGGCTCGGCGTCGGCTTCCACCGGGTCGAGGCGGACGGCTCGCTGACCTCGGTCGAGCAGAACACCAGCCCCAACGGCGACCGCTCCACCAGCGTCCCGCTGAGCGCGGGCGCCTACCGGATCGGGGCGGCGACCAGCGACCAGCAGGTGTACCCGAAGGACAACGTGCTGGCGACGAAGACCGTCCAGGGCGCGGACGGCCTGTACGGCATCCGCCTGACCGCGACCGCGCCCCCGCCGGTGCTGTCGTCGCTGACGATCAGCCCGAACGCCGTCAAGGGCGGCGACACGGCCACCGCCACCCTGGTGTTCAGCAGCCCGGTCCTGAAGGGCGGCACGTACTTCTCCCTCTCCAGCAACGATTTGTACGTCGCCAACCCGACGGGCAGCCGGGTCGTGCCGGAGGGCACGACGACGGTGAAGATCCCGGTGAACACCCGCCGCGTCCCGGCCGACACGCCGGTGACGTTCACCGGCCAGGTGGTGTGGGTCGGCGACCGGCTGACCGACGTGCTGACCGTGCACGGCGGCTGACCGGCCGCGTCGCGCCCGCCGCAGGCGACTGCGGCGGGCGCGGTGTCCCCCGGGGAGGTCGCGGGGTCACTGCACCCAGGCGCTGTTGGCCGCGATGTTCAGCTCGGACTGGCTGGAGCCCGCGTCGACCGGGTACGGGTGGCCGGTGCAGTCGTCGGTGAGGAACAGCGCCATGGTCTTGGTCGAGGTGTTGACCGCCGAGCGAGCCCGCTCGCCCCAGCCGTGCTCGACCAGGTCGACGCAGGTGGCGGTGCCGGGCGGGAACGGGGAGACGGTGAAGCGGGTCCCGGTGAAGCCGGTCCGGTCCCACAGGCAGAGCGTGCCCGCGAACTCGCAGGTCGCCTGGGCCGGGGCGTCCGCGACGGCGGTGGCCGCGTGCGCGCCGGGGGCGGCGGCGAGCGCGAGCAGAGCGGTGGCGAGCGCGGCGATCGGCTTGCTGGTGGTCATCGCTTCTCCTTGTCCTGCGACAGGTGTGCGCAGCGGCGAGGTCGCCCACCGGGTTTCCCTTGCGCCCTGACGAGACCACCGGACGGCAGGCGCGTCAAGGCCGGTCCCGGAGGCGTGTTCGCCGCGCATCGGGAAGGCGAACCCGGTGTCGGTCGCGGCGCGCGCACGGGGCGGGAAAACGGTTTTCACGGTCCCCGACGCCCCCGCTAGGGTCACCAGCCGCCACAGCGGATCGCCGGAACCGGGAGCCTGGACCCATGCCGTCGACGCGGAGCAGGGGCGGTCCGGTGCTGATCGCGGCGCTGGTGGTGGACTCGGTGGGCAACGGGATGTTCGTGCCGCTGGCGCTGCTGTTCTTCACCAGGCTCACCGAGGTGCCGCTCACCCTGATCGGGGTGCTGGTGAGCCTGGCGAACGCGCTCACCCTGCCGATCCCGGTGCTGGCGGGCTGGCTGGCCGACCGGGTCGGGCCGCTGCCGCTGGTGGTGGGCGCGCAGGTCGCGCAGGGGTGGGGATATCTGGCCTACACCGCGGTGGACGGGCCGGTGGGGATCTTCCTCAGCTCCGGGCTGGTGGCGGTGGGTGTGCGCTTCTTCTGGTCGAGCGTGTTCACCGCCGTCGCGGACTTCGCCGACGGCAGCACCAGGGCGATGAGCAAGGACCAGTGGTTCGCCTGGGCGAACATGGCCCGCACGGCGGGGCTTGGCGTCGGCGGGCTGGTCACGGCGGCGGTGGTCACCTCCGGCGACGACGCCGTCCACCGGGGCGTCGCGGTCGGCTCGGCGGCGTGCTACCTGCTGGCGGGGGCGGCGATCGGGGCGTTCGTGCGCGCGCCGAGGCGGGAGCGCGAGGCGGCGGGTGACGGCGGCTACCGGGCGATGCTGCGCGACCGGCCGTTCCTGGCGCTCACCGGGATCAACTCGGTGTTCGCGATGACCAGCCTGATGCTGGCGCTCGGGCTGCCGGTCTTCGTGGTGGAGGCGCTGCGGGCGCCCGCGTGGCTGGCTCCGGTGGTGCTGGTGGGCAACACGCTGGTGCTGTCGCTGCTGGCCGCGCCCGTGGTGAAGCGGTTGGCCCCGTTCCGGCGCACCAGGGTGCTGGTGGCCGCCGCCGCGCTGTGGGCCGGGTGGTGCCTGCTGTTCGCGGCGCTCGGGCCGGGTCGCCTCCTCTGGGTGGTCCCGGTGCTGCTGGTGGCGACGGCGCTGTTCACGGCGGCGGAGCTGGTGCACGCGCCGGTGTCGATGGCGCTGGCCACGGCACTGGCCCCGCCGTCCGCGCGGGGGCGGTACCTGGCCTCGTTCCAGTACTCGTTCACGGTGGCGAGCATCGTGGGGCCCGCGTTCTTCACGTCGCTGTTCGAGGTGCGGCACTGGTTGCCGTGGCTGGCGCTGGCGGCGGTGAACGGGCTGGCGGGGGCGGCGGTGCTGCGGCTGGAGCGGGTGGTCCCGGCGGCGGCGCGGCGGGCGCGGGACGAGGGCGCGCTCGCTGCGGGGTGACGGTCAGGCGGTGCTGCCGCCGTCCGCGAGCAGGGTGCTGCCGGTCATGAAGGCGGCCAGGTCCGAGGCGCAGAACAGGGCGACGCGGGCGATGTCGTCCGGCACGCCGGGGCGGCCGATCGGGCCGTTGAGCATGAGCGGGGTCGGGGGCTGGTCGGCGGGGTGGGGTGCGGCGGCTGCGGCGGCGAGGTTGCCCTCGGTGGGGACGTGGCTGGGGGCGACGCCGAGCACGCGGATGCCCAGCGGGGCCAGTTCCAGGGCGAGTTCGCGGGTCAGGCCCCGGACGGCGTGCTTGGAGCCGACGTAGGCGGCCAGGCCCGGCGCGCTGCCCCGGAAGCCCGCCGTGGACACGATGTTCACGATCGCGCCGCCCTCGGTCATGCGCTTGGCGGCCTCGCGGGCGCCCACGAAGGTGCCGCGCGCGTTCACCGCGAACACCCGGTCCCAGGTGTCGTCGGCCAGCTCCAGCGCGGGCACGGCGGGGAAGACGCCCGCGTTGTTGACCCAGACCTCCAGTCCGCCCAGCTCGTCGACCGCGCGGTCGGCGGCGGCGGCGACCGAGGCGCTGTCGGTGACGTCCATGGCGCAGCCGAGGGCGCGCACCCCGTGCAGGCGGGCGACGTCCTCGGCGGCGGTGGTGGCGAGGTCGGCGTCGACGTCGCCGATCACCAGGTCGGCGCCCGCCTCGGCCAGGCGCAGGGCGATGGCCTTGCCGAGCCCGCGCCCGCCGCCGGTGACGACGGCGCGGCGCCCGGCGAGGGAGATCAGGTCGGCCAGCGGTCGGGCGGACACGTCGGCGGTGGTCATGGCGGGTTCCTCTCGGTGGGTCCGGGGACGGTAACCGCTGCGGTCAGCAAAAGGCAACACTGTGGTGCCATTTGCCGGGCGGCTAGGCTTTTCCGGTGACCGAGCCGAGCAGGCGCACCAGGGGTGTGCAGCACGGGCCGCGCAGCCGCCAGGTGGTGGAGGCGGTGCGCGCCGCGACCCTGGCCGAGCTGGCCAGGGCGGGTTTCACCGGCGTCACCATGGACGGCGTGGCCAGGGCGGCGGGCGTGAACCGCACGACCCTCTACCGGCGGTGGCCGACGAAGGCCGCGCTGCTGGCGGACGTGGTGGAACCGCTGCTGGCGCGCTACGACGCCGATCCGGGCACCGGGTCGCTGCGCGGGGACCTGCTGGCGCTGATGACCGCGATCCGGGACAACGCGGCCCGCCCCGAGGGGCGGGCGCTGATCGCGGCGGCGACGACCGGGGCGCCGGAGCTGGGCGAACTGGTGCGGGCGGCGAACGCGCGCACGCTGGCGCCGTTCCACCGGGCGCTGGCGCGCGCGGGCGAGCGGGGCGAGCTGGAAGGGCTGGGGGACGCGGAGGTGATCGCGCACCTGGTGTTCCACGGGGTGGTGATGTGGGAGCAGGCCCACGGCGCGCCGCCGGGGGACGTGGACCTCGATCGGATCCTGGGCGCGCTGCTGCCGGGACGGGGCTGAGCGGGCGCTCGCACCGGTCCTTGTCAGCCTCGAAAACCCTGCGCTACGGTCGGCCGGGAACGCTCCCGGCGCAGCTCCCGGACCGCGCCCGGTGGCGCCACGAGTCCTGCTCGCGAGGAGGCGAAGCGTGGATCGACGTGCCGATCAGGTTTCCGGGTCCCCCACGGCAGCACCCAGACCGCTCGCGCTGGTGGTGGCCGCGCTCACCGCGCTGGCCTGCCTGGCCGCGCCAGCGCCCGAGGCCCGCGCCGCGACCAACCAGTTCCGGGGCGTGAACTGGGCCGTGCTGGGCGACAACTTCAGCACCACCGCGCTCGTCCCCCAGGGGCTCAGCCGGTCCGACAGCAACGCGACCGTGCGCGCCAAGGCCAACGCCCTCTACGACGACCTGGCCGCCACCCTCGGCGTCAACACCGTGCGCCTGCCCGTGAACACGCACACCGTGGCCGACACGACCTGGTGGAACGCCTACCGGGGCGCCATCGACGCCGCCACCGCGCGCGGGTTCAAGGTGATCCTCGCCTACTGGGAGGACGGCGCGGCCTCCGGCGGCCGGATCACGAACACCTCGGCGTGGAACAGCATGTGGGCCACCGTGGTCGGCGCGTACGCGTCCCACGGCGGCGTGTACTTCGAGCCGATGAACGAGCCGCACGGCTACACCTCCGCGCAGTGGCGCGACGTCGCGGCGGGCTGGCTCGCCACCCACGCCTCGGCCCCGCCCGGCCGGGTGCTGATCGGCGGCACCGGGTACAGCCAGGACCTGCGGGACGTGTGCGGCGACAGCAGGTTCGCCTCGACGCTGCTGTCCTTCCACCACTACGCGTTCTTCTACGAGGCGATGACCTACGACGCCTTCCGCGGCCACATCCAGACCCGTCTGGGCAGCTGCGCCTCGCGCGCGGTCGCCACGGAGTTCGGCGCGCCGATGTCCACCGGGCTCGACTACGGCAACGCGGGCAGCACCGACAACTTCGTGCGCCACATCCGCGCCATGGCGCAGGTGATGCGCGACAACGGGATGGGCGGCACGTACTGGCCCGCGCTGGGCGGCAAGCCGACCGGGAACCTCGGCTACGACTCGTACTCGCTGTACGCGCTCAGCGGCGGCGGGACCGACCTGAACCTGACCGTCCGCAACGCCTCCGGGGCCGACCGGCTGCGGTACGCCTGGGGTGACGGGTCGACGCCGCCGACCACGAACTACCGGGTCGACGTGCGGCACAGCGGCAAGTCCATGGACGTGCAGCAGCCGAACGGCGACAACGGGGCGCGCGTCGGGCAGTACGCGTACGGCGGGAACCCCTGGCAGCAGTGGCAGTTCCAGGACGCGGGCGGCGGGCACTGGCGGATCGTGAGCCGGAACAGCGGGCGGTGCCTGGACGTGGTGAGCGCGTCGACGGCGGACGGGGCCGAACTGGTGCAGTACACCTGCGGGAGCGGGACGAACCAGGAGTTCCAGCTGGTCGCGTCCGGGAGCCACTTCCAGCTGAAGGCCCGGCACAGCGGCAAGTGCGTGGACGTCCCGTCCTCGTCGACGGCCGACGGGGTGGTGCTCAAGCAGTACCCGTGCAACGGCGGGGCGAACCAGCAGTGGACGCGCACCGCCGTGACCGGCTGACCTGCTGGGCGGCTGACCTGCTGAACGGCTGAGCGGCGGCCGGCTTGACCCTCCCCCTGGGGGAGGCCCCACCGTTGCCGGCATGAGCGGAACGGGCAGGGGTGACCTGGTGGGGCGGCTGGCCGTCGTGGCCGGTGGCAGCAGGGGAACGGGGGCGGCCGTGGCGCGGCGGCTGGCCGACGAGGGGGCGCGCGTGGTGACCATCGCCCGCGCGCCCGCCGACGACGGGCCGCTCGCGGTGCGGGCCGACCTGGGCACGCCGGAGGGCGTCGCGGCGGCGGCCGGGGCGGTGGCCGCGATCGGCGTGCCGGACGTCCTGGTGCACGTCGTGGGCGGGTCGCGGACGCCGTCGGGCGGGTACGCGGTGATCGACGACGGGTTGTGGGGCGAGGAGCTGGCGCTGAACCTGCTGGCGGCGGTGCGCCTGGACCGGGCGCTGCTGCCCGGCATGGTGGCGCGCGGGTCGGGGTCGGTCGTGCACGTCACGTCGATCCAGCGCCGGTTGCCGCTGCACGGGTCGACGCTGGCCTACGCCTCGGCCAAGGCCGCGCTCGCCACCTACAGCAAGGGCCTGGCGAACGAGGTCGCGCCGAGCGGGGTCCGGGTGAACTCGGTCGCGCCGGGGTGGATCCGCACGGACGGGTCCGAGGCGCTGCTGGCCCGCCGGGAGCGCGAGGGCGGGCTCACCCGCGAGGCCGCGATCGCCGAGCTGGCGCGGGCGCTGGGCGGCGTGCCGCTCGGCAGGCCCGCCGAACCGGAGGAGGTGGCGGAGGTGATCGGATTCCTCGCCTCGGACCGCGCGGGATCGGTGGTCGGCGCGGAGTTCGTGGTCGACGGTGGCACCATTCCGACGGTGTGAGCACCGGGAGGGGGATGTGGTGGCGCGGTTGACGATCGGGGAGTTCTCCCGCATCACGCACCTGAGCGTCCGCACGCTGCGGCGGTACCACGAGCAGGGGTTGCTCGTGCCCGCCGACGTGGACCCGGCGAGCGGTTACCGGCACTACCTGCCGGAGCAGGTCCGCCCGGCGCTGACGATCCGGCGGTTGCGGGAGCTGGACCTGCCCCTGGCCGACGTCCGCCGCTTCCTGGCCGCCGGATCGGGGCAGGGCGAGTCGGGACAGGGCGAGTCGGGGCAGGGCGAGTCGGGGCAGGGCGAGTCGGGGCAGGGCGAGTCGGGGCAGGGCGAGATCGTCGCCGCGCACCTGCGCAGGCTGGAGGACCGGCTCGGCCGCACGCAGCGCGCGGTCCAGGCGCTGCGCGAGCTGCTCGACCCCGGCGCCCTGCGGGACGTCGCCCTGGAGACCCTGCCGGGCGCGCGGGTGCTGGCCCTCTCGCTGGACGTGCCGCCCGGCGCCGGGACGGGCTGGTACGACGACGCCATGCGCGAGCTCGACGTGGCGGCGGGCGACCGGCCGGTGCTGCCGCCCGGCGGCCGGTACGCGCACGAGCTGTTCACCGGCGGCGGCGGGCGCGCCACCGTCTACCTGCCCACCGAGGCGGAACCGCCGCCCGGCGCGGTGCGCGCGCTGCGCCTGCCCGAGCGGACCGCCGTCGTCGCGGTCCACCGGGGCCCGCACGACGACCTCGACCTCACCTACGGCGCGGTCGGCTCGTTCGCGGCCCGGCGCGGGCTGGTGTCGCAGGGGCTGGTGGAGGAGGTGTACCTGGTCGGGCCGCGCGACACCGGGCAGCCCGACCGGTGGCGGACGCTCGTCGCGTGGCTGGTCGAGCCCACCGAGCCGGTCAGCGCCCGCCGAGCGCCGTGACCAGCGCGGAGGCGACCAGCGCGACGGCCGGGTCGGGGTCCGAGGCCAGGTCGTGGAGGGCGGCCCGCGCGGCGGGGCCGGGCAGTTCCACCAGGGCCTGGGTGAGGCGGATGCGGGCGGCGGGGGTGGCGGTGGCGAGGCGGTCGACCAGCGCCGAGGTGATCCGCCCGGTCTGCTCCGGGTCCTCGGCGAGGGCGGCCAGCGCCTCCGCCGCGTCCACGTCGCCGCCGCCCTCGACCACCAGGTCGACCAGGTGCGGCACGGCCCCCGGCTCGCCCCGCGCGCCCAGCGCCAGCGCGGCCTGACCGCTGACCGCCCGGTCGGGGTCGGCGAGGGCGTCGGACAGGAGCGCGGTCGTGCCGGGGGTGCCGGGCAGCTCGCCGATCGCCCGCACCGCGCGGCGGCGCACGTCCGGGTCGGCGGAACGCGCGCCCGCCGCGAGGGTGGGGACGCCGTCACCGCCGGAGCGGGCCAGCGCCCAGCTCAGCGCGCCCGCCACGTGCGGGTCCGGTTCGGCCAGCAGCGCGCCCGCCAGCAGCTCGGCGGGCGCGCCGCCGGTCTCCGCGCCGGACAGGGCGGCCTGCTGCCTGCGCGCGGGCGCCGTCGAGGCGAGGCCCCGCACCAGCTCCACGACGCGCAGGACGTCCCGCCAGCTGTCGGGCGCGGAGGTCTCGATCACGCGCAGGCGCTCCACCAGCTCCCGCGCGCGGGCCAGCCGGTCCTCGGCCTCCGCGATCAGGTCGCCGACCAGCCCGGACGGGGTGAACGCCGGGTCCTCCAGGGCGCGGCGGACCTGCTTGAGGGTCAGGCCGAGCGAGCGCAGGCCCTCCACGTGGAGGATGCGGCGCAGGTCGTCGGCGGAGTACTCGCGGTAGCCGCCGGTGGTGCGGCCGGTCGGGCGGACCAGGCCGAGCGCGTCGTAGTGCCGGAGCATCCGGGTGCTCACGCCCGACTGGCGGGCGACGTCGCCGATCAGCACTCCCCGGCCCCCGCGCTTCCCCGGAGGACGATCCGCGCGGCCTCGTCGAGGAGGCCGTCGACGCCCGCGTCGGGGTCGTCCAGGAGCGCCTCGGTGGCTCCCGCGTGGGCCGCGACCTCCGGGTCGGGGTGGCGCGCGGCCCTGGCCAGGAGCGGCCTGACCACCTCGCCGAGGTCGACGAGCGCCCGGCTCAGGCTGCGCCGGGTGTCCCGGTCGCCCCGGCCGAGGTGCCGCAGCAGCTCGCCCGCCAGCCGCGCCCGCTCCCCGTCCGGGACCAGGGCCGCGGCGGTGCGCCACGCGGTCCTGGCGACCTCGGGCTCGGGGGCGTGCAGCAGGTCCGGGGTGATCCAGGGCCACGCGGACCGGTCCCCGACCTTGGACAGGGTGTGCAGCGCCTGGCTCCGGGCCTGGGCGAGCGGGGAGGCCAGCTCGGGGTGGAGGCGGGGCAGGGTGAGCGCGGCCGGGAGCCGGGCGAGGGCCCAGGAGAGCGCGTCGCGGACGAAGAAGTCGGGTTCGACGGCGCAGCGCAGGGCGAGCGCGTCCAGCAGGGCGGGGTCGGGGGTCGTGCCCGCCGCCACGGCCGCCCTGAGCCGCACCGAGGCGTCCTCGGCCTCCAGCGCCCTGGCGAGCTGCCCGGTCCGCGTGGTTCCGCTCGTGGTCATGGGGCCACCTCCTGGCCGCAGTGAACAGCTTGTCACGGTGTCAGGGTCAAGGCCGGGCGCGCCCCCGCACCCGCGCCGGGGTTGACGGGAATTTCACAAGAATCGATTCCGAAGAATTTCTGGCGGATTTCCGACATATTATGGTGAGCACGCGTCACAATTCCCCTGCGCAACCCCCGAACCGAAGGGCTCGTCACCGGAACCGAAGCCCAGAGGTTTCGACCGCAAGCCCCGAAGGCAGCCGGCCCGACTTCTTGACCGCCTGAACAGCCCGGTCCTACCGTCCTCTGCGTCGAATTTTCGACCACATGGGGGATCAATGTCAGGCATGCAATTGTGGAGAACAAGCCTCGGGCTCCTGTTCGACCGCAGGGCGCGCATCGGGAAACCGATGTTCTTCCGGATGAGCCGCCCCATGGACATCGACCCGTCGGGGCAGTCCATCGTCGACCTCCCGGCGCTCGCGGAGATCGTCCGGAACACGGCGGGCGCCCTGCACGCGGCGGGCGTGCGGGCCGGCGACCGGGTCGCGGTGTACAAGGAGAACCACTTCGACTGCCTGCTGATCGCCGCCGCGGTGGTCCGGGTGGGCGCGATCCCGGTGATGCTGTCGGGCCTGCTGCCGCCGGACACCGCGCGCCCGCTGCTCCAGCGCGTGGAGCCGTCGCTGCTGATCGGCACCCGGCGGCTGCTGGAGGAGCAGGACTCGAACGGGGAGCTGGTCTCCGCGTTCGCCGAGCGGACGCTGTGCCTGGACGGGGACGTGCCCGGCGCGCTGCGCCTGACCGACCTGCTCGGCGGGCCGGTGCCCGAGTTCGTGCCGCGCGGCGACGACGAGCTGATGATGCTCACCCACACCTCGGGCACGACGGGCGTCCCGAAGCTGATCATGTACACCCCGGAGAAGCTGCAGGGGCAGATGGCGCGGCTGGAGTGCCGCAAGCTGCCGCCGCTCACGTTCACCCGCGACGACGTCGCCGCGATGTTCCTGCCGTACGTGCACGCCCGCGCGTTCACCTGGATCTACTCGGTGCTCACGCTCTCGCCCGCGACGACCCTGCTGGTGAGCGAGAACGACCCCGAGGTGGTCGGCCCGCTGCTGCGGCAGCACCGGCCCACCGTGATCGAGGCGCTGCCGATCGACTTCCAGAGGATGGTGCCGCTCGCCGACGAGAACGGCGGCGACGCGTTCGCCGCCGTGCGCATGTTCATCGGCAACTTCGACGCCATGCGCTGGTCGGTGATCCGGGTGTTCCTGAACGCCTCGAAGCACCGGTTCCCGGTGTGGCGCGAGGGGTACGGGCAGTCGGAGACCGGCGGCATGGGGATGACCATGATCACCCGCTACCGGGCGAACAAGCGGCGCGACGAGAACCCCGGACCGCGCAAGGTCGGGCGGCCCATGCCAGGGTTCGTGGAGCTGAAGGTCGTGGACCCCACGACGTTCCGGCCGGTGCCGACCGGGCAGCCGGGGGTGGTGCTGGCCAAGACGAAGGCCCGCTGCGTCGGCTACTACAAGGAACCCGAGCGGTGGCGCGAGAAGGCCGTCGGGGACTGGTGGAACACCGGCGACATCGGCCTGATGACCAGGACCGGCGCGCTCATGCTGCTGGACCGGGAGGTGAACCACACGCCGGGCGGCAGCTGCCTGGAGCACGAGGACGTGATCGTGGAGCGCCTCCCGAGGGGCCACGACGTGGCGCTGCTGCCGGTGCCGGACGGCCCGCCGGTGCCGGTCGTGGCCGCGCCGGGCGGCGAGCTGGACCGGGAGCGATGGCGCGCGGCGGTGCGCGGGGTGCCCGAGCTGGCGGAGCCCGTCGTGATCGACTTCGAGGACATGCCCAGGACCGGCACCGGCAAGATCCTGCGGCAGGAGCTGCGCAGGCGGCACCTGGAGGGCGCGGGCAGCCCCGGCCACGGGCGGTGGACGTGAGCGCCGCGCCCGAGCCGGACCGGCGGGGCGCGTTCACCGTCGAGCCGTTCACCGAGGAGTCCCGGCTGATCTGGGAGCGGCGCGAGCACGTGGTGTTCGGCGTGAGCCCCGGCAACAGCTACTTCCAGGTGCCCAGGATGGCGGAGCTGTTCGGGTGGCTGCGCGGCGAGTCCGACCGGATCGACGTGGTCATCCCGGACTCGGCGCTGGTGCACACCTACCTCGCGCTGGGCTACGAGGAGCGGCGGGCCGAGCGCAAGGCGCGCGCGGAGGTCAACGTGCTGCGCAACCGGGTCAGCCGGGCCTGGGAGGCGGCCGGTGGCCCCCGGCCCGGCGACGGGCTGAACCTGATGTCGGAGCTGGAGGGCGGCGAGGTGTACCGGGCGCGGCTCGCCGAGTGCGAGCGGGCGCTGCGCGAGGACGAGGTGCTGCGGGGCACCAGCGCCGAGATGAGCCGGGAAGTCCTCGCGCTCAAGGGGCACCGGGGCATGGCGAGCGACGAGCAGGTCGAGCGGGCCATGCGGTACCTGCTCGCCGAGCTGCCGTTCTTCCTGGCGTCCAGCGAGATCTTCGACGTGCCGACGTCGGTGAACTTCTACCACCGCAAGCTCCCGCTGGCCGAGGTGGTCTTCTCCGGGGAGTCCCTGCTGCGGGCGTCCCCGCGCCAGGCGTACGCCACCATCCGCCCGGTGGGCTGACGCCCTCCCGGCACGACGAGCACTGTGCTTCCACGACGCGCACTGGGGGTTCCATGACGCAGTACGACTCGCTGGCCGAGAAGCTCGGCGACATCGAGGAGGCGATCCACTTCTACCGGGAGCACGTGGAGTTCCCGTCGTTCTTCCGCGCGCTGGGCCCGGTGGAGGGCAAGCGGGTGCTGGACGTCGGGTGCGGGGACGGGATCTACGCCCGGCTCGTCGCCGAGCGCGGCGCGACCGAGGTGGTGGGCACCGACTCCTCCGCGGGGATGATCCGGTTGGCCGAGGCCGCGGAGGCGGCGCGTCCGCTGGGGGTGCGCTACCACGTGCACGACGCGGCGACGATGCCCGCGCTGGGCGAGTTCGACGTGGTGGTCGCGGTGAACGTGCTGCACTACGCGGGCAGCAGGGAGGCGCTGGACGGCATGTGCGCGCAGATCGCCTCGAACCTGGCCCCCGGCGGGCGGTTGCTGGCGTACGTCGGGAACGCGGACTGCGACAACGAGGCGGCCCGCGACTTCGGGTTCTTCGTGGACCGGCCGGTGGGGCTGCTGGAGGGCGACCCGTTCACCGTGACGATCCACGCGGACCCGCCCGCGTCGGTGCGGGTGCACTACTGGACGGCGGCGACCCTGGCGGGCGCGGTGGAGGCGGCCGGGTTGACGCGGGTGACGTGGGAGGAGATGACGCACTCCCCCGTGTCCGAGGACGACGCGGTCCGGCTGGGGCGGCTGCTGGAGAACCCGCCGGGGCTGCTGCTGAGCGCCTACAAGGAGTAAGCGTTTTCCGAGGTGGCCGTGGGGGCCGCTCGCGGTCGGCGTTCCGCGCCGGTCGCGGGCGGCCCCGCGCCTCAGGTGAGGTGATCTCAGCGAGGTGTCTGCGCGGTGCTTCTCCAGTGGTGTTCGTAGTGGGTGCAGGCCAGTGCGGCGGCGACGATCCGGGTGGGTTTTCGTGGGCTGGCGGTGGTGTGGCGCAGGGCTTTCCAGCGTCCGACCTGCAGGGCGAACCCGCGTTCGCCGCGTCCTCGCAGGCCACGTGGCAGCAGGTCGTGGGTTTTCTGGTCGACGGTCAGTTCCGGTTCGGCCCAGCGCTTGCGCGGGGTGCGGTTCGGGGTGATCACGCCGTGTCCGGCGTTGAGGTATCCCTGGTCGGCCAGGGTGGGAAGGCCGAGTTCGGTGGCGGCCCCGGCCAGGGCCGGGAGGGCGTGGCGGCGGGCTCTGCCCGAGTACCAGGCGTCGATCACCCGCTTGTGCCGGTTGAGCGTGGTCTCGCCGTGGTAGCGGTCGGTGCGGAAGAGTTTGTCGTCCAGGACCACGTGCGCCGGGCGGCCTCGTCCAGGTCTTCGGGCAGGTCGGGGGCCTGGTTCGCCAGGACGGTGAGGACCTCGTCGAGGTAGCGGTAGGCGGTGGCGCGGGAGACCCGGTGGTCACGGGCCAACCGGTCCGGGTTGGTGTGGTCGCGCAACCACCGCAGGCCCAGCACGGCCTGCTGGAGGCAGGTCAGGGCACGGGTGCGTCGGCGGGTGCCGCGCCGCAGGCGTTCGGCGTGGAGCAGGCGGGCCAGGTGCCGGGCCAGTGCGTGGGGGACGTCGAGGATGGCAGGACGGGGGATCACGGGGAGCTTTCTCTGGCTGAGTCGTCGCAAACCCAGTCATAGCGGAAAGCTCCCCGCCCTCGTCTGCAGAGCTACTGACCAGCGCGGACCTTGCTGAGATCGCCTCAGGTGAGCTTGTCGGCGGTCTGCTGCGCGCGGTAGCCCTCCGGGACGCCCGCGACCACGACGGTGGTGGCCCGCGAGTGGGCGGTGCGCAGCGGCAGGATCTCCCGGTAGGCCGGGGACGCGTACCACTCGTGGGCGAGGTCGGCGCTCGGGAAGCCGATGATCACCAGGTCGCCGAGCAGCTCGCCCTCCAGCACGTCGTGCGCCTGGCCGTGCACCACCCACCGGCCGCCGAACGGCTCGAACGTCGACTCGATCCGGGTGATGTACTCCAGCACCTCGGGGCCGATCCGGACGTCGGTCAGGTGGGCGATCGCGTAGCCGGTCATGTCCGGTTCCTCTCGTCGGGCCGTTGCCGACGACTGTGGCGGTCCGGGTGCTCCGCGCGCCATGACCTCGGAGGTCATGCCCCCTAGGCTGGCGGGCGTGGACGAGCCGGTGGGGGTGCTGCTGCGGGCGTGGCGGCGGCGGAAGTCGTTGAGCCAGCAGGGCTTGGCGGAGGCGGCGGCGGTGTCGGCGCGGCACGTGAGCCGGGTGGAGACGGGGCTGGCGCACCCGACGCCGGAGATGATCCTGCGCCTGGCCGAGCACCTGGACGTGCCGCAGCCCGAGCGCGACCGGTTGCTGCTGGCGGGCGGGTACGCGCCGCGCACCCCGGTGGCGCCCGAGGCGGCGGACCCGGTGGTGCTGGCGGGCGTGCGGGACCTGCTGGACGCGCACCTGCCGCACCCGGCGCTGCTGCTGGACGACCGCTGGGACCTGATCGACGCGAACGCCGCCGCGGCGGAGCTGCTGGTGGGGTGCGCGCCGCACCTGCTGGAGCCGCCGGTGAACGTGCTGCGGCTGACCACGCACCCGGACGGCCTCGCCCGCCGCGTCCGGAACCTGCCGCAGTGGGCGGGGCACCTGCGCGAGCAGCTCCGGCACCGCGCCGAGCGCACCGGCGACGCCGCGCAGGTGGCGCTGCTGGCGGAGATCACCGGTCACCTGGCCGGGCTCGGGGTGCCGCCCGCCCCCGCGGCGGGGCCGGGGCCGGTGCTGGTGCTGGAGCTGGAGTCAGACGGCGGGGTGCTGCGGTTCGTCAGCACGTCGACGCGGCTGACCGGCCCGGCGGACCGGGCCGTGGCGGGGCTGCACCTGGAGACGCTGCTGCCCGCCGACGAGCGCACGCGGGCGCGGTTCGCGCGGGTGGGCCTGGGCGGGTAGCGGCTCAGCCGACCGGTCAGCGGGGCCACTTCGGGGTGGGGGGCGCGGTCAGCAGGGCGTCCAGGAGCGCCTGCGCCGGGCCTGGCAGCGGGGGTGCGCCGTGGGTGGCGATCGAGACCCGGCGGTGGTCGTCCGGCAGGCGGGTGGCGCGGACGGCCGGGTTGCGGTGGGCCAGGAGGGCCAGGCCGGGGAGGGTGCTGACGCCGAGGCCTGCCGCGACCAGTGCCTGCACGGCGACGTGGTCGTCGGTCTCGAAGTCGACCTCCGGGGTGAAGCCCGCGCGTTCGCAGGTGGCGACCAGGTGGGCGCGGCAGCGGGGGCAGCCCGCGATCCAGCGGCGGTCGGCGTGGTCGGCCGGGGTGCGGCCCGCGCGGTCGGACTTGCGGGTGATCAGGTAGAGGGGTTCGCGCAGCAGCGGGTGCAGGGTGGTGCTGCGGGGCTGGTCCGGGGTGTCGGGGTGGTCGAAGACCAGGGCGAGGTCGACCTCGCCGTGCCGGAGCGCGGTGAGGGCCTGCTCGGGTTCGGCCTCGGTCAGGGCCAGCTCTACGCCGGGGTGGTCCTCGGCGAGCTTGGCGGCGGCGTGCGGCACGAGGGTGGCCAGGGCCGAGGGGAACGCGGCCAGGCGGACGCGTCCGGCGCGCAGGCCGGCGTGGGCGGACAGCTCGGCGCGCACGGCCTCCACCCGGCCCAGGATCTCGCGCGACCGGTCGACCAGCAGCTCACCGGCCTCGGTGAGGCGGACGCCCCGGCCGACGCGCCGCACCAGGGCGACGCCGGTTTCGGCCTCCAGCTTGGCCAGGTGGTGGCTGACCGAGGGCTGCGCGTAGTGCAGCGCCTCGGCCGCCGCCGTGACCGAGCCCTCGTCGGCGATGGCCACCAGCACGCGCAACCGGGTCAGATCCATAGACCGAGGCTATCGTTCCGACGAAAATCGCACCTGGTCCTATGGGTTCGCCGCTGTCACCGTGGAGGCGTGCGAATCCCCACCTTCCCCGACCTGCTGCGCGCCCGGCGGACCGTGCGCGCCCACCTCCCGCCGACGCCGCTGCGCCCCGCGCCCGCTCTCGGGCCCGGCGTGTTCGTCAAGCACGAGAACGTGCAGCCGACCGGCGCGTTCAAGGTGCGCGGCGGGCTGAACCTGATGGCCGGGCTGGACACCGAGGCCCGGCGGCGCGGGGTGGTCGGCTACTCCACCGGCAACCACGCGCAGTCGCTCGCCCACGCGGCGGCGCTGTTCGACGTGCCTTGCGCGATCGTGATGCCGATCGCCCCGAACCCGCTGAAGGCCGCCGCCGTGCGTGCGCTGGGCGCGGAGCTGGTGGAGGCGGGCGGGACGTTCGACCAGGCGCGGGAGCACGCCGTCGAGCTCGCCCGGGAACGCGGGATGCGGCTGGTCAGCGCGGCGGACGAGCCGGAGATCATCGCGGGCGTGGCCACCGCCTACCTGGAGCTGTTCGAGCAGCGGCCCGACCTGGACGTGGTGATCGTGCCGGTGGGCAGCGGAAGCGGGGCCGCCGCCGCCTGCCTGGTCGCCGCCGCGCTCGCCCCGGACTGCGAGGTCATCGCCGTGCAGACCTCGGCCTCACCCGCCGCGCACGACTCGTGGCGCGCGGGCGAGCTCGTCGCGCGGCCCAACCGCACGGCGGTCGAGGGGTTGGCGACCGGCAGCGGGTTCGCCTTGCCGCAACGGGTGCTGCGGGCGCGCCTGAACGACTTCCGGCTGGTGGACGACGCGGCGATCCGGCACGCCCAGTGGGTGATGCTGCGCGACGCCCAGACCCTCGCCGAGGGCGCGGGCGCCGCCCCGCTGGCGGCTTACCTGGCCGAACCCGAGCGGTTCGCCGGGCGCAGCGTCGCGCTGGTGTGCACCGGGGCCAACGCGAGCGAGGCGGAGATCCGGGCCGCCGTCGGGGCGGGCTGACCGGGGTCGGGTCCGCGCCCGGCCGCGGGGGCGAGCCGGACAGAAACCCGGACATGCGTTGACGGTCTTCTCCGCGCGCCCCTAGCTTCCGAAGACATGCGTCGTGTCGTCGTAGCCACGGTGGTAGCGCTCTCACTCCTGACGCCCGCGACCGCGCGGGCCCGACCGGCCGACCCCGTGGACGCGCTCGCGTACCTGGAGGACCCCCGGATGACCGGGGAGAACCAGGAGCCGCCGCACCCGGACCTGAAGCCCGAGCAGCGGCTCAGCCTGAACGGCGAGTGGCGGATCAGGATGTTCGACAAGCCGGAGGACGTGCGCGAGACGGCGGACGGCTGGCGCACGGTCTCGGTGCCGCACACCTGGCAGACCGACTTCCTGGACCACCCGGTGTTCCGCAACATCCCGACGGAGATGTACCCGGACGCCCCGCCGTCCGTGCCGCGCGACGTGAACCCGACCGGCGTGTACGAGAAGGAGTTCGACCTCCCGCCGGAGTGGGACCGCACGCTGCTCCGGTTCGAGGGGGTGACCAGCGGCTACTTCGTGTGGGTCAACGGGGAGTACGTCGGGTACGACCAGGGCGGGTACACGCCCGCCGAGTTCGACGTGACCAGCAGGCTCAAGCCGGGGCGCAACGCGGTCCGGGTGCAGGTGCACCGCTGGGGTTCCGGGTCGCACCTGGAGGACTTCGACCAGTGGCGGTTCTCCGGGATCTTCCGCGAGGTGTGGCTGTACTCCACGCCGAGGACCTACCTGGCGGACGTGACGATCAGGACCGACCTGGACGCGGACTACCGGGACGCGACGCTCAGCGCGGACGTGGTGCTCGGCGGTCCGGCCGAGGGGCACTCGGTGCGGACCAGGCTGTTCGACCCGAGCGGGACCGAGGTGCCGGTCGTGGACGGGCGGGTGTCGAACCCGTTGAAGTGGACCGACGAGACGCCGAACGTCCACGAGCTGCGCGTTGAGCTGCTGCGGGACGGGCAGGTGGTCCAGACCGGCAGGCAGCCCGTGGGGTTCCGGGAGATCGAGATCGTGGACCGGCAGCTCAAGGTCAACGGGAAGCGGGTGCTGTTCCGGGGGGTCAACCGGGCCGAGACGAGCGTGCGCGGCAGCCGTCACGTCACCCGCGAGGAGCAGGAGGAGGACGTGCGGTTGATGAAGCGGTTCAACGTCAACGCGGTGCGGACCTCCCACTACCCCAGCGATCCGCACTTCTACGAGCTGGCCGACCGCGCCGGGCTGATGATCGCCGACGAGGTCGACACCGAGACGCACCACCACGACAACTGCCCCACCGACTGCCTGGCCGAGCGCCCGGAGTGGCAGGACGCGTTCCTCGACCGGTTCACCGGCATGATGCAGCGGGACAAGAACCACCCGAGCGTCGTCATGTGGGACACCGGGAACGAGGCCGGGCTCGGCAGGGCGCACCACGCGATGGCCGAGCTGGCGCGGGCCCGCGACACCCGGCCGCTCTACCACCAGCCGAACGTGCCGGACGGCGACGCGCCGTTCGCGGACGTGGCGGGGCCGCGCTACCCGTCGCCGTCGAGCCTGGAGGCGAAGGCGCGCACGACGACCAAGCCGATCATCATGGGCGAGTACGCGCACGCGATGGGCAACAGCCTGGGCAACTTCAAGGAGTTCTGGGACGTCGTGCGCGCCTACCCGCAGGTGCAGGGCGGCTTCATCTGGGACTGGGCCGAGCAGAACATCGCCCTGCCCCTCCACACCACCCCGGACGACGCGAACGGCATCCTGGCGTGGCTGTCCGGCAAACCGTCCCGAGTGGACGGACCGCACGGGAAGGCGTTGCACCTGAGCGGGTTGGACGACTTCGTCGAGGTCTACCGGGACCGGAGGTTCGACGAGGTGCGGGACGGGCTCACCCTGGACGCCTGGGTCAAGCCGGACGCGTGGACCGGCGACTTCACGGTCATCGCCAAGGGCGATCACCAGTACGCGCTGAAGATGTCCGACGCCGCCACGCTGGAGTTCTTCGTGCACAGCGGGACCTGGCGCACCGTCCGGGCGAGGGTGCCCGCCGACTGGACCGGGAACTGGCACCGCGTCACCGGCACGTTCGACGGCGCGGCGCTGCGGTTGCTGATCGACGGTGAGCAGGTCGCGGAGACCGCCTTCACCGGGACGGTCGACCCGTCGCACTGGCCGGTGAACATCGGGCGCAACCCCGAGACCATGCAGGAGAACGTGCGCACCCGGATGGCGCACGGCGCGATCGACCAGGTGCGGATCTACCACCGGGCGCTGACCGGGTCCGAGCTGGCGGCCGACCCCAAGGGCTCGGCGGTGCTGGCGCTGGACTTCGAGACCGTGGAGGACGAGGGGCGGCAGCAATCCTACGGCGCGGGCACCGGCGGCGTGGACGGGCTGGTGTGGGCGGACCGCAGGCCGCAGCCGGAGACCACCGAGCTGATGGCGGTGCACTCCCCCATCCGGTTCTCGTTCGCGGACAACCGGTTGACGGTCGTGAGCGAGCGGCAGTTCACCGGCACCGACGACCTGGAGCTGCGCTGGGAGGTCAGGGACAACGGGCGCGTGGTGGACGACCACCGGGGCCCGCTCGTGCCGGGCGTGGTCGAACTGCCGGACCGGTCGGCGGTCACCGAGCGCCTGCTGACCGTGCGCGCGACCGACCGGGCGGGCGATGACGTCGGCATCGCCCAGTTCCCGCTCGGCGGCGAGCGGATCGCCGGGCTGCACACGGGCCTCCGGTCCGGCAGCACCACCACGACGCAGGACGAGAACGAGGTCGTGGTGTCCGGCCAGGGCTTCCGCTACGCGATCAGCAAGAGGACCGGGACGCTCACGTCGATGCGCGTGCGCGGGGACGAGCTGCTCACCGCCGGTCCGAAGCTGGACGCGTGGCGCGCGCCGCTGTCCAACGAGTTCATGAGCGAGGACGGCTCCTGGTACCGCAACGGCCTCGACCGGTTGACCACCACGCCGTCGAGCGTGGAGGTGGGCCGGGACTCGGTGGACGCGGTCGTCACCGTGAAGTCGACCGCGCAGGCGGTGGCGGGGTCGTCGTTCGGGCAGACCTTCACCTACCGGATCACCGGCGACGGCGAGATCCACGTCGGGCACCGGGTCGCCGCGCAGGGCGCGATGCGGGACCTGAGCTACCTGCCGGGCATCGGTTTCACGCTGAAGGTTCCGGAGCGGTACCGGCAGTTCACCTGGTACGGGCGCGGGCCGGGCGAGAACTACGACGACCGCAAGTCCGGCGACCCGATCGGCCTGTACAAGTCCACTGTGGACGGGCAGTTCCACGACTACTACAAGCCGCAGGACTTCGGGAACCACGCGGACACCCGGTGGGCGACGCTGTCCGACGGGCGCTCCGGCCTGCTGGTGGCGGGCGACCTGGACGTGCGGGTGTCGCGGCACGACGACCTGGACCGGGCCGCCTACCCGTTCGCGCTCAAGCAGAACGACGGCTGGACCACGCTGCACGCCGCGCACCGGGTCACCGGTGTGGGCGAGACGTTCCACGAGCCGCTCCAGCCGTACCAGGTCGAGGCCGGGACCGAGTACGCGTACTCGGTGCTGCTGCGCCCGCTCACCCCGGCCGAGGCGGCCACGGGCGAGCTGGGCGGCCAGGTGGACTGCGTGCCCGCCGTCGAGCTGAACGCCCCCGACACCGCGCTGGAGCCGGGCGGGCGGGTGACGGCAGAGCTGGTGGTCACCGAGCCGTGCGCCTCGCCCGCGCGGGCCAGGGTGGGCGTGCCGGACGGCTGGACGGCGACGCCCGCGTCGGTGGACCTGTCCGGCGGGTCGGCGCGGGTGGTGATCACCCGCGAGGGCGGGCCGACCGGGACCAGGCCGGTGTTCGTGGACGTGGTGGCGGGCAAGGGGACCACGACGCTGAGCCGGGACTTCACCGCCGTGCCGAGCGCGCCGCGCGGTGAGGCTCGGGTGTCCGCGCTGGAGTTCCTGGACGAGCGCAACGGGTGGGGGCCGATCGAGCGCGACCGCAGCAACGGTGAGGACGTCGGCGGTGACGGCAACCCGATCCGCTTGCGGGGCACCGGGTTCGACGCGGGCGTCGGGGTGCACGCGGACTCGGAGTTCCGGGTGCACACCGGCGGGCGGTGCTCCCGGTTGACGGCCGTGGTCGGGGTGGACGACGAGACCGGCGGCACGGGCAGCGTCCGGTTCGAGGTGCTCGCGGACGGGCGGCAGGTGCACCTGAGCCCGGTGCTGACCGGGCGGAGCGCGGCCGAGGCGATCAGCGTCGACACCTCCGGGGCGCGGGTGCTCTCGTTCCGGGTGACCGACGGCGGTGACGGCAACGCGCACGACCACGCCGACTGGGCGAACCCGGTGCTGAGCTGCGGGTGAGCCCCCGTGCCGCCCGGACCTCGCGTCCGGGCGGCACGGGCACGGCGCGCGCTCAGCAGAGGCGGACGTTGCCGGTGGCCGGGTCGCCGCTGCCGATCCGCTGCACCCAGAAGGTGACGCAGGTGCTGCCGGGCGCGTAGACCTGCGGCGTCCAGTGCGAGCCGCCGCTGCCGGTCTGGTAGCCGCCCACGGCCGAGCCGCCCCAGTCGGAGCGGATCAGCATGTAGACCGTGCCGCTGAGGGCGGGGACGCGGACCCAGTTGGTGCCGCAGGCCGCCGAGTAGCGGATCTCGTAGCCGATGCCGCCGACCGAGCCCGAGCGGATGGTGCTCGCGCCCGAGGCGCAGCCGGTGCCGAGCGGGTCGGTGTTGTGGTGCTCGGGTCCGGCGGCGGCGGCGCCGGTGGTCAGCGCGAGCAGTGCGGCGGTGGTTCCGAGCAGTGCCGCGATCTTCCCGGTGGTGCGCATGGGGCCTCCGTGTCCTCGCTGCGGCTGGTGCGTCCCATGCTGGTCGGCGGCCGGGCGGCCCGGTATCGCTCACGGGGTGAGGCGGGGCGGGTCGGCGCGTACCCACCCGGTCACTGCACGTGCCGCCGCACGTCCGCGGCCACCTGCTCCCGGTCGGCCATGCCGTACTTGGCGAGGACGTGCTTCACGTGCGTCTTGACGGTGTGCACGCTCAGCCCCAGCTCGGCGGCCATCTCCCGGTTGCCCAGGCCGCGCGCGAGGAGCAGCGCGGCCGTGCGCTCGGTCGGGGTGAGCGCGGCGAACCGGGCGGCGGGGCCGGTGTCGGCGCGGGCGGTGAGGTCGATCAGCTCGTACTGGACGCGCTCGCAGCGCTCCCTGACCTCGTCCAGCGCGGCGCGGAGGTCGGCGGCCGGGTCCTCCAGGGCGTCGAGCGCGGTCCGCCGGATGCCGCCGACCCGCCCGGACAGGTACTCGACGACCCGGTGCGAGGTGAGCGCGTCCGCCACGTCCGGTCCCGGTCCGGCCAGGTCCGCGAGGGCGGCGCGGTCCTCGTCCTGGCGCACCAGGACCCGCGCCAGCACGCCGGTCAGCCACTCGCAGGCGCGCACCGCCTCGTCGTCGTAGACGTCCGGGGTGTAGCTGTGCAGGGACACCATGCCGATGACCGAGTCCGGGGCGCCGCGCTCGGGGCGCAGCATCGGCGCGGTGACGACGTCGGCGGAGCGGCGGGTGACGTCGCCGAACGAGGTGCCCGCGCGCAGCACGGCCCCGCCGTCGTAGCGGTGCCGGTAGGTCTGGCGGTGGCGCAGCAGCCAGGCGACGGGCCCGGTGGGGCCGTAGGCGTGCAGCACGGGGTCGTCGAACCGCTGGTCCTCGGTGCCGTAGACGTAGCGGACCTTGTGGCCGTGCAGGAGGCCGATGTAGGAGGAGTCGACGTGGGCGACCTTGGCGAGGGTGCGCACGACCTGCTCGTAGACGGCGAACCGGTCGTCGCCCATGGCGAGGATCTTGTGGTGGGCCTCGCGCAGGATCGCGGTCGTGGCGGGCCCCATCCTCGGCGGCAGCTCGGACATCCCACCTCCGCGCTCGGTGCCCCAGGATGTCCGGCGGCGGGTGGCGGGCGACAGACTCCATCGGGACGAACGCCGCCCGGCCGCTTCCCCGCGCGGGTGAGGCGCGGGGGGCAGCGGCTCGTGGGGGTCACACCAGGACCACGACCTTGCCGGGCAGGGTGGTGGACTCGGCGTGCACCGAGGGCAGCTCGGCCAGCGGGACGCGGCGGGCGACGTCGACGCGCAGCTCGCCGCGGTCGACGCGCTCGCCCAGCTCGGCCAGCTGGGCGGCGTCGCTGCGGACGAACAGGTTCACGCCGCGCACGCCGCGCGCCTCGTCGGTCGGGGCGGGCATCCAGACCGTGGTGTTCACGACGATCCCGCCGTCGTGGACCAGGTCGGTCAGGGCGGCGAGCTGCTCCGGGGCGACCGGGGCGAGGTTGAGCACGAGGTGGACGCGCTCGGTGACCGCGTCGGCGAGCGCGGTGCTGGTGTGGTCGACGACCTCGTCGGCGCCCGCGGCCCGCACGCGGTCGGCGGTGCGGGGGCTGGCGGTGGCGACGACGTGGGCGCCCGCGGCCTTGGCGAGCTGGATCGCGTGGCCGCCGACCGAGCCGCCCGCGCCGTTGACCAGCACGCGCTGACCGGCGACCAGGCCGCCGTGGTCGAACAGGGCCTGCCACGCGGTCAGGCCCACCACCGGGAGGGCGGCGGCGTCGGCCAGCGGGATGGAGGTCGGGGCGGGGGCGAGCGCCTCGGCGGCGGTGACGACGTGCTCGGCGGAGGCTCCGACGCCGGTCATGGACAGGAAGGCCACGACCGCGTCGCCGACCCGGACGTTCGTGACGCCCTCGCCGAGCGCGTCGACGGTGCCCGCGACGTCGAGGCCGGGGGTGTGCGGGAGGGCCACCGGGATCGGGCCCTGCATGAACCCGGCGCGGATGTTGCCGTCGACCGGGTTGAACGAGGTGCCCGCGACCTTGATCCGGACCTCGCCGGCGCCGGGGGTGGGGAGCTCGACGTCCTCCAGGACCAGGACCTCGGGGGCGCCGTACTGGTGGAAGCGCACTGCCTTCATGGGAGAGCCTCATCTCGCTCGGTCTTTGCTTCGAGTTCGAAGCAACTGGGGAGAACACTAGCGTTGCTTTGAATTTGAAGCAAAGTGACCTGCGCCACGGTCCTTTGAATTCGAAGCAGTACACTCGGCGGCATGGCCGACACCCCGCCGTCGCTCGACCCCGTGCAGCTCGGCGCCTACTTCGACCTCATCGAGGTGACCAGCCTGCTGCGGCACGCCGTGGAGCAGCAGCTGCGCGAGGCGGGCGACCTGAGCTACGTGCAGTTCCAGCTGCTCGCCCGGCTCGGCGACTCGCCCACCGGCAGCCACCGCATGACCGACCTCGCCGACGGCGTCGTCTACAGCCGCAGCGGGCTCACCTACCAGGCCGGGCTGCTGGAGAAGGCCGGGCTGGTCACCCGCGCCCCGTCCCCGGACGACGAGCGCGGCGTCACCGTGACCATCACCGACGCCGGACGGGCGCTGCTGGGACAGGTGCTGCCCGGCCACGTGGAGGTGGTCGGCGGGCTGCTGTTCGAGCCGCTCTCCCGCGAGGACGTCACCGCGCTGGCCGATCTGCTCGCCCCGGTCCGCGACCACATGCGCGCGGTGCCGCCCCGCTCGGCCGCGCCGCGCAAGCGCAAGGGCTGACACCTCCGGGGCTGACACCTCCGAGGCGGGCGGGTGAACAACCGGGGGTTCCGCGGGCGGGGCGCGGCGGGGCCGTGGTGCACTCCCCCGCCGGACCCCGACCCGAAGGGCGCACCCCCATGACCCCACCGCGACTGACCCGCCGCCTCGGCCTGGGCGGCGCGACGCTCACCGGGCTGGGCGCGGTGCTCGGCGCGGGCGTGTTCGCGGCCTTCGCGCCCGCCGCCCGCGCCGCCGGGACCTGGCTGCTCCTCGGCCTGGCGATCGCCGCCGCCACCGCCTGCTGCAACGCCGCGTCGTCGGCGCGCCTGGCCGCCCGGCGCCCGGTGTCCGGCGGCGCCTACGTCCACGGGAGCGAGCGGCTCGGGCCGTTCTGGGGGCACCTGGCGGGGTGGGGGTTCGTGGTGGGCAAGACGGCGTCGTGCGCGGCGATGGCGCTGACCGCCGCGGCCTACGCGCTGCCCGACGCCGGGCGGGGCGCCCGCACCGCGCTCGCCGTGGCGGCCGTGCTGGCGGTGACCGCGCTGACCTGCTCGGGTGTGCGCAGGTCGCTGGCGGCCACGGCGGTGATCGTGCCGGTGGTGCTGCTCGTGCTGGCGCTGGTGGTCGCCGCCGCCGCGTCCGCGCCCCTCCCGTCCGCGCCCCTCCCGTCCGCGCCCCTCCCGTCCGCGCCCCACCCGTCGGCGCCCCGCTCATCGGCGACCTGGACCTCGGACGTCGGCCCCCTGGACGTGCTGGAGTCGGCCGGGTTGCTGTTCTTCGCGTTCGCCGGGTACGCGCGCGTCACCACGCTCGGCGAGGAGGTGCGCGACCCGGCCCGCATCATCCCGCGCGCGGTCGGCGCGTCGCTGGTGATCGCGCTGCTGGTGTACGCGGTGGTCGCGGTGGCCCTGCTGGGCGCGCTCGGACCGGCCGGGCTGGCCTCGGCGGCGGACCCGCTGGCCGCCGCCGCGTCCGGGTGGCCGTGGCTGACGCCGCTGGTGCGGGCGGGCGCGGCGCTGGCCGCGCTGGGGTCGTTGCTGGCGCTGGTGCTCGGCGTGTCCCGCACCGCGCTGGCCATGGCGCGCGACGGCCACCTGCCGCGCGCGCTGGCCGCCGTGCACCCGCGCCACGGGGTTCCGCACCACGCCGGGATCGCCGTGGGCGTGGTGGTCGCGGTCCTGGTGTCCACTGTGGACCTGCGCGGGGCGATCGGGTTCTCCTCCTTCGCGGTGCTGGTGTACTACGCGATCGCCAACGCGTCGGCGTGGACGCTGGGCGGCAGCCGACCGGTCCGCGCGGTGGCCGCGATCGGGCTGGTCGGCTGCCTGCTGCCTGCGCTGGCGCTCCCGGTCGGCTCGGTGGTCGCGGGCGCGGCGGTGCTGGCGGTGGGAGCGCTGGTGCGGTGGTGGCGTCAGGGGGTCGGCGCCGACAAGCAGGACCAGGCCCGCACAAGCGCGGGCTAGCGCGAGACGAGCCCCCGCCGGAGGGGGGAGCAGCGCTCCGTGGTTGCGCTTCCCGGTCGTGGCCACCATCGGTGGCAGACCCCCGACCAGAGGAGCCCCCGTGACCGTCGTCGATCCCCCCGCGCCGCGCGACTTCCCCGAACTGCTGGTCGACCTCGGCGAGGTCGTCCTGAACCACGCCGAGGCCGGGTCGCCGGACCGGCCCGCGCTGGTGCCCGTCCCCGAGCAGGGCGGGTCGTGGTGGTCCTACGAGCGCGTCATGCCGCTGCCGGCGCGGGACTTCCACGTGTTCGCCGTCGACCTGCGCGGGCGGGGGCGCAGCACGCGGACGCCGCGCCGGTACAGCCTGGACGACTTCGGCAACGACCTGGTCCGGTTCCTGGCGCTGGTGGTGCGCCGCCCGGCGGTCGTCGCCGGGAACTCGTCCGGCGGCGTGCTGGCCGCCTGGTCGTCCGCGTACGCGATGCCCGGCCAGGTGCGGGCGGTGCTGCTGGAGGACCCGCCGCTGTTCTCGTCCGAGCTGACCCCGGTCTGCGGTCCGGGCGTGCGGCAGGCGGCCGGGCCGCTGTTCGAGCTGCTCAGCACGCACCTGGGCGACCAGTGGGGGGGTGGGCGACCGGGCCGGGTTCACGGCGGCGTGCCGCGCCTCGGACTTGCCGCAGCTGCGGCAGTTCGGGTCGCTCGCCGAGCCGCCGCGACAGATGCGCGAGGACGACCCGGAGCGGCACGCGGGCGTCCTGCTGGAGTGGGCGGCGCGGCTCGACGCGGAAGGGGCGGGCGCGAGCGCACCGGGACCACGACCGTCCTCAGTGGACTGACCGGTTCGAGGACTTCCGGCACCGGCCGTTGCCGAAAACCTTTTCGGCTGCGACAGTGGTGGGCAGGGGGAGCACGGGGACCGCCGCCGCCAAGGCAGATCCGAGCGGATGTGAGGACGCGATGACGCGTTTGCGGAAGGTGCTCGTCCCGCTGCTGACCCTGGTGCTGGCAGGCGCCGCGGCCGGTCCACCCGCCGCGCAGGCGGGCCCGGTGGAGGCGCAGGCTCCCCCGACCGGCACGGTGCGGGTGCACCTGCTCGTGCCGTCCGACGTGGCCCCCGACCAGCGGTACGCGGACGGGATCGCGCGCGTGGTGGTCGAGGCGCAGCGGTACTACAAGCAGGAGCTGGGGAAGACGTTCCGGTTGAACGACCCGGTGGTCGAGGTGATCACCGGTGAGCGCGTGCGCAGCTGGTACGAGAACACCCCGAACGGTTCGGAGCGCTACTGGTGGACGGTGTTCAACATGCAGCAGGAGCTGCTGCGGCGCCTCGGCCTGGGCGCGCCGGACAACCGGTGGTTGAACGTCGGTGAGATCCGGGCCGAGGGTCCGGGCGCGGGTGGCGGCGGCGGTGGCGGCTGGGTGATCCTGTCCGGGCACGACGCGGACGGGGCGGCGGGCGTCAACGGGCCGATGAACCGCTGGTACGGCGGGATGGTGCACGAGCTGGGGCACGCCTTCGGCCTGCCGGACTCCGGCTTCACCGACGGCACGCCGATGTCGGCCTCGTTCTACGACTACCCGAACACGCACTTCAACCAGAGCCAGAAGAACGGCATCCTGAACGGCCCGTACCGGAACTTCCTGCACTGACCCCGTCCCGCCCGGCGTCGACGGCCGTCCGCACGACCGTCGGCGCCGCCGCGCTCCCCGCGTGAGCGCGCGCCCTGTGCCAGACTGCGCCCATGCGGGTCACGTTCGTCCTCCCGGTGTTCTCCCGGCTGCCGAGCGGCGGTTTCCGCGTGGTCTACGAGCACGCGAACCGGCTCACCCGCCGGGGCCACGAGGTGACCGTGGTGCACGAGCGGTGGCGCGAGGGGCTGCACCGCCCGGTCAAGCACTGGTACGAGATCGCGCGGGACCGCTGGCACAGCGCGAGACCCGGCGGGCTGACCCGGTGGCTGCGCTGGATGCGGGTGGACCCAGCCGTGCGGATGAGCATGGTCGACGAGCTGACCCCCGACGCGCTGCCCGACGCGGACGTCACCGTGGCCACCTACTGGACCACCGCGCGGCTGCTCCTGTCGGCGCAGCCCCGGCACGGCCGTCCCGCGCACCTGGTGCAGGGCTACGAGGTCTGGGGCGTGCCGGACCCCGGCGAGGTGGACGCGGTGCTGCGCTCGGCGCTGCCGAAGGTCGTGGTGTCCGAGCACCTGGCCGGGAAGCTGCGCGGTCTCGGCGTGCCGGACGAGCGGATCTCGTTGGCGCGCAACGGCTTGGACCACGAGGCGTACCGCCCGCCGGACCCGGACCCGCCGAGGGGCGCGAGCGTGAGCGTCCTGCTCGGCACCGGCCCGCAGAAGGGCTCGTCCGCCGCGATCTCCGCGCTGCGGGCGGTGCGCGAGCGGTGCCCGGAGCTGCGGGTGCACGCGTTCGGCCCCGAGCGCAGGCACCCCGAGCTGCCCGCGTGGGCGCGCTACTCCCGCGCCCGCAACGGTCCCGAGCAGGCCAGCCGCGCCTACCGGTCCAGCGCGGTGCACCTGTGCTCGTCGGTGCACGAGGGCTGGGGGCTGCCGGTCGCGGAGGCGATGGCCTGCGGCACGGCGGTGGTGAGCACCCGCAACGGCGGGGTGGAGGACTTCTGCGCGCACGAGCGCGACGCGCTGCTGGTGGACGTCGGCGACGCGGACGCCATGGCCGAGGCGGTGCTGGCCCTGATCCGCGACGAGGGGTTGCGGTCCCGGCTGGTCGACGCGGGCAGGCGCACCGCGGCGGGCATGGACTGGGAGCGGTCGGCGGAGGCGTTCCTCGCCGCGCTGCGGAAGATCCGAAGCAGCTGACGAACCGGAAGGTCCCATGCGCACGATCTCGGTGATCACCGCGGCACACGCCCCGAGCGCCCACTACCTGGCGGAGACGGCCAGGAGCGTTGCCGCGCAACAACTCCCGCCGGGGTGGGCGTGCGAGTGGCTGGTCCAGGAGGACGGCGAGGCGCCCGCGCTGGCCGACCGGGTCGGCGGGGCGCGCTACGCGTGCAACGGCGCCAGGCTCGGCATCGCCGCGACCCGCAACCTGGCGCTGGCGCGGGCGACCGGCGAGCTGGTGCAGAACCTGGACCACGACGACGTCCTGCTGCCCCACGCGCTGGCCACCCTGATCACCCGCTTCGAGGAGCACCCGGTGCACTGGGCGGTGATGTCGGCGGACGACCTCCTCCCCGACGGCACGCGCCGCCCGTTCCCCCCGGACCTGCCGCACGGCCCGGTGCCGCCGGGCGCGGTGAACCGCTGGGCCGAGGAGCGCGGCGGCAACTGGCCGCTGCACGGCGGCGGTCTGGCGGCCAGGGCGGAGACCCTGCGCGCGCTGGGCGGCTGGACCGGCGTGCCGGTGGACGACGAGCTGGGCGCGCTGGTGGCCCTGTCCGAGCTGACCCCCGGCTGGCACGACCACGCGGTGACCTGGCTCTACCGCAAGCACCCCGCGCAGACCACGAACAGCTCCCTCTACCCCGGCCTGGAGCACACCGGCCGCCGGATCGCGCTGCAGCGGGCGAAGGCGCTGCGCAGCACGGGGCTGCGGGTGTCCGTCGAGCGGCCGGCGACGGGCAGCCACGAGGTGGCCCTGGGGCCGAACATCCGGCAGGCGCCGGGGAGCTGAGCGGTCCTTCGCGGACGGTCGGAACCGGTCGTGGGGCGGGACGCCCGAGGACGTCCCGCCCACGCGGTCACCGGGTTCAGCGGTGGCCGCTGAGACCGTTCCCGAAGCGCTTGAACGCGGCCAGGGCGGCGGGGGCCGCCAGCGCCGCGGCGGGCTATGAAGATCGTCAGCGCACCAGCGCCCGACTAGGGCGATTACCCGTGATGAGGAATTCGGCAGCGCGACTCGACGCGCGTCCGACCGGCCACGGAACCGCTTTCCCCACGAGCCCGTCCCCCATTCTCGAAATCCCCGCTGAATTCCTCCCGACGACCGTGGCGGGAACTCCTCGAGCATCCCGCGCCACCCCCGCGCAGCCCAGGTCCCGCGCAGGCACTTCGCAGGCGCGTTCCGACCGCGAGCACCCCGGCGGGGCGGGTGGCGCCGGTGTTCGGTGACCCGGTGCGCGCGCACCGGCGGCGGCTGTCCGCAGGCGCTGCTGACCGCCAGGCTCGGCGAGGCCGGGACCGCGGCGGAACCGGGGGCCGTCGACCGGCTGGTCGCGGCGGCGGCCGAGGACCAGGGCCGGGCTGGGGTGGAGGCGCTGGGCGACAGCGACGACCCGGCGACGGACGTGCGGGCGGCGGTCGTCCGGCGACACGTACCGGCGGGAACCGTCAGCCGACCGCCGCCGGCCCCGCGGGTGACGGGCTCGGCTTGTGCAGCAGGAACAGCGCCGCCACGAGTGCGCTCACCACCACGAACACCACGATCTCCAACGGGATCGCGATGCTCCTCGGCACCAGGGTGCCCGCGCCCAGCGCGGCGAACAGGCCGGCCGCCGCGCCCGCCGCGCCCTTGCGGACCCAGGACGCCGGGATCAGCAGGGACAAACCGATCACCGCGATGCCGCACATCAGCAGCTTCGCCGACGAGCCGTCCGCGACGGGCGAGACCGTGACGCGCTCGCCGTCCGCGCCGAGCACGTCCAGGGTCCGGCCCGCGAAGCGCACCAGGGTGACCTCGGCGGGTGGGCTCGGGGCGACGCGGTTGGCGTCGTCCCAGCTCGGCAGGCCCGCGATGACGTGCTCCACGCCGTCCCCGTCCTTCGACTTCAGCTGCGCCGAGCCGTCGTAGTCGCGGAAGGCGCTCGACACCGTGACGCGCTCCTCGAACACGCAGTCCTCGCGCTCGACGGCGCCGCACTCGGGCGCGAAGGCGAACGCCCAGCCCTCGGCGACCGCGCCGCCCCACAACCAGGCCGACCCGATCGACACCAACGCCAACATCGCGGCCACCGCGATCGCCCTCATGGCGCAGGAGAGTAAGCCGAGGTGAGCGCGGGAACCAAGCACTACTACGCAGGGTTTACATACACGTCCCGAATGATCGCGGAAGGTGTTCACAACCGCGTTACGGTTCGTGCGGGCCCGGTACGGAACCGGATCGATCAGGTGCCCGGCGACCAGGCTCGGGAGACCCCGCACTGCTCCGGTTTCGCCAGCCTGCCGCCCGCCACGACCTCCTCGTGCGCGCGCACCGGGTCGACCGCCCAGGACGCCAGCAGGTCCCGGTCCACTTCGGACAGGTGACGCCACGGCAACCCCGCGTAACCGCCGGGCACGGCGGTGATCGTGGGCACCGGCAGCCGCTCGCCGTACAGCCTGCCCGCCCACAGGTCGCCGCTGCCGTCGAGCACGCCGACCCGGTCGTGGTCCAGCAGCGCGGCCACCGGCAGGTGCGGCGGGAACCGCAGGCTGTTCTCCGCGCCGGGCAGGTCGTGGCCGGTGATCCAGTCGACCAGCGCGTCCTGCCTGCGCCCGAGCCGCTCGTCGGCGTAGCGCGAGCTCATCACCACCGGCACGGCCACGCCGCCCGCGCCCCGGTAGGACAGCAGCCCGCCGAGGCGCTGCCGCAGCTGTCCGGGCGTGTCCAGCGCGCTCACCGACACCCGCAGCTCCGCGCCCGCCGCGACGAGCCCGGCCAGGACGTCCGGCGGAATCGGGTGGAAGTGCTTGGTGACGAACACCGTGCAGCGCCCGGACTCCCGCACCAGGTCGGCCAGCTCGCGCGCCCCGCGCCAGTCCCAGGACGCGTCGCTGTTCCACCCGTTGCGCAGGAACCGCTGCCCCGCGGGCAACGCCGCCAGGTCCGCGCGCAGCACGTCCGCGTCCAGGTGGTTCCGCACGCGGACGCCGAAGTCGAACCCGGCGCCGAACGCGGTCCGCGCGGCGAAGCAGCCGCCGTAGCAGACCTGGGTGACCGGCAGGCAGCCCAGGTGCAGGTCGGAGGTGAGGCCGTCGAACGGCAACCCGCCGCGCCGGCCGGCCCGGACCACGACCGGTTCGGGGGCGCGCAGCGGGCGGACCGGGGCCATGCCCGCCGTGCTGCGGGCGACCAGCGCGCGGACCTCGCGCAGCGCCTCGGGGTCGTGGCCGGGCACGGCGGGCGGGTCGGTCGGCACGGCTCCTCCTCAGCACGCCCGCGCGGCACGGGCGCCACGCCCACTCGACCCGGTGACGCGGCGGGGCGGGCGGGCGGGGTCCCCGACATACGCGCTGGTCAGGGCAGCGGAGGGGCAGCGCGCCGACGGCTCGGGGCGCCCCGGCGGAAGTGCGGGCCTGCTCACAGCGGACCTCGGACGCGCGGCGGGCGGAGACGCCGCGCGGCCGGACCGGGGAACCGCTAGCGCGCGCCGTCCACCAGGACCACGCTGCGCAGCACGTCGCCCCTGCGCATCGACTCGAACGCGCGTTCCACGTCGCCGAGCCCGATCCGCTCGGACACGAACCGGCGCAGCGGCAGGCGGTCCTGGAGGAACAGCTCGACCAGCGGCGGGAAGTCGCGGGACGGGAGGCAGTCGCCGTACCAGCTCGTGCGGTACGTGCCGTTGCGCAGGAACGCGTCCAGCAGCGGCAGCTCCAGCCGCATCGACGCGTCCGGCCTGGCGACCAGGACGAACGTGCCGCCCAGCGCCCGCGCGTAGAACGCCTGCCGCCAGGTCTGCTCGGACCCGGCGGCGTCGACGACCACGTCGGCGCCCAGCCCGCCGGTCAGCTCGCGCACCCGCGCGACCACGTCCACGCCCTCGGCCGCGTGCACGAAGTCGGTCGCGCCCAGCTCGTGCGCGACGGCGCGCTTGCGCTCGTCGCGGTCCACCGCCACGACCGTCGTCGCCCCGGCCAGCCGCGCGCCCACGACCGCCGCGCCGCCGACCCCGCCGACCCCGATCACCGCGACCGTGTCGCCGACCCGCACGCCGCCGGTGTTCATCGCCGCGCCCAGCCCCGACATGACCCCGCACCCGAGCAGGCACACCACCGCCGGGTCCGCCGCCGGGTTCACCGGGGTGCACTGGCCGCTGTGCACCAGGGTCAGCTCGGTGAACGCGCCGATGCCCAGCGCCGGGGTGAGCGGCGTCCCGTCGAGCAGGGTCATCGGGGTGGTGGCGGTGCGGTCGTCCACGCACGCCTCGGCCCGCCCGCGCCTGCACGCCCGGCACCGCCCGCACACCGCCCGCCAGTTGAGCACCACGAAGTCGCCGGGCTTGACGTCGCGCACGCCCGGCCCGACCCGCTCCACGATCCCGGAGGCCTCGTGGCCCAGCAGGTACGGGCCCTCGGCGGCGATGACGCCGTCCCGGTAGTGCAGGTCGGTGTGGCACACCCCCGACGCCAGCACCCGGACGGTCACCTCGTCCGGACCGGGGTCCGGCACCACGACCTCCACCAGCTCGGCGGGTTTGCCGCCACCCGGCGCCACCACAGCACTGACCGTCCTGGACATCCGCTCGCCTCCACGAAGCTCGTGCGCCCGCGCGGGCGCCCAGCCGGTTACCCGCCGCACCCCCCTCCGGCGTTACCCCTGAAACACTTCGCCCGAAGGTCTTGACGAGGTTACCGACAGGGCGCGCCGATGCGATTTGCGCACTTTTCCCCAGTATTCCGGCGCGCTCCCGCCGATCCGCGCCCGGAGGTGGCAGCGGTTTCCCGATTCGCCCGGATCGCGCATTCCGCCGCCAGGCCCCGGCGTGCCAGCATGTCCCCGCGCCGGGACGCGCTGGAGCTGTCCGCGGGCACTTCGGGGAAGTTATGGAGCAATCATGAGCGGCACTCCCAGGATCGCGGGGGGCATCACCGCGTTCGCGATCTTCGCCACCGCGGTCAGCTTCGTGATCTCGATGGCGGGCTCGTCGATGAAGAGCACCGTGCAGGTGCTGTTCCTGCCGATGGTCGACAGCTTCGACGTCACCAGGGGCACCCTGGCGGTGGGCACGACGCTGTTCGCGGTGGTCACCGCGCTCGCCTCGTCGGCGGTGGGGCACCTGGCGGACCGGATCGGCGCGGTGCCGGTGCTGGCGATGGGCGCCGGGATCGTCGGGTGCGTGCTGCTGATCTGCGGGACGGTCACCGACATCCGGCTGTTCGTGCTGGCCTACGGCGTGCTCGGCGCGATCGGCTGCACGATGCTGTCGTTCGTGCCGCTGGGCGTGCTGGCCGACCAGCTGTTCGCGGGGCGCAACGCGGGCGTGCTGTACGCGGTGCTGACCAACGGCGCGGCGGTCGGCTTCATGGTGCTGGTGCCGCTGTGGACGTACCTGGGCGGCATCACCGACTGGCGGCAGATCCTGCTGGGCGCGGGCGCGGTGTTCCTGGTGGTGCTGCTGCCGCTGTCGCTGCTGCTGGTGCGCTCCTCCACCCGCCAGCCCAAGCCGCCCGCCGCGCCCGCCGAGCACGGGTTCCTGGCCGGGGTGCGCACCGCGTTCGCCGACCGGCGGGTGCGCGGGCTGATCCTGCCGTTCTTCGCCTGCGGCACCACGATGGCGTTCGTCGACGTGCACCTGTTCCCGCACATGCACGACCACGGCGTGGCCCCGGTGACCAGCTCGGTGGCGTTCGTGCTGCTGGGCGCGACCGAGATCGCCGGGTCGCTGGTGGCGGGCAGGCTGTGCGACCGGGGCCGGATCAGGGCCACGCTGGTCGGCGGCTACCTGATGCGCGCGGGCGCGATGGTGCTGACCCCGTTCTTCTCCGCCGAGTTCACCGTCCTGGTGTTCGGCGCGGTGTTCGGGGCGAGCTACCTGGTGACCGTGGTGGCCACCACGATGTGGATCGCGAAGATCCTGCCGCGCGGGCGCAAGGGCACCGCGATCGGCGTGCTGTGGGCGCTGCACATGGTGGCGGTGGCGGTGAGCAGCCAGCTGGGCGCGGTGATCGCGGACCGGTTCCACAGCTACCTGCCGGTGATCCTGCTCAGCGCGGTCATGACGGTCGGCGCGGCCCTGCTGGTGTCGCTGCAGCCCGACCCGGACGCGGTCGGGCCCGAGGTGAGCCGGACGCCCGCCGCGGCGTGACGGCGGCGCGGGCCATCGGGTTTCCCGATGGCCCGTTCGGCCCAGCGGGGCGTTCCGCAGGGCGGGAAAGGGCATTTCAGGGGCCGGGTTCTTTTCCGGTGCGAGTGCAATCAGCTATACGGTGTTCCGACACTTCCTCGATTGCCCCGCAACACCGGGGTGTGGCACTGTTTTTCCCAGCCGGAGCGCGATGTCGCGGCACCGCGGCTGCTTCCCGCGCGGTGGTCCGCCACGGGGCGACGCCGCCTGGCCGACCGTCCCGCTCCACCGCCTCCGCGCGGCACTCGGCACGAACACCGGGCACGGAAGCACAGGGGGATTCCCGCAGTGAGCGAAAAGCGGCTGGTCGTCATCGGCAGCGGTGGTCAGGCGTTCCGGGAATACGCGCTGGAGGCGATGGCGGGCGAGGCCGACCTCGTGCTCCTGGAGAACCGGGAGCCCACCTGGCAGAAGCCGCACATCACCGACTTCCGGGTGGTCGACCCGGCGGACGTGGCCGCGCTGGTCGAGGCGGTGCGGGAGGTCGCGCCGGACGGGCTGCTGACCTACGACGAGAGCCTGGTCGGCACGGTCGCGCTGGTCGCCGCCGAGGTCGGGATCGCGCACACCTCGCCCGAGGCGATCCGGCTGTGCAAGGACAAGTCCGCGCTGCGCGGGCACCTGGCCGAGGCCGGGCTGAGCCCGGTGCGGTTCGCCGTGGCGCACACCGGGCAGGAGGCCGTGGACGCGGCGGGGCGCATCGGGTTCCCGCTGGTGTGCAAGCCGCTCGCGCTCGGCGGCAGCATCGGCGTGGTGCGGGCCGACGACGAGGCGGGGCTGCGCGAGGCGTTCGCGATCGCCGCGACCGCCAAGGCCGGGGACGGCACGGCGTCCAAGCTCGCCGGCGTGCTGCTGGAGGAGTACCTGGAGGGGCCCGAGTTCAGCGTCGACTGCGTGGTGTGGGACGGGGTCGCGCACCCGCTGGTGGTGGCCGAGAAGGTGCTGGGCTTCCCGCCGTACTTCGAGGAGCTGGGGCACGTGGTGCCCGCCGAGCCCTCGCCCGCGATCGACGAGGCGGTGCGGCTGGTGCGCGAGGCGCACCGGGCGGTCGGGCTGGACCGGCTGGTCACGCACACCGAGTTCCGGCTCACCCCGGACGGGCCGCGCATCATCGAGATCAACGTGCGCCTGGGCGGCGACCTGATCCCGCTGCTGGGCAAGCTGGCCAGCGGGGTGGACCTTGCCGCGTCGGCGGCGCGGGTGGCGGTGGGGCTGGCCCCGGAGACCGGGCCGCTGCGCTCGGAGGTGGCCGCGATCGTCATGGTGTACCCGGACCGGGCCTACCGGGTGGAGGGCGTGCGGCTGCGCCGCGACGAGGCCGAGTACCCCGGTCTCGAGCGGCTGACGACGTTCCTGCCGCCCGGCACGGAGGTGCGGCTGCCGCCGGAGGGCTTCCTGTCCCGGCTGGGCTTCGCGATCGTCACGGGCGCGGACCGGCGGGAGTGCCTGGAGCGGCGGGACGCGGTCGCGGCCGACCTGGTGGTGGACGGGACGCCGCTGTGAGCGCGGGGGCCGGTGGCGCCGGGGACGGTGGGGGCGGTGGGGGCGGTGACGAGCAGCGGTCGGTGCTCAAGGTCATCCTCGGTTCGCCGCGCCCGGTCTGGATCCTCGTCGCGGGCGTGTTCGTCAACCGGTCCGGCTCGTACTTCGCCACGTTCCTGACGCTGTTCCTGGAGCAGCTCGGGTTCACCCTGGCCCAGATGCCGCTGATCCTGCTGGCCGTCGGCGTCGCGATCCCGTGCGGGTCGATGCTGGGCGGCTGGGTGTCGGACCGCTTCTCCCGCAAGGCGTCCCTGGTCGGGTCGACGCTGCTGGCGGCGGTCGGGCTGGCCGTGATCGGCTTCGCGCCGACGAAGGCGGTCGCGCTGGTGGGCGTGTTCGCGGCGGCGCTGTTCGCGCAGTCGTACCTGCCCGCGGCCTCGGCGCTGCTGGTGGACCACACCCGCGAGCAGGACCGGGTGCCGGTGTTCGCGTTCTTCCGGCTGGCGCTGAACGTGGGCGCGGCGGTGGGGCCGGTGCTGGCGATCGCGATCACCCCGTACGGGCTGGAGTCGCTGTTCCTGGTGAGCAGCGGCGCGTACCTGCTGTTCTCGCTGGTGCTGTGGCTCGGGCTGCCGAAGCCCGCGGCGCGGGTGGCCGAGGAGGCGTCGGCGGACGAGGTGGCGGCGGGCGGCAAGCGCTTCCCGGCGCAGCTCGTGCTGTTCTTCACCGGCGTGCTGCTGATCACCGCCGTGTACGTGCAGTACTCGTCGACGGTCCCGCTGGCGGTGGCGGACTTCCACGACGCCAAGGTGTACGCCGGGCTGCTGACGCTGAACGCGGTGCTGGTGATCGTGTTCGAGGTGCCGCTGAGCGCGTGGACGCGGAAGCTGCCGTGGCGGTTGCCGCTGGTGCTGGGCACGGCGCTGATGGCGGTGGGCATCGCGGCCTCCGGGTCGTTCCCGTCGTTCGCGCTGCTGATCGCGAGCGTGGTGACCTGGACGATCGGCGAGATCCTGTTCTCCCCGGTGGTGGCGAGCGCCGCGGCGTCGCTGTCGCCGAGCGGGCGGGTCGGGCGGTACCAGGGGTACCTGGCGGCGGTGCAGTCGACGGCGTTCGCGCTGGGACCGGCGGTGGGCACGTACGTGTACGGGCGCGGCGCGCCGCTGCTGTGGGTCTCCTGCCTGGTGGCGGGACTGCTGGCGGCGGTGGCGTTCACGGCCGCGCACAAGCCGCGCGGCGAGCGGGGCGAGGGCGGCGTGGGCGAGGGCTCGGAGCGGAGCAGCGGCGCGGCGGTCTGAGCGACTGGACCTGGCGCGGCAGCGGGGCCGGGCACGGCAGCGGGGCCGGGCACGGCAGCGGAACCAGGCACGGCAGTGGGGCCGGGCACGGCAGCGGAACCAGGCACGGCAGTGGGGCCGGGCATGGCAGCGGGACCAGGCATGGCAGCCGGTTCGGGCACGGCGGACCAGGAGCGGGAGCGGGCGCGGCAGCGGGGCCGGGCACGGCAGTGGCCGCGGCGGTCCGGGCGATCGGACCGGGCGCGGCGGTGGGGGTTGGGCACGGCGGGGGTGGCGCACGGGGGCGCCGGTCCCCGAGCGCGGCGCGGTCGGCACGGGGTGGCGGGCGCGCGGCAGAGGACCAGGGGAGGAACACCGGATGGGCGGGGAAGATCCCCGGATCGTGCTGGAGTGGCTGCGCGCGGCCACCACCGGCGGGGTGCACCGGGTGGAGCGGGGCGGGACGCGGTTCGCGCCGTGGAGCGAGGTGCTCGGCGACGTCGAGCGGGTCGTGGCGCACCTGCGGGAGCGCGGGATCGCGCCGAGGGCGCGGGTGGGCGTGCGCGGGGACAACAGCTACGAGTGGCTGGTGCTGGACCTGGCGCTGCTGGAGCTGGGCGCGGTCCCGGTGGCGATCCCGGTACCGGACTTCAAGGGCCGCACCAACTCCGAGGTGGCGCGGACCTACGGCCTCGTCGCGGTGTTCGCGGCCAAGGCCGCGCGCTCGGCCGACGACGGCCCCGCGGTGGCCCCGCTGGAGCGGCTGCTGGAGCTGCCGGGGTTCACCCCGGACGCCGATCCCCCCGCCCCGCTGGGGAAGCGGCTGCCGGAGAACGACCGCGAGGTGTTCACGCTGGCGTTCTCCTCCGGCACCGCCGGGCGGGTCAAGTGCCTGCTGCTGGCGTGGCGCGGGGTCGAGGCGCTGGTCGAGGCGCAGGGCGCGGCGTACCCGATGACGCCCGAGGACCGGGTGCTGATCGCGCTGCCGCTGTCCACGTTCCAGCAGCGGTACCTGTGCTACCTGGCGATCCGCAACGCCTGCGGGATCGTGCTGACCACCGCGTCCCGGTTCCTGGCCGCGCTGGAGCAGGGGCGGCCGACGATCCTGCTGGGGCCGCCGAACTTCTACGAGTTCGCGCACAGCCGGTACGAGAAGCTGCCGCCGCACGAGCGCGCGGCCCTGGACCGGGCCGTCGAACCGGCCGACTCGCTGCCCCGCGAGGAGGCGCTGCGCCTGCGGCGCGAGGTGTTCCGCTCCTTCCACGACTCCTACGGCGGCCGGGCGCGGCTGATGCTGGTCGGGTCGGCCCCGGTGCGGCCGGAGATGCTGGAGTTCTTCGCCCGCGCGGGCTTCGAGCTCTACCAGATCTACGGCATGACCGAGATCGGCTACCTGACCTGGAACCTGCCCGGCGCCAACCGGATCGGCTCGGTCGGCCGGGAGAACCAGCCCGGCAGCGTGGAGATCGCCCCGGACGGCGAGGTGCTGGTCACGCACGACGTGCACCTGTGCGTCGGCTACGAGGGCGAGGGGCCCGAGGACGTCGAGCCGGTGTTCCGGGGACCGTGCACGATCGCGACCGGCGACCTGGGCGAGTTCGTCGACGGCCACCTGTTCCTCAAGGGCCGCAAGAAGAACGTGGTGATCACCAGCGGTGGTGAGAAGCTCCAGATCGAGGACCTGGAGTTCGACATCGCCAAGGCGGGCGGGGTCAACCGGGTCGCGCTGTACCCGGCGCCGGACGGCGACGGGTACGCCGCCGCCGTCTGGTACGACGGCGACCGGGAGGCCGCGCGGGACGCGGTGCGCCCCCGCATCGGACTGGTCAGCTCCCGACTGGGGGCCGGGCGGCGGATCAGCCGCATCGCGCTGCTGCCCGGCGAGCTGACCCCGGAAAGCCCGCTGCTGAACCGGAACCTGAAGGTGAACCGGGACGCAGTGCGGGTGGCCACGTCGGCCGCCCTGGAACCGCTCGACGCGTGAACGGCCCGCGCCGCCGGGTCGCGAGAGGGACGGAGCACTCACCATGACCATCCAGAAGATCACCGAGGACGCCGCGGCCGAGCGGGTCGCGCTGGTGTGGGAGCGCGCGCTGAAGGTGTCGCCGGTCGCGCACGACGCGGACTTCCTGAGCCTGGGCGGGAACTCCCTGCTGCTGCTGTCCATCATCACCGAGGTCGAGGACGTGTTCGACGTCGAGCTGGACGTGGACGAGCTCGTGGAGGACCTGACCGTGGCGGGCATGGCGCGGGTGGTCGCCAGGACCGCCGGATGACCGCGCTCGGGCACGACTGGACCGCGCTGGTCGACCCGGAGCTGGTCGACTCGGCCAGAGCCCAGCCGTACGTGTCGTTCACCGACCCGCTGAAGGCGCGGCGGAACTTCGCCCGCGCCTGCAAGCTGTCGCGGGCGCTGCTGCGCGGCGCGCCGGACCCGGTCGGGGTCGAGGTGGTCGACACCTCGTTCCCGGTGCCGGGCGCGGACGTCGGGCTGCGGGTCTACCGGCCCGCAGCCGCCCCGACGCCGCCGGGGGTGCTGGTGTACTTCCACGGCGGGGCGTTCGTCGCGGGCGACCTGGACTCCGAGCACCACCGCTGCCTGGGGTTCGCGGCGGCCGGGGTGGCGGTGGTGTCGGTGGACTACCGGCGACCGCCGGAGCACCCGTTCCCGGTGCCGGGCGAGGACTGCTACGCGGCGGTCGAGTGGGTGGCGGGCGCGGCGGCCGGGCTGGGGTTCGCGCCGGAGCGGATCGCGGTGGGCGGCAGCAGCGCGGGCGCGACGCTGGCCGCGGCGGTGGCGCTGATGGCGCGCGACCGGGGCGGGCCGGAGCCGGCGCTCCAGGTGCTGCTGTACCCGGCGCTGGACGACCGGTTGGCGAGCGGGTCGATGCGGCGCTACCCGGAGACCTCGTCGTGGAAGGTCGCGGACAGCGCGCTGATGTGGCGGCACTACCTCGGCGACTCGCCGGAGGCCGCGACGTCGGAGTACGCGGTGCCCGCGCGGCGCGCGGACTTCACCGGGGTCGCGCCCGCGTACGTGCTGGCGGCCGAGGTGGACGCGCTGCGCGACGAGGCGGTGGACTACGCGGTGCGGCTGTCGCGGGACGGGGTCCCGGTGGAGCTGCACCACGTGGCGGGCGCCTTCCACGGGTTCGACGCGGCGGTGCCGACCGCCGGGGTGTCCGCGCGCTCGCTGGCCTCGCAGGCGGCGGCGCTGCGGCACGCGCTGCTGCGGTGAGCGCGGGGTGGTCCGGGTCGGCGCGCCGTCCCGGACCACCCCGGTTCAGCGGCAGCCCCGCTCGGCGAGCAGGGCGGCGGCGCGCTCGACGTCGGCCGCGTCCGGGCCGCCGGGGCGCCCGGCCCCCGAGCGCAGGCGGGTCACCGGGGCGAGCAGGTCGTCGAACGCCAGCTCGGTGACGGCGGCGGCGAGCTCGGCCGCGCTGCGGGCGGCCCAGGGCTCGGTGACCACCACGACCCGGCCGGTGCGGCGGGCGGACGCGGCCAGGGTCCCCAGGTCAAGGGGGAACAGCGAGCGGACGTCGACCACCTCGGCGTCGACCCTGCGGGCGGCGAGCGCGTCGGCGGCGCGCAGGGCGGGGTCGACCGAGGCCCCCACCGCGAGCACGGTGACGTCGACGCCCGACCTGAGCACGGCGGCCCGTCCCAGCGGCGGGACCATTTTGTCCACTGTGGACAGTTGAGGGCGACGGGGCTCGGGCGGCTCCGCGGCCCTGCGCGGCGGTGGACCGGCGCGCAGCTCCGGCACGGCGCACTCCGGCGCGGCGCACTCCGGCACCGCGGACACCGGCACCGCGGACACCGGCACCGCGGACGCCGGGACCCCGAACCCGCCCGGCGCCGCGGGGGCCGGGATCACGAAGCCTCGTGGCCCGGTGGGCGCCGAGAACGGGAAACCACGCGGTTCGGCGGGAGCGGCCCGGTGTTCGGGTTCGACCAGCACCACCGGCTCCCCCGCGCGCACCGCCTCGGCCAGCAGCAGCCGCGAGTCGGCGGGGTTCGCGGGCGCGACGAGCCGCACGCCCGGCAGGTGCGCGGCCCAGGTCCCGGCGGTGCGCAGCACGACGGGGTTCCCGGTGCCGACCAGCAAGCCCTGGTACGCGGGCAGCTCCTCCGGCGCGACCGCCACCACCGGGTGCAGGCCGCCCGCGACCAGCGCGGCCACCGAGCCCGCGTCGCCGGAGGCCAGCACCCGCTCCCGGCCGAACTCGGCGGCCAGCTCGGGCGCGTCGCCGACCACCACCACGCGCCGGTTCCCCGCCAGCACCTCGCGCAGCCCCGCGACCGCCTCGTCCTGCCTGGTCGGGGCGCTCACCCGCGCTCCCCGACCGCGCGCCAGCGCTCGACCGCGCGGTCGACCAGCGCGCCGGACGCGCCGGTGTAGCCACGCGGGTCGCACAGCGCGCGCAGCGCCTCCAGGTCGGGTCCCGCGCCCGCCAGCCTGGTGTGCAACCAGTCCGGCAGCTCGTCCGGGCGGCCCGAGGTGGCGGCGGTGGCCTCGGTGAGCAGCCGCTTGGTCTCCACCTTGCCCAGCACCGGGGTGAGCCGGGCGCCGAGCCGCTCGGACACGACCGCGCCGCCGGTGAGCGCGAGGTTCTCCCGCATCCGGTCCGGGAACGCGCGCAGGCCCGCCGTGAGCGCGGCGGCGTTGCGGGCCGCGCCCAGCACCAGCCGCAGCGCCTCCCGCAGCGGTTGCCACTCGGCGTGCCAGCCGCCCGCCGACCGCTCGTCCTCGACCACCAGGCACTGGTGCAGCACCGAGACGAGCGCCGGGACCTGCCTGGCGGCGGTGAGGATCGCGGTGGCGTGCACCGGGTTGCGCTTCTGCGGCATGGCCGAGGACGCGCCCCTCCCCGGTTCCGCCGGTTCGGCGACCTCGCCGATCTCGGTGCGGGAGAGCACCGCCACGTCGGCCGCGAGCCTGCCCAGCGCCCCGGAGGCGAACGCCAGCACCGAGGCCACGTCGGCGATCGGGGTCCGGGCGGAGTGCCAGGGCAGGGCCTGCGGGGCGAGGCCCAGCTCGGCGGCGAACGGTTCGACGAGGTCGAGCGGGTCGCCGTCGGCGAACTCGCCGTAGGCCGCCAGGGTGCCCGCCGCGCCGCCGAGGGAGACCGGCAGCCCGCCGTCCAGCACCGCCTCGACCCGCTCGACGGCGTCGAGCACCTGGGCCAGCCACCCGGCGGCCTTGAGGCCGAAGGTGATCGGGACGGCGTGCTGGGTGAGGGTGCGGCCCGCCATGGGGGTGTCGCGGTGCCGCCCGGCCAGCGCGGCGAGCGCGGCGGCGGTGGCGAGCAGGTCGGTGCGGAGCCTGCGCAGCGCGTCCCGGCACAGCAGCATCGTGGCGGTGTCCAGGACGTCCTGGCTGGTGCTGCCCCGGTGGACGTGGTCGGCGGCGGACGGGCCGGTCGCGGGCGCGGCGGTGTCGGCCGCGCGGACGATCGCGGTGAGCTGGGAGACGAACGCGACCACCGGGTTCCCGGTGGCGTGCACGCCCTCCACGAGGCCGGGCCAGTCGAACGCGTCGGGGTCGGCCGCCGCCGCGATGGTCTCGGCGGCGGCCTCCGGCACGACGCCCAGCCGCGCCTGCGCCCGCGCGAGCGCCACCTCGGTGGTGATCATGGCGCGCAGCCAGGCCCGGTCGTCGAGCAGGCCGTCCACCCCGGTGCGGGCCCAGCCCGGCGAGAGCAGTCCGGTGTCAGCGAACACGGTTCCCCTTCCTCCCGACCGCGTCGGCGGCGCGGGCGTCGGCGGCCAGGACGCTCGCCCTGGCCACCGCGTCGGCGTCGCCGAGGATGACGGAGTTCACGCCGGGGCGCACACCCGCCGCGGTCGCCCAGTGCACGGACTCGGTGGGGATGCCGAAGGCGAACCGCCTCGGGTGGACCGCGCCGGAGCGCTCGACGAGCCGGTAGGGGCGGCGGGTGACGGCCAGCCCGCCGGTCTCCAGGTGCCCGCCGCCGTCGACCGGGATGCGGTACGGGACACCGCAGCCCTTGCGCAGCAAGGACTCCACGAGCGGGTCGAGGGTGCGGCGCACGTCGCTCTCCGGGAGCCTCGCCTCCAGCAGCACGCCGGCGCGGTGCCGGGAGCCGGGGACGGCCGGGCTGCCCATGACCCACTCGCCGCGCCGCTCGTCGCGCTCGACGGTGACGCCGGGGCCGACCACCTCCAGCACCCCGGCCTCCAGCAGGGCGATCATCTCCTCGATGCGGCCGACCGGCGGGCCGATGGACAGGTAGGCGTTGAGCGGGGTGTACCAGCGCTGGAGCTCGGCCTCGTGCGAGTCGCCGCTGAGGCTGCCGTGGTCGACCACCAGGCGGACCTCGTTGCGCAGGTCGCGCAGCACGTCCAGGGCCGCTTTGAGGGGGCCGCGCACGTTGCCGAGGCGGGCCTCGCGCACGTCGGCGCGCAGGTGGCCGAGCAGCCAGTCGCGGAACTGCTCGGGGTGGGCGAAGTCGCGACCCCGGTGCGGGGCGGCGAGCGCGGCCCAGTCCCAGCGGTCGGCGCGCGGCACGGACCAGGCGTCGAGCAGCTCGCCCTCGGCCTCGGCCAGGGTCACCGGGATCGCGGGCGGGCCCAGCGGATACGCGGGCGGGCCGAGCGGGTTCGCGGGCGGGCCGAGCGGATTCGCTGCGGCACCCAGCGGGTTCGCGGTCGCGCCTGAGGGGTTCGTCCCCGCTCCGGGTCGTGCGGTCACCAGGTCCAGGGACTCCGCGGCCAGGTGCGAGAGCGCTCCCACGGTTTCCACGAGCGGCCGGTACTCGGCGAGGAACCCGGCCACCGCGCCGGGTCCGTCGCGCTCGGCCAGCAGCGCCGCGTAGTAGACCGCCCTGACCTCGCCGTCGATCCACGGCCACACGTCGTCCAGGAACCGCAGCGGGCGACCGGCCCCGGCCAGCGCGGCGATACGCTCCTCGGTGAGGAACAGCGGCACGTGCCTGCCGCGCGGGCCCTTCTGGTTCTCGCCGCGCGCGTGGTGCGGCACGCCCCTGCGGGCCCCCGCGACCAGGAGCGGCTCGCGGCCGGACGCGTGGTAGGCGAGGGTGCCGTCGGCTCGGCGCTCGAACCGGCCGCCACGCCCTGCGGTGAGCAGCGCCATGTGGTCGAAGAAGTTCAGGCCCAGCCCCCGGACCAGCACCTTCTCGCCGGGTTCGACGGCCCCGTGGTCGGTCTCGGCCGGGTTGTCCGGCGGCAGGTAGCGCAGGCCGTGGGCGCGGGCGAACTCGGCGTGCGCGCGCTCCTCGCCGGTCGGGCGCAGGTCGGCGTGGCCGGTGGTGAGCACGACCGCGTCCAGGCCGGTGATCCGCTCGCCGCCCGCGAGGGTCAGGTGCTGGACGCCGTCCGGGTCCTCGTCCAGGTCGACGGCGACCCGCTGGTGCAACTCGATGGCGACGTTGGGCGGCGCGGTGCGCAGCAGGTGCCGCAGCACCCAGTCCAGGTAGTGCCCGTAGAAGGCCCTGGTGGGGTAGTCGTCGGGCCCGAGCGCGCGGGCCTCGGCGCGGACCGCCTCCGGCAGGTCGTCGAACTCGCCCGCGAGGGCGGCGAATCCCGCCCATTCGTGCAGATCCGGTCCGGGCACGACCGGCCCCGCGCAGTCGACGGTCTCGTCCGCGAACAGGGTCACCTGCGAGGCGATGGTGTTCATCAGCAGGTGCGGCGACTGGTCGGTGCGCCACACCCGGCCGCCCCTGCCCAGGTGCGGGTCGACCAGGCGGACCCGGACGCGCAGGTGGGCGAAGTCGGCGCCCGCGTTGGCGCACAGGCGCTCCAGCACGGACAGGCCGCGCGGGCCGACGCCGACGACGGCGATCTCCAGGGCGTTCGCGCTGCTCGCGCGGGGTGGGGCGGTGGTGCTGGGCGGCGCGGACTCGGTCCCGGTCATGTGGTTGGCCTCCGTGTCGCGGCTCTCGGCGGACCACACCCGAACGGCCGCGTCCGCGCCCCGAGCCGGTCCGGCCGCGGGGGCGCCCACGCGGGCGGCGGCGTGCCCGGCGAACCCAAGGTTCATTTATGGGAGAAATTATCTTCAATAATCGGCCGAACGGGTGAACGGCCTTGTCCACCGAAACAGGGGGCAGCAGGTCGACCTGTTCGCCCCAACCCGAGATTGCCACGTGCACCCGTCACCGCGAAAGGTATTGCGACGATGCGCGCGGCTGACGTAGATTGTGGCCGCCAGGAGATCCCACCACATACCGGAGTGATCGCACCAGGTCACCGGCGGTATACGCGGTACCGAAGCGTCTCAGCAGCTCAGGGGCGTACGGCTTGCCGCATTGCCGCCGACTGTCACAGTGCGTAAACTTCCGGTAATTCGACTCTCCCCATTTCTCGAACGGGACCGCAAGGCACCCCGCAAAACCTCGGGAAAAATCACCTGCTCCGCTCCCGCAACGATGCGCGAACGCGACACGCGATCGGCTCGGATCGCGCGCCTGGAACGGGTGACCCTCACCTAAGCCACCAGCCATGGGGGAATTGTGTCGGAATTGACCACCGCGACCGTCGACGAGCACATCGCCGCGCACCTGGGTTCGCTGCCGGACGAGAGCTACGCGATGTCGCGCAAGAGCTTCGAGGAGCTGGGCTTCGGCCTGATCCCGTACGTGCTCCCCGACTCGGTCAAGCAGGTGCTGTCCGACGAGATCCAGGAGCTGGTCCGCACCGGTGGCGTCCGGCGCGACCTCCAGCTCAAGGAGACCGGCAACAGCCACCGCAAGATGCGCAACGTGAACGCCGCGGAGATCAGGGAGCACGACGGGTGGGTGGACGCGGTCTACCGCTCCCCCGCGCTGCGCGAGGCGCTGTCCAAGGTCGCGGGCGAGCCGGTGAAGATCTGCCCCTACCTCCCGGAGCAGTACATCATCACCTCCCTGGAGAGCAGGGGCGACACCCACGGCTGGCACTGGGACGACTACAGCTTCGCGGTGATCTTCGTGGTGGAGGTGCCGCCGCTGGAGCTGGGCGGCTTCGTGCAGACCGTCTCCGGCACCTCGTGGGACAAGGAGGACCCCAAGGTCTTCCAGAAGCTCGTCGACGGCGTGATCCGCTCGCACGAGCTCAAGCCCTGGGACCTCTACCTGCTGCGCACCGACACGACCCTGCACCAGGTCCACCCCCTGCTGGGCGGCAAGCGCACGATCGTGAACATGTCGTACGCGGCGAACCGCGACGACGACAAGAACATCTCGCACGAGACGATGGAAGAGCTGTTCAAGGTCTGACCGCCCGGTCGGGCCCCGCGGGTCCGAGTCCTCGCGCAAGCGTCCTGCCCCCACCCGCCCCACCCCGGCGCGCCCGGCGCCGGGATCCGGGCGGGGAACGACCGATTGAGGAGTAGTGGACATGGACCTGACCACAGCGCTGGTCGTCGACGCCTTACTGGTGGCCGGATTCGGCGTGCAGCACTCCGTGCTGGCCACCCTGCGCGTCAAGCGGGTCGTGAAGGCCAGGACCCGCATGGAGTCGCTGGCCTGGCGCTCGGTGGAGTCGCTGTCGAACGTGGTCTACATCCTGATCGCGGCCTCGCTGTGGCAGCACACCCCGGACGCGGTCGTGTGGGAGACCAGCGGCGCGCTGATGTACGGGCTGTACGCGGTGACCGTGGTGTCCTGGCTGTGGTACTGGCAGCTGCACCTGTTCGAGTACGACTGCGGGCTCGCGTTCGGCTCGACCACGCTGGTGTCGCAGGTGACGAACTCCCCTGGGCCGAAGCTGATCCCGTGGAAGGTCGGCAGCAGGCGCTGGATCCGCTTCCCGGTGCACACCGCGTTCTTCGGCATGTTCCTGCTCCTGCCGACCATGACCGCGGACCTGCTGGTGCTGGGCGTCGTGCTGAACGTCTACAACGTGATCGGCAGCATCCTGTACGACAAGCGACTGCTGGCGCTGTCGGCGAAGTCGTACCAGCCGTACGTGGACGTGACCGGCCTGATCTTCCCGCCGGTGTACCGGGCCCCGCGCGGCGCGGCCGACGTGACCATGCCCAAGCCCGCGCACTGGCGCTCCCCCGCCGCGCACCTGCCCGGCCTGGTGGTCGGCATCGGGCTCGGGGCCCTGTACTACGCGGTGCTGGGCGGGAACGCGACCACGCCGCTGGACATGCTCAAGGTCGCGGGCGTCGGCCTGCTCGGCTCGCTGCTGACCGGGCTGCTGCTGGGCGCGGTGCTCAAGCCCCGCTCCGAGGACTGGGGCCAGCGGCAGACCGACCTGTCGACGACGGTGGCGCTCAACGCGGCGGTCGGCGTGGTCACCTGGGCGACCATCGCGTGGGTGCAGACCGGGTCGGCCCCGTCGTTCGCGGCGTTCCTGCCTCTGTGGTTCACCGTGCAGTACCTGGGCCACGTGTTCGCGGCGCTGACCAGCAAGACCAAGTGGGCGGCTGCTCCCGTCGACGCGGCGGTCGCGCCGAAGGCCGCCCCGAAGACCGCGCAGCCCGCCTGACCGAAGGCGCGCGGTCGCCGAGGCGGTCCCGCGCGCCGAGGACCCGCGAGACTGCTCGCAGGGCGATGTGAGCGGGCACGACGACGACCGGGCCGCGCACGTGGGGACCACCCCCGCGTGCGCGGCCCGTCGCGCCGGGTCCCCGCCTCGCCCGCCGCACCCGCACAACCGTGAGGAATCCGCACCATGCGCACTGTCGTCATCTCCGGGGCGTCGTCCGGCATCGGGCTCGCCACCGCCCGGCGCTTCGCCGAGGCCGGGGACCGGGTGGTCAACCTGGACCTGAAGCCGCCCGCACCCGCCGACGAGGTGGGGCGCACGGCGCTGGTGGACGTCTCGGACTGGTCCGCGGTGCGGGCGGCGGTCGACGCGGTCGCGGCCGAGCACGGCGGGGTCGACGTGGTGGTCGCCAACGCGGGCATCAGCCTGCGCAGGCTGTTCCTGGACATGACCGAGGAGGACGTCACCGGGCTGCTCAAGGTGAACGTGCTCGGCGTGATGGGCCTGTGGCAGGCGGCGGCCAGGCACATGGTCGCGGCGGGCGGCGGGGTGCTGCTGGCCACCGCGTCCACGAACGCCTCCGTCGGCTACCCGTACTACGCCGACTACAACGCCTCGAAGGCCGCGGTGCTGGCGCTGACCAGGACGTTGGCGCTGGAGTACGCGCCGCTGATCCGCACCGGCTGCGTCAGCCCCGGTTACGTGATGACGCCGATGCAGCGGGCCGAGTACACCGACGAGATGCTCGCCGAGGTCAACGCGCGCATCCCGGCCGGGCGGCACGCCGACCCGTCGGAGATCGCCGACGCGTTCTTCTTCCTGGCCTCGCCGCAGGCGAAGTACCTGACCGGGCAGCAGCTCGTGGTCGACGGCGGCGAGCTGGCGGGCGGCACGGCCTCCGGCTACCGCACGGTGTTCGGCGACGGCGTCCTCGGCGCGGGCGGCAGCGGGGCCGAGTAACGGGGCGCTGGGCGTCCCGGAGCCCGGTCAGGGCTGAGCGGGTGACGCCCTTTCGGGGCTACGCAAAGGAAACCTCCGGGGCGTAAGGTCCCGGTCCGTGCCGGTGGCGGCCTCGCCACCGGCACTCCCCTTCCCAGGCCGAGGCCCACCCGCGCCGCGCTCGTGAGAGCGCTTCCGGGAGCGGGTCCGACGATGAAAGCAGGGCAGCGCCATCAGCATCGGAGCCCCCACCACCGCAGCGGCCCTCCCGCTGGTCGCGGACGTGCTAGGCGACTCGGTGTCGCACTACCGGACCTTCCCCCAGGAGGGCGGGCTGACCGCGTTCGTGGTCGACCGGCCGGGCCGGGTCCTCACGCTGTCCGCCCAGTGGCGGATCTACGACGCGCTCGTCCCCGTCACCACCCGGTCGTTCGGCGCCGACATGACCCCGTACTGGGCGCAGCGCTCCAAGGAGGGCTACCTGGAGCGGCTGGCCGAGTTCGTGCTGATCGCCTCGCCGGAGGGGCGCATGATCGGCTGGACCGGGTTCCACGTGCTGCCCTACGACGAGCGCACACTGGTGTACCTGGACTCCACCGGCATGGTGCCCGAGCAGCAGTCGCGCGGGGTCATGCGGAAGGTCATGCGGGAGCGCATCCACGAGGCGGTGCTGCCCGCGTGCCGCCCCGACCTGCCGGTGTACCTGACGGCGCGCAGCGAGAGCCCGGTGTTCTACCGGTTGATGCGCGGGCTGCTCCAGGAGGAGCACCACGTGCTGCACCCGCACCCGAGCCTGCCGGTGCCCGAGGACGTGGCGGCCAGCGCGCTGGACATGGCGACGTGGCTGGGCCAGGGCGCGATCCTGGACCGGACGACGCTGGCGATCCGGGGCGCGTACCAGGGGCTGGACGAGCTGTACGGCGAGCTGCCGACGACCGGTGACGCGGACCTGGACAAGCTGTTCCGGGGCCAGCTCGGGCCGCTGGACGCCTACCTGCTCGCGGGCAGGGTCCGCTGAGCGCGCCGGGCGGGGACCGGTCGGCGCGCCCAGCGGGCCGGGAACCCGCCGGTCAGGGTCCGCTGAGCGCGCCGGGCGGGGACCGGTCGGCGCGCCCAGCGGGCCGGGAACCCGCCGGTCAGGGGTTACCGGCGTGGTCGGACGGGCGGCGGCTGCGCGCGGTCCTGCTCCAGGAGGCCACCCCGGCGGAGCTGTCGCCGCGGGAGCGGGTCGAGCGGGTGTGCGAGCGCGTCGCCGCGCTGGGCGACGTGGACCTGGTGCTGCTGCCCGAGCTGTGGGCCACGGGGTTCTTCGCGTTCGACGACTACGCGCGCACCGCGCAGCCCCTGGACGGCCCGGTCGTGGCCGCGCTGGGCGAGGCGGCCCGCGCCGCCGGGGTCCACCTGCACGCGGGCAGCGTCGTGGAGCGGGCGCCGGACGGGCGGCTGCACAACACGAGCCTGCTCCTCACCCCAGGCGGGGAGCTGGCGCACACCTACCGCAAGGTGCACCTGTTCGGCTACGGCGCGCGGGAGAGCGAGCTGCTCGCGCCCGGCGACGAGGTGGGCGCGCACGCGGCCCCGTTCGGCCGGGTCGCGCTGAGCACGTGCTACGACCTGCGCTTCCCGGAGTTGTTCCGGGCGCAGGTGGACGACGGGGCCGAGCTGCTGCTGGTGACCTCGGCGTGGCCCGCCGCGCGGGTGGCGCACTGGCGGTTGCTGACCAGGGCGCGGGCGCTGGAGAACCAGTGCTTCCTGCTGGCGGTGAACGCGGCCGGGACGCAGCACGGCACGGAGCTGGCCGGGCGCAGCGTCCTGGTGGACCCGTGGGGCGAGGTGCTGGCCGAGGCCGGCGCGGAGCCGGGTGAGCTGCGGGTGGCGTTCGCGCCGTCCTCGGTGGCGGCGGCCCGCGCCGAGTTCCCGGCGCTGGCGGACCGAAGGGTGTTCTCGGGCGAGGGAAGCGGTGGGGCACGGTGAGCGAGCACGACCTCCACGGGATCGACCGGGAGCTGCTGGAGTCCGCCGGGATGCAGCCCGTCGTGGACTACTCGGACCCGAAGTCGGTGCGGACCACGCTGCGGCGCGGGTTCCGGCTGGCGCGGGCGCTGCGCGGGGCCGGTCCGCACGACGCGGCGCTGGAGGTGGCCGAGCGGGCGGTCCCGACCCGAGCGGGCAGCCCGGACGTGCCGGTGCGGGTGTACCGGTCCTTGCGGCGCGTGGAACCCGCGCCCGCGCTGGTGTTCTTCCACGGCGGGGCGTTCACGGCGGGCGACCTGGAGACCGAGGACGCCCGGTGCCGGGAGATCGCGGCCAGGACCGGGGTCGTGGTGGTGTCGGTGGACTACCGGCTCGCGCCCGAGCACCCCTACCCGGCCGGGTTCCACGACTGCTACGACGCGCTGGTGTGGGTCGCAGGCGCGGGCGCGGCCGAGCTGGGGATCGACCCGGCGCGGGTCGTGGTGGGCGGCAGCAGCGCGGGCGGGGCGCTGGCCGCCGCCGTGTCGCAGGCCGCGCGCGACCTGGGCGGACCGGCGATCGTGCTCCAGGTGCTGCTGTACCCGGTGGCGGACGACCGGATGGAGACCGCGTCGATGCGCGCGTTCACCGCCACGCCCGGCTGGAACCAGCCGAACAGCGTGCACATGTGGCGGAACTACCTGCGCGGCTGGGAGGGCGGCACCCCGTCCTACGCCGCGCCGAACCGGGCGTCGGACCTGACCGGTCTGCCGCCCGCGTACGTGATGGTCGCCGACCGCGACCCGCTGCGCGACGAGGGCGTGGAGTACGCGCGCGGGCTGATGTCGGCGGGCGTGTCGGTGGAGCTGCACCAGTTCGCGGGCGCGTTCCACGGGTTCGACGCGGCGGCGCCGCAGGCCGGGTTGTCGCGGCGGTCGCTGGACGAGCAGTGCGCGGTCATCGCCCGGCACACCGGCGTCGCGGTGGACGAGCCGGTCGCGGTGGGCTGATCGCCCCCCGGTCCCGGCCCGCCCCCTCGCGGGGGTGGGCCGGGACCCGCTCGGCTGACCAGCGCCCCGGCGTCTGCTTGGGATCGGGCGGACCGACCTGGGGAGGCTGGGCATGGGGATCGGGTGGAGCGCGCGGCTCGCGGGGGTGGTGGCGGCGGCGCTGCTGGTGGGCTCGGGCAGCGCAGGGGCGGCGCAGGACGAGCTGGTGGTCCGGGTGAGGCCGGGGGGGCGGGGTGCCGACGCTGGAGGCGGCGCGGGCGCTCATCGCGGCGGAGAAGCCCGCGAAGGCGACGGTGCTCGTGCACGGCGGCACGTACTCGGAATCGGTGCTGTGGCGGGGGACCCCGGCCGGGAGCAGCATCACGATCGCGCCCCAGCCCGGCGCCGGCGACGTGGTGTTCGACGGGCGGAAGGCCGCCGGGTACTGGGTGCAGGTCGCGCCTGAGTCGGGGACGTTGACGTTCCGGGGGCCGATGACCGTGCGGCGGTACGGCGACGCCGGGGTGCGCGCGGTCGGCACGGCGGCGGACGGGCCGGTGCGGGACCTGACGGTGCGCGGGCTGACGTTCGCGCAGATCGGCAACGCCTGGGCGGCGGGCGGCGGCGGGTACGCCGGGGTGCACCTCAACCACGCGACCGGCGCGCGGATCACCGGGAACTCCTTCCGGAACCTGGAGAACACCCGGTGCCCCGGTTGCGTGCACGGCGTGCACCTGGCGTTCAACCTGGGCGACAGGACCGCGGGCAGCGACCGGAACACCGTGGACGGCAACACGTTCCAGGCGATCTCCGGGGACCCGGTCCGGGCCAGCGACGGCAGCGGCGCGCACGTGGTGCGGGACAACGTGTTCCGCTCGGGAACGGCGCACGACGGGGAGCGGCGCGGCACCGGGCGGTACGGGATCTTCAGCTACTGGTCGTTCGAGCGGGCCGACGTGTGCGCGCGGGCGGTGAACACCTTCTCCGGCAACCGGTACGGCGACGGCTACCACGGCGAGCGGGTCCCGGCGGCGCCGACCGGGAGCGCGACGGGCCGCTCGTGCGACTCGGTGCGCGAGAGCGGGACCAACACCCACCGGCCGTGACCGGTTCCCCGGCCGAGGTGGGCTTCGGCCGGGGAACCGCTGCGCCACGAGGGCTTTCAGGCCGTCACTGCACGGGGTTCCAGCCGTCGCTGCCCGCGAGGTACTTCTGCGCGGTGTGGTTCGCGGCGGTGGACGCGCTCATCTGCGGCCGGTCGCTCGTCCCGGTCGTGACGCCGGAACCGGAGTTGTTGTGCTCGGTGAAGCGGCAGGTCTTCCACGAGAAACCGCCCATGTCCTGCCACGCGCCCGCCTGCCGGACGTGACCGCCGAGCGTGGAGTCGCGCACCAGCACCTGGCCGATCGCGTCGGCCGCGCCACCCGCGTGCCAGCAGCGGCCCAGCGCCACGGTCTTGGCCGCCGACGGCCCCTTCAACGTGGACCTGGTGATCAGGATGCCGTACGGGTTGGACGAGTGGGTGGCGGCGGCGGTGATGTAGCCGTTGTTGCTGCTGCCCCGGTCCAGGGACTGGATGGTGGTCGAGTCGACGACCAGCGCGCCGTTGCCGTAGATGAAGTCGACGGCGCCCTCGATGTAGCTCTTGTAGACGTACTGGCGCACCTGGGAGCCGCCCGTGCCGCCCCAGGACAGGAACGTGTCCTGGTAGCCGAGCATCCGCACGTTGCGGTACACTTGCCGGTCGCCGCCCGCGTACAGGGCCAGCGCCTGGCTGTCGTGCGCGGCGTAGGTGTTGGCCATGGTCAGGCCGGTGACCGAGGTGTCCTTGGCCTTGTTGAGGACGGTGGCGCTGCCCTCGGTGCCCGCCGTGGACGCCGGGGTGCTCCCGGTGATCACGACGTCGGCCGAGTTGCCGGACGTGCCCTGCAGGACCAGCCCCGGCTTGCCTGCGGGGATGGAGACCTGGCCCCTGTAGGTGCCGGGCTTGATCTTGATGGTGGAGCCGGAGGAGACCGCGGCGATGGCGGCCTGGACGGTGGTGTAGTCGCCGGAACCGTCGGCGGCGACGGTGACCGTGGTGGCGGCCTGCGCCGGGGTGGCCAGCGCGAGCGCCAGCAGCGGGGCCGAGAGCGCCGCCGCGCCTCGGGTCGTGCGGGTGCCGTGCGGTGACATGCGTCAACTCCTCGTCGAGTCGCGGTGTGGTCGACGGCGGCGGTTCCGGGCTCAGTAGGGCGGCGTGGTGGGCCAGGTGATCGCGCTGGGCGGGACGGTCGCGGTGAGCTGCCGGAAGCTCCCGGACGGCACGATCCCCTGACCGTTCAACGCGGTCGCGACGAGCCGGGCGACCTCGATCGCGCCCGCGCCCTGGAAGTGCGTGTTGTCCTCGATCCCGGTGGGGTAGTTCGGGGACTGGCCCGCGGCCAGGTGCAGGAAGTGCTTCTTCGTGCCCTCCACGCCCGCGCGGTTCCACAGCGCCGTGCTGGAGGTGGTCAGGTCGATTAGCGGAACCCCTTTGGCGGCGGCGAGTTCGCGCATCGCGGCCGGGTATGCGCCGTGCGAGGGCGCGGCGACGCCCGCGCTGGTGAAGCGGCGGCGCTCCACCGGGGTGATCAGGACGGGCTTGGCGCCCTTGGCGCGGCTCTTGTCGACGTACTGCGACAGGTACGACTTGTACGTCGTGGACGGCTCGGTGTAGCGGGCGGGGTCCTCGACCTTGGAGTCGTTGTGCCCGAAGGAGATCAGCAGGTAGTCGCCGGGCTTGATCCGGGCCAGGACGTGGTCGAGCCTGCCGAGGTCGACGAAGCTCTTGGAGCTGGCGCCGGACTTCGCGATGTTCGCCGCGACCGCGCCGGAGTTCAGGAACACCGGCAGCGCCTGCCCCCAGCCCGCCCTGGGGGACAGGGAGGTGACGTAGGTGGAGGCGGTGGAGTCGCCCGCCACGTAGATCGTGACGGGGGCGACCGCCGAGGCCGCCGGGCCGGTCAGCGCGCCCGCCGACAGGGCCGCGACGACGCCGAGGACGATGGCGGGCGCGCGGCGGCGCGGGGTGGTCCGGTGCCAGAGCGGGGGTTTCGGTGCCATGCGCGGTCTTCCCCTCCGGGCGCGCGGACGCGCCCACGGGAGCTGCGGGGTGATCAGCGCGCGCCGGTCTGGCAGCGGCGGCGGGGGTCGACGGGCGGCGCGTCGACGCGGTGCGAAGTGGATTCGACTGGCGCTGATCTGGGGTGTTCGCAGTATGGGAGGACTGCGGGGGCGCGGGCAAGGGCGGGTGCCGGTTTTGTCCCGCATTTCCCCGCGTCGCGGGATTTTGAGACGCGCGGCGGGTGCACGCGGTGGGGCGATCGGGGCATCGGCGGCGGAAGCCGGGAGGCGGGCGGGCGCGGCGGCGGGTACGGTCCGGACGCCGTTCCCCCAAGTCGCCCTCGTGGAGGTCCCCATGGCGTGCCGCATCAGCGAACTCGTGCTCGGCTGCCGCGACCCGGAGCTGCTGGCCCGGTTCTGGTGCGAGGTGCTGGACTTCGTCGTGCTGGGCCGGGAGGACGACGGCAGCGTGGAGGTCGGGCCGCGCGAGGGGTTCGGCGGCGCGCAGCCCACGCTGTTCCTCAGCCGCAGGGCCGAGCCGGAGCCCGGCAAGCCCCGGCTGCACATCGACGTCAACGCCACCGACCGCGACCAGGAGGACGAGCTGGAGCGGTTGCTCGCCCTCGGCGCGCGCCCGGCGGACGTCGGGCAGAGCGGTGACGAGTCGTGGCACGTGCTGGCCGACCCGGAGGGCAACGAGTTCTGCCTCCTCAAGCGCAGGCTCGACCCGCTGTAGCCCTCGCGCACGGGATCAGCACCGCGCGCCAGCAGGTTCCTCCCCACAACCGGCTGCCACGCCCGGTCCCCATGCGAACGCTGACAGCCGCACTGGTCGCGCTCGCGCTCGTGGTCCCCGCGAGCGCGAGCGCGGCCACGTCCCCCGAGGACGGCCCGCTGCCGGGGCGCCCAGGGCCCGGAGAACCCGTGGGGCGTGCCGTGCGACATGGGCGGCGGCTCCCCCGCGTCCAGCCCCGCCGCGACCACACCCCCTACAACCAGCCCCGCTCCCGCAGCGCCACGGCCACGTCCAGCCCGGTGCGGCCGGGCATCTCGATGTCGGTGACGAGCACGTCCGGCCGGTGCTCGCGGACGGCCGCGAGGGCGGCGTCGCCGGTGGTCGTGGTGGCCACGACCTGGACGTTCGGCTGGAGGTCCAGCAGGGCCGCGAATGCGCCCAGCACCATGCCCTGGTCCTCGGCCGGCACCACCCGGATCACCCGGCCGCCCCCGTCGGCACGGTGATCGTCAGCGTCATCCCGGTCGCGCCGTCGCGCCGCACCTCGCCGCCGAGCGCGGCGATCCGCTCGCGCAGCCCGGACAGCCCGCCGCCGCCGCGCAGACGAACAGCACGCTCGCGCCCGCGTTGACCGGGGTGACCAGCGTGCCGACCACCGCCATCGGCACGATCGCGGACCAGGTGCGGCGCGGGGAACCGTTGGCGTGCAACGCCTTCCCCCACAGCACGGGGGTGATCGCGCACACCGCGAACGCGAGCGGCCACTCCCAGGGCGCGGGGCGCGGCGTGAACCAGGGCTGGGCGAGCACGAAGAGCGGGTACCCGAGGTGCGCCCACTCCCAGGTGCGCAGCAGCTCGGCGGCGGTCCTGGGCGGGGGTTCGGCGGTGTCGCGGCTCATGTCCGGGCGTGACGGTAGGACAGGGCCGCGACGCCCGCCGCGACGGTCCCCGTCAGCAGCAGCGCGAGCAGGTGGATGCCCGAGGTGCCCGCGCCCAGCTGGGCGAGGCCGAGCCGCGCGAGGTGGTAGGTGGGCAGGAAGCGGGCGAGCTGCCCGACGGCGTCGGGGAGCAGCTCGATCGGCGTCCACAGCCCGGACAGCACGGCGAGCGGGAACAGGGCGGCGTTGGCGCGCAGCTGGAAGCCGACCGAGACGCTGAGCAGCGTGAACGGGATCGTGCCGAGCAGCGGCACGGCGGCCAGGCGCGGCAGGGCGAGCGGGGAGGCGTGCAGGGTGCCCAGGAGCGCGGCGGCGGTCCCCAGCAGCACGAGCACCGCGGCGCCGCGCAGCTCGTCCCGCAGTTCGACGCCGAACACCCTGAGCTGCAACGGGTTCACGCCGCCTCCCCCTCGTCACGGGCCGCCGTCAGCGCGAGCACGGCCTCCTCCAGTCCGGCGTCCCGAACCCGCAGCCTGGCGAGCGCGGGGTCGAGGTCGAGCAGGGCGCGCAGCACGGTCACGTCCAGGGTGGTGGTGGCGGTGATGGTGCGGTCGGGCAGCCGGGACACCAGCTCGGTCGGGGTGGCGTCGACCAGGACCGCGCCCCGGTCGAGCACGACGACGCGGTTGGCGACGGCGGCGGCCTCCTCGATGACGTGCGTGGTGACCAGCACGCCGACGCCGCGTGCGCGGCGCTGCTCCACCAGGTGCCAGAAGTCCCTGCGGGCCTGGGTGTCCGGGCCGGTGGTGGGCTCGTCGAGCACGAGCAGCGCGGGGTCGGCGACCAGCGCCATGGCGAGCTGGACGCGCTGCCTCTGGCCGCCGGAGAGCGCGGCGACGCGCTTGCGGTCGAGCGCGACCAGGTCCCCGTAGCGGTGCCGCAGCCCCTCGGCGGTGAGGACCGCCTGTTCCGTCGCCGTGCCGCGAAGGCTGCCGGGGCGGGGTCGCGCACGGTAGTGATCTTGCGTCACCGGCTGGCTATGACAAAGGTAATCACGGGGCGTTTTCGCTGGTGGGAGCCCCGGTTTGCCAAGCGGAACCGTGTTCCGTATCTTTACCGGAGCAACGTTCCGCTTAACCCCGCTGGAGTCCTCCCGTGCCCACCCCGATCGTCTCCGTCAAGCCCGTCGTGCTCCCCGCCCCCGACCGGGGCGACGACCTGCGCGTGCGCGTCACCGCGCCCACCACCGGCGCCGGCCTGCCGCTCCTCCTGCTCTCCCACGGCTTCGGCGAGTCCCTGACCTCCTACGACCCGCTGGTCGACCACTGGGCCTCGCACGGCTTCGTCGTCGTGCAGCCCACCCACCTGGACTCGCGCACCCTGGCCCTGCCGCCCGAGGACCCCCGCACCCCGCTGATCTGGCGCCACCGCGTCACCGACCTCATCCGCGTGCTCGACTCGCTCGACGCCGTCGAGTCCGCCGTCCCCGGCCTCGCGGGCCGGATCGACCGCGCCAAGGTCGCCGTCGCCGGCCACTCCTTCGGCGCGCAGACCGCCGGGACGCTGCTGGGCGCCCGAGTCCTGGACGCCTCCGGCGCGCCCGGCGAGGACCTGTCCGACCCCCGCGTCCGCGCGGGCGTGCTGCTCGCCGCCGCGGGCCTCGGCGGGGACGGGCTGAGCCCGTTCGCGGCCGAGAACTTCCCGTTCATGAACCCCGGCTTCGCGCAGCTGACCACGCCCGCGCTCGTCGTGGCCGGGGACGCCGACCAGTCGCTGCTCACCACCAGGGGCCCGGACTGGTTCACCGACGCCTTCCACCACGCCCCCGGCGCGACGCACCTGCTGACCCTCGTCGGCGGCGAGCACACCCTCGGCGGCATCCAGGGACGCGAGGCCGCCGCGACCACCGACGAGAACCCCGAGCGGGTCGCCGCGATCGCCCGGCTCACCACCGCCTACCTGCGAGCCGCGCTGGACGGCGACGACGCGGCGTGGACCGCCGAGACCGCCGCGCTGGACGCCGGGATCGGGCGGGTGACGGGAAGGTGAGGCCCAGCTTCGGGATCATGACCCCGCCGCAGCAGGTCGACTACGCGGACGTGCTGCGGGTGTGGCGGGAGGCCGACGGGATCGCGGCGATCGAGCACGCCTGGCTGTTCGACCACCTCATGCCCATCGGCGGCCCGGTCACCGGCCCGGCCCACGAGGGGTGGACGCTGCTGTCCGCGCTCGCCGCGCTGACCACGCGGCTGCGGCTGGGCGTCATGGTGACCAGCAACAGGTTCCGCCCGCCCGCGCTGCTCGCGAAGATCGCCACCACGGTCGACGTGGTCTCCGGCGGGCGGCTGGACCTGGGCATCGGCGCGGGGTCGCGGCCGAGCCACCCGGTGGCGCGGGTGGAGTACGACGCGCACGGCTTCCCGTACCACGACGCCGAGCAGGCGGTGGCCGCGCTCGCCGAGGCGTGCCAGGTGATCCGGCGGCTGTGGACCGAGGACGAGCCGTTCGACTTCCACGGCGAGCACGTGCGGCTCACCGGGGCGTTCGGCAACCCCAAGCCGGTGCAGCGCCCGCACCCCCCGATCCTGGTCGGCGGGGTGGCGTCCGCGACGCTGCGGGTGGCCGCCGAGCACGCGGACGTCTGGAACGCGCCGGGGCACGACCTGGAGGCCGCCGCGCGTCGGTCGGCCCGGCTGGACCGGTACTGCGCGGAGCTGGGCCGCGATCCCCGGTCGATCACCAGGTCCACGGTGCTCCACGCCTCGTACGAGCACCCGGAGCGGACGCGGGAGGAGATCGGGCGGGCGCTGGAGCTCGGGTTCTCGCACGTGGTGCTGGGGCTGCCGAGCCCCTACCCGGAGCGGGTGGCGCGGTGGGTCGCGGACGAGCTGGTCGCGCCGTTCGCCTAGTGCGGCTTCCCTGGTTCGGCTTCCCGAGTTCGGGGCGCGGCGCGGGGGAACCGCTGCGGCGGTTCGGCTTCCCGGTCTTCGGGGTGCTGGGCGCGGCGGGCGTCGGCCATCGTGGTGATCATGGGGATTCTGACGACGCTCACGGCCGCGCGCGCCGCCGCCACCGCGCTGGCCGCACCGGTTCCACCCTGCGGCCCCGACCTTCCCGAGTTCACCGCGCGGGTCAGCGAGGTGACCGCCGAACGGCTGGGGGCGAGCTGGCGCGCGGGGTGCCCGGTCGGGCCCGAGGCGCTCCGCCTGGTGTCGCTGGACTTCATCGGCTTCGACGGGGCCGCGCACCGGGGTGAGCTGGTGGTCGCCGAGGCGGTGGCGGGCGACGTCGTCGAGGTGTTCCGGGAGCTGTACGAGGCGCGCTTCCCGGTGGAGCGCGTGGAGACGGTGGAGAAGCACGGCGCGGACGACGACGCGTCCATGGCGGCGAACAACACCTCGGCGTTCAACTGCCGCCCGATCACCGGCGGGACGGCGTGGTCGAACCACTCGTACGGGCGGGCGATCGACCTCAACCCGGTGCAGAACCCGTACGTGTCCGCCAGCGGCGCGGTGCACCCGCCGAGCGGCGCGCCGTACGTGGACCGCACGGTGCGGGCGCCGGGGCTGATCGTCGCCGGGGACGTGGTGGTGACGGCGTTCGAGAGCCGGGGCTGGACGTGGGGCGGCCGGTGGCAGACGCCGCTCGACTACCAGCACTTCGAGCTGCCGTGAGGGTTCCCGCGCGCGGCACGCGGAGCGGTTCTCGGACGGGGTCGGGGCCGGGGTCGGGGCGGGAGCCGATCGAGACGGGTGGTTGACGGCGGGCGCCTCGGGCTTGCATGGTCTGAGGTCCCAACGGATGCCGGTGGAACCGCCGCACACCGCGTTCTCGCGAAAGGCACACGCATGACAGCGACGTCATGGGGTGCGGCCAGGTCTGCGGCGGTCCTGCTGTCCGCCGCGCTCGCCGGCGCCCTGCTCGCCCCGACCGCCTCGGCGGCGGTGGACATCCCGGTGTCCGACCCGAACATCTCCTACGTCGGCCGCTGGGACGCCACCGGCGACCCGCGCGTGCCGCACTGGGCGGGCGCCTACCTCCAGACCGGGTTCACCGGCACCACCGTGAAGCTCAAGCTGCGGAACGCCGTCAACGTCTACACCAGCGTCGACGGCAAGCCCGACGTGTTCCACGCGGGCGTGCGCGGCACCGTCGACCTGACCCCGACGCCGCTGGCGGCGGGCAACCACACGCTGCGCGTGGCGTTCCGGTCCGGGGACGCGGTGTTCGGCGGGCTGGCGCTGGACAACGGGGCGCGGACGGTGGCGTTCACGCCGTCGGCCAAGGTGCTGGAGTTCGTCGGCGACTCGATCACCGCGGGCTACCTGGACTCGAAGCTGGCGCTGTCCTCGTACGGCTGGCTGGTGGGCGAGAAGCTCGGCCTGCCGCGCACCGTGATCGCCCGTGCGGGCTACTGCCTGGTGGCGCGGTCTGGGTGCGTGGGGCAGGCGGCGCAGTTCTTCCGCACCGACAGCACGGGCACGGCGGGCTGGGACTTCGGCCGGTACCAGGCGGCGGCGGTCGTGGTGAACCTGGGCACCAACGACATCGGCCACGGCGTGTCGGAAAGCGCATTCCAGTCGGCGTACGCCCAGTTCTTGAGGGACGTCCGGGCGAAGTACCCGAACGCGGCGATCTTCGCGTTCCAGACGTTGAAGAAGCGCTACGCCGCGCAGACCAAGGCCGCGGTGGCGGCGGTCGGCGACGCGCGCGCGTTCTTCGTCGACACCAGCGGCTGGCTGACCACCGGCACCGACTACGTGGACGGCGACGGGCACCCCAACGACGCGGGCCAGGCGAAGATCGCCGACCGGCTCGCCCCGATCATCGCGGCGAGGATCTGACATGGGCGCACGACTGATCACCGCGGCCCTGGCCGCCCTGCTGGCCACCGGCCTCGCCACGCCCGTCGCCGCCGCGGCGACCGGCGACGGCTCCCCGACCGACTCGAACGTGAAGTACTTCGGCCGCTGGAACACGGCGGACCAGACGGCGTACGTGTCGGAGTGGGCGGGCGCGTACGTGCTGATCGGCTTCACCGGGACCACGGTGAAGCTCAAGCAGCGCAACGCGATCGACCTCTACGCGAGCGTCGACGGCGGCCCGGACGTGCTGCACGCGAACGTGAGCGGCACCGTCGACCTGACCCCGACGCCGCTGAAGGCGGGCAACCACACGGTGCGCGTGTCGTACCGGCCGATCGCGGGCTCGTACAAGGGCGACGCGGTGTTCCGGGGCGTGGCGCTGGACTCGGGGGCGCGCACCTACGCGCCGACGGCGCCCGCGCGCACGGTGGAGTTCATCGGCGACTCGATCACCGTGGGGCAGCTGTCGTCGAAGCAGGCCCTGACCGGCTACGCCTGGCTGACCGGCGAGCGGTTGGGCGCGGCGCACACCCAGATCGCGGTGGGCGGCGCCTGCCTGTACCCGGCGGCGGACGGCTGCATCGGCATGAGCGACCGCTGGCTGCGCACGGGCCTCGCGGCGACCGCGCCCCTGTGGGACTTCACGAGGTACCGGGCGGACGCGGTGGTGGTGAACCTGGGCACGAACGACGTGGGCCACGGCGTGACGGGCGCGCAGTTCCAGGCGGGGTACACGACGCTGCTGCGGCGGGTGCGGGAGAAGTACCCGAACGCGCTGGTGCTGGCCCTGCGGGTGTTCCGCAACCGGTACGTCGCGGAGACCCAGGCGGCGGTGGCGGCGGTGGGGGACGCGCGGGTGCGGTTCGTGGACACGACGGGGTGGATCGTGGAGTCGACGGACACGGTGGACAACGTGCACCCGAACGACGCCGGGCACCGGAAGGTGGCGGACCGGTTGACGCCGTTGATCTCGGGGTCTTGGTGACGGGGGCCCGCTTTCTGCGGTGATCGTCCGCCGCGGGCGCGCGACCACGTCGGGTGCCTCGCGCGCCCCGGTGGCGGACTGGGAGTCGCTGGCGCACACCACGACGGAGTCGGTGCCCGTGCCGGGGACGTTGCTGCGGGCGGCGGTCGTGGTGGGGGACGGGATGCCCGTGCGGAGCTGATCACTCCGAGGACAGCCCGATCACCGGGTTCCCGGCGACACCGGTGAAGCGCACCGGAGCCGACTCGGCGCAGTCCGCCTCGTCCCGCGTCACCAGGTTCACCGCGGGACCCGCCAGCGGCACGCCCTCGGGCACCGCGCACGTCCTCGTCACCGTCTCGCCGAACGACCGCGCCAGCAGCCAGCGGTCCTCCGGGTTCGCCGCCTCCGGGACACCCGCCGCCCACGCCCACCAGTCGCGCTGCAACCGCTCCACCCCGACGGGCTCAGCGGGCGCGGCAACCCCCTTCTCGGAGGTCGGGCGGCCCACCAGCGCCAAGAGCGCGCAGACCCCCAGAACGGCCCTTCTCCCCATGCGCGGGACGCTAGTTCGCCGCACCCCGACCACAGCGGCCCGCCCCAGGTCAGCGCCTACCCGCGGAACCCCACCTCAGCGCTGCTCGGCGACCTTCGCGTGCAACCGCTCCCGGATCTCCTCCGGCGTGTAGGCCCGCCGCTTGCGCTCGGCCCGCGCCACCACCACCCCGGTCGCCGCGACCCCCGCGACACCGGCAAGTCCAACCAGCCTCCAGAACCGCATGTGCCTAGGCTACCCGGATGGGCGAAACGCGAATCTCCCTCGCCGAGGCCGTGGACCTCACCCGGACCGGCGACGTCTGGCTGTTCCGGGGCAGCTCACCGGCCGACCGGGCGATCCAGATGACCACCAACAGCCCCGTCAACCACGTCGGCATGTCCGTCGTCCTCGACGACCTGCCGCCGCTGATGTGGCACGCCGAGCTGGGCCGCTCGCTGCCCGACGTGTGGACCGGGACCCACCAGCGCGGGGTGCAGCTGCACGACCTGCACGACGCCGTCGTGGTGTGGGCGCGCAAGTACGGGCAGCGGGCCTGGTTGCGGCAGCTCGACCACTCGCTGGACGTGGACGACGCCGCGCTCAGGACCGTGGCCCGGCTGGACGGGACGCCGTTCCCGTCGACCGCGCGCCTGGCCGGGCGGTGGCTGCGCGGGCGGTTGCCGCGGGTGCGCCGGTCCGCCGAGATGACCCTGGAAACCGCTTACTGCGCCGAGGTCGTGGCGGTGACCTACGAGGCCATGGGGCTGCTGCCGACCGGCCGCCGCGCCAACTGGTACGACCCCGGCCGGTTCTGGAGCGGGGACGAGCTGGAGCTGCTCGCGGGCGCGCGGCTCGGCGCGGAGATCGCCGTGGACATCCCCGCCGACGCGGCCCCGCGCAAGCCGTGACTCAGGTCTGCACCGGGTAGACCGCGCCGACGGTGAAGCGGTCGCCGCAGACGACCGGTTCCCTGGTCCTCACCGTCATCGTGGACTTGGAGGCGGGCGGGAAGACGACGAGGGAGACGGGTTCCTCCCAGCAGCCCTCGTCGTCCTCCCCCGGTTCGCGCACGCTGGCGATCACGTCGGCCTGCACGGCCGTGCCGGGGACCAGGGTGACCGGCTCCTTGGCGCCGCCCGCGCGACCGGCCGCGTCACCGATGATCGCGTTGTCGCCGTCGCGCAGGGACACGCCGGGGAAGCCGTTGAGCACGCACTCCTGGTTGGAGGTGTTGGTGAACACCAGCCGGTAGCTGGCCACGCGCCCGCCGCGCTCGACCTGCTCGAAGCCCATGGTGAGCTGGGCGGTGGTGCAGCGGTTGCCATCGGGGACGTCGGACTCGGAGGCGGGCGGCTGGCCCGCGTCGCCGGACTGCGAGGTGGCGGAGGCAGGCGTGCCCGCCTGACCGGTCGCCTTGTCCTTGTCCACCAGGTAGACCGCGCCGCCCGCGAGGGCGAGCACGGCGACGGCCGCGACGGCCGCGAGCGCGCCGGGACGCCGCTTGACCTGCTGCGGACCGGTGCGCACGGGGTGGTGGACCTGGTGCGGCCGGTCGGTGCGGTGCTGGTAGGCGGTCGGCGGCTGCTGGTAGCCGGTGGGCGGGTAGCCGGCGAGGGTGGGCTGCGGGCCGGACCGGGGCAGCTGCTGGGGGCCGGACGACGGGCCCTGGTGCGGGCCCTGGTGCGGGCCCTGGTGCGCTCCCTGCTGCGGTCCCTGCTGCGATCCCTGCTGCGGGAACTGCGCCGGGAGCGGCCGGGACGGGGTGTGCGCGGGCGGGACGGGCGGCGGCGGCGGCGGTCCGACCAGCACGTCGGTGCGCTCGTCCCGAGCCGCCGCGCTGCGGGCGAGCGCCCGCCGGTACGCCGGGTGCTCCACGAGCGGCGGCGCGGGCTGGCAGCGCTCGATGATCGCGTGCGGGTCGGGCCGCCGCGCCGGGTCGCGGTTGGTGCACGCGGTGATCAGCTCGGCGAGCCCCGGCTCGACGCCGTCGAGGTCGATGTCGGCCTGCACGGTCCGGTAGGTGATCCCGAACGCGTTGCCGTCGCCGAAGGGCGGCCTGCCGGTGGCGGCGCGGGCGATGGTCGCGCCGAGCGCGAACACGTCGGCGGCCGGGCCCACCGCGTCGTCGGTCAGCACCTCGGGCGCGATGTAGCCGGGGCTGCCGGTGGCCAGGCCCTGCTGGGTGAGCGCGGTCTGCTCGGTCCCGCGGGCGATCCCGAAGTCGATCAGCTGCGGGCCGGTCGCGGACAGGATCACGTTCTGCGGCTTGACGTCGCGGTGCCACACGCCGTGCGCGTGGATGTCGGCCAGCCCCTCGGCGAGCGCGGCGAGCAGCGCGCGGCACAGGTCGGGCGGCAGGCCGCCCTCGTCCTTGATGGCGCTGGCGAGCGTGGGGCCGGGCACGTACTCGGTGGCGAACCAGCAGGGCGGGGTCGTGGTCTCGGAGTCGATGAGCGCGGCGGTGTAGGCGCTGCGCACGGTCCGGAGCGTCTCGACCTCGCGGCGGAACCGCTCCAGCGCGTGCGGGTCCTCCTGGAACCCCAGGTTGATCACCTTGACGGCGGCCAGCCTGCCACCGGGCGAGCGCCCCAGGTAGACGCTGCCCATCCCGCCGGAGCCGAGCCGCCCGGTCAGGCGGTAGCGGCCGATCTCCACCGGGTCGGAAGCTTGAAGCGGCTGCACGGGGAACCTCTCTGCGGGCGCTGCGTCCCAGGCAGCGTACTGGGCAGCGGACGGGCGCGCGGGCACCCGGCCACTCCCGATCCGGGCTCCCGCGACCGGTCGTCACTCGCCGTAGAACGTTGACAGCACAGGGTTTTCGGGCGTGACGGCGATCACGGTCACGGCGCGGCCCCGGCGCTGTCGTTGCGCGGCAACGGTTCCGCGTCCCGCCCCGGCGCGCCCCGACCCGACGCGCCCCGACCCGACGAACCCCGGAACGTGTGGGGGCCCATGCGCGCCCGCCCGGCCAGATCGGCGGTGGTGAGCGGGCGGTCGAGGTGCTCCAGGGCCCGGTGCCCGGCCTCGGCCATCCCGGTCCCGGCGGCGGCGGGCACCGGGCGCTCGGCGTACCGCGCCTGGCCGCCCTCGCGCCACGGCGGCACGGCGCAGGCGCGCGCGACCCGGTTGGCCGGCGCCGCGCCGTGGTCGGCGCGCACCAGGTGCAGGCACGCGTCCAGGCCGGACGTGGGGCCCGCCGAGGTGAGGACGTCGCCGTCGCCGACGAAGAGCACGTCGGGGTCGGGCAGCACGCGCGGGCACCAGGCGCGGAAGTGGTCGGCGACGGCCCAGTGCGTGGTGGCGCGGCGGCCGTCCAGCAGGCCGCGGCGGCGAGGACGAACGCGCCGGTGCAGATCGGCACGAAGCGGGTGCCGGGGGTGGTGCGCGCGAGCGTCTCGGCGACGGCGGCGGGCTCGTCGGGGCAGGTGATCGCGAAGGAGGGCACGACGACGGTCTCCGCGCGGGCCAGCAGCTCCGGGCCGTGGTCGGCGGTGATCGAGTAGTCGGCCTCGGTGCGCACCGGGGCGCGGTCGGTGGTGCAGGTCAGGACCTCGTAGCGACCGTCGGCGGCGCCGAGCACCCGGTGCGGGATGCCCAGCTCGAACGGGTAGACGCCCGGTGCGGCGAGCACGGCGACGCGGTGCGGTTGGGGCATTGGCACGACCCCGTCGTTAAATGGCGATCCCGCCACGGTGCCACGGCGGTGGGGCGGGCCAGGCTGGACCGCGTGACGGGCAGCGGGACGATGCGGGCGATCAGCCAGGACGAGCGCGGCGGGATCGAGGTGCTGCGGGTGGTGGAGCTGCCCCGACCGGCGCCGGGGATCGGCGAGGTGCTGGTGGCGGTGCGGGCGGCCGGGGTGAACCCGACCGACTGGAAGAACCGGGCGGCGCCCGTGACGGTCGACCGGCTGCCCCTGGTGCCCTGGTGGGACGTGTCCGGGGTGGTGGAGGCGGTCGGGGTGACGCTGTTCGAGCCCGGCGACGAGGTGTTCGGGATGCTGCCCCACCCGCGCGGGGCCGGGGCGCACGCGGAGTTCGTGGTGGGGCCGGCGCGGGCGTTCGCGCGCAAGCCCGCGGGCGTCGACCACGTGCAGGCCGCAGCGCTGCCGCTGGTGGCGCTGACCGCGCACCAGGCGCTGGTGGACACGGCGGGGCTGCGGGCGGGGCAGCGGGCGCTGGTGCACGCGGCGGCCGGAGGGGGGCACGTGGCGGTGCAGCTCGCGAAGTCGTGGGGAGCGCACGTGATCGGCACGGCGAGCGCGGGCAAGCACGACTTCGTCCGGTCGCTGGGGGCGGACGAGGCGGAGTCGGCGGGGATCGCGGCGCGGGGGTTGCGGTACGCGGGGATGGTGGTGGAGGCGCTCCGGACCGAGGGGGCGCTGCGCCAACCAGGTGAACCCGCCCGCCCCGCTGTTATCCCCCGCCGCGACCCCGGTCTGTGTCCACGACCGGCGCCCCGCACCGACGCGGTGGCGCCCCAGACCTCCGGAGGTCCAGCGTGGCACCAACAAGGTCGACCTCGGCGTGGGCGCCCGCCCGCGCGGCACTGGCGTTCGGGCTCGCCGGGGTGCTCGCCCTCGCCGGGCTGGTCGCCACCAGCCCGCCCGCGGGCGCCGCCGCGGTGCCCGCGTTCCCCGGCGCGTCCGGGCCCGCGATGTACGCGAGCGGCGGGCGGGGCGGGGACGTCTACCACGTCACCAACCTCACCGACAACGCCGCAGGCCCGCAGCCCGGTTCGCTGCGGCACGGCATCAGCACCGCGCCCAGCGCGGGCCGCACCATCGTGTTCGACGTCGCGGGCACCATCAAGCTCTCCCCCGCCGGACGCCAGGGCTGGCTCGGGATCGGCGCGAGCAACCTGACCATCGCGGGGCAGACCGCGCCCAAGCCCGGTGTCACGATCATGGGCCAGGCCACCAAGGTCACCGGGAAGAACGTCGTCCTGCGGCACCTGAAGTTCCGCCCCGGCAAGGACCAGGCCAACCCCGGCAGCGCCACCAACGACGGCCTGTGGATCACCGGGGACAACGTGGTCGTCGACCACGTCTCGGTCAGCTGGGCCGACGACGAGGGCATCAGCGCCAGCGACGGCGCGGGCCAGGTGACCGTGCAGCACTCGATCGTCGCGGAGGGCCTGAACTACGCGGGCCACTCGTACGGCTCGCTGATCGGCAGCGACGTGGCGGGCTCGGCGATCGGCTACCACCACAACCTCTACGCCCACAACACCAGCCGCCTCCCCAGGCTGGGCAACGAGACGAACGCGACGAACCACGTCGAGTGGAGCAACAACGTCATCTTCGAGGGCAAGGGCTACAGCGGCGCGAACCAGCCGGTGAACGCCAACTTCGTCGGCAACACCTACCTGCGGCACAACTCCGGCGATCCCGAGGTCTACACGGGCGCGGCGGGCACCACGATCCACCAGTCCGGCAACAAGGTCGACTACGACGGCGACTCGAACACCACCAACGGCAAGGACGCCCCCACGAGCGCGTTCTCCGCGTCCACGCTGCGCTCCAGCCGCTTCCCCGTCCCGAACATGACCACCGAGCCCGCGTACACCGCGCTGCCGAAGGTGCTCTCGAACTCGGGCGCGTTCTGGTGGGCGCGCGACGCCGTCGACACCCGGATCGTCGCCGAGACCCGCACGACCAGCGGCGGGATCGTCAACGAGTACGACCAGTCCGAGTGGAACGCCCTGTGGAACGCCGCGCAGGTGGGCACCCCGAGCGGCTGGGACACCGACCGCGACGGGATGCCGAACGCCTGGGAGAGCGCGAACGGCCTGAACCCGAACGCCGCGGACCACAACGGCGACGCGGACGGCGACGGCTACCGCAACATCGAGGAGTACCTGGACCACGCGGCGAACGGCGGGGCGGGCACCCCGCCGACCACCACGACGACCAGCCGCACCACCACGACCACCCCGCCGACCACGACCACCCCGCCCACGACGACCACCACCCCGCCGCCGGGTGGAAGCGGTTGCACGGCGGCCTACCGCACCACGAACTCCTGGTCGGGCGGCTTCCAGGGCGAGGTGACCGTGACGGCGGGCGGCGCGGGCACCGCGGGGTGGTCGGTGGCCTGGGCGCTGGGCTCGGGCCAGGCGATCACCCAGGTGTGGAACGGGGTGCTGACCACCAGCGGGTCGAGCGCGAGCGTGGCGAACGAGTCGTACAACGGAGCGCTGGCGGCGGGCGCGTCCACCGCGTTCGGCTTCACCGCCACCGGGTCGGCGACGTCGCCGATCCCGAGCTGCGCGCGCGGGTAGCACCGAGGTCGTGCCGCGCCCTCCGCACAGAGGGGCGCGGCCCGGCTCACAACCCCAGCGCCCCCACCAGCAGCGCCGCCACCACGTCGCGGTTCTCCGGCGCGTCCCGCCACCGCAGCCGCCGCCCGGCCTCCACCACCACGCCGAACCCGGCGTGCACCAGCACCCTCGCCTGCCGCGAGTCCAGCTCCGGCCGCACCGCCCGCAGCTGCTGCTCCCACAGCGCGATGTGCTCCCGCTGCGCCACCACCAGCGGTCGCCGCAGCTCCACCGGCAGGCCGACGATCTCGGCGCTCGCGACGCTGGTCAGCGCGGTCCGCTCGAAGTTGTACCCCACGTACGTCGCCGCCAGCGCCGCCACCGCCTCGCGCGGTTCCGCGACGCCGCGCAGGTTCTGCGCCACGGCCTGCGCGAACAGCTCCGCGTCCTGCAAGCACGCCGCGGCGAGGATGTCCGCCTTGCCGGGGAAGTAGCGGTAGATCGCCGACGGCACCACGCCGACCGCCTCGGCGATGCGGCCGTTGGTGACGTTCGCGAACCCGTCGCGCTCGAACAGCGGCACGGCGGCGGCGAGGATCTCCGCGCGCCGGGTCCTCGGCTCGGGCTGCGTCGGCAGCTGCACCCGGCGCCCGCCGCCCACCGTCGGATCGGTCGCCACGACGCGGGAAGCCGCCGCCTGCAACAACTCCTCGGCCCGGCGGGGCGCGATCGACGTGCGGTGCATGGTGATCGACCCGATCGCGCCGAGCGCCGCGGCGGCCCGCAGCTGCTCCTGCGGCAGCGGGTGCTCGCGCCGCACCGCGCCGGTGACCCGCTCGACCACGTGCCCGAACTTCGTCCTGAGCGCCTGCCGGTCCTCCCGGCCCAGGTACCGCGCCTCCCACCGGTACAGCCCGCCGGACGCCCGGTGCGCCACGGTCACCCGCGTCCCGGCCGCCAGCAGGTCGGACAGCGGCGCGCCCGGCCGGACCTCGTCCAGGGCCGCGACCAGCCGGTCCACCATCACGTACGCGCACTCGGCGAACAGGGCGTACTTGTTCGGGAAGTGCCGGTACAGCGCGGCGGCGGTGATGCCGACGCTGGCGGCGATCTCCTCCATCGACGCCGCGTGGTACCCGCGCCCGGTGAACGCCCGGCCCGCGGCCTCGACGATCAGCTGCTTGCGGTTGCGCGGTCGGACGGCCGCGGTCGACTCGGCGGTCACCGCGGCACCCGTGCGCGCACGCGCGGGAACAGGGCCATGTGCGCCAGTCAACCACGAAGCGGAGCAAGTCAAGGGCAACGCCCCCGCGCGGATCGGCCGCCGCACCCGACCGCACCATTCAAGACGTGAATTCCGGTTAACTTAGCCCTTCTCAACCAGCCACGCGGGTCGGCATAATGACGCGGCAACCGCTCGCCGCCCCGGTCAACGAGGAGTGGTCAATGCCGACCCCCGCGGTTCCCCCCTGGTCCTTCCGCCACCACTGGATGGCGCACACCGCCACCCACGCGGCCACCCGCCCGGACAAGCCCGCGCTGCGCCACCTGGGGCAGACCACGACCTGGTCGCAGCTGTCGGACCGCTCGCTGCGCCTGGCCGCCGCGCTCGCCGGGCGCGGTGTCGCGGCGGGCGACCGGGTGGCCACGCTGACCCTGAACCACCCGTGGTTCGTGGAGACCGTGTTCGGCGCGAACAGCCTGGGCGCCATGGCCGTCCCGCTGAGCTTCCGGCTGGCCCCGCCCGAGCTGGACTACATCCTGGCCGACTGCACCCCGTCCGCCGTCGTGGTGGACGAGCGCCTGTTACCCCTGCTGCGCGCCATCCCGGCCACCTCGCGGGTCGGCACGGTCGTCGTCCTCGGCGCGCTGCCCGAGGACGCGCCGGAGAACTTCGTGGCGTACGAGGACTTCCTCACCTCGCACGAGCCGCTCGACCCGCCGGACGTGCCCGAGGACGCGACCGCGCTGATCATGTACACCTCCGGCACCACCGGCCGCCCCAAGGGCGTGCTGCTGTCGCACCTGAACATGCAGGTGCAGGCGATCACCTGCGTGCGGGCGATGGAGATCTTCGACGACTCCGACGTCGGCTTCCTGACCGCGCCGTTCTTCCACATCGCCGGGCTCGGCTCGATCGTGGCGAACATCCTGGTCGGCGGCACGGTGGTGATCCACCCGCTGGGCGCGTTCGACCCGGAGGCGGTGCTCGACGCGTACGAGCGCGAGGGCGCGACGGTGGTGTTCAACGTGCCGCAGCAGTGGGACCTGCTGTGCGCGCAGCCCGGCGTGGAGAAGCGCGACCTGAAGCTGCGGATCATCAGCTGGGGCGCGGCGCCCGCGAGCGACGCGACGCTGCGCGCCATGGCGGAGAAGTTCCCGGACGCGCTGAACGTGGCGGTGTTCGGCCAGACCGAGACCTCGCCGATCACGTGCGTGCTGCGCGGGGAGGACTCGCTGCGCAAGCTCGGCTCCGTCGGCAAGCCGATCCCGACCATCCAGTACCGGGTGGTCGACGAGCTCATGGCGGACGTGGCGCCGGGCGAGGTGGGCGAGATCGTCTACCGGGGGCCGACCGTGACGCGCGGGTACTGGCGCAAGCCGCAGGAGACCGAGGAGGCGTTCGCGGGCGGCTGGTTCCACTCCGGCGACCTGGTCAGGCAGGACGACGAGGGCTTCGTCTGGGTGGTGGACCGCAAGAAGGACATGATCATCAGCGGCGGCGAGAACATCTACTGCGCCGAGGTGGAGAACGCGGTCTCGGAGCACCCGTCGGTGCTGGAGGTCGCCGTGGTCGGGCGGCCGGACGAGCGGTGGGGCCAGGTGCCGGTGGCGTTCGCGTCCGTCGCGCCGGGCGCGGGGGCGCTGTCGCTGCCGGAGCTGACCGGGTTCCTGGACGGGCGGCTGGCCTCGTTCAAGATGCCCAAGGACCTGGTGGTGCTCCCGGCGCTGCCGCGCAACGCGGGCGGCAAGGTGGTCAAGGGCGAGCTGCGCGCGCTGGACGCGCGGCGGTCGACCGAGGGCTGAGCGCGGACGGGGAAGGCGGACCGGGATTTCCCGGCCCGCCTTCCCCGACGTCCGCCTTCTCCGACGTCCGCCTTCCCCGATGTCCGCCTAACCCGATGTCCGAAGAGGACGGTCAGCGCACCCGGAACCGCTTCAGCAGCGCCAGCTGCCGGTTGGTGCTGCGGATGAAGTCGGCCACGGGCGCCTTCGGCGACGGCCCGAGCGGCATGAGCCGCTGCTCGGCGATGGTCTGGCTCTCGGTGTACTTGCGGATGCCCTCGGCGCCGTGCCGCCTGCCGAGTCCGCTCTCCCCCATGCCGCCCATGCCCGCCTCGATGCTGCCCGCCGCCGCCATCGCGCCGTCGTTGACGTTCACCGACCCGGACCGGATGCGCAGCGCCATCCGCTCGGCCGTGCGGCTGTCGCGCGACCAGATCGACGCGGACAGCCCGTAGGTCCCCTGGTTGGCGAGCGCGACGGCCTCGTCGTCGGTGCGGAACGGGTAGAGCGAGAGCACCGGCCCGAACGTCTCCTCGCCGTGCACGGCCATGTCGCGGGTGACGCCCTCCAGCACGGTCGGCTCGTAGCACAGCGGCCCGACGTCCGGCCGCGCCTTCCCGCCCGCCAGCACGGTCGCGCCCTTGGCCACCGCGTCGCCCACGTGCGCCTCGACGGACGCGAGCTGGGCGGGTGAGACGAGCGAGCCGAGGTCCGAGGCGTAGTCGTAGCCCTGGCCGAGGCGGAGCGCGCTCGTCGCGCGCACGAGGGCGTCGCGGTAGGCGCCGTAGACCTTCTCGTGCACGTAGACGCGCTCGACGTGGATGCACATCTGCCCGCTGTTGGCGAAGGCGGCCGGAATGGTGCCCGCCACGGCGGCCTCCACGTCGGCGTCCTCGCGCACCACGAGCGGGTTCTTGCCGCCCAGCTCCAGCGACGCGCCGATGAGCCTGCGCGCGGCCCGCTCGGCGACCGCGCGGCCGGTCGCGGTGGAGCCGGTGAAGCAGATGAAGTCGACGTTGTCGACCAGCGCGGACCCCACCACCGAGCCGGAGCCGGTGACGATCTGCCACAGGTCCTCGGGAAGGCCCGCCTCGGCCATCAGCAGGCGCGTCCACAGCAGGGTGAGCGCGGTCTGCGAGTCGGCCTTGGAGACCACCGCGTTGCCCGCCATCAGCGCCGGGAGCACGTCGCCGACGCCCAGGTACAGCGGGTAGTTCCACGGCGAGATGACCCCGACGACGCCCTTGGGCACGCGCACCTCCCTGACCTTGGTCAGCACGGGCACCATGCCGCGCACCCGCTTGGGCGCGAGGTAGTGCCTGGCGCGGCGCGCGTAGTGGCGGGCGATCGTGGCGACCTGGGCGACCTCCTGCCAGGCGTGGTAGCGGGCCTTGCCGGTCTCCCACTGGATCAGGTCGAGCACCTGGTCCTGGCGCGCCAGCAGCAGGTCGTGGAAGGCCAGGACGACCTCGGCGCGCAGCGCGAACGAGGACTTGCCCCACGCGCGCTGGGCGTCGCGGGCGGTGACGACGGCGGACGCGACGTCCTCGGGCGCGCAGGCCGGGACGGTGGCCACCGGCGCCAGGTCGTAGGGCGCGGTGGCGACGACCGGGTCGGGCGCGCCGCCGCCCCGCCGGGTCACGTCCCTGCGCACCCGCTCGCACCACCGGGCGACCACCTCGTCGGTGACCCAGGCGGGGCGCTCGCCCGTCGCCGCGTGCTCCGAGACCCGGCTCTGCTCCGTGCTCATGCGGACTCCTCCTGGGGTGGCGGACCGGTTCAGGCCCCCTTGCCGACCAGTGACGCGCGTCGCTATGTTAACGAAGAATCTCTCCACGGATCAAGGGAGACCGCCGCCGCTCCGCTCCCCCGCTACGCCGCTTGAGCGGCAACTTTGCCTATCGAGGAAGCTAGGTAAGTAAATGAGCGATCTCAGCAGAAGGCACATGCTGTCCCTCGGAGCCGCGCTCGGTCTGGTCGGTGTCGCGGGCGCGGTCCCGGCCTGGGCGTCGGCCGCGACGGGCACTGCGGGCACTGCGGCGGGCGCCGACCCGTGGTGGGTGTGGGACGACGAGATCGACGGCATCATGGCCTCCGTCCTGCGCAACGGCCAGGTGCCCGCCGTCAACGCGGCCATCAAGACGTGGGTGGACAACAACGACCCGCTGCCCGCCGGTCTGCCGCCCGCGCTCGCCACCTGGCTGGGCAAGGTCAACGGCCTGCCCTCGTGGGCCGACCGCTCCAAGCTGCGGCTGGCCGCGGACTTCAACCGCCGCAAGGACACCTACCTGTTCATGCTCTACGGCCTGGGCAGCGGGATCATGAGCACGGTCATCCCGCGCGAGGCCAAGTCGGTGTACTGGTCGGCGGGCGGCGCGGACATGAAGGACCGCGCGGCCAAGACGTTCACCTTCGGCTACGACCTGAGCGAGCTGACCGCGTACGAGCCGTCCGGGCAGTTCCTGGTCACCTCCAACAAGACCCGCATGGTGCACGCGGCGGTCCGGCACCTGCTGCCGCAGTCGGCGCGCTGGCGCGCGGTCGCCGACGAGCAGAACGGCATCCCGATCAGCAACGGGGACATCCTCGTCACGTTCCACAGCCTCGGCACCTACGTGCACCGCAAGCTGGTGGACTGGCGGGTGCCGATGACGGCGGCCGAGGAGGAGGCGTTCCTGCACATGTGGCAGGTGGCGATCCACATGCTCGGCGTGCGCGACGAGTTCATCCCCAAGTCGTGGGCCGAGGCGGAGGCGCAGTCGGGGCAGGTGCTGACCCCGATCATGGCCCCGTCCACCGAGGGCAAGGAGCTGGCGAAGGACCTGCTGGGGCTGACGGCGCAGATCGACCTCGGGGTGACGCGCGGGTTCCTCAACGAGTTCGTGCGGTACGCGCTCAGCCACGAGGTCGGCGACTGGCTGAACCTGCCGAGGGACTACGCGGCGGCGGCGCTGATCCGCACCGGGTGGCCCGCGTACATCGCGTTCCGCGAGGGCCTGCTGCCGGTGATGCCGGTGGGCTTCTACATGTTCGACCAGTTCATCCGGACGATCGCGATGCTGTTCCTGAACAAGGGCGCGTCCGGCAAGACCACCCTGATCACCATCCCCACCGGCAACCGGCCGGGGGCCTGAGCCGCTTCCCTCCCCGGCCGCCCGTCCGCCACGCCGTGGTGGGCGGGCGGTCGCGTGGAGGGGTACAGCCTGCTGTACCCCGGATCGGTCAGCCAGCGGGATGGAACGCCGCTCCCCGCGTCGAGATGCTTGTGGCACAAGCTGATCCGACCGTGAGGAGACGACGATGCGGGTGCGGAGGGTGGTCGCGGCCGTGCTGGCGGCGGTGTGCGCCGGGGTGCTGGTGGGCGTGCCGCAGGCGAGCGCCGACGCGGAGCGCGGGAACGCCGCGGAACGGGGGAACGCCGTGCAGCGCGGGCTGGACGTGCTCGTGCGGGAGGACGGGTTCCCCGCCGCGCTCGCCGCCGTCCGCGAGCCGAACGGGCGGACCAGGCACCACACCGCGTCCTCGGTGGGGCGGGTGCCGCAGAACGGGCAGGTGCGGTTCGGCAGCAACACCAAGACGTTCACCGCCGTGGTGGTGCTGCAGCTGGTCGGCGAGGGCAGGCTCGGGCTGGACGACCAGGTCGACCGCCACCTGCCGGGCATCGGGCTGGACGGGCGCGGGATCACCGTGCGGGACCTGCTCCAGCAGACCAGCGGGCTCGGCGACTACGACCAGGCGCTGCTCGGCGACCTGTTCGGCACGCTGCACCGGTACTTCGAGCCGCGCGAGCTGGTGGACGCCGGGCTCGCCGAGCCGTCCGAGACCGAGCGCGGGCAGTGGGGGTACGCGAACACCAACTACGTGCTGGCCGGGCTGCTGGCGCAGAAGGTGACCGGGCGGCCGATCGGCGAGGAGATCACCAAGCGGGTGATCGAGAAGCTGGGGCTGCGGGACACCTACTGGCCCGCCGTCGGCGAGCAGCGCGTCCGGGGGACGCACCCGCGCGGGTACCTGGCGCTCAAGCGCGGCGACGCGTGGCAGGACGTGAGCGAGATGGACACCTCCGCCGCGTGGTCCGCGGGGGCGCTGGTGGGCACGCCGACCGACCTGAACCGGTTCATGACCGGGCTGCTCGGCGGTGAGCTGCTGGCGCCCGAGCAGCTGGCGCAGATGCGGACGACCGTGGACGCGCCGGGGTTCGACCTCACCGGGCAGGCGCGCTACGGGCTCGGGCTCGCGACGCTGGCGCTGAGCTGCGGCGGCGAGGCGTGGACGCACGGCGGGCTGACGCCCGGTTACGCGGTCTACAACGCGGTGACCACGCGCGGGAAGGCCGCGACCGTCGCGGTCACCGGGCTGCCCAGGGACCTGGAGGACGTGCGGCACATGGAATCGGCGCTGGACGCGGCGCTGTGCGCGTGATCGACCGCGCCGCCGCGCCCCGGCCCCCCTCGGGGCCGGGGCGCGGCCTGCTGCGCGCCCCCGTCGACGGGCTCCGGTCGCTGCTGGGCGCGCTGGGCACGGCCGTGCCCGCCTTCGTGGTCCTGGCGCTCGTGCCGGTGGTGGCGGCGCTGTGCCTGGTGGGGCTGGGCATCCCGCTGGTGCCGCGCGTCTCGCGGGCCGTGCGGGCGGTCGCGGACCGGGAGCGGGGGCGGCTCTCACGCGTGGGGGCCGTGGTCGCGGAGGCCGAGCCGCTGCCGGACTGGGTGGTGCCGTCCGTGCGGGCGACGGCGCGCGAGCTGGGGTGGTTGGCGTGGCACGGGACCTGCGGGTTGGCGCTGGCGGCCTGCGGGGTGATGCTGCCGCTCAACGCGGTGCACGACCTGGCGTTCCCGCTGTACTGGGACGTGCTGCCGCCCGGTGAGATCACCGCGGCGATCGGCTTCCCGACGGCGCGCGACGGTCGGGAGGCGCTGCTGGTGTCCGGGATCGGGCTCGGGTGGGCGGTGCTGGCGCTGATCGCGCCGCCGGTGCTGGCCGGGGCGCACGTGGCGGTGGGGCGGGCGCTGCTCGGTCCGGCGCCGGGCACGGACCTGACGCTGCGGGTGATCCGGTTGACCGCCACGCGCGCGGCGGCGCTGGACGCGCACGCCGTGGAGCTGCGGCGGATCGAGCGGTCGCTGCACGACGGGGCGCAGAACCACCTGGTGGCGGTGAACCTGCTGGTGGGCGCGGCGAGGCGGGTGGTGCACCGCGATCCGGCGGCGGCCGACGCGGTGCTCGACCGGGCGCAGGAGGCTGCTGAGCAAGCGCTTTCCGAGCTGCGGGCGGTGGTGCGGGCGATCCTGCCGCCGGTGCTGGACGACCGGACGCTGGGCGACGCGGTCGCGGCGCTGGCGGCGAACTGCCCGGTGCCCTGCGCGGTCGTGTCGGACGTTCCGGTGCGCAGCGCGGCGTCCGTCGAGGCGACGGCGTACTTCGTGGTGGCGGAGGCGTTGACGAACATCGCCAGGCACAGCGGCGCGCGGCGGGCGGAGGTGCGGATCGAGCAGCGGGAGGGGCGGTTGCGGGTGACGATCAGCGACGACGGGCGCGGCGGCGCGGACGCGCGGGGCGGCTCGGGGTTGGACGGCATCCGGCGGCGGGTGGAGGCGCACGACGGGGTGCTGCTGGTCAGCAGCCCGGTGGGCGGGCCGACGGCGGTGGGGGTGAGCCTGCCGTGCGGATCGTGATCGCCGAGGACGACTCCCTGCTGCGCGAGGGCCTGGCGCTGCTGCTGCGCGCCGAGGGCCTGGACGTGGTGGCCACCGCCGACCGCCCCGAGCCGTTCCTGGCGGCGGTGGACGAGCACCTGCCGGACGTGGCGATCGTGGACGTCCGGATGCCGCCCACGCACACCGACGAGGGCGTGCGGGCGGCCGTGGAGGCCAGGAGGCGCAGGCCGGGGCTGGCGGTGCTGGTGCTGTCGGCGTACGTGGAGCGCGCGTTCGCGGACGACCTGCTCGCGCAGGGCGGGGCGCGGCTCGGGTACCTGCTCAAGGAGCGGGTGGGGCGGGTGGAGGAGTTCATGGTGGCGCTGCGCCGGGTCGCGGACGGCGGGACGGCCATCGACCCGGAGGTGGTGGCCCAGCTGCTGACCCGCTCCCGCGCGGACCGGAGGCTGGAACGGCTGAGCCCGCGCGAGGGGGACGTGCTCGCGCTGATGGCGGAGGGCCTGGGCAACGGCGCGCTCGCGGAGCGGCTGGTGATCACGGAGGGGGCCGTGCACAAGCACATCCGGAGCATCTTCGCGAAGCTGGACCTGCCGCCGAGCGAGCGCGCGGACCGGCGGGTGACGGCGGTGCTGCGGTACTTGGAGAACGGGCGCTGAGGCGGGTGCGGGCGTTGCTCGGGCGGGTCGAGGAGATCGACCCGGCGGTGCGGGCGGACGACGAGGAAGGCGCGTGGTACGACGCGGTCGTCGATCTGCGCCCCCTGTGACGCGCCGAGCCCGCCCCGCCTGTGCCACGGCGGGGCGGACTCGCGTTCCTCGGGTCACCTCGCGCAGAGCGCGGTGTCCAGCACCTCGTTGACCGCCTCGACCTGCTCGTTGCTGTCGGGCAGCGCGGTCACCACCACGGTCGCCGCGCGCCCGTCATCGGTGACCGCGTCACGGGTCTCGTAGCCGTCGATGTCGCCGCCGTGGCCCCAGGCGTGGCCGCCGCAGCTCAAATCGATCTTCATCAGGCCCAGCCCGTAGTGCCAGGTCGACGGGAACCTGTCGGCCTCGACGGTGCGCTGCATCCTCGCCAGCTGCTCCGGTGCGACCAGCCGTCCGCCGACGAGCGCGGCCAGGAACTTGTTGAGGTCGCTGGGGGACGCCACGAGGTTGCCCGCCGACCAGGCCCACGACGGGTCGAGGTCGCTGATGTCGGTGCGCGTGCCGTCCTTCACCACGTACCCGCGCGGGTGCGCCTCGCGGATGCGCTCCTCGCCCACGCCCGGCCAGTAGGTCTCGCGCAGGCCCAGCGGTTCGATGACGCGGCGGGTGATCTCCTCCCCCAGCGGGCGCCCGGTCACCCGCTGCACGAGCAGGCCGGCGAGGACGTAGTTCGTGTTGCTGTAGTAGGTCTTCTCGTTCTGCGGCACGGTTCGCGGACGCGCGAGCGCGACGTCGAGCAGCTCGTGCGGCTCGTAGTGGGTGTGCCGGATCGCCAGGACGTCGTCCGCGACGACGTCGGTGTACTCCGGGATGCCGCTGGTGTGCTGGAGGAGCTGGTGGACGGCGATCTCGCGGCCGTCGAAGCCCTCGCCCCTGACCAGTCCGGGCAGGTAGGTCTCCACCGGGGCGTCCAGGTCCACCTTCCCCTCGGCGACCAGCTGCATGACGACGGCGCTGACGAACATCTTGCCGGCGCTGCCGATCCGCACCTGGCCGTCGACCGGGACGCGCTCCCCGGCACGGGGGGCGAGGAAGCGGGTGCGGCCGTCGCGCTCGCGGACCGAGGCCATCGCGGACGGGAAGCCGTGCGCGGTGACCAGCCGCTCCAGGCCCTGGCGGACGGCGCGGTCGCTCTCGCGCGCCTCCTGGTCGGCGAGCGCGACGGGGGCGGCGCCGGCGGCGAGCGCGGTCGTCGCGACCAGCGCGCCGAGCAGGAGTCGGTTGCGGGACAAGGGATTTCCCCTCTCGATCGGCTTGTTCGACACCTCACAGCGTGCCGCGCGCGGCCGGTCGGTTCGATCCCGCAGGCGGGCCGGATCGCGGTAGTGCCTGCTGTACCCCTGGAGCGAGGAGCTCAGCCGCGCGGGCTGTTGCGGCAGGCCTCGGCGCGGGTGCCCAGGAACGCCGAGCGCCTGGTCGGCCCGACGTGGTCCCACACCGGGGAGTCCGCCCGCCTGCCCAGCGCGCGGAACTGCTCGACGGCCTCGGCGTGCCCGCCGGTGCGCACCAGCGCGAGCGCCAGCGCGGCCCGGTGGTGGCGGGCGTCCGGCGCGTCGCCGCCGCCGTCGCGCAACCAGCCGGTGGTGGCGGAGATCGACGCGGCCACCGCGGGCTCGCCCCAGTGGTCCGCCTGGGCCGCCACCAGCAGGCGCAGCCAGGACAGCGACGGGGAGGACTCGGCGGCCTGGTCGGCGAAGTCCAGCGCCTCCGGGTACGAGTCGGCGGGGTAGAGCGCGGCGTCCGGCTCCGGGGCTCGGGCGCTCGGCGCCTGACCGGTCAGGTGCGAGTCCCAGCGGTAGCGCAGCGCCAGCGCGTGGCCCGCGCGGTGCAGCGGGTCGCGGTCCAGGAGTTCCTTCCAGGCGCGGGCGAACTTCTCCTCCGGCAGGCGCAGGCCGTGGACCACGGCGAGCTGCTGCGCCCACGGCGTCGGGTCGTCGGGGGCCAGCCGGGCGGCGTCGCCTGCCCGGTCGCTCGCGGCCACCAGCGCGCGGCGGAACCCCCGGACCCTGGTCGCCTTGGGGACCGCGCGGTCGTGGCGCAGGACCTCGGCGTGGGCGATCAACCAACCGGTGTGGGCGGTGATCGCGTCCGGCGAGTGCGGCTGCTCCAGCAGCCAGTCCTGCATCCAGTCCCCGTCGGCCTCGTCGGCGTGCGCGGCGAGCGCCTGCACCGCCTCCCAGCGGCGCTCCCAGTTCCAGCCGGTGGTGGCGAGCAGGCGGGACGCCGGGCGCCACGAGCCGTCCTCGGCCGCCTCGACGGCGGTGCGCAGGACGTCGTCCAGGAGGGGGCGGGCGGTGACCTCCGCGTCGTCCACCAGGCCCCTGCGGGTGGGCGCGTGCGGGGCGTGGCGCGCGAGCAGGCGGTGGAGGGCGGAACGGGCCATGGCAGGGTTCCTGGTTCGCCGAGCCGAGAGGTGCGCGGTGGACTGTAGTGGATCTTCCGGCGCACCCCTGCCACGTGGGACGCGGAAAGAAAGCAACTTGATCACTCAGTGTTTCGTTGAAGTTTCGCTCTGTGACGGATAGGCTCCCCGGTAACCGCTGGGAGCGCTCCCAACATTCGCCGCCGCCACACCTACGGAGAATGGAGGATCAACCATGCGCATGCGAACCACCTCGAGGTCCGCGACCAGACGGCGTGGCGTGATCGCGGTCGTCGTCAGCGTTCTGGCCTGCGTCTTCGTCGCCACGCCCTCGGCGTCCGCGCACGGCACGATCGTCGGCCCGGCCACCCGCGCCTACCAGTGCTGGCAGGACTGGGGTTCGCAGCACACGAACCCGGCCATGCAGCAGCAGGACCCCACGTGCTACCAGGCGTACCAGGCCAACGCCGACACCATGTGGAACTGGATGAGCGCGCTGCGGGACGGCCTGAAGGGCAACTTCCAGGCCGCCACCCCGGACGGGCAGCTGTGCAGCAACGCCCTGGCGCGCAACAACTCCCTGAACACGCCGGGCAAGTGGCGGACCACCAGCGTGGGCAGCAACTTCACGATGCGCCTGCACGACCAGGCGAGCCACGGCGCGGACTACTTCAAGGTCTACGTCAGCAAGAACGGGTTCGACCCGGCCACGCAGCGCCTCGGCTGGGGCAACCTGGACCTCGTCGCGCAGACCGGGAAGTACGCGCCCGCCAAGGACATCACGTTCAACGTCCAGACCAACGGCAGCTACCGGGGGCACCACGTGGTGTTCACGATCTGGCAGGCCTCGCACCTGGACCAGGCCTACATGTGGTGCAGTGACGTGAACTTCGGCTAGGCGGACGCGCCACGAGCACGACCGACCAGCGCCCCGCCCCCGCGATGCCGGGGGCGGGGCGCCCGCATGTCGGGGCGCGGGCGCCTCACCCGTTGGCCGTAGCCGGACGGGCTCGACGCCACCGGAGCGGGAGCGACGCGGGAGCGACGCGGGGGAGATCCGGGTGAACGAGTGACCCGAATTCGCGAAAAATACGGCCACAAGCGATCACGATAAGTAGCAGAACCTCACTTCGGGCTTACTGGGAAAATCCCACGGCACTCCAGGCAAGAGAGACGTCAAATCCACCTTTCGGCGGCACCCGCGGTACTGCAAAAGGTAGGGGTCCGGCCACCCCGATACGGATACCCGCACATGCCGCAGCCTCGGCGAACCCCGGTTGGCCCAGTTGCCCCGACACGCCGGGTCACCACCCATATGCGATGTTTGCGCACTTGGAAGCCCTACCGGCGGAGAATCGCGTAGTACGGCAAACGGTACGGGAACCTCTCCGTCCAACCCGAAAGATCATTTTCCTCCTCGCCTTCCCGAGAGCCCCTTGGGTAGGCTCGGGAGGTACCGAGAAATACCTCCGGACCTACCCCGTGACTCACCCGATATCGGAAACGGAACGGGCAGGTAAAAAATTCGGCCGACCACCCGAGCGGGCCGAACCATCACCTTCCGCAATAGCGGTATCAACCGATTCAATCGAGCGGCCACCGCCCCCGGAGCGCACCGCCACCAGCGGCGTTCCGGGAGGTCAGCGCGTGGACGGCGCAGCGGTGCACAAGGGCAGAACCGGACCTGGGGGAATACCGAGATGTTCTTTAGGATGTTAGGGCCGCTGGAGGTCCTCGACGGCGACCGCGCGGTGGGCCTCGGGGGCACCCGGCAGCGGGCGACGCTGGGCTTCCTGCTGCTGCACCTGAACCGGGTGGTGGCCACCAGCCAGCTGCTCGGGGCCCTGTGGACCACCGAGGCCCCCGCGTCCTCGCGGAAGATACTGCAGAACGCGGTGTGGGGGCTGCGCGGCGCGCTGTCGTCGTCGGGGCGCTCGCCGGAGTCGGCGACCCTGGTCACCCAGACCCCCGGCTACATGCTCAGCGTCGACCCGTCCAGGGTCGACCTGCACAGCTTCCACCAGCTGGCCGAGGAGGGGCAGACCAAGCTCGCCGCGCGCGAGTTCGAGGACGCCAGCCGGGTGCTGAACCGGGCGCTGGGCCTGTGGCGCGGGCCCGCGCTGGCCGACCTGGTGGAGACCGGGCTGGCCTGGTCGGAGCTGAGCGTGCTGCAGAACCTGCGGCTGGACGTGCTGGAGGACTACTTCGAGGCCGAGCTGTCCTGCGGGCGGCACCACGCGGTGCTGGGCGAGCTGGAGCGCACGGTGGAGGCCAACCCGGTGCGCGAGCGGGCCTGCGGGCAGCTGATGCTGGCCCTGTACCGGTGCGGGCGCCAGGCCGACGCCCTGACCGTGTTCAGCCGGGTCAGGGGCGCGCTGGTGGAGGAGCTGGGGCTGGAGCCGTGCCGCGAGCTGAAGTCGCTCCAGCACGCGATCCTCACCCACGACCAGACCCTCACCTACCCCCCGGCGGGGGCGCTCACCACGATCCCGGCGCAGGTGGGGCGGTCGGCGGAGGCCGAGTCGGGCGCGCGGGCGGTGGTGCTGCCCGGCTCGGGCCGCCCGGTGGCCCACTTGGCGGGGCCGCACCTGGCGGGGCCGCACCTGGTCGTGCCGGGCGCGGTCGCGCTCTCCGGGGCGGTGACCGCGCTGGCCACGCCGGAGGGGCCCGCGCGACTGGCGCCGGACGGCGGCCAGGACGGGGACGAGCGCGGGGACGAGCGCGCGAGGGCGGGCGAGGCCGGCCCCGTCGAGGTGGACGGGATCGAGGTGGACGGGATCGAGGTGGACGGGGTCGACGGGCCGCCGCCGGACGACGAGCGGTTCCGGCCGTCGGTGGTGCCCGCGCAGCACCGGCACGTCAGCGTGCTCATGGTGCACAGCACGATCGAGCTCGACGACGACGCCAACCGGTTCGACGTGCTCGACGGCATCGCCGCCACCATCCGGGAGGGCGTCGAGTACTTCGGCGGCGTGGTGGCCGCCTGCATCGGGTCGGTGACGATGGCGCTGTTCGACGTGCCGCGCCGGATGGACAACAACGCCGAGCGGGCCGTGCGGGCGGCGCTGGCGATCCGGGACTGCCTGGCCCCCGAGCTCCAGTCGGTGGCGGGCGCGCGGGTGGTGGTGCGCTCGGCGGTGACCACCGGGGAGGCGCTGGTGCGCTACCAGAGCACCGAGCAGGGCGCGCAGCTGAGCGTGAACGGGCCGCCGGTGGAGGAGTGCCAGTCGGTGCTGCTGGGCGTGCCGGTCGGCGAGACCTGGGTGTCGGAGACCACCCGCCGGGAGACCGAGTTCACCGTGCTGTGCCACCAGGTGGTGACGCCGGTGCGGTTGTGGCAGGTCGAGGGGGTGCGGCCGGAGGCGTTCCCGCACCAGAGCGTGCCGGTGGTGGACCGGGAGCCGGAGCTGGAGCTGCTGCGCGGGCTGATGACCCGCACCCGGCACCGGACCTCCCCGTACCTGGTCACGGTGCTCGGTGAGGCCGGGGTGGGCAAGACGCGGTTCCTGGTGGAGTTCCAGCGGCGGGTGGTCGGGCACCCGTCGACGGGGCAGTTCGTGCTCGCCCACGCCTGCTGGTCCGACCAGGAGGCGGTGCGGGCGGTGCGGGCGGAGATCCTGGCCTCGTGCTGCGGGATCCAGCACCGCGACGACGTGGCGTCGGTGCGGGAGAAGCTGGGCGCGGCGGTGCGGCGGCACCTGCCGCCGGGGCGGGCGCACGAGGTGTTCGACGCGCTGCTGCCGCTGGTGGCGCGGGGGGTGGGGCCCTGCGGGGAGCTGGACGGGCCGTGGCGGGAGCTGATCGGGGCGGTGGCGCGCGACCGGGGCATGGTCATGGTGGTGGACGACCTGCACTGCGCGGGCGAGGAGCTGCTGTCGTTCGTGGAGGGCCTGGTCGACTCGTTCGGGCAGGTGCCGCTGCTGGTGATCACCGCGGCGCGACCGGACCTGGTGGAGCGGCGGCCGGACTGGGGTGGCGGGCTGCGGCACGCCACCACGTTCACCCTGGACCCGCTGTCGGACGAGGCCATAGACCGACTGCTGGAGCTGCTGCTGACCAGCTCCGACACCGAGGGGGAGCAGGGGGCGGCGACCCCGCGCAACGGCAACGAGCTGGACGCCCGCCGGGAGCACATCCGGATGCTGCTGTGCCTGGACCGCCGGATGCTCACCGACACCTCGGCCCAGCTGCGCACGAGTTGAGCGCTTCCACCGCCGGGTAATCGGCGGTTCATCGGCCGGACACGCGCGGACCATTACCGCGTCGTGCCCGGCCGATTCTTCTGTGCTCGTTAGCATCGCCTCGAACGGGCGCTGACCTGCTCGTGCTGCGCGCTGGAAAAGTAGCGAGGGACGGGGCTATGGGCACTGCGGAAGTGGAATTAGCCGAGCCGACGATGCTCGGTTGGCTGAGCGATTACGGATTGGACGTCGAATACGTCCGGTCGAGCGGGAACACGTTGTTCGCCAAGCAGGCCGACGGCTCGGAGAAGCCCGTCCTGGATTTCGCGGGCGGCTACGGCTCGGTGCTGCTCGGGCACAACAACCCGGAACTGGTGGAACTGGCGCGCGAACTGCTCGCGGACGGCACGCCCATCCACGCCCAGTTCTCCCGGCACCCCTACGCGAACCGGCTGGCGAACGAGCTGAACGCGGTGCTGCACCGCGAGTTCGGGGTTTCCGAGCCGTACTACGCGGTGTTCGCGAACTCCGGCGCGGAGGCCGTCGAGGCGGCCGTGAAGCACGCCGAGTTGGACCGGGGGCACCGGGTGCGCGCGGTCGTGGAGGCGGTGGGGTCGGCGGTGGCGGCGGCCAGGGCCGCGGTGGACGGCGGGGCGCTGGTCGACGAGGAGGCGTACCGCGAGTTCGGCGTGGCCTCCGGGGACTTCGGCGCGCTGGCCGACCGGCTGGTCGCGCTCGCCGGGGAGGCGGCGTCGCGGCGCCCGGTGTTCCTGGCGCTGGAGGGCGGGTTCCACGGCAAGCTCGTGGGCAGCACCCAGCTGACCCACAACCCCGGTTACCGCGAGCCGTTCTCGGCGCTGGCCAGGCCGACCCGGTTCGTGGCGCTGAACCGGCCGGAGTCGGTGCGGGAGGTGCTGGAGCCGGAGCGGGTGTGGCTGCGGGAGCCGGTGGTCGTCGACGGCGTGGTGCGCCTGACCGACCGGGAGCTGCCGGTGGTGACGGCGTTCCTGCTGGAGCCGGTGCAGGGCGAGGGCGGCATCCGCGAGGTGGAGGCCGAGTTCGCCAAGGAGATCGGCGCCGCCTGCGAGGAGGCGGGCGTGCCGGTGGTCGTGGACGAGGTGCAGAGCGGCATGGGCCGGTGCGGGGCGTTCTTCGCCAGCTCGCAGATCGGGCTGCGCGGCGACTACTACGCGCTGTCCAAGAGCCTGGGCGGCGGGATCGCCAAGGCCGCGGTGATGCTGGTGCGCGGCAAGCACTACCGGGGCGACTTCGAGCTGGTGCACAGCTCCACCTTCGCCAAGGACAGCTTCTCCTGCACGGTCGCGCTGCGGGCGCTCGCGCTGATGGAGGCCGACGGCGGGCGGGCCTACCGGGTGGCCGCCGAGCGCGGGCAGCGGCTGGCCGGGGTGCTGGAGTCGATCAGGGCCGACCACCCCGACCTGGTGCTGGAGGTGCGCGGCCGGGGCCTGATGCTGGGGTTGGAGCTGCGCGACCAGTCCGGCAGCGCGAACGCGGCGGTGGCCGGGCAGGCGGCGGCCGGGATGCTCGGCTACGCGGTCGCGGGCTACCTGCTGCGCGAGCACGCGATCCGGCTGTTCCCCACGGCGAGCGCGACGAGCACGCTGCGGTTCGAGCCCTCGCTGCACGTGTCCGACGAGGAGATCGCGCGGCTGGAGAACGGTCTGCGCGACGTCATGGCGGTGCTCGGCGACCCGGTGAGGGGACTGGTGTGACCACGGCCGTGGAGTTCGCCGAGGCGCGGGAGCGGGTTCGGGAGTTCGTGCGCGACGAGCTGCTGGGCGAGCGCCCCGAGCTGGACGTGCTGGGTGACATGCCGCTGCCGCTGTACCAGGGGTTCGCCAAGACCGGGCTGTCGAACTGGTGGCTGAGCCCGGAGCTGGGCGGGCTCGGGCTGACGCTGGAGCAGAGCGTCGACCTGGTGTCGGAGCTGTCGTACGGCGACGCCGGGGTGGCGTTCACCCTGCTGATCTCGATCATGGCCACGAACATGGTGTGGCTGTACGGGTCGGACGAGCTCAAGCAGCGGCACCTGCGACCGCTGGCGGAGTCCGGCGGGTTCGCGGCGACGCTGGGCAGCGAGCAGGCGGCCGGGAGCGAGCTGGGGCGCACCGCCACCGAGGCGCGGCGCGAGGGCGCCGAGCTGGTGCTCGACGGGGAGAAGTGGTTCGCGACCAACGCGGACTTCGCGGACTTCCTCGTGGTGGTGGCGAAGTCGCCGGACAACCCGTCGGGGCACGCCGCGATCGTGGTGCCGAGGGACGCGCCGGGCGTGCACGTGGTCAAGCGGTGGGACATGGTGGGCGTGCGGGCCTCCGGCACCTACCAGGTCTCGTTGCGGGGCGTGCGGGTGCCCGCGTCGAACGCGCTGTCCGGGCCGGGGCTGCGGGTGCTGGAGGTGGGGCTCAACGCCAGCCGGGTCCTGATCGCCTCCACCGCGATCGGGGTGGCCAGGCGGATCAGGGACCTGTCGATCGAGTACGCCAGGCAGAAGCCGCTGCGGGGCTCGACGCTGCTGTCCAACGCGGTGTTCGGGGCGAAGATCGGGCAGGCGGAGATGGGCATCGGCGTGATGCTCAACCAGTGCAGGGCCGCGGGCCGGGACTTCGACTCGATCATGCTGGGCGGCGCGGCGGGCGCGGACTTCCTGCGGCACGGGACGTTGAAGTCGGCGCTGGAGACGAAGATGTTCACCGGGCAGATGGGCTGGTCGATCGCGACGACCGGGTCGGAGATGTTCGGGGCGCTGGGCTACACCGGCGAGTCGCTGATCGGGAAGCTGGTGCGGGACATGCGCTACATCTCGATCGTCGAGGGCGGCGACGACGTGCTGCGGGACCTGATGTTCAACCGGTACGCGCTGCCGGAGGGCAAGCGGTACTGAGCGCGCGCGAGAGGGGCGGGACGGCCGTGCGCCGTCCCGCCCCTCTTCCGTGCTCCCGCCCCTCTCCGGTGCTCCCGCCCGGCCGCGGGGTTCAGTCGTCCGCGCCGCCGTAGGCGTTGTCGATGATGTAGCGCCAGCGGCCGTCCCTGCCGCGGCGCAGCACGTCCGTGCCGGTCCCGGTCAGGTCGATCAGCTCACCGCTGGCCGCGGTGCCCCTGATCTCCCAGTCGACGATGAGCAGGGCCGTGTCGCCGTTGACGTAGATGCCCTTGGTGCGGGCCCGCATCGGCACCCGCCAGGCGAGGAACTCGGCGACGTTGGCTCTCCTGGCGTCGCCGCCGACCGGTTCCTCCCCCGGCTTCCACACCGACACCGCGTCGGGGCTGTACATGCGCTCGATCGTGTCGTGGTCCCAGGAGTTGAAGGCCCGCAGGAACAGGTCGGTCTGCCTGGTCAGGTCGTCGGTGGGGATGTCGTGCACCATCAGCGGTTCGGTCATCACTGGCTCCTCGTCGGCTTGCTCGGTCCGCGCCCCGCCCCGGCCGGGTCGGGCGACCCGGCCGGGGCGGGAGTCGTGCGGCTAGTTCAGGCTGTCCGCGCCCGCGCGGGGGAAGTAGCCCGCGTCGGTGAAGAAGCGCACGTATCTGGTGAACAGCTCGCCGGTCATCGGCGGGCAGGTCAGGCCCGCGTCGCGCAGCGCCTCGTCGGTCCCGGTGACGTCGAAGTCCGGGTAGGCGCCCTCGCCCGCGGCGGCGATGGCCTCGAACGAGTCGAGCAGCGGTTGCAGGGCGTTGTCCCGGTCGGCGCGCACCCGCGCGCTCCACTCGGCCGGGGGCAGCTCCGCCAGCTCGTGGCCGAGCGACCTGAGGTGGCCGATCATGTCCCGGTAGGTGATCGGGGCGGGGTTGGAGACGTGGAAGGTGCGGCCCGCCGCCTCCGGCCTGGTGGACAGGTGGGTGATGGCGGCGCTGGCGTAGTCGACCGGCACCAGGTGGAACCGGCCCTCCAGGCCCTCGGGGACGGCGCCGCTGCGCAGGATGCCCTTCAGGCCCAGCCACACGAAGTCCCTGGTCTGGCAGGCGCCGTTGACCTGGTCGCCGGAGACCACGTCGACCCGGTACACCGAGACGGGCAGGCCGCGCTCGCGGGCCTGGTCGATCATGCGCTCGGCCACCCACTTGGACTGGCGGTAGCCGTTGGAGAGCACCTCGGGCGGTCCGGGGATGTCGTCGGTGGTCAGCGGCACGCCGGGGGTGACGGGCTGGTCGAACACGCCCGTGGAGGACACGAAGTGCACGGGCACGGTGCGGTGGGCGGCGGCCAGGCGCAGCACCTCCTCGGTGCCCGCGACGTTCACCGGGCGCAGCGCCTGGTAGGGCTGGAGCCAGTTGACCTCGGCGCCCGCGTGGAACACGACGTCGGCGGTGCGGGCCAGCAGGTCGCGCACGTCCTCGGGCAGGCCGAGGCCGGGCAGGCCGAGGTCGCCGGGGTGCACGACGACCCTGGACAGGTCGACCTCGTCGTCGAGCCGGTACCAGCGCAGGTTCTCGGCGATCCTGGCGAGCCCGGTGGCCGCGTCGGGGGCGCGCACGACGGCGTGCACGCGGGCCCGCGTGGTGCGCAGCACGTCCCTGAGCAGGAACGCGCCCAGGAACCCGGTGGCCCCGGTGAGCAGCACCTCGTCGGGGTCGGCGGCGTGGGTGGCGGTGGTGGCGGCGGGGACGACGTCGTCGGCCAGCAGCGCCTCCCGCGCGAAGTCGACCTCGGCGCGGGCGGGCGCCTGCGGGGCGCCGAGGTCGCGCAGGAAGTCGGCGACCGCGTCGGGGGTGGGGTGGTCGAACACGAGCGAGGCGGGCAGGGGTGAGCCGAGGGTCGCGGCGAGCCGGTTGCGCAGCTCGACCGAGGTGAGCGAGTCGAAGCCCAGCTCGGGGAACGGGCGGTGCGGCTCGGGCGGGGCGGGCAGGCCGAGGACGGCCGCGACCTCGGCGCCGACCAGGTCGAGCAGCAGGGCGCGCCTGCGGGCGGGGTCGGGTTCGGCGAGCGGGTCGGGGGCGGCGGAGGTGTCGGTGTTGACGGCCCTGCGGCGCAGCGGGGTGCGCACCAGGTCCGCGAACAGGGGTTGGGGCGTGCCGGAGGCGCGGATGGCGGTGATGTCGAGCGGGGTGGCGACGACGGCGGGCAGGCCGCTGTCGAGGGCCGCGTCGAGCAGCGCCGGGCCCCGGTCGGGGGTGACGGGGCGGAAGCCCGCGCGGGCGATGCGGGCCAGGTCGACCTCGGAGAGCGCGCCGCCCATGCCGGTGGGCATGGCCCACAGGCCCCAGGCGATCGAGGTGGTGGGCGCGCCCCGGTCGGCGCGCAGGTGGGCGAGCGCGTCCAGGAACGTGTTGGCGGCGGCGTAGTTGGCCTGGCCGGGGCCGCCGATGGTGGCGGCGATGGAGGAGAAGTGGACGTGGTGGGCCTCGGGGAGCAGCCGGTGCAGGTGCCAGGCGGTGTGGACCTTGGGGCGCAGCACGGCCGCCAGGCGCTCGGGGGTGAGGGTTTGCAGCGCGGTGTCGTCCAGGACGCCCGCGGTGTGCAGGACGAGGTCGATCCGCCGGTCGCGCAGCACCTCGGCCAGCGCGGCCGGGTCGGTGGTGTCGGCGGCGAGCACCTCCACCCCGGCGCCCGCGCGGCGCAGGTCCGCGCACAGCTCGCCCGCGCCGGGGGCGGCGGGGCCGCTGCGGCTGACCAGGACGACGCGGGCCGCGCCGTGGGCGGTGACGAGGTGGCGGGCGAACAGGGCGCCGAGCGCGCCGGTGCCGCCGGTGACGAGGACGGAGCCGCCGCGCGCCCGGCGCCGCCAGGAGTGGTCGGCGATCGCGGTGGGGGCGCGGCGCAGGCGGGGCGCTCGGACGTCCGCGCCGAGCGCGAGCAGCGGTTCGCCGGTGGCGACGGCGGCGGGCAGCAGGGCGGGGTCCCAGTCGTCGGCGACGTCGACGAGGGTGAGGCGGTCGGGGTTCTCGGCCTGGGCGGACTTGAGCAGGCCCCACAGGGGGGCGGTGTGCGGGCTGGTGAGGGCGTGCGCGTCGGTGGCGCCGGAGGTGAGCACGACGAGCCGGGAGCCTGCGGGTCGGGGCTGGGCGAGCCAGTCGCGGACCAGGTCCAGGGCGGCGGTGGCGTCGGCGAGCACCCGGTCGGGGACGTCGGTGTCGGCGGCCCCGGTCAGGAACGGGGCGACGAGCAGGTCGGCGTCCGGGGCGTCGGCCGGGGTGCGGACGACGGTCGCGCCGGGCAGGTCGGGCAGACCTCGTCCGGTGTCGAGCACGGCCGTGGTGCGGGTAGTCGGTGACGGGACGGGCGGTAACGGGACGGGCAGTGGCTTCCAGACCACGTCGAACAGCGCCCTGCGGGCGGCGGCGGTGCGGTCGGGGGTGAGGGGGTCGCCCGCGTGGAGGGTGATCTCGTCGACGGTGGCGACGGGGCCGCCCGCCAGGTCGGAGAGCCGCAGCGCGAGCCGGTCGCCGTCGAGGCTCGCGCGGACGACGACCGAGGTAGCGCCGACCGCGTGCAGGCGCACCCCGCTCCAGCGGGTGGGGACCCGGCCGCCGGTGGCGGCGCGCACGGCCTCGGCGAGCAGGGCCGGGTGCAGGTTGTAGGCGGCGGCGTCGGCGGCCGAGCCCTCGGGCAGCGCCACCGGGAAGGCGTCGCCGTCGGGGAGCTCCAGCGGGGCGGCGTGGTTCGGGGCGGAGTGGGTCGGGGCGGAGTGGTCGGCGGACAGCGAGCCGCCTGCGGCGAACTCCCACTCCGCCTCGGGGTCGTCGTCGGGGCGGGTGTGCACGAGCAGGGAGCGGACGCCGTCGGGGTCGGCCGCGCCGAGGACGAGCTGGATGGCCAGGCCACCGTCGACGGGCAGCGCGGGCGGGCGCGGCACCACCAGCTCCCGCAGCAGCGTGCAGCCCAGCTCGTCGCCCGCGCGCCCGGCCAGCTCGACGAGCACCGCGCCGGGCAGGGCCAGGACGCCGTCGACGGCGGTCCCGGCCAGCCACGGGTGGCTGCGCACCGAGACGTGGCTGGTGACCACGAGCGCGTCGGAGCCCGCGACCGGGACGGCCGCGCCGAGCAGCGGGTGGTCGACCGGGGTGAGGCCGACCGAGGACAGGTCGGCGCGGGACCCGTCGTGCTCCAGCCAGAACCGGGTGCGCTGGAAGGCGTAGGTGGGCAGGTCGAGCGCGGGGTGCGCGCCGCCGAGGAAGGCGGCCCAGTCGACCGCCGTCCCCCTGGTGTGCAGGCGGGCGACGGCGCGGACGACGCCGTCGGCCTCGGTGTCGGCCTGGCGCAGCAGCGGCACGGCCAGCACCGCGGCGTTCGCGTCCAGCGCCTCCTGCACGAGGGCGCTGAGCACCTCGCCGGGGCCCAGCTCGGCGAAGGTGGTGGCGCCCAGCTCGCGCAGTGCGCGCGCGGCGTCGGCGAACCGCACCGCGCCGGTGACGTGCCGCACCCAGTGGCCGGGGTCGGTCAGCTCGGCGGTGACGAGGTCGCCGGTGGCGGTGGAGACCACCGGGATGGTGGGCTCGCGGTACTTCAGGGTGGCGGCGACCTCGGCGAACTCGTCGAGCATCGGCCTCATCAGCGGCGAGTGGAAGGCGTGGCTGACCGACAGCGCCCTGACCGAGCGCCCGGCGGCGGTCAGCCGGGCGGCGGCCTCGTCGAGCGCGTCGGCCGAACCGGAGAGCACGACGGAGGCGGGGCCGTTGACGGCGGCGATCCCGAGCACGTCCTCGCGACCGGCCAGCAGCGGCAGCACCTCCTCCTCGGAGGCGCGCACCGCGAGCATCCCGCCGCCCACGGGCAGCGCGGACATGAGCCGGGCACGGGCGCTGACCAGGGTCGCCGCGTCGTCGAGCGAGAGCACGCCGGAGACGTGGGCGGCGGCGATCTCGCCGATGGAGTGCCCGGCGAGCAGGTCGGGGCGCACGCCCCAGGACTCCAGCAGCCGGAACAGGGCGACCTCGATCGCGAACAGGGCGGGCTGGGCGTTCCCGGTGTCGCGCAGCGCCCCGGCGTCGGAGTCGGCCAGCAGCTCCCGCAGCGGCGTCCCGCCGTGCGGGGCCAGTGCCCGCTCGACGTCGGCGAGCGCCTCGGCGAACGCCGGGAACGCGGCGGCGGCGCGCAGGCCCATGCCGGGGCGCTGGGCGCCCTGGCCGGTGAACAGGAACGCGGTCTTGCCCGCGACCGGTGAACCGGTGACGACGGAGGCGGACGTGCCCGCCGTCCCGACGGCGGACGGCGGGCCCGCCGCCGCGGTGGCCCGTTCGGCGAGCGCGGTCAGGCCCTGCTCCAGGTCGGCGCGGTTCCCGCCGAGGACGACGGCCCGGTGGGACAGGGCGGAGCGGGTGGTGGCGGCGGCCACGGCCACGGCGGCCGGGTCGGCGTCGGGGTGGTCGGCCCACCAGCGCAGCAGCCGGTCGGCCTGCGCGGACAGGGCCCGCTCGGAGCGGGCCGACAGCGGCAGGGCGTGCGCGGGCAGCGGTGGCCGCGGGTCGGTCGGGGCGGTCTCGGCGGGCGGCGGGGCCTGCTCCACGATCACGTGCGCGTTGGTGCCGCTCACGCCGAACGCGGAGACCGCGGCGCGGCGGGGGCCGTCGGTCTCCGGCCAGTCGCGCTGCTCGGTGAGCAGCCTGACCTGCCCCGCCGACCAGTCCACCACCGGGGTGGGCCGGTCGACGTGCAGGGTCGCGGGCAGCACGCCGTGCCGGATGGCCAGCACGGACTTGATGACGCCCGCCACGCCCGCCGCGGCGACGGTGTGGCCGATGTTGGACTTGAGCGAGCCCAGCCACGCGGGTCGGGCGCGGTTCTGGCCGTAGGTGGCGAGCAGCGCTTGGGCCTCGATCGGGTCGCCGAGGCGGGTTCCGGTGCCGTGGGCCTCGATCAGGTCGACGTCGGCGGCGGTGAGCCGGGCGTCGGCCAGGGCGGCGCGGATGACGCGCTGCTGCGAGGGCCCGTTGGGGGCGGTGAGGCCGTTGGAGGCCCCGTCCTGGTTGACGGCGGAGCCGCGCAGCACCGCGAGGACCTCGTGGCCGTTGCGGCGGGCCTCGGACAGCAGTTCCAGCACGACCACGCCGACGCCCTCGGACCAGGTGGTGCCGTCGGCGGCCTCGGCGAACGACTTGCAGCGCCCGTCGGGGGCGAGGCCGCGCTGGCGGGAGAAGTCCACGAACGCCGACGGCGTGCCGTAGACGGTGGTGCCGCCCGCCAGCGCGAGGGTGGACTCGCCCTGGCGCAGCGACTGGGCGGCCAGGTGCAGCGCGACCAGCGACGACGAGCACGCGGTGTCGACCGACACCGCCGGTCCCTCCAGCCCGAGCGAGTAGGACACCCGGCCGGAGGCGACGCTGCCGAGCCCGCCGGTGGTGAGGTAGCCCTCCAGGTCGGTGGGGCCGCTGAGCCCCAGGTAGCTCTGGGCGACGATGCCCGCGAACACGCCGGTGCGGCTGCCCCTGAGCGCGGCCGGGTCCAGGTGGGCGCGTTCGAGCGCCTCCCAGGCGACCTCCAGCAGGACCCGCTGCTGGGGGTCCATGGCGGTGGCCTCGCGGGGGCTGATGCCGAAGAACTCGGCGTCGAACGTGGTGGCGTCCGCGATGAACCCGCTGTGCCTCGAGTAGGACTTGCCGGGCAGGCCCGGTTCGGGGTCGTAGATGCCGTCGGTGTCCCAGCCCCGGTCGTCGGGGAAGGGCGCGATGGCGTCCCGGCCGTCGGCGACCAGCCGCCACAGGTCCTCGGGTGAGGACACGCCGCCGGGGAAGCGGCAGGCCATGCCGACGATGGCGACCGGCTCGCGCTTGCCCGACTCCAGCTCGGCGAGGCGCTGCTTGGTCTTCTTCAGGTCGGCGCTGACCCACTTCAGGTACTCGACGAGCTTGTCTTCCTTGTCCTGGGACATGCGGGTTCCCGCCCTCCTTGGCACGTGCGTCGTCGGTGTCGGGCGGTCAGCCCGCGGTGCGGCCCAGCTCGTTGTCGATGAACGCGAACAGGTCGTCCGCGGTGGCTTCCGCCAGCTGCCCCACCGGGTCCTCGCCCAGGGCGTTCGCGGCGGCGGTGGGTTCGGTGAGCCGCGCGAGGATGGCGCGCAGCCGGTCGGCGACCTCGGCGGTCGACTCCGCGCCGTCGCCGCCGCGCGGGGCGGTGGCGAGCAGCGACTCCAGCCGGTCCAGCTCGGCGTGCAGCGGCGCGGCGGGTTCCGGCCCGCCGGGCGCCAGCAGCCCGAGCAGGTGGTCGGCGAGGGCGGCCGGGGTCGGGTGGTCGAACACGGCGGTGGCGGGCAGCGCCGCGCCGGTGGCGGCGTTGAGCCGGTTGCGCAGGTCGACCGAGGTGAGCGAGTCGAAGCCGAGCTCCTGGAGGGCCCGGTCCTCCTCGATGCCGTCGGCGTCGTCGCGGTGCAGCACCGAGGCGACCTCGGCGAGCACGGCGGCCAGCAGGATCGTCCGGTGCTTGGCGGGGGGCGCGGCGGCGAGGTCGGCGAGCAGCCGCGAGGTGACCGGCTCGGCGGTGGGCGCGCCCTCGCGGGGCGGGACCAGGAGCCGGTCGCCGCGCGCGGCGGCCAGCGGGACGCCCGCCGCGAGCAGGGCCGCGAGCACGTCGGGGTCGGGCCGGTCGGTGTCCAGGTCGACCAGCAGGACCCGCCCGTTGTGCTCGGCGGCGGCGCGCAGCAGGTTCCAGGCGAGCCTGGCGTCCTCGCCCGCCCGGTCGCCGCCCAGCGCCGGGGCGATCCCGGTGGTGGTGACGACGAGCCGGGGGCCGTCCCAGCCCTGGACCAGGTCCAGGGTGCCCCTGGTGCGGGCGTAGCGGGCCTCGGGGGTGTCCGCCGGGTCGGCGGTGAGGTGCACGGCCAGCGGCAGCAGCACCGCGTCGGCGTCGGCGGGCACGTCGGCGGCGGTGGTGACGACGGGCAGGCCGGGCAGGTCGGCCGCGCCGTGGTCCAGGTCGAGCACGACGAGGGACCTCGGCCCGGCGGGCCGGGGCGGGTGGATCTCCTCCCAGTCGGGGGCGGCGGCGGTCCGGCCCGCGCCGGGGGCGACGACGAGCGCGTACCGGTCGCGCTGGAAGCCGTAGGTGGGCAGGTCGACGTGCCTGGCCCCGGCGCCGTCGAGGAACGCGGCCCAGTCGACGGCCACTCCCCTGGTGTGCAGCAGCGCCAGGGTCTCGGCGGTGGTGTCGACCTCGGGGCGGTCGCGGCGGGTGGAGGCGAGGGCGGCCCGGTCGCGCCGCTCGGGCAGCGCGTCGAGCACCTGCTCGGCCATGGTGGCGAGCACGGTGTCCGGCCCGACCTCCAGGAACGTGGTGGCGCCGAGCGCGACCAGCGCGGTGGTGGCGGGGGCGAACCGGACGGCGCCGCGCACGTGCCGCACCCAGTGGTCGGGGGTGTCCACCGGCGCGTCGGCGGCGCCGGTGAGGGTGGAGACGATCGGGATGGTCGGCCGGTGGTAGGTGACGGTGGCGGCGACCTCGGCGAACGCGTCGAGGATCGGCTCCACGAGCGGGGAGTGGAAGGCGTGGCTGACCTTGAGCCTGCGGGTGCGCCTGCCGAGGGCGCGCCACGGCTCGGCGGCTGCCAGGGTGGCCTGCTCCTCGCCCGCGAGGACGACGGCGCGCGGCCCGTTGACGGCGGCGACGTCGACCAGCCCCGGCTGACCGGCCAGCCCCGCGCGGACCTCCTCCTCGGTGGCCTCCACGGCGATCATGACGCCGGTCGCGGGCAGCTGCTGCATGAGCCTGCCGCGCGCGGCGACCAGGCGGGCCGCGTCGTCCAGGGAGAACACGCCCGCGACGTGCGCGGCGGCGAGCTCGCCGATGGAGTGCCCCGCCAGGAAGTCGAAGCGCACGCCCCAGGACTGCCACAGCCGGAACAGGGCGACCTCGACGGCGAACAGCGCGGGCTGGGTCAGCCAGGTCTCGTCGAGCGCCTCGCCGGTGGTGACGGCCTCGCGCAGCGAGCGGCCCAGGTGCGGGTCGAGCGCGGCGCACACCTCGTCGAACGCGGCCTCGTAGGCGGGGTGGGCGTGGACGAGGTCGATGCCCATGCCGACGCGCTGCGCGCCCTGGCCGGTGAACAGCGCGGCGAGCCTGCCCGCGCCGGTGGTGCGGCCGGCCGCGGCCGGGTCGAGCGCGGTGAGGCGGGCGCGCAGGTCGTCGGCGTCGGAGCCGACGAGGACGGCGTGCCGCTCGTGGGTGGCGCGCCGGGTGGCCAGGGTGAGCGCGACGTCGGCGGGGCGGGTGTCGGGGTGCTCGGCGAGGAAGGCCGCGAGCGCGTCGGCCTGGGCCTTGAGCGCGGCGGGGGTCTTGGCGGACAGCAGCCACGGCACGACTGGGTCCGCGCCGCCCTCCCCCGGCTGCCCGTGCTCGGGGGCCTGCTCGATGATGACGTGCGCGTTGGTGCCGGAGATGCCGAACGACGAGACGCCCGCGCGGCGCGGCCGGTGCGCGTCGGGCCACGGGGTGGCCTCGGTCAGCAGGGTCACCGCGCCCGCGTCCCAGTAGACGTGCGGGGACGGCTCGGTGACGTGCAGGGTCTTGGGCATCAGGCCGTTGTGGATGGCCTGGACGGACTTGATGACGCCCGCGACGCCCGCGGCGGCCTGGGTGTGGCCGATGTTGGACTTGAGGGAACCCAGGTACAGCGGGGTCTCCCGGTCCTGCCCGTAGGTGGCGAGCAGCGCTTGCGCCTCGATCGGGTCACCGAGGGAGGTGCCCGTGCCGTGCGCCTCCACCAGGTCCACATCGGACGGACGCAAGCCCGCCGCTCCCAGCGCCCGCCGGATGACCCGCTCCTGCGAGGGACCGTTGGGCGCGGTCAGGCCGTTCGACGCCCCGTCCTGGTTCACCGCCGTGCCCCGCACCACCGCGAGCACCGGGTGCCCGTTGCGACGCGCGTCCGACAACCGCTCCAGCACCAGCAGACCAGCGCCCTCCGACCAGCCCGTGCCATCGGCGTCGGCCGAGAACGCCTTGCACCGGCCATCGGCCGACAACCCGCGCTGACGGGAGAACTCGATGAACGGGTTGGGCGTGGACATGACGGTGACGCCGCCCGCGAGCGCCAGGTCGGCCTCGCCGGAGCGCAGCGCCTGGCCGGCCAGGTGGATCGCCACCAGCGACGACGAGCACGCCGTGTCGATCGTCAGCGCCGGACCTTCCAGGCCGAAGGTGTAGGCGAGGCGGCCGGACGCGACGCTGCCCGCCGTGCCGCTGGCCAGGTAGCCCTCCAGCTCGGCCGGGAGCTGACCGGACTGCTCGGTGTAGTCGGTGTACATGACGCCCGCGAACACCCCGGTGCTGCTGCCGCGCAGCGTGGCCGGGTCGATGCCCGCCCGCTCGAACGCCTCCCACGCCACCTCCAGCAGCAGCCGCTGCTGCGGGTCGGTGGCCAGCGCCTCGCGCGGGGACATGCCGAAGAACTCCGGGTCGAAGTCGTAGGCGTCGTGCAGGAAACCGCCGCTGCGCGTGTAGGTGCGGCCCGCCCGGTCCGGGTCCGGGTCGTAGAGGGCGTCGGTGTCCCAGCCGCGGTCGGTGGGGAAGTCGCCGACCGCGTCGACCTCGTCGCGCACCAGCTCCCACAGCTGCTCCGGGGAGCGCACCCCGCCGGGGAAGCGGCAGGCCATGGCGACGATCGCGATCGGGTCGTCCTCGGTGGCGGCGACCCGGTCCTGCCGGGTCTCGTCGGGCGCGGCGGGGCCGGAGACCTGCGCGGACAGGTAGCCCGCGACCGCCGAGGGCGACGGGTAGTCGAACACGAGCGTGCTCGGCAGCCGCAGCCCGGTGGCGGTGTGCAGGTGGTTGCGCAGCTCGACGGCGGTCAGCGAGTCGAAGCCCAGCTCCTTGAACGCGGCGGCCATCTCGACGCGGGAGCCGTCGGCGTGGCCGAGCACCTGCGCGACGGTGGCCCTGACCAGCTCGGCGACGGCCGTGTCGCGCTCCCGCTCGGACAGCCCGGCCAGGCGGCGCTCCAGCGCGGACCCGCCGTCCGCGGACGGCTCGGCCTCCCCGGCCGCGGCGCGGCGGGTGGCGGCCGGGGTGATCAGGCCGCGCAGCACGGCGGGCAGCCGCTCGCCGAGCGCGCGCAGCGCCGCGTGGTCGAGCGCGGCGGCGGTCACCTCGGGCAGGCCGGAGGCGGTGGCCGCGTCGAGCAGGGCGAGCCCGGCCTCGCCGGTCAGCGGCAGGACGCCGTTGCGGGCCAGGCGGGTGCGGTCGGTGTCGGTGAGCGCGCCGGTGATGCCGCTGCTGTCGGCCCACAGGCCCCAGGCGATCGAGGTGGCGGGCCGGCCGAGGTGGGCGCGGTGGCGGGCCAGCGCGTCCAGGAACGCGTTGCCCGCCGCGTAGTTGCCCTGGCCGGGGTTGCCCAGGACGCCCGCGACCGACGAGTACAGGACGAGCGTCGCGCGGTCGCCGAGCAGCTCGTGCAGGTTCCAGGCCGCGTCGACCTTCGGGGTGAGCGCGGTGGTCAGGCCGCGCGCGTCGAGCGAGGTGACGACGCCGTCGTCGACGACGCCCGCCGTGTGCAGCGCGACGCGCACGTCGTGGCCGCGCAAGGCGTCGGCGAGCGCCGCGCGGTCCTGGGCGGCGACGGCGGTGACGGTGACGCGCGCGCCCTCGGCGGTCAGCTCGGCGACCAGGTCGGCCGCGCCGGGCGCGTCGGGGCCCCGGCGGCTGAGCAGCAGCAGGTCGCGGACGCCGTGCTCGCGCACCAGGTGCCTGGCGGCGAGCGCGCCGAGCGCCCCGGTGCCGCCGGTGATCAGGACCGTGCCCGCGTCCCACGCGACGGCGGTGGCAGGCTCGGGCTCGGCCGCGACCAGGCGGGGCACGAGGACCTCTCCGGCGCGCAGCGCCAGCTGCGGCTCCCCCGTGCCCAGCGCCGAGGGCAGCGCGGCCCACGACTCGGCGGTCCCGTCGTGGTCGACGAGGGCGAACCGGCCGGGCTGCTCGGACTGGGCGCTGCGCAGCAGGCCCCAGACGCCCGCGTGGTGCGGGGACTCGTCGGGGCGCGCCCCGCCGCCGCCGGTGGTCACCACGGCCAGCGCGGTGTCCTGGAGCCTCGGGTCGGCCAGCCACACCTGGAGCAGCTCCAGCGCGGCGCGGGTGGTGGCGTGGGCGGCGCGCGCCGGGTCGCCGTCCGGTTCGGGCAGCAGGACGACCGCGTGGCGCGGCACGTCGTCGCCGCCGAGCGCCTGGGCCAGGTCGGGCAGGTCGTAGTAGGCGCGGGTGGGGGTGGCGTCGCCGGGCAGGGCGAACACGTCCACGAAGCCCTCCGCGCCGACCGCCGACCACGGCACGGGCCCGCCGGTCTGGGCGGGTCGCCACTCCGGGCGCAGCAGGGTGGCGCCGCCGCTGTCGCGCAGCGCCGCGCGGGACACCGGGCGCAGCACCAGCGAGCGGGCCGTCAGGACCGGCGCGCCCGAGGTGTCGACGGCGGTCACGGACACCACGAGGGTGTCCTGGTCAGGCCGGGTGACCCGGTGGCGCAGGCGCAGCGACCTGGCGCCCTCGGCGTGCGCGGTGACGCCGGACCAGGCGAACGGCAGGACGGTGGTGTCGCCGTCGTCGGCGACGCCGGGCAGCAGCGGGTGCAGCGCGGCGTCGAGCAGCGCCGGGTGCAGCGTGAACGAGGCCGCGGCGGGCCACTGGTCGGCGGGGAGGGCGACCTCGGCGAACAGGTCGTCGCCCGCGCGCCAGGCGCGTTCCAGGCCGCGGAAGACCGGGCCGTACCCGTAGCCGCGCTCGGCGAGCCGGGCGTAGGCGTCGGTCAGGTCGAGCTCGGTGGCGTTCGGCGGCCAGGCGCCGAGGTCGGTGTCGGCCGCGGGTGGGGTGGGGGTGAGGGTTCCGGTGGCGTGCTCGACCCACTCGGCGCCGTCGCGGTCGCGGCGGGCGTGCACGCGCAGCGCGCGGGACCCGTCGGCGTCGGGGGCGTCCACGACGACCTGGACGAGGGTGCCGCCGCGCTCGGCCAGCACCAGCGGCGCGGCCAGCGTCAGCTCGTCGACGTGGTCCGCGCCGACCCGGCCGCCCGCCCACAGGGCCAGCTCCAGGTAGGCGGTGCCGGGCAGCACGGCGGCCCCGGCGATGGCGTGGTCGGCCAGCCACGGGTGGCTGGTGGCGGCGAGCCTGCCGGTGAGCACGAGCCTGCCGCCCGCCAGGTCGACGGCCGCGCCCAGCAGCGGGTGCCCGGCGGGGGCGAGGCCCACCCCGGTGACGTCGCCGCCGGTGGGGGCGTCGAGCCAGAACCGCTGCGGGCGGAACGCGTAGGTGGGCAGGTCGACGCGGCGCGCCCGGCCGCCCCGGTACGGGGCGGCCCAGTCGACGTCGACGCCCGCGACGAACAGGGCGGCCAGCGCGGACAGCACCGAGCGGGGCTCGTCGCGGTCGGCGCGCAGCAGCGGCGCGGCGACCACGTCGACGCCCGCCCCCGCGGCGATGGCGGGGACCAGCGCGGACAGCACGGCCGTGGGGCCCAGTTCGACGAGCGCGGTGACGCCCTCGTCGAGCAGGGCGCCGACCGCGTCGGAGAAGCGCACGGCGGCGCGGGCCTGGCCGACCCAGTAGTCCGGGGCAGCCAGCTCGGCGGGGTCGGCGAGGCGGCCGGTGACGGTGGAGACCAGGGGCACGCGCGGGGCCGCGTAGGCGACGGTGGCCGCGACCTCGGCGAACTCGGCGAGCATCGGCTCGATGAGCGGCGAGTGGAAGGCGTGGCTGACCTCGAGGCGCTTGGTGCGCCTGCCGCGCGCGGCGAGCGCCTCGGCGACCGCGGTGGCGGCCTCGGTCTCGCCCGCGACGACCAGCGCGGTGGGGCCGTTGACGCCCGCGACGCCCACCCGGTCGCCGTGCCCGGCCAGTTCGGCGAGCACCTCGTCCTCGGTGGCCTCGACGGCGATCATGACGCCGTCGCGCGGAAGTCGCTGCATGAGCCTGCCGCGCGCGGCGACCAGGCGGGCCGCGTCGTCCAGGGAGAACACGCCCGCGACGTGCGCGGCGGCGAGCTCGCCGATGGAGTGGCCCGCCAGGAAGTCCGGGCGCACGCCGTGGTCGGCGAGGAGCCGGAACAGGGCCACCTCGACGGCGAACAGGGCGGGCTGGGTGAAGCCGGTCTCGTCCAGGCCGTCGCCGCTGTCGACGACCTCGCGCAGCGGGCGGTCCAGGTGCGGGTCGAGCGCGGCGCACACCTCGGCGAACGCTGCCGCGTAGACCGGGGACGCCTCGGCGAGGGCGAGGCCCATGCGGGCGCGCTGCGCGCCCTGGCCGGTGAACAGGAACGCGGTGCGGGTCGGGGCGGCCTGGCCGGTGACGGCGGTGGGGCCGCTCTCGCCACGCGCGACGGCGGCGAGCGCCGCGAGGAGGTCCTGGCGGTCCTCGCCCCACACGACGGCCCGGTGGTCGAGCGCGGTCCTGGTGGTGGCCAGGGACCAGCCGACGTCGGCGGTGGTGTGCTCGGTGGAGGTGGCGAACCCCAGGAGGCGTTCGGCCTGCGCGGCGAGCGAGCCTGCGCCCCGGCCGGAGAGCACCCACGGCAGCGGGCCGGTCGTGGTGTCGGATTCCGCTGGCGCGGCGGGGGTGTCGGCCGGTTCGGCCTGCTCGACGATGACGTGCGCGTTGGTGCCGGAGATGCCGAACGACGAGACGCCCGCGCGGCGCGGCCGGTCGGTGTCGGGCCACGGGGCGCTGTCGGTGGCCAGGCGCACCGCGCCCGCTTCCCAGTCGACGTGCGGGGTGGGCTCGTCGGCGTGCAGGGTCCTGGGCACGATCCCGTTGCGGATGGCCTCGATGGACTTGATGACGCCCGCGACGCCCGCGGCGGCCTGGGTGTGGCCGATGTTGGACTTGAGGGACCCCAGGTACAGCGGGGTCTCCCGGTCCTGCCCGTAGGTGGCGAGCAGCGCTTGCGCCTCGATCGGGTCACCGAGGGAGGTGCCCGTGCCGTGCGCCTCCACCACGTCCACATCGGACGGACGCAGACCCGCCGCTCCCAGCGCCCGCCGGATGACCCGCTCCTGCGAGGGACCGTTGGGCGCGGTCAGGCCGTTCGACGCCCCGTCCTGGTTCACCGCCGTGCCCCGCACCACCGCCAGCACCGGGTGCCCGTTGCGACGCGCGTCCGACAACCGCTCCAGCACCAGCAGACCAGCGCCCTCCGACCAGCCCGTGCCATCGGCGTCGGCCGAGAACGCCTTGCACCGGCCATCGGCCGACAACCCGCGCTGACGGGAGAACTCGACGAAGATGCCGGGCGTGGACATGACCGTGACGCCGCCCGCGAGGGCGAGGGAGGTCTCTCCCCTGGCGAGCGCCTGGCCGGCCAGGTGGATCGCCACCAGCGACGACGAGCACGCCGTGTCGATCGTCAGCGCCGGACCCTCGAGGCCGAAGGTGTAGGCGAGGCGGCCGGACGCGACGCTGAGCTGGTTGCCGGTGAGCAGGTAGCCGTCGTGGCCCTCGGCGCCCTGGTGCAGGCGCGGGCCGTAGTCCTGGGCCATCGCGCCGACGAACACGCCCGCGTCGGCGCCGCGCAGCGTGGCCGGGTCGATGCCCGCCCGCTCGAACGCCTCCCACGCGACCTCCAGCAGCAGCCGCTGCTGCGGGTCCATGGCGGTGGCCTCGCGGGGGCTGATGCCGAAGAACGCGGCGTCGAACTCGTCGGCGTCGTGCAGGAAACCGCCGTAGCGGGCGTTGGTGGAGCCGCGCTTGTCCGGGTCGGGGTCGTGCAGCGCCTCGGTGTCCCAGCCCCGGTTGTCCGGGAACTCGGAGATGGCGTCCACGCCGTCGCGCACCAGCTCCCACAGCTGCTCCGGGGAGCGCACCCCGCCGGGGAAGCGGCAGGCCATGCCGACCACGGCGATCGGGTCGTCGGAGGTGGGCGTCGCGCCGTCCACGGCCGGCTCGGCGGTGGCGCCGCCCAGCTCGCGGTCGAGGTGCTCGGCGAGCGCGCGCGGGGTGGGCTGGTTGAAGGTCAGCGCGGCGGGCAGGGCCAGGCCGGTGGCCGCGCCGAGCTGGTCGCGGAACTCGACGGCGGTGACCGAGTCCATGCCGAGGTCCTTGAACGTGCGGCCCTCGGCGACGTCGGCCGGTCCGTCGAAGCCGAGCACCGGGGCGGCGTTGGCCCGCACCAGGTCGACCAGCACGCGCAGCCGCTCGCGGTCGGACAGGCCGGTGAGGCGGGCGCGCAGCGCGCCGGTGCGCTCGTCCTGCGGCGCGGGGGCGTTCGCGCTCGCGGGGGTGGCGGCGCGGGTGATCACGCCGTCGCCGGAGAACCAGAAGTGCTTGCGCTGGAAGGCGTAGGTGGGCAGGTCGACGAGCTGCGGGGCGTCGGTGAGCGGTCCGGTCCAGTCGAGGGCGAGGCCGTGCGCGTGCGCCGCGCCCAGCGCGAGCAGGAAGCGGCGGGGGCCGCCGTCGTCGCGGCGCAGCGAGCCGAGCGCGGTGGCGCCCGCGACGCCCTCGGCCTCGATCGTCGACTTGACGGCGTGGGTGAGCACCGGGTGCGGGCTGGTCTCGACGAACGCGCGGTGGCCGTCGGACAGGAGCAGGCGGACGGTGTCGTGGAAGTTCACGGTGTGGCGCAGGTTCCGGAACCAGTAGGAGGCGTCCATGCCGGTGGTGTCGAGCACCTCGCCGGTCAGGGTGGAGTAGAACGGGACGTCGGCGTGGCGCGGGCGGACCGGTTCGAGGAGTTCGAGCAGCTCCGCGCGCAGGCTCTCCACGTCGGCGGAGTGCGAGGCGTAGTCGACGGCGATGACCGAGGCTCGCACGTCCCGCGCCTGGTAGTCGGCGACGATCTCCCGCAGCGCCTCCGGGTCGCCCGCGACGACGGTGTTCGCGGGGCCGTTGACGGCGGCGATCGAGACCCGGCCGCCGTGCTCGGCGATCCGCTCGGCGACCTCGGCGGCGGGCAGGGTCACCGCGGCCATGCCGCCGGTGCCCGCGAGCGCGCGGATCGCCTTGCTGCGCAGGCAGACGACGCGGGCGGCGTCGTCGAGCGAGAGGGCGCCCGCGACGTGCGCGGCGGCGATCTCGCCCTGGGAGTGGCCGATGACCGCGTCCACGCGCAGGCCGTGGTGCTGCCACAGGCGGGCCAGCGACACCATGACCGCGAACAGGGCGGGCTGCACGACGTCCACCCGGTCCAGCCCCGGCGCGCCGTCGACCTGGCGCAGGACCTCGTCCAGTGACCAGTCGGTGAACGCGGAGAGCGCCCGGCCGCACGCGGCGAGGTGCCCGGCGAAGACCGGGGAGGAGTCGGCGAGCTCGACGGCCATGCCCGCCCACTGCGAGCCCTGGCCGGGGAAGACCAGCACGACCCCGCCGGTGGCCCCGACCTCGCCGCGCACCAGGTTGGCGGCGGCCTCGCCCGAGGCGAGGGCGGCGAGCCCGGCGTCCAGCTCGGCACGCCCGGAACCGACGACGACGGCGCGGTGCTCGAAGGCGGTCCTGGTGGTGGCCAGCGAGAGGGCCACGTCGACGGGCCGCTCGTCGGTGAGGTGCGCGGCCAGCGCGGCGGCCTGGGCCTGCACGGCGGCACGGCTGCGCCCGGAGAGCAGCCACGGGACGTGGGCGGTGGGCGGCGCCGAAACGGGCGGGGGCGCGGCGGCGGGCGCGTGCTCGGGCGCGGCGGCGGGGTCGCCCACGACCGCGGCCTCGGCGGCCTGCCCGTCGGCGGCCAGCCCGTCGGCGGCCAGCCCGTCGGCGGCCAGCCCGCGCCCGGCCTCGGCGGCGGGCGCGCTCCCGGCGATGAGCCCGGTCTCGGCGGCGGGCGGGTTCCCGGCGGCCGGCAAGCCCTCGGCGGCCCTCGGGCGTCCGCTCCCGGCGGCAGGCTCGCCCGCAGCGGCGGGCGCGGTCTCCGCGGCGGGCGCGGTTCCGGCAGCGGCCCCGCCCCCGTCCGGGTGCGCGGGGCGGCGGACCGGGGCCGGGGCCTCGGTGAGCACGACGTGCGCGTTCGTGCCGCCCATCCCCCACGAGCTGACGCCCGCCACGAGCGGCCGGTCGGGGTGGGGCCAGTCCGACAGTTCCGCGTGCACGCGCAGCCCCAGCTCCCCCAGGGGGATCTCCGGGTTCGGCGTCGCGAAGTTCAGCGTCGCGGGCAGCCTGCGGTGCCGGATGGCGAGCGCGGTCTTCACCAGGCCGACGATGCCCGCCGCGCCCTCCAGGTGGCCGACGTTCGACTTGGCGGAGCCGACCCGCAGCGGGTCGTCCTCCCGGCCCGCCATCGCGGCGCCCAGCGCGCGCGCCTCGATCGGGTCGCCCACCGGGGTCCCGGTGCCGTGCAGCTCCACGTACTGGGCGCTCGCGGGCGCCACGCCCGCGGCGGCGAACGCGGCGCGGACGACCTCGGTCTGCGCCCGCTCCCCCGGCACGGTCAGGCCCTCGGTGGCGCCGTCGCTGTTGACGGCGCTGCCCAGCAGCACCGCGTGCACCGGGTCGCCGTCGGCCAGCGCCCGGTCCAGCCGCTTGAGCAGCACCACCGCGCCGCCCTCGCCCCGGACGTAGCCGTTGGCCGCGGCGTCGAAGGGGCGGCTGCGGCCGTCCGGGGACAGGGCGCCGAAGCGCTCCAGGCCGACGGTCTGCTCGCCGAGCAGGTTCAGGTTCACGCCGCCCGCGATGGCCAGGTCGACCGCGCCGTCGCGCAGCCCCTCCGCCGCCAGGTGCACGGCCACCAGCGACGACGCCTGCGCGGCGTCCACGGTGACGCTCGGGCCGCGCAGGTCCAGCGAGTAGGACACCCGGTTCGCGATGATGCCCCGGTGCGTGCCGGTCACGGTGTGCGGCGTGATCGCCGACGTGCCGTGCTGGTAGAGCAGGGCGGCGTAGTCGTCGCGGATGCTGCCGACGAACACCGAGGTGCGGCTGCCGCGCAGGTCGGCGGGGACGATCCTGGCGTCCTCGACGGCCTCCCAGGCCAGTTCGAGCACCAGGCGCTGCTGCGGGTCCATCGCCGCCGCCTCGCGCGGCGAGACGCCGAAGAAGTCCGCGTCGAACTCCGCGACCGAGTCGAGGAACCCTCCTCGGGTCACACCGGGTGACGCCTGCTCCCAGCGCCCGGCGGGAACGTCGGTGATGGCGTCCACGCCGTCGCGGAGCAGCGCCCAGAACGCGTCGGGGCCGTCCGCCGACGGCAGGCGCACGGCCATCCCGATGACGGCGACGGCGTCCTGCGGCCCGCCGGGGGCCTCGTGCTGCCCGGCTGTGGGGTGGTCCATGCTGCCGACCGCCTTTCCTGACCAGCTAACCGAATGGTGGGCGTCCTGCTTTCCGGGCCGAAGGTAGGTCGGGGGCGGTAACGGGCCACTCTGGCCGGGCGCGGTGAGAATCCCGTTACCCGGCGGTGGAGGGGGTGGGCGGCGCCCGTGGTTACAGTCGGTCGCGTCCGACGAGTTGAGTCCTTTGTGGATCGCGGGCGGCGCGCGCGCCGCGACCACGCAGACCCGAGGGGATCACAGCATGTCCGAGCAAGCGCACGTAGCAGCCGGTGGAGTGGGCACCGCGGAACCCGCCGGGGCCGTGGACCCGAAGGAGCTGCGGTCGGTCATGGGCCGGTTCGCCACCGGCGTCGTGGTGGTCACCACCGGCGGCGAGCACGTCCACGGGATGACCGCGAACGCCTTCGGCTCGGTCTCGCTCGACCCGCCGCTGGTGCACGTGTGCGTGGCCCACAGCGCGGTCATGCACCGGGCGCTGACCTCGACGGGCCGCTTCGGGGTGTCGGTGGCGGCAGCCGACCAGGAGCCCGCCGTGCGCCACTTCGCGGACCGCGAGCGCGTGCTGGGCGCGGCCCAGTTCGACGTGGTCGACTGGGCGCCGGGCCCGCTCACCGGGGCGCCGCTGCTGACCGGCGCGCTGGCCTGGCTGGAGTGCGAGGTGGTGACCGCGCACCCCGCGGGCGACCACACCCTGTTCCTGGGGCGGGTGCTGGGCTGCGGGTCGGGCGCGGAGCAGGGGGCGCTGGTGTTCCACCAGGGCCGCTTCCAGCGCGTCGGCTGACCGCGCGGCGCGCGACCCCGGTCGGCGCACGGGCCGGTACGGCACCGCGGTGTGCCTCGGTAACTTCAAAGTGCGTTCTTACCCAAGCCCCCGCGCCGCGCCACCATGGATCCGGGCCGGTCGAACCGGGTCCGTCAAGGCCGTCCGCGCGGCGCACGCCGCCGGGACGGCACACCTCGCCGCCACGTGGCGGCGCCACTCCCACAGGGGGCCACGATGAGGAAGGTCGTCAGGTCGTTCGCCGACCTCCAGGACCCGTTCCTCGCCTACATCCAGGACATCGTCTACGCCACGATGACCACGGTGGACAAGAGGAACCGGCCGCGGGCACGGGTGCTGCTGCCCATCTGGGAAGTGCGCGACGGCGTCCCCATCGGGTGGATCGCGGCCTACCGCACCCCGGTGAAGGTCGCGCACCTCGCCCGCAACCCGCACACCACGATCTCCTACTGGAACCCCAAGCAGAACGCGGTGTTCGCCGACTGCCGCGCCGAGTGGGTGCAGGAGGACCAGGAGGTGCGCAGGGAGATCTGGGAGCTGTACCGCAAGGGCAGCCCGCCCGGTGTCGGCTACGACCCGGCGAACTTCTGGCGGCACGGTCCCGAGGACCCCAAGTTCGGGCTGATCAAGCTGGAGCCGTGGCGCATCCAGGTGCTGCGGGGCTTCGACCTGAGCAGCGTGTTCTGGGAGGCGCCCGACGCGGACGACGAGCAGGTCGACGCGCCGGTGCCCGCGGCCCCGGCGGTCGAGCACGACGTCTGACCCCCGCGCGACGCGCCCCACGCGGTCGGCGCGCCCCGGCCTCGGCGTCGTGCGGAAGGTGGAAAGGCCCGCCGGTTCCCCGGCGGGCCTTTCCACCTTCCGGCGGCGCTCCGGTCGTGCGGAGCGGGCGGGCGGTCCGGCTCAGGCCGCCGCCCACACGCCCCGGCTCGCCGCCTCCTTGGCGAAGTCCGCGAACGCGACGGGCGCGCGCCCGGTGACCTGCTCGACGGTGAAGGTGACCGCGCTGCTGGTGCCCTGGTCGATGCGGGCCACCAGGTCGCCGACGAAGGTGGCGTAGTCGGCGGGCACGCCCGCGCCCACCAGCTCGGCCTCGTAGTCCCGCTGGCTGACCGGCACGTACCGGACCTCGCGGCCCGCGGCGTGCCCGATGACCTCCACGGCCTCGGCGAAGGTGAGCGCGGCCGGGCCGCTGAGGTTGTAGACCCGGCCGTGGTGCCCGTCCTCGGTGAGCGCGGCGGCGGCGACGGCGGCGACGTCGGCCACGTCCACGAACGCCTCCGCGCCGTCGCCGGCGGGCAGCGGCAGCTCGCCCGCGCGGACGCCGTCCAGGAGGACGCCCTCGTCGAAGTTCTGGTTGAACCAGCTGGGGCGCAGGACCGTCCACTCCAGACCGGAGCGCTCGGCGGTGTCGGTGCCCGCGTGCAGGTCCTTGCCGCCGATGGCCCCGGCGGGCCTGGCCTGGAGGGCGACGACCCTGGTGACGCCGAGGTCGGCGGCGCGGGCGTAGAACCGCTCGATCATGGTCTCGGCGTCCCACTGGCCCGGCTTGTCCTGCTGGTCGACCAGGTAGACCGCGCCCACCCCGGTGAGCGCGCGGCCCCAGGTGGTCTCGTCGTCCCAGTCGAACCGGACCTCCCCGCCGCGCGAGGCGGCGCGCACCGGCACGCCCCGGTCGCGCAGCAGCGGCACCAGTCTGCTGCCGGTCTTGCCGGTGGCGCCGAGCACGAGGGTCGGCTTGGTCTTCTTCGGCATCGCACAAGCCCTTCTGGGGGTCGGGGTGGCCGCGCGCGGGAACCCGCCTGGCGGGCGCGCGAGGGCCGGGCGGGTCGGGGGGAGGTTCGGGGTGGCGGGGCCGCGCCCGTCCCGCCGCCCCGCGGAGGGGCGCGGGGCGGCGGGACGGCGGGCCGGGTCGTGCTCCGCTTCCGGAACACGACCTAGGGGTTGCCCCGCGTCACAGGAAGGGGGTGTCGGGCGACAGGCCCAGCAGCACCCGGCCGTGCAGCTCCATGTTGGTGTTGAACAGGAACAGCGCGTGCAGCGACAGGCCGAGCATGTCGCGGTGGAAGCGCTGGAACGGCACGTCCCGCGAGATCGACGACGCGCCCGACGCCTCGTGCAGCGCGACCACGGCCTCCTTCGCGAGCTGGATGGCCATGCCGACCTCGCCCCGCGACTGGGCGCGCTCCTCCACCGACGGGTAGGTGCCCGCGTCGGCGTGCGCCTGGAGACCGGCGGTGATGCGGTCGGCGAGCGCCTCGGCGGCGGCGATGCGGTTCTTGGCGGTGGCGACCTGGATGTGGGTCAGCGGCGACTCGCTCTGGTTGGTCCAGGGCGTGTAGGTGATGCCGCGTCCGGGCAGCCGGTCGAGGAAGGTCTCGTAGGCCCCCTTGGCGATGCCGATGTAGGCGGCGACCGCGCCCACCATGATGTAGGGCAGGAAGGCGTAGTTGCTGCCGGTGGCGCCGCTGTTGGCGCGGTCGGCGGCGCCCGCGCCGAGCAGCTCGGGCAGGAACAGCGAGCGGTGGGTCGGGACGAAGACGTCCTCCACCGTGGCGGAGGCGGAACCGGTGCCCTCGGCGGCGCTGGTGTCCCAGTCGTCGTTGATCGTCACCTCGGAGGTGGGGACCACGACCACGTAGGGCAGGCCGCCGTCCTCGGTCACGTGGACCGCGGCGAGGGTGACCCACTCGGCGGCGTGCACGCCGGAGAGCCACTTCCAGGTGCCGTTGACGGTCCAGCCGCCCTCGGCGGGCACGATCGTGCCGGTGGGGGTGAAGCCGGTGGAGACCTTCAGGTCGGGCTTGGTGAAGATCTCCTGCTGGGCCTGCTCGGACAGCGTGGTGTGGATCCACGCGCTGGCCTGGAGGATCATCGCGGCCCAGCCGGTGGCGCCGTCGGCCTTCGCGACGGCCTCGAACACCTTGGCCTGGTCGGCGAGCGGCAGTTCGAGGCCGCCGAAGCGGCGGGGGGTGGTGAGCCGGAAGACGCCCGCCTGCTCCAGCAGGCTCAGGCTCTTCTCGGGAACGCGGCGCTCGCTCTCGGCGTCAGGACCGTTCGCGCGCAGCGCGGGCGCGATTTCCGCGACGGCTCCCAAAACGGTCGAGACATCGACAGCGAGGTCGGTCGTCGTCATTACTGCCTCCTGATCGGCACTGGCTCTTGACTGGCCGCGACGGCGCTCTTCCCGTTCAACGGCAACGAATTCGACCCTAGTGCGGCGAGCGCGGAAGGCGTTTTTCCTCCGGTAATCGGGCGGTTGCGGTGGTCATCGCGCGGTAATCGGGACGCGGGGTTCCCGGTGGGACGCGGGTAATCGCCGGCGGGTCGTCGGGCGCGGGTTCGCCCGCAGCGCGGGCACGACGCGACCGGCCCCGGTCGCGGGAGGCGACCGGGGCCGGTTGCTGGGCGTCGGGGAGGGGGACCGACGCCGGGGGAAACCGCGGGGGATCAGCCCGCGGTGGGCTGGGCCTCCACCGCGACGGGCTCGGCGGAGGCGCGGGAGCGCAGGCCCGTGGCCACCACGACGAGCGCGACGAGCGTGGCGACGAACGGCACGAGCAGCGCCTTGTGGTAGCCGTCGAGGGCGGTGCCCGAGGTGGCGGTCAGCGAGGCGGCCACGGCGAGGCCGAGCGCCGCGCCGAACTGGAACGAGGTGTTCCAGATGCCGCCCGCCAGGCCCTGCTCCTCGTCGGCGATGCCCTCCACCGCGACGATCGTCAGCGGCCCGTAGACCAGGGTGAAGGCGATGCCGATGAGCAGCATCGTCGGGAACATGCCGGTCCAGTAGTTCGCGTCGGCCGGGATGTCCAGGAACAGGAAGTAGGCCAGCGCCAGCGACACGAAGCCCGCGAACAGCACGACGGGGTTGCCGAACCGGTCGACCAGCTTGGGCGTGAGGGTCGGCGCGAGCACCGAGTCGATGCCGATGACCAGCAGCGCGATGCCGGTCTCCAGCGCGCCCCAGCCGCGCAGGTCCTGCATGTAGAGCACGGTGATGAACTGGAAGCCGAAGAACGAGCCTGCGAACAGCACGGTGGCGATGTTGGCGCGCACCAGGTTGGCGCTGCGGAAGATGCCCAGGCGCACCAGCGGCTCCTTCGAGCGCCTCTCCGCGATCACGAACGCCACCAGCAGCACGGCGCTGATCGCGGCGGTCAGCACGGTCCGGCTGACGGGCACCTCGGGCGCCATGACGACGGTGTAGACCGCGCCGACCGCGCCGAGGGTCATCGTGGCGGCGCCGAACACGTCGTACTTCTGGCCGGGGACGCGCGGCGGCGGGGTGTCGTGCTCGATCAGCTTGACCGCGAAGCCGAAGATGATCGCGGCGAGGATGACCGGGGCGAAGAAGACCCAGCGCCAGCCGATGGCGGTCAGCAGGCCGCCGACGACCAGGCCCAGCGAGAAGCCACCGGCGGCGGTGCCCGCGTACCAGAGCAGCGCCCGGTTGCGCTTGGGGCCCTCGGCGAAGCTCGTGGTGATCAGCGACAGGCCCGCGGGGGTCATGAACGCGGCGGCGAGGCCGGTGATGGCGCGGGAGACGATGAGCATCCAGCCCTCGGTGGCCAGGCCGCCGAGACCGGAGAACACGACGAAGACCGCCAGCCACAGCACGAACATCTTGCGCCGGCCCAGCAGGTCGGCGGCACGGCCGCCCAGGAGCATGAACCCGCCGTAGGCCAGCACGTAGGCGCTGACGACCCACTGGAGCTCGCCCGCCGACATGCCGAGCTCGTCCTTGATGGAGGGCAGTGCGACGCCGAGCATGGAGATGTCGACGCCTTCGAGGAAGATCGAGCCGCACAGCACGAAGAGCAGTGCGGCGTCGCGCGCGGTCATGCGCACGGGCCCGTCTAAGGATGGGCTGTTCGGGGTCGCGGACACGGTCAGTCAGCTCCTTGTCGAGGGACGCGCGAGGGATCAGTGCCCGCGCCGCCGGAGGCGGTTACCTTTCGGCACGTCGGTTCCCTCTTGTACGTAAAGGCATGATCAGTCACCATGCAGAGCTGTGGAAGAAGGCACTTTAAAGTCACTGAGTCTCTGCGGTGATACCGAGGACTACGGGGCCCGGCAGTGGGACACGAGGGCGGACTGCGAGGTGCGCCAGATCCTGGACCGGATCGGCGACAAGTGGTCCCTGCTGGTGATCGCGCTGCTCGACCGCCGGATGCTGCGCTTCTCCGAACTGCGCAGGCTCATCGACGGGGTGAGCCAGCGGATGCTGACGATCACCCTGCGGCACCTGGAGCGGGACGGCCTGGTGAAGCGGACCGTGCACCCGGTGGTGCCGCCCAGGGTCGACTACGAGCTCACCCCGCTGGGGGTGAGCCTGCACGCCACGATCCAGGCGCTGGTCGACTGGACCGAGGACCACCAGCCCGCCATCGCCTCGGCCCGCGACGAGTACGACCGGCGCGAGGGCGCCCAGGAGCAGGCGGTCGCGGTCGACCGCTGATCCGGGTCCGCGCCGGGTCCCCCGCCGCTGGGGCGGGGGACCCGGCGCGGCTGCCCGACCGGTCAGGCGGGCTCGTTGCCGCCGAACGCGTCGTCGACGGCGTAGCGCCACTTGCCGTCGGCGCCCTTGCGGACGACGTCGACGCCGACGCCCTCCAGGTGCTCGGGCTCACCGTCGACGCCGGTCATGTCGATCTGCCAGTCGATGATGAACAGGACCGTGTCGCCGGTGACGTAGCGCTCGCGCTCGACGGCGGTCATCGTGGGCGTGCGGGAGAGGAACTCGCGGGCGTACTCGCGGCGGGCCTCGCCGGAGAGCGGCGCGAGCGGCTCCCACACCGCGACGGCCTCCTCGGTGTAGAACAGGTCGAGGACGTCGGGGTCGTTGGAGTTGAACGCCTCGACGTAGTGCTCCAGGTGCTTGTCGACGTCCTCGGTGGGGCGGATGGTCGTGCTGGCGGTCATGGCGCTGTCCCCTTCAGGATGTGCGGTGGTCGTGCTCCGGCCGGGGTCCGGCAGGCGGGATCAGAGGAAGAACGTGTCGGGTTCGAGGCCGAGCAGGACCCGCCCGTGCACCTCCAGGTTGGTGACGGGGGCCATCAGGCCGTGCAGCGCGAGGCCGACGGTGTCCCGGTAGACGCGCTGGAGCGGCACGGCCTTCTGGATGACGGAGGCGCCGGAGAGGGTGTAGAGGATCTCCACGGCTTCCTTGGCGAGCTGGATGCCGTAGCCGATCTGGCCGCGGAAGGCCGCCTTCTCGGCGGTGGTGACCGCGACGCCGCTGTCGGCCCGGTCCTGCATGAGGCCGGTGATCCGGTCGCGCAGCCCCTCGGCGGCGGTGATCTTGTTGGCGGCGGTGCCGACCTGGATCTGCACGTGCGGGTGCTCGGACTGCTCGGTCCAGCCGGTGTAGGCGATGCCCCGGCCGGGCGCGCGGTCCTGGAACAGCTCCAGGGCCTGCTTGGCCAGGCCGATGTACACCGCCAGGGACGGGACCATGACGTAGGGCAGCAGGCCGTAGTCGCGGCCGTGCAGGCCCTGGTTCCAGCGGTCGCCGGTGGTGCCCTCGACGATCTCGGCGCCGTCCACGACGAAGTGGGCGGGGACGAACAGGCCGCGCACGGACGAGGTGGAGCTGCCGGTGCCCGCGGCGGAGGAGACGTGCCAGTCGTCGGCGACGGCGAACTCGGAGGCGCGCACGAGGGCGTAGCGCTCGTCGTGCGACTCGCCCTCCTGGTCGGGGTGGACGACCATGGCGGCGACCATGTTCCAGTCGGCGCCCCGGATGCCGGTGTTGAACCGCCACGCGCCGTCGAGGGTGAAGCCGCCCTCCACGGGGGTGAGGGTGGCGGTCGGGGTGAAGCCGCCGGAGACGCGGACCGAACCGCCCGCGTACACCTCCTCCTGCGCGCGGTCGGGGTAGGCCGCGACGAGGCCCGCGCTGGACATCCAGGCGTTCACCGTCCACGCCGTGGAGCCGCAGCCGCGCGCGACCTCCTCGACGATGGCGACCTGCTGGGCCACGTCCAGGTCGAGGCCGCCGAACTTGGCGGGGACCGGCGCGCGGAAGACGCCCGCGTCCTCCAGCAGCTTGATGTTCTCCTCGGGCAGCCACCTGCGGTCCTCGGCGTCCTGGGCGTTGGCGCGCAGCCTCCCCACCAGTTCGCGGACCGCCTCTAGGGTCGCGCGACCGCTCCGCTCGGTCTCCTGCATGACACCTGGCCTCTCGTCGCTTCGGCTGTCGGCTCGCTCGGTCCGGAACACTAACGACGGATTCGGGAATTGTTCTCACCCATTGGTAATCCGCCGCTCCGGAGAAATCCGGTTACCGTCTCGTGAGCGGTCGGTGAAAGGGGTTGGGTTAGTTTTCCAGGGCGTTGCAGGTGCTGCCCGAAAGATGGTCACGCGGACCCGATCCGCCCAGAAGGAAGCAGGACGGAAAAGATGTCCACCGCACTCCGGGTCGACCCCGACTTTCCCGACCTCACCGACGACATCGACACCCAGAACGACATCTTCATCGACGTCTTCAACTCCGGTGACGGCGCGCTGTTCGACAAGCTGTACCGGCCGGACGCGATCTCGAACTTCTCCGGCGGCCAGCTGACCGGCGCGCCGCGCAAGGCGTGGTTCGAGCAGTTCCTGGCGCCCAAGCCGCACCTGGAGGCGACGCTGACGCACGCCTACGTGGCGGGCGACGTGTCCCTGATCGGCGTCACGTTCATCATCCTGACCACCGACGAGGAGGGCAGGAAGGTCAAGATCACGGGCCGCTGCACGGACGTGCTGCGCCGCGGCGACGACGGCCGCTGGCTGATGTGCATGGACCGCCCGGTGATGGACCCGCCGGAGTTCGTGGACTAGCGCGGAGCCCGCAGGGCCGAGGTGACCACGCCCCACGGCTGTCGGTCCCGACGGGGCGGGCACGCCCGGTGGCCCCCGCCGCGCGGGCGGGCGGCCACCGGGTCGTGGGGCGGTCGGGTGCGCGGGGTCGTTGCTACGATCGCGGCCCCGTACCCGATCGCGAGGTGCCATGACCGAGCCCGCCGACGCACGCGCGCCGTCCTGCGGAGACCTGGCCGGACTGCTGGCCGAACCCGCGCGCCTGGCCGCGTTCGCCGCGCTGGCGCTGGGGGCGGGGACGGTGGACGAGGCGGCGGAGGCGGCGCGGTTGACGCGCGCGGACGCCACGCGGGCGCTGCACCGGCTGGTCGACGGCGGCTTGGTGACGCGCGAGGGCGGGCGGCACGCGCCGGTGGCGGAGGTGTTCCGGACCGCGGTGCGCGCCGAGGCGCGGCTCGGCGGGGCGTCCGGCGACGGCGCGGGTGCGTACTTCCGGCGGGGCCGGTTGACCGCGGTCCCCGGTGAGGCTGGGGTGCGCTCGAAGGTGCTGGCCTGAGCCGCAGCTGACGAGATCCCTTGCGGGGCAACGGGTTTCGGGGTGCGGAACCTGGTGGAGCCGCTGCGCGGGCGCCGAGCCGCGCTCCCCGGCGCGCTCCCCCGGTGCGCTCCCCCACCGCACGACCGCGCCGCGCGCCGACTCCCGTGGGGTCGACGCGCGGCGCTCGGAGTGGTGCGGGGTCAGCCGATCACGCCGGTCTCGACCGGGTCCTGCTGCTGCGCTGGGGTCTCGGCGGCGCACTTCACGTCGCGCGCCGGGCGCTCGCCGCCGAGCAGGTAGGCGGTCACCTTGTCGTTCGCGCAGGCGTTCTGGCCCACCAGGTACGCGCCGTGGCCGCCCTGGTCGACGGTGATCATCGCCGCCCGGTCGCCCAGCGCGCGGCGCATCGAGTTCGCCAGGGCGAGCGGGGTGGCGGGGTCGCGCTCGTTCTGCACGACGAGCACGGTGCGCGGGCCCTTGTCGGTGATCTTCACGGGCTGCTCGACCGGGTCCGGCCAGAAGGCGCACGGGGTGATGTTGCCGCCCGCCGCGCCGAACATCGGGAAGCGCTTGCGGTCGGTCTCGACGTTGCGCTCGTAGGTCTTCACGGACTTGGGCCAGCGGGAGTCGCCGCACACGATGTGCAGGCGTCCGGAGATCAGGGCGTCGACCTCCGACGGGTCGGGCAGCTCGCCCGGCGGCAGCGGCAGCGGGTCGCCGGCGGCCAGGGTGCGCCAGTTCGTGGCGAGGGCCTGGTTGGCGGCGTCGGTGCCGCGGTACAGGCTCACGAAGGTGAGCAGGCGGAAGATGCCGCCGTCCACGCCGTGGACGGGCTCGCGGTCCAGGCGCCCGGCCAGCTCGAAGTACTTGGCGCGCACCTGCTCCGGGGTCGCGCCGAGGCCCAGCTCGGGACGCGCGGCGACCCACTTGGCGAAGTCGGGGAAGGTGTCCTCCACGCCCTGGCCGTACGCGCGGGTGGCCTCGATGTCCCAGCCCTGCGCGCCGAGGTTGCTGTCGATCACGACGCGCTCGGCGCGGTTCGGGAACAGCGTGGCGTACACGGCGCCCAGGTAGGTGCCGTACGAGTAGCCGAGGTACGAGACCTTGCGCTCGCCGAGGGCGGCGCGGACGACGTCCAGGTCGCGGGCGGCGTTCGCGGTCGTGTTGTGCGGCAGGGCTTCCGCGTCGGGCGAGGCGAGGCACTGCTCGGCGATCCGCTTGACCTCGGCGGCGCGCTCGCGCACCGAACCGGGGGTGACCGCGTACGGCGGGATGCTGCCGTCCGCCTGCTGCTCCTCGGTGAGGTCGCAGCTGACCGGCGAGCTGCTCCCGACGCCGCGCGGGTCGACGGCGACGACGTCGTAGGCGTCGAGGACGCTCTGCGGCATCTTCAGCACGTCGCGCAGCTGGGCGGGGAACGTCAGCGCGACGGACGGGCCGCCGGGGTTGGTGAGCAGGACTCCCCTGCGCTGCGCGGGGTTCTTGCTGGCGACGCGGGACAGGGCGATCTCGGTCTTGCGCCCGTGCGGGTCGCGGTAGTCGAGCGGGACCTGGAGCGTGCCGCACTCGACGCCCTCGGCGGCGACGCCCTCGGGGCAGTCGGCCCAGGCGATGGCGGGTGTGGCGGCGGCGTCCGGTTCGGCCGAGGACACCCCCGCGACCAGCAACGACGCCGCGGTGGTGAGCACCGCGGTCAACGACAACGTCCTTCGCATCAACCAATCCCCTCGTCGGCGGCGGACCTCACCGGGCCCACCGGTCCCTGCACGGCCCCGCTGGTTCGGGAGCCCGTTCGGACGGGGACGTTCCCCCTCGTCCTGGCCGACGCGGGTGGCGCCGACGGGGACCAGTGGAAACCATGCCGTTGGGGCACGGTCAAGGACGACGGGGAGTTTCCGACCGAGGGTGGGGGTGGGGGGCGACTTTCGTCGGTGTGGGGAGGGCTGATGGTAGGACGCGGGTGGGGGCTTTTGGTGCGGTGGGGACTTTCGGGCAGGAGGTTGCCCTTGTGGGCAGGGGATTCCGGTCAGCCGCCTGCGGGGTCGGCCGACACCATGTTGCGCGCGTGGCGCAGCAGCGCGGTGAAGAACTCCGGGGGTTCGGAGGTGATCTGGCGGGCGGTGAGCAGGTAGGCGAGGGCGTTCTTCCTGCCAGCGATCAGGTTGTCCTTCATGACCTCCGACAGCTTCTCCTGCCACCCCGGCCACTCCGCCGCGAGCAGCGGTTCGATGGTGTCGACGAAGGCCGCGTAGCTCGCGTGGGCGCAAGTCTCCGGGTAGTCGCTGGGCGTGGTTCCCAGGTACTGGAGGAGGTTGCGGTTGTCCTTGGTGTTCTTCGCCAGCGCGGCAGCGAGGTCAGCCTCGAACTTCTTGGCCCACGTCTCGGGGTCCTCCTTGTCCGGCTGGGCGTTGAGCCGCTTGCGGCCTTCAAGTCCGAGGTCGCCGTCGAACACGACGTAGCAGGGGACGCCCAACTCGGCGAGGACCGCGTGCCCGATGAAGAGGTTGGACTTGCCGTTCATGTCCACGACGGTCACCCCGCAGTTGAGCAGGGAGGTCTTCGAGGACTTCTCAGCCAGACCGGTGATCACCGCCTTGTCGCTGCTGCCCTCGGCGAGAATGGCTCCGCTGGAGAACAGCGCCTCGGCCAAGGCGGTCTCGGCGATTGCGGGCAATCGGTTCCTGACGTTGTCGAAGTAGCCGACGAGGCGCTTCTCCACCGACTCCACGGAAGCGGACCGCACCGTCACGGTTGGCGCGCACCCCTTCTCCGGCTTGGGGTCCCTTGTGACCCGCCGGACCTGCTCGAACCGGCTGGGGTCGATGAAGTGCGGGCTGTGGGTGGCGTATGCGACCTGGATGTTCTGCGCGTCGTCCTCGGCCAGGGTGCGCAGCACGGACGCGAAGGTGCGCGCCTGGACCGGGTGCTGGAAGAGCTCAGGCTCCTCGATGGCCAGGCAGATCGCACCGCTGCCGCGCTCGGCGTTGCCGTGCTTGGCCAGCAGCTGCAGGGCGGCGATGAGGAGGGTGCGCTGGAACCCGTGGCCCTGCTTCTCCACCGGGGTGTCGACCGACGAGTCCGTGACGGACAGGGAGAACTGGGTGCGCGGCGGCTCGATCTTCTGCTTGGTCGCCTGGACCTTGACCGCGCGCCCCACGGTGTACTGGCCGACCGCCTCGGACAACGACGCGGACAGGGTGCTCAACTGCTTCGCGAAGTTCTTCGCGAAGATCCCGTCCTGCCTGCTCTCGACATCCGCCGCGAGCGCCTTGATGTCTGCGTCTGCGGCGGTGCGGTCGACCGTGCGCTCCAGGATGCGGCCGACCAGGGCGCTGCGACCGTCCTTCGCTTCCTCCTCCACGCGCATGTCCGCGCTGACGAACACGTAGTCGAACAGCCCGGACATCTTCGCCTGCCCGTTGAAGCCGAACAGGTTGGTGACCGCGACCTCGGCGTCGTCCAACCGGTCCGGGTTGGCCAGCTCCCACGCCTTGAGCGCGGCCTCGACCTCCGGCTTGGACCTCACCGCGGGGAGACCGAGGTCGGGGAGATCAGTGCGCACCTGCTGGTACCGGACGCGCATCTCGGCAGCACCGGCCACCTCCCTGATCCAGGCGAACCCCTGGAAGGCTCGGGCGTTGGCGCTCATCAACTCAGTGCCGTCGGCGCGACGGATCTTCCAGATGACGCACCGCTCGGACTGGGCGGGGACGTGCTTGCCCAGTTCCTCGCGGTCGGCGTCGGTCAACTGGTCGAACTCGACCTCAACGACCACGTCGCCCTCAGCACCGCCGGTGCGGTCCTCGTCCAGGAGCGCACCGGGCTTGGTCCCGTTGAAGAACCAGTCCAGCGCTCGCAGCACGGTCGACTTGCCGACGCCGTTCGGCCCGATCAACGTCGTGACCTGGTCGAAGCGCACTTCGACGTCCGCCAGGCAGCGAAAGTTCTTGATCCGAACCTTCGAGATCCGCATATGGGCTACCCCCAATCCCGTCGTGACCCTGTCGCCGGGCAATGCCGTGACGACCTGTTGTGGATCACATCGAGATGAGCGGATCTTCGCTACGCCATTTGACCGTTGATCAACCGATCGAGTGAACAGTCCGATCACTTTGCGCGATACCCGAAAACACCAAAAGCGCGGCCCCCAAAACCGGGAACCGCGCCCTCGGGTGGTCGTCAGGCCTGGCGCGGGGGCAGGACGACCTGGTGGACCTGGGAGGTGTTGCCCGCGCGGTCCGTCGCGGTGAACTCCAGGATCTGGGGTTCGTCGTGCAGCGCCCTCGTGAACGGCTCCTGGTAGACGCCCCAGAAGGTCTCCGCCGTGCGCCAGCGGATCCGGTCCACGCCCGACACGTCGTCGGTCGCGTCCAGGGTCACCTCAACGTTGCTCGGTCCCAGAGGCCTGACCTTGGACCTCGGGGTCGGGGGCTCGCTGTCCACGGAGACCTCCGACCGGGCGTGGACGACTCGGCCCAGGGCGTCAGTGGCCCTGGCGCGGAGGACATGAGTGCCCTGGCCCTGGACGGGGACCGTCGTGGTCACCGGGGACCAGTCCGCGTCGCCCAGCGCGGCTTCCAGGTCGGCCGGTTGGACGGTGCTCACCTTGAAGGCGGGTGGGCTCGTGTACCAGCCGGACGACGCGCGTTCGCCCAGCACGTCGACCCGCAGCACCGGCAGGGGCTCCTGCGTGCCGATGTCGGCGGGCAGTGACCACTCCACCACGTCGTCGCGCAGGACCGGACCGGCGTCCGAGTCCGGGAGGAACGTCGACTCCCTCCCTGCGGAGCCGTCCAGGGTGCTCGACGCCGCCGCCTCCAGGACGGCGACGGCCTCCTCGCGGTCGAGCAGGCCCGCCCGCGCGGCGCGGACCACGTTGGCGTGCGCGGAGACCAGGAAAGCCTCCGCGGTCCCGTGACCACCCGAACCCCACAGGCCCGTCAGGAACGACCACCCAGCCCCGTCCTGGCGGTTCGGCACCCCCGGAGCGCTGCCCGCGAAAGCGATCTCCTCGTCCGACAGCCGCAGGTACGCGTGGTACCGCGCGTCACCCCCGGACCACGCGGGCTCGAACGTCAAGCCGCCGAACGACACCAGGTCGCCATCGCGCTCGTAGCCGACCAGCGAGCCGTCCAGCCCCCGGAAGGCCGCGGGCGACACCGGCAGGACCGTGGCCGCGTCGTCCCTGGCCAGCAGCACCGTCGGCCCCAGCTCCACGCTCACCAGCGTCGGATCGTCCACAGTGGACACCAGGCGCAGCGGCAGCGGCAGGACCAGCTCGACCTCGTCACCGCGCCGGAAGTCGCGGGACAGCACGGCGAAACCGCCGTCCGTCAGGGGAACCCGCTCGCCGTCCACCAGATACCCCGCCGTGGCCCACGACGGCACCCGCAGGTGCAGCTCGCCGGAGAAGTCCGCGTCGAACTCCACCACCACCCGCCCGTCGCGCGGGTACCCGGTGCGCAGCGCCACCGACCCGCCACCGGGCAGCGTCACCCGCGACGGCACGTGCCGCGCCACCACGAGCTTGCCCGGCGCGTGGAACCACACCCAGTCCTGGTGCTTGACGTGGGTCTCCAGCCCCGTCCCACCGCAGCAGGTCCCGACGTTGTCGTACTCGCGCACCGCCCCCGCGTCGACCGGGTACATGTACACGACCTCGGGCGAGACGTCCGAGTCCAGGTCCGCGCGCGAGCCGACCATGTGGTTCAGCCAGGCCCGCTCGGCGTACTCCGGGTACCTCGCGTCCCCGGTGCGCGCGAACAGCGACCGGGCGATCTTGAGCAGGTTGTACGTCGCGCACGACTCGGCGTTGCGCCTGCCGATGAACCCCGCGACGGTGTCCGCGGGCCCCCACAGCTCGCCCTCGCCGGTGCCGCCGTGCGCGAACGTCCGCCCCGGGACGACCTGGTCCCACAGCGCGGTCACCGCGTCCAGGTACCGGGTCTCACCGGTCGCGTCGTACTGGTCCAGGTGCCCGACGAGCATCGGCAGGTGCTGGTTCGCGTGCATCCCGTCCAGCAGGTCGCGGCCCTGCGCCGCGCCCTCCAGCAGGTGGTCCAGCTCGAAGGCCGCCGCCGCGCGCAGGAACACCTCCTCGCCGGTGATCCGGTGCAGCGCCGCCAGGCTCTCGTTCATGCCGCCGAACTCGCCCGCGATGTACAGCGACCACATGCGCTGCAGGTGCGCGCGCTCCAGCCGCAGCACCCGCCCGGCCACCCAGTGGCCCATGCCGACCGCGAGTTCGAGGGCCTGCTCGCTGCCGGTGTGCTCGTGCGCGTCCAGCAACCCCGCCATGATCTTGTGGCAGGTGTAGTACGGCGCCCAGATCTCGCCGTACGGGGCCAGGTCCTCCAGCCGGGAGAACTGCCACTCCCCGTACGCCGCCAGGAATCCGGGGTGGCTGTAGCGGCCGGTCGCGGCGAGCGCGTCGCGGACCTCCGCGAGCCCCGCCACGATCTCCCACGCCTTGGCGCGCAACGACTCCTCGCCGGTCGACGCGTGCGCGAGCGCGACCATCGACAGGAAGTGCCCCGCGTAGTGCCCGCGCAACAGGCTCGCCGTGGGGGCCACGCCCGCGCCGGGGTACTCCTCGGCCGACCACGGCCGCTCGTCCGGGTGGCCGAAGTCCTCCCAGTTGCCGGGCGGGAGCGCGCCGCGCGTGTCCAGCCCGGCGTTGGCGCGGAACACCGCCAGCACCCGGTCAACCGGGAACACCCGCGCCAGGTGCAGCATCTGCCCGGCGGCGCGCGACTGCACGCCGTCCAGCAGCTCCACGTCCCGCAGGGGGAACGGCTCCAGCGCGGACGGCGCCAGGCCGGTCACCGGGCGGCCCACTGCTCGATGCCCGCCGCGTCGATCGGCAGCGCCCCGGACAGCACGTCGCTGCCGGTCGCGGTCACCAGCAGGTCGTCCTCCAGCCGCACGCCGATGCCGCGCAGCTCCGGCGGCACCGTCTCGTCGTGCGCGTGGAAGTACAGCCCCGGCTCCACGGTCAGCACCATGCCGGGGCGCAGCGGGGCGCCCTGGTACTGCTCGTACGCGGACGAGCCGCAGTCGTGCACGTCCAGCCCGAGGTGGTGGCCGACGCCGCACACCAGGTAGCGGCGGTGCTCCTGCCCGCCGGGGGCGAGCGCCTCGTCGACCGACACCGGCAGCAGGCCCCAGTCGTGCAGCCCGCGCGCGATGACCTCCATCGACGCGAAGTGGAAGTCGCTGAACGTGCTGCCCGGCTTGACCTGCGCCATGCCCGCCCGGTGCGCGGCCTCGACCAGGTCGTGCACGGAGCGCTGCTCGGGGGTGAACGCGCCGCCGACCGGGATGGTGCGGGTGACGTCGGCGGTGTACAGGGTGCGGGTCTCCACGCCCATGTCCAGCAGCAGCGCCTCGCCGGGCAGCACGGGCCCGTCGCAGCGCACCCAGTGCAGGATCGGCGCGTGCGGACCGGAGCCGACGATCGTGCTGTAGCCGGGGCCGTTGCCGAAGGTGCGGGCGTGCCGGTCGAACGTGCCCTGCAACCAGCGCTCGCCGAGGCCGCGCTCGACCGCGAGCGGCACCTCGTCGGCGACGGCGGCGAAGCCCGCGACGGTCTGGTCGACCGCCTCGCGCATCTGGCCGATCTCCCAGTCGTCCTTGATCATGCGCAGGTCGGACAGCACGACGCGCTGCCGCTCGGCGTCCTCGGCGGCCGTGCCGTCGTAGTCGGCGATCGGGCGCACCGGCAGGCCCAGCGCGCGCTCCCAGGCGGCGATCCCGGCGGACGGGCCGACCCACAGCTCGCCGTGCGCGGCGCTGGCGTAGAAGTCGCGCTCTCCGGGACGGGCGGGCGGCGGCAGGTACAGCACCGCGTCGTGGCCGCCGGTGCGCGGCGTCATCACCAGCACCCCGCCCTCGACCTGGCAGGAGGTCGCCCACACGAAGTCGCTGCCCGCGCGGAACGCGTAGTCCGCGTCCCCGTTGCGGTTCGGCGCGCGCCCGGCGGCGACCACCACGGTGCGGCCGGGCAGCGCGGCGCTGATCCGGTCGCGGTGCTCGGCCGCGGCGCGCGCGGCGGCCTCGTCGACCGGGGCGGGAACCTCGCGGTCGGCCCAGCCCTGCCCGATGCGGGACAGGAAGCCGGGGCTGTCGTCGGCCAGGCGCGGCGGCTTGGTGCCCGCGTGCGGCGGGACGGTGGCCTCGGTCATCGGTTCTCCCTCATCGCTGTTCTCCCCCGAGGTCGCGGACGATCTCCCGCAACCTGCGCAGCACCTTGCCGTCCGAGATGCCGTCGTGCTCGTGCTCGTTGGTCACCCACGCCCGCGCGTTGCCGAGCCGGGACAGGGTGTCGCGCTGGAGCCCCTCGTCCACGAACAGGTCGTCGTGGTAGACGACCGCCGCGAGCGGGACCTCGTTGGCCGCCAAGCGGTCCGGGTCGTACAGGTCGGTCCAGACCTGCACGTTCGCCAGCTCCTCCATGGCCGCGGCGAACGGCCGCAGCGCGCGGATCTCCTGGAACATCCAGGGGAAGGCCATCTCGGAGGTGAGCAGCAGCGGCCTGCGGTCCTCGGCGAACTGCGGGCGCAGGTCGCGCTCGCGCTGCGCGGACCAGCGGAACGGGCCGTTGTCGCCGTCGCCGTAGATGCTCTCCTGCAGGACCCAGAACAGCGGGTTGCCCGCGTAGGAGGTCTTGGTCAGCACCGCTTCCAGGAACTTGCCGGTGAACCGGCCGTCGCGGTGCAGCCCCTCGGACACCAGCCAGTGCAGGCGCTGGTGCCCGGTGTTGAAGCCGAGGTCGCCGCCCAGGGTCTGGAAGCGGCGCACGGACAGCGGCGAGCCGTCCGGCAGCTCGACGCTGCCCCCGGCCAGCCGGTCGGCGATCGCGGCGACCGCGGCGACGTCCTGCGGGTAGCGGCGGTAGAAGTCGGCGGTCTTGGCCTCGGCGCGGGTGAACGTGCGCCGGTACACCTCGTCCGGGTCCGGTGGCGTGCCGGGGATGCCGCCGCACACGTAGCACGCGGCGAGCGCCTGCGGGGCGTGCGAGAGGTAGGCCAGGGTGATCCAGCCGCCGAAGCTCTGGCCGAGCGTGGCCCACCTCCTCCCGCCGTAGCACCGGTTCCGTACGTGCTCCAGGTCGCGCACGATGGAGTCGGCGCGGAAGTGGAGCAGGTGCTCGGCGGCGGCGCGGCCGTCCGGGAAGCCGGAGATCACGGCGCCGTCGACCGGGGTGCTGCGGCCGGTGCCGCGCTGGTCGACCAGGACCACGCGGTAGGTGCGCAGCGCCTCGGCGAGCCAGCCGTCGACCCGCTCGGGGCGCGGGTTCGCGCCGCCGGGACCGCCCTGCAGGTAGGTCAGCAGCGGCAGGTCCTCGCGCCTGCGGTCCGGGTCGGTGAACTCGCGGACGAACAGCTCCACGGTCCGCTCGTCCGGGGCGTGCCAGTCCAGCGGGGCGTCGACGGTGAACTCGCGCACCCACGCGCCGGGCACGGGGTACTCGACGGCGTTCGACTGGGAGGGGGGCGGGTCGGCAGGGCTCATGCGGTGACCTCGGTCGGGTTGTCCTCGTCGGCCGGGCCGTTCCCGGCGGACGGCCCATTGTCCGCGTCCGTTCGGTCGACACCAACCCCGGCGTCGTGCTCGGCAGCCTCGTGCTCGGCGGCCTCGTGGTGGGCCGCCTCGTGCTTGGCCGCGTTGCGCAGCCGCGCCTGCTCCCACTCGGGCCGGATGCGCGGCACGGCGGCCAGCAGCGTGCGGGTGTACTCGTGCTGCGGGTCGTCGAACACCGCGTCCCGCTCCCCCGCCTCCACCACCCGACCGGCCGTCATGACCGCGACGGTGGTCGCGATCTGCCGCACCACCGCCAGGTCGTGCGCGATGAACAGGCAGCCGAAGCCCTCCTCGCGCTGCAGGTCCCGCAGCAGGTTGATGATCTGCGCCTGCACCGAGACGTCCAGCGCCGACACGGCCTCGTCGCACACCAGCACGCGCGGTCCCACGGCGAGCGCGCGGGCGATGCCGATGCGCTGCGCCTGCCCGCCGGAGAACTGCGCCGGGAACCGGCTGACGTGGTCCGGGTCGAGCCCGACCCGCTCCAGCAGCCCCTGCGCGAACGCCCTGGTCCCACCGGGGACCGGCCGCTTCTGGTACCGCAGCGGCGCGGTCACGATCCGCTCGACGGTGTGCCGGGGGTTGAGCGAGGAGAACGGGTCCTGGAACACCACCTGGACCTGCCGCCGCACCTCCAGCAGCTCCGCCCCGGTGACCGAGGTGATGTCGCGCCCGTCGAGCCGCACGGCGCCGGAGGTGACGTCGATCAGCCGGGACGCGAGCCGCGCGGTGGTGGACTTGCCGGAGCCGGACTCGCCGACCAGCGCGAGGGTCTGGCCCGCGTGCAGGTCGAACGAGACGTCGTCCACCGCGCGGAACCTGCGCGCCGGGCGCAGCAGTCCGGCGGTGCCCGCGACCGGGAACTCCTTGACCAGGCCGCGGGCGCTGAGCAGCGGTTCGGTGCTCATTCCCCTCCTCCCGTGGTGCGCAGCGCGCCGATGCTGTCGTCGATGCGCGGGACGGCGTCGAGCAGCGCCCGCGTGTACGGGTGCCGGGGGTCGGAGAAGACCCGCTCGGTCGTCCCCGCCTCCACCACCTTGCCCTTGCGCATCACGACGAGCTCGTCGGCGACCTCGCTGACCACGGCGAGGTCGTGCGTGATGAGGACGAGCGCGGCCCCGGTGTCCCGGCGCACCTCGGTGAGCAGGTCCAGGATCTGGGCCTGCACGGTGACGTCGAGCGCGGTGGTCGGCTCGTCCGCGATGATCAGCTCCGGTTCGGCGCTGAGCGCCATGGCGATCATGACGCGCTGGCGCATCCCGCCGGAGAACTGGTGCGGGTAGTCGTCCACGCGCCGACCGGCCTCGCGGATGTGCACCCGCTCCATGGCCTCGACCGCGGCGGCGCGGGCGGCCCGCCGGGACACGCCCGGCCGGTGCGCCCGGTACGCCTCGGCGATCTGCGCGCCGACCGTGTAGTAGGGGTTGAGGGAGGACAGCGGGTCCTGGAACACCATGGCGATCCGGTCCCCGCGCACCGCCCGCATCCGCCGGTCGGACAGCTCGGCGAGGTCCTGCCCGCCGAAGGTGATCGAACCGGCGCGGCCCGCCCCCTTCGGCAGCAGGCCCATGATCGCCAGGCTGGTCATGGACTTGCCCGACCCGGACTCGCCGACGATGCCGAGCGAGCCCCCGGCGGGCACCGAGAAGTCGATCGCGTCGACCACCGGAACGCCCTTGAAGGACACGGTCAGCCCGCGCACGTCCAGCAGCTCGCTCACGCGGTCGCCCCCGCCCTGACCCGAGGGTCGATCACCGAGTACAGCAGGTCGACCACCATGTTGCCGACGACCACGAAGAACGCGGCGAGCAGCGTGACGGCCATGATCACCGGCTGGTCGTTCTTGGTGATGGAGTCGGCGGCGAGCTTGCCGACGCCGTTGATCCCGAACACGGTCTCGGTGATCAGGGCGCCGCCGAGCAGGCCTGCGAAGTCCATGCCCGCGATGGTCACGATGGGCGTGAGCGCCGGGCGCAGCGCGTGCCGCCGCCACACCAGCGACGGTTGCAGGCCCTTGGCGCGGGCCGTGCGCACGTAGTTCTCGCCGAGCGTGTCGAGCACGTTCGCGCGGGTGAGCCGGGTGTACGAGGACGCGTAGCCGATCGCGAGGACCGTCCACGGCAGGACGAAGTTCAGGAACCACTGGACGGGGTCGTCCAGGAACGGCACGGCCTGCGGGAACGGCAGCCACTGCAACCAGATCACGAACACGTACTGGAGCGCGAGCGCGAGCACGTAGTTCGGGATCGACATGCCGCCGAGGGTGAGGCCGGTGATGAACTTGTCCGCGAACCTCCCCTCGCGCACCGCGCTGACCAGACCGCCGATCACGCCCATGGACAGCCACAGCACGGCGGCGCCGATCGCGACCACCGCGGTGACCGGCAGGCGCTGCACGATCATGTCGGTGACCAGCTGCGAGGTCTGGAACGAGTAGCCCAGGCACGGGGCGTGGCACTCGATCAGCGACGGCCCGCTGCCGTAGTCGCGGCCGACGAACAGGCCCGCGAGGAACAGCCCGAACTGGGTGAGGAACGGCGCGTCCAGGCCGAGGTTGGCGCGGATCTGGTCGATGCGCTCGGGCGTGCAGTTCTTGCCGCAGATCTGCACGGCCGGGTCCGGCGAGAGCGCGAAGAACACCAGGTAGGTGAACAGGCAGACCAGGAACAGCACCACGACCATGCCCAGGACGCGGTTCACGACGTAGCGGGTCACCGGTGGCCTCCGGGGTCGACGGCCGCCTGCACCCGGTCGCCCAGGACCATGAAGGACAGCACCAGCAGCGCCAGGAACGTGCCCGGCACCAGGAAGTACGTGGGCACGACCGAGTACCAGGTCACCGAGCTGGAGATCATCTGCCCCCAGGACGGGGTGGGCGGCACGACGCCCACGCCCAGGAACGACAGGCCCGCCTCGGTGCCGATGTAGCCGGGCACCGCCATGGTCGTCATGACCAGCACGGTGGAGCGCAGGTTCGGCAGGATCTCGGTGAACACGATGGTGGCGCGCGAGGCGCCCGACGCGCGGGCCGCCTCCACGAACTCGCGCTCCTTGAGCGAGAGGGTCTGCGCCCGCACGATCCGCGCCAGGTACGGCCAGCCGAACAGGGCGATCACCACGACCAGCAGGTACTGCCGGTTGTCGGCGGGCAGCGCGGACAGCACCGCGATCATGAAGATGAGGGCGGGGAACGCCATCAGGAACTCCATGAGCCGCGAGACGAGCATGTCCACCCGACCGCCGAAGTAGCCGGCGAGCAGGCCGAACAGGATGCCGAGCGCGGTGGTGAGGGCCGTGGCGGCGAGCGCGATGAGCATGGAGGTGCGCGCGCCGTAGACGATCCGGGCGAAGATGTCGCGCCCGGTGCCGGGCTCGACGCCCAGCCAGTGCTCGCCGGAGATGCCGCCCCAGTCACCGAGCGGGATGCCGCCGAGGTCCGGGTCGATGGCGGACTGGTCGAACGTGTACGGGTCCCAACCGCTGACCTTGACGATCAGCGGCGCGAACACCGCCATGAGCAGCACCAGGGCGATGTAGCCGAGGCAGGCCACCGTCGCGGGCTGGCGCAGGAGCGTGCGGGTGACGCTCCAGCGCGGGTCCGGGGTCGTTCCGACGGTGTCCTGCTCGGCCGCCACCGGCGCCTGGAGGGCGGGGGGCGTGATGGTCATCGGGTCAGGCCTTCCCCGCGTCCTTCAGGCCGAGGATGGCGTAGTCGACGTCGCCGCCGGGGGCGTGGAAGCCGGTGACGTTGGAGCCCGGCAGGTAGATCCGGTTCTCCACGTTCAGCGGGACGATCGGGGCCAGCTCCATGACCTGCTTGTCCAGCTCGCCCCACGCCTTGGTGGCCTTGTCCAGGTCGGTCTCGGCGATGTTCGCGTCGATCGCGGCGTTGATCGCCGGGTCGTTGATCTGCGAGAGGTTCTGGTTGCCCTTGTCGGTGATCTTGCGGCCGTCGAACAGCGGCGGCAGGAACGTGGAGGCGCTGGACGCCCAGTCCGGGCACCAGCCGGTGATGGCCGCGTCGTTCTGGACGGACGGGGTCGCGATGGTCTCGTAGTAGGTCGCCACGTCGATGACGTTGAGCTTGACCTCGATGCCGATCTTCTGCAGGGACTGCTGGATCGACTCGGCCTGGCGCTGGGCGACCGGGTTGGAGCGCACGTCCAGGACCAGCGGGAAGCCGTTCGCGTGGCCCGCCTCGGCGAGCAGCTGCTTGGCCTTCTCGACGTCGCCCGCGTTGTCCTTGCTCGGGTACAGGTCGTACTGGCTGTAGCCGGTGACCGAGGACGGCAGGATCGTGGTGGAGACGGTGGCGAACTGGTTGCCGCCGGTGGCGTTGAGCACCGCGCTCTTGTCCACCGCGTAGTTGATCGCCTGGCGCACCTTGACGTCGGCCAGCGGGCCCTTGGTGGTGTTCAGCCCCATGTAGGTGGTGCAGGTGGAGGGCTCCTTGACGGTGCGCTCCTTGAGCTGCGGGGTCTGGATGCGGGCGATCGTGGCGGTCTGCACGGTCGCGGCGACCGCGTTCACGTCGCTGCCCTGACCCGCGATGAGCCGCTCGTCGATGGTGGCGCGGTCGACGCCGATGACGAAGTTCCAGGCGTCCGGGTAGGCCTTGCGGGCGGTGTCGGTGGCGGCGTCCCAGTTGGGGTTGCGCACCAGCTCGATCTTGCTGCCGGGGGTGAACGACTTGACGTCGTACGGGCCGGAGGCGATGACGTCCTTGATGAACGAGTCGCCGCCGCCGGTGCCGACCGGGAACGGGGTGCCGGTCGGCATCGACAGGACCGCGTCGAACTCGGGGAACGGCGCCTTCAGGCGGAACACGATGGTCCGCTCGTCGGGCGTCTCGATCGTGGGCAGGTCGCCGGAGCGGTAGGGGCCCTGGTAGTCGGCGGGCGCGTCCACCAGCTGCTTGAGGTAGGGGGCGCCGATGCCGATCTCCGGGTCCCAGCTGCGGGTGATGCCGAACTTGACGTCCTGCGCGGTGATCGGCGCGCCGGTGTCGAACTTGATCCCGTCCTTGAGCTTGTACGTCCAGGTCAGGCCGTCGGCGGACGGCGTGCCCAGCGACTCGGCGAGGTCCGGGACCATCTCGTTCGGGTTCGCGGCGTCGGCGGGCGCCTTGGTGATGAGCTGGCGGTAGATCAGCCGGTAGAACGAGTTGACGCCGCCGTCCCAGCCCCGCGACGGGTCCAGGTAGGAGAAGTCGGTGGCCTGGAGGACCTGGACGGTGCCGCCCTTGACGGGGGCGCCGTCCGTGCCACCGGAACCGGTGGACTGGCCAGACGTCCCGGAGCACGCGGACAGGACGATGGCTCCTGCCGTGAACCCGGCGATCGCCAGGGTGCTGGTGGTTCTCCTCACGGGGTCCTACCTTCCGTCGGGTGCAGCCCCTAGGCCGTGCCCCGCTGCGGGGGCGGACGGCCTTGCGGACTGGCGACTGAGTGCGGCGTTGCGGTCAGGCGCACCGGGGAAGCGGTGGCGCGCGGCGGGCCGTTGAGCGTCAGCGACGGCTGGCCACGCAGAGCGGGTGAATGAATGACCGCGATCACTTGGAGGGGACAGTAGTATGTCACACCTCGCATCTGAAGAGCTTGACGCGATATTTTTCCTGGCTGAAATGAACGGGCCCGGACAGCGCGACCAGCCCGCCCGGCTGTGCCGGACGGGCTGGTCAAGGCTGCTCCCGGCACGCGCCGGGGTGCGCGCCCCCGGAGTCGGGCCGCGTCGGATCGATTCAGAGCGGGCGCGGACCGGGGCTCGCCGGCGCCGGTCAGCGCGGTTGCACTGGCCAGCTCGGACTGGACCGCGGTGGGCGGCGCCCGGCCGTGTCAGGTCGCGCCAGGTCGTGCCAGTCAGTGCCAGGCAGCGCTAGGCAGTGCTAGGCAGTGCTAGTCCTCGGAATTACCGCTCCACCACCCGAGCACGTGCCCGATGTGGTCCGTGAGCAGCGCTTCCGCGCCCCGCCCGTCGTGCGCCTCCAGGAGGTCCACCAGCAGGTGGTGCTCGGCGGCGGACCTGGCCAGCTCGGCGGTGCCGATCATGTTGGCCAGCCCCACCATCCGGGTCTGCTGGCGCAGGTCCCGCACGATCGCGATGAGCCTGCGGTTGCCGTGCAGCTCCAGGAGCCGCAGGTGGAAGTCCAGGTCGGCGGCCAGGTAGGCCGCCAGGTCCGCCACCTCGGCGGCGTCCACTATGGCCTGGGCCTTCACCCGCAGCTCCGCCGCGATCGCGGGCTGCATCGTCCTGGCGATCCCGCGCATCGGCGGGGCCTCCAGCTGCTGCCGCAGCCGCACGATCTCCCACAGGTCCTGCTCGCTGACCTGGGTGATCCGGAAGCCCTTGTTGCGCACCACGTCGACGAACCCGCGCTTCTGCAGGTTCAGCATGGCCTCCCGCACCGGGGTGGCGGACACCCCGAAGCGGGCGGCCAGGGTCGGCGCGGTGACCAGGGTGCCCGGCGCCAGCTCTCCCGAGACGATGGCGGCGGCGACCGCGTCCTCGACGGTGCCGCGCAGGCTCGCGCCCACGGCCACCGGGTTGATGGTGGATGGACTACTCACCCGTGCCTCCCGTGTCCTGAGGCGTGCGGTCGCCCCGCACTAAAATGTCACACAGCGCTGGACTTTACCGACATCCCGCACCGAGTGTCCCACCGGTCGGGACGCGCCGGGAGCGGTTCACAGCTCTCCCGGCAGAGCGGACTCCGGCGTGCCCTGGTAGGTCACCGGCCGCTGGAACCGCGAGATCGCGTGCAGCCCCACCGACGTGGTCGTCGGCGCGGTGCTCGCCGGGTACGGGCCGCCGTGGTGCTGCGCCCCGGACACGGTGACCCCGGTGGGCCAGTCGTTGTAGACCACCCGGCCGACGACGTCGGAGAGCAGCTCGACCACCTCGGCGGCGAGCGGGTCGTCGCCGGTGGCGGCCTGCACGGTGCCGGTGAGCTGGCCGGGCAGCGCGCGCAGCACCGCCGTCAGCTCCTCGGTCGAGGCGTACTCGACCAGCAGCCCCGCCGGGCCGAACATCTCGGTCTCCAGCAGCTCCGGGTCGGCCGCCGCCACGTCCGCCCGCACGCGCAGCACGCTCGCCCGCACGCCCTCCTCATTGGCCGGTCCCTCGGCCGCGACCGCGACCTCGGGGCGACCGGAGACGGCGGTGACCGCGTCGGCGTAGCCCTGCTCCAGCCCGGAGGTGAGCATCCGGCCCGGCTCGGGCAGCTCCACCGACTTGAGGAACGCGTCGGCGTCGGGCACCAGCACCACACCGGGGTTGGTGCAGAACTGCCCGGAGCCCAGGGTGAGCGAGCCGACCCAGCCGGTGGCGATGTCGCCGCCCCGCTCGGCCCACGCGGCGGGCGTGACCACGACCGGGTTGACGCTGCCCAGCTCCCCGTAGAACGGGATGGGCTCCGGCCGGGACGCGGCGATGTCGAACAGCGCCCGCCCGCCCCTGGTGGAGCCGGTGAACCCGACCGCCTTGATCCGCGCGTCGCGCAGCGCGGTCACCCCGGCCTCGACGCCCTCGATCAGCCCCAGCGCGCCCTCGGGCAGCGCGGCGGCGACGACGGCGGCGGTGCGCCGGGACAGCTCCGGGTGGCCGGGGTGCGCCTTGACCACCACGGGGCACCCGGCGGCCAGCGCGGAGGCGGTGTCGCCGCCGAACACGCTGAACGCGAACGGGAAGTTGCTGGCCGCGAACACCAGCACCGGCCCGATCGGCACCAGCGCGCGCCGCAGCGCGGGCTTGGGCCCCATGCCCCAGTCGGGGTCGGCGGGCTCGACGTGCACCGGCGCCAGCTCGCCCGACCGCAGCCCCTGCGCGAACAGCCGCGCCTGGAACGTGGTGCGCCCCAGCTCCCCGGTGAGCCGGGGCAGCGGGAGGTGCGTCTCGGCGTGGGCGAGCGGGATCAGCTCCTCGGCCGCGCCGTCGAGCGCGTCGGCGGCGGCCTCCAGCCACCCGGCGCGCTGCTCCAGCGAGGCCCTCCGCAGCGGGGTCCTGGCCGCCGAGGCGGCGGCGAGCACGCTCTCGACGTCGTGCAAAGCCTTGTCCGACAAGTGCTTCCCCTCAGAACTCGAAACCGGCGGGGTACGGGTCGGTCGGGTCGAGCAGGTACTGCCCGATCCCGGTGACCCAGGCGCGCCCGGTGATGGTCGGCACCACGGCGGGCTTGTCGCCCACGGTCGTCTTCCCCACCAGGCGGCCGGTGAACCGGCTGCCGATGAAGGACTCGTTCACGAAGTCCTGCCCCAGCGGCAATTCGCCGCGCGCGTGCAGCTCGGCCATCCTGGCGGACGTGCCGGTCCCGCACGGGGAGCGGTCGAACCAGCCGGGGTGGATGGCCATGGCGTGCCGGGACAGGGCCGCGTCCGAGCCGGGGGCGATGAACTCCACGTGGTGGCAGTGGTCGACCCCCTCGATCTCCGGGTGGCGCGGCGGCGCGGTGGTGTTGATGGCGTCCATGATGGCGAGCCCGGCGGCCAGGATCTCGCCCTTCCGCGCCCGGTCGAACGGCAGCCCGACCTGGTCGAGGTCGACCATGGCGTAGAAGTTGCCGCCGAAGGCGAGGCTGTACCGGATCGGTCCCAGTCCCGGCACGTCCACGACCTCGTCCAGCCGGTCGCAGTAGGACGGGACGTTGCGCAGGGTCACGCTGTCGGCGTGCCCGTCGCGGACGGCCACCTCGGCCACCACGAGCCCGGCCGGGGTGTCCAGCCGGATCGTGGTCACCGGCTCGGTCACCTCCACCATGCCGGTCTCCACCAGGACCGTGGCGACCCCGATGGTGCCGTGGCCGCACATGGGCAGGCAGCCGGACACCTCGATGTAGAGCACGCCGAAGTCCGCGTCCGGCCGGGTGGGCGGCTGCAGGATCGCGCCGCTCATCGCCGAGTGCCCGCGCGGCTCGTTCACCAGGAGCTTGCGCACGTGGTCCAGGTGCTCGATGAAGTGCAGCCTGCGCTCGTTCATGGTGGCGCCGGGGATGACCCCGACGCCGCCGGTGACCACGCGGGTCGGCATCCCCTCGGTGTGCGAGTCGACCGCGGTGTACATCCGCGACGCGCGCACGTCAGGCCACCTCGGCCGCGCGCAGCGCCTCGATCCCGGCGACGGCGCGGCGCATGTCGGCGCGCACGCGGGCGACCTGGTCGGCGGTCAGCGGGCCGCGCGGCGGGCGGCACGGGCCGCCGTACCGGCCGACCTCCTCCATGCCCAGCTTGATGGCCTGCACGAACTCGGTGCGCGAGTCCCAGCGGAACACGGCGACGAGGTGCTTGTACAGCTCCCTGGCCTCGGTGAGGCGACCGGCGAGCATGTGCTCGTAGATCGCGACGGACTCGGCCGGGAAGGCGTTGGGGAAGCCCGCGAACCAGCCGACGGCGCCGTCGGCCATCAGCTCGAACAGCACGTCGTCGGCGCCCGCGACCACGTCGATGTCGCACAGCTCGGCGATCTCGAAGAGCCTGCGGACGTCGCCGCTGAACTCCTTGATGGCGCTCACGTTCGGCAGCTTGGCGATCTCGGCGACCAGCTCGGGCACCAGGTCGACCTTGGTGTCGATCGGGTTGTTGTAGACCATGATCGGCAGGCCGACCTCGTCGATCTTGGTGTAGTGCTCGACGACCTGCTCGGCGGTGGCCCGGTACATGGTGGGCGGCAGGGCGAGCACGCCGTGCGCGCCGTCCTCGGCGGCCAGCTCGGCCCAGTGCTTGGCCTGGTGCCACCCTGGACCGTGCACGCCCGCGACGACCACGCCCCGGTCGCCGACGGTGTCGACGGCGACCTGGACGACCTTGCGGCGCTCGGCGTCGGTGAGGGCCGAGTACTCGCCGAGGGAGCCGTTGGGGCCGACGCCGTGGCAGCCGTTGGACATCAGCCAGTCGCAGTGCTCGGCGAAGCGGTCGTAGTCGACCTCCAGACCGGCGGGCGCGGAGGGGTTCTCCTTGAACGGCAGGGCGGTGGCGACGATGACCCCGCGCAGGGAAGCCGGTGCGGAACTCATGGGACGTCCTCTCGGTTGCAGGTGCGGCCGTGCTCGGCGAGCTCGCCGAGGCGAAGCGGTGCGGCGATGGGGCGGTTGGCGGTGCGTCCGGGGTCCAGGACCCCGGTGAGCAGGTCCTCGACGGCCCGGCCGCAGGTGCGGCCCTGGCACAGGCCGAGGCCCGCTCGGGTGGTGAGCTTGAGGGAGCGCAGGCCCTTGGAGCAGGTCAGCTCGGCGGCGCTGCGCAGCGCTCCGGCGGTGACGTCCTCGCAGCGGCAGACGACGGTGTCGTCGTCGACCCAGGAGCGCCAGCCGGGGCGGACGCCGTGCGCGGCGGCGAGGCGGGTGGCGAACTCGCGGAAGACCGCGCGGCGCTTGACGTCGCGGGCGTCGGGCTCGGCCCCGGCGGCGACGGCCCCGGCGATCCGGCCCTCGGCGAGGGCGAGGTCGACGCCGCCGATGCCGGTCAGCTCGCCCGCCGTGAGGACGCCGGGGACGGTGGTGCGCTGCCGGTCGTCCACCTGGACCGAGCCGTCCTCGGTGAGCGCGCAGCCCGTGGAGATGGCGAGTTCGGTGCGGGGGACGAAGGCGTGGCTGACGCAGACCGCGTCGACCTCGATCCGGCGCTCGGTGCCGGGGACCGGCGACCAGTCCGGGGTGAGGCGGGCGACCGTGACGGCCTCGACGCGGTCGGTCCCGTGCGCGGCGACGACGGCCGAGCCGGTGCGGTAGGGGACGCGGTTGGCGGCGAGCACGCGCAGGTAGCCGACCAGCTCGGTGGCCTTGTGGCTGGCCTTGGCCAGCCGCCACGGCTTGGTGGCCCAGCCCTTGGCCAGGCGCTTCGCGTCCGCCGCCTCCACGACGCCGACGACCTGGGCGCCGACGCGGACCAGGCTGGCCACGGCGGTGAGCAGGAAGGGACCGGCGCCCGCGACCAGCACGCGGCGGCCGACCGCGACCCGCTCGCCCTTGGCGAGCGCCTGCGCGGCGCCCGCCGTGAAGACGCCGGGCAGGTCCCAGCCGGGGAACGGGAGGGTGCGCTCCTGCGCGCCGGTGGCCAGGACGAGGGCGTCCGGGTCGAAGGTGCGGGGGGTGCGGTCGCCGCCGTCGGGCGGGCCGACGAGGGCGTGCACGAGCGGTGGCCTGCCGTCGCGGCGGTCGACGGACCAGACGTGCGCGGTGGTGACGACCTCGCAGCCGGGGTCGGCCACGAGCGCGGCGCGCAGGTCGAGGAAGCGCTGCCAGCCGTGGTGCCACTTCCCCTCGTCGGGGTCGCTGCGCTGGGCGGGCAGGTGCCGCCAGTACTGGCCGCCGAGGTCGTCGCCGGACTCCAGCAGGGTCACGGTCGCGCCGCTCTCGCGGGCGGCGCGCGCGGCGGCCATCCCGGCGGGGCCGCCGCCGATCACGAGGACGTCAGGCACGGTCGTCCTCCTGGGTCTCGACGCGGTCGCCGTCGGCGGCGCGGCGCTGGCAGGCGCGCACGTCGCGCAGGTCGTTGACGGTGACGACGCAGTCGAAGCAGGTGCCGATGCCGCAGAACACGCCGCGCGGGCGGCCCGCGCGGGTGCGGCGCCAGGAGGTGCGGCCTGCGGCGAGGAGGGCGGCGGCGATGCTCTGCCCCGCCACCGCCTCGACGGGCCGGCCGTCGACCTCGATGCGGATCTTGCTCATCGGGCGGTCCCCTCCAGGTGCGGCAGCAGGGTCGGTCGGTCCAGGCGGAACTCGGCGGCCAGCTCGTCGCGCTTCCCGTGCAGCAGGTCGTCGCGCAGGATCTCGGCGGTGGCCAGGCTGAGCCCGATGCCCGCGCCCTCGTGGCCGGTGGCGTGCCACAGGCCGGGCAGGCGGTGGTCGGGGCCGATGACGGGCAGGTGGTCGGGCACGAACGGGCGGAAGCCGCCGTAGGCGCGCATGACCTGGACGTCGGCCAGGAACGGGAACAGCAGCAGCGCCTTGGCGGCGAGCGCGGAGAGCACGCGGGCCTCGATGCGCTCGTCGAAGCCGCGGCGCTCGCGGGAGGAGCCGATGAGGACGGTGCCCGCGGCGGTCGACTCGACCACGCTGGACACCTGGAGGTCGGCGGCGCCGGAGCCGACCGCGCCCACGTAGTCGGCGTCGTAGACCTTGTGCCACACGCGCTGCGGCATCCGGGAGGTGACCAGGACGGTGCCCCGGCGGGGCGCGACGGGCAGGTGCGCGCCGAGGCGCTCGGCGACCGCGCCGGACCAGGGTCCGGCGGCGAGCACGACGGCGTCGGCGGTGAGGGTCTGCCCGGTGGTCGTGGTGACGCCGACGAGCCTCGGGCCGTCCAGCACCGGTCCGGTGACCTCGACGCCCTGGCGGACCTGGGCGCCGTGGCGGCGGGCGGCGGCGAGCAGCGCCTCGGTGGCCGCGACGGGCTGGACCTGCATGTCGTCGGGGTAGTGGACGACGGCGGCGCGGTCCGGGGTGAGGTCGGGTTCGAGCTCGCGGACCCGGTCGTCGTCGACGGCCTCGGCGGTGACGCCCGCGGCGCGCTGGGCGGCGGCGAACTCGCGCAGCGCCGCGGCGCCCGCGTCGGTGGTGGCGACGACGAGGCCGCCCTTGCGCTCGAGTTCGAGGTCGGGGAAGGCGGCGGGCAGCTCGTCGCGCAGCTCGTCCTCGATGCGCAGCCAGGAGGAGAGGGAGCGCTGGGCGAGGCGCAGCTCGGGACCGGGCTCCTTGTCGGAGACCAGCAGGTTCCCCTCGCCGCCTGCGGACGTCCCGCCCGCGCTGGGCCCGCGGTCGACGACGGTCACCGCGCAGCCCTCGCGGGCCAGTGCGCGGGCGATCGCCGAGCCGACGATGCCCGCGCCCACCACGACTACTCGAAGAGGAGTGGACACGCCGGTACCATGTCACATGGCCCTTGGTTTGGGAAGAGTGCGAGTCAGCCAGGTGCGATCCGACGGGTTAGCGCGGCTGTAACATTTTACCGGGTCGGTTTCATGTCGCAGGTCACGCGCGGTTCGGGGCGACGGGATGGTGCGCGCCGGACCTCGCGACGATCCCACAACACGAACCTCCCACCGACGCCGCCGCATGACCGCCGCACGTCAAGTGGTGTACCGCCGAGCCCCGCGCTGCGCCACTCGACCGCGTCGAGGGCGCAGCGCGACGTCCGCGGACCTCTAACGACCCTCGCCCCTGTCACCGGGGTGCGATCGGTGGCGGTGCTTCCTCTCGCCTCCGCCGACCTGGGTCAGGTGGGCGATCTCCACCCAGCCGCCCCCGGTCATCTGAGGCCACCGACGCCGACCCCGTCCTGCTTGCCGATGCTGTCGCCGCCGAACTGCCGGACGACGTCGCCGTCCACGACGTCGTCGAGGTTGATGACCGCCTGAGCCGCGTCGGGGTCGCCGATCGCCTCGGCGATGACCTCGACCAGGTTGTCGATCTCGCTCTCCTGAAAGCTCCAGATGGCGCACTTGTCGACACCGGCGGTGTTGAGCACCAGCCCGTAGATCGGACTGACCTCGTGCTCCACGGAGGCGCGCCAGAGCACGAGCGCCATGGTCACCACGAACAGGATCACCCCACCGGCGGCGGAGTAGCCCCCCACCAGCAACGACAGGAACACGGCCACGACGGACCGCAAGAGCGCCTTCTTGACGGCCAGCCCCCGCAACGGCTGCGGGTCGCCCCAGCAGGAGCTGACGCTGGAGATGTTCCTCAACGGGTAGACCTGACCGCCGACCCTCAGGATCCCGCGACCGATCCTGATCTCACCACTGCTCACGACCACTCCTCTTCACGCTCTGGATCTTTTTGGCACGACAACCGCTCCCGCTCCGTGCGGCACGAACGGTGATTGACGTTCCCAATGCGGGTGATGCCTGAGACTTCTCGTCCACCCTTTCAGGAGGGTGCGAAATTCCCGAAGGAACTCCTAGCGGGTCACTCTCCCATCACCCACCGGATCACCTCGCCCCGGACAGAGCCTGAAAAAGCCCGTTGACCCGCGTCGCGACAACCGGCGTTCGACCGGAGCCCTCGAACGCCCGGTCAGCGCAGCAACCTGTCACCACCCAGTCCGAACAGCACACGAGGTGCGATCACGGAACTCGACATCAACACTTGCCCCACACCCGCAACGGAAACCGACATGCGCTTCCTCGTCGCATTGGCGGCCTTCATCCGACAGCCCCGTCGCCGATAGTGCCAGCAGCGGCGGACGAGGTGGTCAAAAAACGAAGCCCGACCGGCGACGCGGGGGCAAAAATCACCTGCCAGGGTGGTTATTCACAGGAAATAGATGCACAAAGTGCGGACAGCTCATCACCTGAGCGTATTTATAGCTCGGCTATCGAAGCGACAAAGCCCACGAACCACACCCGAAAATCGGATTGAGACTACTCAAAGTTTAATTTTCGCAACCCTGCGTGACCGCACGCCCGAGGGGCGTCACCCCGGGGCGCCCCCAGGTCTTTCGTATGACCTACCCCAGGTTTATCGTATGACCCGCGGCAGTCACCCGGCTGCCCCGCTCCCGCTCGTCGGCGAAAGGGATCACCGTGCCGGACCTGGCCAGCGTCATCGACCACACCCTCCTCAAGCCCGAGGCCACCCGCGCCGACGTCGCCCGGTTCGTCCAGGAGGGCGTCGAGCTGGGCGCGTACTCCGTGTGCGTCTCGCCGAACATGCTCCCCCTCGACCTGCCCGAGGGCGCGTCGATCAAGGTCGCCGCCGTCTGCGGCTTCCCCTCCGGCAAGCACGCCTCCGCGATCAAGGCCCTGGAGGCCTCCCGCGCCGTCGCGCAGGGCGCCGACGAGATCGACATGGTCATCGACGTCGGCGCCGCGGTCGAGGGCCGCTTCGCCGACGTGGAGGCCGACGTCCGCGCCGTCCGCGAGGCCGTGCCCGGCGCGGTCCTGAAGGTCATCATCGAGTCCGCCGCGCTCACCGACGAGCAGATCGTCGCCGTCTGCGAGGCCGCCGTGCGCGCGGAGGCCGACTTCGTCAAGACCTCCACCGGCTTCCACCCCACCGGCGGCGCCACCGCGCACGCCGTCGCGCTGATGGCCAGGACCGTCGGCCCGAACGTGGGCGTCAAGGCCTCCGGCGGCATCCGCACCGCCGAGGCCGCGCGCGAGATGATCGCCGCGGGCGCCACCCGCCTGGGCGTCTCGGGCACCCGCGCGCTCGTCGAGGGCGCGGACACGAACCCGTCCGGTTACTGACCGGACCGCCAGGCGCGGCGGCTCGAACCCCCGATCGCGCCGCCTGCGCCGCGCTGTGGCGCGGGACCGCGGACCGGTACCCCTGCGGTCCCGCGCCACAGCACCCCCACGCCCCCTCTCCCCCACCCCGCCAGGAAGGCGCCCCATGGCTGAAGCGAAGCGCCCCTGGCGCGCGGTCACCGGCAGCGACGTGGCGCGCCTGGCGGACGTCTCGCAGTCCGTGGTGTCGCTGGTGTTCTCCGGCAAGGCGGGCACCCGCGTGTCCGAGCGCACCGCCGAGCGCGTCCGCGAGGCCGCGGCCCGGCTCGGGTACGTGCCCAACACCGCCGCCGCCCGCCTGAAGACCGGCCGCGTGCCGATCATCGGCCTGGCCGTGCGCGACGTCAGCCAGCCCTTCTTCGCCTCCCTGTTCCAGCACGCCGAGCGCAGGGCCCGCGAGCGCGACCACTCGGTCATCCTGATCACCCGCGACGACGGCGAGACGTCCTGGACCGACCGCCTCGCCGACCTCATCCGCGCGGGCCACCTCGGCGGCGCGATCGCTTACGGCCCGACGGGAGCGGAAGCCGCCGCGCTCGCCGCCACAGGCCTGCCCGTCGTGGCCTGCGAGCTGTACGGCGACGAGCTGCCCACCGTCGGCTTCGACTTCACCCCCGGCATGACCGAGGCCGCCCGCCTGCTCCGCGCCGCCGGGCACACCCAGGTCGCCTGCCTGAACACCCGCAACGCGCACCCCACCTACCTCGACCGCCGCACCGCGTTCGCGGACGCGTTCTCCGCGCTGGGCGGGCGGGTCACCGCCGTGGCCGAGACGTCCGCGACCGACTTCGACGCCGCCTGCTCCGCCGCCACCGGCCTGCTGGACGGCGCGCGCCGGTTCACCGCCGTGGTGTGCGACGACGACCTGCTCGCCCCCGCCGTGTTCCGCGCCGCGCGCGCGAAGGGCTGGCGGGTGCCGGAGGACCTCTCGGTCGTCGGGGTCGGCGACCTGGACCTCGCCCGGATGCTGGGCCCCGCGCTCACCACCGTGCGACTGCCCGCCGCGGACCTCGCGACGGCCGCCGTGGCCACCGCGCTCGGCGTGATCGACAACCAGCGGACCGCCGGAACCCGGCTGGTCACGGCGCTGGTCACCCGTGACACGGTGGCCGCCGCCGCTACGGGCGGGCACTGACCCCGGTCCCGCCGAGAGGAGCACCACCTTGCCGAAGGTCGAACCCTTCGACGCCGTCGACGTGCTGCGCGCCAAGCGCAACGGGCAGCGGCTGTCCACCGAGCAGATCGGCTGGATCGTCGACGCGTACGCGCGCGGTCGGGTCGCGGACGAGCAGATGTCCGCGCTGCTGATGGCGATCTGGCTCAACGGCATGAGCCGCGAGGAGACCCGCGACCTGACGCTGGCCATCGTCGCCTCGGGCGAGCGGATGTCCTTCGCGGACCTGGGGAAGCCCACCACCGACAAGCACTCCACCGGCGGGGTCGGCGACAAGATCACGCTGCCGCTGACGCCGCTGGTCGCGTCGTTCGGCGTGGCGGTGCCGCAGCTGTCCGGGCGCGGGCTCGGCCACACCGGCGGCACGCTGGACAAGCTGGAGTCGATCCCCGGTTGGCGCGCCGATCTGTCCACAGAGGACATCGTCGCGCAGCTGCGCGACGTCGGGGGCGTGGTGGCGGCGGCCGGGTCCGGCCTGGCGCCCGCCGACAAGAAGCTGTACGCGCTGCGGGACACCACGGCGACCGTCGACGCGATCCCGCTGATGGCGTCCTCGATCATGTCGAAGAAGATCGCCGAGGGCACGGGCGCGCTGGTGCTGGACGTGAAGTTCGGCTCGGGCGCGTTCCTGACCGACCTCGCGGACGCGCGCGAGCTGGCCAGGACCATGGTGGAGCTGGGCGAGGACGCGGGCGTGGCGACGAGCGCGCTGCTGACCAACATGAACGTGCCGCTGGGGCGGGCGATCGGCAACGCGAACGAGGTCGCCGAGTCGGTGGCGGTGCTGGAGGGCGGCGGCCCGGCGGACGTGCGGGAGCTGACCCTGGCGCTGGCGCGGGAGATGCTGGCGCTGGCGGGCAGGCCGGACGAGGACGTGGCCGCCGCGCTGGACGACGGCCGCGCGCTGGCGACGTGGCGGCGGATGGTGCGCGCGCAGGGCGGCGACCCGGACGCGGCCCTGCCGACCGCGCGCGAGCACGAGGTGGTGCGGGCCGACCGCGACGGCGTCCTCGTTGAGCAGCGAGCACTCCCGTTCGGCATCGCGGCCTGGCGGTTGGGCGCGGGCCGGGCGCGCAAGGAGGACCCGGTGCAGCACGCGGCGGGCGTCGAGCTGCACGTGAAGCCGGGCGAGGCGGTCAGGGCGGGGCAGCCGCTGTTCACGCTGAGCGCGGACGAGGCGGCGCGCATCCCGCGCGCGCTGGAGTCCCTGGCGGGCGCGTGGCGGATCGGCGACGCGGGCGACGAGGTGCAGGGCGGCGGTCCGCTGATCGCCGAGCGGGTCGGCCGCTGACGCCGCGGGGCGCTCCTCCACGCGGAGGGGCGTCCCGCTGCCCGCAGGGGCAGAACTCCTGCCCGAAAGATCCTCCTCCCCCACCGCGCGCCTCCTCCGGGGTGACGATCACGGTGACGTCACCGACTCGACGGGGAGGACACGTGACCGAGGACTTCCAAGCGGGACAAGGGTTACCGGCCGACAGCGGCAGGCCCGGCAGCCGGTACCTGATCAAGGGCGGCGCGGTGCTGTCGCTGGACCCGGAGGTCGGCGACCTCGAACGCGCCGACGTGCTGGTCGACGGCGCGCGCATCGCCGCCGTGGGGCCCGACCTGCACGTCCCGGACGCGGCCGTGCTGGACGCGCGCGGCCGGATCGTCCTGCCGGGCTTCGTGGACACGCACCACCACCAGTTCGAGACGGCGCTGCGCGGCGCGCTCCCGGACGCGCTGCTGTTCGACGACGGCTCCGGCTCGCCGTCCGCGAACCCGAACTACGGCGACTTCGTGCTCGGCCGGATGGCCCCGCTCTACCGGCCGGAGGACGTGCGGCTGAGCACGCTGTTCGCCGGTCTGGCGCAGCTGGACGCGGGCGTGACGACGGTGCTGGACATCTCCCAGATCCACCACACCCCCGAGCACACCGACGCGGCCGTGACCGCGCTGCGCGAGGCCGGGAGGCGCGCGGTGCTGTCGTACGCGGGCGGTGACGGGCGGCCGGGGTCGACGTACCCGGAGGACGCGCGGGCCGTGCTGGAGCGGTGGTTCGCCTCGGACGGGCTGGTCACCATGGCCATGGGCGGCGAGATGTACCTGGACTACGAGGCGCTGTACTCGCGGGCCTGGGAGCTGGGCCGGGAGCTGGGGCTGCGGATCGTCGCGCACGCCGTGTCGGGCGCGGGCACGAACCCGGTGCTGGACCGGTTGGCGCGCGGCGAGGGCGGGGTCGGCGGGAATCTGGGGCTGGGCCCGGACAACCTGTTCATCCACATGACCGGCGTCGGCGACGAGACGTGGCGGCGGGTGCGCGACGCGGGCGCGCGGGTGTCGATCGCGTTCCCGATCGAGATGGCCATGCGGCACGGCACCCCGCCGATCCTGACGATGCAGGCGCTGGGCATGGAGCCCTCGCTCAGCTCGGACGTCGAGACGACGATGCCCGCCGACCCGTTCACGCTGATGCGCTCGGCCTTGACCATGCAGCGGATGGTGGTGAACGAGCGGGTGCTGGCGCGCGGCGACGGCCACCCGCCGAACCACTGGCCGCCGCCCGCCGAGGACGACCCGCCGCTGCTGACCGCGCGCGACGTGCTGCGCTTCGCGACCCTCAACGGCGCCAGGGACCTCGGTCTGGACCACCGGACCGGGTCGCTCACGCCGGGCAAGGACGCGGACGTGGTGCTGCTGGACGCGACGGCGCTGAACGTGGCCCCGCTCAACAGCGCTCCGGGGGCGGTGGTGGCGCTGATGGACCGCTCGAACGTGGAGACGGTGATCGTCGCGGGCCGGGTGCGCAAGTGGCGGGGGCGGTTGCTGGACGTGGACGTGGACCGGTTGCGGCACGAGCTGGAGGACTCGCGCGACCACCTGTTCCGCGCGGCCGGCCTGCGGCGCGACCTGTTCGGCCGGGTCTGACCGGACCGCCCCGGCGGTTCTCGCCGCGTGACGGGAACCGCCGGGGCGCACCGGTTTCAGCCCTAGTCCCCGCTCACCCCCTGCTGCAGGCGAGGCTGGGCCAGCTCCAGTTCCCGTTGTGCTGCACGGTGAATCCGAACGAGTTCCCGCTGCCGTTGGGCCGCGCGGTCATCACGTTGCCGCTGGAGTCCCAGGTGGCGCTGGTGTTCCAGGTCGCGATGATCCGCTGCGGGGAGCTGACGGTGACCGTGACGACCCAGTCGTCGGCGCCCGAGACCGCGACCTGCCCGTTGAAGCGGTCGTTCCACTTCTGCCCCTCCGAGTAGGTCGCGGTGCAGCCGCCACCGCCGGGGTCGGGGTTCGTGGTGGTCGTGGTCGGACCGGTGGTGGTGGTCGGCTGCTGCCCGCCGCCCTCGTTCAGCACGGCCAGCACGGAGTTGTAGGCGGCCTTCTTGTTGCCGCTGCCGTCGAACAGCAGCGGGGTGCCGGAGGCGCGCCAGGAGTCGGTGTCGCGGATGCCCCAGACGGTGATGCCGGTGCAGCGGGCGACGGAGAGGCAGGCCTGCGTGACGCCCTGGTACTGCTGGGCCTGGCCGGAGCCGGAGCCCTCGATGTCCAGCTCGGTGATCTGCACGTCCACGCCCAGGGCCGCGAAGTTGCCCAACGTGGTGTGGTAGTTGGAGGGCACCGGGTTGCCGCTGTTGAAGTGCGCCTGGAAGCCGACGCAGTCGATGGGGACGCCGCGCGACTTGAAGTCCTGCACCATCCGGTAGACGCCCTGGGTCTTGGCGTGCGACCAGTTGTCGGTGTTGTAGTCGTTGTAGCAGAGCTTGGCGCCGGGGTCGGCGGCGCGCGCGGCGCGGAACGCGGCCTCGATCCAGTCGTTGCCGGTGCGCTGGAGGTTGGAGTCGCGGCGGCCACCGGAGTTGCCGTCGGCGAAGGCCTCGTTGACGACGTCCCAGGCGTAGATCTTGCCCCGGTAGTAGGTGGCGACCTGGGTGACGTGGTTGAGCATGGCCTGCCGCAGCGAGGAGCCCTCCATGCGCTGCATCCAGCCGGGCTGCTGGGAGTGCCAGGCGAGCGCGTGCCCGCGGATTCGCTTGCCCTGCCCTCGGGCCTGGTTGACGATGCGGTCGGCGTTGCCGTAGGAGAACTGGCCCTGGTTGGGCTCGGTGGCGTCCATCTTCATCTCGTTCTCGGCCGTCACCATGTCGAACTCGCGGTTCAGGATGCCGGTGTAGGTCGAGTCGGAGAGCTTGTTGGCGGCCACGGCGGTCCCGAAGTACCGCCCCTTCTGCTGCGCGGCGGCGGCGAGCGTCGAGGCGGCGCCACTGGCGGGCGTCGCCACGAGCACGACCGCGGCGGCGGTGAGCACGGCGAGCGCGGAGGCGAGTGCGGCTCGGGAGACTGACTTCGCTGTCAGCGTCATGTCCGGCGCTTTCTGGGAGAACCCGCGCGGTGGCGGGCGAGCGGAAACCGGTTCGAAAGTTTCGCGGTAGATCCCGATCGTTATCAGCGCCTGACGCTAAGCGGCACGGGGCCGGGCGTCAAGGACGGGGCCGCAGCAGCGCACCCGAGATGGCGGGAGCGAACCTGGGCCTCAGCACTGCCAGCGCACCCCGACCACCGCGTTCTCCAGCGCGGGGAAGTACTTCCAGATCGCCCCGTTCCGGCAGTCGATCCGCTCCTCGTGCACCGGGTTCCCGCGACCGAGCTCCTCCCAGACGCACCACCACGCCTGCCCCGGAAACCGGTCGGCGAACTCGACGGCGATGTCCACGTTCTCGGACCGCCCGTACGCGGCCCTGCGCACCTCGGTGAACGACTCGCTCCCCGCAGAGTAGGTCGCCTCGTACTCCAGGGCGGTCGTCTCGGCGGCGCGGAGCGGGCGTTCGAGGATGATCTCGGTGGCGTGCAGCCCGTCGCCGTACTCGTGCTGCGGCCCGACGAAACCACCGTGCCGCACGGTGACCTCCGCAACCTCGCGCTCGTGCCCGAAGGTGTAAGACCCGACCCCGTCCCCGACGGCCCGGAGGGCTTGCCGGACGTTCCGGGAAACGGGAACGCCCCCCGTGCCGATCCGGTACCGCTCGGACACCGAGATCGTGCGGTGGCGCTGCGGAACCGCCAGCCGAGGCCTTTCCCGGATCGTGTTCACGATCCCGACGGAGAACCCGCCCCCGGCGAACGTGTCCCACAGCAGGTCCTGGTCGCGCTCGGCGATGTCGAACGCCCGGATGAACAGGGCGAGGGTCTTCCCGGTGAGCCGCTCGCGCCGCACCATGCGACGCACCGGGTCCTTCATCACCCGGTGCGCGTCCCACCGCTCCTCGCTGATCTCGCCGTCCTCAACCCGCTGCTTGGCGAGGACCTTGGCGATCGCGGTCTGGTCGAGCCCTCCGCCACCCCGCCCGGACTTCCTCGCCCACCTCCTGCGGTAGTCGTCGCGCTCCAGCAGCGTGCAGAGCAACGCGCAGGTGCTCACGACGTTCCAGTTCCCCACGAGCGTCCCCCTCCGGTCTCCACGGTGACGACACGGGCCATACCTGTGCCCGACACCTGATGGAACGAGTGGTAACCCCAGGTCAGAGCACACGTCAATCACTCTTTCGGTTCCGCCTCCTCCCTGTGTGGCGACAGAACGGCGACAACGAGGCTGTTCACTCGTCCTCATCACCAGTACGCGCGGAACGGCGTGAAGGACGGAGAACCACCCATGAACAGCAGCGAGGACCTGTCACTGGAACTGGCCAGCCCGTTGCCCCACCGAGCGGAGACCTCCTCACCCGATGACGCCGACCAGCCGTCCGGGGACAGGTTCGACGAGCTCAAGGCCATGGGAAGCGCCTACGAGGTGCTCTCCCACCTGGACCGGGAGTCGGTGCAGCGGGCCTACTGGTGGCTTGGGGAGGCCCTGCGGCTGTCGCCGGAGGCGCCCGCCCAGCTCACCGGCGTCCCGGCGCAGGCGACCAGCGCGGCGATACCGGCGACCGCGACTCGACTGGCGGCGATCGACTCCGGCCAGGAGGAGGCGCCGCTGCCCCGGATCTTCATGAGCCAGAAGAAGCCCAACACCATCCAGGAGAAGATCGCCTGCCTGGCCTACTACCTGACCTACCACCGAGGGATGCAGCACTTCAAGACCGCCGACATCGTGGCGCTCAACACCGAGGCCGCTTCGGCCAAGTTCGCCAACCCCTCGCGCGACGTCGCCAAGACCGAGGACCGGTGCGGATACATCGTGGCGGCGGGCAACGGGATGAAGCAGCTCACCACGCGTGGTGAGTTTTTCGTGCTCGCGCTGCCGGACCGGGAGGCCGCCAACGTCGCCCTCGGCGAGCACCCGCACCGCCCGAAGTCCCCGCGAAACGGGACGAAGCGTGCTTCCTCCCAGGCGAAGGACGAGTCGTGAGCGCGTCGGTCCGCGCGGTGCTGGACGCCGCCTACGACCCGGCGCTGGTCGAGCAGCTCTGCGAGACCTACGAGGAGGCCAAGCGGAACTACCACCTGGGCGGGCACCGGTTGAGCGAGGTCGAAGGCGGCCGGTTCTGCGAAGCGGCGTTCCGGATGCTCCAGCAGCGGACGACCGGGCGCTTCACCCCGATCGGCGGCATCCTGAACACCGAGGAGGTGATCGGCTCTCTGGCGAAGATCCCTGCGGCGGCGCACCCCAAATCCGTGCGGATCTACCTGCCCAGGGCGTTGCGGGTCATCTACGACATCCGCAACAGCCGGGACGTCGCGCACCTCGGTGACGGAATTGACCCGAGCCTCCAGGACTCGACCCTGGTCGTCGCCGTGCTCGACTGGACGCTGGCAGAGTTCGTCAGGTTGAGCGCAGAGGTCTCCGCCGACGTGGCGCAGCGGATGGTGGACGCCCTCGTGACCAGGGAGCTGCCCGTCGTGCAGGTGTTCGACGGACAGCCGAAGGTGCTCCGCCCAGACCTGCGCGCGGGTGACCACCTGCTCGTCCTGCTCTACCACGCGGGCACCGAGGGCGTTCGGTTCGCCGAGCTCCAGCAGTGGGTGCCGGAAGCCATGCGCACCAACCTCAGGCGGACGGTGAAGTCGTTGGAGTCCAAAGCGCTGGCGCACTGCGCGGGCGACACCGTGCTGATCACTTTCGCGGGGCAGAAGCGGGTGGAGGCCGACCGGTTGATGGAACCGGCCCTGTGAACCGACCGCGCGCTTTGGAGGAACTGCCCCCGAGACGCCACCCGCCCACGGTCCTCAGCCCCCGAGCTTCGGGGACCTTCGCCCACCACCGCCCGCAGCCCAGCACGAGCAAGCTCCCGGTGAATCGATCCACCCCCACCACCCCGGAGCGACCGTGCGAAGACTCAGCGCCTTGCTGACCGCGCTCGTGGCCGCAGCAACCCTCGCCACCCCCGCGCAAGCCGCCCCCACCCCACCCCCGACCACGTCCCCGAACGTCATCGGCGGCGCCCCCGCCTACTACGCCCCGTTCGCCGTCCGCCTCTTCCGCGACAGCACCCCCTGGTGCTCGGCCACGCCCGCCTCGGCGAGCCCGGCGCCGTCGCGGCGGGCCAGGAGGCCCGGATCTGGGGTTGGGGCGCGACGTGCACCGGCAACGAGGGCGCCTGCCGGTCGCCGGTGCTGAAGGTGGCCACCACCAGGGCCGAGACCCTCGAATCGGTCGACCACCTCGGCGGCTCGGCGATCCTGGCCCGCACCGGTGACGGCATCGCGGCGGGCGGCGACTCCGGTGGGCCGATGACCGCGACCAGCCCGGTGGACGGCCAGCAGTACCAGGTCGGCGTGTCCTCCACGAGCAACCGCAGCACCTGGTGCGCCTACACGAACGTCACGCTCTACCGCGACTGGATCCTCGCGGTCGCGGGCGTCTAGCGACGACAACCGCGGAGCGACCGGTCTCACCGGGGCGACCGGTCACCCTCAGCGCGACCCCACCGGCCGCCCGGCCGGATCGGTCATCGTGATCGCCCCGTCCCGAGCCCGCAGCACCACGTCCGCCGGGTACTCCCCCGCCCCCAGCACCGCCAACCGCCCGAGCCCCACCACCCGCGCCACCTCGTCACCGCGCCGGAACGCCAGCAGGTTCCCGTCCTGCGCGTACCCGCCCCGGTAGGTGCCGTCCCCCTCCAACCCCTCGGCGACCCCCAGCTCGGCGGCCACCCGCTCACCGAGCGCGGGCCCGATCAGCACGCGCACCGTCGTCCAGTCCCCCGGCGCCAGCTCCTTGAGCGGCCGGACGCCGTCCGAGTGGGCCAGGTCGAGGATCGCCGTTCCCAGGGTTTCGTCGAACTCCACCCGCACGCCCGCACTCTCCCGCCAGCAGCCCGCCGACAGCGCCAGCAGGACGACCAACACCCACGTCACGCGCATGATCAGTACCCGTCCGGAACGGCGGAGGGCTTGCCGGGATCGCGGTCGTCCCCACGATTCACGTTGACGGGCCAGGGTTTCACGTCGCTCGCGCGGGTCTGCCCCACCGCGACCTCGTTGGAGGGGACCAGCACGTCCGACCGGTCGACGACGAGCGTCCTGCCGTCCCTGACCGCCCGTTCGACCAGTTCCGCCAGCTCGCCGGGTCCGGCGTCCGGGTTGGCGCGGGCGATGTCGCGCCCGACCTCGTTGTTGTGCAAGTCCATCGCGACCGGGACCTCGTGCCCGGTGGGGGCGCGTTCGTGCGCGGTGGCGAAGTCGCGGGTCCACTCCTCGCCGTACCTCCGGGTCATCAGCGCGTTCCAGTAGGCGTGCCGGAACGCGTCCCCGTGCCCGTCGGTCAGCCCACCGGGCCCGAACCGCTCGTGCGCGGTCTCCAGCGCGTCGGCCTGGACGTCCGCGAACTCCTTGACCCCCAACAACCCCCGACGCCGCTGGAGGTCGTCGAGCAGGTCCGCCTCGGCCAGGGTGACGGTCGTCCGACCACGCCCGGCGGCGTCCGCGATCAGCCCGGTCAGCCCGCTCGGCCAGGTGGTCGTGCCGTCCGGCTTGACCTGGTGCCGTACGAGCAGTTCGCGGTGCCGCGCGACGGGGTCGGCCGCAGCGGGGGTCGTCGTCCCGGCAGCACCGGTCCCGTCCGCGAGCACCCGCCGCAGCGCGGAGTCCAACTCGCCGTCGACCTCGGCGGCGGTCGTCAGGATCGCCCGCACCTCGGCGTGCAGCACCTCGCCGAGGTGCGCCCCGCCGTGCGCGGCGACCTGGACCACCCGGTCGTCCGCGATCCGGAACCCGTTGCGGGAGGCGAAGAACTCGACCGACTCGGCGCCGCGCACCAGTTCCCGCACCGCGTTCTCGGCGTCGTCCACTGCCCGCACGGCGGCGGACAACAGCGCGGCGAGCTCCTCCAACTCGCGCCGCCGCGCCCGCAGGTCGCCAGCCGCCGCGTCGGCCGCAGCACCGCTCCAGTCGGCGGGACCGGCGTCGTCCAACTCGTCCTGCAACCCGGCGACCCGCCTGCTCCGCGCGGCCAGGTGGTCGCCCACCAGCCCGACGCGGTCCGGGCTCCACCGCCTGAGCTCGCTCCAGACCACCATCACCGCTCTCCCGACCGCTCGACCGCGAGCCGGGCCTCGGCGTCCTGCCCCTCGTAGTCGTCGGCGGCGGCGACGAGCCCGGTCGCGTAGGAGTCCACCGCGCCCGCCCACACGTCGGCGCTCCCCGCCCAGCGCGGGCCGAGCGTCCTGGCGGTGCCACCCGACTCGGCGCCGGGCAGCGCGTCCGCGAGCTCGGCCACCCGCTCCAGTCCCAGCCCTCGCACCACACCAGCCGCCTGCGCCGCGACGTCCGCCGCACCGCGCAGGACGGCGGGGTCCACCTCGAAACCCGCCATCCGCACCTCCCGGTCCACGGCGGAAATTAGCGGCGGACCGGAACACCTGGAACCGATATTTGCGGATATCACCCAAAAAAGCGAAAAAGACCTGAAGCGGCGACCAAACCACCCGTGAAGTGCGCAAACCTTCTCGAAGGAAAGTGAATAACCCTCCGCGCGAACTACACTTCCAGCGCGAGCACCCCCTAGAACACCACGACCCACCCCCGGCACGAGCCCGAGCCCACCCCCGAGCCCGCGCCGAAGCCCCCGGCCTACCTCACTCCCACCAGAACGTCCACGAGTGGTCCCCCACCAACCGCTCCGCGTACGCCATCAACGGATGCGCCTCGTCGGACTGCCACACGTTGTCCGGGCACACCGCGAAGTGCTCCACCGCGATCGCCAGCGCCTCGGTGAGCGTCGTGGGCGGCGCCGCCACGCTCAGCAGCAGCGTCCCGGAGCCCACGCCCACCACCTGCGCGCCGAACCGCGACTCCCAGGACCGCAGCACCGCCGACAGCTCCGCCGTGTCGTCCACGTACCCCGCCGCACCGCGCCACCCGGCGACGGTCAGCGCGTCCGCGCCGCGGTCGGCCGCGACCAGCCCGAGCCGCAGGGAACCGTGCCCCCGCAACAACTCCCCCGCCAGGTCGTCAGCGACGCGACCGGGGTCGTTGGTCGGCACCCGCGCGGGCGCCAGGCCCGGCCACGCGCGGCCGAACGGGGCGGTCACGGCGAGCCGCTGGGCGGGCGTCAGCTGGTCCTCGGGGTCCTCGCCGGTGTGCGCGGCCCACCACCGCTCCAGCACCACCGCCGGGTCGTGCGCGCCCGCCGCCGCCGAGGGCGCGGGCGTCAGCTCGCCGCTGCCCCACGGGCGGTAGGCCGGGTCCTCGTCGTCGAGCGCGTCGAGCAGCAGCGGCCACAGGCCGGACGACGCGTGCTCGGCGCGCAGCCGCGTCCACAGGCCAGCGGGAGCCGGGCCGCCGCTGAGCCAGAGCGCCGGGAGCGGGCTCTCCGGCCGCTCGCGGGAGCGCACGGGCCGTCCCGGCGGGAGCGCCGAGCTCAGCGGGCGGTGCCGGGCGGCGTCGGGGAACAGGCCGAGCAGGTCGGGGTTCGGGGAGATCACGAACCAGGATCGTAAAGCGTGCCCCGCACCGAGCCCGGCGTGCCCCGCGCACTACGCCGAATGCCGGAAAGCCCAGCGCACCGGGAAAAACCAGGGGGCGCGACCCGGCCGCGCCCCCGCGATCACCTGCGCGCGCCCCGCAGCGCGTAGGCGACCACCCCGACCGCGCCGAGCGCGATCGCGGTCCACGTCGACACCCGGTCCTCCGGCACGCGCAGCGGCCACCCGAGCACCCGCGCGAACCCGGACCCGTCGGTTCCCGGCACCATGAACGCGGCGACCCACCAGAGCAGCGGCAGCGTCCACCCGAACTGCCCGCCCGCGACGGTGGCCGCGATCCCCGCCAGCCCCAGGAACCCCACCCCGGCCCACCCGACGGCCCACGGGTCCACCGCGGACTGCCCGAGCCGCTGCGCCACGAGCAGGGCGCCGGTGGCGACCACGCCGATCAGCAGCAGGTGGACGAGCCTGCGCACCGGCCACGGCAGCGCGGCCGTGCGGTCGAGCGCCGGGTCCTGCCCGCTCAGCCCGATCGCGGCGATCGAGACCCCGGAGACCGAGGCGAGCGTGGTCAGCACCGGCGTCCACGCCGCGCCCGCCACCGCCCACAGCCCCGCGATCACCAGCAGCAGCCCGCCGAACGCCGACGGCGCCGACCTGGAGCGGGCGTACAGCACCGCCCACCTCATCGCACGCCCTCCGGCAGCAGGACGTCCAGCGCGGTCCCGTCGCAGGCGAGCAGCGCCTTCCTGGTCGCCACGACCCGCTGCTCCCGCACGTCCTCGGGGTGCGAGCTGAACCTGCCCCACGCGGACTCGACCATGGACTCCATCCCGGTGAAGTGACCGGGGTAGTCGGCGGGCGGCCGGTCGGCCCCGGTGAGGTGCGCGACGGTCAGCGCCGCGATGATCGGCTCGTCGGTGCCGCCCGCGTTGGCGGCGTGGCAGCGGGGCACCCCGACGCCCGCCAGCAGCTCGTCGCGGGTGCGCGCGACGTCGGCCTCCAGCAGCCCGGAGTCCATCTGGTAGTTGATCCGCACCACGTCCGCCGACCGCTCGGGCAGCTGGTCCACCCACTGCGGGGAGGTGTCCTCCACGACCCTGGTCGGCGCGTCCGGCAGCCGGGCGAGCAGCCGCAGCGCCTCGCGCCCGGCCTCGGCGAGCACCGGCAGCCGGTCGGCGTGCATCCGGGACACGCACACCGGTCCGTCGCACACCAGCTCGGCGGCGGCGTCGGCGGTGAACGCGTCGGCGGGCCTCGCGGGCAGCAGCGGCACCGCGACGGCGGCGGCGAGCAGCGCGGGGGCGAGCGCGATCACCTTGGCGCGCGAGGACTTCGCGGCCAGCAGCAGCACGCCCGTCGCCGCGAGCCCGACGAACCAGGCGGCCTGCACGAGGTCGAACGACCACGTGGTGGTCACCATCGTGCCGCGCGGGTCGCCGATCACCGCCGTGAGGTGGGCCAGCCGCGTCGTGAACGAGGAGACCTGCGCCCCGGCCAGCCCGATGTTGGCCAGCGTCAGCAGCACCAGCGCGAGCACCGCCGCGGCGGGCGCGACCAGCGGGTGCGGCGCCACGCGCCCGACCGCCAGGCCGAGCACCCCGCCCGCGACCACCGCGAGCGCCCCGACCACCAGCACCGGCAGGAACGCCGCCGAGGTGTGCCCGCCGCCCAGCAGCACGTTCCCCACGCCCACCACCGCCAGCGCGCCGAACCCGACGACCAGGCACACCGCGAGCGCGGCGGCCAGCGCGCCGGTCCGCTGCCCGACCGGTCGGGGCGTGGTCCCCAGCAGCTCGGTCATGCCGGACCGCCGGTCGCGCATCCCCTGGACCGCCCCCGCGCCGAGCGCGACGGGCCAGACGAACATCAGGCACCAGCGCAGCCACAGGGCAGCCGTGGTGGTGCTGCTCTCCCAGCGGGCCGGGTCGTGGGTCCACGGTCCGGACAGCAGGAGCAGCAGCGGCAGCGGCAGGAGCAGCACCAGCAGCCCGGCCCACGGCGCGACGGAGCGCCGCAGCTCGATCCTCAGCGCGCGCATCACCAGCCCCCCTTGCCCGGCTCCTGGCCCAGCAGGGCGGAGTAGCCGCGCTCGATCGGGCTGTCACCGACGTGCTCGGGCGTCCCGGCCGCCGCGACCTCGGCCGGAGTCCCCTGGAACACGAGCGATCCGTTCGCGATCAGCACCACGTCGGTGCAGGCGGCGGCGACGTCCTCCACCAGGTGCGTGGAGATCAGCACGCAGGACTCCCGCCCCAGCTCCACCACCAGCTCGCGGAACCGGACGCGCTGCGCCGGGTCGAGGCCCGCCGTGGGCTCGTCGAGCAGCAGCACGGCCGGGTCGTTGACGATGGCCTGCGCGACCCCGACGCGGCGCACCATGCCGCCGGACAGCGTCTTCATCCGGTCGTCGGCCCGGTCGGCGAGCCCGACCCGCTCCACGGCGCGCTGCACGGCGCCGGGGATCTCGGCCGCCGGGACCTCCTTGAGCCAGGCCAGGTACTCGACGAACTCGCGCACCGTGAACCGCTTGTAGTACCCGAAGTCCTGCGGCAGGTAGCCGAGCCTGCGCCGCAGCCCGCGCCGCCCGCCCAGCCCGTCGACCCGCTCGCCCAGCACCGAGAGCTCGCCGGAGGTGGGCCGCAGCACGGTGGCGAGGGTGCGGATCAACGTGGTCTTGCCCGCGCCGTTGGGGCCGAGCAGCCCGTGCACCCCCTTGCCCAGCTCCAGGTCGAGCCCGTCGACGGCGTTCTTCTTGCGCCCGACCCGCACCACCAGCCCCTTCGCCCGGATCTCCCAGGCGTAGGCGGTGGGTGAGACCTCGTCGGCCCCCACTGCGCGCATGTCGCTCCTCATTGGACGTTCCCCGTTGGACGTTTTCGATCGTTCAGCGTCGAGAAGTTCTTGTCCGGGAAGGTTTTCCGGACGGCCGCGCCCCCAATTCCGGGGCGTGGCGGGTGGTTGACGTGGCGGGTGGTTGACGTGACGGGTGGTCAGCGGTGCGCGCCCAGCTGGTCGAACCTGCCGCGCCGCAGCACCACGACCACCGAGGCCAGCAGCAGCACGGCGCCCCAGACGGGCAGCGCGCCCGTGAAGGCGTCCAGCGGCACGGCCTTGGCGGCGTACGGCAGGACCACCAGCGCGGCCCACGTCCCGCCCAGCGCGAGCGCGGCGGGCAGCACGCCGATCACGCTGCCCAGCGCGAGCGTGCTGGTGGTCAGCGCCAGGCACGGCAGCAGCCACAGCGCCACCGACGCGCCGGTCAGCCAGCTCCCGACCCCCAGCAGCGGCGCCAGGACGCCGAGCACGGCGGCGGTGCGGCGCAGCACCAGGTTCAGCCCGGACCTCGGGGTCGCGGCCACCACCTCGTAGGCCGGGTCGAGCCCGCGCGTCCAGGACACGGCGACGCCGAGCACCGGCAGCACCGGCGCGACCAGCTGCACCCAGGGGGTCCGCAGCGCGGACGCCCCGCCGAGCAGAAGGTCCGCCGCGACCACGCCGACCACCAGCAGCGCGACGACGACCAGCCACGGCACCATCACCGGCGTGAGCCACGCGGTGACCGCCCGCCGGACCGGGCTCCACCGCCTGGGCGGCTCGCCCAGCCGCGGTTCGACGCCCGCCCACACCGCGTCCAGCAGCGGCAGGGGCGGCGCGGCCCCGGCGAGCCTGCCCCGGCAGTGCCCGCACCGCTCCAGGTGCCCCTCGACCGCCCACAGCCGGTCGTCGGCCAGCTCCAGCCCGGCCGCGTAGGCGCGGACCAGCTCGTCGCTCGGGTGTGTCACGACAGCGCCTCCCGCATCGCGATCCGCGCACGGCGCGCGCGGGTCTTCACCGTTCCCTCCGGCACCCCCAGGACCACGGCGGTCTCGGTGACCGTGAGCCCGTCGAGCACCATGGCCCGCAGCACGTCCCGCAGCTCGGGCGAGAGCCGCCGCAGCGCGTCCCCGACCTCGTCGCCGAGCACGCCCGCGAGCACCTCCTCCTCGACCGCCGGGACCGGCGGCGCGACGGCGGAGGCGGGCGGCTCGGCGTGGTGCCCGCGCCGCCGGAAGGCGTCGACCAGGCGGCGGGCCGCGATGGTCCAGATCCAGCCGACCGCGCTCCCGTCCGCGGCCGAACCGGCGAACGAGCCCGCCGCGCGCCAGATCGCCAGGTAGGTCTCCTGCATGACCTCGGCCACGACCTGCTCGTCGGCGCACCTGCGGCGCAGCCGCACCGCGAGCCAGGGCGAGGTGCGGCGGTAGAGCTCCTCGAACGCCGCGCGGTCGCCCCTGGCGGTGCGCCGGACGAGGAACTCCTCGTCGGCGCTCTCCAGCCGTTTCCGCTTCACACCCGGCTAGACGGCCGGATCGCGCCCCGGGTTCTCGAAATCGAGTGACTTGGGCCACATTCCACGGCGGCGTCCCACGACGAGCAGCGCGCCCGCGCCCCGCGTCTTGAGCCCGGCCGCGGTCGTCCTCGATCCGGGCGTGCTCTTCCTGCTGGAGCGGTACGCCGTGGCCACCACGCGAAAGAGCCGCCGCGCCCCTTCCGGGACACGGCGGCTCCACACCGCGCGAACGCCGATCAGCAGGCGTCGTACACGTAGTTCTTGTTGTTCTTGCTCGGGACCGTGAGCTTCACGTCCCGCAACACGACCGACACGTCGTCGCCGAACTCCGCGCAGGTCTCGTCGAACGCCTCGCGCTGGTACTCCACGATCAGCACCGAGTTGCCGTAGGCGTCGGTGTAGTCGCCGCACTCGCTCCACTCGCCGCACTCCTCGGCGACGGCGAAGTCGAACCCGGCCGACTTGCCCTGCGCGGTGATCTCGGCGGCGTTCTTCTGCCCGATCGCCAGGTCCGCGTCGTGCGCGACCTTGATCAGCCGCTTCGCGTAGTCGAGCGCGTCGGCCTGCTTGAGCAGCCCGGAGAACCGGTGGAAGGTGTCGAAGTTGTCGATCTCGACGGCCTGGAACCCGTCCGCCGCGCACTGCTCGATCCAGCCGCCGACGATCCCGGCCAGCTCGGCGCGCTTGGCGTCGGTGGAGATGTCGAGCACCAGCTCGTCCCACTCCAGGTCGCCGACGTAGGCGCCCTTCTTGTCGCGCAGCAGCAGGTTGTCGTGCCGGGACTTCCACCAGTCGATCTCGTCGCCCGGCTGGGTCTGGAAGCCGTTGACGTAGCAGACGTTGTACAGCCCCTCGGCGGGCTCGTCGGTCCGGTCGCGGACGACGATCTTCGTGCTGCCGGGCGGGGTGTAGCCGCCGCCGAGCTGGTAGTCCGCCTGGGCGTTGTCCGGGAACGGGAGCGCGTCCGCCGACGCCTGGCCGGTGTGGAGGCCGACGGCGAGGGCGGTCGCCGCCGCGAGGGTGATCGCGGCGATCTTCGTGCGGCGCTTGGACTTCGGGGGCATCTCTCTCCAAACCGGACGGACAGCTCACTCGTTCGCCATCCGACCTAACCGCCGAGGACCCGGCAAGGTCAACCCCTGTGGTCCGCGATACAGGGGGTCGACCACGCCAGGTCCTCGTGCGGTGACGTTCGGTTCCCGCGACCGTCCCAGGACGTCCTACAACGCCTTGAGCTCCTCGATCACCTCGTTGACCGACTTCTTCGCGTCGCCGAACAGCATGGACGTCCGGTCCGCGAAGAACAGCGGGTTCTCGATCCCGGCGTACCCGGACGACATGGACCGCTTGAGCACGATCACCGACCGGGACTGGTCGACGTTCAGGATCGGCATCCCGTAGATGGGGCTGGACGAGTCGGTGCGCGCGGACGGGTTGGTGACGTCGTTCGCGCCGATGACGAGGGTGACGTCGGTCCGGCTGAACTCGTCGTTGATGTCGTCCATCTCCTTCATCGCGTCGTACTCGACGTCGGCCTCCGCCAGCAGCACGTTCATGTGCCCCGGCATCCGCCCGGCGACGGGGTGGATGGCGTACTTGACCTCCACCCCCTTGGCCTCCAGCAGCGCGGCCATGTCCTTGACCGCGTGCTGCGCCTGCGCGACGGCGAGCCCGTAGCCGGGCACCACGACGACCTGGGCCGCGTAGGCCATCCGGATCGCGGCGTCGGACGCGGAGGTCGCCTTGACCACGCCCTGCGGGCCGCCTTCGCCACCGGCGGTCGTGGCCGCGCCGAAGGAGCCGAACACGATGGCCGGGATGGACCGGTTCATCGCGACGGCCATGAGGTTGGTCAGGATCGCGCCGGACGCGCCGACGATCATGCCCGCGACGATCATCGCGGTGTTGTCGAGCGCGAGCCCGGCCGCGGCGGCGGACAGGCCGGTGAGCGCGTTCAGCAGCGAGATGACCACCGGCATGTCCGCGCCGCCGATGGGGAGGACGACGAACAGCCCGGCGAGGCCGGAGGCGATCAGCACCAGCACGATCCACCAGGCGGACGACCCGCCGCCGTCACCCGCGCCGACCCCGATGTGCCCGCAGGCGGCGAGGATCACCAGCACCAGCAGCACGTTCAGGACCTGGAAGGCGCGCGCGGACGAGACGAGCCCGCGCTCCAGGCCCTTGCCCAGCAGCTCCTGGAGCTTGAGGAACGCCACGAGCGAGCCCCAGAACGAGACCGACCCGACGACGGCCGCGAACAGCGATCCGGCGAGCAGCACGGCGGGCGACCGGTCCGCGCCGAGGTGGCTGAACCCGTCGGTCTCGATGAACTCGGACCAGGCGATGAGCGCGACCGTGCCGCCGCCGACGCCGTTGAACAGCGCGACGAGCTGCGGCATGGCGGTCATCCTGGTGCGCTTGGCGGGCACGACCCCCAGCACGGTGCCGAGCGCGAGCCCGGTGACGACGAGCACCCAGTTGACCGGGGCGGTGTCGCCGATCTTGATCAGCGTGGCGACCACCGCGACGCCCATGCCCGCCGCCGCGATCCAGTTGCCGCGCACGGCGGTCTTGGGCCCGGTGAGCCCGGACAGGCCCAGGATGAACAGCGCGAAGGCGACGATGTAGAGCCCGTTGACCAGGTAGCTCACCTGCCCGCCTCCTCGTCGGCGGACTTCCCAGTGACGGACTTCCCAGTGGCGGACTTCCCGGCGGCGGACTTCCCGGCGGCCTTGCGCCCCTTGAACATCCCGAGCATCCGGTCGGTGACCAGGAAGCCGCCGACGACGTTGAGCGTGCCGAAGACCAGCGCGACGAACGCGATGGCGCGCGGCCCCCACCCGGCGTCGGCGGGCAGCTCGCCGAGCACGATGAGCGCGCCGAGCACCACGATGCCGTGGATGGCGTTGGTGCCGGACATCAGCGGCGTGTGCAGGGTGTTCGGCACCTTGGAGATGACGGCGAACCCGACGAACCCGGCCAGCACCAGGATCGCCGCGTTGGCCAGCAGCTGCTCGTGCATCAGCCCTCCTTCCCGGTGACGAGCGCGCCCGCCACGATCTCGTCGTCGAGGTCGGGCGCGAGCGCGCCGTCGGTGATCAGCAGTTCCAGCAGGGAGGTGACGTTCTTGGCGTACAGCTCGCTGGCGTGCTCCGGCATGGTGGCGGGCAGGTTGAGCGGCGAGGCGACGGTCACCCCGTGCCGCACGACGGTCTGGCCCGGTTCGGTCAGCTCGCAGTTGCCGCCGGTCTCCCCGGCGAGGTCGACCACGACGCTGCCGGGGCGCATCCCCTCCACGGCGGCGGCGGTGACCAGCCTGGGCGCGGGCATCCCCGGCACGAGCGCGGTGGTGATGACGACGTCAAACCCGCTGATCGCCTTCTCCAGCTCCTTCTGCTGGGTGTCCCGCTCCTGCTCGGTCAGCTCCCGCGCGTACCCGCCCTCACCTGCGGCGTCGATCCCGAGGTCGAGCCACTTGGCCCCGACCGAGCGCACCTGCTCGGCCACCTCGGGCCGCACGTCGTACCCGGTGGTGCGGGCCCCGAGCCGCTTGGCCGTGGCGAGCGCCTGGAGTCCGGCGACGCCGACCCCGAGGACCAGCGCGGAGGCCGGTTTCACGGTGCCCGCGGCGGTGGTGAGCATGGGGAAGAACCGGGTGGAGAGCGAGGCGGCGAGCAACACGGCCCGGTAGCCCGCGACGTTGGCCTGCGAGGAGAGCGCGTCCATGGCCTGGGCGCGCGAGATCCGGGGGATGGACTCGACCGCGAACGCCCGCACCCCGGCGGCGTCCAGCTCGCCGATCCGGTTGTCCGCGCCGCGCGGGGCCAGGAACCCGATCAGCACCTGCCCGGACCGCAGCCGCGTGACCTCCTCGGCCGTGGGCGGCGCGACCTTGACCACGACGTCGGCCGCCCAGGCGTCCCCGATGGCGGCCCCGGCGGCGCTGTAGAGCCCGTCGGGCAGCAGCGAGCCGTCACCGGCCCCGCTCTCGACGACGACGTCGATCCCCCGCCCGACCAGCTCGGCGACCGCCCCCGGCACCAGCGCGACCCGCCGCTCACCGCCGGTGGACTCCCGCACGACCCCGACGCGGACGACGGCGCCGGACGCGCCGCCCTCTCCGGTACTCAGCGCTGTGTCCAACTGTCCGCCCTTCTCGCAAGGCTGGTGGGTGCGATTCAACGCCCAGCGGCGCCCCGTCCCGGCACGGCCCGGATGCCCCCGACAGGGCCCCGGACCGGCCCGAACGCCGCCCGACCCCCAGGGAGGTCAGCACGCGGCACCCGCGGCGCGAAGTGTGACGCAGCCCACTGGACCACGTCGAACCGGGTCACGCCGGGCGCGGTCACGCCGAACCGGGCCACTCCGACCTGGGTCACGCCGGGCGGTCGAGCCGCCCCACCAGCTCCGCCAGGTGCCCGGCCTCGGCGGCGTGCGCGTAGTAGCCGAGGTACAGGTCCCGGAGCACCAGCTCGACCCCGTCCGCCTCCAGCACCGGCTGCGCGACACCACCACGCCACAACAACACCATGGGCACCCGCTGTCCGGGCTCCGCGAGATCGGGCATCTCGTACCCGCTGATCGCCGTAACGACCCGTGCGCCCCACCGCTCGTAGAAGCCGATCCGCCGCGCGGCCAGCTCCCCCGGAGTGCGCGCGGGGTCCTCGACCTCCAGCACGATCCCGGCCACCGCGGGGTCCCCCAGCACGTCCTCGGCGATCGCCGCGAGCAGCGCGCCCCCGGTCCCCGAGCCGCGCGAGGAGGCGGAGACGGCGAGGTACTCCAGGTACACGGCCCCGGACTCGGGCAACCGCAGCGCGGTGGCGAACCCGACGACCTCGCCCCCGAGGTGCGCGGTCCACAGGAAGTCGCTGCTCCGCGTCGCCACGCCGTCCCGCGCGCTGCGCTCGGAAGGCGGAAACGCCTCACCCCACACCGCCTCGACCCGCCGAACCTCCCCCTCCCCCAGCCCGGCCCACTCCCGCCGCCGCACCGTCAGCACCCGATCACGCCCGCTCATCCGCCACCCCCCCCGTCACCCCACCGCCACGACCAGCACCAGCGCACTGGCGACGATCTCCGCGAGCCCCACCTGCTTGGGCGTGAGCGGGTACCTCGGCAGCACCCAGGCCCGTGCCAGCAGGGCCGCGAACACCACCGCGGAGAGTAGACCGAACGGCGCAACCGCGCCGAGCGCCACGACGTGGAACACCACCGACGCCACCAGGTACACCCGGTTGCCGCGCTCCCGGATCATCGTCTTGACGTACAGCACCGTCCCCGTGAAGTACAGCAACGTCACCAGGAACGGCACCAGGCTGCCGGTCAGCGGCGCGTCCGCGACCACCGCCACGACCAGCACCATCAGGCAGCTCTGCACCACCGACACCAGGTCGTTGACCAGCGCCCGCTCCCGCCGCCGGTGGGCGTACCAGCAGTTCACCCCGATCAGCGCCCCGTACGCGGGCGCGAGCAGCAGCAGCCGGGGGCACGCCACGAGCACCGGCAGCGCGAACGCCGCCGTCACCGCCCCGTACCAGGTCAGCTGCTCCCGGAACTTCCCCGGCCGCCGCGTCTTCACCGCCTGGAGCGCGAAGTACGACAGCAGGTACCCCGACAGCCACGCCCCCAGCAGCGGCAGGTCCCACCACCGCCACCCCGCCGCGAGCACCCCGGCCAGGTACGGCAGCAGGAGCATCGCCCACGCCCCGTGCTGCGGCGGCAGGAACTTGCGGACGACGCGCCTCGACGGCCCGCCCATCAGCCCGTCACCTCCACGATCCCCCGCGCCCCGCGCTCGGCGTCGACCATGGCGTGGCTGACGAACGGGTAGTGCCCGGCCTCGGGGAACACCGTCTCCACGAACCCGCCCTCCGCCGGGGCCAGCGGCAGCACCTGCGACCCGCCGGGGTCGTCCGGCTGCAACCGGTAGGCCCCCTCGGCGTACACCCGGTCGAACTGCGCGCCGACGACGTGGAACGCCCCCGACCGGTTCGGCCCGACGTCCAGCAGCCAGAACCGCACCCGCTCGCCGGCCTTCGCCGTCAGCGGCCGGTGCGCGTACTGCGCCGCGTACCCGTTGAACGCCATGGCGTCCGGGTTCTCCGCGCGCATCTTCGCCTGGTCCCCGCCCAGGTACAGCTCGGACTGCACCAGCACGTACTCGCGGTCGACGGCGGGCAGGTCCGGCGGGTCGACGATCACCGCGCCGTACATGCCGTTGGCGATGTGCAGCATCATCGGCATGGTCGAGCAGTGGTACATCCAGATGCCCGCCTTGGTCGCGGTGAACCGGTAGGTCAGGCTCTCCCCCGGCTCGATCGGCCGCATCGGCCCGTCCGGCGCGAGCGCCCCGGCGTGGAAGTCGACGCCGTGGTCGACGCTCCCGTCGTTGTGCAGCTCGATCTCGAAGACGTCGCCGACCTTGCCGCGCAGCACCGGTCCCGGCGCGGTCCCGTTGTAGGTCCACATCACCTGCCGCACGTTCGGCGCGATCTCGACCTCGACCTCCTTGACCCGCAGCACGTGCCGGTGCACCCGCTCGCCGGAGGCGGCGGGCAGCGCGGCGTCGCGGGCCCGGAAGTCGGCGGACGGCGCGGCCATCGTGTCGATCGACCGCGGGGCCGCGTCGTGCTCGCCGTGCCCTTCGGCGGAGCTGCCGTGCTGCGCGTGGTCCGCGGCGGCCTGCGCGCCGGACCCGGTGGTGGTGATGGTGAGCGTCATCCCGGCCTGCCGGTGACCGGGCAGCGAGCACCACCCGTCCACCGCCCCGCCGATCACCCCGGCGTCCAGGGTCACCTCGGCGCCCGCGCCGACCGGCCCGGTCTTCTGCCCGGTGGCCAGCACCAGGTCGTGCCGCCGCTGGTCGGAGTTGGTCAGCTCGATGACGAGCCGGTCCCCGGCGGGCACGCTGATCACCGAGGGCTGGTACCGCATCTCCACGATGCTCACCTTCACCGTCGTGGTGCTCCCGGTGGGCGTCACGGCGGCGGCGACCTCGGTCGTGGCCGGTCCGCCGTCCGCGACGCGCTGCGCCGCGATCCCGGCGAGCACCGCGACGAGCACCAGCGCCACCCCGGCCGCGACCCCGCCCAGCGGTCCGCTCCTCTTCTCGGACAAGCCCTTCACCTCCGCTTGAGCAGCACGCGGGCCGCGGGCAGCAGGAACTGGAGCAGCGCGACGACCAGCAGCAGCGACACCGCGATCCGCACGTAGGGCCCGGCGGGCAGCACGAACACGACCAGCGCGGTGTTGCCCATGGCGACCCGCTGGGCCCAGTGCCGGTCGAACAGCTCGCTCCGCTCGCGCACCGCCCCCGGTCCGCCGCCGAGCACCACCGGCATGAGATAGGCCAAGGCCCCCAGCAGGATCTGCGCCACCGCGCCGACCAGCAGCGGCGTCAGCACGTCCCCGAACCCGCCCACCGCCTCGTGCGCGTCGGACGCCGACAGCACCGCGACCGCGTCGACGCCGAGCGCCACGAGCAGCCACCCGACCCCGGCCGCGATCGACCAGGCGGCGAAGGAGCTCGGCGGTTTCCGCCAGGCGGTGCGGAGACCGGGGACCGCGGTGATCACCACGGCGGCCCCGAACACCCCGAGCCCGGCCGCCGCGAGCACCGGCCACCAGGCCAGCACGCCGATCCCCAGCAGCACCACCCCGGTCACCGCCGTGGGCAGCGCGGAGCGGGCGGCGGCGGGCGCGCCGTCGTCGAGCCGGGTGCGCAACACCGTGGGCCACAACGTGAACAGCGTCCCGACGATGGTCAGCGCGACCCAGCCGAGCACGTTCACGTGCGCGTGGAACAGGATCAGCCGGTCGCGCGCGGCGTCGTCGGTGACGAGCATCCAGGCGCCCACCGGGATCCCGGTGAGCAGCGCGCAGCAGGCGGCGACGTAGTAGTGCGCGGTGACCGCGAACCGGGCGGGCAGCGCGGCGCGCAACCGGGCCACCAGCCAGCACAGGTGCCAGGCCACGGCGGCGAACACCGCTCCCGCGCCGACGACCCCGGTCCACGGCCAGTCGGTCGTGCCCCCGACGAGCACCAGGACCACCCCGGCGTTGAGCACGACCAGCCGGATCGACTCGCCCCGCCGGTGCGGCAGCGCGGGGACCCGCAGCACCGCCGACGTGAAGTGCGCGCTCCACACCAGGATCGCGTTGGTGGCCGCGCCGAGCATCAGCAGGTGCACGGCCAGCCAGTACCAGGTGGCGATGAACGTGTGCGCGAACGAGAGCACGACGAGCGCGGCCAGGTAGAGCGCGGGGACGAACCCGACCCGCCAGTGCCAGTTCGCCCGCCCGGTCGGCGCGACCGGCGTGACCGGGATCGCGGCGCGTCCCGGTTGCGGTGAGAGGGGGATCATGCCGTGCCCCGCTTCCTGCCTGCGGTGGTCGAGAGCGCGGCGACGCAGCCGAGGAAGCCGAGCACCGCGACGATGTTGGCGTAGCAGGCCCACCGCCACAGGTCCTCGAACCCGGTCGTGTCACCGATCCCGACGCGCACCAGCAGGGACAGGTGCAGCAGCGCGAGCGGCGCGTAGAGCGCGCGGTGGTACGGCAGCGGGCGGCGCAGCACGGCGGGGAGGATCACCGGCGCGTGCGCGAAGACCATGGACATGGTGAACCCGAGGAACACCGAGTGCAGCACGGCGTCGTACCGGTCCCCGTCGAGCACGACGCCCCCGCCCGCCCAGAGCACCCCGGCGACCGCGAGCCACCCGTACCCGGCGAGCAGCCCCGCGGCCACGTAACGCGGCAGCCCGCTGCCCCGCACCGTGCGCCGAGCGACGTCGAACACGACCAGCCACCCGGTGAGGGCGAGCAGCGCGAACCCGAACAGGTGCCCGCCGACCGAAGGCCACAGGTGAACCGCAAGGGCCCCAACAACAAGCCCACACAGCACCCCGAGGAACCACCGCTCGACGCCGACCCCGCGCATCCCGACCCGCGCGAGCTCAAGCCGCTCCCCCGCGATCGTCGCGACCACAAAAACCACCAACCACGGCACAACTTCCGGCACCAGGAACCCGGCCACCCACAACAACCCCGCCGCGCACCAGGCGAACGCCCCCACGACCTGCGCGAGCAGCGCGACGGACCCGCCGCGCTTCCACAACTCCCGGTAGATCCCGAGCAGCCCGACCCCACCGAGCACCAGCAACAACTTGCCCACGAACCAGGGCCCACCACCGAGCAGCACCAACCCGCCGGCAGCCGAGCACCCCGGCGCAGGCAAAGCGATCCGCCGCCCGAGCGCAACCGCCCGCTCCAACGCGACGAGCGACCCGACGAACCCCAGAACCATGACCGGCCCGTGCACCTCTTCGACGGGCGCAGAAGGCGCAGGCACACCGGCCCCGGACAGCAGCAGGGCCGCGTACAGCCCACCGAGCAGCGTGAGCGCGGCCCCCACCAGCACCGGAACCCGCAGCCCGACCCCCATCACAACTCCCCGTCGCGGGGAAGCCGAACCACACAAGCCTGAGGCGCCCCAAAGGGTTCCAGCACAGCCGCGTCCCCGTCGGCCCCGCGCTCGTCCAACACCCCGCGCACCACACCGGCGTGCAACGTGCACATCGTGTCGGGCGCCTGGTCGACGAGCTCCAAGAACGGGCAGGTCCTCAGATGCAGGTCAACCGCCCCACCCGCTTCTTCGTGCACCACAGGGCTGAACCCGAGCCCGTCGAACACCGAGCTGACCGTCTCCACGGCCCCACCGGCCCCGGACTCCCCTGCGAGCTGCCGCCCCCACTCCCGCCCGACCCGCTCGGCGGCGGCGGTCGCCCCATCCGCGTCCTTCCGGAGCTGCCCCAGCAACACCGCGGCGAGCGTCCGATAAGGGGCGGGCGCCGGGTCGTCGGCGGCGGCGCGGTACCGCCAAGCGGGACGCCCCGGCTGCCCGCCACCGGCTCGCGCCTTGACCACCAGGCCGGCGCCGACGAGCCGTTCCAGGTGGGCGCGCGTGGTCGACAGGTGCTGCCCCGTGGCAGCCGCGACCTCGGCCGCGGTGAGCCCACCCCCGGCAGCCCGAACGAGCCCGAGGATGGCCACCCGACTCCCGGACCCGAGGGCCCGGTGCTGCGGCGTGTCGATGGCCCCACCGCTGGGCCCAGCACCCGTGGTTTCCACGATAGAAGACGTTATAACGTCGATTGGCAGCAAAACTAGTCAGGGTGGCCACACCCACACTCAGGAGCCCCTGACCTGCGCGTTCGCCAACGCGGACACCACGGCGACGAGCGGCAGCGCGGAGCAGAACGCGAGCCCCGAGGTCGTGATCTCCGGCCAGGCGCTCAGGTCCCCGAGGCACACCGCCCCCGCGCCCCGCAGCCCCGGCACGCACTGCGCCACCACGCCGAACGACCACAGCGCCACCCCGCAGGCCACCGCCCCGACCGCCGCGGAGCCGACGCCCACGCGGAACGAGCGGCTCCGGACCGCGCACACCGCCGCGACCACGACGAGCAGCACGACGGCGGCAGCCAAGCGCCAGATCACCGCCACCCACGGGAGCGGGGACGGCGTCCCCCAGCCGATCCGGGCCACGACCAGGAGCACCCAGGAGACGACGAGCACGATCCCGCCGACGAGCGGGACGCGGCTCCGGGGAAGCGGCAGCAGGCAGGCGGTGAGCAGCACGAGCAGCGCGGGGAGGAAGCCGCTGATCAGCTGGGAGGCCGGGTTGAGCAGCAGGTCCGCCACCAGGTGCGTCACGGGCGAGGCGCCCTCGCCGGACAGCCACTCGTCCCACCGGGCGCTGTTCTCGCGCACCACCCGCGCCACGGTTCCCGCGATCGCCTCGGCGTTGCCGACCGGGGCCGTGAGGAGGCACGTGGCCAGCACGACGCACGACACCACCACGCGGCCCGACCGCCCTCGGACGAGTGAGAGGCACCGGGCCGCCCACCACAGCACCGCGGTCACCAGGACCCCGAACAGCGCGAACAGCACCACCGCTCCGGCGCTCGGCCACCTGACCCCGGCGTCGAACACCGCCTGCCCGCCGAGGACCAGCCCGACCGCCAACCCCGCCGAGGTCACGGCGAACCGCCACCACGGCACGTGAGCCGCCGAGGCCAGCGCGGCCGTGGCGATGACGAACGCGCCGAGGACGACGCCCCACAGCGCCACCTGCAGGACGAACCCGACGCTCCGGAAACCGGTGGCGCCGCTGATCAGGAGCGAGTACTGCCGCCACGCCAGCTGCGCCGAGAGGCCCACCACCAAGCCGCTGCCGAACGTGGGCGGCGCCAGCCGCCGGTGGTCGGCCAGCACGGCGAGCCGGTGGCGCGCGGTCGGGTGCGAGCCCCACCGCCACCTCGGGTCCACCACGTCCCCGGAGACGAGGTAGGTGGCCTCCCCCGTCCACTCGGCGGTGAACAGGTCGGCCTCGTGCTCCCGAGCCCGCAGCACGGAGTTGCGCGCGAGACGCACCAGCAGGACCAGCAGCGCGGCCTTGACCGCCCAGAGCGCGGCCGTGCCGACGCCGGTGTCCGCGCCGCGGGTGATCCCGAACAGCTCCGGAACCCCGTACCGGACCACGAGGAGCAGGCCGAGCACCACGACGAACGCGCGCCAGATCGCGACGGCGGCGCCGTTCAGCCCGATGTCGCCGGAGCGCACGTGGGCCAGCTCGTGGACCACGACGGAGCGGAAGAGCTCGGGGTTCCTCCGGTAGCCCGCCACCAGCCCGGAGTCCAAGCGCAGGAACGGCGCGCGCCGGGTGCCGAAGGCCTGCCCCCCGGACGTCCGGTTCGCGCGCCCGGACAGGAGCACCACCGGCCTGCGCCCAGGGACGATCCGGTCGACCAGGTCGGTCAGCGCGACCACCGGCGCGGCCGACTCGTCCCACTCCGGCGCGCGGAGGTCCTGGCGCCTGATCCGCCACCGGGGATCACCGGCGCGCAGGAGCAGGGCGAGGAGCAGGAAGCCCGCCATCCACCAGGTCACCCACGCCCACGCCCCGGACAGGGCGGAATCCGCGCAGGCCGGGACCTCGTCGTACCGCTCGGGATCGACGCCGAGGCAGCCCAGGAGCCGCGCGGTGGCCTCCCCCTCGCCGGGGAAGGACGCCAGGAACAGCGTTCCCGCCACGCTCACGGCCACCAGGACCAGGAGCGCGAACCTGAACGTCGTCAGGGGCGCGGTGCTCCCGCGCTCAGCGGTCATCGCGTCCCAGCGATCCGAGCATCGCCGCGATGATCTCGTCCACCTTCTCCTCGGGCAGCCCGAGCTCGCGCGCACGCGCCCGCGCAGCCTCGCGGACGGCGTCCTCCTGCTTCCGGCTGAGGCTGCCGACCGGTTCGACGCCGTGCCGCAACCGGCCCAGCAGGAGGTCGACGACCGCGTCGCCGAAGCGGTCGAGCAGGCTGGCGCCCACCGCGCTCGCGAGGGCCAGCACGTACGGGATCACGGCCTCGCCGAACTCGGCGATCGCCCCCGGACCGGTGCCCAGCTCCCGGTCACCGGCCCCGACGCCCCTCAAGGTGGCCTCGGGGTCGCGGAAGTACGAGTCCCGCACGGCGGAGAACACCACCGCTTCCTCCGGGGCGATCTCCCTGACCACGGCCAGCGCCAGCGCCGCCACGAAGTCCTCGCGCCCGTTCGCCATCAGCATCTCCGTTCCGCCGGACCACCCGCCGTGATCCTGAGCCCGTTGCGCCTGCGCGACGCCGTACTCCTGCGGGTCGGGCGGTACCGGACGGGTAACGAAGAACGATCTCCGCCGCCGCGTTCTCGCAGCCGGAGCAGTTCCGGAACACCCCGTTCACCCCACCCGGCGCAATCACCGGAATGCCGCAGCGACACCGACTTCCGGGTATGGCCGCCGCACCCGCCCGCCCCCTAGCGTCGATCGCCTGTGCGCTCGACGAAACGGAGCCCCGCATGAGATCGAGATCCGCCCCGGCCCTCCTGCGAGCGGGCTTGGCGCTGGGTGTGACGGGCCTGGCGCTGTCCGCGCTCACCGCCCCCGCCGCGACCGCCCAGGACCGCGTCCTGCGCGCCGACCGGGCCGTGACCAGGGCGTGCTTCGACTCCCCGCTCCCCGCCAGGACCCCCGGCGTCGACCGCCGCGAGGTCACCTCCGGCGTCGACGGTCTGGTCCAGGCCCGCCTGTCCCCCGGTACCGGCGCCGAGGGCGACTGGGACCTCGCCGTCTTCGACAAGGCCACCGGGGCCGTGGTCGCGGCCTCCTCCGCACTGCGCAGCCGCGAGCTGGCCGAGAGCTTCGTGACCAAGGGCCAGGTGCTCGTCGTCCAGGGCTGCCGCCACACCGGTCCGGCCAAGTCCGCCGTGCTGGGCGTCGACTTCCTCGCCCTCACCCCGCAGGGCACGCCCACCGGGGCCGAGCGCGCCGAGGTCGTGCGCGTGAACACCCCGGAGCAGAAGGACAAGACCGCCCTCCTCGGTCTCGACCTGGACCTCACCGAGAAGGGCGACGCGACCGGCGTCGAGGTGGTGCTGGCCGGTGACGCGGACCGGAAGGTGCTGCGCGACAGCGGGTTGACCTACTCCACCGTCGACGCCGACCTGTCCAGGACCTCCCGCGAGCACGCGGCGCGCGACCGCGAGTACGCCGCGTCCCGCGCGTCCACGGGCCTGCCGTCCGGCCGCACCTCCTACCGCCACCTCTACGAGCACGACCACGAGCTCAAGGAGCTCGCCCGCGCGAACCCGAAGCTGGTCAAGGCGTTCACGCTGGCCGAGCCGTCCGTCGAGGGCCGGGACGTGGTCGCCGTCGAGATCGCCGAGAACGTGGAGAACACCCACGACGGCAAGCCGGTCAACACCGTCATGGGCGTGCACCACGCGCGCGAGTGGCCCGCCGCCGAGCACGCGACCGAGTGGGCCTACGAGCTGGTCAACGGGTACAAGGACAAGTCGCTCAAGTCCCTGGTCGCCAAGACCCGCAACGTGATCGTCCCGATCGTCAACGTGGACGGCTTCTCCATCTCCCGCGAGGCCGAGCCCAAGGGCGATTTCTCCCGCTTCGACTACGAGATGAAGCGGAAGAACTGCCGCGCCTCGGATTCCCCGCCCGCGCTGGGAACCGGTGTGTGCAAGGCGAACCCCGGCGGCAGCGCGCGTGGCACCGACCCGAACCGGAACTACGCGGGCTTCTGGGGCGGCGCGGGCGCGAGCACCTCGTGGAGCGGCGAGACCTACCGGGGTTCCGCGCCGTTCTCCGAGCCGGAGACCCGCAACATCCGCAAGCTCGTCTCCGAGCGCGCCGTCACCAACCTGATCACCCTGCACACCTACGGCAACCTCGTCCTGCGCCCGCCGGGCGTGGCCGACGTGCGCGCGCCGCTGGAGGAGCCGGTCGTCAAGGCGCTGGGCGACAGGATGGCCTCCCGCAACGGTTACGAGAGCATCCCGTCCTGGGGCCTGTACGACACGACCGGCACCACCGACGACTGGTCCTACTGGACCACCGGCGGTTTCGGGTTCACCTTCGAGATCAACCCGGCGGGCTTCCACCCGGCGTACGAGAACGCCGTCGTCGCCGAGTACCTGGGGACCGCGCCCGCCGCGGGCGAGGGCAAGGGCGGCAACCGGGCCGCGTTCCTGGACATGCTGGCCAACGCCGCCGACCCGGCCGCGCACGGCACGCTGACCGGGACCGCGCCCAAGGGCTACGAGCTGAAGGCGCGCAAGACCTTCCAGACGCCGACCTCGCCGGTGCGCCAGCCGGACGGGACCACCACCCCGCCGATCATGGTGACCGAGACCCTGGAGTCGAGGCACACCGCGCCGGGCGGCCGGTTCTCCTGGTCGGTCAACCCGTCCACGCGCCCGTACGTCGCCGGTCGCTACGGCCGCGAGCCGCAGGCGCCGCCGCAGTCCACGATCACGCTGGTCAACCCGCCCGGCGTGCCCGGCGAGAACCCCTCGTTCCCCGGCGACGGGACGGCCGAGGTCATCCCGTTCACCGTGAGCGGCCTGCCCTCGGCGGACAACGGGCGGTTCGACGTGTCGGTGTCGTGGGGGTCCGCCGCGACCGACTGGGACCTGTTCGTGCTGAACGCCGCGGGTGAGACCGTCGCGCAGTCGGCGGCGGGCGGCACCAATTCCGAGCGCGCCACCCTGGTCGACCCGCCTGCCGGCGAGTACCGGGCGGTGCTGGTGAACTACTCCCAGGCCGATCCGGCGAACCCGGACGACTGGACGGCCGGGAAGGTCGAGTTCGCCTCGCCGGTGCCGCCGACCTACGGCGTGAAGGAGGCGTACACGGTCACCTGCGCCGACAAGCGCGGCAGGCTCGTCGGGGTGACGGACGTGTTCGTCGACCGGGGGCAGAGCGTGGACGTGGGCGCGCTCTGCACCGACTCGGCGCGGGCGACCAAGCAGCGGCGCTGACCCGCCCGGCGGTCCGGCGGCCCCTCGTGACGGGGTCGCCGGACCGCCTCGGCGGCACCACAAGCCCCACAAATCCAGAATCACCCGCCAGGGCAACACTTCCCCTTTCAGGGGCTTCCGGGGATCACCGCGCAGTGATCACCCAGCCATTCCTGAGCGCCGGGGAGACCTCCCTCCCCACGTCCGTGTCGCACTCCCGCGACGCGTCGTGATCACCGCGCTGACCAGCGGGAACCACCTCCACCACCCGCCCCCTCCGGTCCCCTAGCTTGGGAACCGGATCACCCGCACCGGGTGGCCGACCCGACCGGGAAAGGGGTGCGCGACCGTGCGGACCGAGGTGAAGCCGATGGCCCTGGCGAGGGCGGAACTGATCTTCTCCCTCTTCGACGCCGACGCCAGCGGCGAGCTGGAGATGACCGACTTCGACCTGATGGCCGACCGCGTGGACGCGGCGGCCTCGGGCTCGGAGATGTCCGACCGGCACGCCATGCGCGCGGCGCTGGCGAGCTGGTGGGAGGTGCTGGCCGACCACCTGGACGTGGACCGGGACGGCCGGATCACCCTGGACGAGTTCTGCGGCTGCGTGCTGTCGCCGGAGCGGTTCGAGGGCGCGGTCGAGGTGTTCGCCCGCGCGCTGGCCGTGCTGGGCGACCCGGACGGCGACGGCATGATCGAGCGGCCGAGGTTCCACGCGCTGATGACGGCGTTCGGCTTCAGCCCGGACAACATCGACGCGCTGTTCGACGCCTTCGAGCCCACCGACGACGACGAGGTCGAGGTGCGCACGTGGGAGTCTGCGATCAAGGACTACTACCGCCCCGACAAGGCGGGCATCGCGGGCGACCACCTGGTGCCCGCGCAGAGCAGGCGCTGACCCGTGGCCGCGACGGGACGGTCGGGGACGAGCGCCGAGCGGGCGATCGGTGAGGGCGTCAGTCGCACGGCGCTGCTGATCGCGGCGGCGCGCGCGATCGAGAGCACCCGTTCCGACGCGGTGGCGGTGGACCGGTACGCGGCGCACTTCGTCCGGGCGGAACCGAGCGCGGCGGGCTGGCCGCTGCGCTTCGAGGACGTGCCGGGCGGCGACGCGAACCCGTTGTGGAGCGGGGACGCCCGCTACCTCGGGCTGCGCACCAGGGTGTTCGACGACCACCTGCTGGAGGTGGCGCGGGCGGGGACGCGGCAGGTGGTGCTGGTGGCGGCCGGGCTGGACGCGCGGGCGCTGCGGCTGGACTGGCCCGCGGGCACCTCGGTGTTCGAGGTGGACCGGGAGCACGTGCTGGGGTTCAAGCAGCGGGTGCTGGACGAGGTGGGCGCGCGCCCGACCGCGCGGCGGGTCCCGGTGCCCGCGGACCTGGAGGACGACTGGCCGTCGGCGCTGCTGGAGGCCGGGCTGTCCCCGGACCGGCCGACGGCGTGGCTGGTGGAGGGCCTGTCCATGTACCTGTCACGGGCCGGGCTGCGCGCGCTGCTGCGCGACGTCACCAGGCTGTCCGCGCCCGCCAGCACGCTGGTGCTGGAGGTGAAGCCGGACTCGCACGCCCCACGCGATCCGGCGGCCCCGTTCTACGCCGAGGCGCGGACGGCGATCGACGTGGACCTGCCCGCGCTGTTCAACCACGACCCACGCCCGGACTCCGAGGCGGACCTGGTCCTGCTCGGCTGGACGGCGACGAGCAGGGGGAGCGGCGAGTACGCCGGGATCCACGGTCAGGCGGTCCCCAGCCCGGACGGGACGTTCGGCGACAACCGGTTCGTGTTCGCCAGGAAGCCGACCGTGCCGTTACCCCGGCTTACGGGGCCGGACGCTCAGCGGTAGGCGCTGAGAGCGCCTCTGCGCTGTTGAGCGGGGTGATCGTCGAGCCAATGCGTCGGCGTGCCGAAACCGTGGCTGGTCGATGAGGAGCCTGTGGCATCCGTTGCACGAGCTGCTGCTGGCCGAGTTGCAGGGGGCTAATCGGATCGGCTGGTCCCGCGCGGGGGTCGACTCCTGCCACGTGCGGGCGCTGAAAGGGGGCTACGAACTGGGCCGGCCCCGGTCGACCGGGGCCGGACGGGGCCCAAGCACCACCTGATCACCGACGGCTCAACTCATTCCGATAGGCGCTCTTAATCGGTATGTGCTCAGCCGGTGGGCACTGCGCGGTAGGCGTTCCGCCGGTGGTGCACGACCACGGCCACCGCGGCGGCGAGGAACACGGCCTGGAGCAGGGTGCGTGGCAGGAGTTGGTCGCCGAACGAGGGTGACAGCCCTTGCTGGGCCGCGTGGACGTTCGCCGGGAACATCACCACCAGCAGCACGCCCAGTCCGGCGGCGGCCCAGGGCGCGGTGCGCGTCCACAGCAGTCCGATCGCGCCCGCGAGTTCGAGCAGGCCGCTCACCGTGACCAGCAGGGCGGGCGCGGGCAGCGCGGGCGGGACCATGGCGATCAGCTCGTCGCGCATCCCGACGAAGTGCGATATCCCGGTGACCAGGAACATCGCCGCGAGCCCGCACCGCAGGGCGAACGACCAGTGCCGCCGCGAGGCGAGAAGGAGGAGCGAGACCACGACCAGGACAACAAACGGAACCACCACGACCTCCAGGGGGGCGATCCGACCAGAGCGCTCCGACCGGGGGGCTTCGACCGGGGGCTCGACCGGAGCATCTGACCGGAGCGTCCGACCGGAGCGTCTGACCGGAACCGTCCGATCGGAGCACCAAAACTTGCCACTGCAAAGATTGCCCCCGGCAGCCACATCTTGTCAATGACTAGATAGGCTGCGGGGCATGAGCCCGTACCACCACGGCGACCTGAGGCGAGCGGTGCTGGCCGCAGCGGTCACCGCGATCACCGAGAGCGGTCCGGCGGCGATCAGCCTGCGCGACCTGGCCCGTAGGGTCGGCGTCTCGCACGCGGGTCCGGTGCACCACTTCAAGGACAAGGCGGGGCTGCTGACCGCGCTGGCGACGGAGGGCTTCGTGCTCCTGTCGGACGCGCTGGCGGCGACCAGGGACGCGGGTGGCGACTTCACCGAGATCGGCGTGGCCTACGTGCGCTTCGCCGTGGAGCACCGGGCGCACTTCGAGGTGATGTTCCGCCCGGACCTCCACCGCCCGGACGACGAGGACCTGCGAACCGCGCAGGCGCGGGCGGGCGAGATCCTGGCGAGCGGCGCGGGCACGACCTCCGCACCCGACCCGGACACCGCGAAGGTCGCCGCGTGGTCGCTGGTCCACGGCTTCGCGACCCTGTGGAACACCGGTGCCCTGTCCCGACCGGGCGAGGACCCGGAAGCCCTGGCCAGGGCAGCGGCCCGCCTGCTGTTCCCCTGACCCGACATCCCCCTGCCCCGGCCTCCCACTGGCACGGTCTCCCCCGGCCCGGCCTCCGACTGGCACGGCCTCCCTCCGCCTGGCCTTCCCTCGGCCTGGCCTTCCCTCGGCCTGGCCTCCCTTTGCCCTGGCCTCCTCCGGCCCAGACCTCCCCTGCCCTGTTTTCCTGACCCATACCTCCCCCGCCCTGATGCTCCTGCTGGAGTTCTCCTGGGTGTGCTGGTCGGTCGTGCGGGGTCACACCTGCGCTCCGCCGTGGTTGCTGTGGTTGCCCTGCTGCAATTGCCCTGCCGCGGTTGGCGTGGTTGCCGCGGTTGTTGTGGGGTTGCCCTTGGGGGCAGTGGTGAGCGCGCGTGTGGCCGTTCCCCCGTACGGTGACCGGGCGTTCGAGCCGCAAGACACTGACGGTGATCTCCGCCCACGTGTCCTGGAGGCTCCGTGAAGGCCGAAGAACGGGTCGCCGAGTCGCAGCCGGGGGCAGCGCACAAGCCTCAGGTCAAGCAGGCCACGGCAGGCAGGGCAGCCGTGTCCGGCAAGGCGGGGCAGTCCGGTCAGCGGCACGGTGGGGTCGCTGCGGTGCAGCGGTTGCAGTTGGCCGCGGGGAACCGGGCCGTCGCTGGGGTCATGGGTGGCGGCGGTGGGGGTGGGCAGCGGGTCGAGGAGCGTGGGGCCGGCGGTGGGGCGGCGGAGGTCGAGGGGAACCTCGGGGTGTTCCAGGCCGAGGTCGCGGCGCGGCAGCACGTCGCCGCGCGGCACCCCTCGGCCGCCGCCGAGGCCGGCGAGGCGCAGCGGGCGGCCAAGGCGCCGGTCGACGACAAGGAGGCCCAGGGCAAGGTCGTCAACGCCGAGCGGATGGGCGCGGCGGAGCCTGGGGTGTTCGACCGGGCCGGGTTCGTGCGGGCGGTCGAGGAGGCGATCTCGGCGCAGGCTCCCCGGAACCTGGACGAGGCGGACGAGCTGGCCGGGTCGGGCAAGGTCGACGCGGTGCGGGAGCGGGTGCGCGGGCCGGTCGGCGAGGGGCGGGCCGCCGTCGCGGGGCCGCTCGAACGGGCCACCGCCGCCGCGCCCGACACGTCCGCCGCGCACGAGAAGCCGGTGACACCACTGGGCGCCGAGCGGCAGGCTCCCGCGCTGACCGCGCCCGACCCTGCCGGCGCGGTTCCGGCTCCGACGCCCGCCGCCGCGCTCGACCTGTCCGCCGGGCCGCGCGAGGTGGACGAGGAGCTGGCGCGCGCGGACGTCACCGACGAGCAGCTGGCGCGGGCGAACGAGCCCGAGTTCACCGGCGCGCTCGCGGCCAAGCGGGAGAGCGCCGAGCACGCGGAGGGCGCGCCGGGACGGGTGCGGGGCGCGGAGGCGGTGGCGCACGCGGACAGCAGGGCGTTCGCCGCGGGCCAGGGCTCGGCGGTGATGGCGGAGTTCTCGGCCGCCGGGAAGCGCGCGCACTCCGAGGTCGGCGCGGGCAAGCACGGCGCGAAGGACGCGGACGAGGCCGCTCGGGCGCGGGTGACCGCGACGTTGCAGAAGGTGTTCGACGGCACGCGCGCCGACGTGGAGAAGATCCTCGGCGACCTGGACGGGAAGGTCGACGCGCGGTTCACCGAGGGCGAGCGGGCGGCGCGGGCGGCGTTCAGCGCGGACCACGAGCGGCGCATGGACGCCTACAAGGAGAAGCGCTACTCCGGGATCGCGGGCAAGGCGCGGTGGGTGAAGGACAAGTTCGCCGGGCTGCCCGAGGAGGCCGGGCAGATCTTCGCGCGGTCGCGGGAGCTGTACGTGGCGCGGATGCGGCAGGTCGTCGGCGGGGTCGCGGACCTGGTCGGGGGTGAGCTGAACCGGGCGAAGCAGCGGGTTGCGGCGGGCAGGGCGCAGCTGCGCTCGGCGGTGGATTCGCTGGCGCCGGGCCTGCGCGTGATCGGCGGCCGGGCGGCGGCCGGGTTCGCGGAGCGGTTCGACGAGCTGGCCGGGACCGTGGACGCCAAGGGCGAGGCGCTGGTCCAGGCGGTGAGCGAGAAGTACCGGGGCGCGCTGGCGTCGGTCGACGAGGCGATCGAGGCAGAGCGGGCGGCGAACCAGGGGCTCGTGGCGAAGGCGAAGAACGCGGTCGTGGGCGTGGTCGGCACCGTGCTGGAGCTGAAGGACCTGCTGCTGGGGGTGCTGGCGAGGGCGGCGTCGGCGGTGGCGGCGATCCTGAAGGACCCGATCGGCTTCCTGGCGAACTTCGCGGCGGCGGTCGGCGCGGGCCTGCGCGGCTTCCTGGCGAACATCGCCGGCCACCTGCGCAAGGGCGTGCTGGACTGGCTGCTGGGCGCGCTGTCCTCGGCGGGCCTGCGGCTGCCGGAGAAGTTCGACCTGCGCGGCGTGCTCGGCATGGTCGGCGACCTGCTCGGCCTGACCTGGTCGGCGATCCGGGGCCGGGTCGTGGCGAAGGGCGTGCCGGAGCAGGCGGTGAGCGCGGCCGAGTCCTCGCTGCCGCTGGCGCGGAAGGTCCGGTCCGAGGGCATCGGCGGCGTGTGGGCCGAGGTGGAGGACCAGGTCGGCGACCTGAAGGGCGGACTGCTGGGCAAGATCAGCGCGTTCCTGCTGCCGACCGTGCTGGTCGCGGGCGTCACCTGGATCATCTCGCTGCTGAACCCGGCGTCGGCGTTCGCCAAGGCCGTGAAGGCGATCGTGGACCTGGTGTCGTTCGTGGTGGAGCGGGCGGGCCAGATCGCGCGGTTCGTGAACGCCGTGCTGGACGCGGTCGTCGCGGTGGCGGCGGGCGGCGGTGGCGGCGTCCCGGCGCTGATCGAGAACGCGCTGGCGATGTCGGTCCCGGTGCTGATCGGCGCACTGGCGGCCGTCCTGGGCATCGGCGGCCTGGCGTCGAAGGTGCGCGGTTTCGTCCAGTCCCTGGCGAAGCCGGTGAACAGGGCCGTGGACTGGGTGGTGGGGAAGGTCGTCACGGCGGCGAAGTCGTTGTGGGGGAAGGCGGAGGGCGCGTTCGGCCGGGGCGCGCCGGGCACCGCGAAGGGCAAGCCGGACCACGCGGCGGCGATCCGGGACGCGGAGCGGATGCTGGCCTCGAAACCGACGGCGGCTGCGGCGGTCGCGGCCACCACTGCTATCGGACACCGGCACGGGGTTCCAGCGAAACTGGTCACCGAGCGGGTGGACCACGCGGGTGAGCACGTGCACGTGCAGACCGCGCGGACCGGCGGGCACCTGCTCGAAAGGCTGGTCAGCCCGGAGGAGCTGCGCGCCCTGGTGCGGAAGGCCGTGCGCAACGCCTTCAGCGGGTCCGGCATGAACCGGTTGCGGAACAAGATGCGCAAAGCCCTCATCGAGAAGGGACACCTGATGGTCCCCAAGGGCCTGGCCTTCCCGGCTGGGGTCAGGGCGCTGTACCGCGCGGGCGTCCACATGGAGACCGATAAGAGGGTGGACCACACCGTCGGCTCGGGGAAGGGCGAGGTGCGGGTTTCCGAGCTGAAGACGAATGGGCGGACCAACGGCCTGGTCAACTACCTGGGCGCTTACCCCGCGGTGCTCAAGAAGCTGGAACTCGTGAAGAAGAGGTGCCGCCTCGACGACGCCGCGATCGCCGACGAGATGCGCATGTTCATCAAGACGGGGAACATGTCCCCCGCGGTCGACCCTAGGGCGCAGCGGATGCTCGGAAGGCTCGTCTACCTGGCGTTCCTGCGCGAGGGAACTCGCAACGACCGGGTCATAGCGCACAGCATGATGACGCTCGACCTCATCTCCAAGGGGGACTGGGACTTCAAGCACGCGCTGACGGGCTACACGAGGGAGGACGGCGGGCACCTAAGACCGGGCGGCGGGGGCGGACTCCCGATGTCCATGGAAGGCGCCGTCGCCGCGTCGAACGAGCTCGACCGGAACGCGATCGGCCTGCACTCGGACCTGGCGGGTGCGGAGCAGGCCAAGCTCGTGGCGAACAAACGCGAACTGGAGGAGCGGGAGTTCGAACTGGCGACCGACTGGTTGTCCGCCCACGCGGAGCGCGACCGCGAGTTCGCCAGGCTGAGCAAGAAGCAGTTGCTGGAGAAGCTGATGAGGGCGCTGCGTGACTTCTACGGCGGGTGAGGTCTTGACGGACAACAGTGTGCGCGTGCTGCTGGACCCGAGGGTGGAGCAGGAGGACGTGGAGGAGGCGTCGCTGGAACTACTGTGGTTGTTCTTGGAAGAGCGACCGCACACCGACAGCACGCCTCACGAGCACGTGTGGTTGGACGAGCTGTCCGAGGTCTACGCGCACTTCGTGCGCGACGACCTGCTGGGAGTGTCGTTCCTGCTGTTGCACGGTGACGACGTTCCAGAGGCCGAGCGGGCCGTGCGGGCGGTGCTGCCCACGGTGACCTTGGAGGAGGTGGTGGCCGCACTCGCCACGGCGAGCGACGACACGGAGCTGGTCAACGCGCTGCGGTTCCTCGCCGCCGCCCTGCCCGTCGAGACACCCGAGCTGGTGGGCCTGCTGACCGCCACCGCGCGAAGTGGCGCGGTCAACGCGCGCGGCGCTTTCGTCACAGCAGCGGCCTACCTCGAGTGGCCGCGACTGCTGGACGAGGTGGCACGACTGCGTGACGAGGACCCCGACCAGGGAGTTCGCGCGAACGCCGCGATCGTTCTGGACGCGATCGCCTGAGGACCGCCGGGGATGCGCGCGGGTTGCCCTGCCCCGGTTCGCGGAGCCGGTGCGGGGCAGGCTGCACTTCAGCAAGTCCGAGACCAGGGGGTTCGTCTGCTGAGCGGTTCCCCCGGCGACCACGCGGTCGCCGGGCGCTCGGGCGCCCTCGGCCGGCCAGCACCTCGTCCAGCCAGCGCTCGTACCAGGCCAGGAAGTCCTCGTCGCCCCAGACCTGCGCGACACTGGCGTCGAGGGAGGCGTCGAGCAGCCTGCCCCGGCACTGGCCGGTCACGATGAGCAGGGTGCAGTTCGCGCACCCCTGGTGCACGACGGAGATCGTGCCCCGGTACGGGTGGTCGTCGTCCTCCCAGGTGCCCTCCCACCACTCCTCGCGGTTGCGGCCCAGGTCGAAGGGGCTTTCCTGGGCAGGCCACTCCGGCTCGCCCAGGGACCACTCGTGCAGGGGGAGCACGCCGTAGTGCGGGCCCACACCGCCGTCGCCCAGTTCCAGCAGGAAGCGGCGGCAGGCCTGCGGGAGGGTGACGTTCTGCTCGCGTTCGAACGCCTGGACCTCGGCTTCCGACGCCGGTGGGTTCAGGTGGCCGCGCAGGGCGGTGGGCGCGACGGTTGCGGTGCGGCGGTCGTCCGCCCGCCTGGCCGTTGATTGAAAACGGTTGTCGTTTGTATTAGCTTCACGGGGTCCCACCTGTGCAGGCGGGGCTTCTGGAGGTGTTCGAAGACATGCGCGTGCGTGCGCCCTCGCGGTTCGTCGCCGGGCTGCTCGTGGTGGGGCTCGCGGTCAGCGGGTGCTCCGCGGGGGCCGGGCGGGGCGGTGGGGACGGGATCGCTGTGGTCACCACCACCGAGATCCTCGCCGACCTGGTGCGGAACGTTGGCGGGGAGCGGGTTCGGGTTGACTCGGTGGTGCCCGCCGGCGGGGATCCGCACTCGTACGAGCCGACGCCTGCCGACGTCAAGAAGGTCGTGGGGGCGCAGGTCGCGTTCACCAACCACCTGTTGCTGGAGGAGCAGCGGCTGATCAAGGCCATCGACGCCAACCTCGCGGACGGCGCGCCCAACGTGTCGCTCGCCGAATCGGCGGAGACGTACGGGGCCAACGTGATCCCGCTGGTTGAAGACGTCGGGCTGGACGTGCTGTGGCTCGGGCTTCGGGTTCGGGGGGACGGGAAGGAGCGGGGGGCCACCCGGACCTCCGAGGTTCGGCTCACGGCCACCGCCGTCGAGGGGCCGGGGAAGTTGGCGGTCTACCTCACCGAGTCGCTGGGCAAGCCGGTGCCCTACTTCGACTCCGGCGACGGGCTGTCCGAAGTGGACTCCACGACGTTGCCGCCCGCCGCGCACACGCACCTGAACTGGGCGTTCACCGAACCCGGCGTCTACCGGTTGACGTTGAGCGCGGCACTGGTCAACGACGGGGGCGCGCCCGCGCCGCTCGGGGAGGACACCTTCACCTTCGCGGTCGGGGTCAACCCCGCCGAGACCGGGAAGACCGTGCTGAGCAAGGGGCACACCGACCTGACCGTCGACCTGGACAGCGGTGAGCTGTACACGTTCAACGACGAGGGGGGTGGAACGGCCCAGCACGTCGTCGCGGCTCGGGACGCGGTGATCGAGGTGCCCAACAAGACGCTCAGCGCGGTCCCCGACGATCCCCGGTTCGGGTTCCTCGGGACGCCCGGCGCGCAGGTGCACCAGCTGCCGCAGGCGGTGCTGGGCAAGCACGTGCACGGCGAGATCGACCCGCACCTGTGGCAGGACGTGCGCAACGCGCGCGCCTACGTGGAGCTGATCCGCGACACGCTGCGCACCGCCGATCCAGCGAACGCGCAGGAGTACGAGCGGAACGCGCGCGAGTACGCGGCCGAGCTGGACGCGCTCGACGGCGAGGTCAGGGAGACCATCGCGAGCGTGCCCGCCGACCGGCGGCAGCTGATCACCACGCACGACGGGTTCGGGTACCTCGCCAGCGCTTACGACCTGACCGTGGCCGGTTTCGTGGTGCCGAACCCGGCGCAGGAGCCGAGCGTCGAGGACGTGCGGAAGTTGACCGGGACGGTGCGGAACCTGGGGGTGCGCGCGGTGTTCACCGAGCCGAACCTCGCGCAGCGCGCCTCGGTGCTGAACCAGGTGGCCGCGGACCAGGGGGTCGAGGTGTGCCTGCTGTACGGGGACGCGTTCGACCAGCGGGTGCGCGACTACGCGAACATGATGCGGCACAACGCGAAGGAGGTCGCCCGGTGTCTCGGCTGATCGCGGCGGCAACAGCGGCAGCGGCGGCAGCAGCGGTGGCGATGGCTGCCATCGCGCCCGCGGCACAGGCACAGGCGCAGGGCGGCACGCGGGTGGTGATCGCCGACGGGCACGTCGACCTCGGACCGCGCGTGGTGGACGGGAAGTGGGTCGTGCAGCTGCGCGACGACAGCGGCGCGGAGGCGGTGTGGCGGGAACCCGGTGACGTGGTGCTGCACGTCCCGGACTCGGCCAGGACCGTCGTCCCGGACGACCCGGCGTACGCGTTCCTCGGCGCGGCGGGCAGCGAGGTGTGGGTGCTCCCGCAGGCGCAGAGCGCGGGTGTGGTCTGGCCCGGCTGGAACACGCAGGACCCGAGCATCGCCGGGTCGGGCGGGCGAGAGGTGGACTGGCGGCTGCACGGGGTGACCGGGCCGGGCGGGTTCGAGCTGTTCCTCAACGGGAACTTCGGCAAGCCCGAGGTGGTGTTCAGCAGTGCCAAGGGGTTCCCGCAGGAGACCGGGGTGGAGCTGGGCACGCACGCGCACGGGAACTGGGTGTTCGGCGCGCCCGGCTCGTACGCGCTCGACGTGGAGATGGCGGCGTCCGACGGGCGCGCCGACCGGGCGGTGCTCCGGGTTCACGTCGGGGGCGGGGCCCCGGACGCGGCGTTCGCGGTCACCCCGCCCAGCGGTGAAGCGCCCACCGGAGAGGAGAACGCAGGTGGGGAAAGCGCAGGCGGAGAGCAGGAGCAGACCCCGTGGCCCTGGATCGGCGGCGCGGTGGCCGCGGTGCTGGTGATCGGGTTCCTGGTGCGGCGCAAGGTGGTGGGGTCCCGTGGGTGACCCGGTGATCCGCGTGGTGGGCGCCAGCGTGCGCCTCGGCGGTCGGGAAGTGCTGTCGGACGTGGACTTCGAGCTGCGCGGCGGTGAGCTGGTCGGGCTGATCGGGCCCAACGGGGCCGGGAAGACCACGCTGCTGCGCACCGTCCTCGGCCTGCTGCCGCTGGAGAGCGGGAGCGTGGAGGTGCACGGGCGCAGCGCGCGGCGCGCCCAGGGGTCGGTGGGGTACGTGCCGCAGCGGCACGAGTTCGCCTGGGACTTCCCCATCACCGTCGCGGGCGCGGTCGCCACCGGGCGCACGCACCTGCGCGGGCTGCTGCGCCGCCGGAGCGCGGACGACCTGGCCGCGGTGGGGCAGGCGCTGGAGCGGGTCGGCATGAGCGACCTGGCGGGCAGGCCGGTCGGCGAGCTGTCCGGCGGGCAGCGGCAGCGGGTGCTGGTGGCGCGGGCGCTCGCGCTGCGGCCGGGGACGCTGCTGCTGGACGAGCCGTTCACCGGCATCGACGTGCCCACGCAGGAGTTGTTGAGCGGGCTGCTCGCGCAGCTCCGGGACGAGGGGGTGGCGGTGCTGATGACCACGCACGACCTGGCCGCCGCGACCGCGCTGTGCAGCCGGTTGTGCCTGCTGAACCGCACCGTCGTCGCGGACGGCGAGCCGAAGGCGCTGGCGGACACGGACATCTGGCTGCGCACGTTCGGCCTGGACCGGGCCGAGCAGCTGCTGCGGTCGCTGGGGGTGGGGCGGTGAGCGCCGTGGAGTTCCTGACCGCGCCGTGGGAGTACGACTTCTGGCGGCGGGCGCTGCTGGTGGCGCTGCTGTCCGGCGTGGTGTGCGGGGTGATCGGCAGCCACGTCGTGCTGCGCGGCATGGCGTTCATCGGGGACGCGGTGGCGCACTCGGTGTTCCCCGGCGTGGCGATCGCGTTCGTGCTGGGCGTGGACCTGGTGCTCGGCGGCGCGGTGGCCGGGGTGATCACGGCGCTGCTGGTCGCGGTGTTCGCGCAGAACCGGCGGCTCAAGGAGGACTCGGTCATCGGGATCTTCTTCGCGGGCGCGTTCGGGCTCGGCATCGTCATCCTGAGCACCGCGCCCGGTTACGGCGGGTCGCTGGAGTCGTTCCTGTTCGGCTCGATCCTGGGCATCAGCGACTCGGACGTCGTCGCGGTCGCGGTGATCGGGGCGCTCCTGCTGCTGTGCGCGGCGGTGCTGAACGGCAGGCTCACGGCGGTGGCGCTGGACCGGGAGCAGGCGCGCGCGGTCGGGTTCCCGGTGTTCTGGCTGGACCTCGCGCTGTACGTGATGGTGACGCTGGCGATCGTGATCTCGTTGCAGGCGGTCGGGAACGTGCTGGTGCTGGCGCTGCTGGTGACGCCTGCGGCGGCGGCGCGGCTGCTGACCGACCGGTTGGGCGCGATGGTCGTGCTGGCCCCGGTGATCGGCGCGGGCGGGAGCCTGCTGGGGCTGTACCTGTCGTACGCGTTCGACCTCGCCGCCGGTGGGCTGATCGTGCTGGCGCTGACCGGGATCTTCCTGCTGTGCTGGTTCTTCGCGCCCCGGCACGGCGTGCTCTCCCGGCTACGCCAGGGGAAGCGGCCCGCCTCGGTGTGAGGCGAGCACGGGCTCGGTGCGCTCCAGCGCCTCCACGAGGTCCGCGAGCAGGGCCGGTGGGACGGCGCCCGCGTCGAGCCCGCACTCCCCCACCAGCGCGGCCAGCTCGGCGACCTGGCGGGCGGTGAGGTGCTCGCGGGCCCGCTCGTGCGCGAGCACCTCGCGGGCCGCGTAGCCGTCGCGGGTGGCGACCGGGAGCAGGCGCGCGGTGATCTCGGCCGCCGCGCGGTCGTCCACGTCGATCGTCGACAGGCCCAGGCGGGTGTGGAACACCGCGAGGCCGGGGGCGGTGACGTCCAGCGGCGGCACGGGCGTGCCGGGCAGGTGGCGGGCGGTGAGGCAGGCGGTCACGGCGGTCTCCCACCGCTCCCCCGGCTCGGTCGCCGCGAGCAGGGCCAGCGCGCCGTCCACGTCACCGCGCTCGGCGCGCGCGAGGACGGCGACCTGGCGGTCCTCCAGCATCCGGGTCCCGGTCGCGCCCTGGAGCGCCAGCCACTCGTGCGCGTCCGCCCAGCGGCCCTCGGCGGCGTGCGCGCGGACGGCGATGGCGCGCAGGTTGCGGCGCAGCCACTCCACGATCTCGCGCCGGGTGCCCGGCGAGTCCAGCAGGTCGGCCGGGAGCGCGACGCCCCGCACGTCGGTTGCCGCGCCCGTCCCGACGGCGGTGACCAGGCCGTCCATCAGGGCGAACGCCGCCGCGCCCTCGTCGGCGCGCAGGTGCAGGCGGGCCAGGTTCGTGACCGGGGCCAGCGCGAGGCGGGCCGCCGGGGCGTCCAGCGGGTGCGGGCGCAGGCCGAGCTCCAGCTGCCGCAGGCACCAGCGGGCGGCCAGGTCGGGCGCGCCGCAGTCGGAGGCGATGAGCGCGGCCTGGTTGTGCACGGCTGCCGCGTCGACGGCCACGCCGGTGCGTGCCGCCTCGCGGGCCTGGGCGCGCAGCTCGGCGACCCGAGGGGGCAGCGGCGTGCAGGCCGGGCGGCGCTGGGCGAGCAGCGGGAAGCGGCGGGTGAGCGCGTCGGGCCGGGGCCGCGCGCCGTCGCCGACGAGCGGGGGGCCGTCGGCGACGTTGTTGAGAGTCGTTGTCATCACGCGGACCCTAGCGGGGCGCGGTGGCAACCTCCGCGTCCAGGGGCCGCTGTCACCCGTCCAGGCAGTCAGTGCTGGTGGGAGTGGGCTTCGAGGTTGTCCCACGCGGGCAGCGGGTCGGGGTAGCGGCGCCACGCGGTGGGGCCCTCGGCCAGTTCGGCGTCGGTGAGCAGCACCGGGTCGAGGCGGCGGCGCGGCTCGTCCACGTCGAGCCCGACGCCGATGAACACCAGCTCCTGGCGGGCGGTGTGGCCGTCGATCCGCTCACCGGGCTCGATGGTGAGGTGCGGACCGGCCTGGGACCACACCGCGACGGTGTGCGGGCGGCTGGCCAGGTGGCAGAAGCCCTTGCTGCGCACCACGCCCTCCCAGTCGGCGAGCGCGTCGGCCAGGCGGGCCGGGTGGAACGGGCGGTCGGCGCGGTAGGTGACCGAGCGGATGCCGTACTCCTCGGTCTCCGGGGTGTGTGAGCCCGCCAGCTCCTCGGCCCAGCCGGGCGAGGTGGCGGCGGTGACCGGGTCGTAGCGGCCGGTGTCCAGCACCTCGGCCAGGTCGACGGCGCCGCGGGTGGAGCGGACCAGGCGTGCGCCAGGGTTGAGCTTGCGCAGCAGGCCCTCGGTGGTCGCCAACCGCTCGGGCGCGACGAGGTCGGTCTTGTTGAGCACCAGCACGTCCGCGAACTCGACCTGGTCGACCAGCAGGTCGGAGATGCCGCGCTCGTCGCCCTCCTCGGCCTCCATGCCGCGCTCGTCCAGCCGGTCGCCGCGCTCGACCTCGGCCAGGAACGTGGCGGCGTCGACCACGGTGACGGTGGTGTCCAGGCGGGCGTGGTCGGACAGGCTCGTGCCGTCCTCGAAGGTCCACTCGAAGGTCGCGGCGACCGGCATGGGCTCGGAGATGCCGGTGGACTCGATGAGGATGGTGTCGAAGCGGCCCTCGCGGGCGAGTTCGCCCACGCTCTCCAGGAGGTCCTCGCGCAGGGTGCAGCAGATGCACCCGTTGGTCAGCTCCACCAGGCGCTCGCCGCCCCGGCCCCTGACCAGGGAGGCGTCGATGTTGACCTCGCTCATGTCGTTGACGACCACGGCGACGCGGCGGCCGTCGCGGTTGGCGAGGACGTGGTTGAGCAGGGTGGTCTTGCCCGCGCCGAGGAATCCGGAGAGCACGGTGACGGGGACGCGGGGGTCCGGGTGCGCGTTCATGGTCCTGGTTCTTGTTGGTGGGTCAGGGTTTCGCGGCGGCGGCGACGCGCAGCGCGCGGATCTTGCGGCGGACGTGCCAGAGGGCCAGCAGGATGGCGGCCAGCAGGAGCAGGGTGGCGATCGTGGTCCAGGACCACGCCCAGGTGGTGGTCTCGGCGACGCCGGGGTCGACCGCGCCCGCGAGGGTCTGGCCCGCGGAGGCCACGGGGTCGGCGGTGACGCGCACGTCCAGGGGGCCGAGCGGCCACACCCCGGTGACGGTGCGGGTGAGCGTGATGGCGTTGCCGGGCAGCAGTTCCGGCAGCGGGTCGTCGGCGGCGGTGACCTCGCCGAGGCCGAAGAGCCCTTGCGCGGCGACTGAAGGGCGCAGGGTCAGGCGGACGTTGCCCTGGTTGACGACGGTGTAGGTGACGTCCAGCTCGCCGGGCCCCGCCGGGTTGAGCGAGGCGCGGTAGGTGGCGGACAGCGACTCGACGCCGACCGCCGGGGTGACGGCGCCCGCGACGCGCGCGTAGACGCGGGCGCCCACGCGGCGCTCGACCTGCACGTCCGAGCCGGTGGTCAGCGCGGCCACCACGCCGCCGACGCGGTCGCCGGGCTCGGCGTCGGCGGGGACGGTGAGGCTGAACGGGACCACGACCACCTGGCGCGGCGGCACGGTGACCTCGGTGGTGGGCAAGGTGATCCAGCGGCCCACGGACGACGAGGGCTCGTCGCGGGCCAGCAGGTCGAACCCGCCGGTGTCGGTGTTGACCGCGTCGCCCGCGTACAGGTCCACGGTCAGCTCGGCGTCGCCCAGGTTGCGCACCGCGAGGTGGTCGTCGTAGCGCATCCCCGGCTCCACCACGTACTCGAAGCCGGGACGACCGTCCGGGCCGTCGGCCTTGGCCGGGCTGACCGACCAGGTCTGCCTGCCCTCGGACGCGGACGCGGGCGCGGACGCGGACGCGGGTTGGGCGTGCGCGGGCACGGGGATCAGCGCGGCGGTCAGGAAGGCGACGAGCGTCGCGGCACGGGCGGGTCTCACCAGGTCTCCAGCGGGGGTAAGCACGGGCGCGGGCCCACCGGGATCGGCGGGCCCGCGTCCTGATCAGTTGTCGTGCGCGGTGATCACCCAGGGGCGGCTCAGATGGCCGTGAGGATGAGCATCGCCCGGTACGCGCCCGGAGTGGTGTCCACCGGGACGTCCAGCTTCAGGTCCGCGCCCAGCTGCGCGACGCCGCGACCGGCGCCTGCCGCCGCCTTGCCGAGCTCGGAGGTCGCGCCGACACCGTTGCCGCTGGTGAAGCCGGACTCCTTGGGAGCGCCGGGGGTCACCGTCTGCCCCTGGGAGGACGAGACCACGGTGGGCGTCCAGCCGAGGTGGAAGCCGCCGAGGACCTGGCCGTCGACGGTGGTGAAGGACCGCACGCGGCCGGTGGCGCTCCAGCCGGGGTTCTCCGAGCGGGTGTCGGTGACCGTGATCGGCTTGAGGGCGCCGGTCGCGCGGTAGCGGTCGGCCTCCGCGGTGAGGGCCAGCTCGCCCAGGTCGACCTCGCGGTTCTCCGGGGCGACGCTGACGGTCAGCGCGCCCTGCTGCTCGGTCAGGGTGGCGGTGATGGTGGGGCCGTTGACCGGGTCGTTGCCGTGGTCGTCGACGTCGATGACGACCGGCGCGGACTCGGCGAGCACCTTGTGGTCGTGGTCGTAGAGCTTGACCATGACCTCGCGGTTGTCGTCGGCGGTGCGGACGACGAAGCCGTACCTGCCGGACAGCGCGCCGGGGACGACGCTCCAGTCGGTCTCGCCCTGGGCGCGGGTGAACCAGTGGTAGTGGTCCTCGCCCGTGGCGGGCTCCTGCACGGCGGTCAGGTTCGCGACGCCGCCCGCGTGGTAGTGCCCGGCCAGGCCCGAGATGCTGAGCTTGGTGGCGACGGGCTCGTTCGGCTCGGGCTGCTGGCTCGGCAGGTCCTCGGCGACGCGGAAGGTGTACGTCACCGGGGCGAGGTCGACCGGGGTCGCGTTGGGCGGGGCGACGGTGGCGCGCACGGCCACCGCGTAGTCGCCCTGCTCGGTGAAGCCCCAGTTGACGTGCTCGTGGTCGGCGGCGCTGGTGAACGACTTCGGGCCGCCGTCGGCGGAGGCCAGGAAGGCGTTCGGGCCGTCCTCGCCGTTCTGCCACAGCGCGAACGCGCCGGGGCCGGTCACGCCGTCCAGGGTGTAGGTGACCGAGGTGCCCTGCGGGACGTTCGAGCTGTAGCCGAAGCCCGCGAACACCTGACCCGCCTGGGAGGTCTGCGGCAGCAGGTAGTAGGTCTCGCCCTGCGCCTTCCAGCCGGGCAGCGACGCGATGGCGGCGCTGACCGTGCGGGAGGCCACCGACGGCTTGGCGTGCACCACGAGGTTCTCGGGCGCGACGGCGCCGGTGGAGGTGTGGGCGCCCAGGGAGTAGGTCGAGTTCTGGGCGTCGACGTGGAACAGGTCGACGTGGCCGTCGGAGACGACCTGCCTCGCGTCCTGGGCGACGGCGACGCCGCCCAGGGAGCCGAGGGCGAGGCCCAGGGCGGTCATCGACGCCACGGCCGCGTAGCGGCGCTTGCGGTGCCGGGTCTGCACTGCGTTCAAGTCCGTTTCCTTGGTTCTGGCCGGTTCTTCGGGGTGACCGGCGCGGTGGGGACGGGTGGTGCCGGAGGGGTCGCGCGGCTCCTTCCTTGTCGGGACGGGTGGTCGCTCAGCGGCGCCTGGTGCGGGCCGTGGCCAGCGAGGACAGGCTGGTGAGCAGGAAACCGAGGGGGATCAGCAGGGCGGCGGCGACGGCGAGCCCGGCCACGGCGGAGCCGTCGAGTCCCGTGCTGGCAAGGGTTCGCGGGTCGACCTGGCACTCGCGGCCGTCGGCGGTGCGGCCCGCCTGCTCGACCACCGGGGCGCTCGGGCGGGTGGTGGCCGGGTCGCCGGGGCCGACGTGGAAGGCGAGGGTGCTGCGGGCGGTGACCTGCGCGCCGTTCAGGGCGCCGCTGAAGGTGAAGGTGACCGCGTAGCCGCCGGGGGCGGTGAACGCCCAGGCGCCGTGGACGTGCACGCCGGAGCGGCCGACCGGGACCTTGGTGGAGCGCGGGAACCCCTCCGCCGTGCCGAAGTAGCGGTCGCCGACGCCGCCGAACGGGTCCTGGCCGTAGACGGCGAGCTTGCCGGGGCCCTCGACGTTCTCCAGCGTCATGGTGATGTCGCCGGTGATGCCCGAGGTGACGCTGGGGTGCTGGGTGTTCCAGCCCAGCCACGGGATTCCGGAGCGCTGGGTCAGCGGGATCATCCACACCGGGCCCGCGCCGAGGAAGTCGTAGCCGGAGCCCTGGGGCGGGGTGGTGCGGGCGGTGTCGTCCAGGTGGAAGACGTAGCTCGACGGGTCGCGGTAGACGGGTTCGCCCTGGCGGTCGTCCTTGACGCGGGCGGTGAGGCCCGCGCCCTCGACCACGGGGCCGTAGTCGAAGTGGCCGTCGCTGACGACCTCGACCTGGCCGGGTTCGGCGGCGCGGGTGACGGCGGTGGGGACGCAGCGCTCGGCCTGGACCTGCTGGGGCGCAGGGGTTTGCTGCTGCACCGGGACCTGCGGCTGCCGGGGCGCGGGCTGCCCGGTTGTGGGCTGCCCGGTTGTGGGCTGCCCGGTTGTGGGCAGCGTCGTGGTGGGTCGCGTCGTGGTGGGGCGGGTCGTGGTGGTCGGGCGGGTGGTGGTCGGGGGCGCGGTCGTGGTGGTGGTCGGCGGGGTGGTGTCGCCGCCGCCGACGACGAGGGTGTAGCGGACCGGTTCCGAGGTCAGCGGCTCGCCGGACGGGGTGGTCGCGGCGGCCTGGAACTCCAGCTCGTACTCGCCGGGCGCGGTGAACGCCCAGTTCGCGTGGGCGTGGGTGGGCACGGCGACGTCCAGCGCGGGCAGCTCGTCGTGCGAGCTGAAGACCCGCTCGGGGCCGTCCGCGCCGGACAGGTAGACCTCGACGCGGCCGGGGCCGGTGGCGGAGTTCAGGGTCAGGTCGAGCGCGTCGCCCGCGAGCGCGCCGCGCGGCACGGACTCGGTGTTCCAGCCCGCCCAGAGCACGTCGGGCTGGAAGGTCTGCGGGATCACGTGGATCGGGGCGCCGCCGGGGACGCCGAGGAAGGCGTAGGCGGGCGCGGACGGGGCGGGGCGGCGCACGGCGTCGGTGACCTGGAGCGTGGTGGTGGCCGGGTCGAAGCGGGTGGCGACGCGGTCGACGTCGGCCTTGCCCGCGACCACGAGGTCGCCGCCCTCCAGGAAGACCGCGACCAGGTCGACGTGCCCGGACGACAGGGTCAGGCGCTCGGCCGCGACCGGGGCGTCGGTGGCCTGCTCACCGCTGACGGGCTCGCTGCCAGCCGGGACATCGCCGGTGGACTGGGCGAGCGCGGTGGCCGGGTTCGCGAGCACGAGGGCGAGCAGCAGCGCGGTGACCGCGTGGAGCAGCCGGGGCCTCCCCCGGCGCCCGGTGCGGCGATGCTCGGTCGTGCGCATGTGCCTCCCCCTCCTGGCTGACAGGAGGAGACGCTAAAGCAAAGGACAATCATTTTCAATAACCCGGCGCAGACCACCACGGGCGGTGATGGGGGCGCGCGGACCCCGACGTCGCCGTGGAGCGCGTTCGCGCTGGTGGACAAGGGGAAGAGCACGAAAGGCCGGGGTGGCGAACCACTCCCGGCCCTACGCGCGGTCACCGAGGACTCAGCCCCGGACGGCGCTCCCGGTGGCGAACGAGCGCGACGACGGGTGCAGCGCGGCGAGCGCCGGGGCCGCGAAGCAGATCACCGCGCACCCCACCATCACCGGCGCCACGCCCACGTGCTCGATCAGCGGGGCCATCACCGACAACCCCAGGGGGGCCAGGCCGTAGGACAGCAGGAAGTCCAAGGAGGACACCCGCGCCAGCTTGTCCGGCGCCACCTCGTGCTGCGTCGCGGTGAACCACGGGACGTTGAACAGCTCGATGCCCACCCCCGCGACCACGTACGCCGCGATCACCACCAGCGGCGAGGTCGGCACGACCAGGCTCAGCGGGGCCAGGCCGTAGCAGCCGAGGCCCAGCAGCGCGGTCCACCCCGGCGCGCGCGGCGACCAGCGGCTCAGCAGCAGGCCGCCGAGCAGCGCGCCCACGGTGTAGCCGGTGGTCGCCGCCGCCAGCACGAACTCGGTGCCGTAGTCGTCCCGGCTCACCAGCGGCAGCGCCACGCCGGTCGCGGAGTAGCCGGTGGCGATGACGGCCGTGAGCGCGCCAAGGCCCGCCAGGAACCACGGGTGCCGCCGCGCCTCGCGCACGCCCTCCAGGAACTCCGCCACGGGCGCGAAGCGGGTCCCGGACGTGGGCGCGGACGGCTTCCCGGCCGGGGGCAGCAGACCCGCGACCAGCCACAGCGCGCCGGTGGCGATGAGCAGCGCCCACACCCCGGCCACGGTCGCCAGCAGCGCGGTGAGCCCCGGCGCGACCAGCGAGGTCACCCGGACGGCCACGGTCATCGCCGCGTTGGCCCGCCTGCGGTCGGCGGCCAGGACCACCTCGGCCGTCAGCGCCTGGAAGGCCGGTCGGCACGCGCCCTGGCCCGCGCCCGCGACGAGCGCGGCCACCGCCATGACGAGCGTGGAGCGGCCGAGCCCGTAGGCGATCACCGGCGCGGCCACCGCCGCCGCCAGTCCGGCCCACAGCACGACCGCGCGGCGCGAGTACCGGTCGGCCAGCACGCCCGCCGCGGGCACGGCGAGCAGGAAGCCGACCGTGCGGGCGGCGAGCACCAGCCCGAGGACGGTCGGGGTGATCGAGCGCTCCAGGACCGCGAGGCCCAGCACGAACGGCAGGCTCCAGGTGGCCAGGCCGGACGCCGTGGCGCCGCACCACAGCCTCAGGAAGGCGGGGTCGAGCAGCAGCGGACCGCGGGGCGGCGCGTCCCCTCGCAGGTCTTCGGTGGTGGGGGTCATCGCGACCGCTCCTCGCTGAGGGGTGGGGACATCGGGGCGCGGACCAGGGTAGTGAAAACCGTTGTCGTTCTCACACCGGCCCGTCGTGAACCCGAACCCCGATCACGCCCCGTCGCCGAACCCGGACGTGGTTGACACGAATGGAGGTAGAAGAAAATGATTTTCATTGCATACCTTGGCGGGGCGCGGAGGGCCGTCCTCCGCAGGCGAAGCGCAGGAGAACGAGTGAACACGACCTCGCCCGGCCACCCGTTGATCGCTGAACTGCCCGACCTCCTCCCCGCCGAGCACATCGTCCGCATCAACACGCCGAAGGAGGACATCGGCTCGACTCGGTCGTACGAGTGGAACGGCTGGACCTTCCGGGTGCCGCCCGGCGTGTTCACCCCCGGCGCGACCAGCCGCATGGTCCACGAGCGGCTGCTGGACGGCCGGATCGCGGTGCGCGGCCTGGTGTACGCGGCCATGGGCGTCGGACTCGGCGTCGAAGCCGTCGCGGCCGGGGTCGCGGGAGCGGCCAAGGTGCACGCGCTGGACGTGCACGCGCCCAGCGTCGAGTGCGCGGCCGAGCACTTCGCCGAGTTCGTCGCCGCGGGCGGCGAGCTCGTGCCCGGCGTCGGCGACCTGTTCGACCCGGTGCCCGACGGCGAGCGGCTGGACGTGGTCACGTTCAACCCGCCCGCCGTGAGCCAGCGGGTCAGCGACGACCCCGACGTGGTGCGGAACGTGTGCGAGGGCGCGGTGATCGTCACCCGGTTCTTCGACCAGCTCGTGGAGCGGGACCTGCTCGCCGAGGGCGGCCGGGTGTACGTCGCGCTGTCGAACACCGCCGACCTCAAGGCGATCGTGTCGCACGCGGTCCACATCGGACTGTCCCCCGCGCTGGAGCACCGGCACGACTGGGAGGACGGGGTCGTCACCCACGTCTTCCGCTTCACCAGGGCGGTGACCGCGTGAGCGGCGCCGTCGACGGGCTCATCACCGACGTGCTCGCGGGCCGCCTCGGCCCCGACCCGGCGGACGTCGTGGCCACCAGCGTGTTCTGGGCCCACCACGGCACCCGCCTCGCCGGCGGGGACGTCACCTACCGCAACCAGTACGTGCTCGCGCGGGTCGGCGCGGCGTTCGGGGCCTGCGCGTTCGAGGCGGGCGAGCTGACGCCGGAGATCTGCGCCGAACTGTCCGGGCAGCCGCTGGAGAAGCTGCTGCGCGACGAGCGGCTGCCGCTGCGGATCGCCGCGCTGGACGCCTACCTGGCCGCCACCGCCCCGCACCACGAGGCCGCGCACGCCGAACCGGTCGAGCTGCCCGCCGGGACGCCGGAGGTCAGGGCGGTCGCCAGGGACGCCGCCATCGCGGGCCTGCTCGACCTGCCCGCCGGTGCGAAGGTCGCGCTGATCGGCGTGGTGAACCCGCTGGTCGCCGCGATCCGGGCGCGCGGCGCGGAGTGCCTGCCGTGCGACCTGAACCTCACCACCACGCAGTGGGGCGACCCGGTCACGCCGTCGATGCGCGACGTGCTGCCGGTCGCGGACGCGGTCGTCGCCACCGGCATGACGCTGGGCAACGGCAGCTTCGACGTGATCCTGGCCTCCTGCCGGGAGCGCGGCGTGCCGCTGGTCGTGTACGCGCAGACCGGCAGCGCCGTGGCCAGGCACTTCCTCGGCGCCGGGGTGACCGCGCTGTCCGCCGAGCCGTTCCCCTTCTCGCAGTTCAGCGCGGAACCGACCCGGCTCTACCGCTACCGGGCGAGACTGTCCGGATGAGGTCGTCCCGATGAGCCGAACACCCGCGCGCCCCGCGTCCGAGCCGAGGAGGCCCGTGCTCGACAGCTCCCGGCCGGACGTGCGGGCGCGCGGAACCGGTCACGCGCCCAGCCACCACGGCGAGCTCCTGCAGGGCTGCTTCGCCGACCGGGCGGGCGCGCGGCGCAACGGCCTGGTCACGCTGCGGTTGGACGAGCCGCGCACCCGCGCCGAGTTCCGGCCCGACCCGGCGCTGCGGCCCGGCGAGGTGCGCGTGGTCCCGGAGGACCGGGTGAACACCGCGCTGGCGGCGGAGACGGCGGTGCGGGTGTGCGCCAGGCTGACCGGGCGCGCGGTGGTGGGCGGCCGGGTGCTGCTGTCCGGCGGGGTCCCGGTGGGGCTGGGCATGGGCTCGTCGACCAGCGACCTCATCGCGGCGGTGCGCGCGGTCGCCGACGCCTACCGGATCTCGTTGGGGCCGCAGGAGGTCGCGGGCATCGCGGTCGGCGTCGAGTCGGCCAGCGACCCGCTCATGCTGGACGCGCGGCCGGTGCTGTTCGCGCAGCGCGAGGGCACGGTGATCGAGGTGCTGGGCGAGCGGTTGCCGCCGCTGGTGGTGCTGGGCTGCCTGACCGGGGGCGGCGCGGCGGTGGACACGGCGGCGCTGCCGGTCGACGACTACTCCGACGAGGAGGTGGCGCGGTTCTCCTTGCTGCGCCAGGAGATCCGGTTGGCGGTGCGGTCGGGCGACCCCGCGCTGCTGGGCCGGGTGTGCACGGGCAGCGCGCTGCTCAACCAGCGCAGGCTGCCCAAGGCCGAGCTGCCCGACCTGCTCGGCGCGGCCGAGGAGAGCGGGGCGGTCGGCGTGCAGGTCGCCCACAGCGGCAACGTCGCCGGTGTGCTGTTCCGCGCGGACCGGGCCGGTTCCCGGACCCGCGCCGCCGCGTGCGCCCGCCTGCTGGCGCGCGCGGGCGTCCCGGTCACCGGCGTGTTCGACGCGCCGGGGAGCTGACCGCCGACCTGAGCGACCGATCTGAGCGACCGATCTGGGAAATCCGAGCTGGGAAGACCGAGCACGCGGAGGAGAACCGTGCACGACCACGTCGCGTCCGCCATCGCCCGACCCGATCTGATCAGCCTGGAGGACGGACTCGTCTGCGTGCGCTTCGAGACGATGAAGGTCGTCTCGGCGCTCGCCGCCGTGGAGGACCTGCTGGCGCGCGGGGTGGTCCGCCCCGGTGACACGCTGGTGGACAGCTCCAGCGGGATCTACGCGTACGCGCTCGCGCTGGCCTGCCACCGGTTCGGCCTGCGGTGCCTGATCATCGGCTCCACCACGGTCGACGCGGTGCTGCGCGCGCAGCTCGCGGTGCTCGGGGCGGAGCTGGAGCAGATGCCGCCGTCCCAGAACCTCAAGCTGGACCAGGACCGCAGGGTCCGGCGGGTGCGGGAGATCCTGGACGAGCACCCCGAGTACCACTGGATGCGGCAGTACCACGACGACGTGCACTACCTGGGGTACCGGGTGGTGGCAGAGCAGATCGCCGCCGAGGTCGGCGGCGGGGTGTCGCTGGTCGGCGGGGTCGGCTCGGGGGCGTCCACCGGGGCGCTCGCGACCTACCTGCGGCAGCTGCGGCCGGACACCGAGCTCGTCGGCGTGCAACCGTTCGGCAGCATCACCTTCGGCAGCGAGCACGTGGTCGACCCGGAGATCATCATCGCCGGGATCGGGAGTTCGATCGTGTTCGGGAACGTCGCGCACGAGCTGTACGACGTGGTGCACTGGTGCTCGTTCGACTCGGCGCTGGCCGGGTCGGTGGACCTGCTGCGGCGGCACGCGGTGTTCGCCGGGCTGTCCACCGGGGCCGGGTACCTGGCGGCGCGGTGGGAGCGGGAGCTGAACCCGCACCGCACGGCCGTGTTCGTCGCGGCGGACACCGGGCACCGGTACGCCGAGTCGGTGTTTGCCAGGCACCGGGAGGCCGCTGCGGTGGAAACCCTCGCGCCGCAGCAGGTCTCCAGCACGGACGAGCTGGCGCTGCCGTGGTGCCGGATGGAGTGGAAGCGGGCTCCCGCGCCCGCCACGCACGCCTGAGCGCGCCGCGCGCCGGAGGGGCGTCCTCCGGCGCGCGGGCCGTTCCCCGACCCGCGGTCAGCCGCGCGGCACGGTCTTCAGGTACTCGGCGAAGCCTTCGAGGCCGTCGACGTTGCGCGGTCCGCTGATGCCCTCGTTGTAGTCCAGGACGTGGAAGCGGTTGTTCACCACGGCGGGCAGCGTCGCGGTGGTGGGCGAGGACCTCAGGAAGTCGATCTTCTCCTGGGCGGGTTTGTCGCCGTAGTCCAGGATCACGATCACCTCGGGCTGCCGCTCGACCACCGCCTCCCAGCCGACCTTGGTCCAGCGGGCGTCCACGTCGGCGAAGATGTTGCGCCCGCCGGCGAACGAGATGATCTCGGTGGGCGGCACCTGGGCGCCCGCGGTGAAGGGCTGGTCGGTGCCGGAGTCGTAGAGGAACACCGGGACCGGTTCGCCCTGCGGGGTCGCGGCGCGCACGGCGTCGACCCGCTTCTTGAGCCCGTCGACGACCTCGGTCGCCCTGTCCTCCACGTGGAAGATCTTCCCCAGGCGGTCGAGGTCGGTGTAGAGCGCCTCGAACGGGGTCTTGCGCTCGGGGAACTCCGGGTAGTTGAAGCAGGACTCGGTGTGCAGGAAGCTCTGGATGCCCAGGCCGTCCAGGATCTTCGGGGTGATGCCGCGCTGGTCGCTGAACCCGGAGTTCCAGCCCGCGACCACCAGGTCGGCCTTGGCGTCCACGACCAGCTCGCGGTTGAGCAGGTCGTCGCTGAGGAACTCGACCTTCGCGTACTCGGCCGCCCACGGCGACTCGGTGACCGGCGGGTTGGCCGGGGGCATGACGTAGCCGTGGACGTGCTCGGTGAGGCCGAGGGAGAACAGCTTGTCCGCGCTGCCGCCCTCGTAGGCGACGACCCGCTGCGGCACGCGGTACTCGACCGGCTCGCCGCAGCGGTCGACGGTGGCGGTGGCCGCTTCCCCGCCCTGCTGCTCGATCTGCGCGCCGCAGCCGGACAGCAGCAGCGCGGCGAGCGCGACGGGGAGGGCTCTGGGGACGCTCATGGGGTTCCTTCGGGGTGGTCGGAGAGCGAGTGGAGCACTTGCGGGACGCGGTCGACGGGGTGCTCGACGATCGCGGCCCTGACGCCGAAAACGGTGGACAGCAACGATTCCGTGAGCACCTCGGCGGGTGTCCCCGAGGCGACCAGCTCGCCGTGCGAGAGCACGCAGAGGCGGTCGCACGCGGCGGCGGCGAGGTTGAGGTCGTGCAGCACCACCAGGACCGTCAGGCCGCTGGAGCGCAGCAGCCGCAGCAGGTCGAGCTGGTGGCGCAGGTCGAGGTGGTTGGTGGGCTCGTCCAGCACCAGCACCTCGGGCTGCTGGGCGAGGGCCCTGGCGATGAGGACGCGCTGCCACTCGCCGCCGGACAGCGACAGCACCCCGCGCCCGCGCAGGTGGTCCACGCCGACCTGCCGCATGGCCTCGTCGCACAGCGCGCGGTCGGCGGCGGTGAGCGGGGCGTTGCCGCGCAGGTGCGGGGAGCGGCCCAGCGCCACGACCTCCTCGGTGGTGAAGTCGAGCTCGCCGGTGCTGTTCTGGGTGAGCGCGCCGATCCGCCGGGCGCGGTCGCGGGCGGACAGGGCGTCCAGGTCCGCGCCGCCGACGCGCACGACGCCGCGGCTGGGGCGCAGCGCCCGGTAGACGCAGCGCAGCACGGTGGACTTGCCGGAACCGTTGGGGCCCACCAGACCCACGACGGTTCCCGGCTCGACGTCGAAGGTGATCGCGTCGACGATGGCGCGGCCGGACAGCTCGACGGTGAGGGAGTCGACGTTCAGGTCCACGGTCACCGCCCCCCGAACAGGTAGCCGCGACGGCGCATCAGCGCGATGAACACCGGGACGCCGATCAGCGCGGTGAGCACGCCGAGCGGCAGCTCGCGCGGGGCGACGAGGACGCGGGAGGCCAGGTCGACCCAGACCATGAAGACCGCGCCGAGCAGCGGGGCGATCAGCAGCACCCTGGAGTGGCCCGCGCCGATCGCGATGCGCACCAGGTGCGGGACGACCAGGCCGACGAAGCCGATGGCGCCGCTGGTGGCGACCATCGCGCCGGTGGCCAGCGCGGTGATCGCGAACAGGCGGGTGCGGACGCGGTCCGCGTCGACGCCGAGGGAGGCGGCGCTCTCGTCGCCGAAGGAGAGCACGTCCAGCGCCCGGCTCATCCGGTGCAGCACGACCAGCGTGCCCAGCACGACGACGGCGACGACCGGCAGCGCGCCCCAGGTGGCGGCGCCGAAGCTGCCCATCGTCCAGTACAGGACGGTGCTGGTGGCCTCGCTGTCCGGGGTGAAGTAGACGATGACGCTCATCAGGGCCTCGAAGCCGAAGGCGAGCGCGACGCCGGTGAGCACCAGGCGCAGCGGGGTGACGCCCGCGGCGGTGCGGGAGGCGAGGTAGACCAGGGCGGTGGCGGTGAGGGCGCCGAGGAACGCGCCCGCCGACACGGCGTAGACGCCGAGCGCGGAGAGGGCGCCGGAGACGGTGACGGCGACGGCGCCCACCGAGGCCCCGGAGGAGACGCCGAGGATGAACGGGTCGGCGAGGGCGTTGCGCACCATGGCCTGCACGGCGACGCCGACGCTGCTCAGACCCGCGCCGACGACGGCGGCGAGCAGGACGCGCGGGGTCCGGACCTGCCAGACGATCTGGTACGGCGTCAGGTCGGCGGCGGGGAGGTTGCCGCCGGTCAGCGCGGCCCAGAGGTAGCGGGTGGTGTCGGTGAAGGGGATCGTCGCGGCGCCGAGGCTGATGGCGGCGATGGTGGAGCCGAGCAGGGCCAGCGCGAGCAGGACGGCGGCGGCGACCGGGGAGCGCCCTCTCCCCGCTCTTTTGGTAGTGATTTTCATTGGCAGGAACGTAGCACGGTTGGGCGACGTCCCAGCCCGGAAACCCATGCGGAGCAACGAATACGAGTGGCCGGGTCCGCGCGGCGGCCGGACACTCGGGGACGCCGGACCGGTTGGGAGGGGGTGCGCATGGGGTTGCGGGAGGTCTTCGACGCGGCGCGGGACGAGTTCGCCGCGCTGGCGCCGGTGGTGTGGGACCGGCTGGGTCAGGCGGTGGTGGACCTGGGCGAGCCCGCGCCCGGTGAGCACGTGCTCGACGCGTGCTGCGGGATCGGGTCGTCGGCGGCGCCCGCCGCGCGCGCGGTGGGACCGGACGGCTCGGTGGACGCGGTCGACCTGTCCCCCGAGCTGCTCGGCGTCGGGCGGCGGCGCGCGGCCGGTCTGGGGAACGTCCGGTTCGCGCAGGCCGACGTGACCGCGTGGCCGGGGCGCGACGGCGGGTACGACCTGGTGCAGTGCGCGTTCGGCGTGTTCTTCCTGCCGGACATGGACGACGCGGCGCGCGGGCTGGTCCGGCTGCTGCGGCCGGGCGGGCGGTTCGTGGTGGCGGTGTGGCGCTCCGGCGCGCTGGAGGAGTTCGGGGCGGCCTACCGCGACGTGGTGGCGCGGGTCGCGGACGGGCCAGGCGCGCGGGGGCAGGCGCCGCAGCGGTCGGAGGCGGGGCGGATCAACACCGAGGACTCGCTCGGGACCTGGCTGTGGTCGGTCGGGTGCGCCGACGTGAAGGTCAGGACGCGCGGGCTGCGCGAGCCGGTGAGCGACGAGCTGGTGTGGAACCTGGTGCTGGGCAGCGGTTTCCGCAGCTCGCTGGACGGGCTGGACGCGGCCGAGGTCGAACGGGTCCGGGTGGAGCTGCCCGCGGAGCTGGCCCGGCGCGGGGTGGCCGAGGTCGACTTCTCCGCCGTGCTCGGGGTGGGGACGCGCGCCGACTGACCCGCGCCGCGGGTCGTCGAGACCGTCCACGGCCGGGACCGCGGCGCCATCGGGTTTCCCCTCGGACGCGGTGGTCGGTGCGGTGGTGGTCGGTGCGGCGGCGGCCCGGTCACCGCCCGATCGGCCCGTCGAGCAGTTCCGCCACCAACCTCCGGGCGTGGGCCGCGTCGAGGTCGGTCGGGCGGAACAGGATGCGGTAGACCAGTGGGGAGACCAGGTGGTCCATCGCGGCCTCCAGGGGTGGGGGCCGCTCGGACCTGGCGCGGGCCCGGTCCAGGATCAGGGTCACCTGGTCGGCCGCGTAGTCGGAGCAGCGGGTGGCGTTCGCGCCGTCGTCGTCGCCGAGGAGGGCGTCGCGCAGGTACGCGCGGCCCGGCGGGGAGGACAGCTCCTCCAGGAACTGCTCGGCCCACGCCTCCAAGTCCGCGCGCAGCCCGCCGCGGTCCTCGGGTGCGTCGTCCGGGCGCAGGCGTTCCACGGCCACGTCCGACAGCAGCTCCCGCAGGTCGCCCCACCTGCGGTACACGGTCGACGGGGTCACGGCCGCGCGCTGCGCCACCATCGGCACGGTCAGCGCCTCCCGGCCGACCTCCTCCAGGAGTTCGCGCACCGCCCCGTGCACCGCCTCCTGGACCCGTGCGCTGCGGCCACCGGGACGCACCATCTGCTTGCGAGCCACGGACGCCACCTTAAAACGCGCGCCCCGCCCCGACCGATCACACCCACCGGTCGCAGGCCGCAGCCCAGCGCAGGAGGTGGTGGTCGGCGCCCGGCGCGGCGAGCAGCCGCAGGCCGATCGGGAGGCCGTCCGGGTCGACGCCGACGGGAACGGTCACCGCAGGGCCGCCGGTGACGTTCGCGGGGGCGCACAGGCGCACGTACGCGTCGGCCACGGTCTCGGCCCCGCCGTCCGGCCGCCGCACCTCGCCCGACCCGACCGGGACAGCTGTCGTGGGGGTGGTCGGGGCGGCCAGGACGTCGACCTCGGTCCACAGCCGCGCCCACGCGCGGCGCACGAGGGTGGTGGCGCGGCGGGCGCGCAGGTAGTCGCCCGCGCCGACCAGCTCACCGGCCTCCAGGAGCACCCGGACGTCCTCCCCGTACCGCTCGGGCGCCTCGCGCAGGGTCCGCTCGTGGCACGCGGTCGCCTCCGGCACCATCAGCCCCCGGTGGACGGCGTGGACGTGGTCCGCCATCGGGATGGCGACGTCCACCAGGCGCGCGCCGCGCGACTCCAGGGAGGCGATCGCCGCCCGGACCGCAGCCTCCACGTCCGGGGTCACCCGGTCGAAGTAGTAGTTGCCCGGCACGCCCACGCGCAGTCCCGCCAGGTCCGCGGGACCACCGCCCTCGGCGGGCCGCTGCCCGGTCAGCGCGGCCAGGACCAGCGCGGCGTCCCTGGCGGTCCGGGTGATCGGGCCGACGTGGTCCAGGGTCCACGACAGGGAGGTCACGCCCCGGCGCGGCGCCAGGTCGTAGGTGGGCTTCAGGCCGACGACGCCGTTCAGCGCGGCGGGCACGCGGATCGAACCGCCGGTGTCGGCGCCCAGCGCGAACGTCGCCGCGCCCGCCGCGACGGCCACCGCCGAGCCGCCGCTGGACCCGCCCGCGACGCGGTCCCGCCGCCGGGCGTTGGCGGTCTGCGGGGTGACGAGGCCGTAGGCGAACTCGTGGGTGTGCGTCTTGCCGACCAGGACCGCGCCCGCCCCGGCCAGCCGCTCGGCCACGGCGCTGTCGGCGCTCGCGCGGTGGCCGTCCCGGACGCGGGACCCGGCGCCGGTGCGCGTTCCGGCGACGTCGACCAGGTCCTTGAGCGCGAACGGGACCCCGTGCAGCGGTCCCCGGCTCCGACCCGCGGCGATGTCCCGCTCGGCCACGCGGGCGGCGGCGCGGGCGCGGTCGGCGAGGACCTCGGCGTAGGCGTTCAGGTCCGCGACCCGCTCGATCCGGCGCAGGACGGCGTCGACCAGCTCGACCGGGGAGAGCCTGCGCGCGCCGATCTCGTGGGCGGCCTCGGCCAGGGTCAGCTCGTGCGGGTGGGTCGGGGTGGGCCGGGGCGCGCTGCCGACCGGCACGGGCTCGGCGTGCGGGACCGGCGCGGGGACGTCCACGGGCGTGTCGCCGAAGTCCAGGTCGCGCAACCGGGTGATGACGCCGTGGATGTGACCGGCCGTGACCGCGACGGTCCCGTGGCGCTCGGCGGGCAGCGGGAGCCCTGCGCGGGCGGCCAGGCGGGCGGTCTCGGACGGGGTCGGGTCTGCGGGCATCACGGCTCCCAGGGCAGCAAAAGCTAAGATTTTGCGTTAAGCGCACCGTAGGACCTACCGTGCCGTTAACGCAAACCCGTAGCTTTTAAAGCCCCGGAGGTCGCCAGTGCACCCCAGCTCGTGGAACGTCGGCGACATCGCCGTCCACCGCGTGGACGAGATCCCCCTCCCCCCGGCCACCGGCGCGTGGCTGCTGCCCGACGCCACCCCGGACGTCGTCGCCGCGTCCGACTGGCTGCTCCCCCACCACGCCACCACGACCGGGGCCCTGCGCCTGGACAGCCACAGCTTCGCGTTCGAGGCGGGCGGCCTGCGGGTGCTCGTGGACACCGGGATCGGCAACGGCAAGCCGCGCGCCACCCCGGCCTGGCACGACCTGCGCACCGACTACCCCGACCGCCTGGCCGCCGCGGGCTTCCCGCCTGGGTCCGTCGACCTCGTCGTGCTCACCCACCTGCACACCGACCACGTCGGCTGGAACACCCGCCGCGCGGCCGGGGAGTGGGTCCCGACCTTCACGAACGCCCACCACGTCACCTCGCGCGTCGAGCGGGACTTCTGGGCGTCCCACCCGCTGGACGAGGCACGGGCGCGGGTGTTCCGCGACTCGGTGGCCCCGGTGGAGCGGGCGGGCCTGCTGGAGCCGGTGGACGTGCCCGAGGGCGGGCTGGAGGTCGCCCCCGGCGTGCGCCTGCTCCCCACGCCCGGCCACACCCCCGGCCACGTCGCGGTGGAGCTGGCCGGCGGGCGCGCCCTGATCACCGGCGACTGCCTGCACCACCCGGTGCAGCTCGCCCGCCCGGACCTGACCGCGTGCGTGGACGTCGACCCCGCGCGGGCCAGGGCGACCCGGCGCGCCCTGCTGGAGCGGCTGGCCGGGACCGGGGCCCTGCTGCTGGGCACGCACTTCGCCGCGCCCACGGCGGGCCACGTGGTCCGGCACGGTTCCGAATACCGCCTGGTCCACCCGTCCGCAGGACAGGAAAAGTAATTCGATCGGGGGTATTTCAGAGCTCCTCCACGCCCTTGACCTGATCAGGACAGCACCGGGGAAAGTGACTCGCGGGTAACCCTCTACCTGGCACAACGAGGGATCGGGGTCACTCACCCGAGTGAACGCCCTTTGACTCAGATCCGTCCCGGAGCGGACGACAGCAGGGGCGAGAGTCGAGAGTACCGTTAACCTGAGGAAGTCTCATGTCGACACCCGAGACCAGCCGCCCCTCCCTGTCGGGAGCGGTCTGGACCCCGAGCATCCTCGCCGTCCTGTCCGGCGTCGTCGCCACCCTGCTGGCGCTCAGCGGCGCCTCCACCGCGGTCGTGGTCGCCGTGCTGGTCGTCGGGGTGCTGCTCACGCTTGTCCTCGCCCGCAAGGGCGCGTCAACCGCCGAACACGCCGTGGACGACGCCGTCGCGGCCGACACCGCGCTGCGGCGCGGCGACCTGGCCGCCGTGGACGCCTCCGGCGCCCCGCTGTCCGAGGGCATCGCCGCCGTCGGCCAGCGCCTGTCGGGCCTCGGCCCGGCCGTCGACCTGCTGACGATCGCCGGTCAGGAGATGCACGCCAGCGGCAGCACCATCGCCGAGGGCGTCCAGGCGACCGCGAACCAGGTCAGCACCATCGTGCAGTCCGCCGAGGGCGTCTCCTCGCAGGTCGCGGGCATCGCCGCCGCGGGCGAGGAGATGCACGCCGCCATCCAGGAGATCTCGCGCAACGTCTCGGACGCCTCGCAGGTCGCCCGCACCGGCGTCGACGCGCTGGAGCAGACCTCCACCCGCATGGGCGCGCTGGAGACCTCGTCCGCCACGATCGGCGGCATCGTCAAGACGATCACCGCGATCGCCGAGCAGACCAACCTGCTCGCCCTGAACGCCACGATCGAGGCCGCGCGCGCCGGTGACGCGGGCAAGGGCTTCGCCGTCGTCGCGGGCGAGGTGAAGGACCTGGCGCGGGAGACCGCGAAGGCCACCGAGGAGATCGCGCAGACCGTCCAGCAGATCCAGGGCGACTCGGCCGCCGCGATCCAGTCGATCAACGAGATCAGCCAGATCATGGCGAGCATCGCCGACTACCAGAGCTCGATCGCGTCGGCGGTGGAGCAGCAGACCGCCACCACCAGCGAGATGAACTCGGCCACCAACGAGGTCTCGACCCAGGCCGAGCAGATCGCCCGCGCGATCAGCGTGGTCAACGAGCAGTCCGTCACGACCTCGACCGCCGCCGAGCGCAACCGCCTCGCCGTCGCCGAGATCACCCGCATCGCGGGCGAGCTGCGCGAGACCACGGGCACGCTGACGCTGCCCGCGCTGGAGAGCGTCGCCCCCAGCTACTCGGTCACCTGGGACAAGCCCGCGAACTGCATGCACATCGACCTGGTCGGCGTGTGGGAGCAGAAGCTGGCGGACGCGTACGGCAAGGAGTTCGCGAGCAAGATCGCCGAGCACCGGCCGGGCTGGACCGTGATCTGCGACATGAGCCGCCTCGGCGCGACCATCCCCGGCGTGCAGGCGGTCATCGAGGGCACCATGACCGCGGCGGTCGGCTCCGGCATCCGCCACGCGGCGATCATCGTGGCCAGCCCGCTGGTCGCGATGCAGATGCAGCGCTCGTCGGACGCCACCGGCGCGCCGATCAGCTACGTGGCCAGCCAGACCGAGGCCCGCAAGGTCCTCGCCTGACCCCTGGACGCGATCGCAGCGCCGCCACCGGTTCTCGACCCGGTGGCGGCGCTGTCGCTCACGGGGGCTGTCACGCTCGGGTCAGCGCAGCAGCCGCAGCACGGCGAGCTCCTCGGCCTCCCGCCCCTTCCCGCGCACCCGCAGCACCTTCCCGGCCCGGAACAGCTCCACCAGCCTGGGGTCCACATAGGACTTTCGGGCGACGGCGGGCGTGTTCCCCAGGCGCAGCGCGACCTCCCGCATCACCTCGGCCTCCACCCGCCGCCGACCGCGCTCGGCGCCCGGATCACCGGCCGCCGCGAACGCGCGGGCCGCGACGACCGTGGCGTGCCAGGTCCGCAGGTCCTTCACCGAGAACTCCTCGCCCACCAGCTCCTTGAACCGCACGTTGACGTCGTCCGAGCGCACCTGCCCGCCGTCCTTGCGCACCAGCAGCCGGTCCCGCCGCTTCCGGCCGCGCAGCAGCAGGCGCACCGTGCGCGCGACGGCGTCGTCCTCGACCGTCGCGGTGAACCGGACGCCGCTCTTGGCCGGGTACCGGAAGTCCACCGCGGACCCGCGCACGGTGACGTGCGAGCACAGCAGGGTCGCGACGCCGTGCGAGCCGTTGTCCTCCGCGTAGCTCTCCCCGCCGACCCGGAACGCGCCCCGCTCCAGCAGGGTGAGCGCGAGCGGCAGCGCCCGGTCCCGGCCGCGCAGGTCGCGGGCGATCCGCGCGCGGAACTCCGGCAGCAGCGGGGCCAGCGCGAGGACGCGCGCGTGCTTCTCCTCGTCGCGCTCGCGCCGCCACGCCTCGTGGTACAGGTACTGCCTGCGGCCTGCCTCGTCCACGCCAACGGCCTGGATGTGCCCGTTGTGGTGCGGCGAGATCCACACCTGCCGCCAGGCGGGCGGGATCACCAGCGCCTTGATCCGGGCCAGGTGCTCGGCGTCGGTCAGGCGGGCGCCGTCCTGGTCGGCGTACCCGAACCCGCCGCCCCGGCGACGTCGTCCGAAACCCGGCCCGCCGGGGGTGCTGCGGCGCAGTCTCACCGGCTGCTGTTACCCGTGCCGCGTCGGGGGAAACGCCGCGCGGGACCGGTCTCGCCCGAACAGGTGATCAACGCCTGGGCGCCGTCCCCGGCGGGTCAGCCGACCAGGTGGGTGGCGGCCAGCTCCCGGAACTCCGCGACCAGCGGGCCGCGCTCCCCCGCACGCGTGGCCAGCGCGACGCGGCTCGGCTCGACGCCCTCCAGGGGCACCGCGACCAGGCCGGGCCGCACCCGCCGCAGGTGCTCGCCGCCCGGCACGATCGCCACGGCCTGCCCGGACGCGACCAGCTCCGCCTTGTCCTCCGCCGACTCCACGAGCGGCCCGTCCGGCGCGGGCCCGCCGCCGGGCCTGGGGTCGACGCGCCAGAACGCGTTCCAGCGCTCGTCGGGGACCCTCGGCATCGGCTCGTCGGCCACGTCGTCCAGGGTCACCGACCGCCGGTCCGCCAGCCGGTGCCCGGTCGGGACCAGCAGCGCCCTCGGCTCCTCCCGCAGCACCACGACCCGCAGGCCGTCGTCGTCCAGGGGCAGCCGGGCGACGACCGCGTCCACCCGCCGCTCCAGCAGCGAGGAGCGCACCCGGTCCCACTCGACGTGCCGGGCGCGCACGTCCGCGCCGGGGTGCCGCCGCCGCAGCTCGGCGACCGCCGGGGTGACGATGAGGTTGACGCCGTAGCCGACGGTGATCCGGTCCCGGCCGACGGCGCGGGCGCCCGCGACCGCCTCGGCGGCCGAGTCGAGCAGCGCGAGGGCGCGCGGCAGGAACACCCGACCGGCCTCGGTCAGCGCGGTGCCGCGCGGCGAGCGGTCGAGCAGCCGGGCCCCGACCTGCCGCTCCAGCCTGCTGATCTGCCTGCTGAGCGCGGGCTGGGTGGTGTGCAGGGCGAGGGCAGCGCGACCGAGGTGCAGGTGCTCGGCGACGGTGGTGAAGCAGCGCACCAGGCGCAGGTCCAGGTCCGGGGCGGGCACGGCCAGAGCCTAGACCGGCGGTGATGCCGATCCGGGAACAGCCGGTGCGCGATCGGCATTGGACGTGCCCTGACCTGCGGGTTCAGGGTGGTGGCAGCACCCTTCGAGGAAGGAGTACCCACCTTGTCCCATCCCACTGCGCTGATCACCGGGGGCACGACCGGCATCGGCCGGGCCGTCGCCGGGCTGCTGCACGAGCGCGGCCACCGCGTCGTGGTCACCGGCCGCGACCCGGTGACCCTGGAGGCGGCCCGCCGCGAGCTGCCGGACGACGTCGTCGTCCGGCGCGCCGACGCCCGCTCGCTGCCCGACGCCGACCGCCTGGCCGAGGAGGTCCGCGAGCGCTTCGGCGCGCTCGACGTGCTGCTGCTGAACGCGGGCATCACCCGCTCGCTGCCGTTCGAGGAGGTCGACGAGACCGCGTACGCCGAGGTGTTCGACGTCAACACCAGGGGGCAGCTGCTCACGCTCGCCAGGCTCCTGCCGCTGCTCGCGGACGGCGCGTCGGTGGTGTTCACGGTCGGCGCGGGCGTGCGGTCGGGCATCCCCGGCGGGGCGCTCACGGCGGCGAGCCGGGGCGCGCTGCTGAGCGCGGTCCCGTCGCTGGCGCTGGAGCTGGCGCCGCGCCGGATCAGGGTGAACGCGGTCAGCCCTGGGCTGGTCGACACCCCGATCTGGGCCAAGGGCGGGCTGCCGCCCGAGGCGCTGGCCGAGTACGCGGGCCGGGTCCCGCTGGGTCGACCGGGCACCGCGCGCGAGGTGGCCGAGGCGGTCGGCTACCTGGTGGGCGCGGGGTACGTGACCGGTCAGGAGCTGGTCGTGGCGGGCGGAAGCGGGCTGGGGGCGTGATGGAGGTCGTGGACGCGCACCTGCACCTGCCCTCGCCCCGGCTGGACTGGCCGCACGGCGAGGCGTCCCGGCGGGACCTGCAGGCCGAGCTGCTGCTGGCGCAGCTGGACGCGGCCGGGGTGGACGCGGCGGTGCTGGTCGCCGTGCCGGGGGTGGCACCGGTGGACGAGTGCCTGGAGATCGCGGCGAGGCACCCGGACCGGGTGGCGGTGATCGCGCCGTGGGAGGGGGGCGAGGTGTCCAAGGAGGGCGAGGCGCCCGAGGGGGTGCTGGGCGTGCGGCTGGTGCTGTCCTGGCCGCCGGAGAACGCCGAGCGGCTGCGGTCGGGCGGGTACGACGGGCTGTTCGACGCGGCCGAGCGGCGCGGTGTGCCGGTGAGCGTGCTGGCAGGCGGGTTGCTGCCGGAGATCGGGGAGCTCGCGCGGGCGCGCCCGTCGCTGCGGCTGGTCGTGGACCACCTCGGCCTGGACCAGCCGCCGTACCTGCCCGCCGGTGACCCGCCGTGGGGCGGGCTGCCGGACCTGCTCGCCCTGGCGGGGCTGGAGAACGTGGCGGTGAAGCTGTCGGGCGCGCCGACGCTGTCGACCGGGCCCTACCCGTACCGGGACGTGTGGCCGCACCTGGACCGGGTGCTGTCGGCGTTCGGCGCGGACCGCTGCCTGTGGGGCAGCGACGCCCACCGGGTGTCCGGCAGGCTGCGCGGCTTCCCGCCGGTCCCGCCGTACCAGGGGCAGCACTCGCACGCGCAGGCGCTGCACCACCTGCTGGACCGGTCGGGGCTCGGCGACGCCGAGCGGGCGGCGCTGTTCGGCGGCACGGCCAGGCGCGTCCTGGGCTGGCCCGCGCGGCCGTGACGGCGGGGCCTAGCCCAGCACCTCGCGCAGCTGCGCGAGCACCTCCACCGCGATCACGTCCAGCGCCCGCTCCTCGCCCTCGGCGAGCCACAGCTCGAACGTCGTCTGGAACACCGCCACCCCGGTCCTGGCCGCCAGCGCGGCCCGCGTCGCGTCGACGCCCCGCGCGCGCAGCTCGTCCGCCAGCACCCCGGCGAGCACGACCAGCTTGTGCTGCTCCCGCTCGCGCAGCGCCGGGCAGTGCGAGATCACCTCGTGCCGCCTGCGGCTCCACGGCCGCGCGTCGTCGGGGAAGAAGTCGGCGGACGAGCGCAGCGCCGAGGCGATCACCGCGATCGGCGGGGCGTCCGGCGGGGCCAGGGCGATCCCGGCGCGGAAGGTGTCGGTGAACTCGTCCTGCCGGTGGAACAGCACCTCGCGCTTGTCGCTGAAGTGGCGGAAGAAGGTCCGCTCGGTCAGCCCGACCGCCTGCGCGATCTCCTGCGCGGTGGTCTGCTCGAAGCCGCGCGTGGCGAACAGCTCCAGCGCCGCCTCCTGCAGCCGGTCGGGGGTTCCGGGTTTCCATCGCGCCATGCCCCGAGTCTAGTGATGACAGTGACTGACATAGCCGGTACGCTCATGTCAGCCACTGTCATCACGAGGGAGCGGGACATGCGGGTTTTCGTCACCGGGGCGTCGGGGTGGATCGGCTCCGCCGTCGTGGACGAGCTGATCGCGGACGGGCACGAGGTCGTCGGGCTGGCCAGGTCCGACGCGTCCGCCGCGAGGCTGGAGGCCAGGGGCGCGCTCGCGCGGCGGGGCGACCTGGACGACCACCACGGGCTGCGCACGGGCGCGCTGGAGGCCGACGCCGTCGTCCACCTGGCCAACAAGCACGACTTCGGGAACCTGGCGGCCACCAACGCCACCGAGCGCGCCGCCACCGCGACCCTCGGCGCGGCGCTGGAGGGCACCGGCAAGCCGTTCCTGCTGGCCTCCGGGCTCGCCGAGGTCGCGCCGGGCAGGCTCGCCACCGAGCACGACCCGTCCACGTTCCACGGCCCGGACTCGGCGCGCGGCGGCAGCGAGAACCTGCTGCTGGAGCACGTCGCGCGGGGCGTGCACGCGGTCGCGGTGCGGTTCTCGCCGACCACGCACGGCGTCGGCGACCGGGGGTTCGTCGACGTGCTCGCCTCGGTGGCGCGCGCGAAGGGCGTGTCCGGCCACCCCGGAGACGGGTCGAACCGCTGGGCGGCGGTGCACGTGCGGGACGCGGCGCGGGTGGTCGCGCTCGGGCTGACCAAGGCGCCTGCCGGGTCGCGGCTGCACGCCGTGGCCGAGGAGGGGATCACCACGCGGGAGATCGCCGAGGCGCTCGGGGCCGCGCTGGACCTGCCGGTCGCGTCGGTCGCGCCGCGGGACGTGGCGGGGCACTTCGGCTGGATCGGCGGGTTCTTCGCGCTGGACATGGCCGCCTCCAGCGCGCTCACCCGCGAGTCGCTCGGCTGGGAGCCGACCGGGCCGACCCTGCTGGCGGACATCGCGGCGGGCGCGTACACCCGCTGACGGCGTTCCCCCGACCGGGCCTGCCGCGGCCGGGCTTCCCAGCATGTGAACGGGGCTACCGGTCGTTAGGACGGCGAATAGGATTCGCCCGGTGTCCACGACCACTGAGACCCCCTCCGACCAGCGCAGGCTCCCCACCTTCCCGACGTCCTGCGCCGCGCCCGTCCCCCGGCCCGAGGAGCCGGTGCGGGTCGTCCCGCTCGCCGTCGCCTCGCTGATCGCGGTGGCGCTCACCGGCTACGTGTGGACCGCGCACGGCGCGAAGTCCGGCGTGCTGCTCCTGCTCGGCCTCGGGCTGGGCCTGGCCCTGTTCCACTCGCGGTTCGGGTTCACCTCGGCGTGGCGGCAGCTGGTCGCGGTCGGCAACGGCGCGGGCGTGCGGGCGCACTCGCTGCTGCTCGGCACGGCGGCCACGCTCGTCGCGCTGATCGTGTCCACCGGGTCCGGGCTGTTCGGGTCGGCGCCCAGGGCGAGCGCGGGGCCGATCGGGCTGGCGCTGTTCGTGGGCGCGCTGCTGTTCGCGGTCGGGATGCAGCTGGGCGGCGCGTGCGCGTCCGGCACGCTGTTCGCGGTGGGCTCGGGCCAGTCCACGATCCTGCTGACGCTGTTCGGCTTCATCGTCGGCTCGGTGGTCTACACCGCCGCGTTCCCGGTGTTCGACGGCTGGCCCTCGGTGCCGGGCGTGCTGCTGTCGGACCACGTGGGCTGGTTCGGCTCGTGGGCGCTGACGATCGCGGCGCTGGGGCTGATCGTGCTGGCGACCTGGTTCGTGCAGAAGCGCCGGAACCCGCCGCCCGCGGACGTGGCGCCGACCGCGACCGGCCTGGCGCGGGTGCTGCGCGGCTCGTGGCCGCTCCTGGTCGGCGCGGTCGTGCTGGGCGTGCTGGCGGGCGCGGTGTTCCTGGTGTCGGGCGGGATCTGGGGCGTGACGTTCGCGTTCGCCCTGTGGGGCGCGAAGTTCCTGCAGCTGATCGGGCTGCACCCGGAGACGTGGGAGTTCTGGCGGAGCGCGTCGAACGCCAAGGCGCTGGCCGGGTCGGTGTGGACGGACAAGACCACGCTGACCGACGTGGGCATCATGATCGGCGCGGCGATCGCGGCGGCCCTGGCGGGCGCGTGGAAGCTGCACACCTCGATCCCGTGGCGCACGGCGCTCGCGGCGGTGCTGGGCGGGGTCCTGATGGGCGTGGGCGCGCGGCTGGCCGGTGGCTGCAACATCGGCGCGTACCTGGGCGGGATCTCCACGGGCAGCCTGCACGGGTGGCTGTGGGGCCTGTTCGCGCTGGGCGGCACGTGGATCGGGCTGCGGCTGCGACCGCTGTTCGGGCTGGGCGTGCCGAAGGCCGCGGACAGCGTCTGCTGACGGTTTTCCGTTGCGGAGGGCCGGTTTCCCGTGTCGGGGGACCGGCCCTCGTCGCGTTTTCCAGCGAGCGTCAGGTAGTCGGTGTACCCGGTGGGGCCTCCCACGTACATCAGGTACCCGTCGCGCACCTGGTTTACCGGGGTGCCCGCGCGCAGCCGCTCGACCAGGTCCGGATCATGCGTTCACGGACGCCGCCAGTTCGAGTCGACCCAGAACGCCGTGGCGAGCTCGAAGACCAGGGCAGGACCTGGACGAGCCAGGAGGGCATCACGCGGTGGCAGTCGGAGGGACAAGCACGGTGTTCGTCGCTTCAGGCCAGGATGGCAGCGTTGCCGCTACCCAGTTCGATCCGACTCCCGCAAAGGTCAGGAGTACAACGCTCACGAGAAGCGTCATGTGACCACCTCCTCGACGCTCACTGTCTGCCCGCTTGGTGTTGATGTGGGAAGCGACGTGAGTGCAAAGCAGGATGACCGCTATCGCGATCAGGTACGCATGGATGGAACCCAGCCCGAGGAAACCCTCGCCTCAAGCGACGAACACTCGTCATCGTACCCGCAAGCACCTCGGTCACACCATCAGGAAGTCGCTGGCCCGGCTGGCCCGGCTGAACCGGGTGATCGCGGACCTGACCCGGTCGCGGGAGCTGCTGGACGAGGCGATCGCGGCGGCTGACGCCCTACCGCAAGCACCCTGAACTGCACCGACCTCGTCGTGACAGCGGCAGCCGGTCCCGTGGCAGCGCGCCGGCAGCGCCGTGGCAGCGGGGCCGCGCAGGGTGATCCGCATGGACACCCAGGTACTGATCATCGGCGCGGGCCCCACCGGGCTCGCGCTCGCCGCCGACCTCACCCGGCGCGGCGTCGGCCACCGGATCGTCGACCGGGCGGCCGGGCCGTTCACCGGGTCGCGCGCCAAGGGCGTGCAGCCGCGCACGCTGGAGGTGCTGGACGACCTCGGCGTCGTCGACCGGGTGCTCGCGGCGGGCACCACCACGCTGCCCGCGCGCTGGGTCGACGGCGACCGGGCGCGCGTGGTCGACCTCAACGAGGGCCGCCACCCCACGCCGAACACCCCGTACGCCAGGACGCTGGTCATCCCGCAGTTCGCCACCGAGGCCGCGCTGCGCTCGCTCGTGCCGCACGTCGAGTACGGCGCCGAGGTCACCGGGCTGACCCAGGACGAGCACGGCGTCACCGCGGTCGTGGACGGGCGGGAGATCACCGCGGCCTACGCGGTGGCGTGCGACGGCGGGCGCAGTCCGGTGCGCAAGCGGCTCGGCGTCGGGTTCGCGGGCGAGACCCTGGAGGACCACCGGATCGTCGTCGCCGACGTGGTGGTCGACGGGCTCGACCGCGACCACTGGCACATGTGGCGCAGCGACCCCGCCTCGATGCTCGCGCTGTGCCCGCTGCCCGGCACGGACCTGTTCCAGCTCCAGGCGAACCTCGCCCCCGACCGGGAGGGCGCGCCGACCGAGGCGGAGCTGCGGGAGCTCGTGACGACCCGCACCGGGCGGCCGGAGCTGGTGCTGCGGGAGGTGGCCTGGACCTCGCTGTTCCGGCTGAACGTGCGCATGGTGGACCGCTACCGGGTGGGCCGGGTCTTCCTGGCGGGTGACGCCGCGCACGTCCACTCCCCCTCGGGCGCGCAGGGCATGAACACCGGCGTGCAGGACGCGTGCAACCTCGGCTGGAAGCTCGGTTCGGCGCTCTCCGGCGCGCTGTCGACCGAGGCCGCGGAGGCGCTGCTGGACAGCTACGAGGGCGAGCGGCTGCCGATCGCCGCGTGGCTGCTGGGCGTCACCACCGAGGCGCACCGCAGGATGGCCGCCGAGATGAAGATCGGGAAGCGGGACGACGAGCTGCTCCAGCTCGGCCTCGGCTACCGGGAGGGGCCGCTCGCGGAGCCGTCCGGGCTCGACGGGGTCCAGCCCGGCGACCGGGCGCCGGACGCGCCGTGCGCGCTGGCCGACGGGACCCGCACGCGGGTGTTCGACCTGCTGCGGGGGCCGGGTTTCACGCTGCTGGGGCTCGGCGTCGAACCGCCCGCGCACGACGGGGTGCGGGCGCACCGGATCGAGGACCCGGACGGGCACGTGGCCGCCGGGTACGGGCTGCCGGACGGCGCGCTGGCGCTGGTGCGGCCGGACGGGTACGTGGGCGCGGTGTCGCACGACCCCGAGGTGATCTCCGGCTACCTGAAGCGCGTGCTGGGCTGAGCGGTCGGCGTTCCACTCGGCGTTCCAGTAGGCGTTCCGGTCAGCGCCCGGCCCAGCGGGCGAGGTCGGCGATCTCCGGGTCGGCGAGCGCGAGCACGCCCCGCGCCCGCTCGGCCTCGTCCAGCGCGGCGGCGGCGCCGTCCCGGTCGCCGACCTCCCGCAGCCACAGCGCCCTCGCCTCCCAGGCGAGCGCGATCGCGGGCCCGTCCGGGGAGCGGCGGGCCTCGTCGAGCGCCCGGCCGTGCTCCGGACCGGCCTCCGCGGCAGGGAGCGCGCGGGCGAGTCCACTGTGGATGGTCGAGCGGAACTGCGGCGGGGAGTCGGGCGGGGCGGTGGCGAGCGCGGCGCGGAACCGGTCGACCGCCTCGGCCCGCTCGCCGCGCGCGTGCGCCAGCTCGGCCGACGCGAGGTGGACGCGGGCCAGCTCCAGCGGGTCGGCGCGACGGGTGGCCACGGCGTGCGCCCGGTCCAGCTCCCGCTGCGCCGCGACGAGATCACCGGTGCGCACGCGCAGCCTGGCGAACTGCACCAGCGGGGCCAGCGGCACCAGGACGTCCTCCACCGCGCCGAACGCCGCGGACGCCCGCCGCGCCTCCTCCAGCACCGCCAGCGCCTCCGCGTGCGCGCCCCGGTTGCCCAGCAGCTGCGACAGGGACACCCCCGCGAGCGCGATCGCCCACCGGTCGCCGACCTCGGTCAGCTCGCGCAGCGCCCGCCGGTACCACCGCTCGGCCTCCTCGGTGCGCCCCGCGCTCAGCTCGTAGGCGGCCAGCCCCCGCACCAGCACGCCGATCCCGCGCGACCACGGGTCGGCGGACTCGCGCATCCGCGCGCCGAGCAGGTCAGCGCCCGCCGAGTGCCACCACCGCACCGCGTCGACCAGGCACATCAGCAGCGGGCTCGCGCGCTCCCGCAGCTCGTCGGCGATCACGCCCGCCGCGAGCAGCCGGGTGACCGGGGAGACCGCGAACCCCTCCACGGCCGACGCCCACGCGCGGGCCTCGGCGGGGCGGGCGCGCGCGTTGACCCACCACCAGGCGCGGGCGGCGACCATGCGCAGGGCGCGCGGGCCGTCGCGGGTCTGCACGAGCCAGGACAGCGCGGCGTCCAGGTTGGCCTGCTCGGCGTCGAGCCTGGCCAGCCAGGGCAGCTGGCCGCCGGTGCGCAGGTGCGGTTCGGCGGTCTCGGCGAGCGCCAGGAAGTGCGCGGCGTGCCGGGGCCGGTGGTCGGGTCCGGGGACGCCCGCCGCGTACTCGCGCACGGTCTCCAGCAGCCGGTACCGCTCGCCGTCGGCGACCACCAGGGACTTGTCCACCAGCGAGGACACCAGGTCCAGCGCGACCCACTCGTCCACTTCGGACACCTCGGCGACCGCGTCCAGCGCCGCGCCGCCGGGGAACGCGGCCAGGACGCGGAGCAGCTCGCGCTCGGGACCGGTGAGCAGCTCCCAGCTCCAGTCGACGACGGCGCGCAGCGTGCGGTGGCGGGCGGCGGCGGTCCTGGCCCCCCGGTCGAGCAGCCGCAGGCGCTGGTCGACGCGGTCGGCGAGCTGGGCGGTGGTGAGGGAGCGCAGGCGGGCGGCGGCCAGCTCCAGCGCGAGCGGGATGCCGTCGAGCGCGCGGCACACCCGGCGGGCGTCGTCGGTCACCACGAAGTCGGGGCGGGCGGCGGTGGCGCGGGCGGTGAACAGCTCGACCGAGGTGTCCTCGTCCAGCGGGGCCAGCGGGTGCAGCGCCTCGCCGGGCACGCCCAGCGCCTCGCGGCTGGTGGTCAGCACGCGCACGTCCGGTGCGGCGGCGAGCAGCCGGGTGACCAGCTCCGAGGTGGGGTCGAGCAGGTGCTCGCAGTTGTCCAGCACCAGCAGGCAGGTGGCGGCGCGCAGCAGGTCGACCGGGTCGGCGGTGGGGCGCTCGCCGAGGACGGCGGCGGTGGTGTCGCCCCGCGCCACGGCGTGCCGGAGGGCGTCGACCGGGTCGGAGGCGGACTCCAGCGGCACCCACAGGACGGGGTGCGCGCCGCGGGCGGCGACGGCCTGGGCGAGCCGGGTCTTGCCCATGCCGCCGAAGCCGGTGACGGTGACCAGGCGGGCGCGGGCGGTCAGGTCGACGAGCCGGGTGAGGTCGTCCGCGCGGCCGACCAGCGGGGTGGGCGGGACCGGCGGGGCGCCGCGCTGGGCGGGGCGCAGCGCGGCCAGGTGCGCCGCGCGCAGGTCGGGGCCGGGGTCGGCGCCCAGCTCGTCGGCGAGCCAGCTGCGGGCCTGCTCGTACGCGGTGAGCGCCTCGGTCTGCCTGCCACGGGCGTGCAGGGCGCGGACCAGCTTGGCGCGCAGCCCCTCGCGGGCGGGGTGCTCGGCGACGAGGTCCGCCAGCAGGGCGGGGTCCGGCGCGGGGTGCCGCTCGGCGGCGGTGAGGCGCAGGTCGGCCCAATGCGCGGTGATCGCGGCCGGGAGGTCGGGGAACGCGGGGCCGCGCCAGAGGGCGAGCGCGGAGGCGTGGTCGTGGTCGGCCAGGCGCCGCCGGACGTCGGCGGTGTCGGTGGGGACGTCGAGGCGGTAACCGGTGGGGTGCGAGGAGACGGCGGTGGGGCCGAGGGCCTTGCGCAGCCGGGAGACGAGGGACTGGAGGGAGGCGGCGGCGTCGACGGGCGGGTCGTCGGGCCAGAGCGCGTCGACCAGCCCGGCGACGGGCACGACCTGGCCGGGATCGGCGGCGAGGCGGGAGAGGAGCGCGCGCAGGCGGGCGCCGCGGACCTCGATCTCCGCGCCGTCGTCGGCGGTCACGAGCAGTGGCCCCAGCACCACGACGCGCACCCGTACCCCCCTGCGGATTCGCCGGTCAGCGTAACCGCCGTACGGGTGCGGTCGGACCGGCGCGGTCAGGCGGGCTCGGTCGGGCAGGCGCCACCTGGCGGGCGCGGCCGGCCAGGCGGGCCGCGGGTTCAGCCGGTGTGGCGGGGCGGTTCGGCGGCGGACTGGGCGGCGGGCCCGGCGGCGATCGGGCTGGGCTCGGCGGCGATCGCGGCGACGGCGGCCGGCCCTGCGGCGACCGGCCCAGCGGCGACCGGCCCAGCGGCGACCGGCCCTGCGGCGGTCCGGTCGGCGGGCGCCGGTCCGTCCGCGTCCGCACCCGGCTTGCGGAAGACCCGGCGCGCGAGCTCGAACCCGCCCGCCGTCACCGCCGACAGCACCAGCCCGGCGGCCAGCGACAGCAGCGGGTGCCCGTGGGTGAACGGCCCGAGCGCGGCGGCGAACGCGAGCATGTACGCGCTCCACACCGCCGACGCGGCGAGCGTCGCGGGCAGGAACCGCCGCACCGGCAGCCCGACCCGCCCGCACGCCGCCGTGCTCACCAGCCGCCCACCGGGCAGCAACCGCGCGCCCACGCACACCACGACCGGCCGGTCCGTCAGGTTCCGCCGCACCCAGCCCGCCGGTCCGGCGTCCTCGGGCACGCGCAGCAGCCGGTGCGAGCCGCGCCCCAGCCCGTACACCAGGAAGTCGCCCAGCACCGAGCCCGCCATCGCGGTCAGCGCGAGCCCGAGCACGGCGGGCGCGTCGTGCGAGTGGAACGCCCCGGACGCGGCGGCCACCAGCAGCGACTCGCTGGGCAGCATCGGCACCGGCGCGTCGAGCGCGATGAGCAGCGCCAGCACCGGCAGCAACCAGGCGCTGCGCAGCACGACGTCGAACACCGCCGTCAAATGGTGCACGGACTTCCCCCCACGGGCCGGACAGCGAGCTAGTCGGCAGGCCGCACCGCCGCCGACGGAATTGTGCGCCACGCCACGAACGCGGCGACGAGGGTCACCGCGGCGGCGATGAGCGAGGTGGTCTGCATGGCCCCCGTGAACGCCTCACGTGCAGAGTGCAGCACCGGCGAGTCCGCGTCCAGTGCCGAACTGCCCGAGGCCAACGAGTCCTGGACGGCCGCGCGCTGGTCGTCGGGGAGGTCGTCGGGGAGGTCGCCGGGCAGGACCAGGTTCGACCGGTACCGCAGCGACACCAGCGACCCGAGCACGGCGATGCCGAGCGCGACGGCCAGCTCGTAGGCGGTCTCGGAGATCGCCGACGCGGCCCCGGCCTTGTGGGGCGGCACGGCGGAGACGACGGCGTCGGTGGTGACGGTCTGCGACAGCCCGACGCCGAACCCGACGGGCACGAGCGCCAGCCCCAGCCACAGGTAGCTCTCCGCGCCCTCGGCGGCGGCGATCCCGGCCAGGCCGAGGGAGACCAGCGCGAGCCCGGTGGCGATCGCCCGGCCCGCGCCGAGCCTGGCCAGCACCCAGCCGACGAGCGCGACCACCGAGATGGACGCCAGCGTCGCGGGCAGCTCGGCGAGCCCGGCCTGCAGCGGGCTGTAGCCGCGCGCCAGCTGGAGGTACTGGGAGAAGAAGAACAGCAGCCCGGTGAGCGCGAAGATGGCGATGAACGCGGAGAACACCGCGCCGCTGAACGCGGGCCCGCGGAACAGGTCGACGTCGATCAGCGGGGTGTCCAGGCCGCGCTGCCTGCGCACGAACGCCACCCCGGCGGCCAGGCCGAGCAGCAGCGCGAGGACGCCGGAGTCGTCGACGCCGGTGCTGACGGTGTGCTTGACCGCGTAGACCAGCGGCACGATCGCGGCCATCGACAGCGCGGCCGAGAGCAGGTCGAACCGGCCGGGCGCGGGGTCGCGCGACTCGGGGAGCAGGAACGCGCCCGCGACCACCAGCGCGGCCATGATCGGGACGTTGATCAGGAAGACCGAGCCCCACCGGAAGTGCTCCAGCAGGACTCCGCCGACCAGCGGTCCGAGCGCCGCGCCACCACCGGCGGCGGCCGACCAGATCGCGATGGCGCGGGTGCGCTCGGCGGGGTCGGTGAAGACGGTGCGGATGAGCGAGAGCGTCGACGGCATCAGCGTGGCGCCCGCGACGCCCAGCAGCAGCCGCGCGCCGATCAGCGCCTGCGGGCTGTTCGCGAACGCCGCCAGCAGCGAGGCGAGCCCGAACGCGGTGGCGCCGGTGAGCAGCAGCCGCTTGCGCCCGACGCGGTCGGCGAGGTTGCCCATGACCAGCAGCAGGCCGGCGAGGGCGAGCGAGTAGACGTCGCCGATCCACAGGACCTGGGTGGCGGTGGGGGCGAGGTCGGCGGTGAGGGAGGGCACGGCCAGGTAGAGGACGGTGCCGTCGACGGCCATGACGAGGACCGCCAGCGCCAGCACCGCCAGCGCGGCCCAGCGGCGGCGGGCCGTGAGCGGGGAGTGGGTGATCTCGGACGGGGACACGTCAAAAACTGTACCGACCAGTCGGTGTAGTTTTCAATGCGGGAGACTGGGGCCACCACTCGGGGGCAGCGGTCCGGAGGCAGCGGTCCTGGGGCGGAAATTCGGAGGCGGAGGCAAGGCATGGGTCGCACGACCGGACGGTCCCCTGAGGACACCCGTCGCCTGGTGCTGGACGCGGCGGCGCGGGAGATCTGCCGCGAGGGCATCAGGACCAGCCTGGACACGATCGCCCAGCGCGCGGGGGTGTCCAAGGGCGGCCTGATCTACCACTTCCCCAGCAAGGAGGCGCTGCACGTGGCCCTGGTCGCGGAGGAGGTGGACGGCTGGCGGGAGCTGGTCGAGCACGAGGTCGACCCGGACGACCACGGGCCGGGCAGGCTGACCCGCGCCTACGTGCGGGCGAGCCTGGCGCCGTTCGACGGCGAGGACGCGCGCGAGCGGTTCCGGCTGTTCGCGCAGCTCAGCACGGTCCCGGCGGCGGTGCGGATGGCGGAGGAGGACGACCGGCGCTGGCAGCGCGAGCTGGAGGCGGACGGCGTGCCGCAGGCGACCAGGGTGCTGGTGGTCGCGGCGGCCGACGGCGTCGGCGGGCCGCCGCTGTGGGTGGCCCCGCCGTCGGACGAGGTGCGCGCCCGACTGCTGGCGGACCTGCTGGCGATGATCGACGCGGCGGTCGCGGAAGCCCCGGTCAGCGACGGGTGAACAGGGCCTCCACCAGCGTGTCCCCGGCGGGCCCGAGCACGAGCCGGACCGCGCGGGCCGCGCCGAAGGCGTGCATGGTGACCGCGCCGAGGACGTGCGCCACGAGCATCGCGGCGGCCCCCTCCGGCTCGACCTCGGCGCGCAGCAGCCCGTCCCCCTCGGCCTCCTCGAACAGCGCGGCGCACAGGCCGAGCAGCTGGTCGAGGGCCTCGCGCTTCACGTCGAACCCGTGGTCGTCCGGGAGCCGGTCGTTGCGCCCGATGACCTCCAGGAGCTGCCGGAAGCGCTCGTCGTGCTCCAGCGAGAAGTGCAGCCCGATCAGGAACGAGCGCACCCGCTCGACCGGGTCGCCCGGCTCGCGCAGCGGCCTCCACAGGCCCTGCCCGATCTCCGCCCACCGCTCCCCCACGGCGGTCGCGTAGAGGTCGGCCTTGTTGGTGAAGTGGTGGTAGGCCGCGCCTCGGGTCAGCCCGGCCCTGGCGCTGATGTCGGCCAGCGTGGACGTGGCGTACCCGTTCTCGGCGAACGCGCTCAGCGCGGCCGACAGCAGTCCTGCTCGGGTGAGGGCGACGTCCTCGGGGGCCTTCCGCATGGCGTGATCGTAGCGGCCCGGCGCACCGCCCCGGACCGGCCGCGCGCCCGCTTGGCGCAGGTCAGCCGCTCGTCCGGGCGGGTCGCGGGCGGCGGGCGCGCAGGAGGGCGACCAGCGCGAGCGTGGGCGTGGGCGCGAGGACGAACTGCGCGCCGAGGCCCACCAGGACCAGGCCGGCGACCGCGAGGTCCGAGCGCTGCCCGCTGAGCGCGAACCCGGCGGCGGTCAGGGCCACCCCGAGCGCGGCGACCCCGCGCGCGCCCAGCCGGTCCGCGAGGACCCCGGCGACGGGCGCGCCGAGCCCGCCCGCCAGCGCGGCGCCCGCGAACACCAGTCCGGTGGCCGCGGCGCCGAGGCCCAGGTCGCGCAGGTGCGGCAGCAGCACGGGCTCCAGGAACGCGATCGCCGCCGCGCCGGTCGCGGTGAGCGCGAGCAGCGGCGAGTCGCGCACGGCGGGTAAGCCGGGCAGCAGGGGGACGAGGCTGCTGTACAGGAACACGTCCACGCCCAGCGCGATCGCGGTGACCACGACGGCCGCGCCGGGACGGGCGGTTCCGGTGGTTGCCATGGAGGTGTCCTCGGGTCGGGCGCGGTTTCCCGAGGATCGACCCCGGGGTGGCCCGGCGAACTCCCCCGGTCCCAGCACCACCGCCACCTCGCCCGAGGGCGCGGTCACCGGGGCGACCAGCACCGCCGGCGACTGGCGGGACGCGCTCGCGGTGAGCCCGCCGTCCGCCACCAGCTCGGGCGCGGGCTCGCCGAACCGCGCGCCCACCCGCCAGCGGAACTCGCCCGGCGGCGCGGCAGCGGCGAGACCGCCCAACCCGCCGGGGCCAGCAGCTCCGGTCGCGCCGGACCGCGCACGGTCGCGCCCACCTCCGTCGCGGCGCCCGCCCGCACCGGGACCACCCCGTCCCGCAGGCCGGGCAGCGCGGCGGAGACCCGGTCGTCCTCCCGCCGCCAGGACTGCCAGGCCGTCACGCCCACCGCGCCGCCGTCGGACCTGGTGGCGCGCAGCCGCAGCGCGTCCACCCGCACCGGCGGGTCGACCACGACCCGGTTGACCCGCCCGCGTTCCGGCACGGCCGGCGTCCGGCGCTGGCCGGGTATCTCCACCCACGCGCCGGAGGCGTCCCGCCGCTCCAGGGCGAACGCGTCGGGCGTGCGCACTCCCCCGCCGTCGTCGTAGAACGAGATCCGCACGTCCGACACCACCGTCGCCGCGCCGAGGTCGACCGCCAGCCAGTCGGCGCGGTCGGGGCTGCCGTACGAGGTCCAGCGGGTCGACGGGACGTCCAGGTGGAAGTCCTGGCCGTCGATCGCGTCGGCGGGGCTGTCGGCGTGCCAGGTGTGCGAGGCGGTGGCGGCGGGGAAGCCCGTCCCGGACGGGTTCGCCAGGTCGTCCACCAGGCCCGGCAGCTCGGCGGGAGCGCCGCGCCGCAGCGGGACGCGCACCGGGCCCAGGTCGCGCTGCGCGTGCGCCTGCACGCCGTCGACGAACACCCGCAGCCCGGCGCCCCTGCCGTAGGCGCTGCCGTCCCGGTCCCACAGCACGGTCAGGTTCCGGCCGTGGTACGGCACGTTCTCCGCCGCGAAGTGGTCCCAGCCGTCCGGGACCAGCGGGGCGATCCGCACCGAATCCCCTTGCTGGGGGCGGATTCCGAGCAGTCCGGAGAGCACGAGGTCGGTGAACGTGGAGTGGTTGTAGTCCTCGCTGTGCCCCCGGCCGTCGTAGAGCCAGCGGTCCTGGTCGGGGTGGTGCGCCTCGGCCACGTACGGCTGCCCGCCCTTGCGCTGGGTCAGCGCGTAGCCGCGCAGCACGTCGTAGTAGTCACCTCTGTCCACGAAGGACTGCGCCGGGTAGTCCACGAGCAGGGTGGCCAGCGCGGTGAGGGTCTGGCTGGTGGCGAACGGCCAGCTCGGGCCGGACCAGCGGCAGCAGCCCCTCTCCGCGTCGTGCAGGTACCACGGGCTGCGGCGCTCCACGGTGGTCGGGCCGAAGTCGGCGGCGAAGCCCGCCCGGTCGGTCAGCTGCGCCCACGCGGACGAGTGCTCGGCCGGGGGCATCCCGAAGTACCAGGGGACGAACCCGATCTGCTCGCGGTCGGCCAGCGGCGCGCGACCGGGGTTGCCGTCGCGCATGACGTGCTTGTAGAAGCCGTCCTCGCGGTCCCACAAGCGTTGCCGCAGCGCGTCTTTCAAGGCGTTCGCCTCGCGCTCGTAGCGCTCGGCGGCGGCGCGGTCGCCGCGCACCCGCAGCAGCGCGGCGATCGCCTTGGCGTCCCCGTACTGGTAGGCGTTGAGCGTGGGCCGGAAGCCCTCGCCGCCGTGGTAGGGGTCGTCGCTCTGGTACGAGCTCGCCGTGTGCTCCATGGCGTCCCACACCGGGGTCTGCCAGTACAGCCCCGTCCCCCGGTCCTTCTGCGCGTCCCACCCGGCCCACTGGCGCTCCAGCTCGGGCAGCAGCGCCACGGCCCGCTCCAGCCGCCCGTCCACCGACGCGCGGGCCAGGACCGCGTCGGCGGCCCAGAACGAGTACTGGTGCGCCCAGTCGGTGGTGTTGGGGTTGAGGAACTCGGTGGCGGGCTTGGGTCCCGCGCCACCGCCGCGCAGCCAGTAGTCGAGGTAGTCGTCCAGGTAGCGGTGGTCGCGCAGCCAGCGGCCCTCGTAGACGTGGTGCCCGGCCGCCGCCGCGATCCCGCCGCCGGGCGCGGAGTAGCCGACCGGGCCGAGGAACTCCGACACGATCCAGCCGTCGTCCGGGCCGGTGTACTTCAGCGCTTCCTTGAAGGTGCGCCACCGGTAGTAGTAGGTGGACTCGATCTCCCGGTCGGGCAGGTCGACGAACGGGATGTTCGCCTCGTACCACTGCGGTTCCACCGCTCCGGCGAGCTTCGCCCGGTGATCCAGCACCGAGGTGCCCGGACCGACCGGCGGGTACCACGGCGCGGCGGGCGCGGCCGAGGCCGGGAGCGGGGTCAGGACGGCCGTCGCGGTGAGCGCCACGAGCACGGCGGTGCGCAGTCGCATGGGGCCCCCGTCGTCACCGGCGCCGCGCGGCGCCGTCGCCTACCGCATTCATAGCGGCAGGCGACGGGCGCGGTCACGGTTCCTGTCCGGTGGACAGCGGGTCACAGCACCCGGACGACCGCCTCCACCCGCCTGCGCTCGACGTCGAGGACCTGCTCGCCCGCGCGGTGCAGCAGCTCCTCCAGCTCGGTCTCGTCCACGCCCAGCCTGCCCTTGAGCGCGCGCAGCGACCGCCACAGCGCCGACTTCGTGGACAGGGCCGTGAGCAGCCCGTCCAGCTCGACCACGTCGCTGAGCGGCGAGCGGGAGAGCAGGCGGCCGTTGAGCTTGGCGCGGCCCGCCTTCTCCGCCAGCCACGCGCCCGCGACCTTGTGGCGGCGCACCGGGACGCGGAGCCTGGTCATGATCCGCACCAGGGCGTCCCGGTCCCGCTCCAGGTCCTCGGCCAGCGCGGTCAGCTCGGGGTTGGCGGAGGCGGCCCGCTTGCCCAGCTCGGCTGCGCCGACGAGCCCGGCCAGGTGGTCGTTGAGGTAGGTGCGCAGCGCGGAGGCGCCCGCGCCGCGCGTCGTCGCGGTTCCCATGCGGGGCGGATAACCCCGGTGGACCGGGGCAAACCACGTGGACGGGGAGGATCACCGCGCCACCCCGTCACCGCGCCCTCGTCACCGCGCCCCCGTCACCGCGCGAAGGTCTCCTCCAGCGCCCGCTGCACCGACCCGGTGGCCGGGTGTACGAACAGCTCGCGCAGCAGCAGGTCCCCCAGCCCCGGCAGGTGCAGGCCGGGTTCCCGCCCCGAGACCGCCGCCAGCGCGCCGCCCGCGACCAGCGCGCCCCGCACCAGCGCCGCGGGCAGCCTGCGGGTCCGGGCGGGCGCGCCGACCGCCTCGGCCGTCCTGGCGAGCAGCTCCGCCCAGGTCAGGTTCTCGTCGGCCACCGGGGTGTCCCGGTCGGCCCGCTCCTCCAGCGCCGTCGCGGCCTCCTCGGCGACGCGCCGCGCGGTCGTGGCGGCCGTCCCGCCGGGCGGCGCGGCCAGCGGCACGCGGGAGCGGGCCCAGGACGCCAGCGCGGGCGCCCAGTTCGGCAGCCGCGCGCCTGCCCGGCCGAACACGAACGGCAGCTCCAGCACGGTCACCGGCAGCCCCGAGCGCCTGGCCGCGCGGGCCTGCTCGACGCGGCTGCGGATGTAGGGGTGCCTGCCCGCCAGCTCCCACTCGGGGTGCGCGCGGTGGAAGTGGGTGTAGTACGAGCCGAGGACCACGGCCGCGCCCGCGCCCGCCCGCGCCGCCGCCTCGGACAGCGCGGCGACCGGTTCGACGTTGCCGCGCCGGAAGTGCGGGTAGGCGGGTCTGCGCGGGGTGGCGCGGTCGTCGCTGCCCGCCGCGAACACGTACCCGTCGTGGCCGTCCAGCAGCCCGGTCCAGCGGTCGACGCCGGTGGTCTCGACGTCGAGCGCGTGGTCGACCCCCTCGCGCGGGGTCCTGGCGACCGAGGTGACCCGGTGGCCGCGCGCCACCAGTTCCGCGCCGATGTGCTGCCCGATGAGCCCGCTCGCCCCGATGACCGCGATCCGCATGACCCGATCGTGGCGCACCGGGGCGCGGACGGCACCGCACCCCTGCGCGGTCGTCTCGACAGGCGCCCGCGCCTCAGCCCGCCAGCGGCTCCTCGCTGGGCACGGCCGTCAGCTCGTCGGGGGCGATCGCGGTGCGCGCCCACTCGGCCAGCGCGACCCGGTCGACCAGCACGATGCCGACGCGCCCGGCGACGTCGCGGGCGGGCGCGGTGAACGTGGACGTGGTGACCAGCACGGCGTAGTCGGCCCCGTGGTAGGCCCGCGCGGTGCCCGCGAAGCGCTGCACCGCTTCGGACCCGACCTTGTTGCCGGGCCCGTACCGCTTGCACTGCACCACGAGCAGCCCGCCGTCCGGGGCCTCCGCGAGCACGTCCGCGCCCGCGTCCCCGGCCCCGCCGACGACCTCCACGTCCAGGAACCCGGACCGCTCCAGCAGCCGCGCGGTCCACTGCTCGAACTCGACGCCGCCCATGCCGTCGGTGAACTCGATGAGCCGGTCCCGCTCGGCCTGCTCCCGCCTCCTGGCCCGCCGCACCTTCAGCGCCACCACGCCCGCGGTGATCAGGAGCGCGAGCAGCAGCGCCCCGATCCACGCCGACAGCACGGGGTTCTCCTGCACGAACCGCACGACGAGGAACACGACGACCGCGATGGCCGCCAGGAGCCAGTTCCGCGCCGTGCCCTTCTTCTTCCCCTTGCCGCCACGCGCCCGCTTCCGCTTGTTGCCCGCCATGGTCCCCCTCCCGGCGCCCAGGCTGCTGGACCGCGCGCGCCGCGCGACAGGGCCGGTCGGGTGACCCGACCCGGTCCCCGCCGCGCGACGGCAAGATCCACTGTCCCCTCCAGCTCTACCCGCGCAGCGCAGTTCGAGCTAGACCGAACGGAGCAAGCGGATCCGACGGGCGATCGGGAACCCGCAGGGCCGGGAACGGGATCGGGGGCGCGCCGGGAATCGTGGCGCGCCCCCGATCCCACCATTGTCGGAATGCCGGGACGCAGTCCGACTCCCCTTGGCCGAAGCCTTCTCCGAACGTCACGGGGAACGCCCACCCGAACCGCTGGGAACGCCGAGGCGAATTCCCGCCGACGGCCGCGGGAAGGGGCCCGACGATCAGCGGTCGCCGCGCCGGTGCCCGCCGATGCCCTCGTCGTCCACGTCGCGCCACAGCGCGGGGTCGTAGGGGGTGTCCGGCACGTAGACGACCTCGCCCGCGACCGGACGGCCCCGCGCGGGCAGCTCGGCCGCGTCGATCTCCAGCCGCTCCACGCCGTTGGCCAGCCTGCGGATCGTGACGTTGTCGCCGTGGTGGGACCGCAAGGTGCTGATGCAGCGGCGCAGCTCGCCGAGCGCTCGGTCCAGTTCGCTGTTCGTGGTCGCGGGCATGGTGGCCTCCCGGCTCGGGGTGTGGTCGGGCTCGGCGGCGTCGCGCGTCGCGGGCGGACCGGCCGAGGCGGGCGCCCGCGTCGTCGAGGGGTCCCGCGCACGGGGCGAACGCTCGTCGGCGTCCCTCTCCACCCGCGCCCTGAACCCATCATCCGCTGAAGGCGGCGACCAGCCCAGAATTTTTCCGAGCGCGCTTCGGTTCACCGCACCGACGTTCCCGGAAATGCCGAAGCCCACCCTCCGGAACACCTCCGGGCGGGGAACTCGGGAACGGGGAAAAATCCACCACCCGAATGGCCGGGCCACCCCGAAGTTCACCGGATCAGCCGCACATAGCAATCCGAACGGCCGTCGTCAATATGACCAACCCCCTACTTGACCCCAGCCCGCAGAAGGGCGGAACCCCCTGTCACCCCGCGCCCCCGGCGGGAGCAGGCGCGGGCAGGAGAGAGCGGAGCGGCCCGATTGGCACCCGTTCTCCGGTGGGCGTACCGCCCTAGCGCTGTAGCGCACGCATTCGCTCAGACGACAGTCCGAGGGGGAGCGCCGGGCCCACAAGGCGCACTGAAGAGTCAGGAGACTGCTTTGGGGGACCGCCGGTGGCGTACCGCTTTGTTCTTGACCGTGTGCGCCTCCGCAGCATGGGCGGTGATGAAGTTCGGCTTGCTGACGTGGTTACCCGAGGAGAACCACCCGGCTCGCAACGTCCTGGAGGGCTTGAGCTGGGTATCGGCGATCATCGCCGTCGTCCCCACAGCGCTGCTGGCCATCGGGTGGGCTTGGCGGACGAATCCCCCGAACGACGGTGAGCGCGTCACCCCGGTGCGCGTCGGTCCGCCGATCATCGGCGTCGTCCCGGCGCTGCTGGTCCTGCTGTCGGGGAGCCCCTGGTGGGCGCTGGCGGTGTTCTTCCTGGTGGAGGCTGCCGTGTTCGCCAGTGGCCTGCTGGGCGCGCTAGGGCAGGTGCTGCAAGAGCGGATCACCGACTGGACGAGGCGGACCATCACCAGCGGCATGGTCCGGTTCGGCGCGCAGTACCGCGCCTTCATGCTCCGCAGCCTTCGCACGATGGTGGAGGAGGGACCCCCGACCACCGGTTTCCTCCGCCCGGAACTGGACGACGTGTTCGTCAACGTGACCTTGGAGTACCAAGCCCCTCAGCGGGTCGCCACCGGACTGGTAGGGGGTCTGGACCCCGACACCTTGGAAGAGGGCCACGTGCTCGACGACTTCCTCGACAAGGAACAGCCAGAGGTGCTGGCGGTCACGGGCGCGCCGGGCAGCGGCAAGACGACCCTGCTGAGGAAAGCTGCTAGGGACATCTGCAAGTCGACCAGGGGTAAGAGAAAACGCCGAAGCGTGCCGCTCCTGCTCTACCTGAGGGACCACGCCGAGACGATCGCAGCGAATCCAGAGGTCCCGGTCTTCACCCTGCTCCACAAGCAGTTGAAGCGCGCAGGACTCACCGCCTCGGACAGCTGGTTCGAGCGGAGGCTCAAATCCGGCCAGTGCGTCGTGCTGCTCGACGGGTTGGACGAGGTGGCGAGGCAGGACGACAGGCGGGCGGTCTCCGCCTGGGTCGCACTGCAGATCAGCGTGTACTACAAAAATCACTTCGTCATCACCTCGCGTCCCGACGGCTACAAGAGCGCCAAGATCGAGAACGCGACAGTGCTCGCGGTCCAGCAGTTCACCGACGGGCAGATCGAGAAGTTCGTCCACAGCTGGTACCGGACGATCGAGCGCCGGTCCTCCTCCGACACGAGCGACCTGGAGCACGTCGTCAAGACTAAGGCCTCCGACCTGCTCGAACGGCTCAACCAGAACGTCAACCTCCGCGCCCTGACCGTCAACCCGCTGCTGCTCACCATGATCGTCAACGTCCACCGCTTCCGGGGCGCGCTCCCCGGCAGCCGTGTCGACCTGTACGGCGAGATCTGCGAGGTCATGCTGTGGCGCAGGCAGGAGGCGAAGAAGCTGGCAGTGGAGATGAGCGGCCAGAAGAAAGCAGCGCTGCTGCGTGGCCTCGCCTACCGGATGATGAAGAACGACGCGCCGAGCATGAGCCGGGTGGAGGTGCTGGCTCAGATCAAACCGGGCATGCAGCGAATGTCACGGGACGTGACGGCGGAAGGCTTCCTCGCGGACGTCACCTCTAACGGGTTGATCGTGGAGAGCGAGAACGGCCTCTACGCCTTCGCGCACCTGACCTTTCAGGAGTACCTGGCAGCGGAGCACATCCGGGACAAAGGCCTCGTGAAAGAGCTTGCCAACCATGTGGGCTCCTCGTGGTGGCGGGAGACCACCCTGCTCTATGCGGCGAAGTCCGACGCCGACGCCATCGTCCGGGCCTGTCTGGACCGCGGCAGCACCGCCGCCCTGCTGCTGGCGTTCGACTGCGCCGACCAGGACAGCGAACTGGCACCGGAACTGGTCGACCGGATGAACGCTTTCCTTGAGTCGGCTCACGAACCGGGCGCCAGCAGCGATCAATGTCTGCTGGCAGCAGGTGTTCTTGCGGGACGGCACCTCGGGGAACTCGTCAGGACCAGCACCGAGAGCTACGTCTGCCCGAGCCCGATCACGAACCGGATCTACTGGCTCTACCAGCGAGGACAGCAGGACCACGACGCGTACCGGCTGTCGAACGTCGAGTCGGGCGGCGAGGAAGCGGTGCTGGGTGTTCGACTGGAGGACGCGCTCGCGTTCACGAGATGGCTGAACACGGTGTTCACGGAGAACAAGACGTTCCGACTGGTCGAGGAGGACGAGGTCGCCGACCACGCCATCACCTCCGCGCGAAGCACGCGTAGGGGAGCCACCTCCGATTACAGTGTCTGGTTCAGGCGCAAGGAGCAGAACGCTTTCGGCTTGCTTCCACCCCCCGGTGGGGAGCACCCCTACCACCTGAGGACCGAGGTGCTGCTCGAGCGGACGAAGGCGGATGTCCTGGACCACGCACCGGATCTCGTCCGCTTGGCACTCTTGCTCGCCTTCCGGAGAGCGGAGCAGGCCTCACTGGGGCTGGACCTGATGCAGAACAGGATCAAGAAAGCCGCCGAGTCGAACACCCGCTTGAGGCAGAGCGATGTCGACGTCAAGTTGTCCAACCGCAGAAGGGAGCTCTCTTCAGGCCCTCGGGAGCTGACCCAGAACCTTGAGGGTGAGCGGGAGTTGATCACTTCCCTAGGGCTGGAGCCCGCGCTCGACACGATCCTCGGAGTGCTCAACGCCATCATCCAGTCCCCCAGGGCGAGTCGTGTCAAGCACCTCCAGCACGGACGTCGACTCGCGAAGGAGTTGGCCGGAGAGCTGAGCCCCGAGTTCACGAGGACGCTCACCACAGCCGAGAACGGCGTCCGACCAGACGTCTCCGAGCAGTTCACCGGAAGAGCCCTGAAATCGATCATGAACAGAGCACTGGTAGGCGGCGCGGTCAGAGAGCCTTGGATGACGAGACTGGCGGAAGACCTGGTTCTCCTCGCAGCAGGCAGTGACGACTTCGTGGTCGCACCACCGGACACCCTCGCCGACAGGATGGATCTGACCCACACAGCGCTGGTCGCCTTCAGCCAGTCGGAGGACGTCGAGAACTTCCTGCCCTGGGCTCTCAAAGCCTCTTCGGCACTGCAGGACTTGGCGGTCCCGATTCTCCGCTATGAGCAGCCGGTGGACCGAGGACCCGCTTCGTTGATCAGGTTCTCCGCACTGCTGCTCGCCGCCGAGACAGGCGTGGAGCGCAGGGGAGTGCTGAGCAAGTCCTTCCTGGAGATCGCCGCTGGGATCACGCTGATGGAGCAGCACCACGAGGGAACGCGCAAGCGCAACGAGACGATCGTGCTCGCACGCGCCTGACTCCTCACAGCACCCGGTGGGAGCAGGCGGGCGGGGAGCCTCGTTCGGCTCCCCGCCCCCTCGGCGCGGGCGGTCGCGTGGTGGCCCCTGGGCGCTCCACACCCCCACCACGCGTCCCGCCCGCGCCCCCGGTCCCCGAACCGGGCGGTCCGGCGGTCCCCGCGGGGGCGCCCGCGGGGACCGCGTCCGGGGTGGCGGCGCGGCCACCCCCGGTCCCGCGGTCCCGGCCGGTCACCCGGAACCGCGTCCCCCGCGCGGGCGCCCCGCCCCCGTGCCGGGCGCCCGCGCGAAGCCTCACCCCGCCACGTGCGAGGGCGTGAACTCCACCGGCAGCGACACCAGGGCGCGCACCCACACGGACTGCTGCCAGCGCAGCTCGTCCTGCTCGACGGTCAGCACCGCGTCCGGCAGCCGGTCCAGCAGCACCTCGACCGCCGCGCGCACGATGATCTCCGCGACCTGCGGCGCCGGGTACGGGCAGCGGTGCTCCCCGTGCGAGAACGACATCTGCGCCTGGTTGCCCAGCCCCTCGTCGCCGAAGGCGGGGCGCACCTGCGGGTCGGCGTTCGCCGCCGCCAGCCCGAGGACGATCATGTCCCCGGCCTCGATGCGCTGCCCGCCCAGCAGCGTGGCGCGGGTGGCCCAGCGGCCCGCGAAGTTCTGCATCGGCGTCTCGTCCCACAGCACCTCGTTGAGCGCCTGCGGGACGCTGCGCCTGCCGCCGGACAGGGTGACCGCGAACCGCGAGTCGGTCAGCAGCAGCCGCAGGGTGTTGCTGATCCAGGTCGACGTCGGCACGTGCGAGGCGGCGATGAGCACCACCAGGTTCGCGACCAGCTCGTCCTCGGTGAGGTCGGCGTGGTGCGCGGCCATCCACGACACGACGTCGTGGCCGGGCGCGGCGGCGCGGTCGCGGGCGATCTCGCGCAACCGGTCCTCGGTCCGGCCGAACGCCGCGAGCGCGCCGGGGCCGCCGGTGATCGACTCCATGAGGTCGGCGGTGAACCCGGCCGCCTCCTCGTCGGACATGCCGAACAGCCGCGCGATGACCAGCGCCGGGATGCGGTCGGCGAACTGGGTCTTCAGGTCCGCCTGGCCGGTCACCGCGAACACGTCGATCAGCCGGTCCGCGATCTGCTCGACCTGCGCGTTCAGCTCGAACTGGTCCACCGCGCCGATGACGTCGCTGAACACGGCGGACAGCCTGCGGTGCTCCTCCCCCTCCGCGAACATGATCGACTTCTGGTGGCCGATGAACGGCAGCAGCGGCCAGTCCGGCGGGATGCGGTCCCACTGGTTCCAGCGCCGCGAGTCCCTGGCGAACAGCTGGTCGTTGACCAGCACGTGGTGCAGCTCCCGGTAGCCCATGACCAGCCACGCCGGGACGTCGCCCTCCAGCCGCACCTCGGCGACCGGGCCGTGCAGGGCGCGCAGCTCGCGGTACACCTCGGCGGGGCGCTCGCGGAACCGCACGCCCTCCAGCGTGATGGCCGACCTGGCGTGCGCCGGGCAGCCGGGCGGCGGCTGGCCCTGCGCCTGGACGTGCTGCTGGACGTGCTGCGGCTGCGGCGCCAGCGACTGCTGCCGCGGCGCGAACCCGCCGCGCCGCGCTCTGTGCTCTGCCGGGTCGGTCACGCGGGCTCCCCCGAGGTCGTGAGGGCGTGGAGGTGCTGGACGAGGGAGATCAGGACCTGCTTGCTGGAGTGCCGGTCGCGGGCGTCGCAGTCCAGCAGCGGCACGTCCGGCGCGAGGTCCAGCGCGTCCCGGATCTCCTCCAGCGAGTGCTGGTGGCCGCCGAAGTCGTTGCGCGCCACCACGAACGGCGTGCCGTGGTGCTCCAGCCGGTCGATGGCGTACCAGGAGTCGGCGAGCCTGCGGGTGTCCACCAGCACGACCGCGCCGAGCGCGCCCGCGAACAGCTGGTCCCACAGGAACCAGAACCGCTCCTGGCCCGGCGCGCCGAACACGTACAGCACCAGCTCGTCGTTGAGGCTGATCCGGCCGAAGTCGAAGGCCACCGTCGTCGTGGACTTGTCGCGCACACCGGTGGCGTCGTCGACGCCGACCCCGGCCTGCGTCATGGTCTCCTCGGTGCTGAGCGGCCGGATCTCGCTGACCGAGCGCACCATCGTCGTCTTGCCGACGCCGAACCCGCCGACGACCACGATCTTCAGACCGGTGTGGGCGGTGCTGCGCAGCGGCGCCCGCGTGGCGGGGGCCTCAGAGGTTGTGGAGTCCAACGAGCACCTGCTTCAGCAGTTCGGGATCGGGCAGGACGGGGTGGCGGCGGGACTGGTGGGGCAGGGACGCGGCCCGCTGCCCCTCGGGCGCGGCGACGGCGGGGTGGCGGGCGGTGACCGCGCCCACGTCGAGGAGGTCCTGCAGCAGGATGCGCACGATGCTGACCGGCAGGCGCAGGTGCGCGGAGATCTCCACGACGGCCGTGGGCCGCCTGCACAGCCGCAGGATCCGGACGTGCTCCGACTGCGTCCCGCCCGTCGAGGCGCTCTCGGTGACGATGAGCGTGACGATGTCCAGGTCGGTCGCGTCGGCACGGCTGCGCCCGCCGGTGACCGTGTAGAGCCGGTCCGGGTTCTCCCCGTCGAGGGCGCGGCGCGTCATGCCGGGCCGGCGGGGCGCGGGGCCTGGCGCGGCGGTGTGCTCATGTGCTCGCCGAGCTGCTCGACCAGCTCGCTCATGTTGTGGCCGACCTGGCCCGCGTCGGCGTCCTCACCGGCGACGACGGCCAGGTGCGCGCCCTGGCCGGCCTCGACGATGAACAGCAGGCCGCCGTGGAACTCGGTCATCGACGTGCGCACGCCGCCCGTCCCGTCGCCGAACTCGATCGACGCGCCGTAGGCCAGGCTCTGCATCCCGGAGGCGATGGCGGCGAGCTGGTCGGCCTGGTCGACGGTGAGCCGGGCGGAGCGGGAGAGCTTGAGCCCGTCCTTGGAGAGCACGAGCGCGTGGCGCGCGCCGGGGGTGCGCTGCAGCAGGTTCTCCAGCAGCCAGACGAGGTCGCGTTCGGTGGTGTTCATCATGGCCTCGGGAGCCTCGGACCGGGCGTGCCGCCTCGGGTCCGCGCTCCTGCCTCCTCTCTGTGCGGGGTGGTGCGTGCTTGTCGCTTGCGCGGGGGTCGTCCTGGACAGGGGGTCAGGACGGCCAGGGGGTCAGGACGGCCAGAGCGGGTCGTCGGCGGGGCGCTTGCCCCGGCTGGCGTCCCGGAAGGCGCCGAACCGGGAGCCGAGGTCCGGCCTCGCGGCCCCGGCGGGCTTCGCGGCGGGACGGGCCGGGCGGTCGGAGGCCGGGGCGAGCGTGCTGCCGCGCTTGCGCCGGGGCAGCACGGGCGGGGCGGTCGGCTCCTCGGGCACGGCGTCCTCCTCCGCGACCGGGTCGACGTCGTCCTCCCTGGCAGACGCGACGGCGTCGTGCGACCAGCGGGCCTCGGGGTGGGGCGGTTCGGGGTCGTGGTGGTCCGGGCGCTGGTCCAGGTCGCGCTGGCCGAGGTCACGCGGGTCCGGGTCGCGCAGATCCGGGTCGCGCTGGCCGGGGTCGCGCGGGTCGAGCGCGGGCGGGGTGAACCGCTCACCGGTGCCGAGCAGCTGCGCGGGCTCGAACTGCCCGCCGGAACCGATCAGGCTGGTCAGCTCGGCCGGGCGGATGTCGCCCGAGCGCGAGCCGTAGCGGTCGTCGTCGGCCCGCTCGTCCTCGGGCGGCTCCGCCGGTCGCCAGGACGCCTCGAACCGCTGGGGCGTCTCGAACCTGCGGGACTCCCAGGCCGTCGGGTCGAACCGGTCGGCCGACTCGGCCGGGGGCCTGCGGCGGCGCGGGGCGGGCGGCTCCGGCGGGCCGTCGGACGAGCGGTCCGCCGAGCGCTCCGGCGCGGCGGGCAGGGCAGCGGGCAGGGCAGCGGGCGCGGCGGCCAGCGCGGGCTCGCGCTCCACACGCCGCCGGGACGCGGCCGGGGTCTTGCGGGCCTCGGTGATCAGCGTCCGGGGGATCATGACCACGACGCCGGTCCCACCCCGCGAGGACGGCCGGAACGACACTCGCAGCCCGTGCTTGCGGGCCAGCGCGCCGACGACGGCCAGCCCGAGCCGGGTGCCGGACAGCGCGGTCAGGTCGAGCGCCTGCGCGGACACCGCCTGCTCGGCGCGGCGCAGCGCCAGGTCGCCCATGACCAGGCCACCGTCCTCGATGGTGACGACGACGCCCGCGTGCACCTCCTCCACGTACACGTGCACCTGCTCGGAGGGCGGCGAGAAGCTGGTGGCGTTGTCGATCAGCTCGGCGAGCGCGTGCATGACGCCCTCGGCGGCGTACCCGACGACGGCGACGGAGCTGACCGAGTGGGTGCGCACCCGCTGGTAGGCGCTGACCCGGCCGATGGCGCCGCGCAGCACGCTCTCCATGACGATCGGCTTGGTCCAGCGGCGGCCGGAGCGCGCGCCGGTGAGGACCGCGATGCTGTCCGCGAGCCGACCGGCCTGCGCGGTGCTGTGGTCGAGCTTGAGCAGGTCGCCGAGCACGTCCTCGCCGTGCTGCTCCTCCATCTCGCGCAGGTCGGCGAGCATGGAGGTGGTGAGCGCCTGCACCCGGCCCGCCGCGTTGGCGCAGGCGGCCATGGTGGCCGCGCGCATCCGCTCGCCGTGCCCGATCTCCTCGGCGAGGACGCGCAGCAGCCGCCGGTGGTCGGCGTTCTCCGGCTGCTCGACCTGGGCGAGCGCGCTCTCCGCCGAGGCGCCGCCCCGGAGCCTGCCCACCACGTCGGGGGTGAGCCGGTCGACGAGGTCGGTGGCCTCGGCCAGCACGGCGTCGGCGTGCGCGGCGTTGGCGGCGGCCACCGAGCGCTGGTGGGAGAACGCGGCGAGCGCGCAGGCGAACAGCAGCGCCGCGCTCCCGCCGAACCAGGCCACGAGCGTCGCGCTCTGCGGCGCGGTGAGCGCGACGACCAGGACGACCACGGCCGCGCCGCTGATCAACGCGATCGCGAGCACGACGAGCGCGGACGACGGCGAGGGCCGTCGCGCACCGTGCGGAGGGGCCGGTGTGCGTGGTGCCATGATCAGGTTCCTCGTGGTGGCGGAGGTGCTGGCGACAGGTGCGGTCCGATGACGCGCCCCCGGTCCGGCCCCGACGGTTCAGGCGTTCGATTTACCGCTCGTTCGCGGAGCGCCGTCAGCATCGCTATTCGTAATTGGAGCGTCAAGCCTTTCCGGTGAACATTCCTGCGCGCTAGCCCACTTGGCGTAACACTTGCCCGGCTCAACTTAGACCGTTCAGCTCAATCGGGCCGGAAGTCCCAGGTAAACGCGAGCAGGTTTCACGAACATGTGTAGTCCTTTCGGGTCAACCGGAACAGCGTTACGCCCCACCTCCCGCCCCGCTCCGGACATTCGCCGCGTTTCCGGAAAGCCCGACCGCTAATGTGCGCCAGCTCTCGCAAAATGATTCAAATATTTCCCCGGGAAGCCGTAACCCCGACGCGATCGCGTCGTTTGTGCCCCGAACGTTCCCCGCGCGCACGAGCCCCCGAACCCGCCCGCGCCCTCGGAACCAGGGAGCGACGCACCCTCCCTGCCCCGGCGCTCCGCCCGTTGACTGGAGCCATGGCCACCCTGACCCCGGACCTGCCCGTCCACGCCCGCTCCGGAACCCCGCTGCTGTTCACCGGCGCCACCACGCACACGCTCGACCCGTCGCTCGGCGCCGTCACCGGCGGCCTGCTCGTGGAGGGCGGCACGATCACCGGCGTCGACGTCGACGCGCACCCCGGCGCGCACGTGGTCGACTGCTCGGGCCTGGTGATCGTGCCCGCCGCGGTCGACGGCATCGACCTGCCCGGCCGCCACGAGCACCGCCTGCACCCCCTCACCAGGGGCAACCCGGCCACGTTCGCGCTGGTGCGGGGCGGGGCCGAGCTGGAGTCGGTGATCTGGTGGCCACGCCGCGCGGCGGCCGTGGTCGTGGAGGGCGAGTTCGGGTTCCTGGCAGGCCGCAGGCTGCTCCCAGCACCCACGAGCACGACGACGCCGGTCCACGCCGAGTCGGGCCCGCGCCTGGGCACGTGGACCGACAAGACCCAGGACGTGGTGCAGGAGCTGACCCCGGACGGCCGCTACACCGAGGCGCGCAACGGCGTCCAGGACGCCTACCAGGGCGCGTTCTGGCTGACGCACGACCACATCGCCTACCGCGACGACCTGGGCTTCTGGGCCTACGGCACCTTCCGGGACGACGTCCTCCACCACGCCCACTTCACGTTCCGCCGCTGACCCGCGGCCCCCAGCCCACGCCCGTCTCCCGCTCCCCCCTTGCCCCGCCTCACCGCTCCCGGCGCGGCCAGGGCGCCCGACCACCGGTCATGTCCGCGTGGAACGGATGCCCCTCCCCGATCTCCCCCCGCCGCACCACCGCCCCGGTGAACGCGGACGCGTAGATCGCGGCGATCAGCTCCACCGTCGACCGGGTGTCCTCGCTGTCCACCGGCGGACGCCCACCTCCGTCCAGGGCGTCCAGCAGCGCGGTGAACTGCGCGGTGTGCCCGCTCGGCGTGTCGACGGGCCCACCGGCCCACACCTCCGCGAGGTCGGGCGCACCGGGTGCGGCCGTCACCCGCCAGTTCGCGTCCGAGTACCCGTACAGGTGCTCCAGCTCGACGGTGGCCAGCTCGAAGTCGAACCGCAGCTGACTGGTCTGCCGGGGCGACACCACCGAGTTCACGACCGTCGCGACCGCACCGGACTCGAACCGCACGATCGCCGCCGACACGTCCTCGGTGTCGGTCGGCCTGGCCTGCCGCGCCGCGACGGCGGTGACCTCGCTCCACCGCCCCAGCACCGACAGCAGCAGGTCGAACTGGTGGATGCCGTGCCCCATCGTCGGCCCTCCGCCCTCGACCTCCCACTTCCCGCGCCACGGCACCGCGAAGTAGTCGTCGTCGCGGAACCACAGGGTGTGCGCGGCGGCCAGCAGCGGCCTGCCGAGCGCGCCCCGCGCGACCAGCTCGCGCAACCGGACCGCGCCGGAGCCGAACCGGTGCTGGAACACCGTCACCACCGGCCGCCCGGTCCGGGCCTCGGCGCGGCGCAGCTCGTCGAACTCGGCCAGCGACAGCACCGGCGGCTTCTCCACCACCGGGATGGCGCCCGCCCGCAGCACCTCCAGCGCGAGCGGCAGGTGGCTGCCGGGCGGGGTGCACAGGTGGACGAGGTCGGGGCGGCGCGCGTCGAGCAGCGCGGCCAGGTCAGGGTGCGCGGGGATGCCCCAGCGCGCGGCGAACCCGGCGGCCCGCTCGGGCAGCAGGTCGACCACGCCGACCAGCCGGACGCGGTCCCCCAGCTCGGCGAGGGACCGGGCGTGCACGTCGGCGATGGCCCCGGTGCCGACGATGGCGCAGGTGCGGGTCACGGCTGCTCCTCACGAGGTTCGGACCGGGTGTCGATCGGGCGCAGCAGGCCGCACATGCCGAACCCCGGCTCCTGCGGTCCACTCGCGCGCCGCACGGTCGCGCGGTCCAGGTGCGAGGCGGTTCCAGCAGCCAGGTCCCGCGCCCGCCCCAGCGACCGCTCGGCCTGCCGGAGCGGCCCGTCGCGCACGACGTCCACCCACCCGGCGGCACGCTCCTCGACCAGCGCGGCAGCGGCGGCGTGGAAGTCCCGCAACGGCCCCGGATCACCGTCGCGCGCCGCGTCCCGAATGGGCAGGAACCCCGCAACCGCCAGGTCCCGCCGCCTGGCAGCGGCGGCAGCACGCCCGTGCTCGGGCAGCACGGCCGCAGCCCGGTACCGCTCCGGATCGGCGAGCACGTGCGGCGGGAAGGTCATGACCGCGTCCCCGGCCTCAGGCAGCCCAGCGTCGCTCATGATCACGACAACCCGCAGCCCACCGAGGTTGACCGCCCGGTGCACGACCCCCGGCTCGAACCAGACCACGACCCCGGCCCGCAACGGCGTCACCTCGACCCCACCGGGCCCGGCGGTGTGCAACTCGCCCGCACCCGCGACCACGGTGTAGCACTCGCTGGCCACCAGGTGCACGTGCGGACTGCCCCCGGCCAAGCCGTCCGGGGCCACGTCGGAGTAGACGTCCAGGTAGGACAGCGAAGTTCCACCGGGGAAGCTCACCCGAGCACCCCGCGCACCGCCTCCGCGAGCGCCACCGCACCGTCCGCGCCACCGTCCGCGATCCCCACCCCGTACCGGAACCGCGCGCTCTCCCCGTCCCCCACCACGAACTCCTCGCTGAAGAACGGAGCCGGGTTCAGGCAGGCGAAGTTCGCCGACCGGGTGAACCAGCGCGGCGGGTGGTGCGGGTTGCCCACGTGGTCGACGGCGAGCACCAGCGACTCGGCGTCGTCCCCGTCGTGCCTGCCGCAGAACGCCATCCACTCACCGCGCCACCCCCGCAGCTCGTCCCCACCCACCCCGTCCGACGTGATCACGACGCCCCCGGTGAACGAGCGCGGCCCACGCCAGAACAACCCGCCGTACCCGGCGTTGTCCCGCCCGTTGGTGGTGGGCGAGCCGAACACCAAAGCGGCCCCGGAGGTGTTGGTCATGGTGGTGTCAAAGGTCAGCCCCCAGGCCGAGTCGCCCAGCGGAACGGCGGTGAGCACCCGCGACTCGGTGAGCACGGCCCGCCCGTCCTGCGCCACCCAGTCCAGCTCGTGCGCGAACCGGACACCGTCCCCATGCGCCCCGAGCCCGGTGACCCGCCGGTGGACCTGCGCGCCGTTGTTGTCGAGCTGCGCGTACCCCCGGCCGCGCAGGTACGTCGGACCACCCCAGAAGTTGTGCTCACCGACGTGCGGCAACGACCAGGCGATCCCCTTGTGCCACACGTGGTCGTGCGGCCGGAACAGACTCACCAGCCGTCCGGAGCGGGTGCGCACGGGGTGCAGGAACGGCTTGGGCGACTCCCGCCGCGGCGTGCCGGGCGTGTACTCGTACCGGGCGAGCTCAACACCCCCGGCGAGAAACCCGACCGCGGCCCCAACGTCGTGCCGCAGCGCGAACCCGCTCACGCGCCCACCACCTCTCCTCGGTGGCGCGCCGAACGCGCCTCGTGCCGGAAAGCGCTTTCCGAGCCTAACGCCCCCACCCCGCACCCCGTCAACCCTCACCCACCAGCGCCTGCGGCCCACTTGACAACCCCGGCGGCACCACTTCCCATTGGCGAGGTGGACCCGCAGCGCAACCACGTGGTCGTGGCACTGGACTCCTTCAAGGGCTCGCTGACCGCCCGCGCGGCCACGGCAGCACTCGCACGGGGCCTGCGCCGCACGGGCGCGCACGTGGTCGAGCACCCGGTGGCGGACGGCGGCGAAGGAACCCTGGACGCCCTCCTGGGCGCAGGTTTCACCGAGGTCCCCACGCCGTCGACAGACGCACTGGGCCGCCCTCTGACCACCCGCTACGCCACCCGCTCAAGCACCGCCGCGATAGAATTGGCCGAGTCCTCAGGTCTGGCCGGAATAGCGGACGTGCCACTAACCCCAGCCCGCGCCCGAGCAGCAACAACCCTGGGCGCCGGCCGCCTGATCGCGGCAGCCTTGAACGCGGGCCACCGCAGAATCGTCGTGGGCCTGGGCGGCAGCGCCACCACGGACGGCGGCGCAGGAATGCTGATCGCCCTGGGCGCACGCCTCCTGGACCGCCACGGCACCCCCCTGGACGGCACCACTTCCCCCCTGCACGAGGTCCACTCCCTGGACCTCTCCACCCTGCACCCCGCCCTGCGCGACGCGGACGTCGAAGTCGCCTGCGACGTGGACAACCCCCTACTGGGCCCACAAGGCGCAGCAGCGATCTACGGCCCCCAAAAAGGCGCGGACCCCGCCCTCGTAACCGAGCTCAACACCTCCCTGACCCGCTGGGCAGACCTCCTGGAGCAGGCAACAACCCGCTCCGCGCGCGACCTACCCGGAGCAGGCGCGGCAGGCGGAACAGGTTTCGCGCTCCTGGCGTGCGGTGCACGGATGCGCTCAGGCATCACCCTGGTCCTGGACCTGACCAACCTGCCCACCGCGCTGCAAGGCGCCCGTCTGGTGATCGCAGGCGAAGGCCGGGTCGACCACCAAACCCTGCACGGCAAAGCCCCCGCAGGCGTAGCGGCAGCAGCCCGAGCAGCAGGCGCACCAGTGGTAGCGGTAGCCGGAAGCTGCACCCTGACCCCCACCGAGCTGACCAGAGCAGGCTTCACCACAGCCTTCACCCTGACCGACCTGGAACCCGACCTCTCCCGCTGCCACACCGAAGCCGCCCCCCTGCTGGAACGCCTGGGCGAACACATCGCCAAGACCTTCCCCCTCTAACCTCCTCGCCCCCAACTCCCCCTCAGCCACTTCCCCCTCACCGTCCGACCGCCTTCCCCCGCACCGTCCAGCCGTGCCCGTCACCATCCAGCCGTGCCCGTCACCGTCCAACCGCGCCCGTCACCGAGGCCGCCACACCTCGAACCACTCGGCAGCGGCCCGCAACGGCACCTCCAACGGCTCGATCCCCGGATACCAGGCCCGCTCCCACTCCAGCGAAACCCAGCCGGACCAGTCCCCCAGCACCCGCCCGCACTCCCCGAGCGGAACCACCCCAGCCCCAGGCGGAACCGGCGTAGGCCCACCGGCCTCAACGTCCTTGACCTGGAAGTACCCCAGGTACTCCCCCAGCACGGCACGGGTCCGCTCAGGCGACTCCCCACTCCGCCAGGGGTGCACCGCGTCCCACAACACCGCAGCGACTCCCGGCTCCCCCAACGGTTCGACCAACCGCAACGCCGCCTCCCCGGTGGCGTGCGAATCGTGCGTCTCCACCAACAACCGAACCCCGGCGTCCCTCAACTCCGGCAACACCGCCCCGATCCGCTCGACGGCAACCTCATCCCCCCTCACACCCCCATCACCCCCACCGGGAAAAACCCGAACCGCAGGCGCCCCCAGCACCCCGGCCAACTCCACCAACCGCCACAACTCGTCAACCACCGCCCCACCGGGCGCGCAAACCCGCACGTACCCGGCAAGACAAGCGATCTCCACCCCGGCCGCCGCAACCTCCTCCCGCACCCGAGCGGCCCGAGCAGCCGTGATCCCCACCCGAACTTCCTCATCCGGGTGAACCCGAACCTCCAGCCCGTGACACCCGTGCTCAGCCGCCACCCGCGCGCTCTCCCGAACCGGAACCCCGGGCGCCCCCAACGTGCTGACCGCGAACCGCCACCCGCTCACCACCACACCCCCGCCCACCCAGACTCACCGCACGCACCACACGCACTCACCCGAACGACCACCAAATCGCGCCGACCCCTTGAGTGTGCCGCAGGGGCATGGTTTTCCATGGTCTCCACAACCCCGCACACACCCGCGGAAAGGCACGTCGTGGAACCCACCCCGCTGATCGTCGAAGACCTGATGCTCCTGCTGCTGGACGACGAGACCGGCACCATGGCCGGCGCAGGCACCATGCACTACTCCCTCGGCGGCGCACTGCTGGTCGAACTGGCGCTGCGCGACCGGGTCGAGATCATCGAGGGCACCGAGGGCCTCGGTGGCCCCAAGGTCATCGCCACCGGTCCCCAGGACCTGGAAGACCCCCTCCTGCGCACCGCGCACGAGCAGATCGCCCAGCGGACCAGGCGAGCCCAGTCGGTCCTGCTGGAGATCGGCGCGGGCCTCTACAAGCCGGTGATCAACCGCCTGATCGAGCGCGACCTGATCCGCACCGAGAACAAGCGAGTCCTCGGCCTGTTCCGCACCACGCGCCTCCCGAGCAACGCCCCGGCGCACGAGGCGGACCTGCGCACCAAGATCCGCGCCACCCTGGAGGACGACCAGCCCGCAGACCCCCGAACCGGAGCCCTGATCGCCCTGCTCTCCGCGAGCGGCACCCTCCCCGCCCTGCGCCCACCCCTTCCCTGGTCGTCGAAGGTCGCCCACCGCGCCAAGCACATCGAAGCGGGCAACTGGGCCGCCTCAGCCGTGACCCTGGCAGTCGCCACCGCCACCGCAGGCGCGGTAGCCGCAGCAGCGGTAGCTGCCACCACCGCGGTAGTAGCCACCAGCTGACCCACGCCCCCACCCCCGCCGCTACGGCCGGGAAATCCCCGGCGGCGTGGGCAACCGGCGCAAGGTCTCCAGCACCAGCTCGACCCCGGCCGGCCGCCGAGCACCCCTGCGCACCACCGCGGTGATCGTGCGCGTCACCTCCGGCACCAGCTCACGCCGAACCAGCCGGTACCGCTCGTCCACCGCCAGCGCGGGCAGCAGCGCCACCGACAACCCGGCCTCGACGTGCTGGAGCGTCATCAGGTAGTTGCTGAACCGGCACACCACCCGAGGCTCGAACCCGGCCTGACGGCACAACCGCGTCGTCAGGTTCGCCATGTAGGACCCCGGCACGTCCAGCGCCCACGGCTCATCCGCGAACGCCGCGAGATCCACCGGCCCCCGCGCACCCCGGTGCTGCGGCAGGACGAGCACCACCGGATCGACCGCCAGCGGCACCACGTCCAGATCAGGCCCGAGCGGGACCTCGACGAAGTCCGCCGTCGTGATGACCAGATCAGCGTCCCCCACCCGCAGCGCGCGCAGGCTCTCGTGCGGCTCCAGCTCCAGCAGCTCGACCTGGAGGTGCGGGTGCGAGCGCGCCAGCTGGAGCACAGCGGGCACCGCGAGGGTGTGGATCCCGCTCTGGAACGTGCCCACCCGCACGAGCCCGGCGGGTTCCCCACCGAGCCCGAGCAGCTCGGCCTCCACGGTGTCCATGTGGTCGAGGATCTCCCGCGCCCGCCGCGCCAGCAGCTGCCCGGCCGACGTCAACCGCACCCGCCGCCCGGTCCGCTCCAGCAACCGGGTGCGCGTCTCGGCCTCCAGCACCGACAGCTGCTGGGACACGGTCGACGCGCTCAGCGAAGCAGCCTCAGCGACCGCGCGCACGGTCCCCAGGGTCTCCAGCTGGCTCAGCAGCCGCAGCCGCCACGGGTTCAGCACACCTCCATTCTTGTTCGGCCACACCGAACAGGACAGTCGAAATCATGAGATGGACCCGATGCTCGCCCGGTCGTAGCTTCAGGTCATGGCCACTGCGCACAGCGATTCGAACGACTCGTCGGCCCCCGCCTTCTGGTCGGACGTGGACCGCCACCTGGTCCGCTACGGCGGCACGTTCACCCCGGAGATCATCAGCAGCGCCGAGGGCAGCTTCCTGCGCACCGAGGACGGCCGCCGCATCCTGGACTTCACGTCCGGCCAGATGAGCGCCATCCTCGGCCACTCCCACCCCGAGGTGGTCGAGACGGTCCGCCGACAGGTCGGCACGCTGGACCACCTGTTCAGCGGGATGCTCAGCCGACCGGTGGTCGACCTCGCCCGCCGCCTCGCGAACACCCTCCCGGACCCGCTGCAGAAGGTCCAGCTGCTGACCACCGGCGCGGAGTCCAACGAGGCCGCCCTGCGCCTGGCCAAGCTCGCCACGGGCAAGCACGAGATCGTCTCGTTCGCCCGCTCGTGGCACGGCATGACCCAGGGCGCCGCAGGCGCCACCTACAGCGCGGGCCGCAAGGGCTACGGCCCCACGGCTCCCGGCAACTTCGCCCTCCCCTCCCCGAACACCTACCGCCCGGACTTCACCACCCCGGACGGAACCCTGGACTGGCGCCGCCAGCTGGACTTCGGCTTCGACCTGATCGACGCCCAGTCCACCGGCAGCCTCGCGGCCTGCCTGGTCGAACCGATCCTGTCGTCGGGCGGCGTCCTGGAACCACCACCCGGCTACTTCGCCGCCCTCCAGGAGAAGTGCCGCGAGCGCGACATGCTCCTGATCCTCGACGAGGCCCAGACCGGCCTGTGCCGCACGGGCACCTGGTACGCGTTCGAGCGCGACGGGATCGTCCCCGACGTCCTGACGCTCTCCAAGACCCTGGGCGCGGGCCTACCGCTGGCCGCGGTGATCACCAGCGCCGAGATCGAGGAGCGCGCCCACGAACGCGGCTACCTGTTCTTCACCACCCACGTCTCCGACCCGCTGGTCGCAGCCGTGGGCAACACCGTGCTGGACGTGCTCGAGCGCGACGACCTGGCCACCCGCGCGACCAAGCTCGGCGACCAGCTCCGCACCGGCCTCGACCGCCTCGCGACCGAGCACGAGGTGGTCGGCGACATCCGAGGCCGAGGCCTCCTGGTCGGCCTGGAACTGGTGGCCGACCGAACCACCAAGCAGGCCTCGGACGAACTGGGCGCCGCGGTCACCCGCCGTTGCCTGGCACTGGGCCTGCACATGAACATCGTGCAGCTGCCCGGCATGGGCGGCGTCTTCCGGATCGCCCCGCCGCTCACCGCGACCGAGGACGAGCTGGCCCTAGGCCTGGAGATCCTGGACCAGGCGCTGACCGACGTGACCAAGGGCAAGTCCGCCTAGCCCGCAGTCCCCCGCTCAACCCCCGCGCGATCCAGCTCACCGCACGGCCCAGCACCACCCTCCACGGGGCCGCCGACCGCGCCCGCCGGCCGCACCGGGTTCGCCACCACGCCGAGCCCGGTGCGCGCGGAGCCCTGCCGACCCGACCGGCCTGGCCCACCCGCGTCCGCGCCCAGCGCGCCGCTCCGCCGAGAAGCCCCCCGACCGGACCTCCCAGGAGCACGGCGACCCGCTCGCCACCGAAGGCGAACCGGCCGAACGGCCGCTGCTCCCAACCGCGCCCTCCCCTCTCCCAGCTCTCGAACCAGCGGCGACGCCGCGTCCTGACGCCAACGATACGACGTCATCACCCCGTTGACAACCCATTGCCGTCATCATTACGATGACGACATGGGAACCGGAGACTACGAGTCGATCCGCGACGCGGTCATCAGCGGGATCGAGGACGGCGACGCCACGAAGGTGTTGAACGCCCTGATCAGCCTGCGTGAACTGCGCGAGGAGCTGGCCCAGTGGGAGCCGGAGCTCATCGCCGCGGCGCGGGACGCGGGCATCAGCTGGGCGGAACTGGCCCTGGCGCTGGGTCTGGCCAGTCGCCAAGCAGCTGAGCGCCGCTACCTGCGGCTGCGGGAGGCCGGGCCCGACTCGACGGCCGAGGGCCGGGTCCGAGCCGAGCGGGACCGCCGCGCGGGCGAACGCGCGGTGGCCAAGTGGGCGCGCACCAACTCGATCGAACTGCGCGGTCTGGCCAGCCAGGCCGGGCAGTTCGACATGGTGGTGCGGCACGCCCTCATCACCTACGACGACACCGCCGAGCTGCTCCCTCCGCTGCTGGCCGCGCAAGAAGCGGTCCGCGACCAGGACCCGACCCTGGCCACGGAGATCCAGCGGATGGAAGAGCTCAGTGAGGAGGTGCGTCGGGAGGTGCAGGCGGCGCGCGACGCGAAGGCCTGACCACCGAGCCGAGCGGGTCGAACCCGACGTGGTGACGAGGGCGCCCTCGCCACCACCCGAGTCCGACCTCCTCGACGAGGACGGTCAGCTCTTCGGGAGCGCGCGAGAGGGGTGAAGCCGAACAGCGGCGCGGAGCCGAAGCAGTGATCGCTGAACCCAGCCAGCGTGAACGATCGCTCCACGACAGGCACTCCCGGGAGTGCGCTGCCCGGCACGCCCTCGGAGGCGGATCGCTATCGGGTGCACCCGATAGCGATCCCTCACCGGGCTGCGATGACAACGCGGGTGGAAGCTGACACGAGCAGGACCAGGTCAGCACAGTCAGATCAGCGTCGCAAAGTACAGGCCGTCAGACGAAAACCGGTGCCAACACAAGTCATCAGGTGAAGGCCGGTGCCAGCACAGGCAGGCTGAGGCCGGTGCCGACAGTGCCAGGCGAAGGCTGACACCTGCGCCGAAGGGCGGATGGGGCGCGGCGCTGTTAGCGCTGAGCGCCGTTAGCGCTGGGCGCGGTCCAGGTGCACGGTCACCTCGACCTGCCCCTTGGCCGCTCGGCGAGCGGTCGCGTGGCCGGGACGGTTGGCACCGTCGAGTTCCAGGGACAGGTGACCGCCGTCGCCGGTGAAGTTGCGCCACCACGACTTGCGGTCCGGCATCATCACCTTGATCAGCACGGTGTCGCCGGTGCGGGTGTAGCCGACCGGGGTGGTGAACGTGCGGCCGGAGCGGCGGCCGGTGTAGGTGACGATGGTGATGCGCTTGCGCACCGCGCCGCCCCAGCGGCGGGACGCGCGCAGGCGCAGGACGAGTTTGTTGAAGCCGGCCACGAAGCGCATCGGCAGACGATCTTGCTTGGTCACCCTGCCCCCAGAGGGAAATGGTTTCTTCCCGGTCGAAGGTAGCGCCGTTCGCGGGTCGCGCCAGGGCCGTGGGCCGAAGTGGGAGAAAGCGGTTCGCGGCGCTCTCAGTTGATCACCCCTAGGTACCGGTGCGCGCGCCTGAGCGGAACCGGAGCGCGCCGCCCCTGGTGAGGGTGGCGGCACGTGGACGTGGTGACGCCGTTCACATGCGTGACCGGAGGCGGGCAATTCTGTTCACATGCTTGATCGGGGAACATTCTTCGGGCTCCTCCGGGGATCGTTTGTTGATCAAACGCACGGGCGGTGAACTGGTCGTTCGACTCGTTCGAGTTTTGTCGACTGGAGCGTTCGACAAAAAGTCCCTTATTGACCGGTTCCGAACAGCCTCCTAACATCCGGCAGCACAACGGGTTCCCACCCCGAAGACTTGAGGAAGTGCCTGGGAGGCAACGTGTTCGCCCTGCCCACCACTGCCGCGAACCAGTCAGCACGGCCCGCCGGGAGGTTTTCCCGCGAGCGCGGGTCGGGTTTATCGCGGAGGTGGGAGGAAATGCGCTTGAACACGGGGTGCGCATTCGCGCTCTCCGTCGCCGACGGTTGTGGAACGAGGTCGTGATGGGTGTGCAGGTGAATCCGGTGGAGGCCGGGCGGGCGCGTGGGGCGCGCACCGCCGGGGTCGCCGCCGCGGCCACGGTGGTGACGCTCGCGGGCGGGCTGCTGCTCTGGCCGTCCGCTCAACCCGCGAACGCGGCGGTGGGCGCGGGGACCTACACCGTGACCAACGGTGGCAGCGGGTTGTGCCTCGGTTCGCCCGGTGCGGCGGCGGATGCGCAGCTGCAACTGCAGGCGTGCACGGGCGCCGACGGTCAGAAGTGGGCGCTGACGTCGGTCAGCGGCGGGTTCCGGATCACCTCGGTGTCCACCGGGCTGTGCGTCGGGGTGGCGGGGGCGGCCACGAGCGCGGGCAAGGCCATCCAGCAGCAGTCGTGCTCCGGTGGGGCCGGGCAGGTGTGGTCGCTGACCGAGAGCGGATCGAACCACCGGGTGGTCAACCCGAACGCCGACAAGTGCATGAACACCAAGGACAACGCCACGACGGCGGGCGCCGCGGTGCAAACGAACTCGTGCGACAGCGCGACCTCCAAGCAGTGGGGCTTCACCCCGGCGGGTGGCGGGCAGCCGACGACCACCACCACGAGTGGCGGTAGCGCGACCACGACCACCAAGCCGCCGGTGACGACCACGACGCCGCCGCCGAGCGGTTCGGCGATCTACGCCTCGCCCAGCGGGACCGACGGGGCTGCGGGCACCGAGGCCGCGCCGACGACGCTCACCTCGGCGATCTCGCGCGTCGCGTCCGGCGGGACGATCTACCTGCGCGGTGGCACGTACCGGTTCTCCAGCACGGTGTCCATCCCGCAGGGCCGCAACGGCACGGCGAGCAAGCGCACCCAGCTGTTCGCCTACTCGGGTGAGACCCCAGTGCTGAACTTCTCGGCGCAGAGCGAGGACCCGGCGAACCGGGGTCTGGCGCTGAACGCGTCGTACTGGCACGTGCGCGGCATCGTGGTGGAGCGCGCCGGTGACAACGGCATCTTCATCAGCGGCAGCAACAACGTCGTCGAGCGGACCGTGACCCGGTTCAACCGGGACAGCGGCCTCCAGCTGTCGCGGGAGCTGTCCAGCACGCCGAAGGACCAGTGGCCGGCGAACAACCTGATCCTCAGCTCCGAGTCGCACGACAACGCGGACTCGGACGGCGAGGACGCCGACGGGTTCGCCGCGAAGCTGACCTCGGGGCCGGGCAACGTGTTCCGCTACACCGTGTCGCACAACAACATCGACGACGGCTGGGACCTCTACACCAAGACCGACACCGGTCCCATCGGCGCGGTGACGATCGAGGACTCGCTGGCGTACGGCAACGGCACGCTGAGCGACGGCTCGCAGGCGGGCAACGGCGACCGCAACGGCTTCAAGCTGGGCGGTGAGGACATCGCGGTGAACCACGTGGTCCAGCGCACCATCGCCTACGACAACGGCAAGCACGGCTTCACCTACAACCGCAACCTCGGCAAGATCACCATGTCGAACAACGTGAGCGTCGACAGCACCGAGCGGAACTTCAACTTCGACGGTGGCACGTCGGTGTTCCGCAACAACGTGTCCTGCTACAGCAGCGGTGGCACGAAGGACAAGACGATCGGCGACGTGGACTCGTCCAACCAGTTCTGGTCGGGGTCGAACGGCTCGAAGTGCTCCGCCTACTCCGGCAAGCTGACCTGGTCGTTCGCCTCGGACGGGCGGCTGGTCGTGAGCTTCGGCGGCAAGGTGGTCAACCCGTAGTCGCGACGTCCACGAGGCCGGCGCGGGAGTCCCGCGCCGGCCTCGTGGACTGTGCACGTCCCGATGAGCACCGTTGGGCTCACTCGGTCATGAGCGGCTCGGCCGTCTTCGCGCCGTCCCCCCGGCCGACGAGGCAGTGGACGACGCGGTTGGAGAAGCGGTGGCCGTTCTCCACGCGCATCCACCACGCCTCCTCGGTCGGCACGAGCACCCAGTAGCGCAGCGCCTTCTCCTTGTCCTCACCCTTGACGTCGGAGGAGTGGAACACGCTGGTGCACTTCGTGCCGCCGATCCTGGTCAGCTCCGCCAGCGACGGGTAGGGCTCGTCCTCCTGGGGCTTCTTGCCTGCCAGGAAGCTCTCCATCAGCTGGACGTCGTGCTCGCCGTAGCAGCCGACCCGGTTCTCCGACGCGACCTCGGGGGCGCCCTTCGCGGGCAGCCAGCCGTTCAGGCACTGCTTCGAGGAGAGCGGCAGCCAATCGGACTCGATGTCGCCGCCCGTCCCGATGGTGAGCACCAGTTGCATGGCCAGTGACGAGGCCGGGCCGACCAGGTCCAGGTCGTCGAGGTTCAGGTCGATCATGGGCTTGAGGACGGTGACGTAGAGCAGGGCGACCGCGCCCAGCGCGAAGAGGGTGGTCAGGGTCGCCGAGATGGCCGGGCCCTTGCGCTGCTTGCGCTCGACCTCCTGGACGAGCGACAGGCCCGCGCTCGTCGTCGCGCGCCGAGGCTTTGCGGCTGGCTCGGCGGGCTGCTCGGTGGCTGGCTCGGCGGGCTTTGCGCCGCGCGAGGTGGGGCGCGTTCTGCCACCTAAGGCGTCGCGGTCACCACGTACGTCGGACAGGGGCGTGGTCGGGTGGACGGGTGGGACTCGGACGGTCGGGGGCCTTGATCAGCTCCATGACGACGTAGGTCCGGTCGTTCTCGGTGATCAGGTCGTGGACCGATGACCACGGCCGGGTCGGACAGCCTGCTGGCGATCCTGGCCTCGCGCAGCACGCGCTCCCGGTAGACCGCGCGCTCGGCTTCCGGCACTTTCACCGGCAGCAGCAGCTCCTTGACCGCCACGTCCCGCCCGAGCACCGCGTCCTGCCCGAGCCACACGACCCCCATGCCGCCGCGCCCCAGCTCGCGGATCAGCCGATAGCGCCCAGCGCCCACCTCACGCATGGTCCGGGAGTCTGACAGTCGGATGTGACAATTCCATACCGGGTGAGTTCTCCCAAGTCAGAGGGGTCCAACTAGGGGCCGCAGACCACTCCGAGTGCTCTAACGAGTGAACTCTCAATAGACGTCTCCCCAGGGCCGATTTTTGCGGCAAACGCCCGCCAAAATCTCCACCCTTTAAGCCATCGACCATCACGCACCGAGCACATGTGGATCACGCCCCCGTCGGGTGGGGACGACGTCCACGGAGCTCGCCGCGAACCACAAGGGAGGCGCTACCAGGGAAAACTGAGCATTTTAGGCAGGCTTCACCCTATCGGGTAGGCCACTGCGTTTTAAGCGTGATGCAGCTCACCAGTCACTGGTCCGAACGGGTGAGTGCCTCACCATCGGGGTCATGCGTTTGAGTCGTCTGTCCGCGGTGGCGGGCATCGCCGCCGTGGTGGTGGGTGCGACCACGGTCGTCATCACCACCGCAGCCGCCGCGGGTGGAGGTCTTGCCACCGCCGGGCCCGGCCCGTGCGTCGGCGCCGCCTGCCCGAGCCCGTACCCGCAGGTGAGTCCCAAGCAGTCCTCGGGGTTCGCCGGTCGGGACGAGGCGATCAACGTCTTCGTCGGCCGGTCGTTCACCGCGACCGGGTACGCGGCCGAGGCGGAGGGGCGGCTGGTCGTCGGCGGGGACTTCACGCTCGACAAGACGGGCGGGGAGCTCGGGTACGACGTGGGTGTGGTGGGGCTCGGTTCGCAGGTGCCGCCGCCGGAGGGGGCCGACTTCCTGACGGTGGGCGGGAGCCTGGGGATCGCGCGGGACAACACGTTGCGCACGCAGGACAACGGGGTGGTCCGGTACGCGGGCGCGCGGACCGGTGCGGGCGCCGTGGAACCCGCGCCCGTGCACGACAGCGGTGCTTTCTCGCCGTACAGCGGGATCAGCGCCGGACTGCGCAGCACGAGCACGTGCTACGCGGCGAAGCCCTCGAACGGGACGGTGACGCAGGACGAGCTGTCGACCCGGTTCACCGGGGACGGCCACTCGGCGCTGCAGGTGTTCACCGTGCCGGGGAGCATCGCCGCGCCGGACGGGGGGATGCAGGGGATCGACTTCGCGGACGTCCCGGACGGCGCGACCATCCTGATCAACATGGTCGGGACGGCTCCGCACGTGACGACCTGGTCGGGGTCGCCGAACGGGCGCGACCAGATCGACCAGTACGGGCAGCGGATGCTGTGGAACTTCCCGAACGCGGACAGCGTGGCGCTGGACGGCGCGTCGGAGTTCCAGGGCAGCGTGCTGGTGCCGAACGCGGACAGCACGACCCTGGTGACCGTGCCGGGGTTCAGCGGGCGGTTCTTCACGGCCGGGTCCGCGGTGCACGGGAGCAGCAGCGTGGGGTCGGGCAACGAGTTCCACGCGTACCCGTTCACGGGTGCGGTGGCGGGGTGCGAGGCCGCCGCGCCCAGCACGACCACGGACAGCACGACCACGACGATGACGACGACCACCGGGCCCGCGGTGACCACGACGGCCGGGCCGGTGACGACCATGACGACAGGGGGCACCACGACAGGGGGCACGACACCGGGGAGCACGACGAGCGAGGCGGCGACCGGCACCACGACGGCGCCCGTTGTGGGGACGACCACGACGGACGCGGTCACGCCGACCACGACCACGGGTGGGACGACCACAACCGGGCCCCCGACCGGGACGACGACCGGTGCGGCGCCGAGTGCACCTACCGGTGAGGAGGGCGCGCCGACCACCACGACCGAGGCGGTGGGGACCACGACCAGTGCGCCGGAGTTGACGACCGCTCCGGTGCCGAGCACGGCTGCGCCGACCACCACCACGGCTCCGGTGGCCACGACGAGCGCGATCGTGCCGCCGCCGACCGCTCCGGCTCCGGTGCCCGCGCCGATCACGACCACGACCTCGCCGACCACGACCTCGCCGACGACGTTGACCACCACGCCGCCTGCTGCGCCGGGCACCACGACCACCGGGGTGGCGCCGACGAGCACGACCGGTGTTGTTGGGCCCACGAGCACGTCGAACCCTGTGGCACCGACCAGTGGTGGTGCGGTTCCCACGACCACTGGTGGGCCTACCACCACGATCGGGGGTCCTACCACGACGAGCGCGGTGGGGCCGACGACCACGACCGGTCGGAGGCCGCTGGTGGGGCGGCCGGTGCCGAACCGGCCCGTTCCCGGTGCGCCGACCACGACGTCGGAGTACTTCGTGACCGCGCCTGGGCTTCCCGAGGAGGACGTCTGGGTTCCGGGTGCGCCTGAGCCTGGGGACGATCCGGAGCGGGATGCGCCGGAGCGGGATGCGCCGGAGCGGGATGCGCCGGGGCAGAGCGTTCCCGGGGCGGCTGATCCGACGGGCCCGATCGGGAGCACGAGCACCGGGAGCACGACCACCACCGGGGAGGCGAGGGCCGATGGGTGGGGTGGGTCGGTTCCGGGTGGTGGTGGGACCGGGGGCTTTGGTGGTGCTGGTGGGTTGGCGCGGACCGGGGGGCCGTTGCCGTTGTTCCTGTGCGTGGGGGTGCTGGTGATGATCGGGGGCGTGGCGTTGGTGGCGATCTCCCGGACGCATCGGGAGTGACGTGGGGGTGCTCCGGCGCTGAGCGGGTCGTGGGGGTGCCACGACCCGCGTCGGGTGGGCGCCGGGGTCAGGCGGACTTGTCGCGCAGGGCCAGCACGGTGTTCCAGTTGCGCGCGGTCGCCACGCGGACGTTCAGCTTCTTCGCCAGGTAGGTGTGGGTGAGCTTGCTGTTACGGACGCCTTCCGGGGACCACTGGTAGATCGCGCGCTCACCGGCGGCGAAGCGGTCGGGCAGGTGGGTGGTCGGGTCGATCGCGGCGAACAGGGTCGGGTCCACCGGGCCGGACAGGAACGTCACCAGGAAGCGGGACGGTTCCGATTCGGCTTCCGGCAGCGGGTTGGCCGCGATCAGGGCGGTCAGGTCGTCGTGGGTGACGACCAGGCAGCCGATGTCCAGGCCGAGGCGGTCCTTGACGGACTGTTCGGCCTCGACGGTCAGGGTCTCGTTCGTGGCCGTGGTGGACGCCGGGGTGAAGATCGCGTTGCCGCTGTTGAGGTGGGTCGACACCCCGGTGTGGCCGAGGTCGGTGAGCAGGGCGCGCAGGTCGGCCATGGGGACCTTGTTCTTGCCGCCCACGTTGATCCCGCGCAGGAGCAGGACTCGGGCGCTCACGCGGGCCGTCCCGTGCGGTCGCGACGCGGGCAGGGGGCGGGTGGGGTGGTCATCCGGGCTCCGGTTCTGCGGGGCGGCGCTTTGGCTGGGTGGCGGTTCGCTGTGGTTACTACCAGAACGGTCAGCCCGGTGAGGGGGAATCCGGAAGGCGTGGGGACCGTGAGGGCGGAGAGGGTCTCAGGGCGGGGGCGTGAAGGCGGCGGAGTTCCGGGGCGGCGGTGGAGGTTGCGCGGTGTGGGGGGTGAGGTTCTTCCCCCTTCTTGGCGATCTCGTTCGAAAAGCGGTTCACCGGAGTCGGAGCTAGCCTGAAAACCCCGGCTGACCAGCGGTTTCGTTTTGTGCGTGATGGATCTGCGCGGGGTTGCCGCAGTGCTTTCGCAGAACCGCGGGGCGCCGGGAAGCGCCAGTGCCGAACCGTGCGGCTGGTGTCGCTCCGCTCGCCCCGTCCAGGACCGGAGAGGCCGATGATGACGACCGCGCTCCTACCACCGTCCGCTCCCGGCGGGTTGCCGCTGCTGGGGCACCTGCCCGCGTTGGCGAGGGACCCGCTGGGGTTCTTCCTCGGGCTGCGCGCGCACGGGCCCGTGGTGCGGATCGGGCTGGGGACACGGGTGGCCTACGTGCTGACCGAGCCGGAGCTGGTGCGCAGGGTGTACGTGTCCGAGCAGCACCGGTTCGACAAGGGCGGGGCGCTGATCGAGAAGGTGCGGGACTACGCGGGGAACGGGTTGGCCACCTGCCCGGCCGCCGATCACGCGGTGCAGCGGCCGTTGATGCAGCCCGCGTTCCAGCGGGACCGGCTGGTCGGGTACGGGTCCGTGGTGCGGGACGCGATCGAGGAGGTCACCGGGGAGTGGACGCACGGTCGGGTGGTCGACCTGAGCGTGGAGATGCACCGGTTGACCACGTTGGTGACCTCGCGGACGCTGGTGGCCGCCGATCGGGGCCTGCCCGCCGCAGGCCGGATCGCCGAGGGGCTGCCGGACATCACCAGGGGCATGTACTGGCGGATGGTGGTGCCGGGGAAGGTGTTCCCGCGCGTCCCGCTCCAGGTGAACCGGCGGTTCGACGAGCAGACCGCGCGCACCCGCGCCGCCGTGGACGCTGTGGTCGAGCAGTACCGGGCCGATCCCACCGATCGGGGGGACCTGCTGTCGGCGGTGCTGGCCGCCTGCGAGGAGGACCCCGATCCGCGTCGGGCGGTGTACGACCAGGTGATCACGTTGCTGACCGCCGGGGTGGAGACGGCGGCGTCGGCGATGACGTGGACGTTGCGGGCCGTGGACGGCGATCCGGAGGCGCGGGACCGGATCGTCGAGGAGGCCGTGGGGGTGCTGGGCGGGCGGGTGCCCGTGCACGCCGACCTGGCCTCGCTCGGGCACGCGCAGCGGGCGGTCACCGAGGCGCTGCGGTTGCGGCCCCCGGTGTGGCTGGTGAGCCGGTGCGCCACCGAGGACGTGGACTGGCCGGAGGGTCGGATACCGGCGGGGGCGGACGTGTTCTTCAGCCCGTACGCGCTGCACCGGGACGAGGCCGTGTTCCCCGAGCCCGAGGTGTTCGATCCAGGGCGGTGGGCGGCCGGGAGGGTCACGGCGGCGCAGCGCGGGGGGTTCTTCGGATTTGGCGCGGGACGGCGCAAGTGCATCGGTGACGCGTTGGCGGTGAACGAGGTGACCGCCGTGGTGGCGGCGGTGCTGAGCCGGTTCCGGCTGGTCCACCGGGAACCGGGGTTGGCGACCACGACCGCCCGGATGTTGTTGATGCCGCCCGCGACGTGGGTCCGGGTGGAGCGTCGGTGAGGTCCGGGGCGCGGGGGCTTGGTGGGCGACTGGGCGGAGTGGGGCGTCGGTGAGGCTCGACCTGTGGGACGCGCGGGGCTGCGGGTTGGTGGACGACGGGGTCGTGGGGCTGCTGGACGGGGTGGGGCCGACCGCCGGTGGGCCCGCGGGTCCGGGTGGGGCGGTGACCTACCTGGTGGGGTTGCCGGAGTACGAGCCGTACCGGTCGGCCCGGTTGCCCCGGCCCGCCGGGGGGCTGGCGGCGGCGCGGCGGGTGCTGGAGGTGTTCCGGTCGGTCGAGCTGCGGGAGTGCGCGGTGGCCAGCCCGCTGGCCGGGGTGGCGCGCGGGGTGGCCTCGGCGGTGGCGGCGGTGCGGGGTGGGGACGGACCGGTGGGTCGGGGGTTGGCGCTGGCCGCGTCGGTCGTGCCGCGCAAGGGGGGTGAGGTCGGGCGGTTGTGGGAGGAGTACCGGCGGCGGGTGCCGGGGGCGACCGAGCCGGGCATGGCGGTGCGGGACCTGTGGGGCAGCGCGTACGCGTGGCAGTTCATCCGGGCGGACGGGCGGGTGCTGGACGTGTGCGGGTCGCTGTTGGCGCTGACCTCGGCGGTGGACTACTGCGGCGCGCCCGACGACCCCGGTGCGGGGGCGCGGTGGGCTTACGCGGCGGTGGCCAGCGAGGGGTTGGAGCTGCTGTCCGGGCCCGCGGTGGCGCGGGCGGTGCTGGACGTGGCGGCGGTGGGCGGGTTGATGGCGCTCAAGGACGGGCTGCCCGCGCCGGGTGGGTCGGGGGCGGGGCGGGTGAGGGCCGGGGGCCGGGGTCCGAGCGGTGTGGCCGTGGGGCTCGTGGACCCGGCCGGGTACGCGTTGGCGCGGGCGTGGGACGGGGCGGTGGGGCCGTACCTGCGGTTGCCGCTCGGCACGGGTGAGTACCGGCGGTTGGCTGGCGCCGAGGGCGAGTTCCGGGGGTTCTCGGGGTGTCGGGCGATCCGGCGGGCCGTGGAGAACATCGTGCGCTACAACGACATCACCGACGCGGTGACCGACTTCGCGCACGGGGAGAGCTTCAACGAGGTGAACCTCGCGCTGGCGCTGGGCGGGGCGTCCGCGATCACCGGGTTCGGGGCGGCGCTGGCCGAGCTGACCGACGCGGCGCTGGAGTGCGGGTGCGGGGCGGACGGGCACGAGGAGGCCGCCGAGGTCTCGATGGGCGCGGCGCTGTGGTACCTGCTGATGCCGCGCTACCTGGCGGGGTCGCAGTTCGCCGCGTTCCGGGCGGCGGGGGGCGAGGTGGCGCGGGCGTACCGGGTTCCGGCCGCGCGCGAGCGGTCCGCCGGGTGCTCGGTCGTGGACGCGGACGTGCTGTTCGACGTGGACTGGTCACCGCTGTGGGTGGTGCGGGCGGATCCGGTGGGGTTGCGGGCCGAGCGGGTGGCGCGGCGGGCGGTGCTGCCGGGCGGGGACGGGGCGGGGTGCGCGGCGCGGGCGCGGGACGTGCTGGCGCGCTGTGGGGAGGCCGAGCCCGTCGACCTGCGGGAGGTGGACTGGCCGGGGGTGTTCGACGCGGCGCTGGACGCGGCAGGGGCGCCGCCCGCGCCCGCGCTGCGGGAGCTGGTGGCGGTGGTGTGGCGGCAGGTGGTGCTGGGCGAGGAGGTGGTCCGGGACGCGCGGCTGCTGGTGGACGTGGACGTCGCGGTCCGGGACAGCTACGCGGCGCCCGGTGGGCTCGCGGCGCGCAGGGCGTTCTTCGGGGTGCTGAGCGGGGCGGTGGAGCTGGCGGGGCTCAACCCGTACGGCAGGCTCGCCGACGGGCTGGCCGCGCTGTGCCGGTGAGGAGCCACCTGGTGACGACCACCGCGCGAGGAACGCCGGTGAGAGCGCTCCCCCGCACCCGACGTGGGAGCGCTCTCGCGCGGTCTCAGCCCCGCTTGCCGAAGCGGAACTTCCACGGCATGACCGCGGACTCCAGCTGCACCTTCAGCGTCATCTTCGACGCGCCCTCGACCCGCTCCTCGAACGTGATCGGCACCTCGGCGATGCGCTTGCCCGCCTGGACCACCCGGTGGTTCATCTCGACCTGGAACGAGTACCCGTTGCTGCGGATCGTGCCGAGGTCGACGGCGCGCAGGGCGTCCGCCTTCCACGCCTTGAACCCGGCGGTCGCGTCGCGCACCCCGAGCTTGAGGATCGTGTTGACGTAGGTGTTGGCCCACGCGGACAGCAGTCTGCGGTGCCAAGCCCACTCGCTGGCCGCCGACCCGCCCGGCACGTACCGGGAGCCGAGGACCACGGCGGCGTCTGTGGTGGCGAGGGTCTCGACCATGGTCGGGATGACCTCGGACGGGTGGGACAGGTCGGCGTCCATCTGGATCACCACGTCCGCGCCCTCGTCCAGCGCGCGCGTCATGCCCGCGACGTAGGCCCGGCCGAGGCCGTCCTTCTCGGTGCGGTGCAGCACGCCCACGACGTCGGGGTGCTCGCGCGCCAGGGCGTCGGCGACGTCGCCGGTGCCGTCCGGGGAGCTGTCGTCGACGACCAGCACGCGCAGGTCCTCGACGGGCAGCGCGAGCAGTTCGGCGACGAGCACGGGCAGGTTCTCCCGCTCGTTGTAGGTCGGCACGACCACGACGACCTTGGTGGGACTGTTCTCCATCGGGGGTTCCTCAGCAGCACCGGCGGGCAGCGAAACGCTGTTACTCACGGTGACCGTAGCGCATGGGCGCTCCGCCCGCCGCCCGTTCGCGCGAGGCGCTCCCCCTGACCGGCCGCACCCGGCGGACGCCGGTCAGGCGGGGCAGAGGAGCCGGTCGGCCAGCTCGCGCAGGTGCCCGCGCACCCGCTCGCCGCTCCAGCCGCGCTGGTCGACCAGGTGCTCGACGAGGTCGATCCTGGTCGCGGAGAGCAGCACGTGCGCGGTCCAGTCGGCCCGGTCCGCGCCGACGAGCTCGGCGGCCAGCTCGGCGAGCAGGGTGTGCGCGGTGCGGTAGTTGGCGGAGTCGAACAGGCTGGTGCTCTCCGGTTCGGGGCCCAGGCTCTCCAGGACGAGCGCGATGCGGCGGTTGTCCAGCTTGACCGAGACGATCGCGTCCAGGACGGCCACGACGCGCTCGCGGGCGGGCAGGCCGGGGCCCAGGGGCGGCGGTCCGCTGGTGATGGCCTCGTAGAGCGCGCCGAAGCGGGTGGCGTACACCGCGCGGACCAGGCCCGCGCGGTCGCCGAACCGGCGGAACAGGGTGCCCTTGCCGACGCCCGCCGCCGCCGCGATGTCGTCCATGGTGACGGCGAGCGGGTCGGTGGCGGCCTCGAACAGGGCGCTGGCGGCGTCGAGGATGGCCCGCCGGTTGCGGGCGGCGTCGGCGCGTTCCCTCGCGACCACGGTGGTTCTCCCGTCCTGGTCCGGACTCAGCGCTGAATCGGGGTCCGCACCGATCCTAGGGGTTCGGTGACGCCGGTCCGGTCGGTTCCGCCGGTGGTCTCCCGCCGGGCGGCGGCGCGGGCGGTCGCGAAGTCCCGGAACGAGCGGGGTTCCCGGCCGGTGACGGTCCGGACCGCGGTGGTGGTGCGGTCTTCCGCGCCCGCCGCGATGGCGGTGTCGCCCTGGGCGAGCAGGGCGGCGAACTCGGCGGGGATGCCCGCTTCGGCGTAGCGGCGCTGGAACTCGGCGGCGGTGACGGCGGTGTGCGTGATCTCGCGGCCGAGGACGTCGGTGAGGATGGCCGCGATCTGCTGGTACGACAGGCTTTCCGGGCCGGTGAGGATCAGGTCGGTGTTGAGCGGGTCGGGGCGCAGGAGGGCCTCGACGGCGACGCGGGCGATGTCCTCGGCGTCGATGAACGCGACCTTGCCGTCACCGGTGGCGGTGGTGATGGTGGAGTCGGCGCGGACGCTGTGGGCGTGCAGGTGGTCGTCGGTGAGGTTCTGCATGAACCAGCTGGGGCGCAGCACGGTCCACTCGTCGAACAGCTCGGGGAGCGCGGGGTGCACGCTGCCCGCCGCCGGGCCGCCCGGCGGGAGCATGGCGGCGCTGAGCAGCACGGCCCTGCGCACGCCGGAGTCCTTGGCGCGCTTGAGGAACGGGAGCATGACGCGCTGCGGTTCGGGGTCGCCCGCGGGTGGGAGGAGGTAGACGGCGGTGGCGTTGTCGAGGGCGGCGGCGTGGGTTCTCGGGTCGTGCCAGTCGAAGCTCGGGTTCGCGGAGCGGGAGGCGGCGGTGACGGTGGCGCCGCGCGCGAGGAGCCCGGCGGCGACGTGGCGGCCGGTGTTGCCGTTGGCGCCGGTGACGAGGACGTGGGGGCTGGGGACTGGTTCGACAGGCATGTGCTCTCCGTGACGGTTAACCGGACTTTCGGTCCACTTCGACGTTACGGACCGGAAGTCCGCTTGGCAAGCGTGAATCGAGCCCTGCACGACCAGCTTCGGAAACGCCGGTTCAGGTGGCCGTTCATCCCGTTCGTCCCGCATTAGGCTGCCCCGAAGCACACCTCACGGGGGAGAGGACATCAGACCTTGGGAGCAAAGGACTTACTGACCGTAGCCGGGCTCGCGCTGCTCGACTCGCTCAACATCACGCTCTTCCTGGTGACGCTGCACCTGCTGCTGGCGCACCGCAGACCGATGTCACGCGTGCTCGTGTTCCTCGGTGTCTTCTACGCCGTCTACCTCGCGGCGGGCGTCGCGCTGACCGCGGGCGCGGTGGCCGCGCTGGGCGCGGTCGGCGAGCGGGGCATCGACTACCTGCAACTCGCCGCGGGGCTCGGGCTGTTCGTCTACGGGATCGCGGCCCCCGTGGACAAACCAGCGCGCCAAGGCGATGAGCGGGCGGCCGGGCGCGGGCACCTCGTGGTGGCCGGGTTGGCACTGGGGGTGTCGGCGGTGGAGGTGTCCACGGCCCTGCCCTACCTGGCGGCGATCTCCACGATCGGCCGCGCGGACCCCGGCACGACGACGAGCATGGCGGTGCTGGTGGTGTACAACCTGGTGGTCGTCGCGCCCTGCCTGGGCGCCGCGCTCGCCTACCAGGCCAACCGGGAGCGGCTGCACGCGCGCTTCGAGGGGTTCATCGCCAAGCGGCGCTCCGGCGATGGCGGGCGGCGCGGGTTGCTGCTGCTGTGCATCGTCGCGGGGTTCTACATCGCGGGGGACGCCGCAGCACGCCTGGAGTTCTTCGGCCTGGTCGACCTGACCGACGAGCAGTTGCGGCAGATCAGGGGCGGCTGAGCGGCGACGCGGGCGGGGCGCCACCGGACCGGGGCGCTCCGCCCGCGCGCCGGGGCGAGCGATCCGACCACCGGGCGAGGAATCCACTCGCGATCGGCGCCGGACTGCGACGCGGGACGGCCGCATCCCGCGCGGAACGGGGTCAGGACGCGGCGTTCTTCTTGTCGCGGGTGAGGTACAGCAGCACGACCCCGAGGACGATCACGGCCACGCTGCCGACGACCTGCGCGGTGCCGTCGTCGAAGAGGTACAGCATCACGTACCAGCCGTGGTAGTCGTTGACCTGGCGCTGCACCAGGCCGCCGATCCCCTGGATCAGGCACAGGATGCCGAAGATCCCTAAGGCGAACCGCAACTGCTTCACAAAACCCCCAGGACGAGTGCGAGAGTCTTCAACTACGGAAAGTGACAAGGCTAACGCGCTCCGCTACAACCGACAACCGCTCGGCGCGCTCACCGGACGGGCGCGGTGAGCTTGTCGCGCCGCGCGTGCAGCCGTTCCAGCAGCTCGACGGCGTTCTCGGCGCCCCGCTCGGCGTCCACCACCCGCGCCAGGGCCCGTGCCCGGTCCCCGGTGCTCCGGTCGGCGAGAACGGCGCGGATCGCGTCGGCGAGACGGGCGGGCGTCAGGTCGCGGTTGCGCAGCGGCTCCCCCGCCACCCCGGCGTCGCGGGCCAGCACCGCCCACATCAGCTGTTCGTTGTGGACCGGGCAGGTGACCTGGGGAACGCCCACGCGCAGCGCCTCGTTGACCGTCCCCACCCCGGCCGCGCTGACCACGGCGGCCGTCCTGGGGAACAACCACGGGTACGGGACGTCGTCCACCACCAGCACGCCCGGCGGCGGGTCCGCCACCTCCAGGCTGCCGGAGGCACGGACCACCACCGCGCGCACCCCGGCGAGGCGGACGGCCTCGACGACCAGCCTGCCCGCCTCGACCGGGTCCATGCCACGCACCGTGCCGAGGGTGACGCACACCGGCGGTTCGCCCCCGTCGAGGAAAGCGGCCAGCTCGGCGGGCGGGGAGTAGTCCGCGCGCGGTGGCAGGAACCAGAACCCCGTGGTGAACACCCAGGCGGGCCAATCGGGCGCGGGTGGCACCAGGTGCGGGCTGAAACCGTGCAGGACCGGGACTCGACCGCCGTCGGGCCTGCGCAGGCGGTCGTGCTGGTTCCTGCGCGCGGGCAGACCGAGCACGTCGGACCGCCAGGCGTCCACACCGGCCTTGCCGATCGGGGGCAGCAGGGCGCCGGGCAGGTGGCTGAGCCTGCGCAGCACGCGCGGGAAGGTCCGGTCCGCGGGCAGGAACTTCGCCGGGTAGTGCGCGGAGGGCACGTAATTGGGGAACAGGGTGGCCAGGACGACGGGCGCGCCGAGCTTCTCGGCCACGTGGTGGCCCTGCTCGAACGGCAGCTCCTCGTAGGACTGGACGACCAGGTCGGCCCCGCGCTCACCCGCCGAGGAGATGTCGGCGAGCATCCGGGGGAAGCGGCGGAAGAACTCCCCGGCGAGCTTGTTCAGCGCGCGCTTGCGCAGCGCCATCTTCCCGCGCCGCACGGCGCCCTGGTCGCGCAGCCACTCGCTGATGTCCTCGTCCTGGACGTAGAAGTCGAGCAAGCCCTGGTCGCGCGGGTGGAACTCCACGCCGTGCTCCTGCGCCAAGCCCGCGAAGCGCTCAGGCCCCGCGAGCACGGCGTCGTGCCCCGCCCGGTTGAGCGCGCGCGCCAGCGCCAGGTACGGCTGCACGTCGCCGCGTGAGCCCCACGCGTAGATGAGCGTTCTCATGCGCCACTCCTCTCCCGCGCGGCGGCGGGGGTGGTGCCGGACCTCGCGGGGCCTGGCGGGTTCGGTCCGTTCAGGACGGTGGAGAAGAAGGCCAGCTGGTCAGCGGCGAGGCCGGCCGCGCGACCGACCGAGCGGCGGCCGTGGCCGACCCCGCTCTCCCTGCGCAGGAAGGTCGCTCCGTGGTGGGACGCGTGCTGGAGGGCGGCGCACAGCTTGTGGGCGTGCGCGGGGTGGACGCGGCTGTCGCCGTCGAAGACCGCCAGCAGCACGGGCGGGTACCCGGCTCCGGGGCGCACCGCGTGGTAGGGCGAGCACGCCACGAGCCAGGCGGCCTGCTCGGGGTCCTCGGCCGAGCCGTACTCGGCGCGCCAGAGGGAGCCTGCGCCGAGCCGCTCGCAGCGGAGCATGTCCGCGAGCGGGGCCAGGCAGACCGCCGCGCCGAACAGCCGGGGTTCGGCGGTGAGCGCGGCGGCGACCACCAGGCCGCCGTGGGAGGCGCCGAGCAGGCCGAGCCGCGCCGGGGTGGTCCAGCCGAGGTCGATCAGCGCGCGGGCGGCGGCGATCAGGTCCTGCGCGCCGCGCGCCCTGGTGGCGCGGTTGCCCGCCCGGTGCCACCGCGCGCCGCGCTCGCCGCCGCCGCGCACCCCGACCCGCACGTGCACGCCGCCCGCCTCGACCCAGGCGAGTGCCTCGGGTGAGTAGGTGGGGCCGTTGACGACGCCGAAACCGCCGTAGCACTGGAGGAGCAGCGGGCGGGGGCCGGTCGGGCGGGGACCGGTCCAGAGCGCGAGCACCGGGATCTCCGCGCCGTCCGGAGCGCGGCAGGGCACGGTGGCGGTGCGCGCGTCGCCGATGGAGCGCGGTGGCGCCCCGGCCTTGGCAGGAGCGCGGCGTGGGACGGCGGGCGGGGGCGGCTCGGCCGACCACTCGGCGGCCTCGGTCCCGCCCGGCGCGCGGCGCAGGGTGGTGTGCGGGGTGGTGGGGTCGGTGTAGCCGAGGAAGGCGGTGGCGCCGTGGGCGGTGAGCGAGGTGACGACGCCCGCGCCGGGCAGCGCGACGAGCCCGGTGGGGCGACCGTCCGCCAAGCGGTGCGCGGCGACCTCGGTGACCAGTCCCCGGTTGCGCACGACGAGCAGTTCCGGTTCCGCGCCCGGTTCTGCGGCGGGCAGCGGCAGGAACGAGCGCAGGACCGCCTCGTCGTCCTCGGCGACGAGGTCGATCAGCTGACCGCCGGGGGTGAGGCGGGCGATGCGGGCGCGGGGCGCGGCGTCGTCGGTGAGCACCAGCACGCCGTCGGGCGTGGGCCTGGCCTGGACCCGCGAGCCCGCCGCGCGCAGGACCGGGCGCAGCTCGGTCACCCCGCCCTCGGTGACGCGACCGGTCCAGACGTCCTTGGGGGCGGACGGTCCCCGGCTGGCCACCACCACCAGGGTGTGGCCGTCGGTCTCCAGCGCGAAGGAGGTGCAGCCGTCCTCGGCGAGCACGGTGACGTCCCGCTCCTCAGGCTCGCCGAGGCGGTGCAGGCGCACCTCCCTGGCGAGGCGCCCATCGGGTCGAGGGCTCAGCGGGGTGTAGCAGAACGCACCGGGCAGCCAGGCGAGCTGGGTGCCCCTGGAGCGGCCGATCGGGCCGTCCACGACGCTGCCGTCGAGGTCGAGGACGCGCAGCGCGCCCTGCTCGGTGCCGCCCTCGCTGATCAGCACGGCCACCGAGCGGCCGTCCGGCGACGGGTGCCAGCTCTCCAGCGTGGTGTCGGGACCGGACGCCGCGGGGTCGAGCAGCACGCGCTCCGGCTCACCCGGCGGGCGCACCAGCAGCACGGGGTGCTCCCCTCCGGGGCGCAGGGCGGCCCGGAAGCGGTGCCCACCCGCCCAGACCGGCGGGTCGGCGGTGGGTGACGCGGTGAGCTCAGCCACGCGCGCCAGGAGCCCGTCGCCCCAGGTGGCGCGGTGTGCGGCGTAGTGGGCGTCCTGCGCGGCCAGCCAGCGGGCGGTCTCCGGGTCGCCCGCGTCCTCCAGCGCGCGGTAGGGGTCGGGGGCGCGGTGGCCGCCGGGCAGCTCGGTCACCGCGTCGCCCCGGCGGGTGGTGGGTGCGCGCACGGGTCAGCCCGCCAGGCCAGGGGCGAACCCGCGCGCGCGGAACCAATCGGCGGTCTCACGCAGCCCGACCGCCAGCGAGCGCGGGGTGAAGTCGACGACCCCGGCCATCCTGGAGACGTCCAGCTGCCGGGCGGAGGGACCGGTGGGCCGGTCGAACAGGAACCTGACGCGGCCAGGGACGTCGAGCGCCTCGGCGACCGCGTGGGCGAGGTCCGCGATGGAGACCGACTCGCCGGTGCCGATGTTGAACGTGCGGTGCCGGTTCGCGGCGACCATCTGGAGAGTGGCTTTGGCCACGTCGGCGGCGTGCACGAACGAGCGGGTCTGGCGGCCGTCGCCCCACACCTCGATGTCCTGGCCTCGTGCCAGGCACGCCATCATGCTGGGCACCACGCGGCCCGAGGGGGCGTGGAAGCCGTCGCGCGGACCGTAGACGTTGGTGGGCCTGGCCAGGAACAGGTTCATGCCGAACTGGTCGCGGTACAGCTCGGCCAGCACCTCCCCGAAGACCTTGGACAGGTAGTAGCCGTCGGGGGCGTAGCGCATCCGGCTCCGGTAGTCGTGCTCCTCGGCGACCGGGGCGCTGTCGTCGGTGCGGTACACCTCGGCCGAGCTGACCAGGACGACGTCCCGCACCCGGCGCTCGCGGGCGCAGTTGAGGACGTTCGAGGTGAACCTGAGGTTGGTGTCGAGGATTCGGGCGGAGTTCTTGAGCTTGAACTCGGCGTTGCCGTCCAGCGCCGCGCAGTGCACCACGGCGTCGACAGCGGGCGTGTGGGCGTCCACGGCGGCGGCGAGGGCCCGCTCGTCGTGCAGGTCGACCCTGGCGGTGCGCAGCGCGGAGGTGCGGGGCAGCTCGGCGAGCCTGCCGAAGCGGTCCCCCCGGTGCAGGCAGAGGACGTGGGCGCCTGAGGCGAGCAGTTCGGTGGTGAAGTGCGAGCCGAGGAAGCCGAGGCCGCCGGTGACCAGCACGGTGCGGCCGGCCCAGGACCGCGCGTTCACCGACGTGCCCGCTCGGAGGGCGCTCATCGGGTGGCCGCCCGGTCGAGGCCGTAGCGCTCCACCAGTGCGGCGGCCGTCCCCGCCCCGTCCTCGGCGCGGACGCGCTCGCCCACCGAGCGGGCGGCGCGGGCCAGGCCCTCGTCGCCGGTCGCGGCGCGCAGGGCGGTGGCGAGCCGGTCGACGTCCAGGTCGCGCTGCCGGAACGGCTCGGTGGCCACACCCAGCCGGTGCGCGATCCGGCACCAGACCTCCTGCTCGCTGGTGTGCGGGACGGGCACCTGGGGCACGCCCGAGGCGAGGGCGTCGTTGACCGTGCCGACCCCGCCGCCGTGCACGATCGCGGCAACGCGGGGGAACAGCCAGTCGTAGGGCGCCTCGCCCGCGGGGAGCACGTCGGGGCCGAGCGCGTCGGCGTCGATGTTGGCCTCCAACCGCACCACGGCGCGCACCCCTGCTCGGGAGACGGCCTCGCGGATGACGCGGGCGGTGTCCTCCGGGTCGCGGCTGACGATGCTGCCGAAGCCGATGAACACCGGCTTGGGGTCGCGGTCGAGGAAGTCGGCGAGGGACGGGGGCGGGCTCCAGTCCGGCGCGGGCGGCAGCCGCCAGAATCCGGAGGTGTGGGCGTTCGCGGGCCAGTCGGGGGCGGGTGGCACGACCAGCGGGCTGATGCCGTGGACGAAGGGGACCGGCTCGCCCGTCGCCGTGCGGGAGCGGTCGTGCCTGCCCCTGCGCTTGGGCAGGCCCAGGTCAGCGCGCCACCGGTCGACCTCGGCGCCGCCGACCTGGAACCAGCGCAGGGGCAGGTAGGACAACCGGTTGAGCAGCGGCGGGAGGCTGCCGCCGAAGGGCACCACCTCGCTGGGGTGGCGCCTGGACGGCAGGCAGGTCGGCCACAGCGAGGTCATCACCAGCGGCGCCTTCAGGTGCTCGGCGATGTGCTGGCCCAGCTCCCACTGGTAGTGCCCGGCGACGACCAGGTCCGCGCCGCCCTCCGCCGCCGCGGCGGTGTCGCGCAGGATGTGCGGCAGCCGGGCGACCAGGGTGCGGCGCAGGGCGGTGCTGGCGCGGCGGCCCCGCGCCCGGAAACCGGGCTCGGCACTGCCCTGGTGGGCGAGGCTGTACTGCACCTCGGGGTCTTCCAGGTAGAACCGGATCAGCTCGTCGTCCCGGCCCGCGAACTCGACGCCGTGCGCGGCGGCGAGCCCTGCGAAGCGCGCGGGGGCCGAGAGCACGCAGTGGTGCCCGCGCGCGTTGAGCGCGACCGCCAGCGCCACGTAGGGCTGGACGTCGCCCCTGGTCCCGTAGGTGTAGATGAGAATGCGCACGGCGGTCTCCTCCGGTCTGCGCCGTCCTGCTCGGTGTGCGGCCCTGCGAGCCCGCCGGGTCAGCGGCGGCGGACGAGGCGGGCCGGGAGCGAGCGCAGGGCCAGCACGCCGCCCGCCGGGTCGAAGTGGTCGAGCGGTGTCCCCGGCAGCGGCTCGACGCGTTCGTAGCGCTCGGCGAGGGCGGTCAGCGCGCGCGCCGCTTCCAGCTTCGCCAGGTGCACCCCGAGGCAGAAGTGGATGCCCCGGCCGAAGCTCAGGTGCGGGTTGGGGGTGCGGTCGGGGACGAACGCGCCTGCGTCGGGGAACACCGACTCGTCGCGGTTGGCCGAGGTGAGCCAGGGCAGCACGAGCTGACCGGCCGGGATGGGCACGCCCGCCAGCTCGGTGTCGACGGTGCTCCAGCGGGCCACCCGCGCGAACGGGGGGCGCGTGCGCGCGACCTCGTCGACGACCGCGGGCACCAGATCGGGTTCTGCGCGCACCCGGTCCAGCAGCTGGGGGTGCTCCCCCAGCGCAAGGACGAGGCTGGAGAGCAGCGAGCAGGAGGTCATGTCGCCGCCGCTGAGCACCAGGCGCAGGAAGCCCAACTGCTCCTCGGTGGTCATCGCGGCCTCGTCGGCGCCCGCGCGGGCGATCGCGGTGAGCAGGTCTTCGCCGGGGTCGTCGGACTGGGCGCGCTCGGCGAGCAGCGGGGCGAGGTGCGCGCGGATCTCGGCGAGCGCGCTCAGGGAGCGCTGGTGGCTGCCCTCCTCCTCGATGGCCGCGGTGCGCCGCTCGTTGAGCTGCGCGGTGCTCCAGCGGCGCATCAGCGCGACGTCCGAACGGGGCAGCCCGACCAGGGTGGCGATGACCGTGGCGGGCAGCGGGTAGGCGAAGGCGTCGACGAAGTCCGCGCCGTCGTGCGCGCCGCCCGCGTCGAGCGCGTCCAGCAGCTCGGTGACGAGCGAGTCGACGAGCGGGGTCAACCCGGCAACGGCGCGCTGGGCGAAGCGGCGGCTGACCAGCGCGCGCAGCTCGGTGTGCCGTGGCGGGTCGAGGAGGGCGAGGTTGCCCTCGTACAGGTCGTCGTTGGCCGAGAGCTCGGCGGGGAACTCGCTGGAGAAGGCGCGGCGGTCCACCAGGACGCGCTCGCTCTCCGCGTGGGTGAAGACGTGCCAGGCCCCGGTTCCCCGGTCGAACACGACGGGGGCGGTCCTGCGCTGGTGGTCGCCCCAGTCGTAGAGCGCCCGGATCGGGTCGGCGGTGTCGGTGGTGCCCTGTTCCGTCGGGTTCGGCATGACCTCTTCTCCAAGCCGGTGAGCGGGGGCGCGGGCGCTCGGGCCCGCGCCCCCGGTCCGCCGCCGGGCGCGTCGAACGCGCCCGGCGGTCCCAGGTCAGCAGGTGATCGAACCGGTGGAGGCGGGCAGGTCGCCCTCCTCGACGTCGATCACGAGCGACTGCAGCTCGCGGATGTCCATGTGTGTCACCCCCGTTCGAGTTGTGGCGCGGTTGTGCGGTGTCCCCCGGTCGGGGGGCGTGGTCAGCAGGTGATCGAGCCGGTCGAGGCGGGCAGGTCGCCCTCCTCGACGTCGATCACGAGCGACTGCAGCTCGCGGATGTCCATGTGTGTCACCCCCATCCGTTTTCCCGTGTTCCGGTGTGCCGTCTGCTCAGGCGGTGGCGGTGGCCGCCGCCCGCGATCTGGCGCCGCCCGAGGCGCCTGCCTCCGGGAGCGGGCGCGGGGACAGGAAGGGCAGGGGCGCGCACGCCCCGGTGGTGGTGGCCGCGACGGCGACGAGCACGCCCGCGACGCCGGTGGCGAGGTCGGTGGACAGGCGCAGCCCGAAGTCGCCGGGGAAGGCGAGGTGCCCCTGGTAGGGCACGGCGTGCCAGGCGAGCCTGCGCAGGTGCCGCTGGACCAGGTGGTCGCCGCCGAGCGAGGGGTCGCGGCGGCGGTTGCGCTCCAGCGCGGTGATCAGCCCCGCCCTGCCGGTGAACAGCTGCGGTTGGAGGACGAACTCGCTGCCGCAGGCGGTCAGCAGGGCGGGCAGGGCGCGTTCGACGCGCTCGTCGTGGCACGCGGCCAGCAGCTCGTCGGCGACCAGGGCGATGCCCGCGCTGCCCACGTCCAGGTAGGCCAGGGTGCGCACGCCGCGCTCCTCGACCTGGAGGGCGCCGGAGGCGGTCCGCACGCACTTGTCCAGATCGCGGTGCAGGGCGCGGCGGGCCAGGTCGAGGTGGGCGGGGTCGCCGGTGTCCTCGTGCAGGCGCAGGAAGAGCAGGGCGGTGGCGGACCAGCCGTGCATCAGGCCCGCTTTCAGCTCGCCGCCGGTGGGCGCCTTGTCCGGGGTGGACTCGGTGCGCTCCAGCGCGTCGGCGAGCCGGTCCGCCGCGAGCAGCGCGGCCCGGCGCAGCGCCCGGTCGTCTCGGGAGCGGGCGAAGTGCAGCAGGTTCAGGCCCGCGCCCGCGAGGCCCGTGGCCAGGCCGATCGCGGTCAGCTCGCCGGTGCGGGCGGTGGCGCGCTCCAGCAGCGGGGTGGCCGCGTCGTGGTGGCCGAGGTGGTCGAGCACGTGGGCGACGCCGTGCGCCCCGGTGCAGAAGCCCGGTGGGTGGTCGCCACCCCGGCGGACCGCGTCCAGCAGCCACTGCTCGTGCTCGGGTGAGCGGTGCCCGGTCTGGGCGAGGGCCCAGAGCACGCCCGAGGCGCCGTGGGCCAGGTTCGTGGCTCCGCCGGTGCGGAACTGGGCCGAGTCCCCAGGGAAGAGCCGGTCGGCGCGCTCGGGGGTGGCGCAGGCGAGCACGGCGCGGCGCATGGAGCGGATCGCCTCGGCCCAGTCGGGCTCGGCGGCGTCGAGGTCGACCTCCAGGGGCAGCGAGCCCAGTTCCGGGGGCGTCTCGGGGCGCAGCACCGGGTCGGACAGGGTGGCGCGGACGCCGTCGAGGCGCTCGGGGGCCACGCCCAGGCGTTCGGCGATGACGGCGAGCTGCTGCTCCAGCTTGGCCGGGTCGAACACCCGCATCTTCTCCAGCGGGAACAGCAGCGCGCAGCGCAGGGCGGCGAGGGCGTACTCGTCGATGCGGGCGCCGCGCGCGCCCTTGCCCGCGATGAAGCCCATCGTGCCCATGTCCGGGGTGTAGTCGGGGTCGGACAGGTCGTGGGCCATCTCGAAGTCGACCAGGCTGATCCCGCCGTCCGGGCGGACCAGGACGTTGCCGAAGTGCAGGTCGCCGAAGCCCAGGCCCCTGGCGTGCACGTCGGCGAGGACCGCCTCGACCCGGTCCATCAGTTCCAGGGCCCGCTCGGCGTAGTCGCGGCAGGTGGCCTCGTCCGGCTCGTCGAACAGGATCATGGGGTGGTTCTTGGCCATCCAGACCCACAGGTTGACGCCTTCGACGTGGTCGACGACGAGGAAGTCGCTGCCGCCCGCGCTGACCACGCCGTGGCAGGCGGGGACGCCGGGCACGCCGTCGAGCAGGACCAGGGCCCGGTGCTCGCGCTCGAGCCGGGTGGCCGCGTCGGTGCGGCCCCGGTCGAGGCCGGTGAGGGCGCGGGCCTCCTTGAGCACGACCCCACGACCGTCGGAAAGGCGCTCGGCGAGGTAGACGCCACCACCATTGGAAAAGTGCAGCGCTTTGCTCACGCGATACGGGAAAGATTTTTTCGAGAACTGCGGAGAATTAGCCAGAAATTCGGGTTTGGCAACCCATCCGGGAACTTCGAAGAACGGTCTCCGACGATCCGGGACCAGTTCCCCGTCCGGGCCGCGCAGGGCCGGGACGAATTCTCCGGAGGAGTCCAGGCAGTGCGCCTCGACGAAGGCGCCGTAGCGCACGTGCAGCGGCGAGGCGCCCCAGCGCAAATCGCTGAGCACGTCGGGCCCGCGCACGTCGGCCAACTCGCGCTCCAGGTCCAGCAGGACGCGGTGCAACCGCGCCTCGTCGACCGGGTAGAGGGTGAGCAGCTTGCCGCTGGCAGGCCTGGGGGCGTACTTGGAGTTGACCGCCAGGTAGGTCTCGGCGCTCGCCAGGTGCTTGAAGGCGACACCCTCCCGCACGCAGTAGTCCCACACCGCGTCGCAGGCCGCGTCGACGTCCTGCCAGCGGGCCGAGACGTGCACCTTCCAGCCCTGGTCGGGCAGGACCGCCCCGGCGGGCCGCAGGTGGGTCCAGAAGCCCTTGGGCGTCCGGACCCAGCCGGGCGGCGCGGACCTGGTCGCCACCCGCAGCGGCGCGTCACCGCGCTGCCAGCGGTCCGGGGTCTCGAAGAACACCCGGTCCGCGAAGCAGTAGACCTGACGAGCGGCAGCAGTCATGGCAAGAACTCCGAAGTCCACCGTTGTGGTTGAGCGGATCAATCTCCTCAGGGGCGCACAGGGGCATCCGGTGAATTCTTCTCCGGCATTTCGCCTCACTGGCCCGACAACTCACATCCTGCCCGCCCCGAGTATGGGCGGTCAACCTTCCGAAGCTTTATCCGGCCGCTTTCCCGGAAAATTCGGAGAGTTTCCGCAGCAGTTCTTCGACGTCGCGCAGGGCGGTGGTGAGCGGAGCTGCTCCGCGCGCGTCGGAACGGCCGGTGGTGGCGCTCCTGGCCTGCCTGGTCGCCGAGACGACGACGTTGGGGCGCCGGGCCAGCAGGTCCAGGTTCGCCCGGTACACGGGGTTGTCCTCCAGGCCCGGCGGCAGCGACGGCGCGATGGCGATGGGGGCGGAGGAGGCGTGCAGCACCAGCAGGCTGGGCGTGTCGGCCAGGCCCAGCGCGGCACGGGCCACGTAGTGCGCGGACGCCGGGTGCACGATGATCGCGTCCGCCCACTCGGCCAGGTCCACGTGCAGCGCCCTGGGCGGCGCCCCGGCGGGCCACTCGTCCAGGTGCGCCTCGTGCCCGGTCAGCGCGCTCATGGCCTGCTCGGTGGTGAAGCGCAGGGCGCTCCTGGTGAGAACGGAGCGGACTTCGAGGTCGGGGTAGGCGCCGCGCAGCCAGGTGACCCAGTAGGGCGCGTGCGCCGCCTGGATCGCGCCGGTGACGACCAGCAGCAGTCTTCGCGGGGTGAACGGCGGGATCTCGGCTCGCGCGCTCAACGGGCACCTCCGGTGGTGGTCGTGGGTTCGGTTCCCGGTTCGGGCCGTGGGTCCAGGACGGCGCCGCGCCGGGCGGGGTCGGGCAGCTCGGCGTCCTCGGCGACCCGGTAGAGCCGGGTGTGCTCGGCGGTGCAGGCGGCCCTGGTCGCGCTCTCGGCCCACACCTCCACCGGCAGCACGAGTTCCAGGTAGCCGCGCGGACGCGTCCGGGCGCGCCCCAGCCAGGCGCGGGCCCGCACCCGCTCGCCGACCCGCACCGGGGCCGGGAAGCGGACGCGGTCGAGGCGGTAGTTGACGCCGAGGCTGGTCCACCGCAGGTCCAGCAGGCCCGAGGTGAGGTGCGGGATGAGCGCGAGCACCAGGAAGCCGTGCACCACAGGCCCGCCGTACGGTCCCTCGGCCGCCTCCGCGGTGTCGAAGTGGATGCGCTGCCAGTCGCGGGTGACGTCCGCGAAGGCCGCCACGTCGGGCGCGGCGACCTCGTGCCACGGCCCGAACCCCAGGTCCGTCCCCTCGTTGTCCTGGAACCACCGCGCCACCTCGGCCAGTCCGACCACGTGCCGCCCCTCCCCCGTCTTCCGATCGTCCTCGTCGTGCCCGGCGGACCGCACCCGGTCACCCGCCCATCGCGTGCGCGCCGCCGTCGACGTGGACGATCTCCCCGGTGGTGGCGGGGAACCAGTCCGAGAGCAGGGCCACGCACGCGCGCGCCGCGGGGCCCGCGTCCTTCTCGTCCCACCCGAGCGGGGCGTTGTCCGCCCACGGGGGCGCGGCCCGTCCCGGCGCGGTGACGGCGCCGGCCGCCGTGGTGCGCAGCGGTCCGGCCGCCACCAGGTTCACCCGCACGCCGTGCGGGCCGAGGTAGCGCGCCAGGTAGCGGGCGGTGGCCTCCAACCCGGCCTTGGCCACGCCCATCCAGTCGTAGTCGGGCCAGGCGACCGAGGCGTCGAAGTCCAGCCCCACCACGGCGGGGTCGCTGCCCCGGCGCAGCAGCGGCAGCACCGAGGTGGTGAGCGCCTGGAGCGAGTAGGTGGAGGTGCGCAACGTGGTCGCCACGTCGGGCCACGCGGTGTCCAGGAACCCACCGCCCAGCGCCGACGGCGGGGCGTAGGCGATGGAGTGCAGCACCCCGTCGAGCCGGTCGGCGTGCTCGCCCACCCGGTCGGCCAGGGTCGCCAGGTGCCGCTCGTCGGTGACGTCCAGCTCCAGCACCGGGGCGGGCTCGGGCAGTCTGGCGGCCATCCGCTCGACCAGGCTGAGCCTGCCGTAGCCGGTGAGCACCACCCGCGCGCCCGCCTCCTGGGCGTGCTTGGCGACGTGGAAGGCGATGGACGCGGTGGTGATGACCCCGGTGACCAGCACCGTCTTCCCCTTGAGCACGGTGTCAGCGCTCCAGGGACAGGCCGCCGTCGACCGGCAGCACGACGCCGGTGACGTAGGAGGCCGCGTCGCTCGCCAGGAAGGCGATCGCCGCAGCGGCCTCCTCGGGGGCGCCGAACCTGCGCATGGGCACGTGCGCCGCCGCTTCGACCCTCGCGGCCTCGGGCAGCTCGTCGGTCATGTCGGTGCTGATCCAGCCGGGGGCGACCACGTTGACGGTGATGCCCCTGGATGCCAGTTCCAGCGCCGCCGAGCGCGCGAAGCCGATCATCCCGGCCTTGGCGGCGGTGTAGTTGGCCTGGCCGCGCGCGCCGGTGAGCGCCGAGACCGAGGCCACCAGGACGATGCGACCGCCGCGGTGGCGCACCATGCCGCGCACCGCGCGCCTGGCCACCAGGTAGGCGCCGGTGAGGTTGGTGCGCAGCACGTCCTCGAAGTCCTCGGGGCCCATCGTGGCGACCAGGCGGTCCCTGGTGACGCCCGCGTTGGCCACCAGCACCCCGACCGGGCCCAGCTCCCGCTCGACCTCGGTGAAGGCCCGGTCGACCTGCTCGGCGTCGCGGACGTCGCAGCGCACGCCGAACAGCTCGGCGGGCGCCCCGCCACCCCGGTGGGTGACTGCCACCCGCATCCCTGCCTTGGCGAGGGCGGTCGCCGTCGCCAGTCCGATCCCCCGGTTGCCCCCGGTCACCAGTGCTACCCCGGTCATCGCTGCTCCCCCTCGGTGGTCTGCTCGGCCTCGGCCAGGTGGTCGGCGAGCGCGAGCGCGGTCGGGCGCTCGCGCAGCACGGTCGGCGGGATGTGGTGGCCGGTGGTGGCGGCCAGGGTGCGGATGATCGACAGGCTCATCAGCGAGTCGACGCCGAGGGCGAACAGGTTGGCCCTCGGGTTGAGCGCCTCGGGCGTGATGCCCATCGCGCCCGCGATGACGGTCCGGACGTGCTCGCGCAGCAGTTCCCTGTGCTGGACCGGGTCCGGGCGCGGTGCGGCGCGGGTCGGTGCGCCCTCTCCCGCGAGTTCCGCCAGCAACGGGGTGCGCAGCGCGGTGGCGTAGGAGCGGTCGACCTCGTCCCAGTCCGCGTCGACGACCGCGCTCCGGCGGGCGGGCGCGTCCAGCGCTGCGGCGACAGCGCGCCGGGTGGGCATCAGGCGCAGGCCCGAGGCGAGGACGACCTCGCCGTGCGGGGTGCCCGCCAGCCCGTCGGCGCACGGGCCGAGGACGACGGTGCGCGTGGTCGGATCGGCCGACGCGGCGCTGTCGGCGAAGCAGCTGGCCGCCGCGTAGTGGGCCAGCCCCGAGGAGCCGAGCAGGCCGGTGGTGGAGGACAGGTGGAGCAGTTCCGCGCGGTGCTCCCCGGCCAGGCGGCGCAGGGTGGTCAGGACGTTCGCCTTGGCGCGGAACATGCGGCGCACGAGCGGGGCGGACAGGGCGGCGATCGGGGACACGGACTCGTCGAAGGCCGCGTGGTGGACGCCGCGCAGCGGCGGCAGGGTCGCGAGGTGGGCGGACAGGGCGGCGGCGGCCGAGGGGTCGGCGACGTCCAGGCGCAGGTCCAGCACCACGACGCCCCGCAGGCGCAGGCGTTCGGCTTGCTCGGCCGAGGGGCCGCGCAGGCCCCGGCGGGAGACCAGGACCAGGTGGCGGACGCCCCGCTGGACCAGTTCGGCTGCCAGGTGCGGGCCGATCCTGCCGGTGGCGCCGACGATCAGGTGGGTGCCCGACAGGGCGCGGGCGGGGGCGGTGGCCGGTTCGGACCTGCGCAGCACCGGGATGTGCCTGGTGTCGGCGCGGTAGGCGCTCTGGGCGCCGGGATCCGCGGAGGTGATCTCCGTGAGCAGGCGCAGCGCGGTGCGCGGGTGCTCGTCGAGGTCGACCAGGCCTCCCCACAGGTCGGGGTGCTCCAGCGCCGCGGACCGGCCCGCGCCCCACAGGGCCGCGTGTCCCGGATCTGCGGTGGTGTCGCCGGGGAGGAGGTGGGCGCGCCGGGTGACCAGGTGCAGGCGCGGGGGCGCGGACAGGGCCGCGAGCGCGGTGACCAGGTCGAAGGCGCGCAGCGTCGCCTCGGCGGCGGTGTCGGGGTCGTCGCCGCCCGCGCCGAGCGCGTCGGCGAACACGAGGAGCCGGGTGGCGGGTGAGCCGTCCGCCAGCGCGGCGAGCGCCGCCGCGGGGTCCGGGGCGAGGCGGGTCCGCACGCCGAAGGCCCGCCACTCGTCGGCCTGCTCGGGGGTCCCGCCGACGACGAGCCACTCCTGGGGCGGGACGGCGGCGGGTTCCAGGGGCGTGGCGCGCCACGCGAGGTGGTGCGACCAGGCCGGGTCCGGCGCCTCGACGGCGTGGTCGGCGCGCTCGTGGTCGGTGGTGGTGGGACCGGTTCGCGTGGGCCGGTCGGCCGTGCTCCGGTCGACGACCGCCCCGTTCCCGGCCCCCGGCGCGTCGGGGGCGCCGCCGAGCGGCAGCAGCCGGATGCCCGTGAGCGCCGCCACCGGGGTCCGGCCCGCCCACAGCCACGCGTCGGCACGCAGTTCCCGCCCGTGCCCGGTGACCGTCGCGGTGACGGTGGTCGGGGTCGCGGGGTCGAGCACGGCGCAGGCGGTCACGCCCGTCACCAGCGCGGGGCCGGGCAGGTCCTCGGGCAGCGCGGCGGCCACCGCCTGGAAGGCGCCGGTCAGCAGGGCCGGGTCCGGTGCCGCGCCGGACAGCTCAGCCACCGCGGTTCCGGCCCCCGAGCGCAGCCCGGTCACCACCCGCAGCGCGGGGCCGAACTCGATGCCGTGCCCGGCCAGCAGGTCGTACCAGCGTGCGACGTCCCGCTCCACCCCGTCGGGGCGGGGTGGCGGCGGGGTCGGCAGGTCGTGGTCGTCGTGCAGCCGGGCCGAGGCCGCCTGCGCCCACGGCAGTTCCGGGGCGGTGCGGAAGTGCAGGGTGAAGGTCGCCGCCCCGACCCCGCGGTCGCGGCGGGCCACGCCCTGCAGCCGCAGGCCGGGCACGACCGGGACCGGTTGGTGCAGCACCAGGTCGCGGACGCCGGCCCGCTTGAACCCCAGGTCGCGCGCGGCGGCCAGCGCGGCGACCAGCGCGGCGGACGCGGGCAGCACCGGTTCGCCCAGGACTTCGTGCGCGGCGAGCCACTCCGCCCGTTCCGCGCCGGGCTCCGACTGCCACACCAGGGTTCCCGGCTGGTCCGCCAGTTCGGTGGGCGGTCCGAGCAGCGGGCCCTCCTCCGCCTCGGACCGAGGGCGTGCGGCGCCGTCCTCCCGCGCGGGCACGTCGACCGGGGAGCGCCAGAACCGGGTGGTGTCCCAAGTCCTCGGCGGCAGGTCGACCAGTCCGCCGCCGGTCCACGCGCCGCGCCACACCGGGGTCGCCCCCAAGCAGGCCAAGCCGGCGGCGGCCAGTGCCACGGCCTCGGGGCCGCCGCGCTCGCGGTGCAGGGTGTGCAGCACCGCGGGGTCGGGCACGCCCAGCGACCGCAGCGCCTCCGCGACCGGTCGGGTGAGCACGGGGTGCGGGCTGACCTCCAGGAACACGGAGTGGCCCGCGTCGGCCGCCGCCGCGACCGCGTCCGGCAGGCGCACCGGTTCGCGCAGGTTCGCCGCCCAGTAGTGCGCGTCCGGCGGCGAGGTCAGCCGTTGTCCGGTCACCGTCGAGTAGAGCGGGATGAGGGGCTCGGACGACGCGAGGTCGGCCAGCTCCTCGACGACCCGGCCGAGCAGCGGGTCGACCTGCGGGGAGTGCGAGGCCACGTCGACCCCCACCCACAGCGGGTCGACGCCGAGGGCGGTCGCCACCCGCTCGACGCCCGCGCCCTCCCCCGACAGGACCGAGGACTGCGGGCCGAGCAGGACCGCGACCGACACCGCGTCGTCGAGGCCCTCGGCGGTGATCGTCTCCCGCAGACGAGCCCCGGTCTCGGGGACGACGGCCATCCGCCCCTCGCCCGCGATCTCGCCGAGGAGCCGGGAGCGCACGCAGATCACCCTGGCCCCGTCGCGAGGGCTGAGCGCGCCCGCGACGACGGCCGCCGTGACCTCGCCCATCGAGTGGCCGAGGACGGCGGCGGGCTCGACGCCCCTGGCCCGCCACAGCGCGGCGAGCGCGACCTGCACGGTGAACAGCACCGGTTGCACCCAGGTGACCGACTCCCCCGTGCGACCGGACTCCAGCGCCTCGCGCGGTGACGGGCAGCCGTGCGCGCGCACGACCGGGTCCAGCTCGTCGATGGCAGCGGTGAAGTCGGGGTCGTGGTCGAGCAGCCCGTCGGCCATGCCCGCCCACTGGGAGCCCTGGCCGGAGAACACGAACACCGGGGCCGGGTCGTCGCGGACCGCGCCGGTGGTCGCGTCGGGGTGCTCGCGGCCCTCGGCCAGTTCGGTGAGCACTTCCGCGAGCCCGGCCGCGTCGCGGGCGAGCAGGCCCGCGCGGACCGGGCCGTGCGAACGGCGGGTGGTGAGGGTGTGCGCGAGGTCGGCCACCGGCGGCGGATCGCCGTCCAGCACCGAGCGCAGCGCGCGGGCCTCAGCGCGCAGCGCGGCACGGGAGCCGGCCGACAGCAGCACGACCGGCGTGCTGCCGTCGGGTTCGGGAGGCTCGTGCGGGCGCACGGCGGGGGCCTGCTCCAGCACCGCGTGCGCGATGGCCCCGCCGAAGCCGAAGGAGCTGACGCCCGCGCGCCGGGGGTGGTCGCGGTGCGGCCAGGCGGTGAGCGCGGTGACGGGCGCGAGCGGGCGCTCGTCCAGCCGCAGCAACGGGTTCGGGGTGGTGAGGTGCAGGTTGGCGGGGATCTCGCCCCGGTCCAGCGCCAGCACCGCCTTGATGAACCCGGCGACGCCCGAGGCGGCCTCCAGGTGGCCGAGGTTGGTCTTGACCGCGCCCAGCAGCAGCGGCCGGTCGGCGGGGCGACCGGGCGCGTGGACGGCGGTGAGCGCGTTGACCTCGACGGGGTCTCCGAGCGCGGTGCCGGTGCCGTGGGTCTCGACCAGGTCGACGGTGCGCGGGTCGACTCCCGCGGCGCGGTGCGCGGTGCGGATCAGGTCCTCCTGGGCTCCGGGGTGGGGCGCCATGAGGCCGTTGGAGCGTCCGTGCGAGCCGACCGCGCTGCCGCGCACGACGGCCAGCACCCGGTCCCCGTCGCGCAGCGCGCGGGAGAGCCGCTTGAGCACGACGACGCCGCAGCCCTCGCCGCGCGCGTAGCCGTCGGCGCCCGCGTCGAAGGTCTTGCAGCGGCCGTCCGGGGAGAGCACGCCGGAGCGGGCGAAGCCGACCGAGACCCCTGGGGTGAGCAGCAGGTTGACCCCGCCCGCGAGCGCCAGGTCGCACTCCCCGCGCAGCAGGTGCGCGCAGGCGAGGTGGATGGCGACGAGCGAGCCGGAGCAGGCGGTGTCCACCACCATGCTCGGCCCCCTCGCGCCCAGCGCGTAGGACAGCCGGTTGGCGATGACCGCGGCGGAGGAGCCGGTGGTGGTCCAGCCGTCCACCGCGGAGGCGTCCTCCGGCAGGTACTCGACGGCGCCCGCGGCCAGGAACACGCCCGCGCGGGTCCCGGCCAGGCCGTGCTGCGGGATGCCCGCGTGGTCGAGCGCCTCCCAGGCGACCTCCAAAACCTGCCGCTGCTGCGGGTCGGCGACCTCGGCCTCCTTGGGAGGGACGCCGAAGAACGCCGCGTCGAAGCGGTCGACGTCGTCGAGGAAGCCACCGGCGCCCGCCGCGCCCGCGACCAGGGCGGCCACCCCCGGATCCGCGGTGTGCGCGTCCCAGCGGCCTTCGGGGACCCGGCCGACGACGTCGCCACCCCGGACGAGCAGGTCCCAGAACGCGTCGGGGCCGCGCACGCCCGAGGGGAAGCGGCAGCCGATGCCGACCACCACGACCGGGTCGGCGGCGTTGTCCTCAGGTTCGGGGGGACGCTCACCGGTGGCGGGGCGGCCGGTGGCGACGTGGTCCGCGAGCAGGGAGATGCTGGGGTACTCGAACACCGCGTCCGGGGAGAGCGGCGCGCCCAGGTGCTCGCCGAGGCTCCCGGTCATGCTGATGACGTCGGTGGAGCTCAGGCCCAGCTCGTCGAGCGGGCGGACGGTGCTGACGGCGTGCTCGGGGATGGCGAGCCGGGTGGCGACCCAGCCGATGAGCCAGGCCCGCGCCCTCTCCCTGGTCTCCGAGGTGCTCACGCGCCCTCCCCGTTGGTGCGCCGGGAGAACGCGGCGAGCGCGGGGTCCGCGGCGGTCGGGGGCGGATCGGTCCGAAGTGGATCGATCCAGGCCACCCCCTCTCGGGGCGGACCGGTCTGGGCCGGTGTGGCGGAGGTGCCCCGACCCGCGACGACCGGGTGGGCCGCGAGATGCGCGGTGAGCAGTTCCACCGCCTCCTCCTTGTCCCGTCGGGGGACCAGGTCCATGCGGCGCACCGCGTCGAGTCCCGCGTGCCGGTAGTACTCGTCGCGCAGGATCGACCCGATGACCGCGTGGTGGTAGGCGCCGTCGAGGTAGAAGTAGTCGCGCAGGACGCCCTCGACGTGGATCAGGCCGGAGGTGAAGATCTGCACCATCCGCTTGTTGAAGGACCATCCGCTTGTTGAAGGCCGCGGTCATCAGGTGCACGCGGTGGGCGTTGCGCTGGTGGAACAGCTCTTCCAGCAGCAGGAGCACCGACTCGACCCCGTAGCCGAGGTCCCACAGCTGCGGGGGGCCGACCGCGTTGCCGACCTCGAAGTGGCCCTCGTAGGTGACGGGGCGCCAGTTCACCCCGCCGACCGGCTCGCCCTCCCGGTCGCGCACCACCAGGTAGCGCATCCCGTGCAGTTCACCCGCTTCGCGCAGTTGGGCGGGGGTGACGGGTCGGACCTGGCCGGAGGAGTACACCGAGGTGGTGGACGAGGCCCAGGCCGCGAGCAGCTCGTAGTCCTCGTCGGTCGACGCCGGGTGCAGTGACACGAGTTCGCCTTGCAATTGTCCCCCGCCTCGTCGTGGTGCGGACGCGCACGGCGGGCCCGCCCGGCGGAGGATCTCCTCGGACGTCTCCAGGCGTGCGGCAAGAATGATCGGGAGAGCGGCGCTCACCCCGGTTGTCGAATATCTCCCCAGTGCGCCAAAGCTGTCCGACCCCTGCGGTTCGGCTCTGACGATTAACGCCATGCCTATCAAGCGATCTCCGGGGTTGTCAACCGCGTTCAGCGGCGCGACACCCCCGTTAATACCACCCAGCAGCCCTCGGAGTGGGCTGCATCAGCATTTTTTCGACTCCCGAAGGGCGTCGTTGACACCCTCGGTCAACGATGCTTCCATAGGCAAAGTCCGACATACGGAGCATATTGAACCGGGTTTGTTGGAGACGGAAACCGTCGCAGTCTGACTGAAAGCTGGGGGACCCACACCGATGGGGGATGTGAGGAGCGGGCCCGAGCGCGTGTCCGCCTGGGATTGTCGCAGCACAACCGGTCTATTACCCGCGGGCGCGGATCCCTCGCCGGGGGGAGCCCCGGACCTGGGAGCGCGCCGGGGAAGCGGGTCTCCGCCCCGCGCCAGGGCGCTCCGGGCCCCGAGCCGCCGCGCAGGGTGCAGATAGGCGGGGTGGACGTGGAGCGGAACCCGACCACCCTGAGCGCAACCAGCTCGAAGAAGCAGGAACACCTCCGCGACGACGCTCAGCAACTGGCCGAGAACTTCATCCGCACGACCGCGGGAGAACCGCTGTCGACCGCCCGCCAGGTGGCATTCGTAGACCACCACCGGGCCGCCTACGGAGTGCACGTGCTCTGCAAGGCGATTTCTCTCGCGCCATCCACCTACTACGCGGTCAAAAAGCGCGAGCGCGCACCGGCGAAACGAACCGTGCGTGATCGCGAGTTACTTCCCCTGATCAAGGCAGCCTGGCTTTCCGAGGGCGGCAAGAGGGGCGCTCGGAGCATTTGGCGCGAGCTCCAGGACAACGGCGTGCCGGTCGCCCGGTGCACCGTGGAACGGCTGATGCGGGCCGAGGGGATGCGCGCGTCCAGGGCGACCGCGCGCAGGCAGGTCCACGACGGGGCGGTCCAGCGCCGCGTCACGCGGTAGCACCGCCGGGCGCGCCCGGCACGACGCCGCAGCGGCACGGGTTCCGCCGCGGCGTCGTGGTCGCGCGCCCTCGACGGCCACGTCCCACTGCGAACCGGGGGAACACCCATGGCACAGCGCGTCACGGAGGCGGCGCCGCCGTCAGCACGACCTCCGACCCCACCGCCCCCGCAGGGGCGGGTACCACCACCGCTGACCGCCCGGTCGATGACGGCCTCGGCCTCGGGCGCCTCCGCGGCGCTCACCGGGCACGGCGTCCGCGCACCGGACCGGGTGCTGCTGGCCGCGGGCAACTCGCCGGAGTTCGTCGCGGTCCTGCTCGGACTGCTGGACCTGGGCGTGTCCGTCGCGCTGGCCGACCCCGGCGCGCCCGCCGCGGCGCTGACCGCGTCGGCCGTCGAGGTGGGCGCGGACTGGTTGGTGACCGACCGACCCACCGCGCCGGGCGCGCCCAGGACGATCCCGCTGGCCGACGCCGCGGGCGACGCGGGCGGCGCGCTCGCCGACCCGGACCTGGTCCGGTGGACGGCCAGGGCGGACGGGTTGATCAGCTGGTCGTCCGGGTCGACCGGCGCGCCGAAAGCCGTGGTGCGCGCGGGCGCGGCGATCGAGGGCAACCTGGCGCGCACCGCCGACCGGATGGGGTACCGGGCCGACGACGTGCTGGCCCCGCTGCTGCCCTTCTCCCACCAGTACGGCATGTCCATGGTCCTGCTGGCCAGGCGGGCGGGCTGCGGGTTGCTGGTGGCCCCAGCCCGGTTGGATCGCGCGCTGCCCGCGCTGGCCGAGCACGGCGTCACGGTCGTGGACGCCACCCCGGTGACCTTCCGCAGCGCGCTGAACCTGCTGGCGCGCAAGGAGGGCCTGGTCGACGCGCTGACCGGGGTGCGCATGTGGTGCACCGGCGGCGCGCCGCTGGGCGATGAGCTGGCGCGGCGGTTCACCGAGGTCACCGGAGCCCCGCTGCTGGACGGTTACGGCAGCACCGAGCTGGGCAACGTGGCGCTGGCCGGACCGGGCGCGCCTGACACCTGCCTGCCGCTGGCCGGGCTGTCGGTCCGGGTGCTCGACGAGCGCGGCGCCCCCGCGCCACCGGGAGTGATCGGCCGGGTGTGGGTGGACTCGCCCGACACGGCCTCGGGGGTGCTGGCCGACGGGGTGCTCGTCCCTCGCCCACCCGGCCCTCAGCACACGCACGACCTCGGACTGCTCGACGAGCGCGGTGGGCTGCGGGTCATCGGCCGCGAGCGCGCGGTGGCCCGTCGCGGGCACACCCTCTACCCGGACCGGCTGGCGCACCTGGCGGGCGCGTGCGGCGCCCCGGTGCAGGTGGTGCCGCTACCGCGCGGAGAGGACGACTGGCGGCTGGTCTTCGTGGTCGAGGACCCGCGGCTCACCGCCGCCGCGTGGTGGCGGGCGCGGTTCGGCGAGGTGCTGGCCAGGCACGAGCTGCCGGACCGGGTGCTGGTGGTGGCAGAGCTGCCGAGGCTGCCCAGCGGCAAGACCGACCTGGTGCGCGTCACCGACATCGTCCGCTCGGCGGACACCTCGACCGGGCAGGACGCCGAGCGCGCCGCTTCCCGGGGTCACCGAACCGGAAGGGCACTGCCATGACCTCATCGAGCAGGACCGGCGGAGGGCGTCGGGTCGTCGTCACCGGCCGGGGAGCCGTCACGCCCATCGGCGCGGACTGGCCGACCACGTGGGCGAGCATGGTGAAGGGGTCGAGCGGCATCCGCGTGCTGTCCACGGTGGACACGACAGGACTGCCGGTGCGGATCGGCGGCGAGGTGCTGGACCTGGACCTGTCCGGGCTGCCGCCGAAGGCGGTGCGCCGCACCGACAGCTCGGTGCACATCGCGCTGTCGGCCGCGCTGGAGGCGGTGGCCGACGCGAACCTGGTGGTCGACGAGGCGCTGGCGCCGAGAGTGGCGGTGGTGCTGGGGTCGGCGGGTGGGCCGACGAAGCTGTCCGCAGCCGCGACCCGCGCGCTGGACGAGCGGGGGGCGCGCGGGTTGAGCCCTTACTACTTCCCCGGCAGCGGCGTGGACAGCGCGGCGGGCGAGGTCGCGCTGCACCTGGGCGCGCAGGGCCCGTCGGTGTGCGTGGTGACCGCGTGCGCGACCGGGGCGACCTCGATCGGCGAGGCGGCGCGGTTGATCCGGCACGGCGCGGCCGACGTGGTGGTGGCGGGCGGCGTGGACGACACGATGACCAGGCTGGACATCACCGGGGCCGCGATCTCCCGCGCCCTGTCCACCCGCAACGACGACCCGGAGGCCGCCTCCCGGCCGTTCGACCGGGGCAGGGACGGGTTCGTGATGAGCGCGGGAGGCGGCGTCGTGGTGCTGGAGAGCGAGGAGCACGCCAGGGCGCGCGGCGCCAGGGTGCTGGGCGAGCTGGCGGGCTACGGGGCGACCACCGACGCGTTCCACCCGACCGCGCCGCACCCTGAGGCCGGTCCTGCGCGGCGGGCGATGCACGACGCGCTGGCGCAGGCGGGGCTGGCGCCGCAGGACGTGGGCTACATCAACGCGCACGGCACGTCGACGCCGCTCAACGACACCACCGAGCTGAGGGCGATCCGGGGCGTGTTCGGCTCGCACGCCACGCGCATCCCGGTCAGCTCGACCAAGAGCATGACCGGGCACATGCTGGGCGGGGCGGGCGCGGTCGAGCTGATCGTGGCGCTGGAGTCGGTGCTGACCGGCGTGACGCCGCCGACGATCAACTGCGACGACCCGGAGGACCCGGAGGTGAACTTCGTGCCGCACACCGCGCAGGAGCACCGCGTCGAGGCCGCGATGAGCAACTCGTTCGGCTTCGGGGGCCACAACGCCGTGCTGATCGCGCGCCGCTGGGCGGGTTGAGCGCCCGCACTCCCACTAGCCGACCCGTCCCGAGGAGCTCAGGTGTCCGAAACCACGCTCGACCCCGATCAGCCGCTCGCCGTGCCGTTACCGGCCGCGCGGACCGCCGCGCAGGCGGGCGTCGCCCCGGTGAGCGACGACCCGTTCACCCTCAACGCCGTCCGGGTGCTGCTGCGGCGCTGGGACGAGCTGGTGGACGTGCTGACCCGGATCGCCACCCGGCCCGCCGTCGTGGACGAGCTGCGCCGGTCCATCTCGACGCTGGCGGGCGCGTCCTGGGAGCTGAGCAGGCACCGGCCGCGCCCGCTCCGCGAGCTGGCGGTGTTCCTGCCGTCCAACAACATCCTGTACTCGTACGTCCTGTTCGGACTGGTTCCGGCGCGGTTCGCCGAGCGGGTGGTGATCCGGCCGTCCACGCGGGTGGCCGAGGCGGTGCGCGAGGTGCACCGGGTGCTCAGCACCGACCCGCTGCTGGCCGACGGGTTCCCGGTGGAGCTGGCGGAGCTGTCCCAGCGCCGGTTCCTGGCCCGCTGCTCCGCCGCGGACGCGGTGGTGTTCACCGGGAAGCCGGAGAACGCGACCGCCGTGGCGGCGCGGCTGACCGGCGACCCGCTGGTGCTGGCGTTCGGCTCCGGGCCCAACCCGGTGGTCGTGGGGCCCGAGGCGGACCTGGCGTCGGTGGTGGCGGACGTGGTGCGGGTGCGCACCTACAACTCCGGTCAGGACTGCCTGTGCCCGGACGTGGTGATGGTGCACGAGAGCGTCGCGGACGACTTCGTGGCGGAGCTCGCCTCGGCGGTGCGCGGGCTGCGCGTGGGGCGGCGCGAGGAGTTCGACGTCGAGGTGGCGCCGCTGGTGTACCCGGACGCGGTCCGGGACATCGCGGACTTCCTCGCCGCGCACCGGGGCGCGGTGCGCGCGGGCGGGCGGGTGCGCGCCGACCTGGGGTTCGTCGAGCCGACGTTGCTGGACCTGCCGTGGGACCCGGCCTTCCACCCGCCGGAGTTCTTCGGGCCGGTGTTCGCGGTGACCCGCTACCGGGACGTGGCGGACGTGCGGCGGTGGGCGTCCTCGCCGGAGGAACTGCGGCGCGGCATGTACCTGTCGCACTACGGCGAACCGGCGCTGACCGAGCGGGTGCTCGGCACCGCCGTGACGCTGGCCGAGCAGGTGACGCTGGACGAGGAGAACGGCAACGCCCCGCTGGGCGGTTACGGACTGGAGGCGGGGCACGCGCGCCGGGGGGCGGCGGTGGTGGCGAGACCGCTGCTGCTGTCGGCCGAGCTGGGCGCGGCGGGGCTGGGCCCGACCGCGTCAGGCGGCGGGCGGGAGCCCCGGTGAGCGAGGACGGCGTCGACTGCTGGAGCGCGGTGGCCGACGTGCTGGCCGCCACCGGGTGCTCCTCGGTGTTCGGGCTGCCCTCCGACGAGCCCGGTCTGCTGGACGCGGCCGACGCGCACCCCGGTCTGCGGGCGTGGCGGATCGGCGACCAGCGCACGGCGGCGTGCGCGGCGGCCGGGCACGCCATGGTGTCGGGGCGGCCGGTGGCGCTGGCGGTGAACTCGGGGCCCGGTTTCGCCAACGCGCTGGCCGGTCTGCTGGAGGCGTCGTCGTTGGCGGTTCCGCTGGTCCTGATCACCACTTCGGTGCCGTCCGAGGGGGTGGGCCGGGGCGGGTTCCAGCACGTGGACCAGCAGCGGATGCTGGCGCCGCTGACCTCCTGGCAGTACGAGGCGCGCTCGGCGGAGGTCCTGACGTGGGCGGTGGAGCGCGCGGTGCGGCTGGCCGTCGACGGTCGGGCGGGGATCACCGCGGTGGAGATCGCGGACGAGGTGCTGCGGGCGCCGGTGCCTGCCCCGGTCGGGGTGCGCCCGGTGCTGCCGCTGCGCTCGACGCCGTCGGAGGACGCGCTGGAACGGGCGACGGCCTTACTGGACGGGGCTCGGCGGCCGGTGGTGCTGGCTGGCGGGGGTTGTCGCTGGTCGGCGGGCTCGGGCCCGGCGGTGGTGGGGCTCGCCGAGCGGTTGGGCGCCCCGGTGCTCACCACGGCGGCGGGACGCGGGGTGGTGCCGGAGACCCACCCCCTGGCGCTCGGGCTGGTCGGGCTCTACACCACGCCGCCCGCCGGTGAGGTGCTGGCGGAGGCGGACGCGCTGCTGGTGCTCGGCTCCCGGTTGGAGGAGACCGCGCGGATGGGGTGGGACGCCTGGCGGAGCACGCCGACCGTGCAGGTGGACAAGTCGGCCGCCGCGTTCGGCGAGGGCTGCTCACCCGAGGTGGCGCTGCTCGGGGACGTCGCGCTGACCGCGGGCGCGCTGACCGCGCGGGTGGCCGTCCGGGACCGGGCGCCGTGGTCGGAACGGGTGCGCGGCGTGGCGCTGGCCCAGGAGGAGTGCGCTCGGGCGTCGTTCGCGCGCTCGCCGGTGCGGGCGGCCGTGCGTCTGGCCCAGCGGGAGCTGGGGAGGCTGGCGGTGGTGGTGCAGGACAACGGGCTGCACGACATGTGGAGCTACCACTACCCGGTGTTGCGGGTCGAGGAGGGCACGACCGTGGTGTGCCCCGGCGAGCAGACCCTGATGGGTTTCGGGTTGGCCGCGTCGGTCGGCGCCTCGGCGGGCACGCCCGAGGGCTCGGTGTGCGCGGTGTTCACCGGCGATTCGGCGTTCCGGCTCAGCGCGGGCGCGCTGGAGTCCTTGCGGGAGCAGGGTTCCGGTGTCGTGGTGGTGGTGTTCGACGACGCGGGCTTCGGCTGGCCGAGGCGGTTGCGGCTGGCGGTGGGCGCGGACACCCGCGTCACCGAGGTCTCGGGCGGGCCGACCGCCGACGAGCTGGCCGCCGTCCACGGCGGGTGGGGCGCGACCGCGCGCACCGAGGCCGAACTGGTGGCGGCGCTGCGCACGGCGCGCGACCGGGCGGTGCGGGGCGGGTTCAGCGTGGTGCGCGTGCCCGCCGCGGACGACGACGTGCCGGTCGGGGTGCTGGAGATGGAGCGGGAGGGGCACGCGTGAGCGTCGTGGATCGGTTGGGGCGGTTGGGTTTCGCGGGTGCGCTGCGCGCGCTGGCCGCCGAAGCGGGTGATCGGCCCGCGGTGACCACGCTGTCGTACCCGCGCGGCTCAGCGGTCGCCTCGGTGACCCGCGACTACGCCGAGCTGGACCGGGCGGCGTCGGCGGTGGCGTCGGCGCTGCGGGCCAGGACGGCGCCGGGCGCGCGGGTGGCCGTGGTGTGCGAGCACGGGTTCGAGTACGTGGCGGCGTTCACGGGTTGCCTGTACGCGGGGCGCGTGGCGGTGCCGCTGCCCGCGGTGGAGGCGCACCGGGGCAACGACCGGATCACCTCGGCGCTGCGGGACGCCGGACCGGAGGCGGTGCTGGTGAACCGTTCCGCGCTGGACCGGACGAGGCGGGTGGTCGCCGGGGTCGGCGTGCCCGGCAGGTCGGTGCTGGTGGTGGAGGAGCTGGTGGAGGCCGGGTCGTCGGACTCGGGAGGGCCGGTGGGCGCGCCGCTGTCCGCGCTGGCGTACCTGCAGTACACCTCCGGCTCCACCGGCTCCCCGACGGGCGTGCGGATCACCAACGGGAACCTCGCGGCGAACGCCCGTCAGATCGCGGGGTTCGCAGGCTACCTGCGACCGGGATCGGTCGCGGTCGGATGGGTGCCGTTCTTCCACGACCTGGGGCTGCTGACCGGCCTCGTGGTGCCGCTGGGGCTGGGCGCGCACGCGGTGCAGCTGACCCCGCTGGCGTTCGTGCAGTCGCCGGGGCGCTGGCTCCGGGCGATCTCCGACCACCGCTCGGTGTGGATGGTGGGCCCGAACTTCTCCTACGACCTGTGCGTGGCCAGGGTCGGCCAGGAGCAGCGCGCCGGCCTGGACCTGGGATCGGTGCGCGGCCTGGTCAGCGGGGGTGAGCCGGTGCGGGCGGCGAGCCAGCGGGCGTTCAGCGAGGCGTTCGCGGGCTGCGGGTTGACCGCCGACGTGGATGCCGGGGCGTACGGGTTGGCCGAGGCGACGCTGTGCGTGACCGCCCGCTCGGACAACGACCGCAGGGTGGTCTACGCGTTCGACCGGGCCGAGCTGGACGCGGGCCGGGTGGTGGAGCGCCGCGAGGGCGCGGGGGCGCGGGTGATGGCGTCCTGCGGCGTGCCGCTGGAGGGGGTCGAGGTGGCCGTGGTGGACCCGGAGGCGCTGGTCGAGCGGCCCGCCGACGGGGTGGGCGAGCTGTGGGTGCGGGGGCCGAACGTGGCGGACGGCTACTGGCGCAGGCCGGAGCTGACCGAGCGGGTGTTCAACGGCGTGCTCACCGGGCGCGGCGGTGGCTGGTTGCGCACCGGGGACAGCGGTTTCCGGCACGACGGGCTGCTGTTCGTGGCCGGACGGCTCAAGGACCTGCTGGTGGTGGACGGCCGCAACCACCACCCCTCGGACGTGGAGGCGACGGCGGAGGGCGCGCAGTCGGCGTGCGAGGTGGCGGGCAGCGCGGTGTTCCCGGTGGAGTCCGACGACCGGGAGCGGGTGGTGGCGGTGCTGGAGGTGAGGCGCCGCGACGCGGTGGACGCGGCCTCGGTGGTGGACGCGGTGCGGCGCGCGGTGTCGCGCGCGCACGGGGTCGACCTGCACGACGTGCTGCTCGTGCCCACGGGCTCGCTGCCCAGGACGAGCAGCCACAAGGTGAGGCGTGGCGCGAGCCGTGAGAAGTACCTGCGCGGCGGTTTCCGCACGGTGGACCGCGTCGAGCGGGCCCCGGTGGCATGAGCGCGGGACAGGCCGGTTCCAACGAGGGAAGGTGTGACATGACCAGCAACGACGTGCTCGAGCGGATCAGCGCCATCGTCGCCGAGGTGGGCGTGCTGCCGGTGGGCGAGGTGGCGCCGGAGAAGTTCTTCGCAGACGACCTCGACATCGACTCGCTCGGCATGGTGGAGATCAGCGCGACGGTGGAGGACTCGCTCGGGGTCTCGATCCCGGACGAGGAGCTGGCCGAGCTGGCGACGGTGGGCGCGCTGGTGGACTACGTGTCGGCCAGAGCGGTGACGGCCGCGGCCGGGTGAGGGCGGGATTCCCCTCGACGGCGCCGCTTCCCGATCGGGGGCGGCGCCGTCGTCGTGCTCGGGGTCACCGGCCCGCCGGGCCGACCAGGTCGGGGCCGACCGCGGGGAGGACCGTGGCCGGTGGCGCGGCCGGGCGGTGCTCGGGGGCGCTCCCCTGACCGATCCGCAGCGCCGCGACCAGCTCGCGGTACAGCTCGTCGGTGGCCATCAGCTCCTCGTGCGCGCCCTGCGCCCGCACCCTGCCGTCCTGGAGCACCACGATGGTGTCGGCGTCCAGGACCGTGGACAGCCGGTGGGCGACGGTGACGACGGCGGAGGTGCGCGCGTGCTCGCGGATGCGCTGTTGCACGGCGGCCTCGGTGATGGCGTCGAGCTGCGCGGTGGCCTCGTCCAGCAGCAGGACGTCGGGGGCGCGGAGCAGGGCGCGGGCCAGCGCGACCCGCTGCCGCTGACCGCCGGAGAGCGGGAGCGCGTCCAGCGGGGTGTCCAGGCCGAGGGGCAGGGCGGCGACGGTGTCGGTGAGCTGGGCCTGGGCGACGGCGTCGAGCAGTTCGGCGTCGTCGGCGTCGGGGTGGGTGAAGGCGAGGTTGTCGCGCAGCGTCCCAGGGACAACGGGGGTGTCCTGCTCCACGTAGGCGAGCCTGGCGCGCACCTCGTCGTGGGTGCGCTCGGTGTAGGGGCGGCCGTGCAGGAGCACTTGGCCGCTGTCGGGTTCGAGGAAGCGCAGCAGCACCGCGAGCAGGGTGGACTTGCCCGCGCCGGACGGTCCGACGAGCGCGACGTGGCCGCGGCGAGGCACCACGAGGTCCACGCCGCGCAGCACGGGCGGCACGTCCTCGCGGTAGCCCGCGGTGACGGCGCGCAGTTCCAGCACCGGCCGCTCCTCGGCCGGGTGGTCGCGCTCCGGTCCGCGCGCGCCGAGCGGCCCGGACGGCTCGACCTCGGTGCGCTCGACCTCGTCGATGCGGCGGGCGGCGGCGAGACCGGTCTGGAGCGCGGTCAGCTCGCGGCTCAGGCCCAGCACCGGCTCGGCCAGGCCGAAGGCGTAGAGCAGGAACGCGACGAGGGTGGACACCGCCATCTCACCCGAACCGACCCGCCAGGCGCCGACGCCGAGCACCAGCACGATCGCCGCTTGCAGCCCGGACCAGGACAGCGTCCACACCACGGCCTCGCGGCGCACGACCCGGACCGCCTGGTGGTGGGAGGCCCGTGCGTCGGCGAGGACCCGCTCCGCGATGCGGGGTTCGGCGCGGCTGGCCTTGACCGTCCTGGCCGCCACCAGGGCGCCCTCCAGGGTGCCGCCGAGCCTGCCCAGGTGCTCCTGCGCCTGCCGCTGGGCCCGCGCGATGGCGGGCACGAGGGCGTTGACCAGGAGGGCGACCACGACCACCGCCCCCGCCGTGGACAGCAGCAGCACGGGGTCGAGCAGGCCCATCAGCACGAGGGTGCCGACGAGGGTGACCGCGCCGTTGACCAGCCCGATGACGCTGGTGGACGCGGTCTGGCGGAGCAGGAGGCTGTCGGAGGTGACCCTGGTGACCAGTTCGCCGGGGGTGTGCCGGTCCAGGGCGGGCACGGTGGCGCGCAGGAGGCGCCGGACGGTGCTCTCGCGGGAGGCGAGCACGACGCGCTCGCCGAGGGTGCCCAGCAGCACCCACTGGGCGACCCAGAGCGCTCCGCCCACCACCAGGAGGACGACCAGGACGGCGACCGGCGGGGTGAGCGGGTGACCGGCGCCGAGGGCGTCGAGCACCCACTTGGTGACCAGCGGGGTGGCCAGTCCGGCGGCGGAGCCGAGCAGGGACAGGAGCAGGCCCAGCGCGAGGGTGCGCCGGTGCGGGCGGGCTAACCGCCAGAGCAAGCGGGAACCTGATTCGTGGGTTTCTACCGTCACTCGTGGAACATACATGTTCAACCTGGGGACGATAAGTCTCACGGCAGAACAGCTGCGCTACAGTCCGGGTGTGGTGGAGAGCAGAGCGGAAGCGGGCCTGCGACCGAGGACCCGGCGGGCCATCCTGGACGCGGCGGTGCGCGTGCTGGCCGAGTCGCCCTCGGCGTCGGTGGCCGACGTGGCGGCGGTGGCCGGGGTCGGGCGGACCACGGTGCACCGGTACTTCCCCGAGCGGAGCGATCTGCTGGCGGGCATCGAGGCCGACCTGCTGGAGCGCATCGACGCGGCGACGCGGGCGGCGAGGACGACCGAAGGACCCGCCGGGGCAGCGCTGCGCAGGTTGTGCGAGGAGTACTTCACCCTGGGGGACGTGCTGACCCTGGTGTACCAGGACCCGACGCTGCTGAGCCGGGTCAGGTGGACCGAGGCGACCGGTTCGGACCTGGCGCTGCTGGAACTGGTGGAGCGCGGGCAGCGGGAGGGCGAGTTCGACCCGGCCGTGGACGCCTCGTGGGTGTGCGGGGTGGTGTGGTCACTGCTGTTCACCGCATGGCTGCACGCCCGCGACCCGCGAGCGTCGACGCACGAGACGCTGGCGCTGTGCCTGGAGACGGTGCGCCGGACCGTGGCCCGCTAGCGCCCGCGCGGGGACACCGGTCAGCCGCGCTGGAGCTCGCGCTGCTGCTCCAGCATGAGCCTGCGGGTGATCCGCCGGACCGCCGCGCGCACCTCACCGTCGACGGTGTCCGGGTCGCGCTGGGCGGTCCAGTCGGCGAGCTGGTCCAGCAGCCACGCCGTCCACGCCTCGATCAGGGCGGTCACGGTCGTGGACGCGGCCGGGGTGAGGGCGAGGTGGCCGTCGGCGGTGCGGGTGAGGTGGCCCTCGGCGGCGAGGGCGTCGTAGAACGAGGTGAGCACGCCGTGCGGCAGGCCGACCTGGTCCTCGACGTCGGACTGGCGGGTGCGCTCGCCGAGCAGCTCGGCGCGCAGGTGGATGCCCAGCAGCGCCCACGCGGCGGGCAGCTCCAGCGGCAGGCCGGAGCGGGCGAGGACCTGGCGGGGCATGTCCGGGTTGTGGCCCGCGACGCGGCCGATCAGGTTCTCCAGCTGGGTGTCGGGGTGCTGGTCGGTGGGCATCGCGAAGCCCTCGCCCGCGCCCTTCGCGGCTTCGCGGGCGGTGCCCCGGATCTCGACCTGGGGCAGCAGGAACGCCACCAGCAGGCCGAGGAGCGCGATCGGCACGGCGGCCAGGAACACGGTGTGCAGCGCGTCGGCGTAGGCGGTGATGATCGGTTGCCTCGCCGCGTCGGGGAGGGCGTGCAGGGCTTCGGGGGTGGTGATCGCGGCCGGTGGCGTGCGCGTCTGCGCGAGGGCGGGCGGCAGGGTCTCGGCGAGGCGGTTGGCGTAGACGGTGCCCATGATCGAGGCGCCGAAGGAGCTGCCGAGCGAGCGGAAGAACGTGACGCCGGAGGTGGCGGCGCCGAGGTCGCGGTAGTCGGCGGTGTTCTGCACGACGATCGTGAGCACCTGCATGACCAGGCCGATGCCCGCGCCCAGGACGAACATGGCCAGTGATTGGGCGGCGATCGAGGACCTCGGGTCCAGTGTGGACAGCAGGTACATGCCGACGCCGGTGACGGCCGCGCCCGCGATGGGGAACGGGCGGTAGCGGCCGGTGGCGCCGACGACCTGGCCGGACAGCAGCGCGGTGATCAGCAGGCCGAGCACCATGGGCAGGGTGCGCAGGCCGGACGAGGTGGCGGACGCGCCGCTGACGTACTGGAGGTACGAGGGCAGGAACGTCAGCGCGCCCATCATGGCGAAGCCGACGATGAAGCTGAGCAGCGAGGCGACCGCGAACACCTTGCCGCGGAACAACCTCATCGGCAGGATCGGCTCGGGGACGCGGTTCTCCACCACGACGAACAGGGCCAGCGCGACGGCGGAACCGGCGAACAGGCCGATGATCGTGGCCGAGCCCCAGGGATACTCGGTGCCGCCCCAGGTGGTGGCGAGCGTGAGGCCGCTGGCGCCCAGGGCGATCAGCGCGGCGCCCCAGTAGTCGATCCGGGGCCTGCCGCGCTCGCCCGCGCCGGGGATGGCCCTGGCGGCGAGCACGATGACGGCGAGCGCGAGCGGGACGTTGACGTAGAACGCCCAGCGCCACGACAGGTGGTCGGTGAACAGGCCGCCCAGCAGCGGGCCGACCACGGTCGTCACGCCGAACACCGCGCCGAGCGCGCCCTGGTACTTGCCGCGCTCGCGCAGCGGGATGACGTCGGCGATGAGCGCGGTGGCGGTGACGGCGATCCCGCCGCCGCCGATGCCCTGCAGCGCGCGCATCGCGATGAGGCCGCCCATGGTGTCGGCCGCGCCGCAGAAGAACGAGCCGACGATGAACACCACGACGCTGACCTGGAACACGGCCTTGCGGCCGAACAGGTCGCCGAACTTGCCCGCCAGCACGGACGCGACGGTCTCGGCGAGGATGTAGGAGGTGACCACCCAGCTCATGTGCCCGGCGCCGCCGACCTCGCCGACGATGGTGGGCAGCGCGGTCGCGACGATGGTCTGGTCCAGGGCGGCGAGGAGCATCCCGAGGGCGATCACGCCGAAGATGACGTTGGTGCGGGCCTGGGACAGGCTGGGCGCGACAGCGTGACCGTCGTCCTGCGCGGCGCGGGGGGCGGGGAGTCCGGGTTCCGTGACGCTCATCTGGGGCTTCCTCCGCGCGCGGGCGACGTTGGCTCAAGCCTTTGGTGGGTCCCGGAGGGACGGTAGGCGCGGGTTCGCGACCTCGCCATCCGGGCCCACCGAGGTGCGCGCGATAGGCGCTCTTGGCCTCCCGTTCGGGTGCAGAGGTTCCCTCGTCCAGGTGGTGGCTTCGCGGATGACGCGCGTCGGGGAACGTCTTGTGGTCGCGCGACCTGGGCGCGGTGGACGACGGGACCCGCCGCCCACCGCGCGCGTCAGGCCCTCTCGGGCTCCTTCACCACGTCCAGGCTCGTCCGCAGCACCACCGGCTTGAGCAGCACCGCCGCCAGCACGCCCACCGCCGCGACCGCCGCCGAGATCAGGAACACCTGCGCCGTCGCCTCGCCGTACGCGGTCGGCACGTCGCCCTGGTTCGCCGCGACGTCGCGGGCCAGGACGGCGCCCAGGACGGCCACGCCGATCGTCCCGCCGAGCGAGCGGAAGAACGAGACCGTGGAGCTGGCTGCGCCGATGTCCTTCAGCGGCACGGCGTTCTGGACCACCAGGACGAAGTTCTGCATCGTCATGCCGACCCCCGCGCCCACCAGCGCCATCGCCACCGACAGCACCACCAGCGGGGTCTCGCGGTCCAGGAAGCCGAGGACCGCGAAGCCCGCCGTGAGCGAGAGCGAGCCCGCCACCAGGTACGGCTTGAGCTTGCCGGTGCGGGTCACCAGCCTGCCCACGACCGTCGACGCCACCAGGATTCCCGCCATCATGGGGATGGTCAGCAACCCCGCCTCGGTGGGCGTGTGGCCACGGCTCACCTGGAAGTACTGGCTCAGGAACACCGCCGCGCCGTACATCGCGGTGCCCGCCGCCAGGCTGCCCAGGATCGCCAGCGCCGTCGGCCGCTGACGCACGATCCCCAGCGGCACAACGGGTTCCGGCACGCGGGACTCCACCCACACCGCCGCGCCGAGCAGCAGCACCGCACCACCGGCCATGCTCAGGCTCGGCCAGGACGACCACGGGAACGCGTCGCCCACGAACGAGACCCACACCAGCAGCAGGCACACGCCCGCCGTGATCAGCGCCGCGCCCGCGTAGTCGACGCGCACCCGCTCCCGCCGCACCACCGGCAGGTTCAGCGTGACCTGCAGCAGCACCAGCGCGGCGATCGCGACCGGGACGCCGATGAAGAAGCACCAGCGCCAGCCCAGCCACGACGTGTCCACGACCAGACCGCCCAGCAGCGGGCCGCCGATCGTGGACACCGCCGTGACGCTGCTGAGGTAGCCGCTGTACCTCCCGCGCTCGCGCGGCGGGATCATCGCGGCGATCGCGATCTGCACCAGCGTCTGCAACCCGCCGACCCCGGCGCCCTGGAGCGCGCGGGCGGCGATGAGCTGACCGGCGTCCTGGCTGAAGCCGCTGGCCAGCGAACCGGCCACGAACACGCCGATCGCCACCTGCACCAGCGTCTTCTTGCTGAACAGGTCGGCCAGCTTGCCCCAGATCGGGGTGGTGGCGGTGGCGGTCAGCAGGGTCGCGGTGACCACCCAGGTGTACTGCGCCTGCGAGCCGCCGAGGTCGCTGATCATCCTGGGCAGCGCGGTGGACACGACGGTGCTGCTGAGCGTGGCCGTGAACAGGGCCACCAGCAGGCCGCTGAGCGCCTTCAGGACCTGGGACCTGCCCTCGGTCACCGGCCCGGCCCCTCGGTGAGCAGCAGGACGCTGCCCTCGGCGTCGGCGGACAGGTAGAGGGCGCCGTCGAACGCGGCCAGCCCGGCGAAGCTCGGCGCCACGCCGGGGAGTCCGGCCGCGAACAGGGCGGGCGTCGGGCGGTCCGGGCCGCCCACCGGCAGGTCCGCCAGCTCCACGCGCGGATCGCCGCCGTCGAGCGGGACCGAGCGCAGCGAGCGCGTGCCGACCTCGACCACGAACAGCTCCCGGCCCAGCACGGCGATGCCCTGCGGTTCGGTGAGTCCCGCAAGCAGCGGGGTCGCGGTCGCGCCGTCCAGGCGGAGCACCGCGCCCTGGCCGGGATCGCTGACGTAGCAACGTTCCTCGTCGTCCAGAGCCACGTCCACCGGGCGCGTCAGGCCGTCCGCGAGCACGGTCACCTCGTCCTCGGGCGAGATCACCAGCACCCGCCCGGCGCCGGACTCGGCCACGACGAGCGAGCCGTCCGCGCGCGCCGCGACACCCAGCGGGCGGTCCACTCCCCTCGCCCGGTCGCGGGTCTCGCCGGTGCGCGGGTCGTGCGTGCGGACCTGGCCGTACTGCGAGGTCAGGTGCAGCAGGCCGGCGCGCGCGGCGATGCCGTGGGTGAACGTGTGCAGCTCGCGGTCGACGCCGTCCGGCCCGATGGTCGCGGTGCCGTAGTGGTCGGCCGCGCGGACGACTCCGCCGAGGTCGACGGTGACGCCGAACGGGCCGTCCAGCCCGCGCCGCACCACCTCCCTGGTGCGGCCGTCCGGGTGCAGCTCCAGCACGCCGCCGCTGGCGTAGCTGGAGACGAACATCCGGTTCTCCGCGTCGAACGCCGCGTTGTCCAGGCCCACCACGCCGCTGGTGATCGTGCTGCGGTCACCGGTGCCGAACAGGTCGATCCTGGTGACCACACCGGTCGCGGCGCGGGAGAGCACGAGCAGCGCGCCGCCCAGGTCGAAGCGGACCGCGACCGGCTCGAACACGTTGTCCGCCACCAGTTCCGGCTCGCCGCCGTCGACGCCGACCCGGTAGACGCGACCGGTGATCATGTGCGGGTAGTAGAGCAGGCCGTCCGGGCCGAGCTGCATGGCGTTGCCCATGGCGAGGTCGCCGGTGAGCTCCACCGGGCCGTCGGCGGTCAGCTCCAGCAGCCTGCCGTTCGGGCGCATCTCGTTGACGTACAGGCGGTTCCCGGCGAACGCGATGCCGTTGGGCAGCACGACCTCGGCGGAGAGCAGTTCGTACTCCCCGTCCGGGGCGCGCCGCCACACCTTGCCCGGCACCAGGTCCGTGACGACCATCGAGCCGTCCGGGGCGAACGCCAGGTCGTCCGGGGACTGGATCGGGCCGCCGGGTGGGACGACGACCTCGACGTCGCCGGTGGCGAGGTCGACGGCGCTGATCTTCCCGGCCAGGAACTGGGCGACGTGCAGCCTGCCGTCCGGGCCGAGCGCGACGCCGTTGGAGCCGCGCAGCGGGGACGGGCCGGTCAGGCGGCGGGAGTGCCAGCGCCCGGTCACCGGGGGTCGACCAGCACGTCGGCCATGCCGCCGTCGGCGCGCCAGCGGCGCAGCAGCTCGTGGAACACCACCGGGCCCTCGCCGTAGGACAGGCCGCCGGGGCGGGGCTTGCCCTCGTTGTTGTAGTAGCCGGGGGTGCACTCGGCCTGGAAGTCGAAGCGGTCCACAGTGGACTCGCGCAGCACCTGCTGCCAGGCCTCCTCGGCCTCGGCGCTGGGCTCGACGCGGACGGCGCCGCGCTCGCGGGCCTGCTCCAGCACGGCGGCGATGTGGGTGGCCTGCTCGTCGAGGATGTGGGTGAAGTTGACGGACGAGGCGTTCTGCAGCGGGCCGAGGTGGAACAGGTTCGGGAAGCCGTTGCTGTAGAAGCCGTGCAGCGTGCGGGGGCCGCGCGCCCAGGACTCCAGCAGGGTCGTGCCGCCACGACCGTGCACCGGCATCGTGCCGGAGACGACGCCGGAGACGCCGACCTCGAAGCCGGTGGCGAAGATGACGCAGTCGACCTCGTACTCGACGCCGCCGACCACGACGCCGGTCTCGGTGAACCGCTCCACGCCGCCGTGGTCGGCGGTGTCGACCAGGGTGACGTTGGGGCGGTTGAACGCCTCCAGGTAGAGGTCGCTGAAGGTGGGGCGCTTGCACATGTAGCGGTACCAGGGCTTGAGCAGCTCGGCGACCGCCGGGTCGTCGACGATCTCGTCCACGCGGGCGCGCAGCTCGTTCATCTTGGCGAAGTCGGCGAGCTCCTCGACGCGGGCCAGCTCGTCCGGGGACAGGTCGGAGGGCGTGGCGCCGGGGATGATCTGCCGCTGGAGCTGGGCGGTGCCGGTCCAGCCGTCGTTGATCAGGTCGACCTCGACGTGGCCGCCGGAGACGGTGGTGAGGAAGTTCTCCCGGCGCTCGCGCTGCCAACCGGGCTGGAGCGTCGCGGCCCACTCGGGGTCGGTGGGGCGGTTGCCGCGCACGTCGACGGAGGACGGGGTGCGCTGGAAGACGTGGAGGTGCTGGGCGTCGCGCGCGAGCATCGGGACGACCTGGATGCCGGTGGCGCCGGTGCCGATGACGGCAACCTTCTTGTCCGCCAGGCGATCCATGCCACCGGTGGCGTCGCCGCCGGTGTAGCCGTAGTCCCAGCGGCTGGTGTGGAAGGTGTGGCCGCGGTAGGTGTCGATGCCGGGGATGCCGGGGAGCTTGGCCTGGGAGAGCGTGCCGCTGGAGACGACGACGTGGCGGGCGCGCATGGCGTCGCCGCGGTTGGTGGTGACCTGCCACTCCTGGTTGGCGTCGTCCCAGGTGAGGCTGGTGACGCGGGTCTGGAAGCAGGCGTCGCGGTAGAGGTCGAAGTGCTGGGCGATAGCGACGGCGTGCTCGCGGATCTCCTCGCCGGGGGCGTAGCGCCACTTCGGGACGTAGCCGACCTCTTCGAGGAGGGGGAGGTAGACGTAGGACTCGATGTCGCAGTGGATGCCGGGGTAGCGGTTCCAGTACCAGGTGCCGCCGAAGTCGCCTGCCTCCTCGACGACGCGGATGTCCTGGAACCCGGCCTGGCGCAGGCGGGCGCCGGTGAGCAGGCCACCGAAGCCGCCGCCGACGATCAGGACCTCGACGCGGTCGGTGAGGGGCGCGCGGGTGAAGTCGGGGTCGGCGTGGGGGTCGGCGGCGTAGTAGCCGAACTCGCCTGCGGCACGGCGGTACTGGGCGGCGCCATCGGGGCGGACGCGGCGGTCGCGCTCGTGGCGGTACTTCTCGCGGAGGGCCTCGGGGTCGAAGCCGAGGTCGGGCTCGTCGACGCGGCTGGGGGTGGTGGTCATGGGCACCTCGGGGTCGTCGCGGGTCAGGGGCCGGAGGTCCTGGGACCAGGGGCCGGTCACTATTAAATCAATCGACTGACTGAACTTGCCAGCCGCCTCTCGGGACAACCGCCAACGGGGGCGCCGCTGGGGCAGCCCGCCGCTCACCCCCTCCGGCAAGAGTCACCCCTGCGCAACACCCCTGGGAACTGCTATAAATAAACAAGCAAGAAAATCACGCTAAAACTAAAAAGGAAATGCATGATGAACGAAGACAATGACTTTAAGAAAATTTTCCAAAGAATGTTGGAAAATCGAAACTTTTCTCCTGGCATTTTTTCCAAACTAACCGGACTTTCCCAGTCCACGATCAACCAACTTCTGAACGGAACCCTGAAGCCAAATTACAACACCATGCAGGCGGTTGCCTCTGCCCTGCAAATTGAGACAGCCGATTTGATGGCCATTGCAGGACTGCCTCCAGTGAAGGACACCCCCGCAGAGCACAAGAATAGCCACTCTCGCGAACTGGGCGCCCTTATTGCAGTGGGAACTTTCCTCAACGCCGAGCAACTGAAATCAATCACAAAAGAAGCTGCTCGATATAAGCAGGAAAACCTTTCCAAGAAAACCTAAGAAAAGCACAAAGAAGGCTTTCCGCACCCCATTCAAGGGCGCGGAAAGCATCTTTTGTAAACCAACTAGAGGCTATCTAAAAAATTACCTGTTTCGATCAGTCCACTGTGCACGCGAAACGTCAAAACCGCTATCAAGAAGAGCCGATGTTACAGTTCGATAGATTGACCTATCGGGTTTATAGTGACCCGAGTGGTTATCATAGGCGGCAATCGAACCATCGGAGTCGACCTCAAATGTGCCCGCTCCGGAAACCAGTCCCCCTCGCCCGAGGCTGGTGTGCCCCGCAGCAGGGTAGTTTTCGAAAGTCGTTCCATCATGAAAGGCGCGGACACTCCGATTAGGCATTACTACATAGTGGTACTCACCTGGCAGCAAGTTCTCGCCACTCGAGATCCAAACATCGTCAGGAATCCATTCCTGCGGTTCGTTGTCAGTATCAGGTCGATTCGGCTCCCACAGGGTTGAGTCACAATTGTGCACCAGGGTCGACTGCACACCCGACAAAACGTAGTACGTATGCACACCTTCGACCGTCAAGTCATAAACTGGTTCGAAGTGGGTATAGTCCTGGACCCCGACAACCTCGGGTGACGTCCCGTCGACCGAGGTCAACCGGTCCCCGACCGCCAGCTCGCCGATGTTGACAAACCTGCCCTTGGCATCGACCCACACCGGGTGCCACGAGGTCGCGTCGACTGTCCCATTTTCGCCACTCTCACCACGCACGACCAGACGAGTCATGTCCCCCTCATCAGAGTGGACAAAGGTCGCCACGACTTCACGCGCGGTGGTTTCGCCGCTTTCCGGATCGGTCGCCTTGACCTGGTCGCCCAACTCGACCTCGGAGATCGGTTTCTCCGAGCCATCCGCCATCACGACCTTGGTCGCTCCGACGAAGCTGTGGTTGGGGCAACTGGCACTACCACCGCCGAGCTTCCGCTGTTGCGACCTCAGCACCGCCCGCTCGGCGGCAGCGGTGATGTCGTCGACCCGACGTAGGATCGCCCGCGCGTTCCGCACGGTGTCGACCAGCGAGTCAACCGCCTTGTACGCCTTGTAACCGGCCTCCAGGACACGCCCGACCTTGCCCCAGGGCACCAGGTCGAACACCAGGCCACCGCAGGCCAGGATGTCGCCCCGGCTGAAGCAGTCGACGATGTCGTTCCAACCCGAGATGTCCTTGATGACCTCCCAGGCGACTTCCTTGATCACGTCCCACTTCGTCTTGTGGGCGTTCGCCAGCGCGTTCTGGTACTCGACGTCGCTGATCCCAGCCGCACGCCGGTCCTGGGCCGCCTGCTGCTCGACGTTGCCGCTAGTCGCCGCGTTGGGCTGTTGCTGCCAGCCCTTCTGGCGCGCCTTCTCAGCCTGACGTGCCGCCTCGTACTCCTCCGGGCTGCCGTGGATGGCCTCGATCCGAGGCCCGCACAGCACGCCGTCGATTCCACAGTGCCGCAACCCTGTCGGGTCGCTGAACGTGACCGGGCTGTTGTTGCTGTACGCGTACCCGTTCATCTGCTGCGGGTCGTTGTTGTCGATGACCGGGTCCGCGGTCAGGAACCGGCCCGACGCACCGTCGTACAACCGCGCACCGACCTGCGTCAGCCCCGACTCGTCATTGCGACCACCCACGAAGCCCAAGCGGTCCGGCCACGCCGACGGCAGGCCGCCTCGGGCCTCGCCGTACGGGGTCTGCCTGCGCCGCTGCGGCTCCAGGGTGTCCGGGTGCACCGACATCTGGTTGGTGCCCTGGTGGTCGGCGATGACCCACTTCAGGCCGCTGACGCTGTTGCGCACCGCCACGACCTCGCCGCCGTGGCTGTACTGCCGGGTCCAGCTCGGCTTGGACGTGCCCTTTTCCAGGCGGATCTCCTGGCCGAACACGTACAGGGTCGTCGCGGACGGCTCGCGGCTGATCAGGCGTGAGCCGTTGGCGTCGTAGAGGTAGGTGGACTCCTTGCCGTCGGGGTTGCGGACCTTGGAGACCTTGCCCTCGACGTCGTACTCCAGCACCTGCCGGTCGCCGCCGACCAGGCGCGAGGTGGTGTTCCCCGAGCGGTCGTAGGCGAAGGTGTCGATCGAGTCGCCGGTCGGGCTGGTCGTGGTCACCGAGGTCGCCGTGTGCGGCTGGGGCTGGCCCGCCGCCGGGTAGGCGGTGGTGCGGACCGTGTCACCCGCAGCGGCGTGCTGGGTCTCGGTGAGCCGGTTGCCGGTCTTGTCGAACGTCCAGGAGTGCCAGTACGGCGCGGCGCCGCCCAGCGCGGCGGTGGACTTCACCGCGTTGCAGTCCCCCGTGGACGGGGTCCACGCGTCGGTCATCCGGCGCAGGTGGTCGTAGGCGAAGCACTGGATGTCCGGCACGGTGCCCGAGGGCGCGTCCGCGATGCGGGTGATGTTGCCGGAGGCGTCGTACGCGTAGTTCCGGTTGGCCAGCTGGGTCGTCCGCGTGGAGAGGGCGTGCACCTCCGACGTGACGAGGCGGCGGGTGCCGACCTCGTAGGAGTTGGTGACGGCGACCTGTTTGGCGCCTTCGTAGTTCTCTCCGCGCACCGTGCCGATGACTTCGCCGTGCGCGCTGTAGTCGGTGTTCGTGACGTAGGTCTGCTGCCCGACGGTCTGCTCCAGGGAGCCGTTGGCGTTGTCGTAGTAATGAGTGAGCGTCTCGCCCTCGACGATCAGCTCGTCACCTGAGATGACGTCGAGCAGGCCGGTCGACGCGGGCTTGCCCGTGTAGGTGTAGTCCTGAGTGGCCTGGTAGGTGGTGCCCAGCACGCCCTCGACCTCGGGGATGCTGATCTCCGTGCCGGTCGGCCGTCCGGCGTCGTCGTACCCCGTGGTGCGCGTGGTGTACTCCGCACCATTGACCAGCCGCCGGGACAGCGCGGGCATTCCGATGCCGCCCTGGACGCTGTCGTACTCCCACTCGGCCAGCTTCGTCCCCTGGGGCGAGTCCTGGTAGCGAGCGGTGGGACGGCCGAGCTGGTCGTAGGTGTTGGCGACCGTGCGGCCCTCGGCGTCGGTGGTGCTGGTGATCTGGCCGAGCACGTTGACCGCGATCGTGCTGCGCCCGGTGTCCGGGTCATCGGTGCTGACCTTGCGGCCTCGCAGGTCGTAGCCGTAGCGCCAGGTGTTGCCCGCCGGATCGGTCACCGTCTCCAGCAGACCGGCCGCGTTGTAGGTGTACTTCGTGGCGTCGTACGTGCTGCCGATGCCGTTCTCGTACTGGCGCTTCTCGGTGGTGCGTCCCTGGGCGTCGTTGATGATCGTCGTGGCCGGACTGCCCGCAGGCGGGGTGGTGTGCACCTGGTCGCCGCTGTAGGCGGTGGTGGTGCGCCACTTCTCCACGTCGTCGACCCGGAAGATCGCCGCGGTGACGCGCCCCATGCCGTCGTGCTCGGTGACGGTCTGGTTTGGGACCTTGTTGTCGAAGGTCAGCGCCAGCTTGTCGCTGGGCGGCTCGGTGTTGTAGTAGAGGCCGTTCGTCTTGTGCGCCAGACCGCGCGAGTCGTAGAAGATGTCGGTGATCTGGCGACCACCCTTCTCGTACGGCGTGGGGATCTGGGTCTGCCGCTGGCGCATCAGACCGTCGTAGAGCGTGTAGCTCGTCAGGTAGCCGCCGTCGTCCTGACGCTGCTTGGTGACCACGACGCTGGGCTGGGTGGTGTTGTAGTGGTACTCGAACACCGCGTCCGCGGTCACCGCGTTCTTGTCGTGCCCAGGCGTCCAAGCCGCGACCAGCCTGCCCAGCGCGTCGTAGGAGAGGTCGGAACGCCGGTTGTTGGCGTCCACCGAGGCGACGGATGCGCCCCAGGCGGCTTCGACGTGCTCGGTCGCGGTGTGCCCGAGCGGGTTGGTGCTCTTGATCTGGGCGGGCGCCCCGGTCGCCGGGATGTACTCGGTGCGGCTCTTGTGGCCCCCCGAGTCGGTGATCTCCAGAGGACGGCCGTAGCCGTCGTAGGTCGAGGTGGACGCGGTGATCCACTTCTGGCCCGCGGAGTCCCAGCCGTCGAGCACCTCGGCCTTGGTGATCAGTCCCTTGGTGGGGGCGGCTCCGTGCTCCTGACCGTCGTAGGAGGAGCGGGCGGAGGACAGGATCGTCCCCGGTGACGCCTGGACGTCACAGGTGCCCTTGACCGTCTCGACCTGCTTGGCGTACGTGAGCATCCACGCGGTCTCGTTGCGGGCGTGCTCGGTGCGCGTGCAGCTCTCGTCACCGGTCACGGCGAGGTCGCCGTGGTCCTCCGCGGTGGTCGGGATGCCTTCGGCGTTGAACGTCTTGACGACCTTGGTGCGCCGCCAGGACCCGTCCGCGAGCTTGCTGCGCCCGCGCACCGCGGCGACGCCGCTGACGAACGCCTTGCGGCCTGCCGCGTCCTCGGCGGTCGGCGTCTCGGGCAGGTAGGGGTCGTTGACCGAGGCGGACACCAGCTCGGCGCCGTTGTACTGGCGCATCTCGCGCACCGCGCCGCGCAGCCGGTCGTCGTCGCGGTGCGGTTCGCCCTCGCTGTTCTCGACGTCCACGCTCCGGGTGCCGCTGGACAGCTTGTCGCCGTGCATGCCCCGGAAGTAGACGGTCTCGGACGCGCTCTGCGCGCTGACCGTCGCGCCCTTGGTGATGCGGACGGTCTCGTAGCCGCGCCACTGCGACCAGGTGCGGTGCTTGTCCTGGGCGAAGTCGTTCTCGTCGAAGTGCCAGGCGGGAGCGCCCTTGTACTCGTAGTAGGTCGGCATGATGGCTGAGCCGCCGGTGCTGGCGGTGTGGGAGACCGACGTGACGACGTACTTGTGGAACCAGTCCTGGATCGGTTCCGGCGCGCCATCGGGGCTCCACCACACCGGGTAGCAGCGCAGGGTGTTCTTGTCCGGGGCCTCGGGCATCCTGGAACCGGGCACGCAGTCCGGGTCGCTGTAGGTGACCTCGGTGACCGCGCCGGTCTCGCCGGTGATCCGGTTGATCCGGTAGCGGGTCCACGGCATCCCGTGGTCGACCCCGTCCACCCGGTTGGCCAGCGCCTTGTAGGCGAACGTGGTGGCGGGCAACGTGATCGTCCCGCCGACGTGTCCGCTGTGGACGATGGAGCTGAGGTTGAGCGAAGGCCCGTTTCCGTCACCGGTGGGCAGGTAGGCGTGCTCCAGCTTCCAGGAGTCCACGTCCTGCCAGCCGCCGGACTGGGAGATCCGGGTGATGACCTTGGTCAGGCGCTTGCGGCTGAAGAAGGACGGCGAGTTGCGCTGGGTGCACTGCTCGCCGGCGGCGCAGAGCTGGTCCGCGGGCACGTCCGGCCACGAGCCGGGCGAGGTCTTGATCTTGTCGGGCGCGCAGTCGACGGTGTCGCTGGGAAGGCAGCGCTCTGCGGTCTCGAAGTCGACCTTGGCGACCGGGGTGGCGTACGGGTTGTCGGCCCGCAGGCCGTACTCGATGCGGTTGAGGTAGCCCTCGCGCACGTAGGGGGTCGTCTTGGCCGGGTCCGCGTTGCGGCCGTAGTGGTTGACCTCCTTGTTGTAGTAGTACGTGGTGACGTTGCCGTTCGGGTCGACGACGTAGTCGAGGTTCCAGCGGTACGCCTGCTGGCACCACGAGGAGTCGAAGGTGCCCTTGTTGCAGGGCTCGCCGGTGTTGTTGCCGTAGACGGGGACCGTCCAGGCGGAGTTGGTCTCCGGCTTGCCCTCGCTCCAACCGGGAAGCCGGTTGAGGCCGAGGAAGTACTGGGTGCCGTCGGGAGTGGTGACCTTCCAGTGCTCGCCGACGTCCTTGCCCGCGTCGCCCTCGTCACCGTTGGCAGCGCCGGTGAGCAGCTCGATGCGCGCGCCGTCGTCGCTCTCCGGGCGCCACTTGCCGGTGGTCTTGTCCTTGACGAGCTTGCCGGACACGCCGACGAGGCTGATCGTGGCGTTCTCGGTGGCCCAGCACTGGTCGCCGGTCTTGGTCTGGCCGTTGTTGCCGCCGAGGTCCTGTGAGCAGGACTTGTAGGAGCGCTCGACGAACCCGCCGGGCGAGGCGTCCCAGCCGTCGCCGAGCCAGGAGGCCTGGTTGTTCGACGCGGACGTGCGGCCGTCGACGCTCTGCGCCGAGTAGCCCAGCGACACCGAGGGCACGCTGCCCGCCACGGCGGGCGGCACCCGCAGGGGGTAACCGTAGGTGAAGTCACCGGAGGAGCCGCCCGCGTTCCACGAGCCCGCGGCGGCCAGCGAGGTGGCCGCGAAGGTGCCGGTGGAGCTGCCCGCTGCCGCGCTGACCGCGAACACTGCGGGCTGTTCGGCGTCCAGGCTCACAGTCCCGGAGAGCGAGCGGGCCTCGGTGTTGTTGGCCGCGTTCTCGACCGGGGTCTCGACCCGGCACTCGGCCTTGTCCGGCGTGCTCAGCGCGCAGGCCGGCAGCGCGCTGAGCTTGAGGCGCGAGCCGAACCCGCCTCCGAAGGCGTCGGCGAACGAGCGGTAGTCGAAGGTGACGTCCAGCGGCTTGCCAGCGGCGTTGCCCCGGTCGGCGACGCTGAACACGACGCCGTTGCCCACCAAGGCCTTGCTGTCCGCGCGGTCCTCGACCTCGACGCGGACCTTGGCCCCCTCTTCGCTCTGCGCGGCGGCACGGCGCTGAGCGGTGTCACCCGTGACCGTGACGGCGACGGGGGTTCCCTCGACCGGCACGGGCGTGCCCGCGACGCGGGCGGCTGCCTGCGCGGGGGTTCCGCCATCGGCGGAGAGGTCGAGGTCCGCCGATGCTGGCTCGGGCCAGTGCGCTTCGGCGGGACTGGTCAGGGCGATCGCGGTGTTCGGGTTGTCCGGAAGCGGTGTCTCCGGTGCGTCCTGCACGGCGACGGGGGTTTCCTGCGGCGACGGCGGAAGCTCGGCTCCGGGGTCGGCTGTGGCCACAGCCTGCCCGAAGGCGACCGTGAGCACGACGACGACACCCAGCGCCGCTGTCCGCTGTCTCCAGGACGGCGATCCAGCGCTCAAGGCGTGGCTCCTTGTTCGGTTGTGGGAGTGCGGGGTGGGGCGGATCAGGAGTGGAATGTGGCGTTGTGGAGCCTGCGGATCTCATTGGTCGTGAGCACGCCGGAGTAGACGCGCGCGTCGTCCACGTCGCCCTTCCACGTGTCGGACACCAGGCCGTGCCAGGTGGCGCTGCCGATGATCAGTGACCCGGTGGAGTTCCTGCTCCGCACACCGGAACCGTCAGGTGTGTCCTGGTAGGTCTTCTGCTTGACGCCGTCGACGTACAGGTCGATGCGGCCCGCGACCGCGTCATAGGTGGCCACGAGGTAAGTCCACTTGCCTTGCCGCGCGGGGTTGTCGGAGAGCGCGAACCACCCGCCGTCCACGGTGGCGGAGCCGCTCACCAGGAAGCCCCACTTGCCGCTCTCGCCCCGGTAGCCGAGCAGGAAGGGCGAGTAGCGGTCGTCACCGGTGCTGAGGCCAGCGCGCGAGGGCTCGTCGAACCCGCTGTGCCGCACCCAGACCGACGCGGTGTAGGAGCGGTCGGTGCGGAACTGCTCCGGGCGCGGGCCGGTGGCCCTGCCGGTCGACGTGTTGTCGTAGGACAGCCACTTGCGCTGGCTGCTCGCCGCGGTGCGCGCGTCACCACCCCAGGCGACGCCACCGGAGAGGACTCCGTCGCTGCCGGAGATCTCGTCGCGGGCAGTGACGCCGGTGCGCTCGTCGAGCGCGTAGCGGGCGCGCAGCACGGCGAGGTTCGCCGAAGTCGCCACGTCCTCATCGCCGAGTACCCGGTCCCACAGCTGCACGTGGTCGATCGCGCCGGGGAAGTGGTTGGCGCGCTCGCCGGACCACCGGGCTCCGCCGACGACGAAGCTGCCGGACGCGACCCAGAAGGTCATCTGCGCCGAGCCCTGCAACTTCCCGTCGACGTAGAGCTTGGTCGTGCGGGAGTTCGGCTCGTAGGTGATGGCCAGGTGGGTCCAGGCGCCGGCCTCCGGTGGGGCCAGCGAGTTGACCGCGACCGTGTCCGGCAGGTCGTGATCGCCCTTGCTCGCGCTGATCCGCCAGCGCTGGGCCTGCGGGTCGTGCTGGAGGTAGAACGGGCTGACGCGGTTGCCGTCCTGGCTGAGCACGGTGTAGTAGCCGTCGGTCCGGTCGAGCCGGACCCAGGCCGCTGCGGAGAAGGCCTTCGAGGTGTTCACGATCGCTGTCGTGCTCTGCGCCGAGGCGTTGGTCCCGTTGAGCTTGAGGGCGTTGTCCGCGTAGCCCTTCTCGAACTCCGCCCCGCCGACCAGGGTGAGAGGACGGTCCAGCGCGCCAGTGTCCGGAACGGTCGTGCCGGAGCTCTGGTCGAAGGTCCACTCGGCGAGCGGCGGCTGCGGCGGGGTCACGGTGAACCGGTACTCGGCCAGGGTCGCCGAGCGGTTGCCCGCGCGGTCGACGGCGTAGGCATGGAGGATGTTGAGCCCCGGCTTGGTGGGCGTGACGGACACGGCGGTCGTGCCGTCCGCCGTCGTCACCGGCTCGGTGTAGACGACGCCCTCGCCGCCGTTGAGCGACCAGGTGTACTCCTTGACGTCCATGCTGCCGCCCGGCCCGGTGTTGCCGTTGACCTTGAAGGTGAACTGACCGGTGCGCCCGACGCTGCCGTGGTCGCCGTCCTGCGGGTAATCGGTGGAGGTGATCAGCGGCGTGGACGGCTTGACGCTGTCGACCTCGAACTCGCAGTCCTGCGACCAGGTGTGGAACTGCCGGTCACCGGCCCAGGCGCGCCAGGTGTAGACCCCGTCCTGGGTGATCAGGCCGGTGGGCACCCGTGCCTCGCCGAACTGCCCGGAGGGGATGTCGCTGGCGTAGAACTCGGGGTACTCGGCCGTGATCGCGCCCTGGGGTCCTTTGAAGAGCTTGAAGGCGGTGTCCAGGATGCCGCCGTCCGGGTCGGACACGCGGGCCCTGAGCCTGGGGATGTGGTTGGTCACGTACGACCGATCCGCGCCTACCCGGCACGGGAGTGCCTGCGAACCGTCCGGGCCGAGGCCCTCCATGCCGAGGTCGGTGGGCGGGTTCGGGTAGCTGTTGTACCTGACTTCCAGGTACGGGTTCAGGTCCAGGCGCCGCCAGGACTTGTCCTGCTCGTTCTCGTTGCTGGCGACGATCGCGAAGGTCGTGATGCCCCAACCGCCCGCCGACGCGTCGCGCACCGCCGAGCTGACGTCGAAGTCCATCGTCCCGTCGGATGGGCAGACGGCGGGGTGGTTGGCCCGGTTGGCCTCGGAGAGCTTGCGGGTCCACGCGGTCTGGTTGCGCCACGTCGTGTTCGCGTCCACCCACTCGGTCAGCCACACCGACGCGTTGCCCGGCGAGCACGAGTAGGAGTGGATCACCTTGGTGCGCAGGGTCGCCGACTCGATGTGCTTGCCGAGGATGGCCTGGGTGTTCATCTGGACGTAGCTGCGGGCGGTGCCCGCAGCGCCGTTCGGGCTCTGCATCTCGGCGCCGTTGACCTTGCCGACCTTGAGGTCGTTGAGCCTGCCGCTGGTGACGTCGAAGTTCTTGGCGTCCGGCCACGGCGACTCGACCACGACGTGGTGCGCCTTGCCGCAGCTGGTGCAGTAGTAGTTCGGGTCGATGTGCACCGGGTAGGTGGTGGCCCGGTCGTCGAGGAAGGACTGGTCCGGGGTCACCGCGACGGCGTCCGGGGTGACCTCGACGTCCATGGTCGCGGTGCGGTCGCCGGGGCCGGGACCCGCGATGCGCTCGCCCTCCTGCTGCCCGGAGGAGTCCCACATGCGGGTGGCGTCCCCGGTGAAGACCGTGGCGCCTTCGGCGTTCTTGGCGGCTAGGGCGCCCTGGTCCTCGTGGAGGCTGACGTTCTCGGTGTGGGAGGGGAACTCGATGCGTCGCAGCGCGGGGTTGTCGGCGGCCTCGGGGGTCTTGACGACGAGGACCTGGCTGAACCCCTTGAGCCCGACCTCGACCTTGAGATCCACGTCGGGCAGGACGGCGGGGTAGGTGAGGGTGGCGCCGTCTAGCACCGGGGCGGGCAGCGGCGTGGGCCAGCTGAAACCGACCTCGTGCTCGCCGCTGACGACCTTGCCGACTGGCTTGTCACCGCCGCCGCCGGAGAACTCCATCTCGACGGGGGCTGCCTTGGGGACGATGGCACCGTCCGGCTTGCGCTCCAGCTCCAGGTCGACCGGCACCCAGTCGCCGCCCTGCCGCACGCGGACCGGCTGCACGTGCTGCCGGTAGGTCATGGTGCCGTCGGGGTTGGCGAACAGCTCCTCGTTCTCCGACGTGGCGGAGGTGACTTGGACGGGTTCGCCGCTGGTGGCCGCGTAGCGGGCGGCGGTTGCCGGGTCCGCCGCGACGTTGGGGACGTCGACCGGATCAGCCGCCGCGATGGGCGGCGCAAGTGTTGTGACGGTGCTCGCCAGCAGGGCGAACGCGATTCCTGAGGTGAACGCGCGCAGGCTGAAGCCCGGCGCACGCGAGTGCGACCGCATTTTCCTCTTCCCCCCTACGCGAGCGAGTGCTCGCGCGATTCCACGTCCGGGTGCTCGACCCAGGGGGGAACTATGACGCCTGACTTCACAGGAAGTTGACGGCCGGAAGGAGTAATCGAGTGATCACGCTGTGAGACGGTAATCACCCTGCGCGTGCAGGTTTGAAGTAACAGTGACGCACCTGACAAGGGCAGCACTCCGGGAGTGGTACCGCTTGTCGATCACAAAGAGTAATAGGGGTTCGTGCGCCGAGCGGGCAAACGGGGGTAAGCGGAAAACCCGCCCCCGGTCGAACCCTCATCGGCAGAACCGGTCACCCGGCCGCTGACGAGTGTGGGGCGCCCGCGTCGAGAGCGCGGGCGCCCCACCCTTCATTCCGCCAGCTCCAGCACCAGCGGCGGGACCGGGCCCGTGAGGTAGAGGTGGTCCGGGTAGTGCTCGACGCGCATCTGCCCGTCCGCGCCCGGAACCGCCTCCTCGCCGAAGCTCTGCAGCTCGTCCGCCAGGTCGCCGAGGTGCCCGGCGCCGCCGGTCACCAGCAGGTCGCCGGTGTCCGCGTCGACCTCGACCGACACCATGCCCTCGGGCCGCACCTCGACCGCGCACCGCCGCAGGAACCCCCGGTACGAACCGGTCCCCTCCGGGACGGCGGCGAAGTACTCACCGCCCCCGCGCACCACGTCCGACAGCCCCTGGAAGGCCGCCGCGGTCGCCAGGACGAGCACCTCGCCGGTTCTCTTCGAGTACCAGATCTCCACGATTGTTGATCATGGGACATCCCCCGCCCCCGGCGCCAACCGGGGGCGGGGGACGCCGGTCACCTGGCCGCGTTCACCTCGGCGAGCTTGTCCGCCAGCCCGGCTCGGGTCAGCTTGCCGCCGGACAGGCTCACGAAGCGCTCCAGCGGGATCGACGCCATCATCTTCGCCATGTCCATGCCGAGCGCGTCCTCGGACGACTCGGACGAGCCGAACACGCCCGTCAGCAGGCCGCCGAACGCCTCGGCGCCCGCGGCGTCGGCCAGGACCTCGCCCAGGGTCGACTCCGGGGTGAACGGGACCGGGGTCTCGTCGCCGGTCACCGCGACGGTGGCGGACGCGCGCAGGTCGCGGCTGGACGCGCCGACGGTCACCTCGTACTCGCCGCTCTCCAGCACCCACCGGTCCGCCGCGACGTCCCAGTAGGACAGGTCGGCGGCGCGCAGCAGGACCTCGACGCGGCCCTCGGCGCCGGGCTCCAGGTCCAGCGAGGCGAAGCCCTTCAGCTCGCGCACGGGGCGCGTCACCGACGAGCCGGGGACCGACACGTAGAACTGCACGACCTCGCGCCCGGCCCGCTCGCCGGTGTTGACCACCGCGACCGACGCCGTGATCCCGGCCTCGGAGGCGGAGACGGTCAGGTCCCGGTGCTCGAAGCTGGTGTACGACAGGCCGTGCCCGAACGGGAAGCCGACTGCCGCGTCGCGGGCGTCGTACCAGCGGTAGCCGACGTGCAGGCCCTCGCCGTAGTAGACCTGCGAGCGCTCGCCGGGGAAGTTCAGGAACGCCGGGGTGTCCTCCAGCCGGGTAGGCGCGGTCTCGGCGAGCCTGCCGGACGGGTTGACCGCGCCGAACAGCACGTCCGCGACGGCCGCGCCGCCCGCCTGGCCGAGCAGCGCGCCGTCCAGCAGGGCGGGCGCGCCCGCGAGGGGGGCCAGGCGCAGCGCGCCGCCGTGGGAGAGCACGACGGCGGTGCGGGGCTGGGCCTGGAGCACGGCGGCCAGCAGTTCGACCTGCTCGGCGGGGATCTCGATGTGCTCGCGGTCGAAGCCCTCGGACTCCTGGTCGGCGGCCAAACCCAGGAACAGCACGGCGGACTCGGCGGCGCCCGCGGCGGCGACGGCCTCGGCGCGCAGGGCCGCCGCGTCGCCGGAGCCGTCGGTGGTGAAGCCCGCGGCGAAGGTGGCCGAGGGGGCGTGGCGGCGGATCTCGTCCAGCGGCACGTCCACCCTGGTGGGGTTCACGTGGGAGCTGCCGCCGCCCTGGAAGCGCGGGGCCTGCGCGAACGCGCCGATGACGGCGACGGACGAGCCGGGGGCGAGGGGCAGCACGGCACCGTCGTTCTTGAGCAGCACGACGCAGCGCGCGGCGACCTCGCGGGCCAGCGCGTGGTGCGCGTCGACGTCCAGCACGACGTCGGAGCGGCGGCCTGCGACGCCCTTGGCGGCCAGCGCGGCGACCCGCGTCGCGGCCAGCTCCACCACGGCCGGGTCCAGCCCGCCCGCCTCGACGGCCGCGACGACGTCCGCGTCGGTGTCGCCGCCGCCGGGCATCTCCAGGTCGAGCCCGGCCGACACGGCGGCCACCCGGTCGCGCACCGCGCCCCAGTCGCTGACCACGGCGCCCTCGAAGCCCCACTCGCCGCGCAGCACGTCGGTGAGCAGCCAGCGGTCCTCGGACGCGTACACGCCGTTGATCCGGTTGTAGGCGCACATGACCGTCCACGGCTGGGCGTCCTCGACGACCCGCTGGAACGGCCGCAGGTACACCTCGCGCAGGGTGCGCGGGTCGACGTTGGAGCTGGAGCGCATCCGGTCGGTCTCGGTGTTGTTGGCCGCGTAGTGCTTGAGCGAGGCGCCCACGCCCTGCGACTGCACGCCGCGCACCCAGGCCGCGCCGAGCGCGCCGGACAGCAGCGGGTCCTCGGAGTAGTACTCGAAGTTGCGGCCGCAGCGCGGGTCGCGCTTGATGTTCACGCCCGGTCCCAGCAGGACGGACACGCCCTCGGCCTGGCACTCCTCCCCCAGCGCCCGGCCGACCCGCTCGACGAGGTCGGCGTCCCAGCTCTGCGCGAGGCCGACGGCGGGCGGGAAGCAGGTCGCGGGGACGCTGCCGCCGATGCCGAGGTTGTCGGTGTCGCCGGTCTGCTTGCGCAGGCCGTGCGGGCCGTCGGTGACGAAGAGGGACGGCACGTCGCCGACCGCCTTCGTGGTCCACATGTCCGCGCCGCTGCCGAGCGCGGCCTGGTCGGCCACTGACGCGGGCACGGTGGGCTGGTCGGTGCTCATCGGCATCCCCTTTGAAAACCGGATGATGTTCGGTTTTTGTTTCCACGAACACCGTATACCGCTCGGTTTTGGGTGGCAACGGATAGATTCGCCACCATGACTCGACGGGGCTCGTACGCGAAGGGGCTGGCCAAGCGGGAGGAGATCCTCACCACGGCGCTCGAACTGGTCGCCCGCAACGGCTACCGGCGCACCACGGTGCGCGAGCTGGCCAACGCGGTGGGCCTGAGCCAGGCCGGGCTGATGCACCACTTCGGGTCCAAGGAGGAGCTGTTCACCGAGATCCTGCGGCGGCGCGACGAGGCCGACCGGGCGGAGTTCCTCGGCGACCCGGAGACCACCGACCTGCCGGACGCGTACGTGCGGCTGGTGCGGCACAACGCGGGCGTGCCGGGGTTGGTGCGGCTGTACAACCGGGTGTCGGCGGAGGCGGTGGAGCCGGAGCACCCGTCGCACGAGTACTTCGGCGAGCGCTACCGGGCGCTGCGCGCGGACACCGCCGAGGCGATCCGGCGGTTGCAGGCGGAGGGGCGGATGCCCGCGGCGGCGGACCCGGACAAGCTCGCGGTGCTGGTCACGGCGCTGCTGGACGGGTTGCAGACGGCGTGGCTGTACGACGGGGGCACGGACATGGCCGAGCACGTGGCGCACTTCTGGGAGCTGGTGCGCGGGGAGTGAGTCAGAGCTGCCACCAGTAGCCCGCGTCGTCGTGCGGGGAGGGCTCACCGCCCTCGGAGGCGTACAGGGCCTTGGCGGCGGTGTTGCCCTGGTCGGTGAACAGCCACATGCGGCGGTGGCCCTCGGCGCGCGCGAGGTCGCGGAACGCGGTGAGCAGGGCCCGCCCCACCCCGCGTCGCCTGCTGGTCCGCGCGACGGCGAGCTCGTAGAGCTGGACCTGCGAGTAGCCCGCCGCGTGCCGCTGCCTGACGCCCCAGGCCCAGCCGATGACCCGGCCCTCCTCCAGCGCGACGAACGCGATCGAGGCAGGGTCGGCCAGGAACGGGGTGTGGTCGGCGACCTCGGTGGCGCGGAAGAGGCGCACGGCGGCGTCGAGCAGGTCGTGGTCGGCGGGGGTCAGCGGGTGGACGAGCACGCCCGGCATGATCGCACCGGGCGCGGGGGCAGCGGGTGTGGGCTCAGCGGGATCGGGCTCAGTGGGCTCGGGCTCAGCGGGTCGGCTCCATCGACAGCAGCAGCGCGCCCAGCACCACGGCCAGCGGCAGCAGCACCGCCGTCCACAGCAGGATTCGCCGGATCGAGTGCAGCACCAGCACCGCCTCGGTGGCGGCCTGCGCGGTGGCCTCGGCCGGACCACCCGCGCGGTTGATGCGCAGCAGCGCGTGACCGGCCGGGTCGGAGGCCCAGGTGGGGCCGCCGGTGTAGTAGTCGCTGGGTTCCGCCGCGGCCTGCCAGTGCCGGGGCTCGGACGGTCTGGCGTTCATGGGCACCTCCGCGGCGCGGGGTCCGGGGATGACCTTGGAGTCGGACCGGGTGACCGCCGTGTTACGGGTTCGGGTCACGCGGCTGCGGGACCGCGCCGGGGACGTGCGGGCGGCGCCGCGCCTGGGGGCGCACTGCCGGAGCACCCCCTAGTGAAGAATTCCGGCGAATCCGCAGAATTGCGCCCAAACATTTTTTCCAGAATTGGCAGGAATTCCCCCGCCGTCCACCGGAAGCGTCGCCGATGCCCTACCGTGGCCATCGGGGAGGCACTCGGGAGGGCGGATGGACGGGGACATCGCCGCAGGCAGCAGCGCCGGTCTCGCCTCGGGGCAGGCCGTGCACCGGACTCTCGCGGTGGTCGACGTCGAGGCTTACAGCGACCAGCGCAGGACCAATCCGGACCGCTTGGTCGTGCGCGCCGCGGTGTACGCGGCGCTGGCTTCGGCGTTCACCGCGGCGGGTGTTCCGTGGGATTCCTGCGACCACGAGGACCGGGGTGACGGGGCCCTGGTGTTCGTCCCCGGCGACGTGCCGAAGGGCCTGCTCGTGGAACGGCTGCCGCACCTGCTCGCGGACCTGCTGCGGGAGCACAACCGGACGCACCCCGAGGGGCAGCGGGTGCGGCTGCGGATGGCGGTGCACGCGGGCGAGGTGTACCTGGACGGGCACGGCGTGGTCGGGCACGCGGTCAACCACGTGTGCAGGCTGGTCGACTCCCCCGCCGCCAAGCGGGAGCTGACCGGGCACGCCGGGGCGCTGGTGCTGGTGGCGTCGGCGTGGTTCTTCGACGAGGTGGTGCGGCACAGCCGGTTCGCCGAGGCGGGCGCGTACCGGCGGACGCGGGTGGTGGACAAGGAGACCGACTCGGACGCGTGGGTGCTGCGGGTCGGCGAACCGATCGCCGGTGGCGCGGTTCCGGCCGACGCGTTTTCGGCCGCCCCGCCCCTGGTCGAGGTGCCGCGGCAGGAACCCAGGGGTGAGGCGCCCGTCCGGCGGTCCGGTGACGCCGCGCTGTGGCGGGCCTCCGACGACAGCGCCAGGGCGCTGGGCAAGCGCCGCACGGCGTTCCCGCTGGACCTGAGCATCGCCGAGCTGCACCGCAGGGGCCTGTACGTGCCCTCCTCCTTCACCGGGCCCGACCTGGCGGGCCCCAGCGAGGTCCCGGCGGTGGCCGCCGAGGTGCTCGCGGGCTGCTCGGTGCTGCTGCTGGGCGAACCGGGCAGCGGCAAGAGCGTCACCGCCTACGCGCTGCTGCGCGAGCTGCGCCGGGTGGCGCCCGCGATCGCGGTCCGGGTCTCCGGGCTGCGCGAGGCGGTCGACGGCACGAGTCCGGAGTGGACGGCGGCGCTGCGCGCGGCGGTCGAGGGCGGCGCGCGGCCGGTGCTGGTGGTCGACGGCCTTGACGAGGCGGTCGGCGACGAGGGCGGTGGGGCCGGGCTCGCCGGACTGCTGCGCGAGGCGGGCGCGCTGTTCACGCTCGTGGTCACGTGCAGGCACCGCGAGTTCGAGGACGTCGTGGCGCCCGCGATGGACGGCGACGTGTTCGACTCCATCCGCGCCGTGGGCGGGTGGGCGCTGGACGGGCAGTTCGCCGAGTTCACCAGGGTGCTGGCCGCCGCCGGGGTGCTGGACTCGCCCGGCGACCTGGTGGAGCTGGTGCGCGCCTCGCCGGACCTGACCAGGATGGCGGCCCGGCCGCTGTACGCGCGGATGATCACCTACCTGGGCGTGGAGCGGTTGCGCGGCGTGGCGAACGTGTCGGCGCTGTACGCGGAGTGCGTCGACCGGCTGGCGCAGCGCAGCGACCGGGCGCTCGTGGTCGCGGGGTGCCGGGACGGGGCCTCGGTGGACGTGTGGGTCGACGCGGCGTGGGCGCTGTTCTCCGGGCGGGCGCTGCAGGAGGACCGGTTCGACTTCACCGCGATCAGCCTGGCCGTGGCCCGCGAGCGCGCGGGCGGGTGCGGGTGCGCGGAGCGGTGCGGGAGCCGGGACCACCCCGCCGGGCGCGCGGACGAGGGCGCCCAGCGGTGCGTGGCGCGGGCGCTGAGCCACCTGTGCGACCGGGTGCGCGCGTCCGGCCGGGTGTGGGGCAGCTTCATCCACTACTCGTTCTACGAGTACCTGGTGAGCCGCGCCTACCAGCGCGGCCTGGTCGGCGGGGACGGCGCGGCGCTGGCCGAGTGCCTGCGGCTGGACCCGACCCCGGAGATCCGGCACTTCCTGGTGGACGAGCTGCGGGCGACGGGCGCGCCCGGCCTGGAGGGGGCGCTGGAGCGGGCGTACCGGACGGCCCGCGAGCGGGACGGCGCGGCGGTGGCGCGGGTGACCGGGAACCTGGTGGCCTACCTGCTCTCCCGCGTCGCGCCGGGCGGCGTGGGCGCGCTGTGGCGGCTGCTCGACGGGGAGGACGACGTGTTCCTCCAGCAGGCGCTGCTGTGGGGGCTGTGCCACCGGGGCGACGGCCGGGCGCTGGCGGAGTTCGTGGGGCGCGGGCGGTCGTCGCCCCGGTGGCGGGCCTGGAACCGGGGTTACCTCATGTACTACTACGGCGACGGGGACCGGACCCTGGAGCCGCCGCACGTGGACTCGGACCGCGCGCGCGGCTGGTCGCGGACCCGCGAGCGGTCGATCGCGCTGGTGCGCGGCGCGGGCTACCGGGACCGGATCAGCGCGGAGCGGCGCTACCTGGACCTGTACTCGTTCTACGACTTCGCCCTGTGGCGCGGGGAGCGGCTGGCGCCCGACGACGCCGAGGCGGTGCGCGACGCGTGGCGCGCGCTGCGGGACGACCCCCGTGTCGACGCCGGGCTGCTGCGGGAGCTGGACGGGATGCGCGGCGCCGTCGGGGGGTGACGGGAGCCCCGGTCAGCCGACCGGAGCGGCGGGAGCGGGGGCCGCGGCGAGCGCGAACGCGGGCAGCAGCCCCGGCACGGCGTGGCCGGGAACCCCGGAGCCGAGCAGCGCGGTCTCCGCCTCGGCGCACGCGGACGCCACCCGGTCGTGGTCCATCGGGCGGCCCACCGCGTCCTCGACCGGCAGGCCGAGGCCGAATGCGAGCACGGCCTCCACGCGCGCCCCCCTGCTGTACTGCCAGCCGTCGGCGAGCACGATCCGCGTCACGTGGTCCCGGATGATGCGCTCGCACAGCACGTCGTAGCCGGGTTGGTCGAGCCCGGCTATGTCGAACGCGGCCGGGTTGACGACCGCGCTGCGCGGGTGTCGGGCGCGGGCGCGCGCCGCCGCGCCCCCGGCGTCCGCGCGGTTGGGTTCGAGGACCTCGCCGCGCCAGCGGACGGGCAGCTCCGCGCGCAGCGCCGCGCGGTCGAACCTGCCCAGGCTGAGCATGAGGTCGAACTCGCGCCGTCCCGAGCTGATCGGGCAGGCGACGTACACCGCCTCCCGCAAACCGATCGAAGAATACGCCTGCATCGCCGCGACGATGGCCGTCCCGCTCATGTCCGAACTCCTGCTCCGACGCCGGTGAGAGCTTCTTCCGCCGCCCACCGTGTCACGCTGCGGCGACCTGCGGAAGGGACACGCCATCCACTTTCCGGGCGATTCCAGAAATGCCTCGGAAAACCCCCGCAGGAATACGGGCGCGCCGGTTCCGGCGGAACACCGGGGTGTTCCGCCGGAACCGGGGAACGGGCTCACTCGTCGTAGTCGAAGGCGCGCAACCGGGTCCGCACCTCGGGGCTGAACAGGGTTTGCGAGAGCAGGTCGCGGTGCTGCACGCCCTCGGCGGTGAGGCGGGCCCGGTCCGGCCCCACCTCGGCCAGCCCCAGCTCGGCGAAGGCCGCGTACCGGTCGGCGAAGCGCTCGACCGGGTCGGCGCCGAGCAGCTCGCGCGCCCAGTTCCGGTCCAGGTCCATCAGGTTCAGCGCGGCGGCCTTGCGCAGCCGCTCGTCGGGCGTCATGCGGTAGCCGTCCCGGACGGGGCTCTGCCCGGCGCGGACGCGGTCGAGGTAGTCGCGCAGCGCCGAGGACCGGGAGCGCACCGAGTAGCCGTTGCGCAGGTCGGCCTCCCACAGGTAGCTGCGGGCGCCCGCGCCGACGCCGAGCACGTTGCGCATCCCCCAGTGGTTGGCCTTCTGGACGTAGCCGCCCCGGTCGCGAACCCACCTGACGTGCGTCTCCTGCCGGTACCCCGCCTCGCGCAGCACCCGGTCGGCGACCCGGTAGCGGCGGTGCAGCAGGGCGCCGTCGACGCTGCGGTAGCCGCGCCTGCGGTAGCCGGTGAACGGGCGCAGGGTGAGCGGGTAGGCGCAGACCGTCGGCGGCAGCAGGGCCGTGACCTGCCGCAACGAGCTGAGCCAGCCCTCGTCGCTCTGGCCCGCGAGCCCGTAGATGAGGTCGACGCAGACGTTGGCGAACCCGGTGCCGAGCGCCGCGGCGAGCAGGTCGAGGCCCGAGGTGGTCGGGCGGTCGCGGCCGAGGTCGACCACCTCGGCCGAGACCATCGACTGGTAGCCGAGGTTGATCCGGTTGATCCCCGCCGCCCTGATGTCGCGCAGCGCCGCCGCGTCGACGGTGGCCGGGTCGACCTCCAGCGCGGTCTCCGGCGGCGGGGTGGCCGGGTCGGTCGCGAACAGCGCCAGCAGGCCGGTGACCAGGCGTTCGAGCAGCTGCGGGCGCAGCAGGGACGGGGTACCACCGCCGAGGTAGAGGGTGGTGACGTGCTTGCGGTCGGTGAGCGCGGCGAGCCGCTCGGCCTCGCTCAGCACGGCGGTGACGTAGTCGTCGTGCCGGTCGTCCCGCCCGGCGTCGGCCACGGCGTAGAGGTTGCAGAAGCGGCAGATCTGGCGGCAGAACGGGACGTGCGCGTACAGGTTGAGGTCGGGGAACCGCGCCAGCGAGCGGCTGACCAGACCGGGCACGTCGGCGTCCGGTCCCGGCGGGAGCGGGCGGTAGCTCTGCCTGGGCGGGTAGGAGTAGACGTAGTCGGCACGGGTGTCCGCCGCGATCAGGGCGGCCAGGTCCCGCGCCGGGGTGCTCGCGGCGGTCACGACAGGGGTGTCCACGACGACGCGCATGGGTGCCTCACCGGCTCCGGCTAGAGCGAGATGCCCCCTCGGGAGACCTCGCTGATGAAGTTCCTGCTGTTCGGGGAGAGCTGGTCGACCATGTCCGCCCACTCGGCGACGTGGTGGTAGGACAGCCGGTCGTGGATCGGCTCCAGCGGCTCGGGGCGACCGCTGGTGATGGCCGCCAGGAACCACGTGTAGACCATCCGGCAGTCGCCCTGGAAGAACTCGCGCTCGCCGAGCCTGCGCTCGATGTCGACCTCCACGCCGACCTCCTCGCGCAGTTCCCGGACGGCGGTCTGCTCGGGCTCCTCGCCAGGTTCGAGCTTTCCCCCCGGAATCTCCCACTGGGTCAGCTCGTCGGTTTTCCGGTGCAGCATCATGACCCGTCCGCGCGGGTCCCTGATGACGCACCCCGCCAAGCGCACTTCTCGCACGGACCAACTCCCGCCGATCGGACTGGACAACACGAAATCGGGTGCTAGCTTTACCGATGGGACCGATTTTCTCGGATAGAACACGCTCACTTCTTCGGGTGAAGCCAGTGTGGCGACAAGCGGAAAACCCGTCCCCGCACTTCTGCGGGCCCGGATCCGCGAACCGAATTCCCCCCGGCCCAGCGCGGCGCGCGGCCGGACGTGCCGAGGTGACCCCTGATGAAGATCATCATCTCCGGCCTGACGGCGGCCGGGAAGACCACGCTCTCCCACGCGCTGGCGCGGGCGTTCGACGTGCCGCGCTACTCGGCGTCGGCGGTGCTGCTCGACGTGCTCGGTCGCGGGGAGCGCGAGTGGTCCCCGGAGGTCGACCTCGCGCGGGGCGACCCGGAGCTGGAGCGGGCGGTGGACGCCGAGATGGCCGGGTTGCTCGGCCGCGCGCCCGCCGGGGTGTTCGACTCGTGGGGGCTGCCCTGGTACTCGGCGGAACCGGCGGTGCGGATCTGGCTGGAGTCGGACGAGGGCAGCAGGGCGCGCAAGTGCCGCGTGTCGTACCTGGAGCGCGGGAGCCCGCGCGGGCGGGCCGAGTGCGCCGGGCTGCTGCGGGACAAGGACGGGCTCAGCCGGGAGCTGTTCCTGGCGAACTGGGGGTTCGACCTGTTCACCGACCGGACGCCGTTCGACGTGCTGGTGGACTGCTCGGCGCTGATCCCGACGGCCACCAGGCGGGACGCCCGCGCGGGGGCGCGGGCGACGTTCCAGGCGGTGCTGGCGGCACTGGTCGAGCGCGGCGCGCGCCCCCGTGAGAGCGCGCCCACCGCGCGGGGGGCCAGGGGCGCGCGGGAGCCGGTGATCACCTGGCTGCGCTGAGCACCCCGTTGCACCGCAAGCGCTCCTCCCCCGCGCCGGAACCCCCCACCCCTAGTGGCATGATCAACTCAAGGCGGGATCTCCGACGTCCCGCCCCAGGTCCCGCCGGGTGCTCAGCGGCCCCGGCGGGGCCGTCGCGGGTGGTCCACCCAGCGGGAGCTGGGCCGTCCGGGGGACGGGCTGGTGGTAGGAAAGCCCTGTGACGAACACAGGGGGCGGGCTGGAGCTCGCGCAGGACGAGGTCGTGGCGCTCGCCAGCGAGCTGATCAGGATCGACACCACCAACACCGGCGACCCGGACACGCTGGTGCCCGAGCGGGCCGCGGCCGAGTGGGTCGCGGAGAAGCTGGCCGAGGTCGGGTACGAGACCACCTACGTCGAGTCCGGCAACACCGGCAAGGGGCGTGGCAACGTGATCGCGCGGTTGGCCGGGGCCGACCCGTCGCGGGGCGCGCTGCTGGTGCACGGGCACCTGGACGTGGTGCCCGCCGACGCGTCGGAGTGGTCGGTGCACCCGTTCTCCGGCGCGGTGCAGGACGGGTACGTGTGGGGGCGGGGCGCGGTCGACATGAAGGACATGGTCGCCATGTCCCTCGCGGTGGCCCGCCGGTTCAAGCGGGACGGGATCGTGCCGCCCAGGGACATCGTGTTCGCGTTCCTCGCCGACGAGGAGGCGGGCGGGCTGCAGGGCGCGCACTGGCTGATCGACCACCGGCCCGAGCTGTTCGAGGGCGTCACCGAGGCCATCAGCGAGGTCGGCGGGTTCTCGATCACGCTCAAGGACGACGTGCGCGCCTACCTCGTGGAGACCGCAGAGAAGGGCATCCGCTGGCTGAAGCTGCGCGTGCGCGGCACGGCGGGCCACGGGTCGATGATCCACCACGACAACGCGGTCGCGAAGCTGGCCGCCGCCGTGACCAGGCTGGGGCAGCACCGGTTCCCGCTGGTGATCTCGCCGTCGGTGCGGGAGTTCCTCGACGGGGTCACCGAGATCACCGGCATCGACTTCCCCGAGGACGACATCGAGGGCGCCGTCGGCAAGCTCGGCGCGCTGTCGCGGATGATCGGCGCGACGCTGCGCGACACGGCCAACCCGACGATGCTGACCGCGGGCTACAAGGCGAACGTGATCCCGTCCGTGGCCGAGGCCACCGTGGACTGCCGCATCCTGCCCGGCCGCGAGGAGGCGTTCGACGCGGAGCTGGCGGAGCTGCTCGGCCCGGACGTGGAGCGCGAGTGGATCGGCCTGCCGCCGGTGGAGACCACGTTCGACGGGGCGCTGGTGGACGCGATGGTCGGCTCGATCAGCGCGGAGGACCCCGGCGCGAAGGTGCTGCCGTACATGCTGTCGGGCGGCACGGACGCGAAGGCGTTCCAGCGCCTGGGCATCCGCAACTTCGGCTTCGCGCCGCTGAAGCTGCCCGCCGACCTGGACTTCTCCGGGCTGTTCCACGGGGTGGACGAGCGGGTGCCGGTGGACGCGCTGCGGTTCGGGGTGCGGGTGCTGGACAGGTTCCTGCTGAACTCGTGAGCCCGCTCGACGCGCCGCCCCCGCCGGGCGAGGGGGCGGCGTCAGTCGACCGGGATCTCGTTCCAGCGGGCGACGGCCAGGGGGTCGCGCGCCCGGCGGAACCACCCGTGTGACTCACCCGTTCGGGGTAAGGTCCGGGGCGTGGAGCTGCGCGTCACCGAGCACCGGGTCCAGCTCGGCCGGGCCGGGTTCCGCGTGTTGCGGCCCGCCGCGCCGCTGGCGCGCACGCTGGTCGTGGGGCGCGAGTGGTCCGTCGAGGTGCTGGTCGGGGGCGCCGACGCGGCTGCCGTGGCGGCGCTGTGGCTGCTCGCCGCGCGCTCCCCGCGCTCGCTCGTGCACCTGCCCGTGCGCGCCACCACCCCGCCGGTCGGCGGGCTGTGGCCGGGGGACCTCCCGCTCGACCTCGTGCTGTCGCACCGGGGGTTGCAGTTCTCGCCGTCGGACTGGAAGGACGTGCGCGCCGGGCTCGGGCGGGGGCGGCTGCGCACCGCCGAGCTGCCCGAGGCCGCCTCGCTCGCGCCGATCGACCACGACGCCCACGCGCACGTGCCCGACCGCGAGCGGCTGCACGAGCGGGTGCACGCGGACACGCTGTTCCTCACCGGGGACGCGCCGCTGTTCCGCGAGGTGGCGCGGCTGCACCTGGACGTCGCGGCCAACGGCGGCCACCACGGGACGCACGACCACCTCGGGGTCGAGCACTACTGCCGGGAGGTGCACCCGAGCTCGAACGTGCTGGGGCGCGGGGCTCGTCGGCTGCACCTGGTGCACACCGCGCGCTGGACCTCGACCGGTCGGCGCGGGGCGGAACCGCCTCGGGGGCGGGAAGTGTGAGGATGCCCACCGGGGAACGTCACCGGTGAGGGGGAGGTGGCGCGGAAGCGGCCTGACGTCACGTGATGTCCGGCGGAATCCACTGCGCCACCAACAGGTCCCGAGACCAGCGCTCGGGATCGGCGCCCTGGGTGGGGCGGGCGCCACGCGCGGGGGTCAGTCCTCGTCCGCGACGTACCCCAGTTCCTCCGACAGCGCCCGCGCCGCGCGCAGCACGGTCGCCGTCGCGCGGGTGCGGTCGAGCGGGTCGCGCATCCGCGCGCCCGCCGCCGCCAGCGTCACGCTCGCGCCGACGCTGCCGTCGATCGAGCGCACCGGCGCGGACACCGCCCACACGTTGCGGTCCAGCTCGTTGTCGCACACGTCGTAGCCCTGCGCGCGCACCACCGACAGGTGCTCCAGCACGCCCTCGGTGGTGCGCGGGGTGCCCGACGTGTACTCGGTGAGCGGGGCGTTCGCGAGCAGCGCCCGCGCCACCTCGTCCTCCTGGAACGCCAGGATGCTGCGCGCCGACGACGCGGCGTGCAGCGGCATCTCCTGGCCGATCCGGACGAACAGCCGCAGCGGGTGCCTGGCCTCCACGAGCGCCACGCACACCGGCACGTCGCCGATCAGCTCGCTCAGGAACACGGTCTCGCCGCTCTCCCGCGCCGCGACCTCCAGCGGCGCGGGCGGGCGGACGAGCCTGGCGCCGTTCGCCCTGGCCTGCTGGCCGAGCGCGCGGGCGGAGCGGCCCAGGAAGTAGCGGCGGTTGACCGGCGAGCGGGACACGTAGCCGGACTGCTCCAGGGTCGCCAGCAGCCGGTGCATACTGCCGACGGGGATGTCCAGCTGCTCGTGCAGCTCCTGCAGGCTGCGGCTGGTGCCCGCCGCGGACAGCGCGCCGAGCACGTCGAGCGCTCTTACTACCACTTGCATGGGACGGGTTGCCTCGGCCACCTGACCTCCGGGTGAGGGCGAGAAGTTGATCGCGTGATTCTCACGCCGAGTCGCCCAGCTCACACACCCGGGGTGTCCGTCAGGTCACGCGCCGCTGCCGCCGCCACCCGCAGCATCGCCAGCTGCGCGGGCTCGTAGTCCTCCAGCCAGCTGTCGCTCGCGCGGGACGCGTGGGCGACCAGGACGGCGCCGACGCGCAACCCCATCGCGGCCCCGACGGCCAGCACGGTCTCGCACTCCATGTCCATGGCGTCGACGCCCATGGCCTCGATTTCCGCCAAACGCCGGGCGGCGCGTTCCTCCATTCGGTCCAACGGCCTGCCCTCTCCGACGTAATAGCTGTCGCAGGAGAGCACGCGAATTCGGTGGGCGGGTCGCCGGAAATGCGCGGGCGCGGCGGCCAGCAGCGCCTCGGAGACCGTCGTCGTGGCGAGGGCGGGGATTTCCGGATCGGCGTAGTGCCTGGCCGCCCCGCCTTCCCGCTCGGCCTCGGTCACCACGCACAGGTCACCCGGCTCGATGTGCGCGCCGAGCGCCCCCATGCCGCCGGTGCGGATCACGGTGCGCACGCCGAGGCGGGCCAGCTCGACCACGGCGATCTCCGTGGACGGCCCGCCGATGCCGGTCGAGCAGACCGCGACGGGCACCCCGCCGCAGGTGCCGACACCCACCCTGAACTCGCGGTTCTGCCCGAGGACGCGGAAGTCGTCGAGCACCTGGGCGGCCCGGTCGACGCGCGCCGGGTCGCCGGGGAGCAGGCACACCTCGGGCAGGTCACCGGGTCCGCACGGCAGGTGCGGGGGCCGCCCGTCGAGCCAGGGGTCTGCTGCGCTGCGGGCCACCGGGCGCGCTCCTCACCGCCGGACGCGCCGGCACTCGTGGTGGAAATGGGGTTTCCAGATCGGGCAGTCTGTTGGTCTGCCGAACGACTGTCAACCTCCACTGCGAACGGTCACAGTGGATTTTTCGCGCCCGATAAAGCAGGCTGATCTGCGTCGACGCGAATCGCTACGCAGAGCGATCACCGAGGTGCTGTTCCGGTGAGCACCGACCCCGAGGTGGAAAGGCACTTCCACCGCATGGAACACTCCGGGCCGCACCCCGGAAACCGACCACGATTGCGGAGCCACGACGTGACCCCTCCCGCCCCGAGCGGCGCCCAGCCCGGCGTCCCGGCACCCGCCCCTCCCCGGCCGCTGCTGAGCATCCGAGGCGTCGACAAGCGCTACCGCACGGCCAAGGGCGCGACGGTGCAGGCGCTGGAGGGCATCGACCTGGACATCGCCGAGGGCGAGATCGTCGCGGTCATCGGGCCCTCGGGCTGCGGCAAGTCGACGCTGCTGCGCATGGTCGCCGGCCTGGACGACGACTACACCGGCGCCGTCGAGTGGCGGCGCCCGCCGCGCCCCGGCAAGGACATCGGCTTCGTGTTCCAGGAGCCCGCGCTGCTGCCGTGGCGCAGCGTGGCGGGCAACGTGGGCCTGGGCCTCGAGGGCCGCAAGGACCTGGAGGGCGCCGAGCAGCGGGTGGCCGAGCTGCTGGACCTGGTGGGGCTGGGCGACTTCGCCAAGTCCTACCCGAAGGAGCTGTCCGGCGGGATGCGCCAGCGCACCGCGATCGTGCGCGCGCTCGCCTACGACCCGCAGATCCTGCTGATGGACGAGCCGTTCGGCGCGCTGGACGCGATCACCCGCGACCGCCTGCACGACGACATCCTGCGGATCTGGGAGCGCACCAGGAAGACCATCGTCTTCGTCACGCACAGCGTGGAGGAGGCCGCCTACCTGGCCGACCGCGTCGTGGTGATGTCCGCGCGCCCCGGCCGCATCCGCGCGGTGCACCGGGTTCCGCTGCACCGCGACCGCACCCCCGCGACGCGCGAGCTGCCCGAGTTCGGCCGCTTCGCCGGGATGCTGCGCGGGGAGCTGGCATGAGCGTGCGCGACCTGGTCGACGAGACCGCGGCGCCGAAGGCGCGCGGCCGGTTCGACCTGCGCCGCGCGGGCACGGCGGTGCTGTACCTGGCGGTCGTCCTCGGCGTGTGGCACCTGTACGTCACGCTCGCCGACGTCCCGCAGTACCTGCTGCCCGCGCCCGGCGCCGTCGCCGAGTCGCTGGCCGGGCTGGCGAGCAGCGGCGAGCTGTGGCCGCACCTGGGCTACACCGTGCGCAACATCGTCATCGGCCTGGTGTCCGGCATCCTGATCGGCTGCGCGCTGGGCTGGGTGCTGGCGTCCTCGCCGCGCGCCCGGATGCTGCTGGCGCCGTACGTGGTGCTGTTCCAGGCCGCGCCGAAGATCGCCGTCGCCCCGCTGCTCGTGCTGTGGTTCGGCCTGGGCCTGGGCTCGCAGCTCACGCTCGTGGTGATGCTCGCGTTCTTCCCGATGATGATCGCGATGACCCTCGGCCTCGGCGAGGTCACCGACGACATGCGCGCGCTGGGCCGCGTCCTGGCCATGGACCGCAAGCGGTTCCTGCTGCGCGTGCAGCTGCCCGCCGCGCTGCCCGCCCTGTTCGCGGGCGCCCGGATCGCCGTGATTGACGCGATGACCGGCGCGTTCCTGGCCGAGTACCTGTCCGCGAAGCAGGGCCTCGGCTACCTGATGGTGATGGGCAAGAGCACCTACGACACCCCCCAGCTGCTCGCCGCCGTCCTGCTGACGGTCGTGGTCGGCCTGACCGGCTTCGGCCTGGTCGGGCTGGTCGAGCGGATCGCACTGCCGTGGCGCCGCTAGCCGGGTCCCCCGACCCCGGCCTGACGCCCTCCCCCTGCTAGAACCCCGCATCCCCGAAGGGAAAAGCATGTCCAGCTCCACCCTGTCCCGCCGCCGCTTCGGCGCCCTGACCGCCGTGGTGGCCACCGCCGCCGCGCTGGTCGCGTGCAGCCCCGCCGACGCGGGCTCGTCCTCGTCCTCGGGCGAGGGCGGCACCAAGAAGGTCACCATGCAGATCGACGGCTCGGCGGTGCCGTACTACGCCCCGCTGTACGCCGCGCAGAAGCAGGGCTTCTTCAAGAACCACGGCCTGGAGGTGGAGTTCACCTACGCCCAGGGCGCCGACATCGTGCAGAACGTCGCCGCGGGCAACGTGGACTTCGGCTTCCCCAACGGCGACTCGGTGATCACCGCGTACGCCAAGGGCATCAAGACCAACGTCGTGCACACCACGTACCAGCAGGGCATCGGCGCGCTGCTGTTCCGCGACGACTCCGGCATCAAGACCCCGGCGGACCTCAAGGGCCGCAAGGTCGGCGTGACCGACCTGGGCAGCGCGAACTACGCGCAGCTCCAGGCGATGCTGGCCAAGGAGAACGTGCCGCTGTCCGAGGTGCAGGTCGAGACCATCGGCACCGGCGCGATCGTGGACGCCATGAAGAACGGCCAGGTCGACGCGATCGTCTTCTCCCGGCTGCGCTACTACGCGCTGCTCCAGGCCGGGGTGGGCGTCGGCCAGGTGCTGAGCGACGAGTACCTGCCGTCGTTCGGCAACATCGTCATCGCGAACCCGGAGAAGGTGAACTCCGACGCCGAGACGGTGAAGTCGTTCAACGCGGCCCTGAACGAGGGCATCCAGTACGTGATCGACAACGTCGGCGAGGCCACCAGGATGGCCATCAAGGACTACGCGCCCACGTTCGAGGGCCAGGAGGCCCAGATCGAGCTGATCCTGGACGACGTGTTCGCGCTGACCCTGTGGCAGTCGGCCGACACCAAGGAGCACGGCTTCGGCTACGGCAACGTGGACCGCTGGAACGAGTCCATCAAGGCCCAGGTCGGCTTCAAGCTGATCGACAAGGAGTTCGACGCCGACGAGATGGTGAAGAACGTCCGATGAGCTCCCCGACCGCACCGGCGCGCGGCACCGCGCTGCTCGCCGGCCTGGTGTCGCTGGCCGTGGGCATCGCTGCGTGGTGGACCGCCGCGTCGCTGCCGGTCGTGCCGGACTACGTGCTGCCCAGCCCCGGCGAGCTGGTGTCCAGGGCCGTGACCCTGTTCCGGAGCGGCGGGCTGGGCGTGCACCTCGCGCAGACCCTCGCGGAGGTCCTGCAGGGCGTGCTGATCGGCACGGTGGCCGGTGTGCTGCTCGCGGTGCTGTTCGTGCGGCTGAGGTGGCTGGAGAAGCTGCTGATGCCGGTGATCGTCGTGGTCCAGGTGACCCCGAAGATCTCGATCGCGCCGCTGATCGTGCTGTGGCTCGGGCTGGGCATCGGCTCGAAGATCACGCTGATCGCGCTGGTGACGTTCTACCCGATCCTGGTGAACGTCGTGGCCAAGCTGCGCGGGATGCCGACCGCTTTCGACGACCTGTCGGTCGTGCTCGGCATGTCCGGCGCGCGCAAGGCCAGGGTGCTCCAGCTGCCGTTCGCGCTGCCCGCGCTGCTGGCGGGGCTGCGGGTCGGCGTGCTCCAGGCGGTGACGGCGGCGGTGATCGGCGAGTTCATCGGCGCGCAGGCCGGCCTGGGGTACCTGGAGAAGCAGGCTCAGGACAACGACGACATCCAGGTCGTCTTCATCACCCTGATCCTGCTGTGCCTGATCGGCTGGGTGCTGTACGCGGTCGTGGACCTCGTGGAGCGCCAGGTGAAGGCCCGGTTCGACATCGGGTGAGCCGGAGGTGGCCGCGCCCCCGCGTCAGAGGGGGGCGCGGCCACCCGCGGCGCGCACCTCAGAGCGCACCTCGGGGCGCCCCTTCGGGCGGCGCCCCGGTTTTCGCTTTTCCGGGCCGGGAGCCCGGTGCTGATCTCGGAGACCTCGGCCACCCGGCCGTTGCGCTGAACGGCTCAGCGGGGTTCGCTCGAACGGACCCGCCGTGATCGGCGGTCGTCGGCCCGACGCGCGCAGCTCGGCGCGGGCGGGCGGGCGGACGCGGGCGGGTCGGCGCAGGTGGGTCGGCGCAGCCCGACGCACGCAGGAAGACCAGGCACAGGGAGCCGCAGGGATGACCGAGAACGAGAACGCCGCCTACATCGCCGTGCGGGCGGCGGTGGCCGAGCTGGGCATCGCGCCGGACAGCTACGGGCCGACGCTGAACACGGCGGCCTCGCCGTCGGCGGTGCGCGTGGTGGCGGCGGCGCTGGCCGCCCGCCTCGCGGGGGCCGGGGTGGACCGGGTGGTGGTGTGGAACAGCAGCGACGAGGCGGTGCTGGCGCACGCGGTGGCCGTGGAGCTGGGGGTCGGGGTGAGCCGGATAGACGCCGTGGAGGGCGCCGTCGCGGTGAACCCGCCGCTGGCCGCCGGGTCGTCCGCCGCGCTGATCGCGACCTCGTGGCAGTCGCGCGGGCTGGCGACGGCGCGGTCCATCGTGGCCAGGCAGGGCGGGGTCGCCGCGGTGGCGGCGGTGTCGCACTCCCCCGCGCTGGACGAGGACCTCGGGGTGCCGGTGGTGCACCTGCTGCCCGAGTCGCGGTGATCTCCCCCGCCCGCGCGGCGCGCGACGAGCCGGAGGGCGTTCCCACCGCTGGTGGGAGCGCTCTCGTGGCGCGCGCGGCGCGGGCGGGGTCCGCGCGCTCCGGCGGGAGCTCCCCGGCCCGGCGCACGGGCCGCCTCCTCCCTCGTCGCCCGGTCCGCCGGGTGACGCCCCGCGCGGCGCACGGGCCTGCCGCGCCGCGCGGGTCGGGCGGGCGCCTCGGCGTCCGGGGGCAGGCGTCGGGGGCGCGCGTGGTGTGCGGTCGAGGTCGCTCGCACGGCGCCCGTTCCGGACCGGTGTCGTCGCGCGCCGTCGACCAGGTCCTCGTGGTGGGGAGGGTGTCGGCGTGATCGAACTGCACGGGATCCGGGTGCTCGGTGGCGAGCCGTCCGCGCTGGCGGTGCACGAGGGGGTGCTGGTCGAGCCGTTCTGCGCGCCCAGGATCGACCTCGGCGGGCTGATCGCGGTGCCCGCGCTGGTGGACCTGCGGGCGCACCTGCGCGCGGCGGGCAGCGCGGACGTGGTCGCCGCCGCGCACGGCGGGTACTCGGACGTCGTCGCGATGCCCAACCGCACGCCCGTGACCGACAGCGTCGCGCGGGTGCGGGCGCTCGGGCGCGGGGGTCAGGCGTGCCGGGTGCACCCGGCGGGGGCGCTCACGGTCGGGCTCGCCGGGCAGCGGCTCGCGCCGATCGCGGAGATGGCCAAGGCCGGGGTGCGGGTGTTCTCCGACGACGCGAACTGCCTGGACGACGCCGGGCTGCTGCGGCGGGCGATGGTGGCGGCCAGGGCGGCGGGCGCGGTCGTGGCGCAGCACGCGCAGTCCGAGGCGCTGGCGGGCGGGGGGCAGGTCAACGCCGGCGAGGCCGCGAAGCAGACCAAGCTGCCGCCGTGGCCGGGGGTCGGCGAGGAGGCGGTGATCGCGCGGGACGTGCTGCTGGCCGCCGAGACCGGGGCGGCGCTGCACGTGAGCCACGTGTCGACCGCGCGGTCGGTGGAGATCGTGCGGTGGGCCAAGTCGCAGGGCTGGTCGGTGACCGCCGAGGTCACGCCGCACCACCTGCTGCTCGACGACCGGGCGGTGCGCGGCGGGGACACCCGGTTCAAGGTGAACCCGCCGCTGCGGTCGGCGTCCGACGTGGAGGCGCTGCGGGAGGGGCTGCGGGACGGCACGATCGACGCGGTGTCGACCGACCACGCGCCGCACCCGGCGAGCGCGAAGGCGCGGGACTGGTGCGCGGCGCCGTTCGGGGCGGTCGGGCTGGAGACGGCGCTGGCCGTGGTCGCCGACGTGCTGGACGGGGACTGGGAGCTGATCGCGCGGGTGATGTCCCACGCGCCCGCGCGGATCGCCGGGCTGGCGAACGCGGGTCGGCCGCTGGAGCTGGGCGAGCCCGCGACGTTCGCGCTGGTCGACCCGGACGGGGAGTGGGAGGTGCGGCCGGAGGAGCTGCGGGGCGGGGTGGGGAACACGCCGTTCGCGGGGCTGGCGTTCCGGCACCGGGTGGTGGCGACCGTGGTGGACGGCCGGGTGACCGCCGACCCGCGGGGGCTGCTCGGCGGGTTGGCGGAGCCCGAGGAGGAGGTCGGGGACGCCCCGGCCTGGGACCTGCGGGCGGCTCGGGAGCTGCGGAGCTCGTGGGAGGAGCCGTCGGGCTCGGTCGAGCGGCGGACGCCACCCGCGGCGTAGGCCGGACGCGGGTGGCGTCGTCCCGGATGGGCTCCGGTCGGCTCCGGGGCGGTTCCGGGGCGGCTCCGGTCAGCCCAGGAGCAGTTCCAGCGCGTCGACGCCCGCGCCGCCCGCGCAGGTCGGGGAGCCCGCGACGAAGAACGCCCGACCGTCGGCCACGGCCGCGCCGAAGCCGTGCCTGCCGTGCGGGAGCGGGGTGGTCGTGGTCCAGCGGTCGGCGCGCGGGTCGTAGACGGCGACGTCGTCGAACGTCGAACCCCCTTGCGCGCACTCGCCCCCGGCGTGCGCGATCAGTCCGTTCAGGACGGTCGTGGCGCCCGCCGAGCGCGGTGCGGGAAGGGGCGCCGCGGTGGTCCACTCGCCGGTGCGCGGGTCGTAGACGTCGTGCCGGTCCAGGTTCTGGTCCACGTCCTCCACCCGGCCGCCGATCACGTGCACGCGGCCGTCGAGCGCGACGACGCCCGCGTGGTCGCGCGGTGGACCGGGCAGGGGCGGGGCCTCGGACCAGGTCCGGTTCTCCGGGTCGTGGACGAAGTGGTGGTTGACCGTGCCGAGGCCGAGCTCGATCGGCGCTCCCGGCAGGGGGACGACGCGGCGGGAGTCCCGGCCGCCGATCACGTGCAGCTTCCCGCCGACGCCCGCGACGCCGACCGAGCCCAGCGCGACGGGCAGCTCCGGCAGCCCGGTCCACTCGTCGCGCTCGGGGTCGTAGGAGTAGGCGGCCCTGCGCGGGTTGAGGTGCACGATGCCGGTGAAGCCGCCGAAGGCGTAGAGCTTGCCGCCCAGACCGGCCAGGCCGACGTGGGTGAGCGGCTCGGGCAGCGGGGCGCGCTCGGTCCAGCGGTCGGCGCGCGGGTCGTACGCGGTCACCAGGGTGGTCGCCCACCGCGGTTCGCCGTCGACCAGGGCGGTGCCGCCGACGACGTGCACCAGGCCGCCCGCCTCGGCGACGCCGACCTCGGAGCGGGCCTGCGGCAGGTCGGCGACGGGCCGCCAGGACGTGGTGGTCGTTGCGCTCTCGTTCATGCCTCCCAGCCTCGCGGCGGTCGGGTCGGCGCGTCCAAGTCCCGTTCCGACCGGCCGGTGCCGCGCGGGTATCGTCGCCGGTGATGGACCTGCGCCTGCTCCGCTACTTCGTGGCCGTCGCCGAGGAGCGGCACTACGGCCGGGCCGCCGCGCGGCTGCACATGACGCAGCCGCCGCTGAGCCGGGCGATCAGGCAGTTGGAGCGCGACCTCGGGGTCGTCCTGCTGGTGCGGTCGGCGAGCGGGGTGGAGCTGACCGGGGCGGGGACCGCGCTGCACGCCGAGGCCGTCGCCCTGCTGGAGCGGGCGGACCTGGTGCGGTCGCGGATCACCGGGGCGGACGCGTCGCTGACCGTCGGCACGCTCGGCGCGAGCGGCGCGGGCGGGGCGCGGTTGGCGGAGGCGTTCCGGGAGCGGCACCCGGCGACGCGGATCGTGCTGCGGGAGGCGGACTTCACCGACCCGACCGCCGGGGTCCGGGGCGGGCTGGTGGACGTCGCGCTGGCCAGGACCCCGTTCGACGCCACCGGGATCGGCACGCGCGTGCTGCGGCTGGACCCGGTCGGGGCGGTGCTGCGCGCGGACGACCCGCTGGCGGGGCGGCCGTCGCTGACGGTGGCGGACCTGGTGGACCGGCCGTGGTTCCGGCTGCCGGACGGGGTGGACCCGGCGTGGCGGGCCTTCTGGGGCGGGCCGGGCGCGCGGGAGGGGGCGGTGGTGCGGACGGTGGCCGAGTGCGCGCAGGCCGTGCTGTGGAACGGTTCCGTGGGCATCGCGCCGCTCGGCGAGCCGCTGGGGCACGGGCTCGTGTGGGTGCCGCTGACCGATGTGCCGCCGAGCCCGCTCGTGGTGGCCTGGCGCGAGGGCGGGCGCGATCCGCTGGTGCGGTCGTTCGCGCGGATCGCGGTGGAGGTGTTCCGGGGCTGAGGTCCGGGGCGCGCGCACGGTCCGTGCACGTCGTTCACGCGGGGTCGTCATCCTTGCGGCGCAAAGGTTTGCCCGGTAGCCCAGGGGCGCCCGCGGACGTGCGACGGACCGGTGGTCCTCACCGCCCGTGCGCGACGTAGAGTGGCCTGCGCCTCGTCGGTGGGGCACGACGAGTCCGGTTCCGAAGGGGAATGCCGTGAAGCCGCTTGGGGCCTCCGATCCTGCCGCCATCGGCAGCTACCGCGTCTTGGCCGAGCTGGGGCAGGGCGGCATGGGGCGCGTGCTCCTGGGCGCCGGGCCGGACGGCAGGCTGGTCGCGGTCAAGCTGGTCAGCACGGCGCTAGTCGGCGACGCCGAGTTCCGGGCCCGCTTCGCGCGCGAGGTCGCGGCGTCGCGGCGGGTGTCCGGCGCGTACACCGCCGCCGTGGTCGAGGCCGACCCGGACGCCGAGGTGCCGTGGCTGGCGTCGGTGTTCGTGCCGGGACCGTCGTTGCAGCAGGCCGTGGCGACGGCCGGTCCGCTGCCCGAGGAGTCCGCGCTGCGCCTGGCCGCCGGGCTCGCGACGGCGCTGCTGGAGATCCACCGGGTCGGCTTGGCGCACCGGGACCTCAAGCCGTCGAACGTGCTGCTGACCGACGACGGGCCGCGCGTGATCGACTTCGGCATCGCCAAGGCGGTGGACGACCCGAACAGCCAGTTGACGCACACCGGTTCGCTGGTGGGCTCCCCCGGTTTCATGTCGCCGGAGCAGATCGAGACCGGCATGGCGGGCGCGGCGGGCGACGTGTTCTCGCTGGGCGCGGTGCTGGCGGCGGCGTGCACCGGGCGGAGCCCGTTCACCGGGTCGTCCACGTTGCAGACGCTCAACAACGTGGTGGGCGTGCGCGCGGACCTGACGACGCTGCCCCCGCGCGTCCGGCACATCGTGGAGCGCTGCCTGGAGCGCGACCCCGCCGCACGGCCGACGCCCGCGCGGGTGCTGGAGCTGGCGCGGCCGATCCCGCCGTCACCCCGGCCGTGGAGCCCCGGCGTGCACCGGATGATCGCGGAGCAGCGGGCGCAGGTGGAGCGGGTGCTGGCCGGGCAGTCGCCGGTGCCGCCGGTGACGGCCGCCGAGCTGACCGCGCCGGTCGCGATGACGCGCATCCAGATGAAGCCGGTGTTCGACGGCCCCGAGGGCCGCGCGGCCGAGCCCGACGACCGGACGCCGCCTCCGGGCGCGCCGGGGTCGAGGTACCGGTGGGGCACGGTGATCGCGGCGAGCGTGGCGGTGGCCGCGCTGGCGGCGGCGGCGACGATGGTGTTCGTGAACTGGGATCCGGCGCCGACGGCGGCGGGCAACCCGTCGTCCTCCTCGCCCGCCCCGGTCTCGTCGTCGAGCCCCGCCCCGTCGTCCGCGTCGAGCAGCACGACGACGACCACGACGACCACGTCCACCCCGCCGCCGGAGCCGGTGAAGCAGGACCTGTGGCTGTACTGGAACAGCGACCTCCAGGACAACGCGACCTGCCTGAACGAGGGCTGCCTCGTGGGCGGGCCGGGGTACGCGCCTGCGCAGCTGGAGGGCAAGGTGCTGTCGGCGCCCGCGGAGGGCGCGGCGCCGCTGCGCTCGATGTGGCACCCGGAGCGCGGGGACGTGGCGGTGTGCGGGACGGACGAGTGCGTGGCCCAGCAGGAGGTCGTGGGCTACGCGCCGCTGCGCGTGGAGGGCTACGTCCTCTCCGCCCAGGCCCCCGGCACGGTTCCGCTGCGGTTGTACTGGCACGAGGGGCGTGGGGACAACGCGCTGTGCGGGTCGGACAAGTGCGCCGCGGACCAGGAGGCGGTGGGGTACGTGCTGATCCGCACCGAGGGGTTCGTGTACCCGGCCTGAAGCTGAGCCGGGCGACGGTCGAGCTTGAGCCGCGCTTGCCCCACGGGGCGGGCGCGGCTATTTTGTTGAGTGCGCGCAACGATTGTTTTGCGCGGGCAGCGCATATTTGGGCGCATTTATGCGGAAACCGGGCGCACGCGGTTCAAAAGTTTGGGCGAGTGATTGTGGTCACAGTTTTTTCGCGTATCCGATACTTCGCCAATTCGTTTATATAGGAATTTTCACTTTCGTGTGGCCCGAACCGGTGGGCAGGCCATAAAAAAGTTACAGCGCGTTGCTTTAGACACGTAAGGGTGAAAAGCTAGCGGGGCATTTCTCACCCGTTTCGGCCACTTGCGCCCAGGGGTTCCCCGACATCGGGGTCCACTGAAGATCATTGCTTTGACGTGGGCGTCCGCACGCGCTTAGTGTCTTCCCCGCGCAGCGAAGAACGCTCGCGAAGTCACGAAGCGGCATTCCTTCCGAGGTGTCGCACAGTCGAACGACCGCGCACACCGACCCGGAGGGAACGCAGGGAAACAGGAGTCAGATGTCCACGAAATCGCCGGATTTCCTCCCCGCCCATGGCGAGGAGTCGGCGTGGCACCGGAGGTTAACCGAGTTCGCCGTCACGACCAGGCACTACCTCGCGTGGGTGGAGTTCCTGGCGGCGGTGGACTCGCACGAGGGAGGCGAGACCCAGGCGGTCTTGCTGACCGTCCAGGGCCTCGCCCTGGGAATCCAGATGTCCACCTGGCTGCGGCGACAAAAGTGATCCCCCGGCCCGGATTCTGACCTCGGTGTGCCAGCACCGTCGTACGAGCAGATTCCGGGCGTCCAGGGCCATCCAACCGAACGGGTGGCCCTGGACGGGGTTTCCCCGTGCGCAGGACACCCGAGCGAGTGGACGGGTTGTTTTACCGGAGGCGAGGCCGCGCCCACACCCAACATGCGTGGTCGAAGTCGTTCCGAGCACTCCAGGCAACACTTGCCGTAAGCTACCAGAAGCAGCGGCGGCAAGACGACGTTCACCGCGGTGGAAGTTGATTTAGTCCGCCGAACGAGGGATAGCGCGCATGGCGCGGTCAGCCCTTGACGAGGAATTGCTTCTCTCGCGAATGCACCGCCGCAGCGCGGCTCAGGCGTTCAGCGCCGGGTAGTCGGTGTACCCGCGCGCGTCGCCGCCGTAGAACGTGGTCCGGTCCGCCTCGTTGAACTCGCCCGCCTCGATGCGCGCGAGCAGGTCCGGGTTCGCGAGCGCGAGGACGCCGAACGAGGTCACGTCCGCCAGGCCCGACTCGACGTCGGCCAGTCGCGCCGCGATCTCGCCGCCCGCGCGGTTGACCACCAGGCCGGTCGGCCAGTTCGCGCGGATGTGCTTGAGCAGGGCCTCGTCGCCGGCGTGCACGACGTGCAGGTACGCGAGGCCGAGCGGGGCGAGTGCGGCCAGCAGGGCGGTGTAGAGGGGTTCGACGTCGTCCTCGCGGACGTCGTTGTACGGGTTCCCCGGCGAGACGCGGATGCCGGTGCGGCCCGCGCCGATCTCCTCGGCGACGGCGGTGGCGACCTCGACGGCGAACCGGATGCGGCCCTCGACCGTGCCGCCGTACCCGTCGGTGCGGGTGTTGGCGTTGCTGGACAGGAACTGGTGCACCAGGTAGCCGTTGGCGCCGTGGATCTCCACGCCGTCCGCGCCCGCGGCGATCGCGGCGGCGGCGGCGCTGCGGTAGTCGGCGACGGTGGCGGCGATCTCGTCGGTGGACAGGGCGCGCGGCTCGGCGAAGGGCTGCATCCCGGTCGCGGTGACCATCAGCCCCTCGGCCCGGACGGCGGACGGCGCGACGGGCCGGCGGTGGTGCGGGGTGTTGTCGGGGTGGGAGACGCGGCCGACGTGCATGAGCTGCACGACGAGCTTGCCCCCGGCGGCGTGCACCCGGTCGGCGATCTCGCGCCAGCCCTCGACGTGCGCGTCGTCGTGCAGGCCGGGGGTGAGGAGGTAGCCCTGGCCGTCGGCGGAGGGCTGGACGCCCTCGGTGACGAGCAGGCCGAGGGAAGCGCGCTGGGCGTAGTAGTCGGCGGCGAGCGGCGACGGGGTTCCGTCGGGGAGGGCGCGGCTGCGGGTCATCGGGGCCATCGCCAGCCGGTGGGGCAGGTCGATGTCGCCGAGGGTGACGGGGCTGAGGGTGACGGGGCTGAGCGGGGTGGTGGTCACTGGAGGTCCTCCCGGATTCCTTGGCTGGCCACATGAACGTAGCGGTGAATTGAGTGGCCAGCCAACCATCTGGCGCGAGACGATCGGCACAGCCGGGTCGGGAATAGCGCCGCGTGTGCTCCGCGACCGGGTAAAACCGCAGGTGGACGCCTAGGATGGGCGGCACCATGGACCACGACCCATCCCTCGCCCGCGCGTACCCGCTCAGCGCCGCGCTCGTGTCGCTCGTGCGCGCGCACCGCAACTACGCGGCCGAACTGCTGCGCGAGCACGGCTTGCACCCAGGGCAGGAACTGCTGCTGATGAGCCTGTTCGAGCGCGACGGGCAGACCCAGTCGGAACTGCTGGACACCGTGGGCATCGACCCGTCGACGGTGTCGAAGTCGCTGTCCCGGATGCAGCAGGCGGGGCTGGTGGCGCGGGAGCCGACGGCGGAGGACCGGAGGGTGCTGCGGGTCCGGCTGACGGCGGCCGGAGAGGCGCTGCGGGAACCCCTGGAAGGGGTGTGGCGGAGGTTGGAGTCGGTGAGCGCGAAGGGGTTGGACGCGGAGGCGGTGGCGGCGTTCGCGCGCACGGCGGGGGCGATCGAGCGGTCGATCCGGGAGCGGTGAGCGGCGGGCGTCCGGGGGTGGGGCCGCACTGTCCGGACCCGTCGGCGTGCTGTACGGACCTGTCCTGACCTGGCCGGACTTCTTGCCAGGACGCCACTTCCGCCCCTTCGCTGGGGTGACCGCCGCGATCCCGGCGGGCACCGAGCGCAGGGAGAGGCATGACCAGGACGAAGAAGGCGCTGGGCCGCGTGGCGGCGATCGGCGCGGCGCTGCTCGCGCTGACCGTCACGACGGGCACGGCGCAGGCGAGCTGGCACTCGGCGACGGTGGGCGGGCACGGCGCGAACCTGCGCACGTGCGCCGGCAGCGGCTGCGGCTACACGGGGAACCTGTCCGCGTGGACGCGGGTGCGGGTGGTGTGCCAGACGCTGGGCGAGCGGGTCACGGGGTACTACGGCGCCAGCGCGCTCTGGGACTACGTCGTCTGGGAGGGCACCGGCAGGGAGGGCTTCGCCGCCGACGCCAACATCAACACCGGCTACAGCTCCTGGATCCCCGGCATCGACGTCTGCCGCTGACCCCGGCTGACCTGATCGCGGGGTGGGGTCGCGGCCACCCCGCGATCAGAGGGCCGCGCTGAGCAGGAGCAGGCAGAGCAGGGCCGCGCCGAACCCGCGCGCCAGTCGTGCCGACCAGGGCGGGGCGAGGCGCGCGGGTTCGCGGTCGACGACCGGGCCCAGCACGACGGCCTCGGCGCGCAGCAGCGAGGTCTCCCCCGCGCCGAGGACGACGAGCGCGCCACCGGCGGGCAGTTCCGCGAGGGCTTCGAGAACGGTCCTGGCCAATTCCTCGTTCCCACGGGAAATCCGTTCCGCGCATTCGGGAAACGGCACGGCGCCGCGTCCCGGCGTGCCGGGTGGCGCGCGGTGCGCTTTCTCCAGCGCGGCGCGCACGGCCCCCACCAACCCGTCCCCGGTCGCCCTGCAGCGCTCCAGCACGCGCACGACCTGATCGGCTCGCCCGACCAGGGGAAGGTGCCTGCCGGAGAAGTACCCGCCGAGGGTGCTGGCCGGGACGTCGACCGCTCTGGCCAGTTCGCGGATGGACCGGCCGCCCGCCGACCGCGCCCCGCGCAGCAGCGCGGTGAACTCCTCCCGGCTGCCGACCCGCTCGAACTCCAGGACCCAGTCACGATTCTCCGGAGCGACGCCCGCTCCGGGAGGGTTCAGCTCGACCGCCCCGGAATCGTTGGTCGGCGGGAAGCCCGGCGGAATCCACCACCAGGCTGACAGCGCGGCGGGGTGTTCACCGAGTTCTGCGGTCGTGCGCCGGACAGCGGTGTTCGTCCGCAGAACTGCGAGCGGGTGGGGGGAATTCTCCCCGTGCCGCGACGGCCGCGTGGCAGAGTGCCCGGTGTGCTCCCCGACATGACGCTGCTGCGCCAGCTGGTCGACTCCGCCCCGTCGATCCGCCCGTGGTCCACGCCCGCGCCCGAGGGGCTGCTGCGCTCGGTCGAGCTGTCCGCCGGGACCGCCCTGCCGCGGTCCTACCGGTGGTGGCTGGCGGAGTTCGGCGGCGGGGTGGTCGACGGGACGCCGCTGGGGACCCAGGAGTTCGACGCGGACGGCCTGGTGTTCTGGCGGGACGGGGACTGCGGGGCTGCTTACCGGTTCGGGGACGAGGTCGGCGGGGAGCGGTGCGTGGTGGGTGACGAGGGGGTGGTCGCCGAGTCGTTCGCCGGGTTCCTGACCACGCGGGTCGCGCTGGCGCTCGGCCTGCGCGACGGCCCGAACCCGGCCGTGGCCCGGCTGTGGCGCGCGACGCCCGGAGTGCTGCTGGACAACGGGGTGCACGTGTACGGGCCGGACTCGTTCGGGGAGCGGAACGCCACGGTCGAGGTCGCGCGCTACGCGCCGCACTGGGTGCTGGTGGGCGACGACAGCGGCGGGGCGGGGTTGTTCATGCGGCGGCACGGGCGGGACCGGGAATCGGTGCACCGGCTGGACCTCGGGGCGGTGGGGCCGGACGTCGCGGAGGACGGCGAGCTGGTGACCGCGGACCTGGTGGGGTGGGTGGAGGCGGGCGGGGAGCTGTGACGGGACGGCTCCCTTCGGCGATCGGAACGCGCCGGCCAGGGCGGAACCGCAGGGCTGCGGCGACCTGACGGCGGTTCCGGGGCACTGTTCGGGTTCCTGCACGGCGCCAACCGCGTCAGCTACCCACACGGCTGCGAACAGGCGAGCACACGTCCCCGGACTCGCACACGTTCGGCCCGTGCGGCCAGACCACGTGGCCAACGCGGTGACGGCGCCGATGTTCCGCGCCACGACAGCGGGAGTGGGAGCGGGCAGGCTGTTCGGGATGACGTCCGCGCAGAGCTACCGGGCGGGCGCGTTCGACGACAACGTGGTGCGCGCGATCGAGTGGCTGGCCGACCTCGTGGCCAGGGTGCTCACCCAGGAGGACGGGGACCGGCAGGCGTTGCGCAGGCTTCCCGCCGGGGACACCTCGGGGGCGGTCACCTCGAACCACGTGGTGGAGTTCCTGAACTCGCGCGTCGACGGCGGTCCGGAGCAGCGGTCCCTGTCGCTCACGCCCGCGGAGCAGGAGGTCGCGCTGCGGTTGACGAACGGCTTGGACAACGACCGGATGGCGGCCGAACCGGGGCGCAGCCCCAACACGATCAAGGCGCACCTGCGGGGGATCTTCCGCAAGCACGGCACGACCAGCAGGCTGCTGGTGGCCGCGGACGTGCGCGGGCACCTGGTCGGGTGATCCCCCGGGTGAGACCGAAGGTGGCAGGGCCTGGTCCGCTGAACGAGGTTCCCCGCTGCCCGACCCCCAGGACGGGCAGCGGGGACAGGGGTCAGGACACGTTGCGGATCATTCGTCGCAGCACCCCCAGCGCCGCCACGTAGTCCGCGTCGTCGACGCCCTCGTGGATGCGCTCGCGCAGGCGCGGCGTGGTCGCCTTCACCGCCACCCGCGCCCGCTCCCCCGCCTCCGTGATCGTCAGCCCTCCCGCCTCGTCGCGGGACAGCTGGCCCTTGGCCACCAGGGCCTCCGACTCCGCGTCCAGGTCGTCCTCCGCGCGCAGGTAGGTCGCCATCGCGGCCCTCAGTTCGGGCACGGTCATGGGGGCGCCGTCCGGCGAGAGGTCCGCCGGGGAGAGGTTGCGCAGCAACCAGAACTGGGGCTGCGTGATCCCCTGCTCGGCCAGGTGCGCCCTGGTGAAGGCGATCAGGGCCTGGTAGGCCACGCCGGTCCAGTACGCGGCGGGCTCGGCCGCCGGATCGGTGGTGGGCATGTGCGGAACACCTCTCGCCGTGGGGAAAGCCAGCGAGGGGAACGGTAGGACTTCGAGTTTGGTCCAGGTCAAGGGTGACCGGAGAACCGGGCGGCGCAACGACTTCAGCGTCCCATCCGCTCCGCCGCCCAGGCCAGCGCCTCCGGGCCCGCCCCGTCCGCCGACAGCTCGGCCCGGCCCAGGAACGCCGTCGTCGGGTGCGCGCGCAGCTCCCGTCGCACCTCCCCCGGCTCCCCCGCCGCGACCAGGTCGCACAACCGCCGGTGTCGCGCCGCCAGTTCGTGCAGCGTCTCCGTCTCCTCGTGCGCGCCCCGGTTCAGGTTCATCAGCACGCCCAGCGGATGCGCGATCGTCTCGAACGCGGCGGTCAGCCTCCGGTTGTCCGGCAGGCCGATGAACGCCCGGTGGAAAGCCAGGCCGTCCAGGGCCGCCGGGGCGCCGTCGGCCGCGTCGGCCGCCGCCTCCATGCGGCGCACCGCCGCGTCCAGGCGCGCCAGCGGCGCCGGGCGGGCCGGGACGCCCGCCTCCACCGCCAGCTCCTCCAGGTGCTCGCGCAGCACCACGATCTCGTGCGCGTCCCGCAGCGTCAGCGTCACCACCCGCCACCCCGCGCGCGGCACGTGCTCGACCAGGCCGTCGCGCTCCAGCACGCGCAGCGCCTCGCGCAGCGCGGCCCGGCTCACCCCGACGTCGTCGGCCACCGCCTGCTCCACCAGGTGCTGCCCCAGCGCCAGCCGCCCGGTGAGGACGCGCGCCCTCAGCTCCGTCGCCGCCAGGTCCGTGACGCTGGTCGGACCGCCGATCCGGCCGCCCTCGCGCCTGCCACGCCCCGCCACACGGGCCTCCTCGCCTCGACGCGGCCAACCCTAGTCAGCGCACCACCCGCCTCGGCACCACCACCGGCCGCCCCGTCTCCGGGTCGGTCAGCACGCCGCACTCCACGTCGAACACCTCCCGCAGCAGCGGCGGCGTGAGCACCCGCGCCACCGGACCGGACGCCACGACCCGGCCGTCGCGCATCGCCACCACGCGCTCGGCGTACCGGGCGGCCAGGCCGAGGTCGTGCAGGACCATCACCACCGTCAAGCCCCGCAACGAGGTCACCGTGTCCAGCACGTCCAGCTGGTGCGCCACGTCCAGGTGGTTCGTCGGCTCGTCCAGCAGCAGCACGTCGGTGCGCTGCGCCAGCGCCAGCGCGATCCACGCCCGCTGCCGCTGCCCGCCCGACAGGGTGTGCAGCGGCCGGTCCGCCAGCTCCGCCAGACCCGTGCGGCGCAACGCGTCCAGCACGATCTCCTCGTCCGGCCTCGACCACTGGTCGTACCAGCGGCGGTGCGGGTCGCGGCCGCGCGTCACCAGGTCCACCACGGTCAGCCCGTCCGGCGCCTGCGGTTCCTGCGGCAGCAGGGCGACCTTGCGGGCGAACGCGCGCGGCGGGGTTCGGCGCACGTCCTCGCCGTCCAGCAGCACCCGGCCGGAATCCGTTGGCAGCAAGCGGGAGAGGGCGCGCAGCAAGGTGGACTTGCCGCACCCGTTGGGCCCCACGACCGCGGTCACCGACCCGGTCGGCACGGTCAGCCCGACCCCGTCCACGGCCGCGTGGCCGCCGAAGCGCACCACCAGCTCCTCGGCGCGCAGCGTCGTGCTCATGACGGGAACCTCCGGGAACGGACCAGCAACCACACCAGGAAAGGCGCGCCGACCGCGGCGGTCACCGCGCCCGCGGGGACCGTGATCGGCGCGAAAGCCGTGCGCGCCACCAGATCCGCCGCGAGCAGCAGCCCGGCGCCGAGCGCGGCGGAGGCGGCGAGCGGGGGACGTGGCGCGGCGCAGGACAGGCGCGCCAGGTGCGGGGCGACCAGCGCCACGAACCCGACCGGGCCCACGGCGGACGCCGCGACCGACGCCAGCACCACCGCGCACAGCAGCAGCGCCACGACCACCCGGCCCGCGCGGTGCCCGAGCGCCGACGCGACCGGGAAACCCAGCTGCACGGCGGGAATCCGGGCCGACAGCGGCACGAGCGCCAGCGCCACCAGCAGCAGCGCGACCGAGGTGCCGCCCACCTCGGCCCAGCCGCGCCCGGTCAACGACCCGGCGAGCCAGGCGTTCGCGCGCTCCACGTCGTCGACGCGCGCGGCCAGCAGCAGCCAGCCGGTGATCCCGCCGAAGAACGCCGACACGCCCACCCCGACCAGCAGCGGTCGCAGGCCGGTCGCGCCGGTGGTGGTCAGCAGCGCGGCGGTCAGCCCGGCCGCGAGCAGCCCGCCGAGCAGGGCCGCCACCGGCACGCCCACGGCGCGCAGCGCGCCACCGGCCGAGCCCTCCAGCACGAACACCGCCACCGCGCCCGTGCCCGCACCGGCGGTGACGCCGAGCAGGTCCGGGCTGGCCAGCGCGTTGCGCGCCACGGTCTGCGTGATCGCCCCGGACACCGCGAGCATCGCCCCGACCACGGCCGCCAGCACCACCCTGGGCAGCCGCAGGTCGAGCACGATCAGCCGCTCCCGCCGCGCCCCGCCGCCCAGCAGCACGTCCAGCACGCGGGCGGGCGCGAGCGGGAAGTCGCCGGAACCCAGTGCCAGCACGGTGGAACCGGCCGCCACGAGCAGCGCGAGCGCGGTCACCAGCGCGGTCCTGGGCCGCCAGCGGGCGGTCACCGGGCCGAGCGCGAGCACCCGCCAGTCCCGGCTCACCGCGCGCCCCGCAGGTGCCGCACGACGACCAGCAGGAACGCCGGACCGCCGGCCACGCCGAGCACGATCCCCACCGGCAGCTCGGCGGGCGCGATCACCACCCGCCCGAGGACGTCCGCCAGCAGCACCAGGACCGCGCCCGCGACCGCGCACACCGGCAGCAGCGCCCGGTGGTCCGGCCCGGTGACCCCGCGCACCAGGTGCGGCGCGACCAGCCCGACGAACCCGAGCGACCCGACCAGCGCCGTCGCCGACCCGACCAGCAGGGTCACCGCCAGCAGGCCGACCAGGCGCGCGGGCAGCAGGCGGCGGCCGAGGGCGCGGGCCAGGTCGTCGCCGAGCGCGAGGGTGTTGAGCGCGGGCGCGTGGGCGAGCGCCACCAGCAGGCCCAGCAGCAGCGGGGGTCCGGCGGCGGCGACCACGTCGAACCCGCGACCGCCCGCGAGCGAGCCGACCGTCCAGAAGCGGTGCACGTCGAGCGCGCCCGCGTCGAGCAGCAGCAGCACGCCGGTGATCGCGCTCAGCAGCGCCGAGACCGCCGCACCGGCGAGCGCGAGCGACGCGGGTGAGGCGTCCCGCCGACGTCCGGCGGCCAGGCCGATCGCGGTGACCACGACCGTGCCGAGCGCGGCGCCCGCGAACGCGAACCACAGGTAGCCGTCCGGGGTGGTCAGGCCGAGCAGGGAGATCGCCAGCACCACGGCCAGCGACGCGCCCGAGGTGACGCCGAGCAGTCCGGGGTCGGCCAGCGGGTTGCGGGTGTGGCCCTGCACCAGCGCGCCCGCCACGGCCAGCGCGCAGCCGCCGAGCAGGCCGATGACCGTGCGGGGCAACCGCTGGCCCAGCACGATCGCCGAGGACTCCGGGTCGCCGTCGCCGAGCAGCGCCGCCCAGACCTGCGCGGGCGACAGGCCACGGCCGCCGACCAGCAGGCTCAGCAGGACCGCGCCCACCAGGAGGGCGAGCAGCGCGAGCGCGCCGGCGGGGAGGCGCCTGCCTGATGACGGGCGTGGGGCCCCGGTCCGGACGACGCGGGTCTCGGCGACGGCGGTCGCGGTCACGGTCACGGTCGCGGTCACTACAGGGTCTTCAGCAGCTGCTCGACCACGTCCAGGCAGTGCAGCGCGGTGAGCGCGGCGCCCTCGTGGGTCTGCTTGTCCGAGCGGACGACGTGCCCGTCGCGCACGGCCGGGAGCTGCTGGTACAGCGCCGAACCCCGCACCTGCTCCCAGGTCCGGGGGTCGTTGACCAGGGGGATCAGCGCGCCCGCGTCGCCGAACCCGGCGAGCAGCTGCTCGGGCCCGAACTCGGCTTTGCCGGTCTCGACGGCCTTCGCGAACGCGGCGGAGGGCTTGGCGCCCAGGTCGGTCAGCACGGTGGACATGAGCCTGCCCGGCCGGACCTCGGCCTTCTCGGAGGAGATCACGACGGGCGCGAAGGTCGTGCCCGCGAGCTGGGTGGCGTAGGTGGCGGACAGCTCGGCGACGCGCTCGTCGTAGTCGGTGATCAGCGCCTCGGCCCGGTCCTCGCGCCCGGTGGCCCGGCCGACCAGGCGCAGGTCGTCCTGCCAGGTGCTCTTGCCCTGGTCGCCGATGGCGAGCACGGGCGCGATGGCCTCCAGCTCGGCGCGGATGGGCTCGACGTCGTCGACGCGGCTGACGATCAGGTCGGGCGCGGCGGCGGCGATGGCCTCCAGGTTGATCTCGTCGGACAGGAAGAGCTCCTTCGCCCCCTTGTCGCGCGCGGCGGCGAGCCGGTCGGCGAGCGGCGACTCCAGGTCGAGCGAACCGGCCTCCTCGTACGGGTGGCCGACGAGGGGCAGGTCGAGCGAGAGGACGACGTCCAGGTCTCGGCGGCCCTCCAGGACGACCACCGAGTCGATCCGGGCGGGGACGGTGACCGGCCCGAGGAGGGTGTCGACGGTGCGCCCCTCGGGGGCCGGGGACTCGGCGGCGGTGCCGGAACCGCAGGCGGACAGGGCCGCGACGCAGGTCAGGAGCAGGGCGGCGGGGCGGAGGCGCCCGAGGAGCAGCATGTAGTGAGGCTAACCTAACTCAGTCGACCAGCTAGTGCGCGGGGTCCCCGAGCGAACGCGGACCCCGGTGGATCAGCCCGGCCAGGTGGCGCGGATCTCGGCCGCCTGGCGTTCCAGGTCCGCGTCGGACAACCGCTCCAGCACCTCCTCGACGCCGCGCCTCGGCTCGCGCCGCAGGGCGCCGCGCAGCACCGCCCCGTCGCCGCCGAGCAGGTCCCGCCGGTCCGGGGTGAACTCGAACAGCGGCACGTCGCCCTCGGCCAGCTGCGCGTTCTCGCAGGCCACCACCGGGTCGCCGGCGGGGTCCAGCGGCGTCCACGGCGGGGCTCCGGGAACCAGGTGCGCGGGGTGCGCGCGGTCGGCCAGCAGCCTGCCGTAGGCCACGGTCGGGCGCAGCAGCACGCGCAACCGCGCGGACCCCAGCGCGCGCAGCGGCCCGTCGGCCGACAGCAGCAGCGGCCGGGCGCGGGCCAGCCGGTCGTAGGCGTCGGCGAACCCCTCGACGACGCTGTCCACGTGCGCCCCAGGGGCCACCCGCTCCCCCGCGACGACCTGCCGGTTCGGCAGCGGCTCCGCGCGCACGGCCGGGGCCCACACCAGGTGCGCGGTGTCCAGGCCCTTGTCGCGCGGCGACAGCGACGTCACCGGGTCGGGGCCCGCGTCCCCGCCGCCGAGGCCGCTGATGTCGGCCGGACCCCGGTGCAGCAGGCCGGTGCGGGCCACCGTCCAGTCCGCGACCCGGCCGATCGGGGTGCACAGGGTCTCCAGGTCGACCAGGACGGGCTCGTCGCCGCGCGCCACGACGTTCTCGTGGTGCATGTCGCTGCCCAGCACCGCGTAGAGCAGGGCGAGCAGCGCGCCCGCGCGCCGGTGGTAGGCGCCCCGGTCGTGGCCGGGGCGGTGCTCGACGAACTCGGCCCACGCGTAGCCGTCGTGGGGCCGCACCGCCGGGCTGCTGAGCCGCTCGCGCGGGCCGGTGGACCCGAACCAGTCGACCAGGTCGGCGAACAGCAGGTCCGCGTCGGCGGGCCGGGGCTTGTAGACGGCGGTCCCGCCCTCGAACACCGCCACCGCGACCCCCCGACCGCCGCGGTGCCCGTCGCCCGCGCCGAGCCGCAGCTCCACGAGCCCGCCGGGACGGGGGCGGTCGGCGGCGAGCCTGCGGGCCAGCTCGACCACGGCCCGGCGCCAGCGCCCGCACAGGGCGCGCACGTGGTGGGCGAGCAGCGGGTAGCGGTCCCACACCGCGCGGCGGCCCGCCGGGGTGGCCAGCCGCGCGCAGAACCACTCGTGGCGGGCCTGCGGGGTGTCCCCGAGGAGCACGCCCGCGCGGCGGTCCCGGTCCAGGTCGGTGAGCACGGCCCGCAGGACGGCCTGGTGCAGCTCGGCCACCGGGGCGGACGCGCCGACCGCGCGGGCCAGTCCGGGCAGCCCGAGCCCGCGCACGTCGCGCACGGCCGCGTCCCTGGCCGCCCGCGCCGCCGGGAAGACCAGGCCGAGCAGCCCGAGCGGCGGGTCGCCCTCCCGGCCGCACAGGTCGGCGGCCACCGGCTCGACCGGTTCGGGCGGCGGGGCGGGCACAACCTCGGCGGGGGCGGGCCACCGGTGGTCCGGTGGTGTCCAGTGCACGGCGGCGGCGACGGCGGCCAGCTCGTCCGGGGTGTGGGCGCGCGGCCCCGCGGGGTCGGACGCGCCTGCGGTCGGGGACGGGAGTCCTCGCGCGGCAACCGCTTCCGCCACCACCCCGTGAGTGTCGGGGCGAGCGCGCGCGCCGCTCACGCGGGCACCGGGGTGAGCCAGCCGTGCTCGTCCGGCCCGGTGGTCGCCCGGCGGAACGCCTCCGCCAGCGCGTCGAACACCGGCCCCGCCCGGTACTCGGCCCCGTCGACGCGGCCCACCCGCACCAGCTCGCTGGCCGTGCCGGTGAGGAACACCTCGTCCGCGTCCCGCAGCTCCGCCTCGGTCACCGGCCCCTCCTCGGCGGTCAGGCCGAGGTCGCGCGCCAGGCGCAGCACCGAGTCCCTGGTGATGCCCGCCAGCACGCTGTCCGCCAGCCACGGGGTGCGGACCACGCCGCCTGCGACCAGGAACACGTTGGTCACCGTGCCCTCCGCGACCCGCCCGGACACCGGGTCGAGCTGGACCGCGTCGTCGAAGCCCGCGCGCACGGCGGCCGTCCTGGCCAGCGCGGAGTTCGCGTAGGAGCCGGTGGCCTTGGCGCGCACCGGGAACGAGGCCGTCGAGGGCCTGCGCCACGGGGACACGGTGAGCCTGGCCGGCCTGGACGGGCGCACGTCCCGCCCCGGCACCGGCCACAGCCCGGTCACCAGGGTGAAGCGCAGGGCCCGCAGGTCGACGCCGAGCGCGGTGTCCAGGGTGGTCAGCAGGGGGCGGACGTAGACGTCGCCGTGCCCGGCGGCGGCGGACAGCACGTGCGCGCGCAGCCCGGCCAGGTCGTAGTCGTGGTCGACGCCGAGGAGGCGGGCCGAGTCGAGCAGCCGGTTCAGGTGGTCGTCGAGCCGGAACAGGGCGGGCCCGTCGACGCCCGCGTAGCCCCGGATGCCCTCGAAGACCGCCGTGCCGTGCTGGAGGCTGTTGCTGCCGAAGGGGATCGCGTCCCCCGGCAGCGGCCGGTCCTCGTGGAACGCGGCGAGCGCGCCGGTCACCGGGCGGCCCGCGCGCGCAGGGCGGTGTTCAGCTCGCCGAGCAGCCGCACGCACTCCAGCACCTGCTCGGCGGGCAGGCCGAAGTCGACCAGGCAGCCGAGTTCGGTGACGCCCGCCTCGGCGACGCGGTCCACGGTGGGCAGGCAGCTCTCGGGGGTGCCGAACAGGCCTGCCGACGAGTAGTAGCGGCTGAGGCCGTGCTCCAGCAGGAACTCCCGGTCGGCCGGGGAGACGTCCTCGGGGCGCACGCCCGCGCCGGACGCGGCGGCCTGCTTGGCGAACAGGTCCAGGTGCGCCGACAGGTAGTCCAGGAGCGGTCGCCGCACCCGCTGCCGGACGGTGTCGTCGTCGGGGCCGAGGTGGGTGTGCAGCATCAGGGTGACCTCGGGGCGGGTGAGGTGGCCGTGGGCGACCAGCGCGCGCCGGTAGCCCGCGACGCGCTCGGCGACCTCCTCGACGGTCTGCTCCAGCAGCGCGGTGAGCACGTTCAGGCCCAGCTCGGCGGCCGTGCGCCAGGTGGCCGGGTTGGCGGTGCTGGTGAGCCAGGTGGGCAGCTCGCGGCGCGGCCGGGGGTGGGTGCGCACGTCGAGCACGCGCCCGTCCGGGGTCTCCCGCTTGACGCCCTCGCCGCGCCACAGCCGCAGCAGGGCCCGGTAGGACTCGACGAGGACGGCCTTGCGGTCGGCGAACGCCTCGGGGCGCAGCACGAAGTCGTCGGCGTGCCAGCCGGAGGCCAGCGCGAGGCCCGCCCTCCCCCGGCTGAGCGCGTCGAGCACGCCCCACTCCTCGGCGACGAGCAGCGGGTCGTGCAGCGGCAGGACGACGCTGCCCGCGCGCAGCCGCAGCCGCCGGGTGCGGGCGGCGACGGCGGCCAGCAGCAGGGCCGGGTTCGGGTAGGGGGCGCCGAACTCGTCGAAGTGCCGCTCGGGCGCCCACACCGCGTGCAGGCCGACCTCGTCGGCGAGCTCGGCGCAGCGCAGGATCAGGTCGTACTTGGCCTCGGGCTCGTCGTGCAGGTCGGCGGCGAAGAAGAACAGGCTGATCGACGGGGGCGCGGCGGGGGCGGCGCCGCCCACCAGCTCCAGCAGCCTGCGCCGCTCGGGTGACAGCTCCATCACTCGCCCTTCCCCTCGTACCGGGCCAGCAGGGCCAGCACCTCGTCGTCGGACATGGCCTGGATGCGGTCGACCAGCAGCGCGTCGCCGTCGGCGGGCGCGGGGGCCTCGGCGGCGGGCGCTGCGGTGACGGGCGCCGAGGCGGCGGGCGCGGCGGTCACGGCTGCGGCGGCGGGCGGTCCGGCGGGTGCGGTCTCCCCCGGCGCCCCGTCCGCCCCCGCGTCGGACGCGACCAGCCCGAGCCCCTCCAGGTGGGTGGCCAGCGCCGCGACGGTCGGGGTCTCGAACAGCTCCACCATGGACAGCTCGCGGCCGAAGACCCGGCGCAGCTTGGTGACGGTCTGCATGAAGCCCAGCGAGCTGCCGCCGAGTTCGAGGAAGTTGTCGTGCACGCCGAAGTCCTCGATGCCCAGCAGCTCGGACCAGGTGCGGGCGACGACCCGCTGCATCGGGGTCATGGCGGCGCGGGCGGGCGCCCGGCCGGGGGCGGCCTGCTCGCGCCGGACCGGTTTCGGGGCTGCGGCGGCCGCGGCGCGCAGCCGGGCCGCGCGGGTGGCCAGGTCGGCGGTGGACAGGGCGAGCGCGGGTTCGGGGGCCCGTGCCAGCACCACCTCGGCGGAGGCGCGCAACTCCTTGCCGACGAGGGCGTGCCGGGTGCGCGGGTCGCGCGGGTCCGGCTGCTCGTCCTGCCAGTGCTCCCAGGCCACCGCGCGCCAGCGGGTCCCCGCCGGGTCGTCCCGGTCCTGCGCGAGGGCGTCGAGCCAGCCGTTGGCGGCGGCGTAGCCGAACCCGCCGAGACCGCCGAGCGCGGCGGCGAGGCTGGACACCAGCAGCACCTCGCGCACCCCGTGCCCGGCCGCGACGGCGGCGACCGCGTCGGCCGGGCCGCGCTTGGCCGCCAGGTGCGCGGCCAGCTGCGCGGCGGTCAGGTCGGCGACGGGCGCGAACCCGGTCTCGCCCGGCAGGCCGACCGCGTGCGCGACGCCCGCGCCGGGCCCCAGCTCGGCGAGCGCGGCGGCCACGGCGGCCGGGTCGGCGGCGTCACCGCGCACGACCGCCCACCGGCCGTCGTGGTCGGCCGGGCCGGGGCGGGGCGCGGTGTCGAGCGCGAGGACGCGTTCCGCGCCGCCCGCGAGGGCGGCCTCGGCGAACGCCCGGCCGAACGCGCCCGAGCCGCCGAGGACGAGCCAGCGGGTGGGCGGGGTGGCGTCGGCGGGCGCGGGACCGGGGACGAACACCGACTCCCACACCACGCCCGGCCGCGCGGCCAGGACCGAGCCGGGGGCGAAGCGCCAGGCCAGCGCCGCGGCCGTGGCGGTGTCGACGTCGGAGCCGTCGACCAGGCAGGGGCGCAGCCCTGGGTGCTCCTGGCCGACCACGCGCAGCGCCGAGGCGAGCGCGGCGGCGGCCGGGTCGGTGAGGGAGCGGCCGGGCGCGGGGTCGGCGCAGCCCTCGGTGACGACGACCAGCGCGACCCGGCGACCGCCGGGGGCGGTGAGGGCGCGGGCGGTGTCGAGCAGCCTGCCGAGCGCGGCCTCGGCGTCGGCGCCGCGCTCGTGCCGCAGGACGACCGCGACCGGCTCGTCCGGGCCGCCGGGCAGGACGCCGCCCTCGGGCAGCCCCTCCAGCGCCGTCACCGGACCGGCGGGCAGCGGGGTGTGCGAGAGCCAGGCGGGGCGGTGCGGCCAGCGCTCGGCCTCCAGCCGGGGCTGCGCCTGCGCCTCGGCGGGCGCGCCCGAGGCGGTGGTGGCGGCGGGCCGGGGGTCGAGCCAGTGCCGGTCCTTGCGGAACGGGTAGAGCGGCAGCGGCACCCTGGCGCGCCGCTCGCCGTCGTAGCAGGCGGCCCAGTCGACGTCGACGCCGCGCGCCCAGCAGGCCACCAGGACGTCGAGCAGGTCCGGCGGCTCGCTCTCGCGGGCGCCGACCAGCACCGGCAGGCTGTCGGCCTGCTCGGCGGGCGGGCGCAGGCCGGTGAGGCCCTTGCCGGGCCCGGTCTCCAGGAGCACGTCCGCGCCGAGCGCGCGCAGGGCGGCCACGCCGTCCGCGTAGCGCACCGGGGACAGCAACTGCTCGCGCCAGTAGTCGGGGTCGACGGCCTGCTCGGCGGTGAGCGGCTTCCCGGTCACGTTCGACACCACCGGGATCGCGGGCGCCGAGCGGGCCCTGCCCGCGACGGCGGCGCGCAGCTCGTCGGCCGCGCCCGCCACCAGCGGCGAGTGGAACGCCCTGGTGACGCGCAGCGAGCCGGTGGTGACGTCGCCCCTGGCGGCGAGCAGGTCGGCGAACGCCGCGACGGGGCCGGGCGCGCCGGAGACGACGGTGAGCCGCTCGGCGTTGACGGCGGCCACCGCGAGGTCGTCGGGCAGCAGCGCGCGGACCTCGCGCTCGGGCAGGTCCGCGTAGAGCATCGCGCCCTCGGGGGTGTCGGCGAGCAGCCGCCCGCGCAGCGCGACCAGCTCGACCGCGTCCTCCAGGGAGAACACCCCGGCCAGGGTCGCGGCGACCCACTCGCCGACGCTGTGGCCGAGCAGGCCGCGCGGTTTCAGGCCGTAGTCCAGGAGGGTGCGGCCGAGCGCCCACTCGACGGCGAACAGCGCGGGCTGGGTGTGCTCGGTGCGGGCCAGCTCCTCGCGCGCCCTCGGGCTGTCGCCGTCCTCGGGGGCGAGCAGGGCGCGCAGGTCGAGCCCGGCGAGGTCGCCGAACAGGGTCAGGCAGTGCTCCAGGTGGGCGGCCAGGCGCGGGTCGCCGCCCGCGGCCCGGAGGCCCATGCCGACCCGCTGCGCGCCCTGGCCGGGGAACAGCAGGCCGACGTGGGCGGCGGAGGCGACCTGCCCGGTGACGAGCCTGCTGCCGCCGCCCGCGCCGATGGCGTAGCCGGCGTCCTCCAGGTCGGTGGCGACGCAGGCGCGGCGGTGCTCGAAGGCGCGCCTGCCGGTGGCGAGGGTGCGGGCGACGTCGGCGAGGTCGCGGTGCGGGTTCTCGCGGGTCCACTGGCCGAGGGCGGCGCCGAGCTCGTCGAGGGCCTGCGGGTCGCGGGCCGACAGCAGCACCGGCTGCCTGCGCCGGGAGGGGCCGCCGGGGCGGGCGCGCGGGGCCTCCTCCAGGACGGTGAAGGCGTTGGTGCCGCCCATGCCCAGCGAGTTGACGGCGGCGCGCAGCGGTCGGTCGGAGTCGAGCGGGGTCAGCTCGACGGGCACCGCGAACGGGGAGCGGTCCAGCTCCAGCTTCGGGTTGGGCCTGGTGAAGTTGACCACCGGCGGGACCTTGCGGTTCTTGAGCACCAGCACGGCCTTGATGACGCCCGCGATGCCCGCTGCGGCGTCGAGGTGGCCGATGTTGGGCTTGACCGAGCCGAGCAGGCAGTAGCCGACGTCGTCGGTGGTGGCGCGGAACGCCTTGGTGAGGGCGGCGACCTCGATCGGGTCGCCGAGCGGGGTGCCGGTGCCGTGCGCCTCGACGTAGTCGATGTCGCGGGCGGACAGGCCCGCGCGGCGGATGGCCCGCGCCATGGTGCGGGCCTGGCCCTCGATGCTGGGCGCGGTGAAGCTGGCCTTGGTGCCGCCGTCGTTGCCGACGGCGGTGCCCCGGATGACGGCGTGCACGGTGTCGCCGTCGCGCAGGGCCGCGTCGAGCTTCTTGAGCACCACGACGCCCGCGCCGCTGCCGGTGACGCTGCCCGCCGCGGCCTCGTCGAAGGCGCGGCAGTGCCCGTCGCGGGCCGAGGTGCCGCCGGGGTTGGCCAGGTAGCCCGCGCCGTGCGGCATCCGCAGCGACGTGCCGCCCGCGAGGGCGATGTCGCACTCGTCGTCCAGCAGGGCGCGGCAGGCCATGTGCACGGCGACCAGCGAGGACGAGCAGGCGGTCTGCACGGCCATGCTGGGGCCGCGCAGGTCGAGCTTGTAGGAGACCCTGGTGGCCAGGTAGTCCTTGTCGTTGCCGATCATGGTCTGGAGGTCGCCGATGACGGAGGCGACGTCGGCGTTGGCCATGAGGTTGTAGTGCACGTACGTGTTCATGGTGGCGCCCGCGTACACGCCGATCAGGCCGGGGAAGCGGGTCGGGTCGTAGCCCGCGTCCTCCAGTCCGTGGTGGGCGCACTCCAGGAAGATGCGGTGCTGCGGGTCCATGGCGGCGGCCTCGCGGGCCGAGTAGCCGAAGAACGCGGCGTCGAAGGACTCGGCGTCGGCCAGCGGCGCGGAGGCGTTGACCCAGTACTCGTCGTCCACCTGCTGCTCGGAGGCGCCCCGCGCGAGCATCTCCTCCCTGGTGTGCTCGACCACCCGCTCGACGCCCTCGCGCAGGTCGTGCCAGAACCGGTCGACCCGGTCCGAGCCGGGCAGTCGGGCGGCCATGCCGATGATGGCGACGGAACCTGGGTGCTGCTGGGCGGGCGTGGTCATCGGTCGGCCTCCGTGTCCGTGGCGGCGGTGATCAGGTACTCGGCCAGCGCGCTGGGCCGGGGGTGGTCGAACAGGCTGTGCACCGGGAAGGACAGGCCGAGCACGGCCTCCAGGCGCTGGTGCACGCGGGTGACGATGAGCGAGTGGGCGCCGAGGTCGAACACGTTGGCGTCGGCGGTGACCGCGACGCCGCCGAGCGCCTGCTCCCAGACCCGGCACACGGCGCGCTCGACCGTTCCCGGCGAGCGCCTGGCCTCGGGCGGCAGGGCGCCCTCGGCGTCGGCGAGCTCGCGCAGCGCGGCCTCGTCCACCTTGCCGTTGGGGGTGAGCGGGACGCGGTCGAGCAGGAGCACCGACTCGGGCACCAGGTTGCGCGGCAGGCGCTCGGCCAGCCAGGGGGCCAGGTCCTCGCGGCGCGCGGGGCCGACGGCGAACGCGACCAGGCGCACCGGGGAGCCCACGGCGAGCACGACGGCGGCGTCGACGTCCGGGTGGGCGCGCAGCAGGTGCTCGACCTCGGCGGGCTCGACGCGGAAGCCGCGCACCTTGACCTGGCGGTCGGCGCGGCCGTGCACGACGAACCCGCCGCCCGGCCGGACGTGGCCGAGGTCGCCGCTGAGGTAGGCCAGGCCGTCCGGGCCGCCGAACTCCGGGTCGGCGACGAAGCCGCCCGCCGGTCCGGCGAGGTAGCCGCCGGTGACGCCGTTGCCGCCGATGAGCAGCTCGCCGACCGCGCCGACCGGCAGGGGGGCGCGGTCGGCGCCGACGACGCGGACGCTGCTGCCGGAGGTGGCCTCGCCGACCGGCAGGACGGCGGGCTGCCCGCCCGGTCCGACCTCGTGGACCAGGCAGTTGACGGTGGCCTCGGTGGGGCCGTAGCCGTTGAACAGGCGGCAGTCGGGGCCGAGCAGGCCGCGCAGGGCGGTGACCGTGGCCCCGGTCAGCACCTCGCCGCCGAGCAGCACGACGGCCAGGTCGGGCAGGGGTTCGGCGGTGGCGGCCAGCTCGTCGGCGAAGGACGGGGTGGTGAACAGGGTGGTGACGGCGGCGCGGCGCAGGAAGCGGGCGTAGCGGCGGGCGTCGCGCCGGTCGGCGGGGTCGGGCACGACCAGGCAGCCGCCGAACGGGATGGTGGTGAACAGCTCCTGCAGGCCGAAGTCGAAGCCGAGCGACAGGGTCTGGGCGGTGCGCGTGCCGGGGCCCGCCGCGAAGCGGTCGCCGAACCAGGCCAGGTGCGGGGAGAGGTGGTCGTGGCGGACCAGGACGCCCTTGGGGGCCCCGGTGGAGCCGCTGGTGAAGACGGTGAACGCGGGGGCGGCGCGGTCGGGGGCGGGCAGGGGCGCGGTGGGGTCGGCGGGCTCCGCGTCGGCGGGCAGGACGGTGACCGCCCCGCCCGCGACCGCCCCGCCCGTGACCGCCCCGTCGGGGAAGACCCCGCCCGCGAGCGCGTCGGCCCGCTCGCGCAGGCCGGGGCCCGCCAGCAGCAGCCGGGCGCCGCTGCCCGCGAGCATCGCGGACAGCCTGGCGTCCGGGAACTCCGGCGGCAGGGGCACCACGCCCAGCCCGGCGCGCCAGGCGGCGAGCAGGGCCGTGGCGAAGTCCGCCGAGGGGTCGAGGAGCAGGCCGACCTGCGGTGGCGCGCCGGGGTCGGCGGGGGCGGCCTCGGCGAGCGCGCGGGCCAGCCGCTCGGTGCGCCGGTGGAGCTCGGCGAACGTCAGCGTCGCGTCCGGGGCCTGGACGGCGGGCAGGTCGGGGTGCTCCAGCGCGACCCGGCGCACCAGCTCGGCCGGGTCGTGCGGCAGCGCGGGGGTGGTGGAGCGGCCGACCCGGTCGAGCCAGGCAAGGTCCCGCTCCGACAGCACGGCGGTGTCGCCCGTGGTCGCCGCGCCCGCCGCCGCGCGCACCGCGGCGGCGAAGGTGTCCAGCACGGACGCGGCGGTGTCCTCGGTGAACAGGTCGGCCGCGTAGTCCAGGCGGACCGCGTAGCCGCCGTCGCGGGCGGTCACCACCACGTCGAGGTCGTAGCGGCAGGTGCGGCGGGGCACCACGACGTTGCGCAGCTCCAGCCCGCCCAGCCGCACGGTCGCGCCGTCCACGCCGGCGAGCACGTCGGCCAGGCCGTCGGCGGAGGGCAGCGGGTTCTCGGTGAGCACCAGCAGGGTCTCCACCAGCGGGGTCCGGCCCGGCTCGCGGGGCGGGCGCACCGCCTCCACGGCGGCGCTGAGCGGGAACAGGCCGTGCTCGACGCCGTCCAGGAGCTGGTCGCGGACGTCTGCGAGCAGGTCGGCGAGCGGACGCGCGGGATCGGTGTCCACCGCGACCGGGACGGTGTTGGTGCACAGCCCCACGACCTGGCCGAGCGCGGCGCCGGGCCTGCCCGCGGCGGGCACGCCCACCACGACCGGTCCGGGGGTGCCGTAGCGGCCCAGGCACAGGCCCCACAGGGCGACCAGCGCGGGCACCGGGTCGGTGGCGTCGAGGAAGCGGGCGGCGTCCCCGTCGAGCAGGACGTGCGCGGTCGCCCCCCTGGCGCTGCGGCGCGGGCCGCGCGGGTGGTCGACGCGCACGCCCAGCGCCTCGGCCCTGGACGGCAGCCGCTCGCGCAGCGCGGCGGCGCGGGCGGACGCGGCCGGGGAGGCGAGGTAGTCCTCCTGGGCCGCGACGTACGCGTCGTACGGGGTGACCGGCGGCAGCCGGGGCACCTCGCCCCGGCGCAGCGCGTCGTGGGCGGTGGCGACGTCGCGCAGCACCAGGCACAGCGACCACAGGTCGAGCACGACGTGGTGGGCGACGAGCTGGAGCACCACGCGCTCGGGGGTGCGCCACAGGTGCAGCCGCACCAGCGGGCCCTCGGCCAGGTCGAACGGGACGGCGGCGGCGTCGGCGAGCTGGTCGCGCAGCCACTCCTCCCGCACCGGGACGGGGGCCGGGGCGACGGCGTCGCGCAGCGCGTCGGGGTCGACCGGTTCGCGGCGCGGCCCGTCGGGGCCGTCGGCGATCCGCACGCCCAGCTCGGGGTGGCGCAGCACCACGACGCGCAGCGCGGTGCGCAGGGCGCCGAGGTCGACGTCGGCGGGCAGCTCGACGGCGTGCGAGATGGTGTACTCGTCGCTGCCGGGGTTCATGGCCTGCAGGAACACCAGGGCTTCCTGGGCCTGGGAGAGCTTGCCGCCGGTCGTGCGCGGCGCGGGCCTGGCGGGGGCGCCGCCGGTGAGGTGCTCGGCGAGGTCGCGGGGCCGGGCGCCGTCGAGCAGGGCGCGCACGGGCAGGACGGCCCCATGCTCGCGCTCCAGGGCGTGGGCGAGCAGGACCGCGCCGACCGAGTCCAGGCCCTGCGCGGTGAGCGCGACCTCCGCGTCGACCCGCTCCCAGCCGAGGACGTCGGCGACGAGGGCGCTGACCGCGTCCGCCGTGACCGCGCCGGTGGTGGTGGTGGGCGCGGGGGCCGCGGGCGCGTGGGGACCGGTCGTGCTCGGGTCCGCCGCGGCGACGGCACCCGCGGCACCTGCGCCGGCAGCGTCGGCCCTCGTGGCGTCCGTGCTCGCGGCGTCCCTGCTCGCGGCGACGGCGCCCGCGGCCCTCGCGCCACCGAGCGCGGTCCGGTGCGCGTCGTACCCGCCGTCGCGGTAGCGGCGCGCGCACCGCCCGCGCTGGAGCTTGCCGCTGGTCGTCTTGGGCACGTCCCCGCGCGGCACCCCGACCACCTCGGCGACCGGCAGCCCGTGCGCGGAGGCGATCGCCGAGGCGGCGCGCTCGACGTCCGCCGGGGTGAGCGCGGCGCCCTCGCGCAGCTCGCCCACCACGACCACCCGCCCGTCCTGCGCGAACGCCACCACGCAGCCGGGACGGAACGCCGGCACCGTCTCCGCGACCAGCCGCTCGACGTCGTGCGGGTGGTGGTTGCGGCCCCGCACGACCAGGACCTCGGCGGAGCGGCCGGTCACGTGCAGCTCGCCGTCCGCGAGGAACCCCAGGTCGCCGGTGCGCAGCCACCGGTCGGCGCGCGGGGCGCGCCCCCAGTAGCCGGGCGAGACCGACGCGCCCGCCACGGCCAGCTCCCCCACCCCGCCGTCCGGGACCGGCTCGCCGCTCCCGTCCAGCACGGCGACCTCGCAGTCGCGCGGCGCGCCGCAGGAGGTGACGCCGTCCACGTCGGCGACGCCCGAGCCGGGCGACGCGGAGGACACCAGCAGGGTCGCCTCGGCCAGCCCGTAGCAGGGCATGAGCGCGCCCGCGTCGAACCCGAGCGGGGCCAGCGCCTCGGCGAAGCGGGCCATGCTGCCGGGGTTGACCTGCTCGGCGCCGCAGTAGGCGCGGGTCCAGCCGCTCAGGTCCGCCTCCGGCGGGCCGTGCCGCCGGATCGCCCGCACCACCAGGTCGTAGGCGAAGTTCGGGCCGCCGCTGGTGTCCACGCCGTGCCGGGAGATGGCGCGCGGCCAGGCCAGCGGGTCGCGGATGAGGTCCAGCGGCGAGGCGAGCAGCAGCGAGGAGCCGGTGCGCAGGGAGTGCAGGACGTTCCCGATCAGGCCCATGTCGTGGTAGACGGGCAGCCAGCTGAGGATGGTGCTCTCGGGCCCGTGCCCGAACAGGTCCCGGATGGTGTCCAGGTTCGCGGTGAGGTTGCCGTGCGTGACCACGACGCCCTTGGGCGCGGAGGTGGAGCCGGAGGTGTACTGGAGGAACGCCGCGCCCGCCGGGTCGGGCGCGGACTCGGGGACGAGCAGGTCGGTCCCCGGCAGCACGGCGGGCAGCCCGACCAGCGGTTCGGCGGCGGCGGCGGTGGCCGCGTCGGCGACCAGCACGGCGGAGGCCGCGCAGTCGTCGCGGATGCGGCCGATCACGGCCAGGCCCTCGCCGTCGAGCACCGGGTAGACCGGGACGGGCAGGCAGCCCGCGTAGAGGCAGCCGACGAACGCGGGCACGAAGTCCAGCCCCGGCGGGAACAGCAGCAGCACGCGCGCGCCCGGTTCGACCGAGGCGCGCAGGGCCGCCGCGACCCGCGCGGCCTCGTGGTCGACCTGCGCCGCCGTGAGCGCGCCCGCGGGCTCGGTGAGCCCGTCCAGCCAGGTCAGCGCGGTGTGGTCGGGTCGCTGTTCGGCGTTGCGCCGGATCGCGGTGACCAGGTCGGTGCCCGCAGCGGTCACGGCCGTTCCTCTCCCGTGGGGACCGGCAGCGAGACCAGGCGGCCCGCGTACCAGTCGGCGAACAACGAGCGGTAGCCGGGGGACAGCGGGTCGCCGGACTGGCCGCCCGGCCAGGAGACCCGGAACCGGCCCTCGACGGGGTCGCACTCCAGGCGCAGCGCGGCGCCGAACCCGGCGGCCGAGGCGTCCACGCTCTGCAGGCACCCCCGGCGCGGCAGGTCGGGCTGGTCGAGCGCCCAGGCCAGGCGCGGCAGCCTGGCCGACATCGGGTGCCGCAGCCCCACCCGGTTGACCGCGCCCCACGGCAGGGCGTGCGCGCCCGGCCCGAGCCTGCGCTCCAGGTGCCGCACGGCCGCCTCCGCGCACCAGCGCAGCAGGTGCGGCCAGTCGCGGTGACCGGCGGGCAGCAGGTCGGGGTCCCGCGCGCGGACCAGGTCGGCCAGCTCCGAGTCGAACGCGCCCAGCTCGCCGGGGCCGACCAGGTCCCCGGCGGGCACGCGCGGGCGCAGCGGGGCGAGGACCTTGCCGCGCACCAGGCCGTGCAGCAGGACCAGGTGCTGCAGGCCGGTGGCTCCCACGCCCGCCGTGCCGTCCCAGCCGTCCACGGCGGCGGCGGCCTCCGGGAAGCGGTCGAGGTGCGGGCGGAAGATCTCGCGCCACGGCGCGTAGAACGAGGCGTCCACGTCGGACTGGACCTGCTCGGTGGTCCGGCCCTCGCGCAGCAGCGCGGTGATGCGGCGGGCCCGGTCGTGCGGGTAGGCGTTGCTGGAGACCGAGCCGTCCGGGCCGGGCACGGCCAGGTCGCAGTTCGCGGTGACCAGCACGCCGGAGGCGGGGGCGGTGCGGCGGGGCACGTCGTCCGGGGGCACGAGCCCGCCCCGCGCGAGGACGCGGCCCGCCACGGTCCAGGCCTGGCCGCCGTCCCGGTCGGTGATCAGCAGGCTGATCGGCGGGGACCCGGCGGCGGTGGCGACCCGGCACGCCTGCTCTGCGGTGCGGCAGCGCGGCAGGGCGGACAGCCCGAACTCGACGGCGCCGGGTTCGAGCGCGAGCCAGCGCAGCACGTCCCCGTCGGAGAGCACCGGTCCGGCCTCGGCGAGGCGGATCCGCGCGCCGGTGGCCCCGTCGACCCGGTCGACGACGACCTCGGTGCCGGGCGCGCCCTTCGGCAGCCGGGCGCTGGTGCGCCCGCACAGCCGGGTGGGGCCCCAGGCGATCCGGGGGGTCGCGCCCGCGAGGAACACCGGGACGCCGGGTCGCAGGAAGCCCTGCACGGGGACGCCGTCGAGGACGGCCCTGGCGAACAGGACGGTGTTGGGCACGCCGAGGGGCAGGTGCACGTCGTTGGCCAGCAGGGTGCCGGTGGACCAGCTGTTGGAGCCCAGCACCGGGGCCGGGCCGCCGCCGGGGCGCCGCTCCGCCGCGCCGTCCCGCGACCGCGCGGTCGCGATCGCGGCGCGCAGCAGGTCGCGGCCCTCGGGGCGGCCCGCGGGCGTGCCGTCGAGCGCGGTGGTGGTCCCGACCGAACCGGCGAGCAGCGCCGCTCCCCCGCCGGGGCCGAGCAGGTCGTCGAGGCGGGCGGCCAGCTCGTGCTCGCCGGGGTCGGTGAGCTGCTGGAACAGGTCCTGGACGACGAGGACGCTGTCCTCGGGCGCCCACGGGCGCGGGGTGGTGCCCAGCACGGCGTGCTCCCACGGGGGCGCGTGCTCCAGCAGGGCGTTGACGCCCTCCGCGTAGGCGTCGAGCAGGGCCCGCTGGTCGGGTGGGAGGGCGGCGACGACGCGCTCGGCGTAGAAGGCGAACCCGAGCGCGCGCTGCCGGGCGTCGGCCTCGGCGGACCCGTCGCCGAGCAGGTCGGCGAGCGAGCCCTCGGCGCGGCGGCGGGTGAGGTCCATGCTGAACCCGTGCGAGCGGGCGGAGGCGAACCCGAGCGCGCGCCACACCCGCGGTTCGCCGCCCGAGACCAGCGGGACGCCGAGCCGGTCGATCCGGGTTCCGGGGAACAGCGCGGCCTGGGCTCGGGCGGCGGCGCGGTGGGCGCGGCGCATGGCGGCGAGCGCCCGCACCTCGTCGGCCAGCGGGCCGCTCGGGGTGGAGACGGCGGTGACGGCCGAGGCGAGCCCGGAGGCCAGGCGCAGCGCGGCGGCGCGGGCGGCCAGGCCCGCGCGGACGGCCAGGCGCGAGGGCTCCCGGTGGCGGCGTGCTGCCCGGTCAGCCATGCAGGGCCTCCTCGGCGAGGTCGGCGACGGTGCGCGCCGGGTCGGCGAGCAGGAACGCGCGCAGCAGCCGGGCCATCGCCTCGGCGTGGCCGGGGTCGAGCAGGTCGCGGTCGTGGCCCAGGCGCACCTCGACGCCCTCGCCCGGCGCGCCGACCCGCACGGCCAGCTGCGCGGGCTGGAAGGCGGGGCGGGCGCCCTCGTCGACGTCGAAGCCGTCGACCGGGTGCAGCGCGACGCCGGGTCCCGCGTCGAGCACGGGGTGGTGGCCGGTGACGGCCAGGGTGGCCTCGAACAGGCCGGAGGCGCGGAAGCCGGGGTGCGCGCCGCGCAGCTCGGCCAGCACCGGCGCGAGCGGGACGTGCCCGTCCGCGAGCGCGGCGAGCGCGGCCCTGCGGGCCTTGGCGAGCAGCTCGCCCGCCGTGTCGCGGCCCGAGACGGTCAGGCGCAGCACGGACATGGTGGCGAACAGGCCGATGGTGCCCAGGTGCGCGGGGTCGGACCGGTTGGCCAGCGACGTGCCGATCCGGACGTCGTCCAGGCCGGTGACGGCGTGCAGCGCGGCGGCCCACCCGGCGGCGCAGGCCATCGTCAGGGTCGCGCCCCTGGTGGCGAGGTTCCTGGTGGCCTGGTCGACCCAGTGCGCGGACCAGTGGTCGGCGAGCACGCGCTGCCGGTAGCTGCGGCGCTCGGGGGTGTTCGGCCAGGTGGCGGCGGGCAGCGGCGGGGCGAGGGCGGCGGCGCGCCTGCGCACGGCGGAGCCGTCGGCCAGCAGCGCGGCCTGCTCGACGGCGTGGTCGCGGTAGGCGCCCCTGGCAGGCGGCTCGGCGCCGCGCAGCAGGGTGGCCAGGTCCCGCAGGTAGACGCCGTGGGAGTGGTCGTCGAACAGCAGGTGCGGCACGGCGGCGAGCAGGACGTGGCTGTCCGGGGCCGAGGTCAGCAGCAGCGCCCGGTGCGGGGCGGGGGTGCGGACGTCGAGCGGGGTGGCGAGCAGCGCCTGGGCGTGCCGGGCGGCGTCCTCGGGGCCGGTGGTGGCGCCGAGGACCAGCTCGGCGGGTTCGGGCGGGCGGACGACCATGCGGGGTTCGGGGCCGTCGGTGAAGTGGGTGCGCAGCGCCTCGTGGGCGCGGACGAGGCCGTCCAGCGCGCGGCGCAGGGCGGTGTGGTCGACGGGGCCGTCGACGCGGGCGGCGACGAGGTCGACGTGCGGGGACCTGCCGTCGCGGACGGCGGCGAGCATCTGCCGCTGTCCGGGGGCGGCCGGGTGGCTGCCGGAGGTCAGCAGGGCCACCAGGCGGGCGCGCAGCGGGTCGAGCCCGCCCGGCGCGCTCACGGCCTGCCCCGCCAGGGCGCGCTGACCTTGTCGAGCGCGGCGGCGGCGGACCCTGGCAGGACCAGGCGCGCGGCGACGGCGGCGTCCTCGGCCTGCGCCCGGTCGTGGACGCCGACGACCGGGGTGGCGCCCCGGTGCCGCAGCCAGGCCAGCGCGACGGCGGCGGGGGTGGCGTCGAGCCGGTCCGCGACCCGGTCGAGCAGGGCCAGCAGCGGCGCGGTCTGGGCCAGGACGGGGTCCGGGATGGGGCGGCGGCCGGTCATCGGGGCCCCCGCGCGGTAGCGGCCGGACAGCAGGCCCTGGGCGAGCGCGCTGTGGGCGAGCAGGGTGATGCCGCGCTCGCGGCACAGCTCGACCACGCCGTGCCGCTCCACGCGCCGGTCGCACAGGTTGTAGCGGGTCTGGTGGGCGGTGACGCGCTCGCCGTGCTCGGCCAGCGCGTCGGAGAAGGCGCGCAGCGCGGGCGCGGACAGGTTGGAGGTGCCGATCGCCCCGACGAGCCCGTCGCGGCGGGCGGCGGCGAGGTGCCCGGCCCAGCGGCGGGCGAGCGGTGCGGGGACCTCGTGGTGCGCCTGGTAGAGCTCGACGCGGTCGCGGCGCAGCCTGCGCAGCGCCGAGGCGAGGCCGCGCCGGAAGCCGGAGCCGGTGAGGCGCCACGGGTAGGGGAAGAACTTGGTGGACACGGCGGCTCCCGACAGGTCGGCGGTGAGGTCGCCGAGCAGCCGCTCGGACCGGCCTCGGCCGTAGACCTCGGCGGTGTCGAACCAGCGCAGCCCTGCGGCGTCGAGGGCGCGCACGGCGGCGCGGAGGTCGTCGTCGCCGAAGCGGGAGCGGTAGCCCCAGGTGCGCTCGTCGCCCCAGGACCAGCAGCCGACGATCAGGGGTGGGAGGGCGGGAGGGGTCGGCGCGGCGGGGGTCGGCGCGGCGATCCCTTGCGCGGCAAGCCCTTCCGCGGCGGGGGTCCGTCCACTGCGGCCGTTCGCGCCGGACGGGTTCCCGGCCGGACCGCTCGCGCTGCCCCCGGTCGGGTTCGGCTCAGCCATGCCGCCGCCAGAAGTCCGCGTCCGGGGTGGGCAGCGCGGTGAGGCGGCGCACCGGGGAGAGCAGCAGCGGCAGCGCGGTGAGCGGCAGGGCGCAGAGCACGGCGGTCAGCGCGGGGCCCGAGCCCCACAGGTCGCCCGCCGCCCCGCCGAGGAGCGCGCCCAGCGGCAGCGCGCCGAGCACGAACATCCAGCTGCCCGCCATGACCCGGCCGAGCAGGGGCTGCGGGGTCGCGGCCTGGCGCACGCTCAGCGACTGCACGCTGTACGCGGTCACGCAGAACGCCCACACCGCGAACACCGAGGCGCACAGCGCGACCGAGGCAGGACCCGCGTCGCGGGCCAGCAGCAGCGGCAGCGGGGCGAGGCTGCCCAGGACGAAGGCGGTGACCACGCCGCGACCGAAGCCGAGCGCGGCGGTGGCCCGCGCGGACAGCACGCTGCCCAGCACCGCGCCCACGCCCGCGCCGCCCATGACGACGCCGACCTGGGTGCTGGACATGCCGAGCGCGGTGGTGGTGTGGACCAGGAACACCGTGGTGGCGGCGGTGTCGAGCACGTTGTAGGCCGCGCTGGTCAGCACGGTGCCGCGCAGCAGCGGGTGCGCCAGGACGGCGCGCACGCCGACGGTGACCTCGTGGCGCAGCGCCCGGCGCGCGGGTGGCGCGACCGCCTCGACGACCCTGATGCGCAGGATCACGACCGAGGCGATGACGAACGTGGCGGCGTCGAGCAGCAGCACGAGGCCGAGCCCGGCGCGGGCCAGCAGCACGCCCGCGAGGCCGGGGCCGACCGTCTCGGCCAGCGACTGGGCGCCGAAGATCCTGCCGTTGGCGCGCGGCAGGTCGCCGCCCGCGACGTCGGGGACGAAGCTCGGGTAGGCGACCTCGCCGAACTGGCCGAGCACGCCGAGCACGGTGACGCCCACGACCAGCAGGGCCAGCCCCGATCCGGCGTGCGGCAGCGCCGCGGTGACGGCGACGAGCACGACGGCCTGGGCCAGGCCGGTCACCACCAGCACGCGCCGCCGGGACGTCCGGTCGACCCACACCCCGATGAGCGGGGCCGCGACCAGCGCGGGGGCGAGCGAGGCCGCGCGCAGCAGGCCGGTCTCCCCCGAGGTGGCGCCCAGGGTCCCCAGCGCGAACAGCGGGAGGGCGAGCTTGGTGACCTCGCTGCCGAGCAGGCTCAGCAGCTGGCCGGAGACGAGCAGGGTGAGGTTCGACGGGCGGCGCGGGGCCCGCGCGGGCGCGGCGTGAGCGGTCATGGGTTCTCCCGGAGGTCGGGCCCGCCGGGCGCCGAAGCGCCCGACGGGCCCGTGCGATCACTCGGAGTCGGTCTCGACGGTCTCGTCGAAGGCCGACTGCACGGCAGCCGCCTCCTCGGAGTCGAGCAGGGAGTCGTGGAAGGTCGCGCTGGGCATGGGAACACCTCCTCTCGCAGCGTTCGCCCAGCGGTGCCACACGCTGGGCGAACAGCCGAAACCCCCAGGTGCGAGCAACTCGGGAATGTCGAAAAAAGGCTCGACTAATGAAGATCACCAAAGAATTGGGAATCTTCTGCGAGACTTCGTTGACCTCCCCAGGCCATTCCATCGTGGAACCGCTCAGCGATTAACGCAAGAGGCAAGTCTATGTGACGCACATCACAGTTGACATTGGTTTGCAATTCCGGGAATGGTGAGTTCACGGGCCGTTTTGTCGCCGGTATTGTTTGCCGGAAGCCGAGAGAATGCGCCGGGCAGGCGCACCGAAGCGCGCCCGAAGTCATTTCTCCGGGACGGTCCGGCCCACCTGGGAGAACACCAGACCGGCCCCGCGGCGCCCCGCGCGCCCGCGGTGGCCGGTCCTGCCCACGTCCAGACGAGGAGCGACATGACCGAGCGGATCACCGCATCTGGGGTGCGGATGACCTCCTTCTGGCACTGCTTCGGGACCGAGCGCCACCGGGCCGACCTCGACACCGTGATCGGCCTGCTGCGCGCGTCCGGCACGGACGTCCTGCCCATCAACACGCACCGCCTGGACGACGACCGCCGCAGGGACGCGCTGGAGCACGGCTTCGCTGGCGTCACCTACGACCGGCTCGCCGAGCACGTCGACGTCTCCGGCTACGTGAAGATGGTCAACGTCAACCTGCGCACCACCGCGGACGAGGCGGCGCACGTGGCCAAGCTGGCCGTGGAGCTGACCGGCGAACGCGTGATCAAGCTGGAGGTCCTGACCCCCGACCTGCGCTCCTCCCGCGACGCGGCGGTGGTCGAGGTGGCGCGGCGGCTGCTGCGCTGGGAGCCGTCGCTGGTGGTGCTGCCCCTGCTGTCCAACGACCACGAGGCCGCCAGGGCCGCCGTGGACGCGGGCTGCCCGCTGCTGCGCGTGATGGGCTCCCCCATCGGCGCCCGCGCGGGCATCACCGACCCGGCCGCGTTCGCCCGCACCTGCGCGCTGCCGGTCCCGGTCGTGCTCGACGGCGGCATCGGCAGCACCGACCACGTCCGCGACGCGGCGGCGGCGGGGGCGTCGGGCCTGCTGGTCAACAGCGTGCTGTTCGACGACGGCAGGCCCCCGGTGGAGGTCATGGCGGACTTCCGCGCCTCGGCGGAGGAGCACTTCGGCGCGGGCGCGCTCAGCGAGCTGACCAGGGGGTGACGGGCGCGGCCCGGCCACCACCGGGCCGTCCTTCCCGAACCATTCCCGCAGCGGATCGGGAGGGCTCCGCGCGACGCCCGGCGGTGCCGCTGTCCTCCCATTCACCGGACTAACCACCCAAAGCCCTCTATGGGTGGTATGTCGCTTTTTCACGGAGGTGCAATAGTCCTCTTCGGCACGCCGAAGAGGGGCGCTGTTTCGGTCAGAAAAAGAACGGCGCGCTCCGGGCTTCCACCGAGCCGGAGCGGCGGCGACCTCACTCGCTCGCGACCGGGTTGCGCGCCGGAATGGCAATTCAGAGCCGGCCCGCGCATTCCCGCGGGCTTTCCCGGAGCGCGCACTCTCCCGAAGCGCGCGCTCTCCCGAAGTCCGGTGCGGGGGTCGGCGGGCGCGGACCGGCGCGGTCACCCGCGACGCGGGCCCCGCGCGCGTGAGCCGCGACCGGCTAGTCGAACCGGTCCAGCCGGTCCATCCGGTCCGCCGCCGGGGTGCTCGTGAGGTGCCCCAGGGTGTTGGTGCGGCGCATCAGCCGCTCCAACGTCGTCGGCCGGTTCTCCAGGTGCAGGCGGGCGCCCGCCTGCACGACCCTGCGGTGGATCATCAGCAGGGTCGCCAGGCCGTACGAGTCGCACAGCTCCAGGCAGGCGAAGTCGATGCGCACGTCGGTGACCCCGCCCTCCTCCAGCGCGTCGACCACGGTGGCCAGCAGGACGTCACCGGTGTCGTAGGCGAGATCTCCTGCCACCGCGACGCTGGCGGTTCCGCCGTCGACGACGCGCGTGCAGGTCAAGGGGTGTGGTCGGCTCATGCGGCGGGTCCGGGGTCGGAGGGGTGGTGGGCGAGCGCGTGGTCGTGGGACCTCGGCGGGTCGGACGCGGTGGCGCCGTGGGCGGCCAGGAACGCCGTCGCCCTCGGGAAGTCGCGCAGCTCGGCCGACAGCAGGGCCACGGCGGGGCGCAGGAAGGCCGGGGGGACGCCGCGCGAGGACAGCACGTCCCCGGTCCAGCCGAGGAAGTCGGTGAACAGCTCCGGATCGTCGGTGTACAGCGCCACCGCGAGGTGCTCGACGATGTGCAGGAGGTCCTCGGCGGTGCGCTCCTGCTGCTGCTCGGTGTAGGTCCGCATCACCGGCAGCCGCTCCTCCAGTCCCGTGTAGACGGCCTTCACCAACTGCTGGGCCGTCCTGGAGATCATGGTGTACTCCTGGTCGCCCAGGTGCGGCAGGTCGTCGATCGGCTGGTGGCCGGACCTCGGCCTCGGCGGCGGACCGGCCGCGAGGTGGTCGGCGGCGGCGCGCGCGTCGGGCGCCCAGCCGTCCGCGCCGAGCAGCCGCGCGTACCGCCCGTCCACGCCGAACGCCCGGCCGCCCGCGAGCACGGGCACGCCCGCGGCCTGGCAGGCGGTGATCGTGGCGTGCGCGGTCGGCAGCCTGGTGGCCAGCGAGCCGGACAGCGCGACGGCGTCCGGGTCGGTGCGGTGCAGGTGCGTGACCAGGTGCGGCGCGGGCACCTGCGCGCCCAGGTAGTCGACCTGGAAGCCGCGCAGCTTCAGCACCTCCGACAGCAGCCGGGCGGGCAGCGCGTGCCACTCGCCGTCCACGCAGGCCACGGTGATCCGGCCGAGCGTGGGCCTGGTGCGCGCGCGCACGCCGAGCACGGTGATGACCCGGTCGTTGATGGCGGTGGCCGCGTGCTCCTGGACGACGGTGAGCCGGTTCGCCACCCACTCCTCGCCGACCCGCCGCTGCACGCCCGCGATCACGTCCAGCAGCACCGTCTCGGGGTCGAGCCCGGAGTCGAGCGCGGCCAGCACGACGTCGGTGGCGGTGTGCTCGTCACCGGCCACGACCGCCTGCCACAGCAGCTCGGAGCGCTCGGCCACCGCCGTCGTCTCGGCCGCCGTCATGACGTGAACCGCCCCGGACCGTGCCCCCCGACCGCCGTCAGGTGCTGCCCGCGCGGCGCGGTGACCGCCAGCACGGCCATGTCGTCGTGGTCGCTGGCGCCCACCCAGTGCGCGGCCAGCATCTGCACGTGCTCCACCACGGCCTCGGCGGGCATCCCGGCGCACTCGGCGAGCGCGCGGCGCAGCCGGGACTCGCCGAACATGGCGGTGTCCATGGGACCGCCCCTGGCCTCGGTGATGCCGTCGGTGTAGAGCAGGCACGTCTCGCCGGGGCCGAGGACGACCTCGGCGGTGCTGCTCTCGATCTCGGGGAGCACGCCGATGAGCGTGCCGGTGGTGTCGGCCTCCTCGACCTCGCCGCCCGCGCGCACGATCAGCGGCGGCGGGTGGCCCGCGCTGGTCAGGCGCAGCCGCACCGAGGTGCCCTCGCGGGTGACGGAGGCGAGCACGAGCGTGACGAACCGGGTGCTGCCGTTGTTGAGCAGCGCCTCGTTGAGCAGGGTGAGCATCCGGTGGTGGTCGTCGGCCATGGGCAGCAGGACCTGCAGGGCGGTGCGGACCTTGCCGGTCAGCACGGCCGCCTCCAGGCCCTTGCCGCACACGTCGCCGAGCACCACCAGGGACTCGCCGTCCTCGCCCTCGTGCACGTCGTAGAAGTCGCCGCCGACCCGCTCGGTGTCCTGGGACGGGCGGTAGCGGCCCGCGAACTCGACGCCGCCGAGGTGGGTGAGCGTGGGCGGGAGCAGCTCGCGCATCAGGGTCTCGGTGATCGAGGCCTGCTGGGCGAACATGCGGGCCGCCGACATGGCCACGCCCGCGCGGGCCGCGAACAGGCGGGCGAACGCCTCCTCGTCGGGGCTGAAGCCGCGCACGGCGGTGCGGCGCACCAGGATCAGCGCGCCCGCGGGCACGCCGTGGCCGGGCAGCGGGGTGACCAGGATGGAGCCCGCCTCGCCGAAGCCGTCGGGCAGCAGCCAGTCGGGGGCCGCCGACGGGTCGATCCAGCGGGACGGAACGGGCGGGAAGCCGCGCAGCGCCTCGCCGAGGCCGGGGACCTCGTCGGGGTCGATCAGGATGCGCCCGTGCGCCGGGGACTCGCCGCGCGCGCAGCGGGTGACCGGGTAGTCGCGCCCGCCGGGCGAGATGATCAGGGCGGCGTCGGCCAGGTGCGTGGCGGCGAGGCGGACGGCCACGCGGGCGCAGCGCTCGACGTTCAGCGACGTGAACAAGGCTGAGGACATCTCGTCCAGTAGGGCGGCGCGCTCGCGCTCGACGGCCAGCTCGGCCAGGACGTCCCGGCGCTCGGTGTCCTCGACCAGCCACCAGGCGACGGTGCCGCCGCCGTGGTCGACCGGGTGCGCGGCGAAGCTGCGGGGGCCGAAGTCGCCGGTGATCAGGGAGCCCGCCTCGGCGCCGACGCTCGCGCCGACGGGTTCGAGGTGGTGGCGGTGCGCGTCGGCCAGCCAGCCGTCGTCGAGCCGACCGCCCTCGGCGATCGAGGGCAGGAGGGCGCTCGCGGCCTGGTTCAGGCCGAGCACGATGCCGTCCGGACCCACCAGGAGGGCAGGGCAGGGGGCGCTTCGCCACGCCGTGTCGTTGTCGACGTGGGTGCTGCTCACCACTCGGTCTTCGCCCACCAGGATCACCGGGCCCTCGGACGGGGCCCCAACCTCACCGCGCCCACGTGATCGGGGCGCTGTCGAGTGCGCGGACCTGTGGTTTCAAGTCCCGGACGTTCCCCACCTTACAGGTGCCGGGGCTCGATGAGCGCACGACATCCCGACGCGCGGGCACGCACGGTCAGCTCAGCGCGGGTTCGGGGCGATTCTCGTCCACGGAGAGTAACACCGCGTGGGGTGGCACTGCGGAGTGCCCCACCCGTGGAGGTGGCCGGGCGTCGCCGCGGCGGTTCGGTGCCGCGGCGGCGCCCGGCGCGTCTCACTTGGCCAGCGGCTCGCCGGTCAGCTCCTCGGCCACGTCGTCCAGGGGCTCGCCCGCGTCCTGGTGGCGGATGCTGTCGGCGCCCTTGTGGTCGTGGGCCTTGGAGTAGCGCGTGTCGAGCGCCTTGTGGAGCTTCTTGACCGCCATGACGCACGCCTCGCCCGCCGTGGAGGCGTGGTGGCTGACCACGACCGGCTGGGCGCCCGACGGACGGGCCTCGATGGCGCACCGCAGGTCCTCGCCCTTGGCCGCGGTCTCCTCGGTGAAGTGGACCTCGACCCTGGTCACCCACCCGTCGAACCTCGCGAGGGAGGTCTCCAGCTCGGACGTGGCGAACTCGGTCAGCTTCTCCCCACCCTGGACACTGCGGTCGATGTTGACCTGCACCTGCATCGGCGTGACCTCTCATCCACTCGGCGGTTGGGAACCGTCACCCCCTCCCGTACCCGTTCGGCCGAGTACCCGAAACGCCCGGATCGGGTTCATCGGGATGATCACGCGATCGGGGGGCGCGGCGGACCGGTCGACGGCCGACCGCCGGGACGCCGGAGCGCCGGACGGGACCGGTGCGGCCCGCCCGGCGCGTGGTCAGACCAGGAACTTCGCGCGCAGCGCGGCGATCGTGGCCTCGTCGAGCCCGATGCCCTGGCGCAGGTAGGCGTCGAACCCGCCGTACAGGCGCTGGACCTGGTTCTGCGCGGCGCGCAGCCAGGACAGCTCCACCGCCCGCGGGTCGCCGGTGTAGGTGTTGCTGGCCAGGAAGTCCGCCTCCACGACCTCGGAGGGCACGCCGAGCAGGGTGAGCAGGACGGCCGTGGCCCAGCCGGTGCGGTCCTTGCCCGCCGAGCAGTGCACGACGACCGGGCCGGGGGCGGTGGCCACGGCGGTCAGGAAGTCGCGGAACGCGCGGTCGGCGCCGACGAAGTTCACCATGAACGGGTAGCCGACGGACTGGCCGAGGTCCGAGGAGCCGGAGAGCAGACCTGCGGCGATGGCCTCCAGGAGGGTCATCAGCGCCTGGTCGTGGAAGCGGACGCCGTGCTCCAGGGAGGCGACGTCGGCGACCTGGTGGGCGACGCCCGCGGGCAGGCGGTCGGGTTCCTCCAGGCGCTCCACGAGGTTGCGCAGGTCGACCACCTTCACCACGCCGAGGCCGGTGAGCCTGCGCTGCTCGTCGGCGTCCAGGTCGCTGAGCTTGGTGGAGCGGTAGAGGACGCCGTTGCGCACCCAGCGGCCGTCCGAGGTGCGGTAGCCGCCCACGTCGCGGAAGTTCTTGGCGGAGGCGAAGCCCAGGTGCCGGTCGGCGACGACGAGCGGGTCGCCCCGGTCCGGGGTCAGGCGGAAGTACCAGCGGTCGGCGGCGGGCAGCGGGGGCGCGGTCAGCGCGCCGGAGCCGCCGGACTGGCCGAGCTCGACGCCCGCGGTGGCGTCGGGCGAGGTGACGGCGGTGATCCGGACCGACCCCGCCGCCGAGGCCCACGACAGGGCGTGGCCGCCGTCCGCGCCGCGCACGGCGGTGGCCTGGGTGAACGCGACCGCCTCGGGGGCCGCGCCCGCCGGGGCGGTGAGCCCCGTGACGAGCCCGAGCACCCCGATGGCTGCCACCACAACACGAAGACCGCGCATGACGCTCCTCACCGTTCGACGGGTTCAGCAGTGCAGGGCGCGCCGTCGCAGACGTCGACGACGCGGCCGGTCCGCAGGAACTCCGCCTTCTGCGCGCGTGCGGCGGCGGAGTGCCTGGGGTCCTCGTGGGGGTCGTGGCCCCCGGTCGGGGGGACGTTCCCCGGTGGTGGGGCGGGGGTTCCGCTGTCCCACAGCACCAGCGCGCTCCCGGCGTGCGGGGCTCGGACGCGGCGGATTCCCCAGTGCGGCACGACGTCCGGGCTCCGGCCCGGCGCCAGGCTCGGGGTGAGCACGGGGACGCCCGCCGTCCTGGCCTGGACCTCGGCCGCCGCGTTGGCGACCTGGTGGTCGCCGAAAGCGATGTGCAGCAGCACTTTCCGGTCGCGCAGGAGTGGCGCGTAGCCGTTGGTCTCGGCGCGGTCCCACAGCAGCTGCATCAGGGCGATGACGACCTGCTGGGCCACCGGGTCCGGGTAGGCGGTGTCCAGGACGGCCTGGAACGGGGCGAAGTCGCTGCTGCGGTTCAGGAGCAGGCCGTAGTTCATGCCGGTGACGCCCAGGACCGCCGCGCGGACGTCCCGGTCGGCGGCGACCAGGGCGCCGCCGAGGATGCCGCCCTGGCTGTTGCCGTCGAAGACCAGGCCCGCGGCGGGGTCGAGCAGCGGGGCGGCGGCGCCGCGCAGGGCCGGGTGCGCGGGCAGGCCGTCGGGGTGGGTGAGCGCGCGACCGAGCAGGACCGCGTTGAGGATGCCCTGGACGCCGCGGTCGGGCACGGCCTGGAAGCCGGTGACGTCGGCGAGCGCGGCCAGGACGACGGGCACGTCGGCCTTGGCCATGCCGATCCAGTCGGTGGCGCAGAAGGCGAAGCCGTGCTCGGCGGCCATGGCGCGGACGTTGCGCGCGCCGACCTCGTCGCGCGAGCCGAGCAGGCCGTGGCCGTAGAGGGCCGGTCTGGCCGGGGTGCGGAAGGCGGATCTCGGGATGACGCAGCGGAAGTCGGCTTCCAGGTCGCCGTTGCGCCGCGGGACGCCCCCGTGGTCGCGCAGCAGCACCGATCCCGGTGGGCCGCCGGGGAGGGCGAGGAAGTTCGGGGCGGTGAGCCTCCCGGTGACCTCGCGGCCGATCAGGGGGTCCTGCTCGGGGGTGGGGTCGGTGGTGGCGGTGATCCGGAACTCGGGCGCGCGGTCGCCGAGGGCGCGGATCGCCTGGTCCCGCGCGGAGAACAGGTCGCCGGTGAGGGAGTGGCGGCTGGCGACGGTGAAGTCCCAGGCGAGGGTGAGCGAGCGCGGCGGGATTCCGCCGCGCGCCAGGAGGTCCAGCGCCGGGGTGAGCTGGAGCTGCCTGGGGCGCAACGGGTGCGCGGCGGGGAGCCTGCGACCGGCGAGGGCGCGGTAGGGCTCGGGAGCGGGGAGCGGGGAGCCGTCCTCGGCGCGCAGGTGGCGCAGGGCGACGACGTAGCGGTGGCCCTCGTGGAGGTTGCGCGCCGGGTGGATCAGCAGGGCGCGGCGGTCCGGGGGCGCACGGGAGTCGAGCTCCGCCCAGTGCGGCCAGCGCTCGCCGGTGGTGGCGTCGAGCAGGACGACGGGGGCGTCCGGGCGCAGGGAGCGGCCGATGTCGGTGACCGGGGGAAGGCCGGAGACCTCGGCGTCCAGGCCGGGCAGGTGGACCAGCGCGGTGGAGCCCGGCGAGAAGCCGTCGGCGCGGTTCCAGGCGGCCGGGTCGACCGGTGCGCCCGCCGCCGACCTGGGCAGGGACTCCGGGCGCAGGGCGAGCCTGCGGCCGGTGGGGGTGGTGGGGTCGGGGCGGGTGTGCCAGTCGTTCGGGAACGGGAGGGCGCACTCGCCGCCGCCCAGGGGGTCGCACGCGGCGCGTGGGGCGGTGGCGCCTGGGGTGGCGGTGTCCGGGGCGATGGGTTTCGAGGCGGCGGGTTCCGGGGCCCGCTCCCCCGCGCCGCCGCCGGGGCTCCCCGTCGCGCCGGTGAGCAGCGGGACGAGGAGCAGGGCCGCCAGGAGTCGCGTCCGCACGTCAGCGCCTCGCGGCGGTGGCGCCCGCCAGGTGCTCGGCGACGACGCGGGCGTAGTTCTCCTCGCCGCGCCGGTTCGGGTGCAGCGGGGCGGCGAGGGTGACCGGCAGGTAGCCCTCGATCCAGCGCTCGGCGTTCGGCGCGCAGGTGTCGTGACCGGCGCTCGGGCCGACCAGGTCCACGTACTCGGCGCCGTGCGCGGCGGCCCGGTCGGCGAGCACGGCGTTCATCCGGTCCACCCCGTCCTGCAGGAAGTCCGCGTCGGGCGCGAGGACCGGCTGCACCGGCCAGCAGCCGCCGGGCCGGATGTACAGCCCGTACCCGACCACGACGACCCGCGCGGCGGGCGAGCGCTCGGCGATGGTGGTGAGCGCGGCGTCCAGGCGCGGGCCCAGCTCGGCCAGGCGCTGGGTCAGGCGCTCCTGGAACTCCCCGTTGCAGGGGGTGGCGGCCGGGTCCCAGCGCACGCAGTCCTGGGCGATGCCGACGAGGCCGACGTCGTTGCCGCCCATGGTGATCGTGACCAGGCCGGTGTCCGGGCGCAGCACGTCGAACTGCGGTGGCGCGCTGCCCGCCGGGACGCCGAGCAGGGACAGCGACTGCGGTTGGGCGAGGTGCTTGGTCTGGGCGCCGCTGCAGGTGGCGTCGGACAGCGCGGCGCCCAGGGTCGCGGCGAGCACGTGCGGGTAGTTGCGGGTGGAGCGGCCACAGGCGAGCGGCCCGGTGAAGTCCGGGATGAGCGGGCCGGACGCCATCGAGTCGCCCAGCGCGGCGTAGCCGAGCGGTTGCGCGGTGGCGGCGGTGGCGGCGGTGGGGACGGCGATCGCGGTCAGTGCGGACGCGGTCAGTGCGACCAGGCCCAGCAGGGCACGGCGGGACGCGCTGGTCATGCGGGAACACCCCCGGCAGGGATCGGGTGCGGCAGGGTTGTGGGGCACAGCGGGGTTCGGGCGCGGCGGGGTTTGAGCACAGCGGGGTTCGGGCGCGGCAGGTTGTGGGCGCGGCGGGTTTCGGCGCGGCCGGGATCGGGCACGGCAGGAGGGCGCTGCGGGATCGGGCGCTGTGAAGTCGGGCGCCGTGAAGTCGGGCGCTGCGGGACCGGCGCGGCGGGGAAAGCGTTGTCGCGAAACGGTTTCGGCTGGCGCGTTGCTGCGGACGGCGGAGCGGGGTCGGCGGTCGCGGCGGTGGTCGGTCGGGGCGGGGAACGGTAGTGGCGGGGAACGGTGGTGGCAGGAGCTGCATCACATCTTGCGGGCTCGGCGCCGCCGAGATCGACTGGACGGGACGCAGACTTTCGCGGGGGACGCTGTGACGGGTGACAAGGCGCCGCCGCGGATCGCGGGCCGGGCGGTGGCCCCCGCGCTGCGGGCGGGCGCCTCGGCGCTGGCGGCGCGCGTGGTGGAGCGGTTGACCGCCGAGCTGCCGGTGTACGCGGACCTGCCGCGCGAGGAGGTCGCGGGCGACATCACCGCGATCGTGCGGCACAACCTGCTGGTGTGCGCGGACGTGCTGGAGCGGCGCGGGCCCGCGACCGAGGTCGAGCTGCGCCCGCAGCGCGAGTCGGCGGAGCTGCGCGCCGAGGAGGGCGTGCCGCTGGAGGCGGTGCTGTCGGCGTACCAGCTGGGCGCGTCGCTGTGCTGCCGGGCGCTGATCGAGGACGCGGGGCCGGACGACCTGCCGACCGTGCTGGAGGTGGTGGAGGGGCTGCTGGGGTTCCAGCGGCAGCTGACCGCCGAGGTGACGCGCGCCTACCAGCGGGCCGCGCTGGACGGGCGGTCCGGGCGGCACGCGCTGCTGGCCGCGCTGCTCGCGGGCGAGGGCCCTGAGGCGCCGGGCGGGTACCTGGCGCTGGAGCTGCTGCTGCCGCCGCACCGGGACGAGTCGGGCGCGGGGGCGCGGATCTCGGCGCGGCGGAAGCTGCGGCGGGTGCTGGCGGTGCTGGACGGGTTCGCCGACGAGCCCGCGCTGACCGCGCTGGACCACGCGGGTGGCACCGCGCTGCTGCCGCTGGCGGCCGAGCCCGCGTGGCCCGCGGTGCGGGCGCTGGTGGAGCGGTTGGCGCGGGCGGCGGACGTGCCGGTGACGGCGGCGGCCGGGTACGCGGGCGCGCCGGGGGTGCCCGCGGCGGTGGCGCGCAACGCGGAGGTGCTGGAGGTGGTGCTGCGGACCGACCGGGGGCCCGGCGCGCACCGGTTGGCGGACGTGCTGCTGGACTACCAGCTGAGCAGGCCGAGCGGGGCGCTGCTGCCGCTGGCGGGGCTGGTGGCCGCGCTGGAGCCGAGGCCGGAGCTGCTGCGCACCCTGGAGGTGCACCTGGCACTGGATCTGGACCGCAGGGCGACGGCGGCCCGGCTGCACCTGCACCCGAACACGGTCGACTACCGGTTGCGCCGCATCCACCGGTTGACCGGGTTGTCGCCGACCCGGCCGCAGGACTGCCGCAGCCTGGCGGCGGCGCTGGTGGCCCGCAGGTTCACCGGCGACCCGCGCCCCTGAACACGCCCCCACCAGCGGTGACGCCCCGCTTTTCCGAAGATCGGGAAGCCCGGCGGGCGGTCGTCGACGTGCGCCACCCCACACCGACTATGAAAACGGTTATCGTCCCACTTACAGTGGGCGCACCCCCGTCGCCGATCCCCACCCAGGTGTCCCCGTGCGCTTCCCCACCTCGCTCGCCCTGCTCACCGTCCCCCTGCTGCTCGCCACGTCGGGCTGCTTCGCGGGCGAGCAGGCGGCGGAGGGCTCCTCCTCCGACCGCGTCAAGATCGCCATGCTCCAGCCGCCGCGCTTCGGCCTGACCCCGTTCAGCGACGACGCGTTCAAGCTGTCCCGCTGGGCCACCGCCGAGACCCTGGTGACCCTCGACGCGGACGGGAACGCCCTGCCGGGCCTGGCGACCGACTGGACCAGGACCTCCGACACCGCCTGGGAGCTGACCGTCCGCGAGGGCGTGAAGTTCCACGACGGCAGCGACCTGACCGCCGACGCCGTGGTGAACACGCTGACCCGCGCGGGCAAGGCGTCCCCGAAGCCGCGCATCCTGGACGGCGTCCAGCTCACCGCGCAGGCCGCCGGGAACAAGGTCACCGTCACCACCGCGACCCCCGATCCCCTGGTGCCGCAACGGCTCTCGTCGCCGCAGCTGGCGATCCTGGCTCCGGGCGCGTACGCCGAGGACGGCAAGGTCAACCCGGTCGGCACCGGCAGCGGGCCGTTCGTGCTGGTCAAGGTCGGCGGCACGAGCACCGCCACGCTGGACCGGTTCGACGGCTACTGGGGCGAGAGGGCCAAGGCCGCCGGCCTGGACGTGTCGTTCGTGCCGGACGGCACGGCGCGCGCCGCGTCGGTGCGCACCGGCGAGGCGCACATCGCCGAGACGGTCCCGGTGTCGCAGGCGGCGCTGCTGGACCCGGCGCTGCTGACCGAGGTGCCGATGCCGCGCACCAACACGCTGTACCTGAACACGCGCGGCGGCCCGATGGCCGACCCGGCGGCGCGCGCGGCGGTGCGCGCGGCCGTGGACGCCGAGGAGATCGTGAAGGGCGTCTACGAGGGCCGCGCCGATGTGGCGAAGGGCCTGCTCGGCCCGGCGCTTCCGTGGACCGTGGGCGAGCGCGAGCCGCTGGCCGACCGGACCGCGCCGGGCGCCGCGAACGGCGCGTCGATCACCATCGGCACCTTCACCGACCGGGCCGAGCTGCCCGAGGTGGCCTCCATCGTGCAGCAGCGGCTGGAGGACGCCGGGTTCACCGTGAAGCAGGACGTCCGCGAGTACGCGCACATCGAGCAGGACGCGCTGGCGGGCAAGTTCGACGTCTTCATCCTGTCGCGGGCGACCGTGCTCGACTCCGGCGACCCGGTCGCCTACCTGCGCTCGGACTTCACTTGCGGCGGCTCGTTCAACATCTCCGGGCTGTGCGACCCGGCCGTGGACGCGGCCGTGCAGGCGGCGGAGGGCGCCGAGGCCGGTCCCGAGCGGCGCGCGGCGATCCTGGCGGCCGAGGCGGCGGTCCTGCGCACCGACGCGGGCGTCCCCCTGCTGCACGAGCGGGTCATCCAGGCGGACGCGGCGAACGTCGTGGACTCGGCGAAGGACCCGCGCGAGCGGGCGCTGGTCACCTCCGCCACGCACATCCGCTGACGATCAGGTTGTTGATGGACAAGGGTTTCTGACGTTGTTCAAGTTCGGGACCGCGGCGTCCAGGGTCGTGTCGATCACGGCCGTGGTCGCCGCGGTCGGCCTCGTCCCGTGGTTGGCCGGGCGCGACCCGGCGCTGTCGATCCTGCGCGCCCGCTCCGGCGAGCAGGACCCGACCGAGGAGGCGCTCGGGTCGATCCGGCGCGAGCTCGGTCTCGACGCGGACCCGCTGGCGCTGTTCGGGAACTGGCTCGCGGACGCGGTGCGCGGGGACCTCGGCACGTCGTGGGTCAACGGGCAGCCGGTGCTCCAGTCGGTGCTGGCCGGGGTCGGCGTGTCGATGACGCTGATGGGCGTGGCGCTGGCGGGCGCGCTGCTGGTCGCGACGGCGCTGTGCGTGCCGACGATGCGGCGCGGGCTGCGCGGCGAGCACGGGCGCGGGGGCGGTGCCGCGGCTGCGGTCCTGGCCGCCGCGCCGGAGTTCCTGCTCGCGGCGCTGCTGATCGTGGTGGTGTCGGTGTGGCTGGGCTGGTTGCCGCCGTACGGCTGGCAGGGCCCGCAGCACCTGGTGCTGCCCGCGCTGGCGATGGCGCTGCCCGCCGGCGCGGTGCTGGGCAGGCTAGTGGACGACGCGCTGCCGCCGGTGTTCGGCGAGCAGTGGGTGTCGCTGTGGCGGTCGTGGGGCTGCTCGCGGGCCGTGCTGGCGCGGGGCGTGCTGCGGCGCGCGCTGCCGCCGGTGCTGCCGCAGGTGGGGCTCGCGGCGGTCGGGATCATCGGCGGCGCGGTGTCGGTGGAGGTGGTGTTCGCCATCCCCGGCGTCGGGCGGACCGCGCTGGGCGCCGCCGAGTCGCAGGACCTGCCGCTGCTGCAGGGCTCGGTGATCGTGCTGCTGCTGGTGGGCGTGATCGGCGGCGTGGTGTCGGCGCTGGCGCGGCGGTGGGTGCTCGGCCCGGCGCTGCGCGACGCGGCGCTGATCACGCCCCCGCCGGTGCCGGTGCGCGGGCACCGGGCCGTGGTGGCGTGCGCGGGCGGCGTGGTGGCGGTGCTGACGGCGTGGGGGCTGACCCGCGACCCGCTGCGCCTGGACACCACCGCGCGGCTGTCCGCGCCGAGCTGGGCGCACCCGCTGGGCACCGACTCGCTGGGGCGGGACGTGCTGGCGCGGGTCGGGCACGGGGCGCTGGCGACGGTGGGCGTGGCGGTCGCGGTGTGCGCGTTCGCGTTCGTCGTGGCGCTGCTGCTGGGCTTCCTGCCCTCGGTGACGCGGGCGGCCGCGGAGACGGCGAACGCGGTGCCGCCGGTGATCGCGGGCCTGCTGGTGGCGGCGACGCTCGGGCCGGACGGGAGCAGCGCGGCGCTGGCCGTGGCGCTGGTGTCCTGGCCGGTGCTGTCGGAGCACGCGGCGTCGCTGGTCGAGGAGGCTCGGGCGGCGCAGCACGTGGCGGAGAACCGGGCGCTGGGTGCGAGTCCGATGTGGACGCTGCGCAAGCACGTGCTGCCCGCCGTGGTCGGGCCGCTGGCGCGACACGCCGTGCTGCGGCTGCCGGGCATCGCGCTGGCGCTGGCGTCCCTAGGATTCCTCGGGCTGGGCACTCCGCCGCCCGCCCCCGAGTGGGGTCTGCTGCTGTCGGAGACCCTGCCGTACGTGGAGCGCGCGCCGTGGGCGACGTTGGCCCCCGCGGGCGCCCTGCTGGCGCTGGCGGTGTTCGCCGTGTCCCTGGCCGCCTCAGCCCGTGTTCCGAGGAGGTCGTAGATGGGTCGCGCGGTGGTCGGGCGCGGGGTGGTGCGCGCGGACGCGCTCGCCAGGCTGCTGGTGGGGACGCAGTTCGCGTTCAACGTGGGGTTCTACGCGGTGCTCCCGCACCTGGCGGCGCACCTGAGCGGCGGGCTGGGGCTGGCCGGGTGGCTGGTCGGCGTGGTGCTGGGGCTGCGGACGTTCAGCCAGCAGGGCATGTTCGTGGTCGGCGGCGCGCTGGCGGACCGGTTCGGGCCGCGTCCGGCGGTGCTGGTCGGGTGCGCGCTGCGGGTGGTCGGGTTCGGGTGGCTGGCGTTCGCCTCGGGCACGGCGTCGGTGATCGGGGCGGTGCTGCTGATCGGGTTCGCGGCGGCGCTGTTCTCGCCCGCCGTGGAGTCGGAGGTGGCGCGGCAGGCGCTGGAGCGCGAGCAGCGCACCGGTGAGCCGAGGACGCGGCTGCTGGGGACGTTCCACGCGGGCGGGCAGGCCGGGGCGCTGATCGGCCCGGTGCTCGGGGCTCTGCTGCTGGGGCAGGGGTTCCAGGCGGTGGCCCTGGCGGGCGCGGCGGTGTTCGTGGTGATCCTGGTCGGGCACTGGTTCCTGATGCCGGGCCGCGAGCCGGTGAAGCCGCCGCCCCTGACGTTCCGGGGCGTGGCGGGGAACCGGGCGTTCTTGTTGTTGTGCCTGGCCTACGGCGGGTACCTGGTGATCTACAACCAGATGTACCTGACGCTCCCGGCGGAGCTGGAGCGGGCGACGGGCGGCCAGGCGGCGCTGGGGTGGCTGTTCGCGCTGTCGTCGGTGCTGGTGGTGGCGCTGCAGGTGCCGCTGTCGAAGTGGGCCGGGCGGGCGCTGACCCCGGCGTCGGCGCTGCGGTGGGGCCTGGGCGTGCTGGTGGTCGGCTGCGCCCTGCCCGCGCTGCTGCCCACGACCGGCCTGACGGGGTCGGTGGTGTTCGTGGTGCTGCTGACCGGCGGCCAGATGCTGGCGGCCCCGGCGGCGCGCGCGCTCGTGCCGGACCTGGTGGACGAGCGGCTGCTGGGGACGTTCATGGGGGCGATGTCGTCCCTGTCGGGGCTGCTGGTCCTGGCGACCTCGGCGCCGCTGGGCGCGGTCGCGGAGGCGGGCGGGGCGGCGATGTGGCTGGGGATGGCGGTGATCCCGCTGGTGGGGTTGTTGCTGGTGCCGCGGACTGCTCGGGCTTGAGGCCGGGCTCGTGGTGACGTGCCCGGCGCCCGGCGCGGCTAGGAGGTCATCGCCACCGCGCCGGGCCGCCGCACCGGTTCCCCCGCGCAGGCCCGCACCAGCTCGTGCACCCCGTAGTGCCCCGGCTTCGCCCGGTGCAGCAGCTGCGCCCGTCCCAGCGCGTCGAGCTGCGCCCGCGCGCGTCCGACGTCCAGCTGCCCGGCCGACGCGAGCCACCGGGGCGTGATCCGCCGTCCGCTGCCCGCCACCACCAGCCGGAACGCCCGCACGAGCTCCGGCGGCTGGTGGGACAGGGTCCAGACCAGCACGCCGCGCACGTCGCCCGCGCCCCGCTGCCGCGCCGCCAGGCCCGCCACCAGCGACTGCACCGACGTCTCCACCTTCGTCGCCACGACCTCCGCCGCCAGGCGCAGGGCCAGCGGCAGGCGGGCGCAGCGGTCCACGAGCTCCGCCGCCGCGTCCTGGTCGACCGACGGGCGGTTGCGGGTGAGCCTGGTCAGCAGGTCGAGGGCCTCCGCGCCGGCCAGGGGCGGCACGGGCAGGTGGATCGCGTCGCGCAGCGCGAACTCGCGCCCGGTGATCACCACCGCCCGGCCCGGCCACGCCGCGAGCAGCGGGCGGGCGTGCTCGGCGCTGCGGACGTTGTCCAGCACCAGCAGCGACCGCCGCCCCAACGCCTTGGGCCGCACCTCGCTGTCGCGCCCCCGCAGGTCCACGTACACCGCCCCGTCCGGGAACCGGTGCCCCCTGCGGTGCGCCCACCGCACCACCGCCGCCGTCCGCCCGACCCCGCTGGGCCCGGACACCACCGCGTACCGGGGCCCGTCGACCAGCCCGTCGAGCGCCGCGAGGAACCGCTCCCGCCCGGCGAACCCGAACACCTCGGGCGGCAGCTCCCGCAGCACCCGGCCACGGGCCTCCCGCCGCGCGCTCCGCTCCTGCTCGACCAGGTCCCGCACCCGCCCGAGCCGCACCTCCTCGGCGGGCGTGGCCCCGAGCAGCCGCACGAGCACCCCGAACCGGTCCGTGGGCGGCAGCGTCGTGCCGGTGAGGTAGTCGGAGACCGTGCCCAGCGCGTACCCGGTCGAGGCGGCGATCTGGCGGACGGTCAGCTCACCGTCCCCGCTGGCGCGGGCACGGCGCGTGCGCAGGGCGCGTAAGTCGGCGGCGAGTTCGACGATGGTGGGTGCGCTGTCCGGCATGGCTGCTCTCGATCCCCTCGGGCTGTCTACGTGGGGTGGATCGCCGCAGGGGCCGCAGACGTGACCCGACCGCCGAAGATGACTACCTGTTCGTGTGGATGTGGGGTGCGGGTGTAACTACGTTCGGTGATCGATACGGTTTCGCGGGACCGTCCACCGGTCAGCTGGACCGGATAGATGAAAACGTCCTCATGAACGGTTCACCTGCCGCTCAGCCACAGCTCGCAGGCTGTTCCCCGTGGACACCTTCACCTACACGACCCGCCCGGAGCAGGCGACCGTCCCACTCGCCCGCCCCGAACCGCCGCGCAGGCGCCCGCGCGCCCACCTCGCCCTCGCGCTCGCCGCCCTCGCGGTGCTCGCCGCGGCCCTCCCGGCGGACGGGCTGCACTGGCGGGGCGCGGTCGTGCTCGCGGTGTTCACGGGGGCGGTCGGGGCGTGGGTGTTCACGAAGGTCGACGACACCTGGATCGCGCTCGTCGCCGTCTCGCTCCTCGCCGCCTCCGGCGTCGTCGAGGCCGACGAGGTGTTCGCCACGCTCGGGGCCGACCTGGTCTGGCTGCTCATCGCCGCGTTCGTGCTCGCCGCCGGGCTCACCCGCTCGGGGCTGGTCGAGCGGTTCACGGCCGCGCTGCTCAACCGGGCCCGCACCCCGCGCCAGCTCGCGCACCTGACCACCCTGGCGCTGGTCGGCTCCTCCCTCGCCGTCCCCTCCACCTCCGGGCGGGCCGCGCTCGCGCTGCCGGTGTTCACCTCGCTCGCGAAGGCCGTCCCCCCGCGCCTGGCCCGCGCGCTCTCCCTGCTGTTCCCCACCGTCGTGCTGCTCTCCGCCGTCTCCACCCTGATCGGCGCGGGCGCGCACCTCATCGCCGACCAGCTCCTCGCCGACGCCACCGGCGACGGCATCGGGTTCCTGCACTGGCTGCTGCTCGGCCTCCCCCTCGCCGTCCTCTCCTGCCACCTGGCCGCCGAGCTGACCCTGCTGCTGTTCACCCGCCGCCAGGACCGCAGGACCCGCCTGAGCCTCGACCTCCCCGCCCCGCCGAAGACCTGGTCGAAGCCCGAGAAGCACGCCGCCGCCACCACCGCCGCCGTCCTCGCCCTCTGGTGCGCCGAGCCCCTCCACGGCGCCCCTCCCGCGCTCGTCGGCCTCCTCGGCGCCCTCGTCATCACCGTCCCCCCGCACGGCGAGCACCGCGTCACCCCCGGCGCCGCCCTCAAGACCGTCCCCTGGTCGCTCCTGCTGTTCACCGCCGCGACCGCCGCCCTCGGCGAAGCCCTGGTCACCACCGGCGCCGCCCAGTGGCTCGCCGACCACGCCCTCGCCCCGCTCCGGCACGCCACCCCCGAGCACTTCCTGGTCGCCGTCGTGCTGGTCGGCACCGCCGCGCACCTGGCCGTCCAGTCCCGCTCGGCCCGCTCGTCCGTGCTGGTCCCGGTGGTGATCCCGCTGGCCCTGGCCGCCGGGGTGAACCCCGCGCTGGCCGTGTTCGCCTCGACCGCCGCCGCCGGGTTCTGCCACACCCTCACGTCCTCGGCGAAGCCGGTCGCGCTGTTCGCCGACGTCGAGGGCGTCCCCACCTACTCGGCGCGCGACCTGCTGCGCCTGTCCGCCGCGCTGGCCCCGCTGCACGTCGCCGTCGTCAGCGCGTTCGCCCTGCTCGTGTGGCCCGCCTCGGGCCTCCCCATCTCCCTCTAACCCCAAGGAGCACCAGAAATGCGGATCGTCGTAGCCCCCAGCGGCTTCAAGGAGAGCCTCGGCGCGGAGGCCGCCGCCGACGCCATCGCCACCGGTGTGCGCCGGGTCGTGCCCGACGCGGACGTCGACCGGGTGCCCCTGGTCGACGGCGGCGAGGGCTCGGCAGCCGCGCTCGCGAGCGCCACCGGCGGGCACCTGGTCGACACCGTCGTCACCGGCCCGGTCGGGCTGCCGGTGCACTCGCACTTCGCGGTGCTCGGCGACGGCCGCACCGCCGTCGTGGAGATGGCCGCCGCCGCGGGCCTGCGGCTGGTGCCCGCGCACCGGCGCGACCCCGGCCTGACCACCAGCCGGGGCGTGGGCGAGCTGATCTCGGCCGCGCTGGACGCCGGCTGCGACTCGGTGCTGGTGGGCTGCGGCGACTCCGGCACCTCGGACGGCGGCGCGGGCGCGCTCCAGGCGCTGGGCGCGCGCGTCCGGGACCGGCACGGCCGCGAGGTCGCGCCGGGTGCGACGGCGCTGGCGCACGCCCGCTCGGTGGACGTCTCGGGGCTCGACCCCAGGCTCGCCGCCACCACGACCCGGCTCGCGGTGAACCCGCACAACGTGCTGTGCGGACCGCGCGGCGTGGCCAGGGTGTTCGGGCCGCAGAAGGGCGCGACGCCCGAGCAGGTGGAGGTGCTCGCCCACGCGCTGGACAACTGGGCCGACGTGCTGCGCCGCGACCTGGGCGCGGACGTCGCGCTGCTGCCCGGCTCCGGCGCGTCCGGTGGGCTCGGGGCCGGGCTGAGCGCGGTGCTCGGCGCGCCGCTGCTGCCCCGGTTCGACGTGCTGCTGGACCACGTCGACCTGGACGCCCGGCTGGCCGCCGCCGACCTGGTGATCACGGCCGAGGGCGCGATCGACGCGCAGACCCCGCACGGCAAGGTGCCCGCCGAGGTGGCGCGCCGGGCCAAGGCGCACGGCAAGCCGGTGATCGCGCTGGCCGGGACGATCGGACCGCGCGCGGACGCGGCCTACGCGGCGGGCATCGACGCGTTCCAGGCGATCCTGCCGCGCCCGGTGTCGCTGGACGAGGCGATCCTGCGCGGCGGCGAGTTCCTGGCCGACGCGGCCGAGCGGGTGCTGCGGCTGCTCCTGGTGGGCGCGCGGCTCGCGCCGACCGGGTGAGCCGGGCGGGGACGGGAAGATGAAGATTTCTTCATCCGGTTCTCATGCGGGGTTCGCCCCGGCCGGAGAGGGTGGGCGGGTGCGCGCCTCCCGGATCGTCCTGCTGACCGCCGCGCTGGCGCTGCCCCTGGGGGCGGCGGTGGCGACCTGGGCGCTGCCCGGCGAACCACCGCCGTCCGCTCCGACGCAGGTCAGGCTCCGGGACAACACCGGGTTGCTGCCACCGTCCTCGGACGCGGCCCCGACCACGCCCCCGAGCGGCGAGCAGGGCGGCGGGCAGGGCGCGGCGCCGACCGCGGCGCCGACGGCGGCGCCCCCGGACTCCCCCGTGGTCATCCCGCCTCCGCCCCCGGTCCCGCCGGACGATGACGACGACGATGACGACGACCTCGACGACTGACCCCGCACCCCACCGGACTGGACGACCGACCTGAGATGGCCGACCCCGACACACCCACCGTCACCCTGGACACCACCCTCGCCACCCGCCCCGCGCCCCGCCGCAAGCGGGCCGTCCCCGCACGCGTGCGGATCATGGGCTGGCTGCTGCTCCTGGTCGCCGTGGTCTCCCTGTCCACCACCCTGGTGACCCGCAACCTGCTGCTGCGCGAGGTCGACCGGGACGTCCGCTCCGCGCTGGAGCAGGAGGCCGCCGAGCTGGACCAGGTCCTCGCCGAGGGCGTCGACCGGGCCACCGGCCAGCCGTTCGCGGACGTCCGGCACGCCCTGTCCGCGCACCTGCGCCGCCAGTACGTGGACGACGACGAGGTCATCGTCGCCTGGACCCCGCAGTCCGGCCCGATGCTCCAGGACCGCGCCGAGCCGTTCCGCCTGGGCGCGCACCCGGAGGTGCTGGACCCGATCCTGGCCTCCCCCGACCACAGCGGCGCGGTCGCGACCCCGGCAGGCGAGCTGCGCTGGATCAGGGTGGACGCCACCGGCGCGGCGGGCGACCGGGGCGCGCTGGTCGTGGGCTACCTGGTGGACCGGGACCGGGCCGAGGTGGCGTCGACGGTGCGCGTGCTGCTCGGCGTGGGCCTGCTCGGGGTGGTGCTGGCGGGCGCGTCGGCGTGGTTCGTGGCGGGGCAGATCCTGAGCCCGGTGCGGCTGGTGCGCCGGGCCGCCGCCGAGATCACCGAGCACGACCTGACCCGCCGCATCACCGTGGAGGGGCGCGACGACGTGGCCGCGCTGGCCGAGCAGTTCAACGCGATGCTGGACCGGCTGGAGCGGGCGTTCGCCACCCAGCGGCGGTTCCTGGACGACGCGGGCCACGAGCTGCGCACGCCGATCACGATCGTGTCCGGGCACCTGGAGCTGCTGGGCGAGGACCCGGTGGAGCGGGCCGAGGCGGTGCGGCTGTGCCTGGACGAGCTGGACCGGATGAACCGCATGGTGAACGACCTGCTGCTGCTGGCCAAGGCCGAGCAGCCGGACTTCATCGACGCGCGACCGGTGGAGGTGGCCGAGCTGACCGGTGACGTGTACGCGAAGGTGCGGGCCATCGGGGACCGGCGGTGGCGCCTGGAGTCGATCGGGGAGGGCGTGGCGCTGCTGGACGAGCAGCGGATCACCCAGGCCGTGGTGCAGCTGGCGCAGAACGCGGTGCAGCACAGCCCGGAGGGCTCGGAGGTGCTGATCGGGTCGCTGGTGCGGCCCGCGCCCGGTGGCGGCTCGGTGTCGTTCTGGGTGGCCGACCGGGGTCCTGGCGTGCGGCCGGAGGACGCGGGGGCGATCTTCGAGCGGTTCAGCCGGGGCTCGACGGGCGGCGCGCCGGGGCACCGGGCGGGCGCCGGGCTGGGGCTGGCGATCGTGCGGGCCATCGCCGAGGCGCACGGCGGGTTCGTGCGGCTGACCTCGGCGCCGGGCGCGGGGGCGCGGTTCGCCGTGGAGGTGCCGCTGCGGGTTCCGGAGGGCGAGGGGATGACGGTGCAGCTGCCGGTCGGCGGGACGCCGGGAGGTGGGTCGTGGCGCGAATCCTGATCGCCGAGGACGAGGAGCGGATCGCGTCGTTCGTGCGCAAGGGGCTGACCGCGAACGGGTTCGCCACGACCGTGGTGGGCGACGGCGAGGCGGCGCTCGGGTACGCGCTCGGCGGCGGGTTCGACCTGGTGCTGCTGGACATCGGACTGCCGGTGCTGGACGGGTTCGCCGTGCTGGCGCGGTTGCGGGAGCGCGGGTGCGCGACGCCGGTGATCATCCTGACCGCGCAGGACTCGGTGCGGGCGACCGTGGCCGGGCTGGAGGGCGGGGCGGACGACTACATGACCAAGCCGTTCCGGTTCGAGGAGCTGCTGGCGCGGGTGCGGCTGCGGTTGCGCTCGCCGGAGGCGGTGGTCGAGCGGACCGTGCTGCGGGCCGGTGGTCTGGCGCTGGACCTGCGGACGCGGCGGGTGGACGTGGACGGGGTGGCGGTGGACCTGACGGCGCGCGAGTTCGCGCTGCTGGAGCTGCTGCTGCGGCACCACCGGCGGGTGCTGTCGCGGGAGCAGATCCTGTCGCACGTGTGGGGCTACGACTTCGATCCGGGGTCGAACATCGTGGACGTGTACGTGCGGGCGCTGCGGCGCAAGATCGGGGCCGGGCGGATCCGGACGGCGCGCGGCATGGGGTACTCGTTCGACGCGGGGTGAGCCGGGTTTCGCGCGCGTACGCGTGCGCGCGTATTCGTTCTTGGTGCGGCGCGCGGGGCGAGCCGCGGGGCGATCGGTGGCGCACGGGTGACGCCGAGCGCCAATCGAGACGGTCCGGGCGCGGTCCTCGGGGTGGTTCCGGGGCGTCCTCGGGGCGCCCCGCACCCGACCCGCAACCGTCCCCCCACCGCCCCCGCAACCCCGTCCACCCACGATGGAATCGCATCGGGGGTTCGGGGATCGGGCGGGGGACGTCCCCCGCATCCGGAGGCTCCTCCGTACTGCGTTCCCCCAGTTCACACCCCGTCCCACGACCGGGTTAGGGGTAATCAACACACAGTTGCATCGGTTCCCACGAAACGTGACACAAGTCACCGATTTCGGAGTGAACCTTGCCCATTCGTAGTACTCCCGGTTACGTTTCCGGCCGCAGATCACGGTTCGGTCACGTGCGAAGCTCAACGCGGGAGGCAGTTCTTTGGCTCGGCACAGGAGACCCCAGGGGGAACCGACCACGCTGGTGTTCCCAGTGGTCGTCACCGCCCCCGGCGTCGTTCCCGGAGCGCACCGCGCCGAGTCCGACAAGGCCCCGCTGGCCCACCGGGTGTCCGCCGTCGCGATGGCGGTCGGCGTGGTCGCGGGAGCGGGCGGGGCCGCGGCCTACGCGGTCACCGGCGGCACCTTCAGCCCCAGCGCGGGCGCCATGAACTTCGGCGGGTTCGGCGACCCGGACGCCCAGGCGGTCTCGCCCGCGGCGCAGGCGATCACCGAGGTGCGGACCGTCCACTCGGTGGACGTCGGCGGCGAGGCCTCGCGCCTGCTCCAGCAGGAGCAGATGACGGCGGCCATGGCGGTCAACCAGATCAGCGACGCGGCGGCGAACGACTACGCGGCGCGGGTCAAGGCCGAGCAGGAGCGCAAGGAGCGCGAGGCCGAGGCGCGCAAGCCCGCCAAGCAGCGCGAGGTCGAGGTCTGGATCAAGGAGGCCATCAAGGTCCTCCAGGCCAACGGCACCTCGATCGACAACAGCAGCGTGGGCGCGATCTGGACGGTGATCCAGAAGGAGTCCGGCGGCAACGTCAACGCCATCAACAACTGGGACTCCAACGCGGTGCGCGGCACCCCGTCGAAGGGCCTGATGCAGGTCATCGACCCGACGTTCCAGGCGTACAAGCTCGCGGGCTACGACGACATCTACCGCCCGGTGGACAACATCATCGCCGGCGTCCGGTACGTGTACGCCCGCTACGGCGGCTTCCACAACCACCCCGGCCTGGTCGGCATCAACGCCGGAACCGGCTACCAGGGCTACTGATCCGCGGCCACTGATCCGCGACCCCGCCCCTCCCCCGGTCCCGTTCGGGACCCGCGGAGGGGCGGACGCGTGCGCGCGGAACCTCTGAGCGGGCCGTGAGCGCCCCGGAGGGCCTCGACGGCACCCGCCCGACCGGAATCGGGCGTTGAGGCCGCAGCGGGCGACGTGGACCCCGGAACGACGCTGTCCCGAGCCGCGCCGACCGCCGCTGGGATCAGGGGTACCCCGCACCGGCCCGGTTTGAACCGCACTCCTGCGGGCGACTCCCTCCCGTCCACCAAGACGGGAGGCGGAGACCCCATGGGCGACTCGCACGCGCTGATCGTGCTCGTGTCCGTCGGCGCGGCCGTGATCGCGCTGCACCTGCTCGCCCGCCGCCTGCGCCTGTCGCCGCCGATCGTGCTGCTGGTCGGCGGGGCGCTGGCCGCGCTGGTCCCCTGGCTGGAGCCGATCCGGCTGCCGCCCGAGGTGGTGCTGCTGCTGTTCCTGCCCGCGCTGCTGCACTGGGAGGCGCTGAACACCTCGCTGCGCGAGATCAGGGCGAACCTGCGCAGCATCGCGCTCAGCTCGGTCGTGCTGGTGCTGGTGACCGCCGCCTCGGTCGCGGCGGTCGGGCACGCGCTGGGCCTGAGCTGGCCGGTGGCGTTCGTGCTCGGCGCGGTGGTCGCGCCCACCGACGCCACCGCGGTCGGCGCGGTCGCGGGCCGGATGCCGCACCGGCAGCTCACCCTGCTGCGGGCCGAGAGCCTGGTCAACGACGGCACCGCGCTGGTGCTGTTCGCGATCGCGGTGGCCGTGGCCAGCGGTCGGGAGGAGTTCTCCTGGCCGTCCGCGCTGGGCGACTTCGGCCTGTCGTACGCGGGCGGCGTCGTGGTGGGCCTGCTGGTCGGGCTGCTGGTGACCTGGCTGCGCAAGGTGGTCGTGGAACCGCTGCCGGAGGCCGGGATCAGCGTGCTGACCCCGTTCACGGCGTTCCTGCTGGCGGAGGAGGTCCACGCGTCGGGCGTGCTGGCGACCGTGGTGTGCGGGCTGCTGGTGAGCCAGACCGGGCCGCGCTGGTTCTCGGCCAGGACCCGGTTGCAGTCGCGCGGTTTCTGGCAGCTGGGCGCGTTCCTGCTCAACGGCGCGCTGTTCGTGCTGGTCGGCCTGCAGCTGCGGGACGCGGTGGCGGACGCGCACACCTGGCGGGCGCTGCTGGCGGTCGTGCTGGTGTCGGCGACGGTGATCGGGGTGCGGCTGCTGTTCTTCAACACCGTGCCGTACCTGGTGCGGCTGGTGGACCGCAGGCCCGCGCAGCGGGACCGGCGGATGGGGTTCCGGGAGCGGCTGCCGGTGGCGTGGGCGGGCTTCCGGGGCGGGGTGTCGCTGGCGGCGGCGCTGGCCGTGCCGCTGACCGTGCAGGACGGCGGGGCGTTCCCGGAGCGGGAGCTGCTGGTGGTGGTGACGTTCGGGGTGATCGTGGCGACCACGCTCGGCCAGGGCCTCACCCTGCCGCTGGTGCTGCGGTGGGCGCGGCTGGGCGAGGACGAGGCGCGGCCCGCCGAGCTGCTGCTGGCCGAGCGCACCGCCAGCGAGGCCGGGCTGGCGGCGCTGGACGAGGCGGCGCGGGGGTTGGACGCGCCGCGGGACGTGGTGGAGCGGGTGCGCGGGGAGATCCGGCGGCGGCTGGAGTCGTTGGAGGCCATGGGGGTCGACGGGGCTCCGGTGGAGAACCCGCTGCTGGGCGACGACTACGCGGCGCTGCACCTGGCGCTGCTGGAGCCCAAGCGGGCGGCGGTGGTGCGGTTGCGGGACGAGCGGCTGGTGGACGACCTGGTGCTGCTGCGGATGCAGACCCGGTTGGACGTGGAGGAGGTGCGGTTGTCGGCGGCGCTGGAGGAGGAGCTGGAGTGAGGTCCTTCAGCTGCTGTCGGCGGTGGATGGCTTCGCGGTGGCGGGTTTCGTGGTGGCGGGTCCTCCGGTGACCAGCCGGGACGCGCCCGCCGCCGCGAGCGCGAACACCAGGGCCTCGTAGGCCATGGCCGCCGGGAAACCGCCTGCGGCGTGGGCGGTCCCGGCGAGCGCGACGCCGACCGTGCCGCCGAGCTGCTGCGCGGTGGGCAGCAGGCCCGCGACGGAGGCCGCCGCCGGTTCCGGGGCGCGGGAGAGCACCAGCGCGAACACCGTCGAGGTGAACAGCCCGAACGCGGCTCCGCCCAGCGCGAGCGGCACGGGGCCGAGCGGGAGCGCGGTGAGGGCGGCGGTGACCAGGGCCAGCGCGGCGGCTGCCGCGGGTGTGGTGCGGCGGTGCTCGGCCAGTGCGGGGGCGAGCGCGCTGCCGAGGACGGCGGCGAGCGCGTACGGGGTGTTGACCAGCGCGGCCTGCAGCGGGGTCCGGCCCTGCTCCTGCAGGTGCAGCAGCACCAGGTAGGTCAGCGAGGGCACGCCCGCGTTGAACACCAGCACGACCAGCACGCCGGTGCGGGTGGCGCGGTGGCGCAGTGCCTCCGGGTGCACCAGCGGGTCGGCTCGGAGGCGTTGGGAGAGCAGGAAAGCCGCGCCCAGGACGACGGCCGCGCCGAGCGAGGCGAACGCCCAGGGCGGCCACCCGGCGTCCGGGCCGACGGCCAGCGGCAGCACGAGCGCGGCGCAGCACGCGGCGACCAGCGCGGCGCCGAGCGCGTCGACCCGTTGCGGCGCTTGGGGTCTGCCGGTCTGGGCCTTGCCGGTCCGGGCCTTGCCGGTCCGGGCCTTGCCGGTCCGGGCCTTGCCGTCCCGGGCCTTCTCCGCCGCGGGCAGCAGGGCGGAACCGGCGAGGGCGGCGAGCGCGACCGGGAGCTGCGCCAGGAACAGCGCGCGCCAGCCGAGGCCGAGCGGGTCGGCGGCCAGCAGCGCGCCGCCCAGCACCGGGCCGATCGCCGAGGCCGTGCCGATGACCGCGCCGAACGCGGCCAGCGCGCGGCCGTGCCGGTGGGCGGGCAGCGCGGTCCGGATGAGCGAGAACACCTGGGGCGCGACGATCCCGCTGCCCGCGCCCTGCAGGAGCCGGGCCGCCACCAGCGCCCCGGTCGACGGCGCGACCGCGCAGGCCGCCGTGGCCAGGGCGAACAGGGCGGCGCCGAGGGCGAACAGCGCGCGGTGGCCGAAGCTGTCGCCGAGCCTGGCGGAGGCGATGAGCGGGCAGGCGTGGCCGAGGGTGAACGCTGCCAGCACCAGGTGCGCGGCGCCCGGACCCGCGCCCAGGTCGGCGCGCAGCACGGGCGCGGCGACCTGGACGAGGGTGACGTTCAGCAGCTGGGCGAAGGTGGCCGAGAGCACCACCGGCAGCAGCGCCCGGCGCCGCCGTTCCGGGTTCACGCCAGGTCCACCAGGTGGCGGGCCAGCTCCTCGGGGCGGGTGGCGAACGGGCTGTGCCCGCCGGGCAGGGTGCGCACGGCGAACGGGTGCTCGGGGAACGCCTCGTCGGCCTCGCGGATCATCAGGTCCTGCGCCTCGGCGGTGAGGGCGCGGTCGTCGGCGCAGCGCAGGAACGCCCTGGGCACGCTCCCCCAGCGCCGCGCGGTGACCGGGACCGGGGACTCCAGGGACGCGAACTGCTCGTCCGGGGTGAGCGCGAGCCGCCAGGCGCCGAACTCGCGCTCGTCCAGCTCGCCGTAGAACGCCTCGCGCAACGTGTCCACATAGGACTTGTTGTCGGACAACGGGTTGATGCGGAACGCGCCGATCGCGTCCGGGTCGCCGACGCGCAGGGCGCCGGAGAGCGCGGCGGCGTTCTCGGGCGTGGCGGTGTAGTCGGTGAAGCGGGGGCGGGCGGGGACGAACGCGGTGAGGTAGACGAGGCGGTCGACCAGGGCGGGCGCGCGTTCGACGGCGAGGGAGGCCGGTCCGCCGCCCGCGCTGTGCGCGACGAGCACGACCCGACCGTGGCGGCGCGCGGCGGCCAGCGCGTCGAGCACCGCGTCGGCGGAGTCGGCGGCGGAAAGCCCTGCCACGGCTGAGGGTTCGGTGGTCAGCCCCGGCTGTCCGGGCAGCAGGTAGCCGGACGGCAGCGGCGCGCCGAAGCCGTGGCCGGGCAGGTCGACGGCGGTGCTGTGCGCGCCGAGGCGGGCGAGCGCGCGGCGGGTCGGGCCCCACTGGGCCGCGCCGTGCCAGGCGCCGTGGACGAGGACGAAGGTGGTCGGTTCGGTCACGGGCCAAGACCACCAGCCGGGAATGCCCCGGTGCCGCGCCATGTCTGAACAGGTGTCCGGCGATACCTGCGGGGTATGGGGGTTCTGGTGGAGGCACGGCACCTGAGGTACGCGCTGGCGCTGGCCGAGCAGCAGCACTTCGGCCGCGCGGCGCGGGTTCTCGGCATGGCGCAGCCGCCGCTGTCGCGCCAGATCGCCTTGCTGGAGAAGGAGGTCGGCGCGCGCCTGTTCGACCGGACGGCGCGCGGGGTGTTCCCGACGGCGGCGGGCGAGGCGTTCCTGGCGCGGGCCCGGCGGGCGCTGGCGGAGCTGGGGGCGGCGGCGGTGGACGCGGGGCGGGCGGACCGGGGCGAGACAGGGCGGTTGCGGCTGGGGTTCGTGGCGTCGGCGCTGCTGGAGCCGCTGCCGGGGGTGCTGGGGCCGTTCGGGCGGCGGCACGCGGACGTGCGGTTGGAGCTGCGGGAGACGGCGAGCGCGCAGGGCGTGGCCGAGCTGGTCGCCGGAGAGCTGGACGTGGTGTTCGGGCTGGGGCGGCCGAGGGGGCGCGGGGTCGGGGACCTGGTGTCGGTGGTGGTGGGGCGGGACGCGCTGGTGGCCGTGGTGGGGGCGGGGCACCCGTGGGCGGGGGTGGCGTCGGTGGGGCTGGAGCAGTTGCGGCGTCAGCGGTTGATCGTGTCGCCGGGGTCGGAGGAGCCCGCGGTGGGCGCGTGGTTGCGCGGGCTGCTCGGCGAGGAGGCGCTGGCGGGGGCGGTCCAGGCGCGGGACGTGCACACGATCATCGGCATGGCGGCGTGCGGCATCGGTGTGGGGCTGGGTCCGGAGCGGATGCGGGTGGCGGAGCGGGCGGGGGTGTGGTTCTGCGCGGTGGAGCCGGTGGTGGAGCTGCCGGAGCTGGTGCTGTCGTTCCGGGCCGGGGACGACTCGCCGGTGCTGGCGGCGTTCCTGGCGGTGGTGCGCGAGCGCTGCCCCGGCGTGGCGGCCCGGTTGGCGGAGGTGGGGGCCCGGTGAAATTCGGTGTGCTCCGAGTGGCGGCGGCGACTACGTTTCGACGCCATCGACACAGGAGGGGTGATGGACCGGAAGACGAGCAGGCCGCCGAGGCGCACGCCGCAGGAGAAGAAGCGGTTGAGCTACGCCAAGGACGGCAGGAACACCTACGGCCAGCACGACAAGGCGTCACGACGCGGCGTCCGACGCCGCAAGGCCACCGCGCACCGCGCCCACCGGCACAGCGCGGACCGGGTGCTGCGCGGCGCGCTGGGCGCCGTGGACCCCGAACGCGCGGACCTGGTAGGCCAGGACGTGCAGTCCCTGCGCCGCAAGCCGTTCGCCAAGGCCCCGGACACCCCGCTGGGCGAGTTCGTGGAGGCCCGCCTGCGCCGGAGGGTGGCGCTGGGCGTGGACGCCGAGGCGACCGCGCTGACCCGCATCGCCCACGTCCGAGGCCGCCGGGGCCTGGCGGCCTGACAACACCGCAGGGGGCGCCCACCGCGCCCCCTCGATCATCTTCCGGGCCCCTCCCGCCCGGCGCTCTCCCCCCGAACCCCGCTGGTGGAGCTCCCGCTCCCGGTGGGGTTCTCCCCTGCGCTGGTCGAGCGCGCGGGCGCTGGGGGCGGGATGATCCGGGGCATGTCGTGGCAGAGGTTCGTCGACACCGCGCTGGACCGGTCGCTGCTGGGGTACACGCGCGTGGGGTGCGCGGTCCGGCGGGCGTGGTGGCCCGCGGACGCGCCCGCCGGGGCGCTGGCGGGGCGGGTCGTCGTGGTGACCGGCGCCAAGGCCGGGCTCGGGTTCGCCGCCGCGTTGGGGTTGGCGCGGTTGGGGGCGTCGCTGCGGCTGGTGGTGCGCGGTGACGGCGGGCGGGCGCGCGAGCTGATCAGGCGGGCCGTGCCGGGGGCCGACGTGACCGTGGACCGGTGCGACGTGAGCCTGCTGTCCGAGGTGCGCGACCTCGCGGCGGGCCTGGGGCGGGTGGACGTGCTGGTGCACAACGCGGGCGTGCTGCCGTCCGCGCGGACCGAGACGGCCGAGGGCAACGAGGTCATGCTGGCCACCCACGTGCTCGGCCCGCACCTGCTGACGTCCCTGCTGCGCGACCGGCTGCCGGTGGGCGCGCGGGTGATCTGGGTGGCGTCGGGCGGGATGTACTCGCAGCCGCTGGTCGTGGACGATCTGCAGTACGAGCGCGGGGAGTACCGGCCGACGACCGGGTACGCGCGCACCAAGCGGATGCAGGTGGTGCTGGCGCGGCTGTGGTCGCAGCGGCTGGACGGCGTCGCGGTGCACTCGACGCACCCCGGTTGGGCGAACACCGGCGGGGTGGCGACGTCGCTGCCGCGGTTCCACGCGGTGACCAGGCCGCTGTTGCGCTCGCCGGAGCGCGGGGCGGACACGATCGTGTGGCTGGCGGCGGCCAAGGAGCCGGGGTGGAGCACGGGGTTGCTGTGGCACGACCGGGAGGTTCGGCCGCTGCACTACCTGCGGTCGACGTACGAGCGGTCGCAGCGGCCGAGCGCGCTGTGGGACGGGGTGGAGCGGTTGACGCGGTCGGCGGGGTAGCGGTCCCGGCAGGAAGCCGGGAACCGCCGCCGACCGGCTCGGGCCCGCCCCGCGCCAACACCCCTCAGGCGCGGGACGGGCCCGGCCTCACCACCTGAGCTCCAGGTCCTCCCCCACCGACCGCAGCGGCGTCACCGTGGCCCTGCCCGCCACCAGCAGGGCCGCGTCGCTGCCCTCCGGGAGGTCGCCCGGCACGAGGACCGAGTTCACGTCGATCGTCCCCTCGTCCGCCCGCTTCACCCGCGTCTGCACCGACCCGAACTCCGCCAGCGTCGCCCGCACCGGCTCGCCGGGGTCGGCGACGTTCGGGGCGTTCACGTTCAGCACCGCCCCATCCGGCAGGCCGGCGAGCACGTCGAACAACCCCCGCGCCACCGTCACGGCCGAGTCCCACAGGTACTCGACCTCGCCCTCCAGCGGCACGTCCAGCGACACCGCCATGCCGCGCAGGTCGTTCACCGACGCCGTCAGCACCGCGCCCACCGTCCCCGAGTGCAGCACCGCGCGCCCGGTGTTGGCGCCCCGGTTGACCCCGGACAGCACCACGTCCGGCACCTCGCCGAACCCGCCGCGCGACGCCACCAGCGCGATGAGCCCTGGGTGCCCGGCGACCGCGTAGGCCTCGAAGCCGTCCAGGTCGCGCCGCTCCACGTGGATGCTCCGGTGGTCGCCCGCCGCCGTCAGGCCCGCGCTGGTGCCGCTGGCCTCCCGCTCCGGGGCGGCGACCACGACCTCCCAGCCGTGCTCCCGCGCACCTCGCGCCAGCGCCAGCAACCCCGGCGAGTCGATGCCGTCGTCGTTGGTGACCAGTGCCCTCATTCGCCCTCCACGACTCGCAGGTCCACCCGCGCGGCGAGCTCCTGCACCGCCTCCCCGCCACCGGTGCCCAGACCGTGCCGGGTGACGTTCAGCGAGCCCGCCGCCGCGCCCAGCCTCAAAGCCTCCTCCAGGTCGATGCCGAGCGCCAACCCGGCGGCCAGTCCCGCGGTCATCGAGTCGCCGCCGCCCTTGGTGTCCACAGTGGACAACCCTGGTGCGGTGACCTCGTACAGCTTCGAGCCGATCAGCGCCAGCGTGGGCTCGGACGCGCGCGAGACGACGACGGCGCGGGCGCCGCACTCGGCGATCTCCCGCATCGCCGCCACCAGGTCCTCCTCGGCGTCCGACTTCGACCGGCCGTCCTCGACGAGCTCGTCGTGGCTGACCTTGACCACCGTCGGCCCGCCCTCCAGCGCCGCCGCGAGCCTGCCTCCGGACAGGTCGACCACCACGTCCCGCCCCTGACCGCGCAGGTCGGCGGTGAGCCTGCGGTACACCTCGTCCGGCACGACGTCGTCGTTCGGGCCGCTGAGCACCGCCACCTCGGCCCGCAGGCACTCCACCAGGGCCAGCTCGTACAGGTCGTCCAGCTCGTGCCGCGAGAGGTGGTCGGCGGGCATCTCGACCAGCGTCTCCCGCTCGCCCGCCCGCCGGTCGTGCACGTACGCGCCGTTGCGCGCCGTCACGTCGAGCACCTTCAGCTCCACGCCCACCAGGTTGCGCAGCACCTCGCCGGTCTCCCCGCCGAGCGCCGCGATGAGCACGACCTCGGCCCCGAGCGAGGAGATCATCCTCGACTGCCACACGCCCTGCCCACCCGCGTGCAGGTGGATGTCCGGGGCGCCGTCCAGGTCTTCCACGGTCACGGTCAGCTGGGGAGAAGGCGCGAACACCGCCACGAGTTCCGTCACATCGGGCGGTTTACCCCGAAACGGACGTACTACACGCGCGATTTTCCCCAAGGTCCGGCACACCCGCGAGCGGGCGGGCCGGACCTTCAGGGAGCGCTCAGGGTCGACGCGGGCGCCTCACCCGAGCCGGAGGTCCGCCACCCGGATCGGCGACGGCGTCGCGCGCGTCGACTCCCGCTGGTACAGCACCGACAGCACCCCCTCCGACCGCACCCGCCCGACGTCCACGCACACCTCGCCGAACGCGCCGGGCAGCCCGTCGCGCACCTGCGTCCAGTCCGCCCACCCGCTCGCCGCCGACGCGGAGACGATCCGCCCGCGCGGCATCAGCAGGTACGCGTTGTCCGCCCGGTCCAGGACGAGCCTGGTGCGCTGGGTGTGCCCCGGCACCACCGGCACCTCCCGCTTGACCCACCCGGAACCGCGCCGCACCAGGTGGAACACCCGCCCGTGCTGGGCGCGCTGCCTCGGGTAGTCCTCGACTCCGCCGGTGAACCGCTCCGGCACGTGGCTGATCACCACGTGCGGCGCGCCGGAGGAGTCGACCGCCTGCGACTCCTGGTTCATCAGCCCCCGGTCCGGCCCGACCCGGTCGACCAGCACGCCCGGCGAGGCGATGCCGATCGGCGCGCCGCCGGTCGTGCCGACGACCGCGCCCCCGGCGTTGCGCCAGGTGCGGCCCCGGTCGTCGCTGAAGGCGTACCCGGTGTCGTGGTTGGCCAGCCCTCCCGGCGCGCCCGCGACGCCGACGACGCCCTCGCGCCAGGTGAACGCCGCGTGCAGCCTCCCGCGCAGGTCGTAGGTCAGGCCGTGCAGGTAGGCGTTGCGGGTCCCGGACACCACGCCGTTCGGGGCGGTGTACTCGCCGGTCGCCGACGTCCACGCGCCCAGCGCCCGCCACCGGCCGTCGCGCAGCTCCGCCAGCTCCTGCGCGCCGTCGCCGGAGCAGCCGGTGCGGTAGGAGAACTGGAGCGCGCCGTCCGGGGCGGTCAGGAACGCCGGGTAGGTCATCGGGCCCAGCTCCAGGCCGCCGAGGGTGCGCCGGACCGGGCCGAACAGGCCCGCCGACCACTCGTAGTTGCCGGGCCGGGCGGTCAGGCCCGGCACGGACTCGGTGTGGTGCAGGCGGGTGTTGTGGCAGTCCATGGCCACGTGCAGCGCGCCGGTCGCGCGCGAGACGCCCAGGGAGATCGCGTTGTGCGAGTCGTCGGCGGTGAGCCGGTGCGGCAGGACGGCGGTGCGCCACGGGCCGCCCAGCGCGCGGCGGGCGACCACCGCCTCGCGCGAGGAGGTGTACCAGGCCGCGTACTGGTGGCCGTGCGCGGTGAGGATCGCGTCCTGCTGGAACGAGTTGGTGTTGACCAGCCCCTCATAGGTCACCGAGTACAGGGCGGCGGGATCGAGCTCGGTGTCCGACAGCAGCGCCGCACCCGGCGCCGCCGGGGCGGCGGGCGCGAGGGCGAGCGGGGTGTGAAAGCGTTTTCCCATCGGGACTTCCTTGTCCTAGGCCAACTTCACCATCCTGCCGCCACGCGGGCGGATCGGGTACGGGCCGGATGGCCGCATCCGGGGTGCTCCGGGGGCAGCCGGACGCGGCCATCCGGTGGAAGCGTGCGCGCGCGGCTAGAGTTCCTGATCACCGCCGCACACCGGTCGGCGGCGCCCGCGCGGTGCCGGCCGGGCCACCGCGAGGCCGGGAGGAGCACCGATGCCCACGCCGTTCGAGGCGGCCGAGCGCAGGACCGGAGCGGCGGAGCCGCTCGAGCACCCCCCGCTGCAGGTGGGACCGGAGGGGTGGGCGCAGGACCCCGCCGTGCCGCCGGGCGGGCCGCGGGTCGCGCCCGAGGCGCCGCCGCGGGTCGAGGCGCCGCCGCCCCCGCTGGCCGAGGCCGCGCTGCCCGGCACCGACGCCGGGTCGTCCACGAACTGGGCCGGGTACGTGCTCAGGGGCGCGCCGGGCACGTTCCGCTCGGTCTCCGCGACCTGGACCGTGCCGCACCCGCACTCCCGGCCCGGCGTCGGCGACTACTACACGCAGTGCGCGGTGTGGGTCGGCCTGGACGGCGCGCACCCCGGAGCCGGGCACCTGGCGCAGGTCGGGGTGGACGTCAACGACCTGGGCGGCGAGCGCGAGTACCAGCTGTGGTGGGAGCTGGAGACCGGCGGGGTCGGCGCGTCCCCGATCCCGCACCCGGTGCGCGCGGGCGACGAGCTGCGGGCAGGCGTGGCGCACCTGTTCGGCGGCACGTTCGCGATCTCCGTGGAGTGCCGCGCCGCCGGGTGGGCCTACCGGCGGCGGCACAGCTACCCGCCGGGCACGCCCGTGCCGCCGCTGGGCAGCGCGGAGGTGATCGTGGAGGCGCCGATGTTCCGGGGCGTCACGGGGATGCTGACGGACTTCGGGTCGGTGGAGTTCCTGGACGTGGCGGTGAACGACCTGCCGCTGTCCGGGTTCGCGGGCGCGGCGACGCGGTACGACATGGTGGACGGGGTCGAGCTGCTCGCGGAGACCGGGCCGCTCGGGGACGGGTTCGGGGTGTGCTGGCGCGGGTACGGGCGGCCGCGGCGCGCGCTCAGCGGTCAGGTGTGGAAGGGGTGAGCGGGGCGGGTGAGCGGTCCGCCCACCCGCCCCCGAGCGTCCGCTAGCGCACCTTCGGCGCCCGCGCGGCGGCCTTGCGCAGCAGCGGCGAGCGGCCCCGGTTCGGCACCGACCACAGGTCGTGCCCCTGCACGCCCCAGTGCTCCAGCAGGGCGTTCGCGGCCAGGAAGCCGCTGGTCGCCGCCCGTTCCATCAGCGCGACCGGCAGGTCCACCCGCACCAGGTCGCCCGCCACCACCACGGTCGGGTCGGTGGTGGTCACGGTCGGCCGGTCGCCGAAGGTCCCCGGCGCGAACAGCGGGCAGTCCTCCCCCACCACGTGCTCCACGTGCTCGACCCGCGCCCCAGCCAGCTCCGGGAACACGCCCTCGGCCTCGGCGAGCAGCCGCGCCGCCACCTCCGCGCGACCGGCCTCGGTCGCCACCTCGGCCTCGTCGACGGCGTACGCGTGCAGCTCCACCACGGACCCGCCGGTCCGCTCCCGCCACGCCCGCGCGGGCTCCTCGAACAGGTCCAGCACGCTGATGTTGTCCAGCAGCCGGAACCCGCTGGTGCCCAGGAACGGCGGCCGGTCCACGCGGGCCGGGCGGTCGAGCCAGTAGCGGGACACCAGGAACGGCGGGGCCGTGCGCAGCGAGCCCACGCGGGTGCGCCAGGCGGCGTCGGCCAGCTCCGGCGAGGCGCCGACCACCGAGCGCAGGCCGCGCACGTCCGCCGCCAGCACCACGGCGTCGACCTCGTCCGCGACCCCGCCCGCCACGACCCGGTGGCCCGAGCCGGTCCGGTCGACCCGCTCCACCGCGCTGCCGGTGCGCACCTCGGCGCCGAGCGCCTCCAGGTGGTGGCGCAGCGGCCCCCACAGCGTCTCCGGGTACGGCGCGTCCGGGACGTCGAACAGCAGGCCCTCGCTGGAGCCGAGGAAGTAGATGTGGAACATCGTCACCAGCTCGGCCGCCGACAGCCGCGACGGGTGCGCGAAGAAGCTGCGCGAGAACACCTCGAACGCCAGGTGCCTGGCGGCGTCCGGGAAGCCGATGCGGCGCAGGAACGCGTCGGCGTCGACCCCGTCCAGGTCGGCGTACGTGCCGGGCACGCTCACGTCGAACAGGGCGGAGGCGGCGGCGCCGTTCATCCGGACCAGGTCGCGCAGGCCGAACGCGGGGCTGCGCAGCACGAACCCGGCGACGTTCCACGGCGGGGTCAGCGGGAGGCCCTCGAAGCTCTCGCGGGCGCCGTTGGCGTGCACGAGCGGGTAGTCGGCGACCGGGCGCAGCCTGCCGAGGCCGGGGTCGACGCGGCGCAGCAGGGCGCGCAGGTTGTAGTACTGGCGGAAGAACGCGTGGAAACCCCTGGTCATCACCTCGCCGTTGCCGCTCTCCCAGCCGCGCAGCCTGCCGCCGAGGTCCTCGCGCGCCTCGTGCAGCACCACCCGCGCGCCCCGCTCGGCCAGCGCGACCGCCGCCGCGACGCCCGCGATGCCACCACCCACCACGGCGACCTTCGGGCCGTCGCCCTCGGCGCGGGCCCGACCGGGCCGGGCGGGCAGCAGGACCGCCTCGCGGTCACGACCCGGCCGTGACGGGGTGTGCTCGGGTGACGGTGAGACGGAGGACCTCGGGGTGCTGACGACCATGCCGGTGATCGTGGCACCGAGATCACCGGTCCGCTCGCTGAGCAGGGCGGGGTTCTTGGGCGGCAAGGGTTTCGCGGGCGCTGCGCGGGGCTCCCCTGGTGGCCCACGCCACGCGCGGCGAACACCGGGCACGCTCGTCAAGCGCGATCGGGGTACCGCTTTTAGGGTCCCTTTTGTGCCATCCTCGCTGCTCTCCCGATCTTCCGCGCGCGTGCTCCCCCTGGCGGCCTGGCTGTGCGGCTCGGGCGTCGTGCTGGCCCAGATCCTCTACGCGGTCACCGACCCGGCCGACCGGTTGACGCTGACGATCACGTCGGTGGCGCTGTTCTGCGCCGCGTCGCTGCTGGACGCGGCGTCCCGGTTCGGGGCGCGCGCGGCGGGGCTGTTGGCGGTGGTCGCGGGTGGTGGCGGGCTGGTCGCCGAGGCGGTCGGGCTGCGCACCGGGGCGCCGTTCGGGGACTACGGGTACACCGGGACGCTCGGCCTGGAGGTGCTGGACGTGCCGGTGGTGGTGCCGATGGCGTGGGTGATGATGGCCTGGCCGTCGGTGCTGGTCGGGCGGGCGCTCGCGGAGCGGGTGCGGTGGGGCGGCGCCGCGGGCTGGGCGGTGGTGCCGCTGGCCGCGTGGGCGCTGGCCTCGTGGGACGTGTTCCTCGACCCGCAGATGGTCGACGCCGGGCACTGGCGGTGGGCCGACCCCGAGCCCGCGCTGCCGGGCGTGGAGGGCATCCCGCTGACGAACTTCGCCGGGTGGCTGCTGGTGTCGCTGCTGATCACCGGCGCGCTGCACCGGCTGCTCGGGCCGCGCGCGGAGCGCGAGACCGACCTGGTCCTCGGGCCCGCGCCGGTGCTGTACCTGTGGACGTACGGGTCGTCGGTGTGGGCGCACGCGGCGTTCTTCGGCAGGCCGTGGGTGTCGCTGGTCGGCGGGGTGCTGATGGGCCTGGTGGCGGTGCCGTTCGCCCGCGCGCTGTGGCGGGGGCGCCGGTGAGCCGGGTGCTGCGGGCGGCGGTGGCGGCGGCGAGCGCGGGGGCCGCGCTCGGGGCGGTGCACTCCGCGGTGAACGCGCGCCTGCTGCGCACGCCCCGCGCGGACCCGCCGCCGTGCCCGGAGCCGGTGTCGGTGCTGGTGCCCGCGCGTGACGAGGCGCACCGGATCGCGGCGACGGTCCGGTCGCTGCTGGCGCAGCGCGGGGTGCCGGACCTGGAGGTCCTGGTGCTGGACGACGGGTCGACCGACGGCACGGCGGACGTGGTGCGCGAGGCGGCGGGCGGGGACGCGCGGCTGCGGGTGCTGACGGGCGCGCCGCCGGTGTTCGGGGCGCCGGGGAAGGCGAACGCGTGCGCGCAGCTGGCCGAGGCGGCGCGCGGGCGGGTGCTGGTGCTGGTGGACGCGGACGTGGTGCTGGCCCCGGACGCCGTGGCCGCGTCGGTGGACCTGCTGCGGACGACCGGGCTGGACCTGGTGTCGCCGTTCCCCCGGCAGCTGGCGGACGACGTGGCGACCCGGTTGGTGCAGCCGCTGCTCCAGTGGTCGTGGCTGGTGTTCCTGCCGCTGCGGGTCGCGGAGCGGTCGGCGCGGGGGTCGTTGAGCGCGGCGTGCGGGCAGTTCCTGGTGGTGGACGCGGGGGCGTTGGCGCGGTGCGGCGGGTTCGCGGCGGTGGGCGGGGAGGTGCTGGACGACATCGCGCTGGTGCGGGCGGTGAAGCGGTCCGGGGGGCGCGGGGTGGTCGTGGACGGGAGCCGGATCGCCGAGTGCCGGATGTACCGGGGGTGGGGCGAGCTGGCGGAGGGGTACGGGAAGTCGCTGTGGGCGATGGGCGGGTCGTCCGCGGGGTCGGTGGCGCTGGCGGGGGTGCTGGGGTGGTTGTTCGTGCTGCCCGCGGTGGCGGCGGTTCTGGGGTCGCGGGTGGGGTTGGCCGGTTTCGCGGCGGGGGTGGCCGGGCGGGTGGTGGCGGCCCGGCGGACCGGCGGGCGGGCGTGGCCCGACGCGCTCGCCCACCCGGTGTCGGTGGGGGCGCTGGTGGTGCTGATCGGGCGGTCGGTGCGGGGGCGGGCGCGGGGGACGCTGACGTGGAAGGGCAGGCCGCTACTGGCGGAGGGCGCGGGTGAGCGCGATGGCGAGGTGGGCGCCGCCGATCGCTGAGATCGCGGCCCAGAGCCAGAGGCAGAGGGCGCCCCAGGACCAGCCGAACCAGGGGGCGCCTTCGGGCCAGGTCCCGGCGCCCAGGCAGGCGACGGCCACGACGATGACGCGGGTGGGGCGTTCGGCGATGGTCACGGCGGCTGCGCCGGTGAGGCCCACGCCTTGGGCACGGGCTCGGGCGTACTCGTGGAGGAAGAGGGCGGCGCCCACTGCGGTGGCCAGGCGTTCCGGGGCGCCCAGGAGGACCAGGACGGCCAGGAGGCAGAGGTCGGAGAGGCGGTCGGCCACTGCGTCTACTACGGCGCCCAGGGGGCGGACTTTGTTGGTGCGGATGGCCACCGCGCCGTCCAGGCCGTCGAGGAGGGCGGCGGTGATTAGGAGGAGGAGGGAGAGGAGGGGCCAGTGGTGTCCGGCTGCCGCTGCGGGGAGGGCGGCGGCGGTGGTCAGGACGCCTGCTGCGGAGAGGAGGTCTGGGGGGACTTGGTCGAGGTGGGGGGCTAGGCGGTGGACGAGGGTGATCCAGGCGGTGGCCAGGCGGCTGTGGGAGACGTCTTGGGCGTGGACCTCGGACCAGGCTTGTACGGGGGTGGGGGGGTGGTGGGGCGTTGGTGGGGGTGGGGGTGGGGGTGTTGACGGGGGCGGGGTGGGGGTGGGGTTCGGCGGCGGGGACGCGTTCACGGGGCAACGTTATTCGGCGGGTGGGGGTTGGGCAGAACGGCGGAGGACGGGATGGTCGGGCGGGAGCGGGGCGCGTTGGGCGGCCGGTTGAACGGACCGTTCAACCGGGAGTGAACGGACCGTTCAACCGCCGCAGGGTGGAGCACCCACGGACAAGCCCGGCCGCGAAGGCCAGCGACCGGTTGAACGGACCGCTCACCGGGGGATGAACGGACCGCTCACCCAGGAATGAACCGACCGCTCCCCCGTGGTAGGACGAACGGACCACTCACCTGGAGTTGAACGGACCGTTCATCTGGAAACGAACGGTCCGTTCACCCGCCAGCCAAGCGAAGCCGCAAGCAGACATCGCAAGAGGCACGGCAAGCAGGCACGGCAAGCAGATCCATCAGTCAGTTGAACGGTCCGTTCAACGAAGGTTGAACGGACCGTTCAACTGACGCCAGCAAGCCGAGATGCAGATAGATGCGGCGATCAGGACCAGCAAGCGGTTGAACGGACCGTTCAACCGAGAGCAGACGGACCGCTCAACCGCCGCAGGCCGCGACACGCCGCAAGCAGAAGCAGCAACCAGGACCAGTGGCAAGTTGAACGGACCGTTCAACCGGAGGTGGAGTTGAACGGTCCGTTCAACCAAAGATGAATGGTCCGTTCAACTGACATCGGGCGAAAGAGTCGCAGGCAGCCGCAGCCGCAGCCGCAGCCGCAGCGGCAGCGGCGGTGGCGGTGGCGGTGGCAGCGGTGGTGGCGGCGGGCAAGAGCAGTGTGGGCAAAAGCGGTGTGGGTGGTGCGGGCGGTAGGGAAGAGCAGCACGGGCAGCACGGGCAGTGGGGGGTGATGGGGGCCGTGGGGGTGATGGGTGGTTGAACGGTCCGTTCAACCAAGGGTGAGTGGACCGTTCGCTAACGGTGAGGGCCGAGGCTCCGCTGATAGCGAGGGCTTGGGAATGGCGCGGCGGGTTTGTGCAGGTAGGTGGCCGGCGTGTGGCAAGCGGTGCGGGCTGACCCGTGAACGTGACCACTCGCTGGTGTTAGGCGGTGTGGTCCGGGCTGTGGAGGGTAGGTGGGCTGGGTGGATGTGGTTCGGGGGGTTTTGGGGTTTGGGGTTGCCGTTGTTCGACATGCCCTTCGGGCCTTGCGGGGGCGGGACATCGCGCTGTGGGGGGCCGGGACCGCGTTCTTCACCGCGTTGGGGGTGGTGCCCGCCCTGCTGCTCGCCCTGCGTGGGGTCGGGGTGTTGTTCGGGGGTGAGCTGGTCACCGAAAACCTCGGTCTGCTGGGCGAGGCGTTGCCCGCCGCCCAACCCGCCGGAGACGCGTTGCGCGCCCTGGGCCACGCAGCCCTGACCGCCTCCTGGCCCGCCCTGCTGTCCGCGCTCCTCGCCGCCTGCCTGTGCGGCGAAGGGCTCCGGCGCGGGTTCGTGCAGGTCGCCGGACTGCCCTCCAGCGGCAGGACCGGGTGGTTGGGGCGGCTCGGGTTTCTGCCCGCCCTGATCACCTCGCCGTTGCTGCTGGCGCTCGCCCTCGCCCTCGCGCCGCAGATAGCCCCCGACTACCAGACCGGCGGGTGGGCGGCCGCGCGAGGCGTGCTCGTCTCGTTCCACCTGGTCTGGGTGCTGCTCGCCGTCGTGCTGCTGCCCGTGCTCATCACCACCGGGCCCAACGCGCTGGACGCCCGGACCACGGCCGCGGGCGCGATCTCGACCGCCGCCGTGCTCGCCGGATTCCTCCACGGGTTCGTGCTGTTCCTCGCCATCCCCGTCGACTGGGCGTTCCCGTTCGCCGGCCTCCGCGGCCCCGCCGTCGTCGGCGCCCTCGGGCTCTGGCTCTACCTCCTCCACATCGTCCTGCTGCTCTGCTACCGCCTCCTCCTCAGCGCCCGCTCCCTCCGCTCCCCCACCACCGGGTGACCCTCTTCCCAGCGATCCACCGTCACGCCCCCCGCCCCGCGAACGACCCCCCAGAGGAACCAACGAGGACGGGGAGGTCGGGCTGTGGAGCGAGAACGGGTCGTGGTGCGTGAGCGGAGGAGTGGGGCGCGGCCGCCCACGACGTCCGACGTCGCGGTGATCGCGGGCATGGCCGACCCGGTCCTGCGCAACGTCCTGATCACCCACTGCTACCACCGGCTCTCGACCGCGCTCGCCGCGCTCACCGGCGGCTCGCCCAACTGGTGCGCGTTCGCCGTGTGGGCGTCCAAGCAGGTCGGGCAGACCATCCGCCAGGAGGACCCCCGGCGCGCGCTGGAGCGGCTGCTGTCCACCCCGCGGACCAGGACCGCCGTCGGCGCGGTCGCGGTGGCGTTGCGGGTCGCGTTCCCCCGCCGGTCGCTGGACGACGCCGAGCGGCTGGTGCGGGAGGTCGTCGTGGCCGCCGCGCGGTTGGACGCGGCGAGCGAGGCCGCCGCGCGCGGCAACCTCAAGGTGTTCGCCGAGATCGGCCACGAGTTCGCCCGGTTCCTGGCGAAGTTCGGCGCGCCGTCGGACCTGCCGGACGAGCAGCGGATCGCCGCCTTCCGCGCGGCGCTGCGGCCCGGTGAGCCGCCCGAGGGGCAGTACTACCTGCGGCAGGCGTTCACCCACTACCTGCGGGCCATGCGCGCCACCGACCCGAAGGCGCGGGCCGAGTCGCTGCTGCTGGCCAACGTCGAGGTGGGCCTGCACGAGCAGACCCGCCTGCAACCGGAGATCACGGCCGCCCTGGACGCCCCGTCCGGGGGCGCGGCCGAGCTGGAGCGCCGGTTGCTCGAAGCGCTGCTGCCGGGGAACCGGCTGGTCCGCCTGCTGCGGGTGGCGCTCGCGGCGCTGCTCGGCAGGCGCGGACCGCTGCGCGCCGCGACCGCCCGCCTCGCCGACGCCGCGCGCGCCGCGACCCGCCGGGTGGTCACCGCGCAGCTCATGCACATGGCCCTGCCCGACGGGACGGCGCTGAGCCTGGGCGAGGACCTGCGCGGCGGGTTCCCGGCGGAGCTGGCGCACCCGGCCGACCCGGAGCTGCTGGCACTGCTGCGCGTGGTGGACCCGACCGAGGACAGCCTGGTGGGCACGGGCGCCCGCGACTGGGCGGACCTGGCCGACCGGATGCACTGCATCGCCGACCTGTTCCGCTGCCAGGCGCAGCGCTCGGACCTGCTGTCGCCGCCGTTCACCGACGCGCAGGTCGCCGCCGCCCAGAGCGGGGTGCTGCCGGACGGCAGGCTCTGAGGCGTCAACTTCGACCAACACTGAAGGAATAGTTGGAATAACGCCACGCCGACCGGGAGGAACCACGGGAGAACCCGCTCCCCCACCACGAAGATCCGGTGCAGCCGCACTGCCCCGAACGTGCCACGACGAACGTCGCTGGCGCCCACCGACGCGCAGCCACCACGCTGGGGCACGGCCATCCCCAACCCTGCGGAGGAGCCCGTGCCCTTCACGAAGACCGCGCTCGCGGCGACCACCCTGCTCGCCGTCGCGCTCGTGCCCGCCCAGGCGGTCGCGTCCCCCACCGCGTTAGCGGCGCCCGACATCTCGCTCTCGAACGTCCAGTCGCACCTGAGCACCCTGCAGTCCATCGCCACCGCCAACGGCGGCAACCGCGCCCACGGCCGCGCGGGCTACAAGGCCTCGGTCGACCACCTGAAGTCCCGCCTCGACGCGGCCGGCTACACCACGGCCGTGCAGCAGTTCACCTCGAACGGCGCCGTGGGCTACAACCTGACCGCCGACTGGCCGGGCGGCGACGTCAACAACACGATCATGCTCGGCGGTCACCTGGACAGCGTCACCGCCGGACCCGGCATCAACGACAACGGCTCCGGCTCGGCCGGTCTGCTGGAGGTCGCGCTGACCGCGGCGCGCACGAACTTCGCGCCCACCAAGCACGTCCGGTTCGCCTGGTGGGGCGCGGAGGAGCTGGGCCTGGTCGGCTCGACCTACTACGTCAACAACCTGCCGTCGGCCGAGCGCTCGCGCATCAAGGCGTACCTGAACTTCGACATGATCGGCTCGCCGAACCCCGGCTACTTCGTGTACAGCGCCAGCGGGCAGCCCTCGGGCTCGCTCGCGCTCCAGCAGCTCCTGCAGTCGGCGTTCAGCGGCGTGGTGGCCACCGAGCTGACCTCGGTGGGCGGGCGCAGCGACCACGCGGCGTTCGCCCGCTCGGGCATCCCGGTGGGCGGGCTGTTCACCGGCGCCGAGGTCGCCAAGACCTCGGCGCAGGCGCAGAAGTGGGGCGGCACGGCGGGTGTGGCGTTCGACCGCTGCTACCACCGCTCCTGCGACACCACGGCGAACATCAACGCCACGGCGCTGGACCGCAACGCGGACGCGATCGCGTTCGCGCTGTGGGGCCTGGCCGCCTGACGCTCACGGCGCACCCTGCCGCGCCACCCGCCCCCGGAACCTCCCCCGGTTCCGGGGGCGGGCCTCGTCCGGGGCCGCGAGCAGCACCACGGCCGCGCCGCTGATCAGCAGGCCGAGCACGGTGACCGGGCGGATCGGCTGGCCGAACATCGGGAGCGCCCAGAGCGCGGTGGTGGCCGGGGTGAGGTAGAGCAGGGTGCTGGCGCGCGCCGCACCGTCGCGGGCGGTGACCAGGTAGTAGAGGGCGTAGCTGCCGATGCCGGAGGCCACCGACCAGGCCACCGCGACCCAGAACCCGGTGGACGCCGGGGGCGTGAGGTCGCCGGTGGCGGCGGTCCACGCGGTGGTGGCGAGCGCGGCGAACAGGGCCTGCGCGGCGAGGGTGCGCGAGAGCGGTTGGGCGCCGCCCCAGCGCTGCTGGAGCAGGGTCCCGGCGGTCAGGGACAGCATCGCCGCCAGCGGGAGGGCGAGCGCCGCGAGCGCGACCCCGGCGCCGAGGTCGCCCAGCGCGGTCAGCGCGACGCCGGTGGTGCCGAGCGCCAGGCCGAGCAGGTGCGCGGGGCGGGGGCGGCGGCCGTCGAGCAGGACGGCGGCGGTGAGCACGAGCGCGGGTTGCAGGGCGGCGATCAGCGCCGAGGTGCCCGCCGGGACGCCCTGGGCCGCGGCGAGGAAGACGCCGCCGAGGTAGAGGCACTGGCACAGCAGGGCGAGCGCGGCCTGGCGCGCCCACTCGCGGCGGTCGAAGGAGGCGAGCGCCCGCAGCGCCCACGGTGCGAGCAGCCCGGCGGTGAGCAGGAAGCGCCAGGTCAGGAGGGTGTCCGGGCTCGCGTGGGCGGCGCCCAGCTCCGCGCCGACGAAACCGGAGCTCCACACCACGACCAGCGCGGCGGCGCGCGGCCAGGGCCTGTTGTCGGTGCTCATCCCACGAGGTAACCATACCGGTCGGTATACTCGCAGTGCACCGACTCGGGGAGGCGCGGCGTGCGGGAGACGAGCACCGGACCGGGGACGGGCACCGGGCTGGAGGCCATCACCAGGCTGGGCGCGGGCACGCCCGACGCGCTGCGGCCCGTGCTGGAGCCGCTGCCCGAGCTGACCCCGGCGGGCGTCCGGCTGCTGGACGCGGCGAGCGGGCTGTTCCAGGACCGGGGCGTGCGGGCGGTCGGGGTCGACCTGATCGCGGAGACCGCGGGGACGACGAAGAAGACGCTGTACGACCGGTTCGGCTCCAAGGACGCGCTCGTCGCGCTGTACCTGCTGCACCGGGCGCACCGGTGGCGCGAGCACGTGCTGGCCGCGCTGGGCGGCGGTTCGGCGCGGGCTCGGGTGCTGCGGGTGTTCGACGCGCTGGAGACGTGGGTGGGCGAGCGGTCGCGCGGGTGCGCGTTCGTGGGCGCGTACGCCGAGATCGGCGACGGCGACCACCCGGCGGTGCCCGTGGTGCGGGCGGAGAAGGCGTGGATGCGGGCGCTGTTCGTCGCACTCGCGGGTGACCCCGGACTGGGGGCGCACCTGCACCTGGTCTACGAGGGGACACTGGTCGCGCTGACGGCGGGCGGGGACCCGGAGGCGGTGGCGGAGGGCAGGCGCGCGGTCCGCCTCGCCATGGGGGCCAGTCGCGGCGCGGGTTCCGCGTAAAACATCTCCGCATTTTTCGGATTTCCCCTCCTGTTATTCACAGAAGCGCGTGATCGCATTTTCGGTCAATGATTGTCACCCCCTGCGGAATATCCACTCTTTCGTGTGACGTGCCCCCTGAGATTCCGGGCCTGAACGATTTTCGCAAACACACTTGGTAACGTCCCTCGGGGCCTCCCCGATGTGCGTCAGTGATGGCGTCGACGGATGGCCCGTGACGCCCTGCACACTTTTTCTCCCGGCTACGTCACCCCCTATTCCTGCGGCGGACGAGCGCGCCCGGAGAAGTTCAGCCACTGCTTCGGAGGAAAGCCCACCATGAGGTCAAGCCTGAGCCGCGTCGCGGACGCGGTTGAGCTTGAGATCGTTGTTCCCGCCTTCAACGAGGCGGACCGGTTAGCGGGCTCACTGAAGCGCGCCGCGGCCTTCCTGGAGACCCAGCCGTGGACGTCCCGGCTGGTGGTCGTGGACAACGGCAGTTCCGACGACAGCGCGGCCGTGGCCGCGAGCGTGCCGACCGGGCGGGTCGGCATCGAGGTCATCGGCTGCGCCGAACCCGGCAAGGGCGCCGCGGTCCGACGTGGCCTGTCCGCCTGCACCGCGCCCTACGCCGGGTTCTTCGACGCGGACCTGTCCACGCCCGTCGAGACCCTGACCAGGACCATGGCCGAGCTGCGCGCGGGCGCCGCCGCCGTCATCGCGTCCAGGCACGCGCCCGGCGCGCGGTTCGTGACCAGGCAACCGCTGGGCAGACGGGTGGGCGGGCGGGTGTTCCGCACCCTCACCAGACCGCTGGTGCCGTGCGTGCGCGACACCCAGTGCGGCTTCAAGTTCTTCCGCAGGACCGCGCTGGGCGCGGCGCTGGAGCGGTGCCGGGTGGACGGGTTCGCGTTCGACGTGGAACTGCTGCGGCGGGTGCGCGCGGCGGGCGGGGAGATCGTCGAGGTGCCCGTGGACTGGACCGACGACCGGCGCTCCACGTTCCACCCGGTGCGCGACGGGATCGCCTCCTTCGCGTCCGTGGTCAGCCTCTACCGGACGGCGGTGGCGCGATGAGCGCGGTCGAGCTGTTCGGCCGGCACGTGCTCGTGCTGAATTGGCGGGACGTCCGGCACGGCCTGGCCGGCGGCGCGGAGCAGTACATGCACGAAATCGGCAGGCGGTGGGTCGCGGCGGGCGCGGAGGTGACCTGGTTCACGGCGCGCGAGAAAGGCGCGCCGAAGTCCGAGTTCATCGACGGAATGCGATTCCTGCGGGCGGGCGGGACGCTCGGCGTGTACGGGCGGGCGGCGCTGCGGATGGCGCGGCACGGGCACCGGTTCGACGCCGTCGTGGACTGCCAGAACGGCATCCCGTTCTTCTCGCCGCTGTTCCTGCCGCGCACGACGCCGGTGGTGCAGCTGGTGCACCACGTGCACCAGGACCAGTTCGCGCTGCGCTTCCCCCGGCCGCTGGCGGCGGTGGGGCGGTGGCTGGAGGGCCCGGTGTCGCGGCGGGTGTACGGCGGGCGGGCGCACGTGGCGGTGTCGCCGTCGACCCGGCGGGAGATGCGGGGGCGGCTGAAGCTGCGCGCGCCGGTGTTCATCGTGCCGAACGGGACCGCGCGGGTGTTCCCGGAGGTCGGGCGGACGGCCGCGCCGACGATCGTGGTGGTGGGCAGGCTGGTGCCGCACAAGCGGGTCGACCTGCTGCTGGAGCGGCTGCCCGAGGTGCTGGCGCGGTTCCCGGACCTGGTGGTGCACTTCGTCGGCGACGGCCCGGAGCGGGAGCGGTTGCGGGAGCTGGCGGCGCCGCTGGGGCGGGCGGTGCTGTTCCACGGGCGGCAGCCGGACGCGGTGCGCGACGAGCTGCTCGGGCGGGCGTGGCTGACCGTGTCGGCCTCGGCGGCCGAGGGGTGGGGCTGCTCGGTCGTGGAGGCCGCGGCGGCCGGGGTGCCGTGCGTGGGCAGGCGGGTGCCGGGGATCAGGGACTCGGTGGTCGACGGGGTCACCGGGTGGCTGGTCGACGACGAGCGGGACCTGGGCGCGGCGGTCGTGCGGGCGCTGCGGGCGGTGACCACGCCCGAGGACGCGGCGGCGGTGGCGGCGCGGTGCCGGGCCTGGGCGGCGCGGTTCGACTGGGCGCGGAGCGCGGACCTGCTGGCCGGGGTGCTGCGGCAGGAGAGCGGGGCGGTGCGGGCCGGGGCGCGGCCACGGCGGGCGCGGTCGGACATCGCGGCGGTGGTGGAGATCCCCGGCCGGGTGCCGACCGCCGGGCTGGTGCGGTCGACGGACCAGGTGGTGGTGGCGGACGGGGTGACCCGGTTGCTGCTGGGCGGGTGCGACGAGGTCGGCGCGGCGAAGGTGGTGCGGCGGCTCGGGGTCGGGAAGGCGCGCATCCGGCTGGCGACGCGGTACGACCTGCTGGCGGGACCCGTGGAGGTTGGCGGGAGCGTCGACGCCGGGGTGGTGGTGGTCGGCGCGGTGGGCGCCGGGGTGGTGGACGCGGTCGACTCGGCGGAGGTCGGCGCCGAGGGGATCGGTACCGAGGGGATCGGTACCGAGGGGATCGGTACCGAGGGGATCAGCGCCGCGGAGGTCGACGCGCGGGCCGGGGAAGCGGTCCGGTGAGCGGTCCGGTGAGCGGGTCGGCGCGGGGTGGGCGGCCGGGCGTGGAGTGGCGGGTGTGGCCGAAGGGCGCGCCGGAGGTGGGGCGGCGCGGTGACCGGGAACCGTTGCGCGGCAGCGGTTCCCCGGACAGCCGGGTGCGAGGACGCGAGCACGAGGACCGGGCGCGGTCAGGCCGTCGGAACCGGGTGCGGCGGGCAGGTCGCGCCCGGTTCCCCGGTGGGGCGACGGCGCTGCTCGCCGCGTCGTCCGCCGTGGTCGGCGGGCTGAGCTACGGGTGCGCGCTGCTGATGGCGCACCTGCTCCCCCCGGCCGAGTACACCGCGTTCGGGGCCGCGCAGTCGCTGCTCACCGCCGTCGGGGTCGGGATCGGCGCGCTGGTGCCGCTCCCGCTGGCCCGCGCGGTGCGGGAGAACCCGGCCGGGTCGGACCTGCGGCGGGACGGGATCGCGTTCGCGGTGCTGGTGTCGGTGCTCGCCGGGGTGGTGGGCGCGGTGGTGGCGGCGGTGACGGCGACCACGTTCGCCGCGCCGGGGACGGCGCTGCTGGTGGGGGCCGCCGCGTTCGCGGTCGCCTGCACCGCGCCCGGCTGGGGCTGGTTGCAGGGCGAGGGCCGGTTCCACGTGTACGCGGGCGCGTCGGTGGCCGAGGTCGCGCTGCGGTTGGGGTGCAGCCTGCTGCTGGTCGGGATCGGCGCGGGCGGGCCGCTGGTGGCGTACGCGCTGGGCGCGCTCGCGGCCGTGGGCTTCTCGACCCGCTACCTGCGCCCGGACCTGGGGCTGCGGCTGGGCGTGCGGCGGTTGGGCGTGCTGCGGGAGGCCGGGCGCTGGCGGGAGACCGGCGGGGTGGCGGCCGTGCAGCTCGTCGTGGCCGGGCTGCTGTGCGCGGACTCGGTGCTGGTCGCCGCGCTGGACGCGGGCGCGGGCGGCTACCAGGCGGTGGCGGCGCTGGCCAAGGCCCCGGTGTTCGTGGCGACGGCGGCGGTGGTGGTGAACTTCCCTTCGCTGCGCGGGAACTCGGCGGCGGCGGGGAGCGCGCTGCGGTCGTTCGCGCGGCTGGCCGTGCCGTGCGCGCTGCTGCTGGCGGTGCTCCCGGCCGGGCCGCTGCTGCCCGAGCGGTACGCGGCGTCGGCCGGGCTGCTGCCGTGGCTCGCGCTGGCCTGCCTGGGGTACGGGGCGGTGTCGGTGCTGGCGGTGGTGCTGCTGGCCGCGCGGTGGCGCGCGCGGGTCGCGCTCGCCCTGACCGGCGCGGCGGTCCTGGTCGGGACCGGGCTCGCGGGCGGCTGGCACCTGGCCGGGACGCGCGGGGTCGCGGTCGGCGGCGCGGCCGGGTCGGCGGTGGCGGCGCTGGTCGCGCTGCTGCTCGCCGCCCCCCTGCTGCGCCGCGCGCCTGCGCCCCTGCCGCGTCCGGCGCGGGACGGCCGGATCCGGTTGCTGCACCTGGGTTTCGAGGACCCCGCCGCGCCGGGCGCGGGCGGCGGGTCGGTGCGCACGCACGAGGTGAACCGGCGGCTCGTGGCGCGCGGGCACGAGGTGACCGTGCTGACCACGCGCTTCCCCGGCTGCGCCGACCGCACCCAGGACGGCGTGCGGTACGTCCACATCGGACCGTTCGCGGGCCGGACCCGGCTCAGCCGCTTCCTCGGCTACGCGATGGCGCTGCCGCGCGAGGCGCGGCGCCGGGACTGCGACCTGGTGGTGGAGGACTTCTGCGCCCCCGTGTCCAGCCTGGCCGCGCCGCGCTGGACCGGGCGGCCCACGATCGGCGTGGTGCAGTGGCTCAACGCGCGGGAGAAGGCGCGCGAGTACCGGGTCCCGGTGCACTGGGTCGAGCGGTACGGGGTGCGGTCGCACCGCAGGCTCGTCGCGGTGTCCAGGGGCATCGCCGAGCGGCTGGTGGCGCTGAACCCCGACGTGCTGGTGCGGGTCGTGGCGAACGGGGTCGCGCAGGGCGCGTTCGAGGTGACCGCGCCGCGCAGCGCGGACGTGGTGTTCGTGGGGCGGCTGGAGATCGCGCAGAAGGGCCTGGACCTGCTGCTGCGGTCGTGGGCGCTGGCGCGCCACCGGGTTCCGGGCTCGCTGGTGCTGGCCGGGAGCGGTCCCGACGAGGCGCGGGTGCGGGCGCTGGTCGCCGAGCTGGGCCTGGCGGACCGGGTCCGGTTCGTGGGCTGGGTGTCGGGCGAGGAGAAGTTCCGGCTGATGGCGGGCGCGCGGGTGGTGGCCGTGCCGTCGCGGTACGAGACGTTCGGGATCGTCGCGCTGGAGGCGCTGGCGACCGGGACTCCCGTGGCGGCGTTCGACATCCCGTGCCTGCGGGAGATCGTGCCCGAGCAGGCGGGTGAGCTGGCGCCGTCGTTCGACGTGGCGGCCTACGCGGACGTGCTCGCTCGGGTGGACGGCAGGTGCGACGGCGGTGACGAGGCGCGCAAGCGCTTCGCGGGCCGGTACCGGTGGGACGGCTTGGCCGTCGAGCAGGAGCGCGTCTACCTGGACGCGGTGGCGAACGGGTCAGGGAGGACCGGATGACGACGACCACGCGCACGACGACCACGAGCGGTGGGCCCCCGACAGCGAGGTGGGCCGCCGGGTGGACGGTGGCGCTGCTGGGGCTCTTCGTCGTGGCGCTGGGGCTTCGGCTCTACAACGCGGCCTCGGCGCACGAGCTGTTCATCGACGAGAGCGAGTACACCGACATCGCCCGCTCGATCGGCGAGGGGCGGGGGGTGCGGTTGTTCGGCGAGCCGTTCCACCTGCACCCGCCGCTGCTCTTCGGGCTGCTGTCGCTGTTCGCCGACCCGGCGGCGCCGCTGCTCCAGGCGGTGCTGGACCTGCGGTGGGTCAACGCGGTGCTCGGTGCGGCCAGCGCGGTCGTCGTGGCGCTGCTGGCGGACCGGGCGCGCGGGCGGGCGGCCGGGGTGCTGGCGGGGGCGCTGTTCGCGCTCAACCCGTACCTGGTGAAGTTCGACAGCCGGGTCACGCTGGAGACGCTGATGGGCCTGTGGGTGCTGCTCGGCGTGCTGCTGCTCGCGGTGGCGGGCGCGCGCGGGGCGTGGGCGCTCGCGGCGGGCGCGGCGTTCGGGCTGGCGCTGGTGAGCAAGGAGACCTCGGCGCTGGTGACGACCGTGCCGCTGCTGCTGCTCCTGGTGCTGCGCAGGCCCGTTCCTCGGCGGTCGGCGCTGCTCGCGCTGGGCGGGCAGGCGGCGGTGTACGCGGTGTACGTGGCCGGGATCACGGCGACCGGGCACCTGTCCGGCTGGTGGGGCGAGAAGTCGTCCGGGGTGCTGCGGGCGGTGGGGGTCGTGCAGTCGACCGGGTACAACGCGCCGGGCCGGTCCTCGCTGGGCGAGCGGTTGATCGCCAACTCCGCGCTGTTCGCCCCGGCCTACCTGGTGATCGGGTTCGGCGTGGTGGCGGCCTGCGCGCTGCTGGCGCGGCGGTGGCGGGAGCTGACCGGCGGGCCGCTGGCGGTGGTGCTGCACTGGCAGGTCGCGGTGTGCCCGCCGATGGCGTACACGGTGCTGTTCGGGACCCTGGAGGAGCAGACGTTCTACCTCGTGGCGGTGCCCGCGACGGCGGCGACGGCGGTGGTGCTGGCCGGGTGGCTGGCCGACGCCGGGCGGGTGCGGCTGGTGGCGGCCGGGGTGGCTGCGGTGCTGCTGGTGTGGTCGGCGGCGGCCTGGTCGGTGGTGCACACGACCCGCGACGACGGGTACGCGCGGTTCCAGGCGTGGGCCGACCGCGAGCTGCCCGCGGACTCGCGGCTGGCGGTGGGCGAGCACACCGGGAAGTTCGTGCTGACCGGGTTCCGGATCAAGGAGGTGCGGACGGCGCGGGCCGCGTTCGAGTGGGGCGGGTACGCGCTGGTGTCCACGGCGCTGGCCGAGCGCGGGCTCGGGTCGATGCCGCAGTCCGAAGTGGACGAACTGGCGCGCGGCGCGCGGCTGGTGCACGTCGAGCGCGGGCGCACCCTGGGCGAGCTGCGACTGTACGAGCTGGGCGGCGGTCGGCGGTGACGGCGGACGGGGTCGGTGCGGGCGCGGGGCGGGGGCGGACCGGCTTGGCGGCGGGGTCCGGCGCGGCGCGCGGCGGCGTCGGCCCCGTCACCGGCGGGGACGCGGTCCGGTTGTCCGGCAGGGGGATCCGGTCGCTGATCGGCTTCCGGGTGCTGCCCGCGGCGGGGGTGCTGGCCGGGCACCTCGCGCCGTTCGCGGCGGTGATGGTCCCGGCGACGGCGGGCGCGTGGCAGGCGGTGGACCGGGTCAACTACCTCGCGGTGGACGTGTTCTTCCTGCTCAGCGGGTTCGGGATCGCGCTGGGGCGGGCGGCGTCCGGCGGGGGTGGGCACGGGCGGTTCCTGTGGATGCGGCTGGCCCGGTTGTGGCCGCTGCACGCGGTGGTGCTGGCCGGGCTGGCGGTGGGCGCGGTGCTGTCGGACGTGCTCGGGCTGGGGTTCGAGCGGGGTGGGACGTGGGGGTCGTTCGCGGCGCAGGCGCTCCTGCTGCACGGGTGGGGGTTCGCGGACTCGCTGTCCTGGAACGGGCCGACCTGGTCGCTCAGCGCGGAACTGGCCTGCTACCTGGTCTTCCCGGTGATCTGGGCGCTGGCGGGGCGGGTGTCCGGGGCGCGGGCGGCGTGGTGCTGGCACTTCGTGGCGCTGGGGGTCGTGTTCGGCGCGTACCGGGTGCTCGGCGCGGACGACGCGCACCTGACGTACCTGGCGCCGCTGTGGCGGGCGGTCGGGGACTTCACGGCGGGGGCGCTGCTGAGCCGGGCGCACCTGGCAGGCGGTCGCGTGCCGGAGGTGCTGGGGCGCTGGGCCTTGCCGCTGGTGGCGGGGGTGGTGGCGCTGGTCCCGGCGCTGGCGCTGGTGGGCGCGCCGCCGCTGTGGGCGCTGGTGCTGGTCGGGCCCGCCGTGCTCGGGGTCGCGCAGGAGCGCGCGGCGGTGCGACGGGTGTTCCGGGGGCCGGTGGCGCTGCGGCTGGGCCGGTACAGCTTCGCGGTGTTCGTGGTGCAGGTGCCGTGCCTGCTGGCGCTGTCGCCGTTCGTGGGCGGGGTTCTCGGGGTGGTGCTCGTGGTGGCGGTGGTGCTGGTGGTCGCGGTGGTGTGCCACCACGCGGTCGAGGCGCCGTGCCAGCGGGCGCTGCGGGCGTGGTGGGGGCGGTGACCGGGCGCGTCGTCGGGCCCGGTCCCCGTCAGTGCCGCACGCCCGCGATCTGGGTGGCGTGCGCGACCAGGCGGCCCCGGCTGTCGAAGGCCTGCGCGGTCTCGTCCATGCGCTGACCGCCGACGTCGCCCGCCACCATGCGGATGCGGACCGGCCCCGGCGCGGGGAGGCGGCGGACGTGCGCGGACATCTGGATCGTCGGGGCCCAGCCGGTCAGGCCGAGGTCGTAGGAGATCGGCGGCACCGGGTCGAGCGGGACGAGCAGGCTCAGCGGGTCCCAGTCCGCGCCGTCGGCCAGCCGGTGCCAGGTGGTGATCTCGCCCCGGCGGGCCGGTTCGCCGCGCATGAACCCGGCGGCGGCCGGTTCGATGCGCTGCTCGACGACCTTGAGCAGGTCGATGGGGAAGCCGCCGGGCCCCTGGGCGGGCATCAGCAGGCAGTCCTCCTCGGCCGGTCCTCCCTGTTCCACCGAGGTCCACCAGGGTTCGGCGTCCTCCAGGCGCCCGAGGGTGACGAGGGCGTCGGCGCAGCTGGTCCCGTCCTGGGTGAGGCGGGTGCGGAACTGGCTGAGCGACCTGCCCGCGCGGATCTCCTCCACCTCGACCTGGACGGGGGCGAGCCGGGGCGACTTCGAGAAGGAGGCGCTGATGGCGAGCAGGTGGGGGTGGGTCGGGGAGGACGCGGCGCGGGCGAGCAGCGCGAGCAGGTACCCGCCGTGCGGGCGCCCGCCGACCGTCCACAGTGGATCGAGGTCGGCGGTGCGGGTCCCGTCCCCGGCGGCGGTGAGCGCGGTGGCCCGGTCGAATTCGCTTCTCACGCTGGGGTTCCTCCGGTCGGGGCGGTCAGGTGGGCGAGCGCGGTCGCCAGGAGCTCGTCCGCGAGCGGGTCGTCACCGCAGGCGCGGGCGAGGGTGAGGGCGCCGACGGCGGTGCAGATGTCCACCAGGGCGCGCTCGCGGCCTGCGCCGTCGAGCGCGCCGATCAGGTCCGCGGTGCGGCGCAGCCCGTCGGCGAACGCCTCGGGCAGCGGCGATCCGGGAGCCGAGCGGGCGCTGTCGGAGGCGAGCGCGGTGATGGGGCAGCCCCGGTCGGGGGCGTCGCGGTGGCGCGTGGAGAGGTAGGAGGCGAGGAAGGCGGCGCGCGGGGGCTCACCGGACTCCTCGGCGCGCCGGACCAGCCTGCGGACGGCCTGGGCGCGCTCCTCGAACGCGGAGGCGAAGGCCAGGGCGACGAGGTCGTCCTTGGAGCCGAAGTGCCGGTAGAAGCCACCGTGGGTGAGGCCGACGTCGGCCATGACCTGCTGGACGCGCAAGCGGTCGACGCCGTGCTCGCGGATGGCGCGGCTGGCCGCGTCGAGCACCTGGGCCCGGTGCTCGGCGGCCCGCGCCTGGCTGGCCCTGGGCACACCCACCTCCCCTACTGGCCGGTAACCGGATAGATGACGTGCATCATCTATCACCGGCGCGCGGCCGGCAAGGGGGTCTGAGCAGCGAGAAGCGGGCCCCGCCGGAGCAGGACCCGCTTCCCGTCAGACCGTCAGACCGTCAGCCGCGCGTCAGCCGCTCAGCTCCGCGCAGGTCTTCGCGTCCGGGTCGGCGCCCGCCTGCGGCACCCACCGCACGTTCGCGAACGACGCCTCGAACTGCCCGTCGGTGTAGACCAGGAACGGCGTGTTCACGCCCTCCAGGTCGAGGCCCGTGGCCTCGAAGCAGGTCACCGGCACCTTCACCGTGGCCTTCTCCCCCACCGTCAACGAGGTGAACACCCCGGTCGCGTTCACCTCGCCGAGGCACGGGTACGTGCAGTGCGCGCTCAGCACCGTCCGCGCCGCGGGCTTCTGGTGCACGATCACGTCGAACACGAGCGCCCCGTTGGTGTTCCGGTAGCCGCGCAGGTCGCTCACCCCGCCCTGCTGCTGGAGGTACACCTGCGCCGGGCCGACGCCGGTCCACTTCGCGCGCAGCGCGTCCGCCTGCACGTTGACGTCGGACGGGACGACCGAGATCTCCGCGTGCGCGGCCGTGGCGTCCGGACCGATCTCCGTGCCGCCCCAGTTCTCCGCCGAGCCGATGAAGCTCTTGTACGGCGCGACGTCCTGCCGCACGAAGACGTCCAGGTCCTCGGTCGCGTTGCCGCCACCGCCGCCGCCGGAGCACCCGGTCTCGGGCGAGGTCTCGTCCAGGCGGCCGACCTTGCCGCGCTCCCACGTCCTCAGCCCGTAGCCGGGCTTGAACAGCGGGTCGTAGCCCTCCTGGCCGGGGTTGAGCGGCGTCTGGCACGCGCCCTTGGGCCAGGAGTAGGAGAGCGTCCCGGTGAAGCCGGGGAACGTGTGCCAGCCGCGCACCAGCTGGTCGGCGACGCCGCCGCCCTCGGTGCCGGGCAGCCAGGCCGCGACGAACGCGTCCGAGCGGTTCAGCTCCTTGTTCACGTGCAGCGGCCTGCCGGACACGTAGACCGTGACGACCGGCGCGCCCTTGCCGCTGACCTTGTCCAGCACGGCCAGGTCGTTCGGGTAGAGCTTCGCCGCCTCCAGCGAGCGCCTGCCCAGGTCGCCGTTGCCCTCGGCGTACGGGGTCTCGCCGATGACCGCGATCACCGCGTCGAAGCCCTTGGGGTCGACGTCGCCGGTCTCGCTGAACACCACGTTCTTCTCGCCGAGCGCCTGCTTGAGGCCGCCCAGGATGGTGGTGCCGTTGGGGAAGTCGGCGTTCGTGTTGCTGGTGCCCTGCCAGGTGAGCGTCCACCCGCCGGTCTGGTTCTGCATCGAGTCGGCGCTCTTGCCGACCACCAGGACCTTGGCGCGCGGGCTGAGCGGCAGCACGTTGCCGTTGTTCTTCAGCAGCACCTGCGACTTGCGCACCGCCTCGCGGGCGAGGTTCTTGTGCTGCAACGCCTTGTCGCCCGCGTGCTCGCGCTGGGACGGCTTCGGCGCGTCGAACAGGCCCGAGCGCAGCTTGACGCGCAGGATGCGGGTCACCGCGTCGTCGATGCGCGCCTGCGGGATCTCGCCGGACTCGACCTGCGCGGTGGTGTTGGCGATGAACGCCTTCCAGTCGGCGGGCACCATGACCACGTCGACGCCCGCGTTGATCGCCTGCGGGCAGCTGGAGTTGGTGCAGCCGGGGACCTGCCCGATGCCGTTCCAGTCCGTCACGACGAGGCCGTCGAAGCCCATCTTGTTCTTGAGGATGTCGTCCAGCGCGCGCTTGCTGCCGTGCAGCTTGCCCTCGTCGATGCCGAGGTCCGCGTTGGTCCAGCTGTTGAACGACACCATGACGGACTGGGCGCCCGCGGCGAGCGCGCCGTAGTAGCCCTGGCCGTGCAGGTTGATCATCTCGGCCTCGGACGAGGGGTTGACGCCCTGGTCCTTGCCACCGGTCGTGCCGCCGTCGCCGATGTAGTGCTTGGCGGTGGCGATCACGCCGTCCGCGCCGATCCGGCGCTTCGCGTCGTCCTGCAGGCCCTTGGTGGCCTCGTAGCCGTAGGCGCGGACGATCCTCGGGTCCTCGGAGAAGCCCTCGTAGGTGCGGCCCCAGCGGTCGTCCCGCGGCACGGCCAGGGTCGGCGCGAACGCCCAGTCCTGGCCGGTGGCGCGGATCTGCTCGGCGGTCGCGGCGCCGATGTCGCGCACCAGGCACGGGTCCTGCGCGGCGCCCAGGCCGATGTTGTGCGGGAAGACGGTCGCGCCGTAGACGTTGTTGTTGCCGTGCACGGCGTCGATGCCCCACAGCACCGGCACCTTCAGCCTGGTGCTGACGGAGGCCTGCCAGAACGAGTCGGCCAGCGCGAGCCAGTCGCCGGTGGAGGCGTGCTTGTCCCGGTTGGGCCAGGAGCCGCCGCCGTTGAGCACCGAGCCGATGTTGTGCTGGCGCACCTCGTCGGGCGTGATCGAGACGATCTCGGGCTGCGTCATCTGGCCGATCTTCTCGGCCAGCGTCATCTTCGAGACGAGCTCGCGCACCTTGCGCTCGTCGGCGGGGGTGGACTTGACCTGGCTGGTGACCTTGGGCCAGGTGGCCAGGGTGGGCAGCGACTTCTCGATCCGGGCGCAGCCGTGCTCGGTGCGCGGTTCGCCGATGACCGGCTGCTTGGGGCCTCCCCCGTGCGCGGACGCCGGTGCGGCGGCGGCCGTGAACAGGCCCGCTGTGAGTAGTGCGACCAGTGCCGTGCTCAGGTGTCTGCGGGACATCGCGTTGGTCCGTCTCCTCGGCTGGGCGGCGGCGTTGCCTGCGACGCATCCTGAAGTGGCCTGGACCACCCGTCAAGGGGAGATGGGAGCGCTCTCATGGCGGTTGCGCGGGTTTGTCACCCGGTTGGCGCAACGCGTCGGCGTCGTCGCGGTGGTGCGCGATTCCGGCCGGGAAGCGGACATGTCGGCACGAGCGGCCCCGTCCCCCGCCGTCGGGGGCGGGGCCGCCGCCAGGCCGGTCAGACGCCGATGTTCGACTGCGGACCCGCGTAGGTCCGGACGAGGTTCGGGACGTCGGCGGCCGGGTCCAGGGTGTAGGTGTAGAACGTCTTCGGGTCGAAGGCCGCTCCGCCGCTCTGCTGCTTGCCGCTGGAGTTGACGACCACGTTGCCGCTCTGCTTGAGCTGGGCGGTGTCGTCCTTGTAGTAGGGGTCCTTGACCTTGTCGAAGTACGAGTTCTCCAGGACCATCTTCGTGGCGCCGCGCGCGTAGTTGCCGTAGGACTTCACGTTCTGCAGGTAGTTGTTGTACAGGTGCGCGTAGGCGACGTTGTCGGTGCTGGGGTTGCGCTGGTCGGTGTCGCGGATCCAGTTGTGGTGGATCGTGATGCGGGCGGTGACGTTGTCGGTCCAGCCGATGCCGAAGGACTTGTTGTTGTCCGCCAGCACGTTCCAGGACACGGTCAGGTCGGTGGTGTCCTTGCGGCTGTCGATCAGGCCGTCGTTCATCCGCGTGATGGTGTTGTGGTCGATCCAGACCTTGGTGGAGCTGTCGATCTGGATGCCGTCGTAGTCGAAGTCCTTGTCGTCCGGGTCGTCCGAGGCGACGCGGGTGTCGCGGATGGTGAGGTTCCGGATGATCACGTTCGACACGCCGTTGAGGGTGAACCCGCCGTTCACGATCTGCCCGGACGTGCCGACCCCGACGATGGTCTTGTTCGACGTCACCGGGATCTCCTTCCCGTACGGCGTCACCGTGATCCGGCCGGAGACCTTGATCGTGTAGGGCGTGCTCGCGCCCGCGTACTTCACCAGGTCGGCGAAGGTCGTGACGGTGACCGAGGGGCCGCCCGCACCGCCGGTGGCGCCCCTGGCGAAGCCGTCGGCCGCGCTCGACCAGTCGCGCGCCGCCGAGGGGTCGGCGGTGGCCGCCACCAGCGGGTTCCAGCCGTCGCTACCGGCCAGGTACTTCTGCGGCGTGTACTCAGCGGCCTGCGAGTCGGACAGCTGCGGCCGGTTCGAGTTCGACCCCGCGCCGCTGCCCGTGTTCCGGTACTCCAGGAACCGGGCGTTCCTCCAGCTGTTGTCCGACATGTCCGTCCACGGCTCCGACGTCCTGACCGTCGCCGACAGGGTCGACTCCCGGTACAGCACCTGCGCGTCCGGACGCCACGGCCGACCCAGCTGCGTCACGTCGTCCGCCGCACCCGTGACCGTCGACCGGTAGAACAGGAACCCGTACTTCTTCCCCGCCCCCGTGCTCGCCGCCGTGATCGGCCCACCACCGGAACGCTTCTCGTGCACCGTCGTCCGGTGGAACACGACCGTCCCCCCGCCGAAGACGAAGTCCACCGTCCCCTCGACATACGAGTCCACCACGTACGCGCGGGTGGCGTCGTTGACCAGGAACGTGTCCTGATCACCCAACAACCGCACGTTCCGCAGCACGATCCGATCCGCGTTCGTCTGCAACGCCACCGCCTGCGCCCCCGACGGCACACTCGACTCGTCCAGATCGTTCGAGATCGTCAGGTTCTCCGCCACGAACCCCGCACCCCGCGCGAAGAACGACGCGCTGTTCGACGTCCCGTGCGTGTACGCGCTGTTGTTGTACACGATCACCGTGCCCGACGGACCCGACCCCAACCCCCGCAACGTGATGTTCGGCTTGTCCGCCGGAACCGTCACCACCTCGCGATAGGTCCCCGCCTTCACCGTGATCACCGTCCGCGCCGAGCTGTTCGACGGCGCCGCGTTCACCGCGTCCTGCACCTTCCGATACGTCCCCGTCCCATCAGCCGCCACCGTCGGCTTCTCCGCCGACGCGGCAGGGGTGAACAACCACTGCTTGTTCGAGTTCTCCGAGCAGGTCTCCTGGATCACCGCCGCGCCGGCCGTCGTCGAGCCGCCCTTGGTGGTCAGGCACTTGCCGTTGGCGGCGTTGACCACCTGGTAGGTGCCGCTCCCGGATGCGGTGACGTGCCACTGCTGGTTCGCGGCCGACACGCAGGCGCGCTGCTGGAGCGCGGCGCCCGAGGCGGTGTTGCCGTTGACCGGCTCGACGCACTTGCCGCTGTTGGCGTTGACCAGCGTGCCGGACGAGGACCAGGTGAACTGCTGCCAGCGGTCGGAGGTGCAGCCCCACTGCTGCAGGAGCGCGCCGTCGGCCGTGGACCCGCCGACGACGTCCAGGCACATGCCGCTCCTGGTCACGGCGAGGGTGTAGGTGGTGCCGGACGCCGGGGTCGCGGCGTCGGCCTCGGGGGCGGTGAGCACCGCCGGGGCGGTCAGCCCGGCGGCCAGGGCCACCACCGCGAGAACCGCTCTGGGAATGAGCGCCACTTTCTCCTCCTCGTTGAGGATTGGTCTGGCCTGGGAGCGCTCCCGGAATGCGACTGTAGCCACGCGTCCGGGGCTCCGAAAGACAGACATCCGAGCTTTCGAACGCTTCGACGGCATTCGTTCGACAGGTGTTCGGGCACGGAGCGTACGGATATTCCACATTCCGACGAGGTGAGACGCGATGCGGGACCACCACAAAGCGGTGGGTGACGGAGAAGGTCCGGGCAACCGCTTTCCTGCGGCCTCCGCGACCCCGTTCCGACTACTAGCCTGACCCCCGTGCACCCGGTGACCGAACCACACACGAGCGGGCGGCTGGCGGTCGGCGACGGCCACGAGCTGCACTGGCAGATCCACGGGAACCCGACCGGGAAACCGGTGGTGGTCCTGCACGGCGGGCCGGGGTCGGGCAGCCGCGCCAGGGCCACCAGGCTGCTCGACCCGGCGGTGTACCGGGTGGTGCTCTTCGACCAGCGCGGCTGCGGGCGCTCGACGCCGCACGCGGGCGAGCCGGAGGTCGACCTGTCCACCAACACCACGGACCACCTGGTGGCGGACCTGGAACTGCTGCGCGCGTCCCTGGACGTCGAGCGCTGGCTGGTGCTCGGGGGGTCCTGGGGCGCGGTGCTCGGGCTGGTCTACGCGCAGCGGTACCCGGAGCGGGTGACCGGGCTGGTGCTCGCGGGCGTGGCGACCGGGCGGCGGGCGGAGACGGACCTGCTGACGCGTGGGCTCGGGGAGGTGTTCCCGCGGGCGTGGCAGGAGTTCAGCGACTTCGTCGGCGCGCCCGACGGCGACCTCTCGGCGGCCTACCTGGAGCGGCTGGTCGACCCGGACCCACTGGTGCACCTCGCGGCGGCGGACGCCTGGTGCGCGTGGGAGGAGGCGATGCTGCCGCAGACGCCGGGGTCGTTGGAGGACGTGGTGGGGCGGGACCGGCTGGCGTTCGCGCGGCTGGTGGCGCACTACTGGGCGCACGGGAGCTGGTTGCGGGAGAACGAGGTCCTGGACGGCTGCGACCGGCTGGCCGGGGTGCCGGGGATCGTGGTGCAGGGCGAGCTTGACCTGATCAACCTGGTCGGGACGCCGTGGCTGCTGGACCGGGCCTGGACGGCCGGCGAGCTGGTGGTGGTGCGGGAGACCGCGCACGGCGGGTCGGCGGCGCTGAGCGAGGCGTGGAAGGCGGCGGCGGACAGCTTCCGGTGACGCGGGACCGGCGCCCCCTCGCGCGGGGAGCGCCGGTCCGGTCAGCGAATCGGGGTCGGGGTCAGCGGCGTGAGGTCAGCGGCGCAGGGTCAGCACGCCCGGCCGCCACGGCAGGCGGTCGTACGGGCCGGTCGCGCCGGGGTCCTTGCCCTGGTAGAGCAGCTGCAGGTTGCACGGGTCGATGGTCTTGGTCTGGTCGGGGTTCTGGCGCACCAGGTCGCCGTGGCTGATGTCATTGGTCCAGCCCGCCCCGCTGTTCGCCTTGCCCGCGAAGGGGTTGCTCTCGGTCGCGGCCTGCGGGGTCCAGGAGCCGCCGAGGCTGCTGGAGGTGAACGACCGGAAGTAGCGGCCGTTCGCGCCCATCGCCTCCACGATCATGAGGTACTGGTTCTGCCCCTGGACCTTGTACACCTCGACGCCCTCGAAGAGGTTCTCCTTGGTGTCGCTCATGATCTGGGTCCAGGACGAGCCGAAGTTGCCGGGGAAGTTCCCGAGCGGCATGGTGCTCCGGTAGATCTTCCCGTTGTCACCGGCGAAGAACAGGTACATGTTCGTGCCGTCGGCGATCAGCGTCTGGTCGATCGGACCGGTGCCGGAGTTCGGGATGCTGCCGGTGAACAGGGGCTGCGGCGAGGACCAGCCGTTGGCGTTGGTGGGGTCGCTCGACGTCCGGTAGCTGAACGCGGTCGGGCCCCACTGGTAGGCCAGCACCCAGATGTTCTTGGGGGCGAAGTAGAGCAGCGTCGGCGCGACGGTCCCGCTGCTCATCGCGTTCTGCGGGGCCGAGGCCAGGTCGGACCAGTTCGTGACGGACCCGAAGTTCATCGAGCCGTACGTCGCGGACGAGGTGACCATCGTGCCGTAGACGAGGTGCTTGCCGTTGTGCACGACGGAGGTGAAGTCCTTGAGCGCCAACCAGCCCGACTTGGGGTTCGCCAGCGAGCCGGTGGAGGACCAGCGGTAGCTCGACGGCAGCGAGCAGGTGCCGCCGGGCTGGGTGGTGGTGGTCGTCGGACCGCTGCCACCGCCGACCCTGACGAGCTGCCACTGCTGGTTGGCGCCGTTCCAGTCCGAGTACTGCACGACGTTGCCGCCGTCGGCGGTGGACGCGCCCTGCACCTCGACCGCCTTGCCGCTGTTGCGGTTGACCAGGCGCACGTAGCCGCTGTCCGAGTCGAGCAGGCGGAACTGCTGGTTGGTGGTGTTGTTGTCGGTCCACTGGACGATCGCGCCGCCGTCGGCGGTGGAGAAGTTGTGGACGTCCAGGACCTTGCCGGACAGCCGGGACCTGAGCCGGTAGTCGCCGCCGCCCGAGTCGACGAACTGCCACTGCTGCTGGTCGCCGTCGTTGCGGGCCCACTGGGTGATGCGGGCGCCGTCGTCGGTGAGCAGGTTGTAGACGTCGAGCGCCTTGCCGCTGTTGCGGTTGACCAGCACGTACCACGCGCTCGTGTCGACGGTCGCCGCCGACGCGGGTGGCGCGCCGAGCGCGACCAGCACGCCGCCGAGCAGCGCGGCGACGGCGGCGAGGACACCGGCCAGGCGGCGCGCGGGCGCTCGCGGGGCGGTGGTGGGCGGGCGCTGTCCTGGTCCGGGCATGGCCGTGCTCCTCTTCGTCGAGGTGAGGGGCGGCGCTCGGGCGGTGACTGGGGCTCGCGGCGGCCCGTTTCCGGACCGGGTGTGGGAGTGGACCGCCGCTGCCGCGAGCGCCGCCGGTCTTTTCGCCCAGAACTGTGCGGGACGGGAAGTGGCCGGTCAAGGCGCATCGACAATGTTTCGCACGGGCGCTCCGAAGATTCCCGGAATGGGCTCGGATGCTAAAGGCGGGCAATTCTTTTAGCAGTCCGGGAATGCGCCCGCCCGCCGGTCCGGGATCGGCGGGCGGGCTCGCTCCGCGCTGCGGCGGGGTTGCCGGCGCGGGTCGACGCGCGGGTCCAGCAGGCAGTCCCTGGCCTCGTTCGTGACCACCGCGTACGCGGGCGGCTCGGCGCCGGGCACGACCAGCGCCACGACCGCCGCCGCGGCGGCAACGCCCGTCAGCACGCCGAACCGCTTCACCCCCACGGCGACCGCCGGACCCCCTCGCGCTGGAGCGCGAGCAGGACCTCCCGCTCCCCCACCCGGTTCTCGGAGTGCTCGGCCAGCGCGGTCCGCAGCGTCGACTCGTCACGCACGTCAGTTCTCCTTCACGGTGAGCGCGGGTTCGAGCGCGGGGCCGAGGGCGTGCGACCGGACGCGCGGCGCGGCCGTCGGCCGGGTCGGCGGTCGGGCGCCCAGCGCGTCCAGGGTACTGATCCGGGGAGCGGGTCGAGGCGCTCGGTGACTGTTGCGCTTCCGGTGGGAATTCTCCGCACGCCCCTGCCCTCGGGGACTTCGGAACCGGTGAAAAGACCTCGAACCGGGCGGGCGCGCGCTGCTAGCGTCCGGCCATGGCCCGGTTCTACGTGGTGGCGACGGGTTCGGCCTCGGGGGCGCTGCTGGCGGACGTGCTGGCCAGGCACCGGAGGATGGTCGGGGACCGGGTGCGGTTCCTGGCGGGCGCGGGGGTGGCGCGGACCGAGCTGGGGCTGGTGTCCACGGAGCTGTTCGACCCGACCTCGGCGCGGCACGTCGCCGGGCTGGCGGCGCTGCGGGCGCGGTGCCCCGGCCTGGAGGTCGACGACGAGCTGGGCGCGCCGGTGACCTCGCTGGGGTTCGGGTCGGACGCGTCGAACTACCGCCGGTGGTGGGTGGAGGCCGACCAGCGGGTGCGGGTGGTGGAGACGGGCGCGCGGGCTGAGCTGTGGCGCGCGGTGCTGGCGGCGGCGGGGGCTCCGGGGTGCACGACCGTGGTGGCGCCCGCGACGTGGGAGGAGCCCGTGGCGGCGGCGGTGTCCCAGGTCCGGGAGGCGCCCGCCGAGCTGCCGGGCGCGCGGGAGCGGGGGCACGGGGTGGACGTGCTGCGGTGGTCGCTGGTGCGCGGGGTGGACGAGGCGGTGGCCCGGCGGGAGCTGGGGCGCGAGCTGGGCGGGCTGGTCGACCGGGTGGTGGTGATGGTGCACCGGTACCGGGGCGGGACGCCGCCGGACGCGGGGCCGCCCAGGGGCTCGGAGGAGCTGGTCGCCGTGTGCGCCGGGGCGCGGGAGGGCGTGCGGGGCGCGTTGGCGCGGTTCGACTTCGGCGCGGCGGCGGGCGAGGTGTGGCGGGTGGTCCAGATGGCCAACCGGTACCTGGAGGTCAGCAGGCCGTGGGAGCTGTCGCGGAGCGCGGACCCGAGGGTGGACTCGGTGCTGGCGGTGCTGCTGGCGGCGTGCCGGGTGCTGGCGGTGGAGCTGACGCCGTTCGCGCCGGGGTTGGCGGCGCGGGTGGCGGAGCAGTGCGTGTCGCTGGCGGACGTGCTGCCGCAGCCGCGCGGGGTGTTCCCCAAGTTGTAGGGCCCCCGCGCGGCTGGGCGGCGCTCAGGCGTCCCGCCTGGCCCGCAGGATGATGTCCACGTGGTGGTTGTTGGCCTTCAGGGCGCGGTCGCGCTTGACGTCGGTCTCGATGGTCCAGCCGTCGCCGAGCAGGGCGCGCACGTCGGCGGGTGAGGCGAAGTCGGCGTACGGGAACTCGGTGCCGTCGTGGCCGTGGAACGCGCCCTCGGCCGGGGTGTCGTGGGCGACGAGCAGCAGGCGCCCGCCCGGCGCGACGGCCTCGACGAGGTGCTTGGCGGTGTCGGGGGCGGACTTGAGGATCGGGAGGTAGTGCGCGGAGACCAGGTCGTAGGTCTCGGCGGGGGCCTCCTTCGCCAGGTCGAGCAGCCTCCAGGTGATCTCGTGCGGGGTCTGCACGGCGGCGGCGCGGTCGAGGGCGACCTGCGAGATGTCGACGGCGGTGACCCGCCACCCCTGCGCCGCGAGCCAGCGCGCGTCGGAACCGTCGCCGCAGCCGACGTCCAGCGCGCGCCCGGCGGGCAGGCCGGTGATCTCGTCGACGAGGGCCCCGTTGGGGTTCCCGCTCCAGCTGAAGTCGACGTTGGTGTACATGGCGTCCCAGAACTCCTGATCCACGGGACGATGGTGCGTCCGGTCGCGGCGGGCGGGCAACTTTTGTTGCCGGAATGGCAACGCGGGTTGTGGACGGGTGGTCCCAGGGGCGCCGGTCACGGGACCCCGTGCCGCGCGCAGGCCGCCGACCAGGGCTTTGTCGAAGATCAACGCGACCTATACTCCCGCTGTCGACCACCCGCGCGGCCCGACCCCGTTCTCGCGGTCCCCGGAGCGCGGGTGGAGCCGGGAACTCGGGGAGGACCTGCCGTGCGGGCAGTGGTGGTGGGTGGTGGGGTCAGCGGTCCCGTCGTGGGCGTGGCGCTGCGCAAGGCCGGGTGGGACGCGGTGGTCCTGGAGGCCCGCGACACCCCGCCCGAGGGGCTCGGCGACGGGTTGTCGCTGGCGCCCAACGGGATGCGGGCGCTGGACGTGCTCGGGCTCGGGGACGCGGTGCGGGGTGTCGGGGACGACATCACCGGGCTGGTCGTGCGCAACGGCGCGGGCCGGGTGCTCGGGGAGCTGACCAGCGATCCGGCGATGCTGCTGGTGTGGCGGGGCGAGCTGCGCAAGGTGCTGCGCGCGGAGGCGGCCCGGCGCGGGGTGCGGGTGCTGCACGGGCGGCGGCTGCTGCACGTGAACGAGCGGGAGGCGGTGTTCGCGGACGGCAGCCGGGAGCGGTTCGACCTGCTGGTCGGGGCGGACGGGGTGCGGTCGGCGGTGCGGCGGTACGTGGTGCCCGAGGCGCGGCCCCGCTACGCGGGGGTGCTGGGGTTCAGCGGGAACATCCCGTTCACCGGGCAGAACAGCACCGGCGGGAAGGTCGTGCTGGTGCACGGGCGGCGCGGGTTCTTCGGCTACCAGGTGCTGGAGGACAGCTCGGGCGGCTGGTTCGCGCACCTGCCGAGCCCGGCGGCGCTGACGGTCGCGCAGGTGCGCGAGCGCGACCCGAAGGACTGGATGGCGGAGCTGACCTCGGTGTTCGGCGAGGACCGGGGGCCCGCGGTGGAGCTGATCGGGCGGACCGCGCCGGACGCGCTGGTGCTGTCCGGGGCGCTGGAGGAGCTGGACCCGCTGCCCCGGTGGTCGCGGGGGAACGTGGTGCTGGTCGGGGACGCGGCGCACGCGCAGTTCCCCAACTCGGGGCAGGGCGTGGCGCTGGCCGTGGAGGACGCGGTGGAGCTGGCCCGGTGCGTGCGCGACCTGGGGGCGGCGGGCGGGGTGGTGGCGTTCGAGCGGCTGCGGAGGGCGCGGGTGGAGCGGATCGGGCAGCTGGCGGGCCGGGCGGTGCGCAGCGCGGTGACCGGGCCGGTGGGGCGGGCGGTGCGGGACCTGGTGATGCCGGTGGCCATTCGGCGGGTCGGGCCGAGCGCGTTTCCTTGGCACCGGCACGAGATCGACTGGGACGCTCGGGTGACGGGGTGAGAGCAAAGGCAAGGAGGATACCTGCGACAGCAACCCCGAAGTTCACATCTCTCAATTATCAAGACAGTAGTATACGCCCACAAAATAGCTTCCAGTCAAAATTCCTATATAATGAAATTATTATATATTTTTTAGAATTAGCTGGTTGAAGTTTTGGCCGATAGGGAATCCGGCAGAGCGTGGCTGCACCATGGATCGTCGATGACGAGTTACGGGATTTCGTCAAGCCGTTGATATCCGCGCCCCACCAGAATTTCCACCATCCCGACCGTAAGCGGTTGCCTACTCATCGGCGCTTGCATGGCATCATGTTCGTACTGCATACCGACATCGAGTGGGCCGCCCCGCCCGTCAAGTTCGGGTTCGGTCCCGACTCGACCTGCCGCCGCAGGATGGCGGAGTGGGTCGAGGCAGGGGTCTGGCAGTGCCTGTACGAGGTGGTGCTCGCCGAACTGCACGCGGTCAACCGGACCGACTGGTCACGTACGGCCATCGACTCCTCCCATATGAGGCATTAAAAGGGGGTGCTTCGCCGAACCCAGCCCGGTCGACCGCCACAAAAGTGGCTCGAAATATTATTTCGTTGTCGATAATGCCGGTCACCCGCCGACCATCGCACTCAGTGCCGCCAATACCCACGAAAGCACCACCCCGCCCGAGACTCTCAACGTGACGCCCTGCATCGCAAGCGAACCCAGCAGAACCAGGTGGCGACCTGAGGTGATGCTCGCCGACCACAGTTACGTCAGCACTGTAAGCCGGGATGCACTACGACAGCGGGGAATTGTCCCGCTCATCGCCCGACGCAGCCACCCACCCCCGACTCAGGCCTAAGCACGCTGCAGTGGGTGGTCGAACGCACCCTGTCCTGGCTGCCCCAGTACCGGCGGCTATACACCCGCTGGGACCGTCTGGCCGAACTGTACCGAGGCATCCTGATCCTGACCTGCTACCGACGACTTAACTTATTCCAAAAAAATCTAAATTAAGACCACCTAACAACTTTATTTACGCTAAATTCTAAGATAGCCAGACGGTTTTTATCACCTCCGATGGGCGAAACAAATAATTTACCAAACACCTCATCTACATCGATCTTGTAACACAACGACACATGAGTTACGATATTGCATACAGCTAGTCTACCCTACAAGTTTAGACAACAAAAAACCTCGATAGGGATAGGAATCAAAATCCACACAGGAAATGCCCGGCCAGTCAATTGAGAATCAAATAACAGCAAAACCAATCGGCGGGCAGTAACGTTAAAAACCGTCACCGTTCTTGAACCTTTAAATAAGAAATATTAGACACAAAGGGGACGGCATGCAAATACTCTACGCGGTCGATTTCGATGTCGACGAAGTTCGGTTAAACACAAATAATAAAATAAGTAAAATAGCTTTCGACACGGCACTCCAATGCGCCGCTGACTGGATTAACCAAACAGCTGGTAATCCAATCTCGGTCACCAATCTCCAGAACAACGGTTTTATAGCACTAAAATCTAACCGCCCCAACTACATGCGCACAGCCTCTTGGAACGCGCTTGGCGACGGAATATCACGCACAGTGCGACTAGAGGTTGTCGACAAAGACAAAAATACTGAGGGTGAATTTTTTACACGCATCACTCTTGGATTTTTAGAAGATCAACTAAAACTCAGGGTTTCCATGGCTCGAACCTTCCCGACTGACTGGCTATCCCCTATGCCGCCAGCAGATTTACGTCAGCCTGGCGTGATAACCAAGCTTATACGCAGCGACCGGATCAACCTTAGAATAAAAAAGCAAAGGCAGGACGGCAGATATATTCAGATTCGATCAGCGGCAGAAGTTGACACCCTGATAGATGCCCTACAGGGCAATGAGCGCTTACCAATCTTAATAATTCATGCTAGAACAATTCCAGCCTTAGACGCTGCCCGTATGGCTGCAAACAAACTGGTCGGACTGGTCAGGGTCGTCACTGTTGACTACAGCGCACTCAACCAAATCACACGAGAGTTACCCTTATGTGCGCCTAATTACGCGGGAGCGCGTCTAGTCTGGAGCGATATCTCTGCCCCAACAGTTGATTTTGACACCAATAAGGTCAACGGAGATGACTCGGACTGGCTCCGAGCACAGTTGATGAACAAGCTGGCCCCTGTTTCAGTACTGAGCCGTGGTGTCGACCAAACTTACCGACGGGCACGTCAAGAGCAGTCAACCGCGCGGATTAATGAAGCCGAGGCCAGATCCGATGCGGTTGCCGCAACAGGTGACCTCTCAGCGCAGGTTAACATGCTCAAAGAGCAGATCCAAACGTTGCAGTCAGACATAAAGGACTGGCAAGCGATAGCTTTCGAGGCCGAGGCAGAGGCTATCCAGGCGAAAGCACAGGCAGAGCGTGTCCCAGCCCTGGAAGAGCGGGTTAACCAACTTGATATTGCGCTTAATGCAAAACATATCGAACATGACGAAACAGCACAAAAAGTTGACCCATGGGCCTCTTTACCTCTCATGGAAAGCGGTTCTAAGGAAAAGGCTCAAGAACTCTTTTTGCGACTTCAAGAACTTACCTCAGAGCACATAATATTCACCGGGCGCGCTCTCACTTCATGGAAAAAATCGCGCTACCCACGACCCGGCGAGATGCAAGAAGCTCTGGTAAAACTTAGCCAGGCAGCAATAAAGCTATATGACGGATCCGAGCGCTCTATGAACCATTTAGACAAATGGCTCTACGAAGAGTTTGATCTAAAAGTAGCTTTACAAGATGACACTATCGGGAAGAAAAGGACTTTATGGAAGTTCATACACGAAGGTCGTCCATACAACCGCACGCCACACATCAAGGTACGGGATAATGCGCCGCACCAAGAAGTTGGCCGAATCCATTTCGCCCTCGACTCAACACATGCCCGCATCATTGTCGACCACGTGGGCGTAAAACTTTACTAAAATTTTAATCCAAATAATAGCTCGTAAACCAGTCATGCCCGAGATCCCAAAATGGCATCTCGCCGCTAAAGCGGCGACTCTTCCCAGCAGCGGCCCGAACAAGCCTGTAGAGAAAAAAAATTAATATCGATTCACTAAAAGTGCGATGGTCTAAAACGGAACGCGGAGAGCTCTACAGCAGCCAGTCAGGGAAGCAAGGAAACGTAGATTTTCCTAGCGCTCACCTAGACCAGAAAAGCCCGGTGGTCGCCCCCGCACGGGAAGCGACCACCGGGCGCCTGCTCACGACGCGCTGCTCTCCAACTCCCGCTCAGGCTCCCCCGCCCGACCCGGCTTGGCCAGCTTCGACGGCCACCAGATCTTCCGACCGATGTCCACCCCCAGCGCCGGCACCAGCAGCGACCGGACGATCAGCGTGTCCAGCAGCACGCCGAACGCCACGATGAACGCCAGCTGCGCCAGGAACAGGATCGGCAGCACGGCCAGGGCCGAGAACGTCGCCGCCAGGACCACGCCCGCCGACGTGATCACGCCGCCGGTGATGGTCAGGCCCTTGAGCATCCCCTCCCTGGTGCCCAGGCGCGCGGTCTCCTCGCGGACGCGGGTCATCAGGAAGATGTTGTAGTCGATGCCCAGCGCCACCAGGAACACGAAGCCGAACAGCGGCACCACCGGGTCCGCGCCGGGGAAGCCGAACACGTGGTTGAACAGCAGCGCCGACACGCCCATGGTCGCGCCGAACGAGAGCACCACGGTGGCCATCAGCAGCAGCGGCGCGACCAGGGAGCGCAGCAGCAGCACCAGGACCAGGAACACCACGAGCAGCACGATCGGGATGATCACCAGGCGGTCGCGGGCCGAGGTGTTCTGGGTGTCGAGCTGGGTCGCGGTCGGGCCGCCGACCTTGGCCTCCGCGCCGTCCACGGCGTGGACCGCGTCGCGCAGGCGCTGCACGGTGGCGGTCGCGGCCTCGGAGTCGGCGGGGTCGGCCAGGGTCGCGTTGATCCGGACCAGGCCCTGCGCGGCGCCCGCGACCTGCGCGTTCGACACGCCGTCGACGCCCGAGGTCGCGGCCAGGACCGCGTCGGCGGACGACTCGCGCGCCAGCACGACCGTGGGCGAGCCGGAACCGCCGGGGAAGTGCCGCGACAGCACCTCCTGGCCCGCCACCGAGTCGACCTCGGTGAGGAAGATGTCGGACTGGGCGGTGCCGGAGGCCTTGAGCTGCGGCACGAACGCGACGCCCGCGAGCAGCACCAGCACGGTGATCACCCACGTCGCGCGCGGCTTGGCGCCGACCAGCCCGGCCACCTTGCCCCACAGGCCGCTGGTCTCCGGGTGCGGCGAGCCGTGCGCGGGGCGGCGCGGCCAGAACGCGGCGCGGCCGAACAGCACGAGCACGGCGGGCAGGAACGTCACGGACGCCAGGAACGCGGCGGCGATGCCGGTGGCGGCGACCGGGCCGAGGCCCTTGTTGCTGTTCAGGTCGCTGAACAGCAGGCACAGCACGCCGAGCACGACGGTCCCGGCGGACGCGGCGATCGGCTCGATCGTGGCCTTCCACGCGGTGCGCATGGCCGCGTACTTGTCCTCGGTGTCGCGCAGCTCCTCGCGGAAGCGGGACACCAGCAGCAGGGCGTAGTCGGTGGCCGCGCCGAAGACCAGGATGAACAGGATGCCCTGGCTCTGGCCGTTGAGGTCGACCGCGCCCGCGTCGGCGAGCAGGTAGACCGCGAGGCTGGCGACGCCGAGCGCGAACACGCCGGACAGCAGCACGATCACCGGCAGCAGCGGGCTGCGGTAGACGAGCACGAGGATCACCGCGACGACGGCGGCGGCGACGAGCAGCAGGATGCCGTCGATGCCGCCGAACGCCTCCTTCAGGTCGGCGATCTGCGCGGCCGGTCCGGTGACCAGCACGGTCAGCCCTTCCGGCGGGGACGCGAACGCCTCGCGCAGCTCCTCGACGCCGGGCGCGGGCTCGGCGCCGTCGAGCAGCACGATCCGCTGGGCGGCCTTGTCGTCCTGCTGCGAGGGGATGAGCGGGGACGCCTCGCCGGGCAGCTCGGCGCCGCCGAGGTACTGGCGGTCGGCGTCGGTGAGGCCGCTGTCACGCTCGGCGATGACGATGGCGGGTACCTGGCGGGAGGTCTCGAACGCCTTGAGCAGGGTCGCGACCTCGGTGGCCTCGGCCGAGGAGGGGAGGAAGGCGGTGTTGTCGTTGACCGACACCTCGCTGAGCTTTCCGGCGTAGGGGCCGCCGAATCCGCCGAGCGCGAGCCACGCCACGGCGATCAGGGCGGGCAGCAGCCAACGTGCGCGGGATGTCACGGGAGAATGTCCTCCGGAGCCATTAACTTCGACCATCGAACTATCTGACGGTCGAAATAGTAGAGGAAGGACGCAGGTGTGGCAGATCACGACCTGCTCGTTCGGCTGTTGCAGCTGCTGACGGTCGAGTCGGACCGCTTCGCCGAGCGGTTCGGGGAGCGCCACCGGATGCACCGCACGGACCTGAACGCCCTGCTCCACATCATGGAGGCGCGCTGGTCCGAGCAGCCGATGACGCCGGGGCGGCTGGCCGAGGTGATGCGGTTGAGCGCGTCGGCGACCACGTCCGTGCTCGACCGGCTGGAGTCCTCCGGGCACGTGCACCGGGTGCGCAGCGCCTCCGACCGGCGGCGGGTGGACCTGGCGGTGGACCAGCGCGCGCTGGAGCTGGGCCGGGAGTTCTTCCTGCCGCTGAACGAGGCGTTCACCCGCGCCTGGGCCGGGTTCGACGAGGCCGAGCGCGCGGTGGTCGCGCGGTTCCTGCGCGCGAGCATCGAGGCCACCACCGAGGTTCGGGACGGCCTGGACGAAGATCACGGTTGACCAGGGACTTCCGCCCTGTCCCGCAGTGATCGGCGCGGGTTACCGTAGCCGCGTGAAGATCCTTTTCTCCAGTCTGGGGACCTTCGGCCACACCTACCCCGTGCTGCCCCTGGTGCGGGCCGCGGTGGAGGCCGGGCACGAGGTGGTCTACGCCACGACCGAGCGGGTGCACCCGGCCATCGCGGCCTCGGGCGCGGAGCCGGTCACGGCCGGGTGGGACGTGCGGCAGGCGGTCGCGCACCAGTTCGGCCGCCCGATGCGCCCGCAGGACCTGTCGCTCGAGGAGCAGGAGCGGGTCTCCGCGATCTCGTTCGGCAAGGTCCTGCCCGAGCGCTTCGCCACCGACCTGGCGCCGCTGCTGGAGCGGCACAAGCCGGACCTGGTGATCCGCGAGGTGCTCAACCTGGGCGCGGCGCTGGCCGCGGCCAAGGCGGACGTGCCGGCCCTGTGCCACGGCCTCGGCCGGATGGACGCGGTCGACCTCGGCCCCGCGCTGCACGCGAACGTGCGCGAGGTCGCGGCCGAACTGGGCGTCGAGCCCGCGGGTGAGGGCCTGCTGCTGGGCAACCCGCTGCTGGACATCTGCCCGCCCGCGTGGCAGCGCGACCTCGGCGACGCCGTGCGGCTCCCGCTGCGGCCGGTGCAGCACAGCGACGACGTGCCGATGCCCGAGGGCGTGGTGGGGCGCGCCGGGAAGCTGATCTACCTGTCGCTCGGCACCGTGTTCAGCGACGCGCCGGTGCTGCGCGGGGCGATCGACGGGCTGGCCGCGCTGGACGCCCGCGTGGTCGTGTCGGCCGGGCCGCTGGTGGACGTGGACGCGCTGGGCGAGCTGCCCGCGAACGTGAGCGTGCACCGCTGGCTGCCGCAGGGCGAGCTGCTGCGGCACGCCGACCTGTCCGTGCACCACGGCGGCATGGGCACCACGATCGGCAGCGCGGTCGGCGGCGCGGTGCACCTGGTGCTGCCGCAGGGCGCGGACCAGTTCGGCAACGCCGAGGCGGTCGTCGGGTCGGGCCTTGGCCGGGCGCTGGTGGGCGCGGACGCGACGGTCGAGGCGATCACCGGGGCCGCGCGCGAGCTGCTCGTGGACGGGGAGCGCCGGGCGGCGGCCGAGGCGATGGCGGCCGGGATCGCGGCGATGCCGTCCCCCGAGGACGTGGTCGCCGACCTGGGGCGGCACGTGTGAGCCGCGCGGCGCGGGGCCCGGCGCTCCCCGAGCCGGACGCCCGCCAGGCCGCCTGACGCGGGGTTCCCCCCAGCCCGCCACCCCGGAACCGCTCCGCCCGACCGCACGCCGTCGCCGGGCCGCTCCGTCCGGGGTGCTCCGCCTCGCGGCACGCCCAGCGCACTTCCGGCGCACTCCCAGCGCACTCCCAGCGCACTCCCGGCGCACTCCCGGCGCACTCCCGGCGCACTCCCGGCGGACTCCACCGAGAGGGTGACCACCACCGTCAGCCCCTCGCGAACAACTCCTTCGTGAAGCTAATTCAGCGTACGCTGAGTTCCGTGCTGATCCTCTTCTCCAGCCTCGGGGCCCACGGGCACCTGTTCCCCCTGTTACCGCTGGCCAGAGCCGCCGTGCGCGCCGGTCACCGGGTCAAGTTCGCCACCACCGGCGGCTTCCACGAGGTCCTCGCGGGCATCGGCGTCGAACCGGTCGTCGCGGGCGCCGGGATGCGCGACTTCGCGAGCCAGGTGCTGCCGCCCGGCAAGTCCCCCCGCGACCTGGCCGACGCCGAGGGCATCCCGATCATCGCCCGGCTGTTCGGCGACCTGCTCGCCCGCTCGTTCGCCACCGACGTCGCCGGGCTCATCGAGCAGGAGCGCCCCGACCTGGTGGTCCAGGAGCTGGCCAACCCCGGCGCGGGCATCGCGGCCAGGGCGGCGGGCGTTCCCGTGCTGTGCCACGGGTTCGGGCGCATGTCGACCGGCTCCGAGATGCCGAAGCTGATGGTCGGGCACCTGCGCGGCGTCGCGGCCGAGCACGGCGTGGACCTCGGCGACGTGGACGCGGACGCCGGCGACGACAGCCCGTTCCTGCTGGGCAACCCGTACCTGGACATCTGCCCGCCGTCGCTGCGGGACCCGTCGTTCAGCGTCCCCGGCACGATCCCGCTGCGGCCCGTGCCGTTCGCGACGCCGGGCGAGCTGCCCGCGATCGCCACCGCGCCCCGCGACAAGCCGCTGGTCTACCTGACCCTGGGCACCGCGTTCGGGCACGCCGAGGTGTTCCGGGCCGCGATCGACGGGCTGGCCTCGCTGGACGCGCACGTGCTGGTGGCGGCCGGTCCCGCCGTGGAGACGGCCGCGCTCGGCGAGGTGCCGGACAACGTGTCGCTGCACGCGTGGGTGCCGCAGGCGGACCTGCTGCCGCACGTGGACCTGGTGGTGCACCACGGGGGCAGCGGCACGACCATGGGCGCGCTCGGCGCGGGCGTGCCGCAGCTGGTGCTGCCGCAGGGCGCGGACCAGTTCAGCAACGCCGAGGCCGTGGTCGCGGCCGGGCTCGGCGAGCGGCTGATCGGCGACGAGGTGGCCGCCGAGGCCGTCGCGTCCGCCGCGCGCGGGCTGCTGGTCTCCGAGGAGGTCGCGGTGGCGGCGAAGGCGGTGGCGGCGGAGATCGCCGCGATGCCGTCGCCGGACGAGGTGGCGGCCCGGCTGCCCGAGCTGATCTGACGCCCTCGGGGAATCGGCCCGACGACGTGCCGATTCCCCTTGCCGCGCAACGCCTCCACCGCTCCCGCCGCACGCTCAGTCGACCCCGACCACCTGCCCGTCCGGGTCCTGCTCCGCGTCGGCCTCCGCCGGTTCGGCCCGCCGCAGCCGAACCGACGTGATCGCGTGGTGGTCCACGGCCAGGACCTCGAAGTCCCAGCCCGCCACCGCCGCCCGGTCCCCCGGCCCCTCGGGCACCAGGCCCAGCTCGACCAGGATCAGCCCGGCGACCGTCGTGTAGTCGCCCTCGGGCGGGTCGCGCAGCTCGACGCCGAGGTCCACCAGGTCGTGCACCGGGAACGTGCCCGGCAGCACCATGGCCCCGTCCTCCTCGCGGCGCACCTCCAGGATGTCCCGGTCGGTCTCGTCGTAGATCTCCCCGACGACCTCCTCCAGCAGGTCCTCCAGCGTCACGATCCCGTCGACCGCGCCGTGCTCGTCCACGACCAGCGCGAACTGCTCGCGCTCGGTCTTGAACCGGCGCAGCGCGTCCACCACGCGCAGCGAGTCCGGGAACACCACGGCCTGCCGCGCGACCTGCGTGAGCGAGACCCCGTCGTCGAGCAGGTCCCGCAGGTGCACGACGCCGACGACGTCGTCCAGGTGGCCGGTGCGCACGACGGGCGCGCGCGAGCGGCCGGACGTGACGAGCTCGGCGCGCGCCTGCGGGATCGCCATGTCCACGGGCAGCGTCACGACCTCGCGGCGCGGCACCAGGACCTCGCGCAACCGGCGGGCGTGGATCTCCAGCGCGCCGGTGATGATCTCGCGCTGCTCCGGGTTCAGGCCCTGCTGCCCGGACACCAGGTCGCTCAGCTCCTCGGGGCTGAGCTGCTCCTCGGCGGCGTCCGGGTTGCCGCCGAACAGCCGCACGACCGCGTTGGTCGACTTGCTCAGCAGCCACACCGCCGGGCGGGAGACCGCCGACAGCACGTCGAGCGGCTTGGCCACGAAGCTGGCCCACCGCAACGCGTTCTGCATCGCCAGGCGCTTGGGCGCGAGCTCGCCGAGCACCAGCGTGAAGAACGTGAGGACGATCGTGACCAGCGCCACGGCGACCGGGTCGGCCGCGCTGCCCAGGAAGTCCAGCATCGGCACCAGCGGCGCGGCGAGCGTCACGGCCGCCGCCGCCGACGCCAGGAAGCCCGCCAGGGTGATGCCGATCTGGATCGTCGCCAGGAAGCGGTTCGGGTCGCGGGCGAGCTTGACCAGCGTGCGCGCGCCGCGACCCCCCTCCCGCTCCAGGGATCTGATCTGGCCCTCCCGCAGGGAGACCAGCGCCATCTCGCTCCCGGCGAACACCGCGTTCACCAGGACCAGCACGGCCACCAGCGCCACGTTCCACCAATATCCGTCCACGCCACCCCACTCCGACCAGCGATCCGCACGGAACCGCGCAGCGACCAGCACCGAAGCGCGCAACGCGGGTGTTCTAGCCTTCAGGGCATACCCCGTACCGGTGAGGAACCCACCTGATGATCGACTGGCTGGCCACGGCCACCATCGCCGCCGCGCTGCTCGCGGCGGGGTGGGCGGTGCTGCTGGCGGTGCTGAACAAGCCGCTGACGCTGGAGGACTGGACGACGCTCGGCGTGGCGGCCCTGGTGGTGTCGCAGGAAGTGGCGCTCCTCGCGCAGACGGTGATCGGGGCGGTGCTGCTGGCGGGCGGCGGGCACGAGGCGGTGTCGGGGGCGACGTTCTTCGGCTACCTGCTGACCGCGTTGCTGCTGCTGCCGCTGGCCGGGTTCTGGTCGATCGTGGACCGGTCGCGGTCGGGGGCGGCGGTGCTGGCGGTCGGGTGCCTGACGACGGCGGTCATGGTGGTGCGGCTGAACCAGATCTGGGCCGGTCATGCCTGAGCGGGAGGGGCGGTCCGGGGTGGGCGCGGGTGACGGGGAGAGCGGTTCGGCGGCGAGCCGGTTCGCGGCCAGGGTGTCGGCGAGGCGGGGCGCGGGGTCGGGGTCGGGGCCCGGCGGCGAGCCGCTGACGTTGGCGCAGCGCACCAGGAGCGGTCCGGGCAGCGTGCTGATCGCGGTGTACGGGATCTTCGCGCTGGCGGCGACGGCCAGGTCCGCGCTGCAGATCACGACGAAGTTCTCGCACGCCCCGCTGGCCTACTCGCTGTCGGCGTTCGCCGCGGTGGTGTACGTGGTGGCGACGGTGATGCTGGTGCGCGGCGACGGCGCGTCCCGGCGGGTGGCGTTCGCGTCGTGCGCGGTGGAGCTGGTGGGCGTGCTGGTGATCGGCGCGCTGAGCGTGCTGGAGCCGTCGTGGTTCCCGGAGGCCACGGTGTGGTCGGACTTCGGCGGGGGTTACGGCTACGTGCCGCTGGTGCTGCCGGTGCTGGGGCTGCTGTGGTTGAGGCGGACCCGGCGTGGCTGAGCACACCCTGCTCCGGCTGAGGCCGGCTCCCGAGTGGGTCACCGGTCCGCTGTGGCCGAGCTGGTCGGACGAGGAGTTCCCCGGCAACGAGCCGCCGGAGCGGCTGGCGGGCTTCGGCGCGGGCCCCGACCCGGTGGCGGCCGTGGCGGCGTGGGACGACGAGTACCAGGCCGTCTACCTGCCGGACGACCCGGCGAGCTCGGAGTTCCCGGAGGGCGCCCACGACCCGTGGGCGGAGCGCGGCGCGGAGCTGGCCGCGCGGCTGGCGGCGCTGCTGGGCGTGCCGGTGGAGCTGCGGACCCGGGAGAGGCCACCGGAGCTCTTCAGGGCGTGATCAACCGCAGATCCGCCCGATGACCTCGTCGAGCGGGATGGGCGCTTCGAGCACGTCCAGCGTCCCGCCGTGGCTGCGCACGACCGGCAGCCAGCGCGACGAGACGATAACCCGCTCCCCCGACTCGACGGCCGCGCGGAGCACGACGGGAACGGTCAGCGAGGCGGGCACGCGGTGTCCCCCGGTATCAGCGCGCCCGTGATCCGGGCGCGGGCGCACACCCGGCCCGCCGGTAGCGGAGGCCATCCCCATCCGCTCCGCCCCACGTCAGCCTCCGGCAGTCCCGAACCGCGCCAGCACCCGGCAAAAACTAGCGCCGCCCCGTCTTCCCCACCCGACGTGGAAGACCCTACTATCTAGCGGTCTGCTAGCTGGCAATCTGAACCTGTCACAACGCCAGCTCTCTCCACCGGAGGTCATGGTAGTGCCACGAATGCAGCCGCCCCACGCGGTGACGCCTCCTGGAGGACCTTCGCCCGACAGCCCCGAGGTGGCCATCAGCTATATCCACGAACCGCTGGGCGAGCGGCTGGCCAAACGCGTCGTGCGCCTGCTGGAGGCGAACAGGATGTCGCCCAAGTGGGACAGGCAGCTCCAGAACCCCACGTCACTGCCCCAGTGGATGGGCAGCGTCCTGGAGCACAGCATCATCATCTGCGTCCTGTCCCCGAAGTACGTCAAGTACTTCTGCTGCGAAGGCGCTCCCGAGCACCGGGGTGTGCAGTTCGAGGCGAGGCTGATCGTGCAACGGCTCTACGGGCACGACCACTCGGACAGGTGCCCGGTGATCCCCGTGGCCACGCCCGACTTCTCCATCGACGACATGCCCTTCATCCTGAAGCCGCTGCGCGTCACCCGCCTCGCCGAGAACAGCGACGCAGGGGCGAACGAGCTGCTGGCCAGGGTGCGCGACGCCGCGCGGAACAGCTCGACGAACCCTAGGTCCGCGAAGGCCCGGTTACCGATGCCAAAAGAGAGCCACAGCCTGGATGTGATGCTGGAGACCGTCAGCCCGACCGCGCCCCTCGCACACGACCTGGTCCGCAGGTGGTGCAAGAGCCTCGGTGAGGACGAGCGGGCCACCCCCTGGGCCTTCCCCGCCGCGGAGAGCATCATCAAGGCGGTCGGCGACGTGGAGCTAATGCGGCACGCCGCCGAGCGGTGCCTCGAACTCGTCGAGCCGCACGAGGACGGGCAGCGGCTGCGGGCCGAGATCCTGATCTCCGGCCGGACCTGGTACCTCAGGGCGCAGAACGAGCACAACCGTGCGGCGTGGTCCGCGCGCGAGGGCGTCGACCTCGCAGAGTCGCTAGGCGACGAGGTGCTCGTGGCCAGGGGCAAGCGTGCCCTGGCGAAGATCCACCGAAGGCTGGCAGAGCGGGCCTGGGGCCCCTGTCGCCGGGAGCACCTGGGGGTCGCGGTGCAGCTGGCGCGCGAGTCGCTGACCACGTTCGAGCGGATCGACCCGCACGGCGACGAGGTGGCGCTGTGCCGGTCCACGCTCGCCAAGGTGCTGTCCGTCCGCTTCGGCAGTGGGTGGCGACGGTCGCTGCTGCGGTGGGCGGAGGCCCACGCGGCCAGGGCCGCGGGGGAGATCGGCCCCGATCCGAGACGCGCCAGGTACGACGTGGAGATACTGCGCGCCGAGATCGCCACCGGGCGCCGGAAGTTCACCGAGGCCGCGCGCATCCTCGACGGGGTCGTCGCCGAGCTGACGCCCCGCGCGGCGACCAGCGGTTCCTGCGAGGAGCTGCTGGCACGGGCGCTGCTCGCCCGAGTGGTGCTGGGGCGCAAGGCGAACCGGCTCCCCAGCGACCGGGACCTCCGCGAGGCGCAGGAGGCCTTCACCCGGCTCGGGCTGCCCGGCCCGGTCGCGGAGTGCCGGTGGCTGGCGCACGCTTCGGCACGCGCCCTGCCCGCCGGGATCGTGCGTCAGGTGGAGCGGTGGTGCCCCGACCCCGCGCTGCGGGTCCGGGTGGCGCAGGCCTGGGAGCACGAGCGGCAGATCGGGGGGCGGCGCAGGCTGAGCGGCCGGGACTGGCAGGCGCTCGTGTCGCGGATACGGCGGCAGGAGGAGGGCTAGTCCACCGGGGTTCCCGGTGGAGCGGTGGAACGCGCCCGGTCCGCATCGGCTAGGCGGTGCTGCTCCTCGTAGAGCAGCACCGCCCGGCGCAGGGCGGCACGCGCGCCTTCCGCGTCGCCCCGCTCCGCCAGCGCGAGGCCCAGGTGCTCCAGGATCGCCGCCTCGTAGAAGTGGTGCTCGCCCTCGGCGCAGAGTTCGAGCGCGTCCTGGTAGGCGCGCACAGCCGCGTCACCGCGTCCCGTCCGCTGCTCGATGAACCCCAGGTTGTCCAGCGCGACCAGGCGCCCGCTCTTGTTGTCCGCGCGCCGGTGCGCCCGCAGAGCGGCCTCGCAGCACCGTCGCGCCTCGACCAGCTCGCCCAGCTCGGCGTGGCACCTGGCCATGGCGTTCAGCGCGTGTCCCTCCCCCGCGAGGTGCCCGGCCATCGCGTACAGCACCCGCGCCCGTCCCGCGTCGCGCAGCGCGCCCGCCTGGTCGTCCAGCCTGGCCCGCACCCTGGCCAGGTCGTGGTGGGTGTGCGCGGCTTCCAGCGGGTCACCGAGCCGGTCGGCCAGCACCGCGGTGGCCTCCAGCTCCACCAGGGCCTCACCGAGCAGCTCGACCCTGGTCAGGGCGCGCCCGAGCTGGCGGTGCGCCAGCACCCGGCCTTTGAGGTGTCCGAGGCGGTCCGCGGCGAGCGCGCCACCGGACGCGGTGGCCAGGTTCTCCCGGAGCCGGGAGCGGCGGTGGTGGTAGGTGTCGAGGGCGCGGGAGAGCTGGAAGGCGTGCTCGTCCCAGTGGCGTTCCAGTGCCGTCTCATACGCGGTGAGGAGCTGGGAGTGCTCCTCGGCGAACCAGCGCAGCGCGGCCTCCTCGTCGGGCAGCGGCACCGGCTCCGGCTCGTCGACCGGGGTCAGGACGTCGGTACTCGCGCGATGCGGGTACAGCAGGAGGTCGGCGCGGTGGGCGGTGCGCGCGTAGTGGTCGACGCACCCCCTAGCGGCCTCCTCGGCCTCGCCAGCCCACGCGCTCAGCTCGCAGCCGAAGAGCTTGAGCAGCGCGTGCGCGGTGTACCGGCCGGGGGTGCGCTGCCACAGCAGGTTCCGCACCTCCAGGGCGCGCAGCAGCTTGGTCGCGTCCCCAGGGGAGGCGCGGAGCGTCCAGCCGAGCGCGTGGGCGGTCACTTCCTCGGCGGGCACAGCTCCAACGGCCCGGAACGCCCGCGCGGTCTGCGCGTCGAGCGCCTCGTACGACCAGGACAGCACCGCCCGCAGGCCGCCGCCCGACTCCCCCGTCTCCAATGCGTCGAGCCTGCGTCGCACGTCGCCCAGCTCGTCGGCCAGCACGGACAGGTCGAACTCCGGGTTCTCCGCAGCGCGCGCGGCCACGATGGCCAGCGCCAGTGGCAGTCCGGCACAGCAGTCCAGGAAGACCTCGACCGAGGCGGGGTCGGCCTCCACCGCGTCGCCGAGGTAGCGGGCCAGCAGCGTGAGCGAGTCCGACCTGCCCAGCGGGGCGAGCCGGTGGACGACCGCGCCGAGCATCCGCAACCCGGACAGCCTGCTGCGGCTGGTGACAAGCACGGCGCAGGTCGCGGCACCGGGGAGTAGCGGCTCGACCTGCGCCGTGCCGGTGGCGTTGTCCAGCACCACGACCATCCGGCGTCCGGCGATCGCGCCCCGGTAGAGCGCGGCCACCGAGGCGACGTCGCCCTTCGCGGCGGCGGAGGGCACGACGCCGAGCGCGGCGAGGAATCCCAGGAGCACCGGCAGCACGGGAGCTCCCAGCGGCCCGCCGCCGCCGAGGTCGGCGAACAGCTGGCCGTCCGGGAAGGCGTCCGCGTTGCGGTGCGCCCAGTTCAGTGCGAAGGCGGTCTTGCCGGTGCCTGGTCCACCCTCGACGACCAGCAGGGCGACTTCCCCGTTCTCGGCCGCACGTCGGGCGGCGGCGTCGAACTCGCGCAGCGCGGTCTCGCGACCGACCAGCCAGCGCGGTGACGCAGGCAGCTGCCTGACCGGTTCGAGCGAGCGCTCGGCGCCCCGGTGGAAGTTGATGTCGCCCGCCACGTACCCGGCCTGCACCACCGATCCGACGGTGGCACGGCTCAACGAGTTGCGGCTCGCGCGGGGACCGGGATCCCTCTCACCCGGTGCGCCGCTCACGAATCGGCGGCGCGTCCCGCCTTGAACGCGCTCCAGGCGCCCGCCGGGAAGTCGAGCCGCTCCCCGAGCCTGTTGCGCGAGCACCGGACCAGCACCCGGTCGTCCTTCAGGGCGAGCTCGACGCACATGGTCTTCGTCGGGTCCGGCCCGCTCGCCGTGCTCTTGGCCCACACCAGTCCTCGGTCGTCCACCCCGACCAGGTGCGGCTTTCCCGTTCGCTCCATCGCAGCCCCCTCCTTGAGCCGTCCTGCCACTGCCCGTGGTTGTGAGCGGCCACGCCGAAGAGCGGCGGAACACTTCCACGGGCACGGGGCAGTCGCCGACGCAGGCACTGGGTGAATTACAGCACCAGGCCGCCCACGACCCCTACCGCCGGTTGAGGGAACAATCATTCAGCAAGGCAGTCGCCCCCGAACCGCACGGGGACCCGCAACGCAATTCTGCGGACAACTCTACCTCACGGAGAAACGTTAGGCTCCGTACGCTTCTGGGAGCAGAAAAAGAGAGCACCATCAAACAGCAGGGCACTGCGCGATCAAATCTTCCAAGAGTTTCAGACTTTCCTCCGGTTTCAGCGACATCCGGACTATCTCCTCAAAGCGCTCCAGGTATTCGACCGCCTCAGCACCGACCTCCCGGACAGCGAAATCCTTGAACTCCTCCTCGAACACCAGGACATGATCACCGTCAGGGGGCATTTCGAGCACGGTGAAGGATTTCTGCAAACCTGGGTGCAGACCGGAAGAAAAGGGGAGGATGCGCAGCGAGACGTTCGACATGGCGGAGACCTCATGCAACCGCTGGAGCTGCCTGAGCGTGGTCACCGCGTCGCCGAACGACCTGCGCACGATGGCCTCGTCCAGCACGAAGTGCATCTCGGGCCCGTCCTCGACCATGATCCTCCGACGCTGCTCGCGGATCTCCACACCGAGCCGGACCGCTTCCGACGACAACCTGATGTGTCGCGCCAGCGCCTCCACGTAACCGGAGGTCTGGAGCAATCCGGGAAGCATCTGCGACTGGAACTGCCTGATCCTCGTCGCGGACGCCTCGTAACCGACGAGCACGAAGAGCTGAGGGTCCAGGAATTTGCGGTACTTGGTCCACCAGGCGCTCTTGCGGCTCTCCCTGGCCATCACCGCCAGTTTTTCCACCCGTTGGGGGTCACTCACCCCGTAGAGGGCGAGCAGCGCTCTCAGGTCGGTGACCCCCACATTGCTCATCCCCCCCTCGATGCGGATCATCTTCGAGATGGACCATTCCAGCCGTTCGGCCGCCTGCTTCTGCGTGACACCCGCAGCCTCCCGAAGCTTGCGCAGCTCCGCCCGAAGTCTGAGCTGATGCACGATGGGCGTGTCCCGCTGAGTCAATGAACCTCCTCCGTGACCCGGCATATTGCCACATGGCACATGACGACCTTGCGATAGAACACATGCACGATACGGCACGTCATAGCGAAAGTATGCGTTCCGGTAGAGTTCAGTTGACGTCCACGCGCCTTGGACTACCCGACAGCGGGATGTTGACCGCATCACTGTCACTTTCAGTGACAACCAACCGCTTTGGCTACACTTGAGGCTGAACCTTGCAAGCAGGTCAGCAAGGCGTTCGACGAATTCGACGCATAGATCTGCGCGACCGAGAGTTACCAACCAGTACCAGCAGGAGCCGCTGGTATTTTCAAGTGATTTTCGCCACGAAAGTTCCACTTTAGCGAAAACTGAGTAGTTGAACGGGCGCGCTCCGTCTCGAATGGACGGGAAACCGCACCACTGCGCTAGTCACAACCATAACAGGGGTGGGGCCGGACCATGTCGAACCCCCACCCGATCCGCGACCGGCGAAGAGCGCCACGCACGTGTCACCGCTCCGACGTGGTTCCGGAACTCGCCGCGCGGTCCGGTCGTCGGGCATTCGGCGGCAAGCGCTCCCGACGTCCCCACATGTCGCCGCACCGCGCCCGGCTTCCCCGGTCGGCGCGTTTCGGCGGCGATTCCCGACAAGCCCTGTGAGGTCCTGACACCGGGTTCCCCGCGCACCCCATGGTTAGGATCGGCGCTCATGGACCGCGATGCGTACTGGGCCCTGGTCGAACGAGCGCGGGCCGCCGCGGGGGAGTTCGCGGGGGACCGCGACCTGCGCGAGGACCCGCTGCCCGACGCGGTCGTGGCCCAGCTCGGGGCGTTGTCCGCCGAGGAGCTGGTCGAGTTCTCCCTGCGGCACGGCGAGGTCGTGGACAGCGCTTACCGGTGGCCGCTGTGGCACGCCGCCTACCTGATCGAGGGCGGGTGCGGGGACGACGGGTTCGCGGACTTCCGCGACGGGCTGGTGCTCCAGGGGCGCGCGGTGTTCGAGGCGGCGGTGGCCGACCCGGACTCGTTGGCGGACCTGCCGGTGGTGCTGCGCATGGCGCGGGAAGGCGGCGGGTGGCTCGGGTACGAGTCGATGAGCCACCTGGTGCGCGACGCGTGCAAGCGGGCGCGGGGGGAGAGCGACTCGCTGCTCGCGGCGGTGGCCGAGCGGCGCGGGGCGGTGGCGCGGCGCAAGCCCGACGGCGAGCGGTGGGACGTGGAGGACCAGGCCGAGAACCGGGTGCGACTCCCCCGGCTCGCGGAGCTGTTCGAGTCGTGACCTGCGGTGACCGCCGCACCGGACGGCGGTCACCCGCGAGTGGGGGTCAGGGCAGCGGGTCCAGGACGAACACCGGGATCTCCCGCTCGGTCTTGCGCTGGTAGTCGGCGTAGTCGGGGAACGCGGCGACGGCCCGCTCCCACCACTGGGCCTTCTCGTCGCCGGTCACCTCGCGGGCCACGTACTCCTTGCGGACCGGCCCGTCCTGCAGCTCGACCTGCGGGTGGGCGACCACGTTGTGGTACCAGACGGGGTGCTTGGGCGCGCCGCCGAGCGAGGCGACGATCGCGTACCGGCCGTCGTGCTCGACGCGCATCAGCGGCGACTTGCGGATCTTGCCGGACTTGGCGCCCAGGGTGGTCAGCACGATCACCGGCATCCCGCGCAGCGTGGTGCCCTCGGTGCCGCCCGAGCTCTCGTACAGCTCGACCTGGTCGCGCACCCACTTCTCGGGGCTCGGGTCGTACTCGCCGGACAGGGGCATCGTCTCGTCCTCCGGGGTGGTGCGGTCACGGGGCGTGGTCACCGGGAGCGGTGCGCCCGTCGCTTAGTGTGGCGCGTCCGGTGATCACCCGCACAGCGGCGCGCGCGGCGGTCCGTGAGCGGCCGTGATCAGCGCGGACTAGGCTTCCCGGCATGGCCAGGTACCTCGACGTCCACCCGGTGAACCCCCAGCGGCGCGCCATCGACCAAGCGGTCGAGGTGGTGCGGGCGGGCGGGTTGATCGCCTACCCGACGGACTCCTGCTACGCGCTCGGCTGCCAGCTGGGCAACAAGGAGGGCCTGGACCGGATCAGGCAGATCCGGAACCTGGACGACAAGCACCACTTCACCCTGGTGTGCCGGGACTTCGCGCAGCTGGGCCAGTTCGCGTACGTGGAGAACGCGGCGTTCCGCGCGATCAAGGCCGCGACGCCGGGCAGCTACACGTTCATCCTGTCGGCGACCCGCGAGGTGCCGAGGCGGCTGCTGCACCCGAAGAAGAAGACGGTCGGCGTGCGCATCCCGGACAACGCGGTGGTGCAGGCCCTGCTGGAGGCGCTGGGCGAGCCGCTGCTGTCGAGCACGCTCCTGCTGCCCGACCAGGAGGAGCCGCTGGTGCAGGGGTGGGAGATCAAGGAGCGGCTGGACCACGTGGTGGACGCCGTCCTGGACTCCGGCGACTGCGGCACCGAGCCGACGACGGTGGTGGACTTCTCCAGCGGCGAGGCCGAGGTGCTGCGGGTGGGGGCGGGGGACCCCAGTCGCTTCGAGTAGGGCCGGACGGCCCGTCCCGGCTGGGGCGGTTGTCGCAGCCAGGGGCCGCCGATCATCCTCGGACGGGTCGCCCCCGTGGCCGGTCGGATCACCGGCCCGTGCCGCAGGTGAACGGCTCCGGTGCGACGCCGATCGGTTTCCCCGGTGTCGAGCCGAGTGGCGCGGAGCCGGTTGGCGCGCCTGCGGAACGCCCCTCGGCGACCACCCCGCAGGCCCCGGCCGGGACGACCGCGCCGCGCGCGGACGCGCCCCCGTCGACGGGCGCGCCGACCCCCGTCCCGGACCTGGTCGCGGCGAGCGTGTACTACAGCGGCGACGTGGTGTTCCGCAGCCTGAACCTGGACCGCCGGCCGCCGGTGGACGTGCCCGAGCACAACGTCTACCGGATCACCGAGAACCGCCTGTACGGCGACGACACCTACCAGCTCCAGCCGTGGCCGGGCAGCACCGCCCCAAGCCGGGCCGAGTGCGCCGCAGCCGTGGGCGACTCCCCCAAGCGCGACGCCGAGCACCTCCAGCCGGGCAGCCTGGTGTGCGGCAAGACCCCGGAGGGCCGCCTGTTCCGCATCGAGGTCCTGTCCCTGACCCCGTCCGAGATCACCGCCCGCCTCGTCGTGTGGGACCGCTGACCGCACGCGCAGGTTCGACCGGCGAGGGGCGCCCGCGTCCGCACGCCGCCCGGCCAGCCGCCCCGCCCCCGACTGGCACGATCCACACGCCCGGACCAGGATCACCCCCGTGGTGCTGGACTTCCTCCGCGACCTTCCGCCCGCCCTCGTGCTGGCGCTCGTCTTCGCCCTCCCCGCGCTGGAGGCGTCGACCATGCTCGGCGTCGTCTTCCCCGGTGAGGTCGCCGTGCTGGTCGGCGGGGCGGTCGCGCACTCCGGTGGGGCGCCGCTCTGGGCGGTGCTGGTGGCTGCGGTCAGCGGGGCGGTCATCGGGGACGTCACCGGGTACCTCGTCGGCCGCCGGTACGGGCACCGGATGGTCAAGCTGCTGCCCGAGCGGCTGGTCAAGCCCGAGCACCTGGCCAAGGCCGAGGAGCTGCTGCGCCGCCGGGGCGGGGTGGCGGTGTTCGTGGGGCGGTTCACGGCGCTGCTGCGGGCGCTGGTGCCCGCGCTCGCCGGGATGAGCCGGGTGCCGATCCGGACGTTCCTGCTGTTCAACGCCCTCGGCGGGGTGCTCTGGGCGTCCGGGGTCGCGCTGCTGGGGTACGGGGCGGGCGCGAGCCTGCAGCTGGCCGAGCACCGGCTCGGGCTGGTCGGCGAGATCGTGCTGGGCGTGCTGGTGGTGGCGGGCGCGGCGGCGTACCTGTGGCGGCGCAAGGCGCACCGGTCGTGAGGGTCCGAAGTGGACACGCCGGTGGCGCGACCCCGAACTCTGGGACGACGATCACTCTCCGTGAGTCCCATCGGCCCGTAAACTGAGCGGCGATGCGCACCACACGCCGTCGCCTCGCCGCGCTCGCACTGGCCTTCCTGCTGCTCCCGCTGGTCGTCTTCGTCAGCGACCGCCCCAAGGCGCCACCGCTCGGGCCACCCGACGACGCGCCCACCGCCATGGTCTCGCTCGGTGACAGCACGCTGTCCGGCGAGGGCGCGGGCGACTACGTCGACGACACCGACGGCCAGAACGAGAACTGGTGCCACCGCTCGAAGCACGCCGAGGTGTTCCAGATGCCGTCGGTGGCCGTGGACGAGGTGTTCAACCTGGCCTGCTCGGGCGCGAACGCCGCGCGCGTGGGCATCACCGACCAGATCGGCAACACCGAGGGCTCGCAGGCGCTCCAGCTCGGCCGGATCGCCCGCACCCACCGGGTGACCACGATCGTGCTGGCCGTGGGCGCGAACGACGACCCGCGCTTCTCCGACGTGCTCGGCCAGTGCCTGCGCGCCTGGTTCGAGCGCCGCGACGACTGCTCGCGGCTGCTCACGGAGGACTGGCGCGGGCGCGTGGAGCGGATGGTGCCGAAGGTCGAGAAGGCCGTGCGGGACGTGCGCCGGGTGCTGGACGAGGCCGGGTACTCGGTGGGGTCGTACGAGCTGGTGATGCAGTCCTACGCGTCGCCGGTGACCCCGGACATGTCGCCGTCGCTGCAGAACCTGTCCGGGTGCCCGCTGCGCAGCGGTGACATGCGGTGGGTGCGGGACGTGGCGGTGGGCGAGCTGTCGGACGCGGTGCGCAGGGTGGCGACGTCGTCGGGCGCGCGCTTCCTGGACCTGTCGCGGGCGGGGCGCGGTCACGAGGCGTGCTCGGGCGGCGACTCCAGCGACGACGAGTGGTTCACCCGGCTCGTGGTGGACTTCGACGGGCTGCGGGACGAGGCGCGGGCGCGGCACGCGCTGCAGGAGTCGTTCCACCCCAACGCGCGCGGGCACGCGGCGTTCGGCGGGTGCATGGCGGAGTTCCTGGGCGCGAACACCCGGTACGGGGCGTGCGAGCCGAACGACGACGGCGGGTTGGACCTGGTGCTGGAGCAGGACTAGCGGGACGACCGGGGAACCACCCGATCTCGCGCATCACCTGCCCGGTCTCGTCCGACCGGACCTCCACCGACAACCCCCTAGTCCAGGTACCAGACGACCCGGACCGCGTCCGGGGCGACGTCGCGCAGTTCCGCGCACACCTCGTGCTCCACCACGAGCCCGGTGGCGCGGCAGAGCCGGTCGTCGGCGTCGAGCGGCCCCCGGTGCGCGAAGCCCCGTGCCGCGAGGCGTTCGCGGGCCACCTCGGGGGCGCGGTCGCCGGTCACCCGCGCTTGCCGGGCGCAGCCGCCGGAACCGCACAGCGGCTCCCCCTCCTCCACCCGCAGCACGGCCAGCGCGGGCGCCACGCCCTCGTCGCCGGGCGGGGCCTCCAGCCTGGTGAGCCCGAGGAACCCGAGGAGCAGGAACCCGAGCGCCGCCACGCCCGTCAACCGCCACCCGTGGACAGGCTGCCGCCCCGCCCGCGCGCCGACCACGCACACCACCGCCGTGACCAGCGGGTGGAGCCAGAGCACCTCGGCGGCGGACGGCGCCCAGCCCCCGGAGAGCCCCAGGCCGGGCGCCACCACGAACCACACCAGCAGCCCCAGCAGCACCAGCGCGACGACCACCCCGACCCGCCGGGGCCCGGTCCACGAGCCGCACCACAGCAGCAGCGGCGCCACGCCGAACAGCCCGACCGGCGGGCCGTCCCACGGGAACACCGCCAGGGCCAGCCCCACCACGATCAGGACCAGCCGCCACCGGCGCCCAGCCGAGAACACGCGCGCCACCACCGGGCCATCATCCCGATCTCCCACCGGGCGCCGCGTCGGGGGCTCACCCCGATCCGTCGACCAGTCCGGCCTCGTGGGCGAGGACCCCGGCCTGGGTGCGGTTGCGGCAGTCGATCTTCACGAGCATCCGGGACACGTAGCTCTTCACCGTCGCCTCGGACAGGAACAGCTCGCGCGCGATGTCCGCGTTGGACAGCCCCCGGCCCAGGCGGGTCAGCACCTCCAGGTCCCGCTCGCTCAACGCGCGCAGCCTGACCCTGGCGTCCGCGTCGCGCCGCCGCCCCGCCGACGAGGCGGCGACCAGCCGGGCGGTGGCCGCCGGGGACAGCACGGTGTGCCCGGCCGCCGCCACCCGGACCAGCTCGACCAGGTCGTGGGGCGCGGTGGTCTTGAGCAGGAACCCCGCCGCGCCCGCGCGCAGCGCCGCGAGCACGTGGCCGTCGGTGTCGAAGGTGGTGAGCACGACGACCGGGGGCGGGTCGGGCAGGGCGGCGATCCGCCCGGTGGCGGCGAGCCCGTCGACCCCCGGCATCCGCAGGTCCATCAGCACCAGGTCGGGTCGGTGCCGGACGACCGCCTCCACCGCCTCCGCGCCGTCCTGCGCCTCGGCGACCACCTCGACGTCGTCCGCGCCACCGAGGATCACCCGCAGGTGCGCGCACACCATCGGCTCGTCGTCCACGACGACCACCCTGATCATCCGGCCTCCCCCCGCGTCGGCACGTGCGCGGGCAGCGTCGCGCCGACCAGGTAGCCGCCGCCGGGTTCCGGGCCCGCGCGCAGGGCGCCGCCGCTCAGCTCGACCCGCTGCGCGAGCCCGAGCAGCCCGGTTCCCGACCCGCTGCCCGCCAGCGCGCGGTCGGGCGCCCGGTCCGGCGCGCCGTTGGCGACGCGCACGTCGACCCCGTCGGGCCGGTAGGAGATCGTCACGGCCACCTCGGCGCCGGGGGCGTGCTTGCGCGCGTTCGTCAATGACTCCTGCACCACCCGGTACGCGGTGCGCAGGACCGTCGGCTCGATCCGGCCGGGGTCGCCGTCGACGTGGCACGAGACCGACTCGCCGACCGCGCGCGCCTCGGCGACCAGCGCCCTCGGGTCGGGCGCGGGCGGGTGCTCGGGACCGGCGGGCCGGGCGGGGCCACCCACCGGCGTCCCGTCCGCGCCCCGGAGCACCCCGAGCAGGTCCCGCAGCTCGGCCAGCGCGCTGACGCCCGTGACCCGGATGTCCTCGGCGGCGGCGCGCGCGGCGGGATCGGTCGACCCGACGCCCAGCGCGCCGGCGTGCAGCACCATCAGCGTGAGCCGGTGGGTGACCACGTCGTGCATCTCCTCGGCGAGCCGCCGCCGCTCCTGCGCCGCGGCCCGCTCGGCGAGCAGCAGCCGCTCGCGCTCGGCCCGCTCGGCCCGCTCCCGCAGCGAGTCGACCAGCTCCCGGCGGGCCCGCAGGTAGAGCGCGGCCAGCGCGGGCAGCACCGTGTTGACGACACCGAGCGGGGTGGTCTCCCAGCTCGGGTCCCACGGCGTGGAGCCCAGCACGGCGAGCGCCCCGATCAGCGCGAACGCGTGGCGCCGGTCGGTCAGCCGGACCAGGTTCACCACGATCGCGGGCGTGGCGTGCGGCAGCACCGCGTGCGTCGCGGGGTCCACCGGGGTGAGCAGGCCGGGGGCGAGCTCGGCCGAGCCGAGCGTGAGCGCCGCGACGGTCAGCGCCCAGCACGCGACCGGCGCCGGGTGGCGGGCCAGGAGCAGCAGCGACGCGTCCACGGACAGCTGCAGGAGCAGCGCGGCGCGCGGCCCGGCCCATCCGGTGGTCGGCGGGCCCGCGCCGTGGACGGCCAGGTCGAGCGCTCCGAAGAGCACGACCGCGAGCACCAGCCACGGCAGGTCGCTCCGGTTCGCCCTCACCCCGGTCACGGTATAGCCGATCGGGTGCGGTTCCGGGCGGCGCGCAACTTTGGTGGATCGGGGTGTCCACCTCCTCGGCTTACCGGGCGGCGGCGTGGCGCGGTGCACTCGGGGCATGGCGAAAGCGGGGATCTCCAGGAGAACGGCGTTGCGAGCGGGAGCGGCTGCGGGTGGCGCGGCACTGGCCGGGGGCAGCGGGGTGGCGCTGGCCGGGGGCAGGCGGGTTCGGGGCGGGGTGACGACGTTCGTGGTGGTCACCGGCGCGAGCGGCGCGCCCGGCGGGATCGACGCGCTGTCGCTGCGCGGGCACCGCACCGTCGGGGTGCCGCTGCCGGGGCACCGCGCCACCGACGCCCAGTTCGCGCTCGACCACCAGTGCCCGCAGGACCCGGCGTCGCTGGCGACCCGACCGTCGCCGCTGGCCGGGATCGGGCTGGACGACTACGCCGAGGCCGCGATCCGGGTCGTCCGCGCGGTCGCCGGGTTCGGCCCGGTGGTGCTCTACGGCGGCAGCATGGGCGGCGCGGTGCTGAACCGGGTCGGCAACGCCGTGCCGCACCTGGTCGACCGGATGGTCTACGACACCGCGTTCTGCTGCGTGGACCTGGCGTGCCCCGAGGACTACCTGGCCACCCCGGAGGGGTCCACGAGCCTGGCGGGCGCGCTGGCAGACCTGGTGGTGGCCGACCCGGCGGTGATCGGCGCGGTGCGGGTGAACTACCGCACCGCCGACCGCGAGGCGCTGGCCGGGCTGAAGGAGCTGCTGATGGCGGGCGCGGACGACGCGGAGTTCCACGGGGCGCTCGCGCACCTGCACCCGGACGAGTCGCTGACGGTGGGGCGGGAGGACTCGCGGGTGCGGGCGGACACCTGGGGGCGCGTCCCGCGCACGTTCATCCGGCACACCGAGGACCGGATGATCCCGCTCGCGCTGCAGGACCGGATGATCGCCGAGGCCGACCGGCTGACCCCGCGCAACCGGTTCGACGTGCGGACCGTGCGGGCGGGGCACCAGGCGACCGAGGAGGAGTTCCAGCGGATCGTGGGCGTCCTGGACGGGCTGCCGGAGTGCCGCCGCTGAGCTCCCTCCGCGCCGGGGGGTGCGGAGCGGGGCTCTTGTCGGTGATGTCCGTGCGGCGGAGGATCACCCCGTTGGTCCGTTCGGGGGGGTGTTGGGGTGGCGGCAGGTCGGGTCGTGGGCCAGCCGCCGATCACCATCCAGATTCCCGACGAGCCGGAGGTGCCGTTCGACCCGACCAACCCCGGCTAGCCCTCCCCCCGCCAGCACCGGGACCAGGCCGGGCGGACCGGGGTGGACGAGGGCGAGCAGCACCGGCCAGCAGGCGCGGGCCGCGCCGGACGCCCGCCGGTGGTCCGACGATCGTGGCGGTCCAGGTGGTGGACTCGAGGCGGATGGACGCGGGGAGCAGGTCGGCGGCGGGCAGGAGGCCCTTGAGGTGGGCGCCGGACGCGGCCTGGAAGGTGATGTCGGCGGTGGCGACCAGGGCCACGCTCGACCCGTGCGCGGCCCACAACCACCCGAACCGCGCGCCCGCAGCTCCCCCATCGCCGCGAAGGGGATCGGGCCAGGGCTCACAGCAACCCCAGGACCTCCCCCGCCGTCCAGAACGGCGTGGTCCCCGCCAGGTGCGCGGCGACCCGCTCCGGTGGCCAGGACCAGGTCTCCCGCAGGCCCCCAGCCAGCATCCTCAGGTACGCCGCGCTCGGCCTGGTGTGCCGGACCTCGTCGGCCCGCCACGGTGCGGTGAACGTCAGCGCCGGGAAGCCGTCCACCTCGCCGACCAGCACCAGGGTCTCGTACCGGCCCGGTCCCAGCTCCGCCCGCCCGGTCGCCAGCACGCCCGACAGGTCCAGGTCCTCCCCCGGCTCGCGGTACATCTCCTGCGCCGCCACGTCCGAGAACTGGCCGACCGTCACCAGGTACGCCCGACCCGCCGCGACCCCCGGCAGCGACGGGTCGTAGAACGCCCTCCCGCCGTCCCACACCGGCGAGTGCGTGGTGAAGTACACCCCTCCGGGCAGCTCCCACGGGCGGTCGGCGCGCGGGGGCGTCGGGTCGCGGCAGCCGGGGTAGGCGCGCGCCGCGCCGGGCGGGGTGCCGCCGGACAGGTAGCAGCCGAACCTCCCCGCGTGCAGGTTCGACCCGTAGCTCACGTACCAGACGAGCCCGACCACTCGTCCTCCAGCAGCGCGTACACGTACACGTCGCCCCACTCGCCCTTGAACACCTCGCAGTGCCGGAAGTGCGCCTCCCTGCGCATCCCCAGCTTCTCCATCACCCGCCACGACGCCGTGTTCCTCGGATCGCACTGCGCGACCACCCGGTGCAGCCCCAGCTCCTCGAAGGCCAGGCGCAGCAGCACCTCCGACGCCTCGACGGCGATCCCCCGCCCGTGGTGGCCGGGGTGCAGGACGTAGCCGATCTCGCCCTGCCGGTTCGCCTCGCTCAGCCACTTCAGCACGACCTCGCCGACGACCTCGCCGTCCAGCTCGACCGCCAGCGACAGGTCCTCCCCCGCCTTCGACGGCCACGGCACGGCGGCCTTCGTCATCAGCTGGTCGGCGCTGTCCTCCAGCGTGCGCGGCCCGCCGTACAGGTAGCGCACGACGTCCTCGCGCGACTGCCACGAGTGCAGCGCCTCAAGGTCCAGCCCGGTGAAGGGGCGCAGCAGCAGGCGTTCGGTCCTGATCGGGTAGTCGGGTGCCACGCCCCCACGTTAGACGTCGGCGAGCAGCGCCACCGGGTTCTCGACCAGGTCCGCTACGTACCGCAGGAACCCGCCCGCCACCCCGCCGTCGCACACCCGGTGGTCGAAGCTGAGCGTCAGCTGGGCCACCTTGCGCAGCGCCAGCTGCCCCTCGTGCGCCCACGGGCGGTCGGCGATGCGGCCGATGCCCAGGATCGCGACCTCCGGGTGGTTGATGATCGCGGCCGAGCCGTCCACGCCGAACACGCCGTAGTTGTTGAGGGTGAACGTCCCGCCGGTCAGGTCGGCCGCCGTCAGCTCGCCGTCGCGGGCGGACGCGGTCAGGTCGCGCAGCCGCCCGGTCAGCTCGGTCGCGGTCAGCGCGTGCGCGCCCCGCACCACCGGGACCACCAGGCCACGGTCGGTCTGCGCGGCGAAGCCGAGGTTCACCTCGTCCAGCAGCACGACCTCGTCGCCCTCGACGCGCGAGTTCAGCTCGGGGAAGCGGCGCAGGCCGAGCGCGGTGAACCTGGCCAGCAGGCCCAGCAGCGACACCGCAGGCAGCGCGGCGCGCGCCTCCACGAGCCCGGTGGCGTCCACGTCGACCCACACCGTCGCCTCGGGGATCTCCCTGCGGGAGGTGGCGAACTTGCGCGCCGCGACACCCCGGACCCCGGTCAGCGGAATGCGCTTGCCCTGCCCTGGGGACGCGGCTGCGGGCTCGGTCCACGGGCCGGGCGCGCGGGCCGGGCGGGGCGCGCGGGCGGCGATCTCCCGCTCCACGTCGGCGCGGCGGATCACCCCGCCGGGACCGCTGCCCTCGACGGTCTCCAGCGCCACACCGCTGTCACGGGCCAACCTCCGCACCAGCGGGGAGATCACGGCGGGCGCGAGCTTGGCCGGTCCGGCCGCGGCAGCGGGCTCATCCGCGACGGGAGCGTGCGCCACGCGGCGACGACGGCGGTTCTGCTGCGAGGTCCCGTAACCGACGAGCACGTTCCCGCTGTACTCCGCCGAATCAGCCTGCGCCGAATGAGCCTGCGCCGAATCGCCCTGCGCCGCACCGGGTTCCGCGGCTGCGGCCTCCGCCGCGACCGGTTCCCCTCGCGCCGCGGCGCCTCCCGCCCCGTCACCGGCGACGCTCAGCAGCACCGACCCCACCGCCAACCGCTGCCCCGGCTCGCCGTGCCGCGCGGTCACCACGCCCCCGTACGGGCAGGGCACCTCCACCACGGCCTTGGCGGTCTCCACCTCCACCACGGGCTGGTCCACCACGACCGGGTCGCCGACCGCGACCAGCCAGGACACGATCTCCCCGTCCGTGAGCCCCTCGCCCAGGTCCGGCAGCCGGAAGTCAGGCACCGCGCACCTCCACCCGGTCGTCCCACTGCAGCGCGCCGATGGTGTCCAGGATGCGGTCCACGCCGGGCAGGTGGTGCTCCTCCAGCATCGGCGGCGGGTACGGGATGTCGAAGCCGGTCACCCGCAGCACCGGCGCGTGCAGGTGGTGGAAGCACCGCTCGGTCACCCGCGCCACGACCTCCGCGCCGTACCCGCCGAACCCGGACGCCTCGTGCACCACCACGGCCCGCCCGGTGCGGCGCACCGACGCGCACACCGTCTCGTCGTCGAACGGCGCCAGCGTGCGCAGGTCGACGACCTCCACGTCCCAGCCCTCGGCGCGGGCGGCCTCGGCGGTCTCCAGCGCGGTCAGCACCATCGGACCGTACGCGATCAGGGTCACGTCCCGGCCGGGCCGCCGCACGAGCGCCCGGTCGAACGCCGGTCCGCCCGCCGCCAGCCCGCCCTTGGACCAGTAGCGGCGCTTGGGCTCCAGGAACACCACCGGGTCCGGGCTGTCGATCGCGTCGCGCAGCAGCCGGTACGCGTCGTCGGGCGTGCCCGGCGTGACCACGCGCAGCCCCGGCGTGTGCGTGTAGTACGCCTCGGACGAGTCGCAGTGGTGCTCGACGCCGCCGATGCCGCCGCCGTACGGGATGCGCACCACCACGGGCAGCGACAGCGCGCCCGCCGTGCGGTTGCGCAACTTGGCCAGGTGGCTGGTGATCTGCTCGAACGCCGGGTAGGCGAACGCGTCGAACTGCATCTCCACCACCGGCCGCAGCCCGTTCATGGCCATGCCGATGGCGGTGCCGAGGATGCCCGCCTCGGCGAGCGGGGTGTCGAACACGCGGCGCTCGCCGAACCGCTCGGCCAGCCCGTCGGTCACCCGGAACACCCCGCCCAGCGGCCCGACGTCCTCGCCGAACACCAGCACGCGCTCGTCGGCGGACAGCGCGTCGGCCAGCGCCCGGTTGAGCGCGGCGGCCATCGACACCTCGCCGGTCGGCAGCCCGCCGTCCGCTGCCCCTCGTGCCGGAACCCCTTGCGCCGCAACGACCTCGGTCATGCCCGTCCCCCGTCCAGGTCGTCGGCGCCCGAGTGCTCGGCGTCCAGTTCGCGCGCCAGCATCGCGGCCTGCTCGCGCAGCTGCGCGGTCGGCTCGGCGTACACGTGCCGGAACAGGTCCGCCGGGTCCACGCGCGCGTCCGCGTTCAGCTCGGCCCGCAGCGCCGCCGCGAACTCCTCCGCCTCGGCGTCCACCGAGTCTCGGCGCGCCGGGTCGAGCAGCCCGCGCGAGGCCAGGTGCGAGGCGAGCCGGTCGACGGGGTCGCGGGCCAGCCAGTGCGCGACCTCGGCGGAGTCCCGGTAGCGGGACGCGTCGTCGGCGTTGGTGTGCGCCTCGATGCGGTAGGTAAGCGCTTCCACGAGCACCGGCTCACCGGACGCCAGCGCCTCCGACACCACCGCGTGGACCGCCGCCGCGTCGTTGCCGTCCACCAGGACCGACCGGATGCCGTACCCGATCCCCTTGTGCGCCAACGTGGGCGCGGCGGTCTGCTTGCTCAGCGGCACGCTGATCGCGTAGCCGTTGTTCTGCACCAGGAACACCACCGGCGCCTTCCACACCCCGGCGAAGTTCAGCGCCTCGTGCGTGTCGCCCTCGCTGGTCGCGCCGTCGCCGAGCAGCACCAGCGCGGCGGTGTCCTCGCCCTTGTAGCGGGCGGCGTGCGCGAAGCCGACGGCGTGCGGGGTGTTGGTCGCCAGCGGCGTGCACTGCGGTCCGACGCGGTGCTCGCGCGGGTCGTAGCCGAGGTGCCAGTCGCCGCGCAGCAGGGTCAGCGCGCCCGCGGCGGGCACACCCCTGGTGACCAGGGCGACGCTGTCGCGGTAGGTGGGGAACAGCCAGTCGCGCTCGCGCATCGCCAGGACCGCGCCGACCTGGCACGCCTCCTGGCCGCGCGAGGACGGGTAGACGGCGAGGCGGCCCTGGCGGGTGAGCGCGGTGGCCTGGGTGTCGAAGCGGCGGCCGACGACCATGCGGCGGTGCAGCTCCAGCAGCACCTCGTCGTCGGGCATCCGAAGCGGTGAGCCCTCGACCGCGGACCCGTCGGGACGCAGCAGCGCCAGCGGTTCCTCGGTGGGGAGCAGGGTCCGGTCCGGTGTGGCTGTGGCCATTCGGCACCTCCTGCGCGACGGCGGCGGGGATGCCGGGAATGGTCCAGGTCACACCGATCGGGCGTCCAGCTCGCGGGTCCCGATCTGGACGAACGGCACGGCTCCGGGGTTATGTTCGACCGCATGACGCCCAGCGCTGGACGAACGGCACCGCTCGACGCGACGGACCGCCGGATCGTGGCCGAGCTGCGCGCGGACGGCAGGCTGTCGATGCGGTCGCTGGCCGAGCGGCTGCACATCTCGCGGGCGAGCGCGTACTCGCGGGTGGAGCGGCTGCACCGGGACGGGGTGATCACCGGGTACGCGGCGGTGGTCGACCCGGAGCGGTGCGGGATGGGGATCTCCGCGTACGTGTACCTGAAGATCAGCCAGCACTCGTGGAAGGCGGTGCGGCGGCGGGTGCTGGAGATCCCCGAGGTGTGGCAGGGGTCGCTGGTGTCCGGGGACTACGACCTGGTGCTGCTGGTGCGCACGCCGGACGCGCAGAGCCTGCGGGACCTGGTGCTGAACCGGTTGCAGACGATGCCGGACGTGACGTCCAGCCACACCGTGCTGATCCTGGACGAGCTGCCGTCGCCGGGGCGCGAACCGGAGCTGTGAGCCGGGCCCCGTCCCGCGTCGCCGCGCCGGAGGGCCGGAGGGCACCACCTGTCGGAGGGACTTCCCGCGCCGAGACCGGGCGCCGTGCCGGGAACCGCGCCGCAGCGGTGCAGGGTTGCTGCGGTCCGGTTCCTCGTCACGGCGCCGATCGGTCCCCGCGCGGTCGGGGCGCGCCCCGCACCGCGCAGCGGCGCGGGGCCCCACACCCGCTGCGCCGCAGGTCGGCGCCGCGGCTCAGCGGGTGTGGGCTTTCCCCCTGTGGCCCTTCCCCCGCCGCAGGGAGGCGGGGGTCGGGCACGGGCTTCCGGTCCCGCCGCAGGGTGGCGGGACCGGGACGGGCGCTACCAGCCGAAGTTCTGCGTCCAGTAGATCCCGTACGAGCCGCCCTTGGCCATGCCGACGCCGAGCGTCTTCAGGCCGCAGTTGAGGATGTTGGCCCGGTGGCCCTCCGAGTCCATCCAGCTCTTCATGACGTCCTCGGGCGTGCGCTGCCCGGCGGCGATGTTCTCCGCGCCCGGCGAGGGGTGACCGGCGGCCTTGATCCGGTCGACGAAGCTGCGCCCGTCCTTGGACACGTGCGAGAAGTAGTTCTGCGCGGCCATGTCGGCGCTGTGCGCCCTGGCCGCCTTGCCGAGCCGCGCGTCCGCGGTGACGGCCGGGCAGTTGTTGGCCTTGCGCTGCTCGTTGGTCAGCGCGATGACCTTCTCCTCCGCGACGTCCACGTCCGACTTCTGCGGCGCGGGGGCCTGCGTCGTCTTCGGCGGCTGCGCGGGGGTCTCCTGCTTGGGGGGCTGCGCGGGGGTGGCCGGCGGCGCGACAGGGGGTTGCGTCGTCGTCGTGGTCGCGGGGGCCTCGGAGGAGGACGGCGCCGGGGTGGAGGGGGTCGTCTGGGTCGTGGTCGTCGCGTCGGCTGCCCCGCTCGCGGACGACGGGGAGGCGGGGTCGGAGGCGGCCGTGGTGCTGGTCGCCGCGGGGGCGCCGAAAGCGGCTGCCGCGTTGGCGATGTTCCCCGCGTTGACCGGCCCCGGCGCAGCGGGCCCACCGCAGCCCGCGAGGGCGACGAGGGCCAGAGCGGCTGCGGGCAGTGCGGTCCTGGGACGCGGCACGGTATTCCTCATCTGCTCGGGGACATTGTCGGGCGCGGTGACCGCAGCAGCGCTTGTGCAGGGAAGCGCGCGCGGTCACCGCACCGGCAGGGGGAATCGAAGCGGGCCGGTCGAGTTTGGGAGAACGCTGGCGGCCCGCCGCAATTCCTGTAATCACTCTAACGAGTCAAAACGAATTGTCAACTCGCAATTATTTATGGAAGTTTTAAGGTTGCTATCAGGAAGCGGAAAGGCGCGATCGGTCAGGCTGACGCGTCCGACAGCCTGCGCATCCGCAGCTGCACCCGCAGGCCGCCCAGCGGCCCCCGGTCGAGCACGAGCTCCCCATCGGCGGACTCGGCGGCCCGGCGGGCGATGTCCAGCCCGAGCCCGGTCGACCCGGCCCCGCTGCTCCCCCGCCTGAGCGCCGCCTCCGGGTCGTCCACGCCGGGGCCGGCGTCCTCGATGACGATGACCACGCGGTCGCGCTGGTGGAACAGCGCCACGACGAACCCGGTGCCCTCGGGGGTGTGCCGGAAGATGTTGCCGAGCAGCACGTCCATGGCGGCGGCCAGGTCGCTGCGGTTGATCGGCACGAACGCGGTGCGCTCGGTGCCGCGCAGGTTCCACAGCCGCTGCTGGTCGTCGGCCAGCGCGGACCAGAACACCAACCGGTCGTGCACCACGCGGGCGGCGTCGCAGCGCTTGCCGTCCGGGTCGTCCAGCTCCCTGCGGGCGGCCCTGATCAGCTCGTTGACCTCGCGCTCCAGCGCGTGCACGGCCTGCCTGACCCGGTTCGCGCCGGGGTCCGGACCGAGCGTCTCGGAGTCCAGGCGCAGCGCGGTGAGCGGGGTGCGCAGCCGGTGCGAGAGGTCGGCGAGGATCTCCCGCTCGCTGGTCACGAGCTTGCCGATGCGGTCGGCCATGCGGTTGAACGCGCCACCGGCGGCCACCAGCTCGGGCGGTCCGGACGGCTCGACGCGGGCCTCCAGGTCGCCCTGGCCCATGCGTCTGGCGCCGTCGGCGAGCTCGCGGGAGGCCTTGACCACGCGCGCGCCCAAGCGGTCCGCGACCAGCACCGACCCGAGCACGAGGGTGACCGCGACGCCGAACAGCGCCAGCCACGCCTGGCCGACGCCCTGGCTGAGCTGCGCCTCCGGCACGAACGCCTCGACGACGGCGACCCCGTCGGCCAGCACCACCGGCTGCAGGTGCACGCGGCCGTCCGGCACGGTCGCGGTGAACGCCCGGCCCTCGCGCTGCGCGGTGCGCAGCTGGCTCGCGGTGGCCTTGACCTCGCCGATCACCCCGCCGGTCGCCATGTGCACCGCGACGTGGCCGTTCACGCTGGTCAGGGCCTGCTCGACCATGACCGGGTCGGCGGTGATGGCGAGCACCGGGGTGAGCGCCACGGCCTGCCGCTCGGCGTCGGCGAGCGCCTTGTCCTCGGCGAGCTGGCGCACGACCAGGCCGAGCGGGATGAGGAAGGCCAGCGCGACCATCGAGGTGACGGCGAGCGCGACGACGGCCAGCGACCGCCTCACCCTACGGCCGTGAGCTTGAAGCCGACGCCGCGCACGGTGTGCAGGTAGCGGGGCTGCGCGGCGCGCTCGCCGAGCTTGCGGCGCAGCCACGACAGGTGCACGTCGAGCGTCTGGTCGTCGTGCCTGCCGGGCAGGTTCCACAGGTTCGCCAGCAGCTCGGCGCGCGGCACCACCTTGCCCTCGCGGGCGGCGAGGTAGGCGAGCAGGTCGAACTCCTTGCGGGTGAGGTTGAGCTCGCGGCCGGACAGCCGCGCCTCGCGCCGGTCCAGGTCGATCAGCAGGTGCGGGCCCACGCGCATCGGGCCGGGTTCGGGCGCGGCCTTGCGGGTGCGCCGCAGCACCGCCGAGAGCCGGGCGGCCAGGTGCTCGCTGGAGAACGGTTTGACCAGGTAGTCGTCGGCGCCCGCGTTGAGCAGGCGGACGATCTCGGCCTCGTCGTCGCGGGCGGTGGCGACGATGACGGGCGTGTCGCACACCCCGCGCATCATCTTGAGGGCGTCGCCGCCGTCCATGTCGGGGAGGCCGAGGTCCAGCACCACGAGGTCGAAGTCGTGGTCGGCGATCTCGCGCAGCGCTTCGAGGGCGGCGCCGACGGCCAGCACGGCGTGGCCCATACCGGTCAGCGCGCGGGTGACCGCCGAGCGCACCACCGGGTCGTCCTCCACCAACAACACCGAAACCATGCGCGAACGGTAACGCGTGCCCGTGCACATTCTGCAACCTACCCGTATCACCCGTCCGTGAGCGGCCGGACGATCATTGCCCGATCGGGCGAAAGGGAGGTCGGACGGGTGCAGTCCCACCCCTGTGCCGCACCCCCGTCAATGCCTGGTTGAACAGGAGTGATCCGTTTCCCGAAGAACGGGATAATCCGATTGTCGGACACGTGGGAAAGCGACTCCGGGCGCGAGGGCGGGCACTGCGGGCTCCCGGCGCCCGCGCGCGGCCGTGACGGGCGGTCAGGCGGCGGCGGGCACGACCACGCGGGGTGACCGATCGGTGTCCCGCAGCGTTGGGGCCACCAACGAACCCCTAACCGCGGCCAACCCGAACCCCTAACCCTAACGGGTGGCTAGACTCCCGAACCGTGCTCCAGAGGGAGCCCCTTACGGGAGGACGCGCCGTGATCCGGGGCTTGCAGTACTTCGCGGTGTGGACGCTGACCACCGCGGCGGCGATCGGGGTGTCGTGGCTCGGCATCCGCTTCGTCCTGGACGCCGGCGCGCCCGAGCGGCCGAGGGTGGTCGCCGGGCCGACCGGTGAGACGACGCTCGCGGAGCCGACCCCTACGTCCACGTCGCCGAGCGCGGTCCCGTCCTCGTCCACCTCCCCGGAGCCGAGCACCCCGGCGGCCACGCCCACCACGACCACCACCGCCCCGGCGCAGGAGCCGCCCGCGCAGCAGACCACCTCCCAGCCGCCCGCGCCGTCGGAGGAGGGCGCGTGGGTCGAGCGGGACGGGAAGCAGGTGTTCATCAAGAGCTTCCGCCTGCAGGGCGGGGTGGCCACGGTGAGCTTCGCCGAGCGCGACATCCAGCCGGTGTCCGCGACCCCGAGGCAGGGCTACGCGGCGGTCGTGGAGCAGCCCGCCGACGCGGTGGTCGTGGTGTTCACCGGCAACGGGCACACCTCCAAGCTGGAGGCGATGTGGGTGGGCAAGCCGCAGTGGCGGATCATCGAGAGCGACTAGGGGCCGCAGGCGCGGACGCCGGGTCGCCACCGAGGTCGTCCGCCGACGTGGTGAGCGCGCAGGTCGCGCCTGCGGGGTGGCGCCCGGCCGGGGCGCCCCTCGCCGGGACCCGACCCGCGTCGCGGCTCACCGAGCCCTGGGCGGGAGCGCCGTCCGGCACGGCGGGTCAAGCCCTGGCGCGCGGCGCGGGATCGTCTGGGGCGCAGGGGTTCCGGTCGCCTCGGCGCTGCCGGACGGCCTGGACCCGGCAGCCGCCGCACCGCTGCTGTGCGCCGGGATCACGGTGCGGGACCCGCTGCGCGCGCGGCCGGGGTCGGCCCCGGCAGCCGCGTCGCCGTGGCCGGGCCCGACTGCCTCGGGCACCTCGCGGTCAAGCTCGCCGTCGCGCTCGGCGCGGAGGTCACCGGTTGGCGCGCGGCCACGTGCGCGCGCAGCAGCGGGAGCCGGGCGTGGCGGGCGTCGCCGGGGCGCACCGTGCCGTCCCCGTGGTCGTGGTGCCCGTCGATCTCGGCCGGCTCGGTGCCGCAGCGCTCGCACACCCGCGCGCCCAACCACACCAGCGCCGCCCACCGGGCCGCCGTGGGCGGGCGGTCGGTGCAGGCGCTCTCGTTCTCGATGCCCACGGACTCGCGGTTCTGGCCGGTGCGGTGCGCGCCCTCGACCATCCGGTCGCCCGCGTCCAGCGCCTCGGAGCGGTCGCGGGTGTTGTCGGTCGCGGTGCCGCCCAGCAGCAGGCGCCTGGTCAGAACAGCCACCGGTGCGCCTCCCGCGCGCGTCGGGCGTAGAGCGGGCGGTCGTGCTCCACGCCGTAGCGGAGCATCTCCAGGGCGCTGCGCCGGGCGTGGAAGACCGCGCGCTCGCGCAGCGGCTCGGGGATCAGCGGCAGCACGGCGGGACCGAGGTCGCGGTGCAGCAGGCCGAGGTCGGAGGCCGGGTCGCAGCGGGCCGCGTCGGTCCAGTCGACCACCCCGGTGACCGCGGTGTCCACGTCGACCAGGACGTGCTCGGCCCCCAGGTCGTTGTGCGCGAAGGCCAGCTCGTCGGGCGGGGGCGGCGGCGGGGTGGCCAGGAAGCGCTCGACGGCCGGGTCGCGCAGGCCGAGCGCGGCGTGGTCGTCGGCGGCCCCGGCCAGCAGCGCGGGCAGGTCGGGCGGGTCCTCGGGGGCGGGCAGGTCCCAGGTCCGCACCAGCGCGACGAAGTCGACCAGGCGGCGGGCCAGGTCGAGGGTGGTCGCGGCGTCCAGCGGCAGCACGTCCAGCAGGGCGCGGCCGGGGAGCAGGCGGTAGGCCATCCAGGGGCCGTCGACGGCGAGCGGGACGGGCGTCGGGAGCGGTGAGCGGGCGGCCACCTCGGCGAGCAGGCGGGCCTCGTCGGACTGGTCGCCGTCGTGGCGGCGGCGGACCACGAACTCCCCGTCCACCAGGTGCGCGGTGTTGTCGAGCCCGGAGCCGAGCGGGACGACCCGGCGCGGCCCGGCGCGTCCGGGCAGGTGGGCGTCGGCGAACCCGCGCAAGTCCGGCACGGGGGCATCCTGGTCTCCTGAGTCAGGAATTCTGTTCAGATATCCGGCGAGGCGTTCGAGGATCTGGTCTGCGGTTCTGGTCCAAACGTAGGGCTTCGGGTTGCTGTTCCAGGCGGCGATCCAGTCGCGAATGTCGGTCTCCAGCGCCTGAACCGAGGTGTGGACGCCTCGTCGGAGTCGTTTCGTGGTCAGTTCGGCGAACCAGCGCTCGACCAGGTTCAGCCACGAGGAGCCGGTCGGGGTGAAGTGCAGGTGGAACCTGGGATGGGAGACCAGCCACCGTTTGACCGCCGGGGTCTTGTGGGTGGCGTAGTTGTCGCAGACCAGATGGACCTCAAGCCCCGCAGGCACTTCCTTGTCCAGTGTGGACAGAAAGGCTTTGAACTCCTCCGTGCGGTGGCGGCGATTGAGCGAGCCGATCACCTTCCCGGTGGCCACGTCGAGCGCGGCGAACAGGGTGGTGGTCCCGTTCCTGACGTAGTCGGCGGTCTGCCGTTCGGGGACTGCGGGCATCATGGGCAGCACCGGCTGGGACCGGTCAAGCGCCTGGATCTGTGACTTCTCGTCGACGCAGAACACCAGGGCGCGCTCGGGCGGGTCGAGGTAGAGGCCGACCACGTCGTACACCTTGTCCACGAAATACGGGTCGGTGGACAGCTTGAACGTCTCGACACGGTGCGGTTGCAGGCCGAACGCGCGCCAGATCCGGGACACCGTCGACTGCGACAGGCCGGTCCGCTCGGCCATCGACCGGGTGGACCAGTGGGTCGCGTTGTCCGGCCTGCGCTCCAGCGTCGCGGCGACCAGCTCGGCGACCTGCCCGTCATCGATCCTGCGCGGACCGCCCGACCGGGGCATGTCGCCCAAACCCGCGATCCGGTACCGCAGGAACCGGGCCCGCCACCGGCCCACCGCGTGCGGCGTGGAACCCAACCGGGCGGCCACGTCCTTGTTCGTCGCGCCCTCCGCGCACGCCAGCACGATCCGACACCGCAACGCCCACGCCTGCGGCGTCGACCGACGCCGCACCCAGCCCTCCAACGCCGCCCGCTCGTCCTGGCCCAACACCAACTCGGCCTTCGGTCGCCCTGTGCGCGCCATCAACCCAGCCTACATCTGAACAGAATTCCTGACTCAGGACACTAGGTCCGCCCTGCGTCGACCGGGTGAGACCCGCCCGGATCGAGGTGTGAGTCCGCACCGGGGCGGGTAACCGGCGCGCACTTGCGCCGCACGCGCCCCTCGGAGGCCCGCGATGACCCATCCCCAGACGACCGCGCTCACCGCCTTCGTCGACCGCGCGCAGCGGCCGTTGTGGCTGGGCCTGGCCGCGCTGTTCGCCCTGGTCGGGGCGGTGAACGTGGCGGTGGCGCTGAACGAGTCGGCGTGGTGGCAGGCCGCCGTGGCGGTCCTGCTGCTGGGCGCGTCCTTCGCCTGCGCGCGGTCGGGGCTCAGAACCCGAGCCTGATCCGCCCGCCTGCCCCCCGGCGCCTGCCCCCTGCGCCTGCCCCCTGCCGCCTGATCCCTGCCGCCTGATCCCCCGGCCTGACCCGCCCCCGGCTGCGACACTGGCCGGGTGCTGGGCGGACCGGGGTTCGGCGGGCTCGTGGCGGTGGTGCTCGGGGCCGCCGCGCTGGTCGCCGGGACCGCCGCCAGCGGGGTGCTGGGCGAGACCGGCTCCACCGCGCTCGACGACCTCGCGCAGCTCGCCGCCGGGCTGTTCGCCGCCACCGCGTGCCTGGTCACGGCCCGGCGCGCGCACGGCCCCGACCGCCGGTGGCGGGTGCTGCTCGGGCTGGGCGCGCTGAGCTGGTCGGCCGGGCAGGCCGCGTGGACGTGGCAGCAGCTCGTCCTGGGCCGCGCCGTCCCCTCCCCCACGGTCGCCGACGCCGGGTACCTCGGGCTGGTGCCGTTCGCGCTGGCCGCGCTGCTCGTGCTCGGCGGGCACCGCGCGACGCCGCCGCCCGAGGTGCGCACGCCGCTGGTGCCGCCGCTCGACGGGCTGATCGTCGCGGGCTCGCTGTTCCTGCTGACCTGGTCCTCGTCGCTGGGCGCGCTGGTGGCGCGCGGCGTCCCCGACCCGGTGGCGTTCCTGGTCGCCGTGGCCTACCCGGTGACCGACCTGGTGCTGCTCGTGGTCGTGGTGGTGCTCGCCGCCGGGCGGGACGTGGTGCTCCGGTCGCAGCTGCGCCTGATCGGGCTGGGCCTGGCCGGGCTGGCGGTGTCCGACGGCACGTTCGCGTACCTGGTCAGCGCGCAGGCCCCGGCCGTGCCGCCGCTGGCCAACGCCGGGTTCACGCTCGGCCCCGCGCTGCTCGGGCTGGCCGCGCTCGCCCCGCCGCCCGCCGACCGGGGCGAGGCGCGCGCGTCCGCCGGTCCGCGCCGAACGCACCTGCTGCTGCCGTACCTGCCGCTGCTGCTGAGCTGGGCGGTGGTGCTGCACCGGACCGCGAGCGGCACGGCGGGCGAGCTGGACGGGGTGGAGGTGGCGTGCGGGTTCACCGTGTTCGGGGCGGTGGTGGCGCGGCAGCTGGTCGCCCTGGTCGCGAACACCCGGCTCGCGGCGCTGCTGCGCGCGTCCGAGCGGGAGCTGGCGCACCGGGCGACGCACGACCCGCTGACCGGGCTGGCGGGGCGGGCGCTGTTCGAGCGCAGGCTGGCCGAGGCGGTGGCGGAGCACCAGGTCGAGGGAACCCCGTTCGGGGTGCTCTTTGTGGACCTGGACCGGTTCAAGGCGGTGAACGACACGGAGGGTCACGCCAGCGGGGACGCGCTGCTCGGGCGGGTGGCCGGGCACCTGCGGGCGTGCGTGCGGGACGTGGACGTGGTGGCGCGGCTGGGCGGCGACGAGTTCGCGGTGCTGATCACCGGGGCGCAGGACCCGGAGGCGGTGGGGCGGCGGGTGCTGGCCGAGCTGGGCGGGATCAGCGCGAGCCTGGGGGTGGTGGTGTGCGCGGACGTCGAGCCGGAGGACACCGCGCAGGCCGTGCTGCACCGCGCCGACCAGGCCATGTACCGGGCGAAGCGGCGCGGCGGGGGTGGGCTGGTGGTGGGCTAGCGGGGGTGCTCGGGCACGAACGCGTACACGCTGGCGGGCGACCCGGAGCCGCGCCGGTTGATCGTTCCGCCGACCAGCACGTGCGCCCCGGTCTCCGGCAGCTCGGCCAGGTTCGCGAGGACCTCCAGGCTGATCCGGTGCTCGCGGTAGAGCAGCTTGGACACCCGGTAGTCGCCGTCGACGCCGGCGTCCGGCCCGAACGCGTCGGTGCCCAGCGCACCGCGGCGACCGAGCCGCCCGGTGTCCAGCAGCCAGCGGACGGCGGCGACCGAGAACCCCGGCTGGTGGACCTGGCCGGTCTCGTCGCGGTTGTAGAACGCGGGCGTGCCCCAGCGGTCCTCCCAGCCGGTCCACAGCACCACGGCCGCGCAGCGCGGGATGCGCCCGTGCGCGCGCTCCCAGCGCAGCAGGTCGTCGACGGAGAGCTCGTAGTCGGCGTCGCGGGCGGCCCGGTCCCGGACGTCGACCTTCACGGCGGGCAGCAGGAGGTCCTCGGGGTCGAGCTCGTCGGCGTGCGGCTGCCCGTCGGTGAAGTGCGCGGGCGCGCCCCAGTGCGTGCCGGTGTGCTCGCCCTGGTGGAGGTACTGGAGGTAGTAGCCGTCGCGCGCGACGGTGGCGACCGTCTCGGCCGTGAAGGCCGGGTCGCCGGGGTACCCGCTGGTGCGGCCGGGGTCGTTGACGTGCGCGAGGTTGACCAGCCGGTACCCGTCCAACCCCCCACGCGCCGGAGCGGCCCGCCGCCCCCGGAACGCGACCACCCCGCCCACCGCAACCACCGCACCGGCGACAGCCACCAGCCCACGCACCCGAACCCCTTCCCGCGGAACCGGGCCACCGTACCGACTCGACCGCCCCGATCGGCGGGACGACGCGCGCACGGGCCGATCGGGTGAAGCGCAGTGCCTTGTCGGGGGCTCGTGGGGAGCCGGGGCGTCGACCGCGCGGCTCGGCAGGCGGGCGTCGGCACGCTGCGCCGCGTGACGACGGTCAGGAGGCTCGACACCCGCATCCGCGCGCTCGGAACCCGCCTCGACGAGGTCTCCGGCGCGCAGGAGATCGTCGTGGAGCGGATGGCCGCGCAGATCGACGAGATCCACCGGGGTGATCACGCCCCGGCCGTCTCCGGCCGACCGCTGATCGCCCCGCCCCACCCTCAAGGCACCACGACCTGCCGCACCGCCTCGCCACCGGCCAGCCGGTCGAAGCCCGCGCCCACCTCCTCCAGCGCCAGCCTCCCGCTCAGCAGCCGCTCCACCGGCAGCAGCCCGGCCCGGTGCAGCGCGATGAACCGGGGGACGTCCCGCCCCGGCACGCACGAGCCGAGGTAGCTGCCCTTCAAGGTCCGCTCCTCCGCGACCAGGCTCAGCGCGGGCAGCACCAGCTCCCGGTCCGGGTGCGGCAAGCCGACGGTCACCGTGGTGCCGCCCGGCGCCGTCGCCGCGTACGCCTGGGCCAGCGCGGCGGGCACGCCGGTCGTGTCCACGACCTTCTCCGCGCCTCCCCCGGTCAGCTCCCGGACCGCCTCGACCGCGTCCGGACCGGCCGCCACGGCGTCGGTCGCGCCCAGGCTCAAGGCCAGCTCCCGCTTGCCCGCCACCAGGTCCACGGCCACGATCCGCGCCGCCCCGGCCGCTCGGGCGGCGAGCAGCGCGGCCAACCCCACCCCGCCAAGGCCGAACACCGCGACCACGTCCCCCGGCCCGACCCGCGCGCTGTGCAGCACCGCGCCCGCCCCGGTGAGCACCGCGCAGCCGAACAGCGCGGCCACCTCGAACGGCAGGTCCACGGGCGCCTTCGTGGCCGAGCGGGCGGAGACCACGGCGTGCTCGGCGAAGCCCGACACGCCCAGGTGGTGGTGCGGCCTCGTCCCGTCGGGCAGGCGCAGGCGGCGCGCGCCGGACAGCAGGGCTCCGTCCCGGTTCGCCGCCGCGCCCGGCTCGCACAGCGCGGGGCGCCCGGCGGCGCAGCGGCGGCACGCGCCGCAGGCGGGCACGAACGACAGGACCACGTGGTCACCGGGCGCGAACCCGGCGGCCCCCTCCCCCACCTCCAGCACCTCGCCCGCCGTCTCGTGCCCGAGCACCATCGGCAGCGGGCGCACGCGCGAGCCGTCGAGCACGGACAGGTCGGAGTGGCACAGCCCGGTGGCGCCGACCCGGACCAGCAGCTCGCCCGGCCCCGGCGGGTCCAGCTCCAGGTCCACGACCTCCAGCGGCCCGCCGACCTCGCGCAGCAGCGCGCCCCGCGTCCTCACGGGACCACCAGCCCGGTCATCGCCGCCCGCAACCCGTCCGGGATCGGCACCGGCCTGCGGGTGCCCCGGTCGGTGAACACGTGCACGAAGTGCCCCTGCGCCACCAGCTCGTCCGCCCCCTCGCGGTAGAAGCCGACCTCGTACCGGACGCTGGAGCCGCCCAGCTTCCCCACGCGCAACCCGGCGTCGAGCGCGTCGGGGAACGCCACGGCCGCCCGGTAGGAGCAGTGCGACTCGACGCACAGCCCGATCGCGGGACCGCCGTGGATGTCCAGCCCCGCGCCGATCAGCCAGGTGTTGATCACCGTGTCCATGAACGCGTAGTGGACGACGTTGTTGACGTGCCCGTACACGTCGTTGTCGCCCCACCGGGTGGGGACCCGCTGCCAGTGCGGGTAGTGCTCGCGCAACGCCCTGCCACCTCCCGTGCGGTCGCCGGTGAGCCGCGGGGCCCAGTCTGGCGCGCGGGAGCGTGGGCCGTGAAGTGCCGGGACGCGCCCCGCTCGGCCGTTGGTGTGATGTGTTTCACAGCAGCGCTAATCACCGCCACCGGTCACACCGAGTCAGCATTCCGATCCGATCAACCCGAAAACCGGCCACCAACTCGCCGGTCGCGGTGAACGGGCTTCCCCAATGCTTTTACCGGAACCACACCACCTCGCCCGCAGGGTGAAATCGCCGGGTGACCCCACCGCGCGAGGTCGAGCGCACCGTGCACACGCCCGCCCCAAGGGGTGAGCCCCACCTCACGAACGAGGTAAAACCACTCGACACGCCGCCCAACCAGCAGGTTCACCCAAAAAAGGCGAATCCGCACCGCACAGACACCGTGAGTGCGCCCCGGAAACAGGAATAGCCCCAAGGACGGACCCCGCATCGGACCCTTCCCGCACCCTTTCCCGCACTCGACGCGCCTCACTACGGTCTATCCGGCCCTTCACGACGATTTCCCAGAATTAGGCGGTGTACCCGGTGTCTGTCACCGATCAGGGCGTGGAATCCGAGCGCCCTCAGCTGAGCCTCGGCACTGCGGCTGCCCGCAACCTCGCGACCACCACCAAGTCCGCCCCGCAGATGCAGAACATCACCTCGCGGTGGCTGCTCAAGGTCCTGCCGTGGGAGCAGGCGGCCGGTGGCGCGTTCCGGGTCAACCGCAGGCTCAGCTACGCGGTCGGCGACGGCAGGCTGACCTTCACCAACACCGGCGCCGCCGTGCAGGTCGTGCCGCAGGAGCTGTGCGAGCTGCCGCTGCTGCGCGGGTTCGAGGACGTGGCCGTGCTGGCCGCGCTCGCCTCCCGCTTCAAGCAGCGCGAGTTCGCCGCGGGCGAGGTCGTCGTGGAGCGCGGGCGCACCCAGGACGCCGTGCACCTGGTCGCGCACGGCCGGGTCAACAAGATCGGCGAGACCGAGTACGGCGACCAGACCGTGCTCGGCGTGCTCGCCGACGGCGACCACTTCGGCGGCCAGTGCCTGGCCGGTCCGCAGGGCGTCTGGGACTTCACCGTCAAGGCGATCACCCCGGTCACCATGCTGGTGCTGCCGTGGAGCGTGTTCGAGCAGCTCAACGGCGAGATGGGCGGCCTGCGGGCGCACATCCAGCGGATGGTCAACGCCGGTCGCCAGAAGCAGAACCACCACGGCGAGGCCGAGATCGACATCGCCTCGGGCCACGAGGGCGAGGCCCCGCTCCCCGGCACGTTCGTGGACTACGAGCTGGCGCCGCGCGAGTACGAGCTGAGCGTCGCGCAGACCGTCCTCAACATCCACACCCGCGTCGCGGACCTCTACAACGAGCCGATGGACCAGGTCGAGCAGCAGCTGCGGCTCACCATCGAGGCGCTGCGCGAGCGCCAGGAGCACGAGCTGGTCAACAACCGCGACTTCGGCCTGCTGCACAACTCCGACCTCGGCCAGCGCATCCACACCCGCTCCGGCCCGCCCACCCCGGACGACTTCGACGAGCTGCTGTCCCTGGTGTGGAAGCAGCCGACCGCGTTCCTGGCGCACCCCAAGGTGATCGCCGCGTTCGGCCGCGAGTGCACCAAGCGCGGGATCTACCCGCAGAACACCGACCTGAACGGGCACATGGTGCCCGCGTGGCGCGGCGTGCCGGTGCTGCCCTGCAACAAGATCGGCGTCAGCGACCAGCGCACCAGCTCGGTGATCCTGCTGCGCGCGGGCAAGGACAACCAGGGCGTGATCGGCCTGCACCAGACCGGCCTGCCCGACGAGTACCAGCCCGGCCTGAACGTGCGGTTCATGGGCATCAACGAGCGCGCGGTCATGTCGTACCTGGTCAGCACGTACTACTCCGCCGCGATCATGGTCCCCGACGCCGTCGGCGTGCTGGAGCACGTCGAGCTGGGCCGCGAGGACTGAGCGACCCGGCCAGCACCGTCCCCACGACCAGATCGGAAGCACGCACGTGACAGCGATCGACCCCGCCCTGCCGCTCGACGAGATCGAGCGCACGCGCCAGAGCCTGGGCACCGCCGCCGCCCGCAACCTGGCCACCACGACCAAGTCCGCCCCGCAGATGCAGGCCATCTCGGCCCGCTGGCTGCTGCGCGAGCTGCCCTGGGTGCAGACCCAGGCGGGCACGTACCGGGTCAACCGCAGGCTCACCTACGCCGTCGGCGACGGGCGGATCACCTTCACCAGCACCGGTTCCGACATCCGCGTCATCCCGCAGGAGCTGCGCGAGGTGCCCGCGCTGCGCGCCTTCGAGGACGACGACGTGCTGACCGCGCTCGCGAACCGGTTCGTGCAGCGCGAGTTCACCCCCGGCGACCTGCTGGTGCAGCGCGGCGACCGCGCCGAGGAGCTCTTCCTCGTCGCGCACGGCAAGGTCGACAAGATCGGCGAGGGCGAGTACGGCAACCAGACCGTGCTCGACGTGCTCGCCGACGGCGACCACTTCGGCAACGGCGTCCTGACCGGCGAGACCGAGCAGTGGGCCTTCACCGCCAGGGCGGTCACCCCGGTGATCGCGCTGGTGCTGCCGTGGGAGACCGTGCAGCAGCTGCGCGACGAGAACAGCCCGCTGCGCGCGATCGTCCACTCGACCACGCGCACCAGGGGCCTGCCGCAGAACAAGCACGGCGAGGCGTCCATCGAGATCGCCTCGGGCCACGAGGGCGAGGCCCCGCTGCCGGGCACGTTCGTGGACTACGAGCTGGCGCCGCGCGAGTACGAGCTGAGCGTCGCGCAGACCGTGCTGCGGGTCCACAGCCGCGTCGCGGACCTCTACAACAAGCCGATGAACCAGACCGAGCAGCAGTTGCGGCTCACCGTCGAGGCCCTGCGCGAGCGGCAGGAGTTCGAGATGGTGAACAACCGCGACTTCGGCCTGCTGCACAACGCGGACCTCAAGCAGCGCATCCACACCCGCACCGGCCCGCCCACCCCGGACGACCTGGACGAGCTGCTCAGCCGCAGGCGCAAGACCGCGTTCCTGCTGGCCCACCCGCGCGCGATCGCCGCCTTCGGGCGCGAGGCGACCAAGCGCGGCGTGTACCCCGGCGTGGAGAACCACAACGGCACCATGGTGACCACCTGGCGCGGCGTGCCGCTGCTGCCGTGCGACAAGATCCCGGTCACCGCCCAGGGCACCAGCTCGATCCTGGCGATGCGCGTGGGCGAGCAGGACAGCGGCGTGGTCGGCCTGCACCAGACCGGCATCCCGGACGAGTTCCAGCCCGGCCTGAACGCGCGGTTCATGGGCATCAACGAGCTGGGCGTCATCTCCTACCTGGTGAGCGCCTACTACTCGGTCGCCGTGCTGGTCCCCGACGCGCTCGGGATCCTCGAGCACGTCGAGGTCGGCCGCGAGTAGCGCGCCCGCCGGGCGGCGGCGCCGGACCACCGAGGTCCCGCGCCGCCGCCCGGCGGGTCAGGCTCCGGCAAGGCCCAAGGCCCAAGGCAACGGGCCCGGCTCCGGCAAGGCCCAGGGCAACGGGCTCGGCTCCGGCCACGCCCGGAGCGGCGGTCCGGTTCGCGCCACGCCGGGGGCAGCGGCCCGCCGCCCCGCTCGACCCCCGCCCCACCGCACCGCACCCGCCCCACCGCACCGCACCCGCCCGACCACACCGCCCGCCCGCCCTCAACCGCACCACTCGCCCTCAACCGCACCGCCTGCGCTCAACCGCACCGCCTGCTCGACCACCTCGCTCTTCCGCGCTCGTCCGCCAGGCCCGCACCCCCGAGTTGGAGTGTCCGATGACCGATCTCGACGTCTCCCCCGCGCAGCGCTCCGCGCGGGACGTGCTGGCCTGGGGCCGGGCGCTGGTGGACCCGGCGCTGCGCGCCGCCGTCGACCGGCTGCCCGAGTCGATGCGCTCCATCGCGGGCTACCACTTCGGCTGGTGGGACGAGCACGGCGTCCCCACCGGCGCGGACGCGGGCAAGGCGATCCGGCCGGTGCTCGTGCTGCTGGCCGCGCGCGCGGTCGGCGGGCGGGCCGAGGACGCGCTGCCCGCCGCGGTCGCGGTGGAGCTGGTGCACAACTTCTCGCTGCTGCACGACGACGTGATGGACGGCGACGCCACCCGCAGGCACCGGCCGACCGCGTGGGCGGTGTTCGGGGTCAACGCGGCGGTGCTCGCGGGCGACGCGCTGATGACGCTGGCGCTGGACGTGCTGGCCGGGAGCGGGCACCCGGCGGCGGCGCGGGGCATCGTGCTGCTGAGCGCGGCCGTGCAGGAGCTGCTCGACGGGCAGAGCTCGGACCTCGGGTTCGAGGAGCGCGACGAGGTCGGCGTCGCCGAGTGCGTGCGCATGGCCGAGGGCAAGACTGCGGCGCTGCTGGGCGCGTGCTGCTCGCTGGGCGCCCTGTTCGGCGGCGGCTCCGCCGACCAGGTGGGCGAGCTGGGGCTGTTCGGCGAGCGGACGGGCCTGGCGTTCCAGTTCGTGGACGACCTGCTGGGCATCTGGGGCGACCCGGCCGCCACCGGCAAGCCGGTGCACTCGGACCTGCGCAACCGCAAGAAGTCGCTGCCCGTGGTGGCCGCGCTGGCCTCGCGCAGCCAGGCCGGGCGCGAGCTGGCCGGGCTGTACCGGGGGCGCGGCGAGCTGGCCGGGTCGGCGCTGGAGGAGGCGGCCGGGCTGGTCGAGCAGGCCGGGGCGCGGGCGTGGGGCCAGCGGCGGGCCGACGAGCTGCTCGCGCAGGCCAGGACGCACCTGCGGGCGGCGGGCGTCGACCCGGTCGCGGCGCGCGAGCTGGACGCCGTCGCCGTGCTGATGACCCGACGCGACCGCTGAGCCCGGATCACTGAGCCCCGACCGCTGAGCACCGACCGCCGAGACCCGACCAGAACCAGCCAGGAGCGCCCATGGGAGTCCCACTCGTGCTGCTCGCCTCGCCCCGGTCGTTCTGCGCCGGGGTCGAGCGGGCGGTGGAGATCGTCGAGGAGCTGCTGCGGCGGCGCGGCGGCCCGGTCCACGTGCGCAAGCAGATCGTGCACAACACGCACGTGGTGGCGCGGCTGGAGTCGATGGGCGCGGTGTTCGTGGACGAGCTGGACGAGGTGCCGGACGGGGCCGTGGTGGTGTTCTCCGCGCACGGGGTGTCGCCCGCCGTGCGCGCCGAGGCCGAGCGGCGCGGGTTCGAGGTGGTCGACGCGACCTGCCCGCTGGTGACCAAGGTGCACGCGGAGGCGCGCCGGTTCGCCGGGCGCGGGGACACCGTGGTGCTGATCGGGCACGCCGGGCACGAGGAGGTCGAGGGCACGCTCGGCGAGGCCCCGGACCGGATGCTGCTGGTGGACGGCCCGGAGGCGGTGGCGGCGCTGGAGGTCGAGGACCCGGAGCGGGTGTCGTACCTGATGCAGACGACGCTGGCCGCGGACGAGGCGACCGAGGTCGTGGCGGCGCTGCGCAAGCGCTTCCCCGCACTGCGCGGCCCCTCTTCGGACGACATCTGCTACGCCACCACGAACCGCCAAGAGGCGGTACGGGAGGTGGCGCGCGAGGCCGATCTGGTCCTCGTGGTCGGTTCAGCGAACTCATCCAACTCGGCAAGGCTGGTGGAACTGGTGCGCCGCGAGGGCGTGCCCGCCCACCTGATCGACGACGTGCGCGACCTGCGCCCGCGATGGCTGGAGGGGGTGCGCGTGGTGGGGTTGAGCGCGGGGGCGTCCGCGCCGCCGGGGCTGGTGGACGAGGTCGTGGCGGTGCTGGACGCGCACCGGGTCGAGGTGCGGGAGACCACCGTGGAGACCATCCGGTTCACCCTGCCCGCCGCGGTGCGGAGGTGAGCGGCGCGCCGGGTGGCACAGCCCGCCCCCCGCACGCCGACGCGACCCCGCAACCCCGCTCCGAGGCGCTGCCGACCTCGCTGGAGCAGCTGACCGGTCCGGAGGCGCTGCGGGCGGTGCCCGAGCGGGCGCTCCCCGCGCTGGCGGCCGAGATCCGGCGGTTCCTGGTGGAGAAGGTGTCGCGGCGCGGCGGGCACCTGGGGTCCAACCTGGGCGTGGTGGAGCTGACCATCGCGCTGCACCGGGTGTTCGACTCGCCGCACGACGTGCTGCTGTTCGACGGCGGCCACCAGTCGTACGCGCACAAGGTGCTCACCGGTCGGGCGGCCGGGTTCGACGGGCTGCGCGGGTTCGGCGGGCTGTCCGGATACCCGAGCGCGGCCGAGTCGCAGCACGACGTGGTGGAGAACTCGCACTCGTCCACCGCGCTGTCCTACGCGGACGGGATCGCGCGGGCGCTGCGGTTGCAGGGCTCGGACCGGCGCGTGGTCGCGGTGGTCGGGGACGGCGCGCTCACCGGCGGCATGGCCTGGGAGGCGCTGAACAACCTGGCGTCGGCGGACTACCCGGTGATCGTGGTGGTCAACGACAACGCGCGCTCGTACGCGCCGACGGCGGGCGGGCTGGCCGCGCACCTCGGCCGGTTGCGGGAGCGGCGGGCGCACCCGGTGTTCGAGGAGCTGGGGCTGCCGTACCTGGGGCCGGTGGACGGGCACGACGTGCCCGCGCTGGAGGGCGTGCTGGCCGAGGCCGCCGCGCTGGGCAGGCCGGTGGTGGTGCACTGCGCGACCCGCAAGGGCCGGGGCTACCCGCCCGCCGAGGGCGACGCGGTGGACTGCCTGCACGCGGTGTCGCCGTCCGGTGGCACGGGCGAGCGGGGCTGGGCGGACGTGTTCGGGGCGGAGCTGGCCGAGATCGGGCTCCAGCGGGCGGACGTGGTGTGCGTGACGGCGGCGGTGCAGGGGCCGAGCGGGCTGGACGCGTTCGCGCGGCGGTTCCCGGAGCGGGTGTTCGACGTGGGCGTGGCCGAGCAGCACGCGGTGACGTCCGCGGCGGGCATGGCGATGGCGGGCGCGCACCCGGTGGTGCCGCTGGCGTCGACGTTCCTGCAGCGGGCGTTCGACCAGGTGCTGATGGACGTGGCGCTGCACCGGCTGCCGGTGACGCTGGTGCTGGGCGGGGCCGGGGTGACCGGTCCGGACGGGCCGAGCCAGCAGGGCCTGTGGGACGCGGCGCTGCTGCCGCTGGTGCCGGGGATGCGGGTGGCCGCGCCGCGCGACCCGGCGAGGTTGGTGGAGCTGCTGCGCGAGGCGGTGGCGGAGCGGGAGGCGCCGACGGCGCTGCGGCACCCGAGCGGTCCCGCGCCGGAGGACGTGCCCGCGCTGCGCCGGGTCGGCGGGTGCGACGTGCTGCACGAGGCGCACGCGGCGCGGGCGCTGCTGGTGGCGGTCGGACCGATGGCCGGGGTGTGCCTGGAGGCGGCGGGGCTGCTGGCGGAGCGGGGCGTCGGGGTGGACGTGGTCGACCCGAGGTGGATCGCTCCGCTGGATCCGGAGCTGCTGCGGTTGGCGGGTGGGCACCGGGTGGTGCTGGTGGTGGAGGACGGCGTCGCGGGCGGGTCGCTGGGCGCGCGGCTGGCACAGGCGGTGGGGAGCGCGCGGGTGCGGTCGCTGGCGCTGCCGGTGGAGTTCCTGCCGCACGGCGAGCGGGCCGAGCTGCTGCGGCGGCGGGGGTTGGCGGCGGGCGACGTCGCGGCGGCGGTGCGGCGGGTGGTGGACGAGGACTCGCTGACGGTGTCGGCCTCGGTGTGCGACTGCCTGCAGGACGTCCTGCCGTACCGCGGCGAGCGCTGACGGGCGCTTCCCGCCCGGTCTCCGGGTCGGGCGGGAAGCGGGCGGTGTTCTCCCCCGGTTCGGGCGTTCGGCGCGGGGCTGAGGCGTGGTGGCGCTGATCGGATGACGCGGACCGGTGGTCCACCGGGGCGTGGTTCCTTTGCGCACCAAGGGTTTTGCGGGCTCCGGCGTGAGGCGCGGGAACGTTCCGGTCACGCTACGGCGAGGTTTCGCCCTCAGGAAAAACTGTTGGCGCGCAAGGTTTTCACCACCGCGCACCGCGCTGCTCCGCCGGGACCACCGCTCGCGCGGCTGCTCGGCGCATTCGAGCGCGACCACCCGGCGGCACGGCGCCGCCACACCGCGCAGCACCGCCGGAACCGAAGCGCCCCACCACGTTCCCCCCTTCGGCGCAGCACCACCACACCCCCGCGCGGAGGTCCGGGCACGACGTCCGGAGCGGCGTTCGGCGGGTACCTCAAGCCTTGGTCAACAGAAGTTGTGAGAGCGCTCTCCCCCTGGCTAGCTTCTGCACCGGCCACAAGCCGAGCAGGTGGTGAGCTCATCACCAGGACACCCGACCCCGAGCGTTCTTGCGAGGTGCCGCATGGTCAACGCGACCCCCATCGGGTAGCCAGGGAGGTCGCCTGGGGCGCTACCCCGCCTCAGGCGACCGAGAAGAGCCGAGGACCGGTCGGACCCGGAAGTCGATCCGCTGTGGACGGACCGCGCACCGCGCGCCGTCCACTCAGGGCACGCCGGAGAGTAGTTAGCGTTGCTAGTAAACGGCATTGCCGAAAACGCGCGGTGACGGGATGCCGAACAAGCCCGGTCACCCTGAGTTTGTGCATCGATGCAGCACAGGGCCTCGCGAGGGGTGTGAACCATCCGTCCACCGGGCTAAATTTCCCACCACATGAGATGCATGGTTGAAGATCGACCACGTCGACCTGGGCTTCATCACGGATCGGATGCGACCTTGTACCGATCGTGACGGAATACTCGAATTTTTCCCAGATAACGGGAAGTTCGCGACAGCGACTCCCCGTACCCCTATCGTTCAAGCGCGCTCAGTGACCGAAAAGTGACCTGAACGCGCCCGGCCCGTGAAGACCACGACGACCGCCAAGGAGCACCGTGACGATTAGGGTCCGGCCCTACACGATGACGGGCGGACGGACGCGCTCGACGACCAGCCTCGCCATCGAGACGATCGTCTCGACGAACGAGCGGGCCGGACGCGACGCACTGACCTCCACCGCCGAGCACCGCGTGATCAGCGACCTCTGCCGCACCCCGCACTCCGTCGCGGAGGTGTCCGCGCGCCTCAGGCTCCCCCTGGGCGTGGTCCGGGTGCTGCTGTCGGACATGTCCGACCTGACGCTGATCAACATCCACGAGAACATGGAGACGGGCGAGAAGGGCCCGACCATGGCGCTGATGGAGCGGGTGCTCTCCGGGCTGCGCGGCCTGTAGCGACCGTCCACACGCGACGGAGCGCGCGCACCGAGACGTCATCGGCCCCGGAACCCGCTGAGGTTCCGGGGCCGACCGCCGTTCAGTCCGAGGTCGGCAGCAGCAGGAGGACCTCGCCGCTGTCCTTGTCCCGCACCGCGAACTCCGTGATCTCGTGCCACCGCAGCGCGAGCCCGCCGGGGATCGTGACGGCCTCGCCGGTCCGGGCGCCCTCGGCGTCGTCGGCGGTGACGAGCCAGGTGGCGACGGGGTAGGTCTTCCCGTCGCGCGACTTCGCGACCAGCTCGCCGGTCTTCGCCCTGACGCCCTTGACCTCGAACTCCAGCGAGGTCCCCCACGGCTCGGGCGAGGCGCTGATCCGCGCCCAGACACCGGTCTCGGCGTTGGTGCGCACCAGCTCGCCCGAGGCGTCGACGCTGTTCCTCGCCACCTCGGTCTGCCGGGGCGAGCCGTCGTCCTGCGCGACGAGGCCCCCGGACGAGACGACCCCGTAGGTCGCCGCCGAGGACAGCGCGATCAGCACCAGCGCGGCAGCCGCCGCGTAGAGCGAGTACTTGCGGCGCTTGCGGGCGCGGTCCAGGGAAACCACGTCGAGCATCGAGCGCACCGAGCGGCCGTCCGGGCGCTCGTCCGCGTCGGAGCTGAGCAGCCCCGCGGCGTTCGCCTCGTCGAGCAGGTCGGGCAGTTGCGCGAAGTCGCGCAGGTCGAGCGCGCACCGGCGGCACTGGGCGAGGTGGTTCTCGAAGGCGTCGACCTCGTCCTCGTCGAGGATGCCGAGGACGTACGCCGCGACGTCGACGTGGTTCGGCAGCGAACTCACCTGTGTCAGCCCCGATCCTGAAGCGCCCGCCGCAGGGCGCGAAGTGCGTAGTAGACCCTGGATTTGACCGTGCCCGGCGGAACTCCGAGCACCTCCGCGGCTTCCCCCACGGTACGGTCGCGCAAGTACGTTTCGAGAATAGCCTCCCGGTGTTCCTGGGTTAGCCCGTTCATCGCCTCGGCGACGACGATCGCCGCGAGCGTCCGGTCCGCCTCGTCGTGCGAGGGGGCCTCGTCGGACGGGGTCAGCTCCGACTCCTGCGGGCGCACGCTGCGCTTGCGGCGGTCGTCGATGACGAGCCTGCGGGCGACGGTGAACAGCCAGGACCGCAGCAGGACGGGGTCCCGCTCCAGCTTCTCGGCGTTGCGCCAAGCCCTGACCAGCGTCTCCTGCACGATGTCCTCGGCCCACTGCCGGTCGCTGCCGGTCAGCCGCATGGCGTGCCCGAGCAGCCCGCTGCCGAACTCCCGGTAGAGCCTCCTGATGAGCTCGTCCTCCGGACGCGCTTCTCTGAGGGGACGATCCCGCTCTTCTTGGTGTTGAGTGCGTCTTTGCCGCGCCACGCGGAGCATCCAAGCGCGCCGGGAGGGCAAAAGTCGAGCTTTTCCGGGCAAAAAAAGTGGTCGAATCGTTTGTGAACCGTCACCGGTCCGTTTTCGTACCCACCCGTTCCAGGGTGGGCGGACCGGGTTCGCGCCCGATTTCGATTGGACCGTCGAGCGGTAAGGACCTTGACCCGTTCGGTCCATCCACAGTAGACCGTTCAGTCGTCCCGGACGCGTCCGAACCGGGCAGGCACCGGGCCTCCGGGCCGCGCGCCCGGTGACGCGGGAGGCGGGGCCCACGGCGACTCTGGCAGCGGGAACCCCCCGCGGCAACCCCGATCCCGAACCTCCGGGGCGGGGCCGGAGGCGACGCGCGCCGGTCCCGCGTGGACGACGACGGCGTTCACGGGCGAGCGCCCGACCCGACCGCCCCGGCGACGCGGTCGCGCGGGTTCGGAGCGGCGTGCGGGCGCTTCCAGCGTGCGGAAGAACACCCCCGGCTGAGCCGCGGCACCGGTCTGCGGTGCGGTGGCCGGTGGTCCCGCGCCGCTTCGCAGCGCGGGAAGAACACGCCCGCACCCACTCGTCGACCAGGTCCGGGCGAGCTGTTACCTGAACGCGCTAGCCGCGTAACCCGAACAGCCCAGCATTCCCGCGTATGACGCGGAACAGCGGAGTCACCGTCGTGGGCATCCCCGCGCGCGACGAGGAGCGGACCGTGCGCGGGGTGGCCGAGGCCGCCGACGCCGGGTTGCGCCTTGCCTTCCCCCACGGGGACAACGCCGTCGTGCTCGCCGACAACGGCAGCACCGACGGCACGGTGGCCCGGTTCGCCGGGACGCCGCTGCGCGCGCGCAAGGTCGTGGCGCGCAGCGGGCGCGAGGGGACCGGCAAGGGCACCAACGTGCTCGCCGTGTTCGACCGGGCGCGCGAGCTGGGCGCGGACCGGCTGCTGCTGCTCGACGCGGACGTGCGCTCGGCCGAACCGGGCTGGGTCGGCGCGCTGGCCGAGGCGGTGGACGGGGACGAGCCGGTGATGGCGCTGCCCTGCTACCGGCGCGACCGGTACGAGGCGAACACGACCAACCACCTGGTGAGCCCGCTGCTGGCGGCCGTGTACGGGGCGCACGTGCAGCAGCCGATCGGCGGCGAGTTCGCGTTCAACCGGGCGTTCCTGGAGCGGGCGGCGACCTGGGAGCGGCCGGACAGCGCGCAGCTGTACGGGATCGACGTGTGGCTGACCGCGAACGCGCTGCGGGAGGGGCTGCGGCTGGTGGAGGTCCCGCTGGGGCGCAAGCTGCACAACTCGCCGTTCCCGAAGATCCTGCGGCTGCCGCAGCAGGTGCTGGACTCGCTGTTCCACGTGGTGCTGGCGACCGACCGGGTGCGCGACGCCGCGCCGCGCGGGTCGGGGCTGCGGCAGGCGGTGGACGTGGCGGCGGTGCCGCAGGACCCGGCGGTGGTGGCGCGGGTGGCCGACGCGGTGGGGCGGTACCTGGCGGCGCACCGGGGCGACGTGCTCGCGCTGTTCCCGGCGGCGCGCGGCCTGGTGGCGGCGCCGTGGGGGCTGCGGGTGGACGCCGGGGTGTGGCCGGAGCTGCTGGCGGACGCGGTGGTGGCGCTGTCGGAGGGCTGGTTCACGTCGGCGCGGGACCACCTGGTGGCGCTGTACGTGAACCGGGTGATGACGTTCTGGGACGAGATCGAGGGGTTGGACGGGGCCGCCGTGGACGCGGTGCTGGACCGCCAGGCCGTGGAGACGGCGCGGGCGGTCGCGGGGCGCGGGGTGGAGCTGGGCGGCCGGGTGACCGGGCCGGGGGCCTTCCACGTCGGGCACTGGAGCGGGTTCAACGCCGACGAGCCCGCGCGAGGGCTTGCGGTGTGAGGGGTTCTCGGCAAAGGGGAGGAGCCCCAAGCGCTGGGCGGCAGCGCGGGACCACGGTGCAGCGGTTCGTGGTCTCGCACTGCCGCCCAGCGCGGGCGTAACACAAACGGCTCCGGCAGCGCTTTCCAAGCATGGGAGCGGAGCGCGTCGGGCAGCGGAGGTGGTCCAGGCCCTTGTTGGCGCTGGCCGCGGTGTTCCTGGTGGTCGCGGTGTGGAACGGGGTGCTGACCGTCACCGAGGAGATCGGGTGGCGGGGCGCGACGGCGGCCGGGTGCGCGGTCGCGTCGGTGAGCCTGCTGTGCGTCGCGGCTGCGGACCGGTGGCGCTGATCCCGTTGCGCGGCAACCGTTCCCGGCCGCACCCGCGCTAGTCGAGGTCGCTCAGGTCGAGCACGAACCGGTAGCGCGCGTCCCCGCGACCCAGTCGCTCCAGCGCCTCGCCGACCCGCGCGGAGGGCAGCACCTCCACGTCGGCGACCACCCCGTGCTCGGCGCAGAACCGGAGCATCTCCGCCGTCGCCGGGAGCCCGCCGCTGCCGCTGGAGGTGAGCTTCTTGCGCCCCACCAGAAGGTCCATGGTCTCGACGCTCACCGGCCCGAGGTAGCCGACCTGGGTCAGCGCGCCGTCCCAGGCGACCATCTTCAGGTACGGGGCGAGGTCGTGCGGCACGGCGATGGTGTCGACGACGACGTCGAACCGGTCGCGCGCCCGCTCGACCTGCTCGGGGTCGGTGGACACGACGAAGTCCTCGGCCCCCAACGCCCGCGCGTCGTCGGCCTTGTCGGCGGTGCGGCTGATCACCGCGACCTGCGCGCCGAGCGCGACGGCGAGCTTGACCGCCAGGTGCCCGAGCCCGCCCAGCCCGGCCACGGCGACGCGGCTGCCGGGCCCGACGCCGAGCGCGCGCAGCGGCTCCCAGACCGTGATGCCCGCGCACATCAGCGGCGCGGCGGCGGCCGGGTCGAGCCCCTCGGGCAGGTGGTGGGCGAACGCCTCGCGGACCACGTACTCCCGGCTGTAGCCGCCGAGCGTGGTGCTGCCGTCGTGCCGGTCGGTCCCGCCGTAGGTCAGGGCCGGGAACTCGCGGCAGAAGTTCTGCTGCCCCGCCAGGCACGGCGGGCAGGTCCCGCACGAGTCGACGATGTTGCCCACGGCCACCGGGTCGCCGACCGCGAACGCGGTGACGTCGGGGCCGATCCCGGTGACCACGCCGGTGAACTCGTGGCCGGGCACCAGGGGCGCGCCGCCGTCGGCGTGGGAGCGCAGGTGGTGCAGGTCGGTGTGGCAGACCCCGCAGTGGTCGACGCGCACGGCGATGTCGTCGGCCCGCAGGTCGCGCCGCTGGAGCGCGGACCGCACGAGCTCGCCGCCCTCGGCGCGCCAACCGGTGGTCGTCCTCATGGTGGGCACTCCTTCAAACAGACTGTTCGGTTTATTTGACCGTAGGGCAGCCCCGGACCAAAAGCAAACCAACCGGTCTGTTTGTTAATCTGGGCGCATGGCAGAGCAGGCGCTGACCCCCAGGGGAGCCGCGACCAGGGCGCGGATCATCGAGGCGGCCACCGCCGAGTTCACCGAGCACGGCATCGCGGGCGCGCGCGTCGAGCGGGTCGTGGCGGCGGCGCGCACCAACAAGGCCCAGCTCTACGCGTACTTCGGCAGCAAGGACGGCCTGTTCGACGCGGTGCTGGGCAGCCTGATGGACCGGATCGTGGACGTGGTCCCGATCGACGCCACCGACCTCGCCGACTGGGCGGTGCGGCTGTACGACGACTACCTGGTCCGGCCCGAGGTGGTGCGGCTGGCCACGTGGACGCGGCTGGAGCGCCGCCCGTCCGGCCACCTGGTGACCGACCACGAGCAGCGCGAGGACGTGAAGCTGCGCGCGATCGCCGAGGCGCAGGCCGCCGGTCTGGTCGTGCCGGGCGACCCGTTCGACGTGATGGTGCTGGTGATCTCGATGTCGCTGGCCTGGTCGCCGGTCAGCACCTCCTACGCGGCGAGCGCCGACGAGCCCGCCGAGGCGCACGAGCGCCGCAGGTCGCTGCTGCGCGAGAGCGTGCGGCGAGCGGTCATGCTCTGACGCGCCCCAAACGCCGCTCTGCTCACCGCCGTTCGGGCTCCACGCGGGCCCCGCGCCCGCCTACCATGGGCCCCGTGATCCTCTTCGGCGGACTCCTGGTCCTGCTCGGCGCGTCCACGCTGATCTGGCGCGACGCCGACATCGTCGGCCTCTCCCCCGACGCCTCCGGCGGCCTGCTGCTGGCGCTCGGCGCCGCCGCGATCGTCGCGGGCTTCGTGCTGCGGGCCCGCCGCCGCGCCCGGCGGATCGCGAACGGCGAGCCGGAACCGCTGGGCTCGGTGGTCGACCGGGCCAGGGCGGTGCCCCGGATGCTGCGCGACCGCAAGGCGTACGGCATCGGCGGCGGTCAGCTCGCGGCGTGGGCGTTCGCGCTGGTGTACGTCGTGTCCCCGGTCGACCTGCTGCCCGAGCTGCTGCCGATCATCGGCGTGACCGACGACGCGGGCGTGGGCGTGTGGCTGCTCACGAGCCTGTCGGCGGCGGCGGGCGGCTACCTGCGGTGGGAGTCAGAAAAGCGCAACGGCCAGCCCCAGCGCGGCTAGCACGTTCACGGCGGTCGACGCGGCGAACACCCCGATCGGCCGCCACCCGGCCTGCCGCAGCGCGCCCACCCGGAACTCCAGCCCGATGCTGGTGAACGCCAGGATCAGGAACCACGTGCGCAGGTCGTTCACCACGCCGATCGCCGCCTTGCCCGAGGCGGGGTCGGCGGTGGCGAGGTAGGCCGTGGCGATGGCGGAGGCGGCGAGGAAGCCCAGCACGAACTTCGGGAACCGCTGCCCGAACTGCGCGGCAGTTCGAGACCACCGACCGCCGAACCTCGGCCCCGTGCTGCCGCTCAGTCGGTTTGCGCTGTCGTCCGGCGCCTGCCGGTCGTCCCGTGCCCCCTCCACGCGCAGCGCGAAGTACGCGGTCAGCGCGACCGCGACCACGCCCAGCAGCGCGTTCTGGGTGACCTTGACGATCGTGGCGACCTGCAGCGACTCCTCGCCCGCGAGCGTCCCGGCCGCCGTGACGGCCGCCGTGGTGTCGATGTTGCCGCCGATCCACGCGCCGGCGGTGCGCGGGTCGAGGCCCAGCGCGGTCGCCGCCAGCGGCAGCAGGAAGATCGACGGCAGGGCGAAGACGATCACCAGGCTGGCGCTGTAGGCCAACTGCTCGCGCTTGGCCTGCACCGCGCCCGCCGCCGCGATGGCCGCGCTCACCCCGCAGATCGCGACGGCCGCCGAGAGCAGCGCGCGCAGCTTCTCGTCCAGCCCGAGCCTGCCGCCGAGCCACCAGGAGAACCCGAACACGAGGCTGATCAGCACGACGGACTGGACCAGCGCGGGACCGGCGGCGTCGGCGAGGACGGCGAGGTTGATCGAGGCGCCGAGCAGCACCAGGCCGGTCTTGATGAAGAACTCGGTGCGGAAGCCGCCCGCCAGGCGGTCCCGCACGCCCAGCGCGCCCAGGAGGGCGTTGCCGAGCAGGCCGAGCGCGATGGCGTAGACGGGGAACTCGACGGCCGCCCCGACGCCCTCCCAGGAGGTGCCCTCGGTGGCGTCGGGGACGGTCTTGGACAGGTGCCGGGCCGCGGCGGACAGGGCCAGGACGACCAGCGCGCCGAGGACCGCGAGGCCCAGCGGCGAGCGCTCCCCCGGTTCGGCGGTCCGCTCGACCGCCCGCTCCTGCCCGCTCACGGGACGAGTCCGGGCGGGATGACGCCGGTCAGCGCCAGCGCGAGCAGGAGCAGGCCCGCGGCCACCGCGAGCCAGTCCTCCGTCAACCAGGTGCGATCGTCCATGCCAGCACGCTCCGGGGTGCGCCGGGAACAATGTTCACCCGAACGTAACGACCCCGGCGCGCACCGTCACCGCTTCCCGCTCCGTGGAACAGAAGCGCCGTGAACAGCGGAAACGCGGGTTTCCGCCGTCCACCGGCCGATCACTCGGCGATCCGCCGCTCCGCCTCGGGCTCCCGCTCCTCCGGCACGTCCGCGACCCGCCGCGCGTCCGCCCGGTCCACCAGCTCGCGCTTCGGCGCGGGCTCGCCGCGCAGCCCCTCCAGGAGCCCGGTGATCGCCGCCATGATCCGCGCCGTCGCCTCGTCCAGCACCTGCTTGGTCATCGGCTTGCCGTACAGGTCGGACAGGTCCACCGGGTCGCCGCAGGTGATGTGCACCTCGGTCCACGGCCGGGGCCGCGCCGAGCCGTCCGGGAGCAGCCGCTCGGGCCCCCACTGCGCGACCGGCACCACCGGCGTCCTCGTCGCCAGCGCCACCCGCGCCACCCCGGACTTGCCGCGCATCGGCCAGTGGTCGGGATCGGAGGTGAACGTGCCCTCCGGGTACACCCCGACGCACTCGCCCTCGGCGAGGGCCGTGCGCGCCGCGTCCAGCGCCAACCCGGCCCGCGCGCTGCCCCGGTCCACCGGGATGTGCCTGCCGGAGCGCATCACCGCGCCGATCACCGGGGCGGTGAACAGGTTGGCGCGCGCCAGGTAGCGCGGGACGCGCCCGGAGGCCAGCGCGTACGCGGTCAGCAGGATCGGGTCCACGTTCGACAGGTGGTTGGACGCGAGCAGGACCGCGCCGCTCTTGGGCACCTTCTCGCGCCCGGTCATGCGCATCCGGACGAACAGCACCAGGAGCGGCCAGATCAACTCGATCGCCAGTCCGTACCAGATCCCCCGGCCGCGCCGGGGCAGCCTCGGCGTCAACGCCACCATCTCGGAGAAGCTCACGACGGGAATCCTCGGACATGCCGCTCCGGGCTCGCGCGCCGCCCCGCGGCACGCCGCCACTGGGAACGCTTCCCTGCCCGTCCACCGGCTGATCAGGTTCAGCTAGGGTCCCGCACGTGCCCATGAGCGCGGTCGACCGCATCAGCGTGCTTCTCGTCGAGGACGACGAGGGCGACGCCATCCTGGTCGAAGCACTTCTGGAGGAGGTGGGGGCGGACGTCGAGCTGCTGCGCGCGCGCACGTTGCGCGAGGCCATGACGCAGCTGTCCGGCGCGGACTGCGTCCTGCTCGACCTCGGACTCCCCGACACCACCGGCCTTGACGGGCTGCTGAACCTGCTGGCCCAGTCCGCGCCCGCCGCCATCATCGTGCTGACCGGGCTCAACGACGAGCACCAGGGGATGCGCGCGGTCGCCGCGGGCGCCGAGGACTACCTCGTCAAGGGGCAGGTCGACGGCGCGGCGCTGCTGCGCGGCATCCGGTACGCGGTGGGCCGCAAGCAGGCCGAGGAGACCCAGCGGCAGCTGCGGGACGAGAAGCTGCACGCGGCCGAGAAGACCCGCCTGGAGCGCGGCCTGCTGCCGTCGCCGCTGCTGCGCGGACCGGCGCCGCTGGTGAAGGAGCGGTACCGGCCAGGCGGCAGCCGGATGCTGCTGGGCGGCGACTTCTACGACACCGTGCAGGCGCACGACGGCACCCTGCACGTGATCATCGGCGACGTGTGCGGCCACGGGCCGGACGAGGCCGCGCTGGGCGTGCTGCTGCGGATAGCGTGGCGCGCGCTGCTGCTGGCCGAGCAGACCCCCGAGCGGGTGCTGCACACGATGCACGAGCTGCTGGAGCTGGAGCGGCACCAGCCGGGGCTGTTCACCACCGCGTGCATGATCTCGGTGGCCCCCGACCGGCGGTCCGCGCGGGTGTTCCTGGCCGGGCACCCCGAGCCGATCCTGATGGCGGACGACAAGATCGTCGAGCTGCCCAGGACGCGCGCGGGGCTGCCGCTGGGCGTGCTGCCGGACAGCGAGTGGGACGCGCTGGACGTCGAGCTGCCGCCCGGCTGGTCGTTGATGATCTACACCGACGGCCTCGTGGAGGGCCGGGTGGGCAACGACTCGGAGCGGCTCGGCTCGGAGCGGCTGATCGAGCTGATCGGGCAGGTCCGCGCGGGGGCGCGGGGCGGGACGATCGACCCCGACGAGCTCCTGGACTCGCTGATCTCGCGGGTTAAGGAGCTGAACGGCGGGGAACTGGACGACGACATGGCCGTGCTGTTGATATCGGAGCAGAGCTGACTATGAACTACCGCGACCGCTGGCCCGCGAGCAGGCTGCTGGCCGCGGCCGTGGCCATCCTGATCCTCGTCTCGGGCGGGGCGGTCACCGCGATCGGCTTCGCGCTCAACTCGCTGGACAAGCAGCGCGCGGTGGTGCTCGACCAGATCGGGCCCGCGAGGCGGTTGGTGATCGAGATGGACGCGGCCCTGGTCAACCAGGAGACCGGGCTCCGCGGGTACGCGCTGTCGGCGTCCTCGGACTTCCTGACGCCGTACACGCGCGGCATCGAGGCCGAGGAGAACGCGGCGCGGGGCGTGACGTCGGCGCTGCGGACCACGCGGCCGGACCTGCTGGCGCGGCTGGCCGAGACGCGCGGCATCGCGCAGGACTGGCGCGAGCAGTACGCCGAGCGGCTGATCGCGCAGGTCACCGAGAACGGGCAGCCGCAGCCGGGCGTGGGCGGCACGACCGTGGGCAAGGAGCTGTTCGACCAGGTCAGGCGGTCGGTGAACCAGCTCCAGGCGGACATGACCCGCGACGTGGACGCGGCGCGGGCCGAGCTGGACCTCACGGCCGACCGGCTGCTGTGGCTGTGCATCGCGCTGGGGACGCTGCTGGCGGTGATCATCGCGGGGGTCGCGGTGGTGCTGCACCGCATCCTGATCCGGCCGCTGGCCACGCTCGCCGCGCAGGTGCGGGAGGTGTCCGAGGGCGACTACGGGCACGCGGTGGAGACCAGCGGGCCGCGCGAGACGGTCATGCTGGCCGAGGACGTGGACGCGATGCGCAGGCGGATCGTGTCCGACCTGAAGGACCTGCAGCGGTCCAACGCGGAGCTGGAGCAGTTCGCGTACGTGGCCTCGCACGACCTGCAGGAGCCGCTGCGGAAGGTCGCGAGCTTCTGCCAGCTGCTGGAGCGGCGCTACTCGGGGCAGCTGGACGCGCGCGGCGAGCAGTACATCCAGTTCGCGGTCGACGGGGCCAAGCGGATGCAGGTGCTGATCAACGACCTGCTGGCGTTCTCCAGGGTCGGGCGGATCACCCGCGAGCAGACGATGGTGGACTGCGGCGAGCTGGTGGACCAGGTGGTGGACAGCTACTCGGAGGTGATCACCAAGACGAGCGCGGTGGTCACGCACAGCGGGTTGCCGACCGTGCGCGGGGAGTCGTCGCTGCTCAGCGGGGTGTTCGGGAACCTGATCAGCAACGGGCTGAAGTTCCACGGGGAGCAGCCGCCGAGGATCGACATCGGGGTGGAGCGAACGGGTAAGTTCTGGACGTTCACCGTGACCGACAACGGGATCGGCATCGATCCGGAGTACGCTGAGCGGATCTTCGTGATCTTCCAGAGGTTGCACCACCGGGACGACTACCCTGGCACGGGGATCGGGCTCTCGATGTGCCGCAAGATCGTCGAATACCACGGCGGGACGATCTGGCTGGAGACGGCCGAGAGCCCTGGCACGACCTTCAAGTTCACCCTGCCCGTCGTAGAGGAGACCGGGGACAAGCGATGAGCGACCCCTTGAGCGTGATCGACGTCCTGCTCGTCGAGGACGACCCCGGCGACGCCCTGATGACGCAGGAGGCGTTCGAGCACCACAAGATCCGCAACCAGCTGCACATCGTGCGCGACGGCGTCGAGGCGCTGGAGTTCCTGCGGCGCGAGGGGCCGTACGGGAACGCGCCGCGGCCGGGGCTGATCCTGCTGGACCTGAACCTGCCGAAGATGGACGGCCGGGAGGTGCTCGCGGAGATCAAGGCCGACGAGCGGTTCCGGACCATCCCGGTGGTCGTGCTGACCACGTCGGAGGCGGAGGAGGACATCCTGCGCAGCTACAACCTGCACGCGAACGCGTACGTGACGAAGCCGGTGGACTTCGACCGGTTCATCGAGGTCGTGCGGCAGATCGACGACTTCTTCGTGACCGTGGTGAAGCTGCCGCGCTGATCTCGCTCTCCGGGGCCGGGACCGATTTCACCTGATCAGGTGAAGGTCTCGGCCCCGTTCTTTGTCGGGGGTCCTCGGTAGCTTTCCCGGCATGGCTGAGGCGGTGTCGCGGGACGGGACGCGGATCGGGTACGACCTGATCGGCTCGGGTCCGCTGGTGGTACTGGTGAGCGGGGCGTGCTCGTACCGGATGGGCGGGTCGTCGGAGCTGGCGGTCGCGCTGTCGGAGCACTTCTCGGTGCTCTCGTACGACCGGCGGGGGCGCGGGGAGAGCGGCGACGTGCTGCCGTACTCGGTGGCGCGCGAGGTCGAGGACGTCGGGGCGCTGATCGAGGCGGTCGGCGGGCCGGCGTTCCTGCACGGGCACTCGTCGGGGGCGGTGCTGGCGCTGCACGCGGTGGCGGCGGGGCTGCCGGTGCCCGCGGTGTCGCTGGTGGAGCCGCCGCTGTCCGGGGAGCCCGACGACGGGCTGCTGGCGGCCGAGGTGGGGGCGCTGGTGGCGGCCGGGCGGCGCGGGGACGCGGTGGAGCACTTCCAGCGCACGATCGGGGTGCCCGCGGAGCTGCTGGTGGGGGTGCGCGAGTCGCCGATGTGGCCGGGTCTGGAGGCGCTGGCGCACACGCTGGTGTACGACCTGACCGTGTCCGCCGACCCGCCGCCGCTGGGGTCGATCGGGGTGCCCGCGCTGGTGGTGGCGAGCGGGTCGAGCGACGGGCGGCTGCGGGAGTGGGCCCGCGCGGCGGCTCGGGGGTTGGGCGACGGGGAGTACCTGGAGCTGCCGGGGCAGTGGCACGAAGTGCCCGCGGAGGCGCTGGCGCCTGCGGTGAGGAGGCACTTCCTGGGGTGAGGGGTGGTGGCCGCCTCTGGTGGCACTGGTGGCGCTGGTGGCACTGGTAGCTACCGCTGGCTCCGGTAGCCGCCACCGCTGATCCCGCGGTTCAGCGCCGCAACGAGGCGAGGAACCCGGCCCAGCTGGCGCCGGGGAACTCCAGCACGCCGCCATCCGGGCACTTGCTGTCCCGCACCAGGACGCCGCCGCTGCCACTATCGCTGCCGCTGCCACCGCCGCCGTGTCCGTCGCCGACCCGCGCGACCTCGGCGCAGTTGTTGTCCGGCCCACTGCGACTGCTGCGCCGCCACCGCACCGTCTCGCTCGTCACGCGCCCAGCCCTTCCATCTCCCGCCGGATGAACGCGCTCGTCTCCTCGGGCGAGAGCGCCGCCCCCGCGTTCCGGGTGAAGGCGCCCAGGAACTCCTGGACCTCCCCACCGTCCTCGACCCACTGCCCGCCACCCCGGTGCTCGACGTAGACCAGCGGCGGGTCCTCGACCGGGTCGGGGTAGTTGAGCAGCACGAACGGGCTGACCATCTCGGTGTAGAGCCCGCGCTCGAACGGGATCACCTGGATGGTCACGTTCGGCAGCTCCTGGAGCACGAGCAGGTGGTGCAGCTGCTCCACCATCACCTCGCTCCCACCCGCCACCCGCCGGACCACCGCTTCGTCCACGACCGCGCGCACCACGAGCGGGTCGCGCTCCGCGTGCACCCGCCGCTGTCGCCCCATCCGCGACTCGACGGCCTTCTTGGCCCCGCCCCCGGCCACAGCCCGCAACGTGGTCCGCTGCACGGCCGCCGCGTAAGCACCGGTCTGGAGCAGTCCGGGCACCAGGGTCTGCTCCACCGTCAGCACCTCGGCGGCGTCCGCCTCGGCCCGCAGGTAGGCCCGGTACTTCAAGGACATCCCGGGGGAGACCTCAACGGGCTTGGCGCTGCTCCTGGCCTCCTCCCACAGCTCCTCCACGGCCCGGCGCGCGACGACGTCCGTGACCCCGCACTGGGCGAGGATGACCTGGAGCGTGGGGTAGTCGGGCATGACGTGCCCGTTCTCGATCTTCGACACGAGCCCGGCGGACTTCCGCAGCGCCACCGCGATCTCGTCGGGCCGCCGCCCGGCGTCCACCCGGAGCTGGGCGAGCCTCCTCCCCAACTTCCGCTTGGACCGCGTCTGAGTGCTCGGCATGTGCCCTTCCAGGGGGTTCGGGACGGCGAGAGCCTAGCGCGCACCCCCACAGTTCACCCTTCAGGTTCATGGTCCCGGTTCAAATCCCCCGGTAAGCTGACCAGCACCGGCCCCACCCCCGACAAGTGGCCCAGCCGGCACGCACCGCCCGCCGATACCGAAGAACCCGCTGATCCCGAAGGGCGTCCCATGCACCCGCACCCCTCACCCGCCGCCCCTACCTCCCCGCCCACCCCGACCGCGCAGTCGTGGTGGCTGGCCACCCTGGCGGCGGAGGAGGCCCCGCAGCTGTTCGCGATAGCCCACGAGTACCCGGAGACCCAGGAGGGCTGGGTGGCGGCCTACGGCATGGCCTTCCAGGACAGGGCGGAGGTGTCGTCGACGGACGGCGACTTCCGCACGTGCTCGGCGAGCCCGGAAAGCGCGCTGACCACGTTCACCCGCCTGGCGAGGGACGAGAAGGGGGTGAAGCTCCACCTGATCTGGCTCACGCCACCCCACGGCTCCCGGCCACGGGACAACGCGCAACCGTGACCACCAGGCTCCCGCCGAACGTCACCCGGTGCCGAGACGGCCCGCTCCACAGGCTGTCGTGGAACAGCGTCACCGAACCACGCCCACCGGTCTCAAAGCGCACAGGGCCGTCCGCAAGCTCGAACACGCCCTGGTCCACAGTCGCCACCAGTTCCCGAATCCCTTTCACCACCTCACCAACCCGACGATCCTGCCCACCGTCCAAGGTGATCCGCACCGGAACCCGCCCTCCGGCAGCCACACCACCAGACCACCCGGCCGCAACAACCAAGGGCAGCGGACGAAGCCCGGAAAGGAGCCCCACAGGCAGCAGAACCTGAACCGCCGCAAGCCGAAGAGCACCAATCCGCTCAACGGCGTCAACGGCACACCGCACAACGGCCGCACGGGCAACGCCGAACCCGCCCCAGCCAGCACAACAACAGCCTGCACCCAGGCAACCGCCTCAGCCCTCCCAGCCTCGCTAGCCGAGACAGCAGGTCAGCTGACGGCCGAGCCGCCAACGATTGGGGTGCCGGGGATTGGGGTGCCGGGGATTGAGGTGTTGGGGCTTGAGGTCTTCGGGGTTGGGGCGTACGGGGTTGAAGTGTTGGCGACCGGGGCACTGACGGTTGGGGCACTGACGGCTGGGGCGTCAGCAATCGATGCACTCGGGTCAACCACCCCGGCGTCGTTCATGCGCCACAGCCCAGGCGTGCCGATCTGGCGCTGCGCGGTGCCCCGGACCAGGGTGCCGGTGTCATCCAGCCACCTCAGGCTCTTGGCGCGGTCGTGGAAGACGATGTACAGGTCGCGATCCGGGTCGTGCCAGGGATGCGGGACGAAGGCGCCGTAGAGGGTCACGAACGCGGTGCCGAAACAGTCGCGCGTGGTGGGGACCAAGCCCGGAACAGGTTCGGGCACGACAACCCCCGCGTCCGACAGCTCGGACAGTGCGATCGGCGCCCTCCAGCCGCCTGCCGCAGTCACAGCCAGCCGCTTCCGCAGTCACAGCTCTCGGCCGCAGTGGCCGGCGCTAGCCGCAGTCACCGGTGTCGGCCGCAGTGGCCCGTTTTAGCCGTAGTGGCCGGTGTCGGCCGCAGTCACGGGTGTCAGCTGCAGTGGCCTGGGCGTGGAGGAGGTTACCGCCAGACCCGCGCACGCGCGCCGGGCTGAGCACGGGTGCGCGGGTCTTCCGTCGTAGCCGGGGCAGAGCTCGTTGTGCGTGAAACTCGTTGTGCGTGAAGCAGAAACCGTCGTGGACCGCGGGGGCTCGTGGTCGAGCGGGTCACGAGTTGATCGTGGGCCGCAGGTCGCGGCCACAGGCCAACAGGTACTCCCAGGTCCGGCCGCGCTGGTCGGGCGGGTAGCCGCCGTCGCTGGTGCGGACCGGGTAGATCAGGCCGAAGGGTGAGGGCTGGTCGAACTCGTCACCGCTGAGGACGTCGATGAGGTCTCGCTTGTGGCCCATGGTCTCGCTCCTCTTCGAGCGGTGGTCAGTACTCCTTCCCCTGCGGCGGAGGGATCGCCGGGGAGGAATGGAGTCTGGACCGGTTGGTGGGACCCTGGGATGCCCGGTGCCCACCCGCGTTATGCATCGGGGGGATATTTCCCCCGCACGGCCGAATCGATGACCCAGAGCAACACCACCCGAACAGCAACACGCACCACCGGATCCCACCCCGTCGCCCCTCCCCCGTCACCCCTCCCCTGTCACCTCTCCCCCGTCACCTCTCTCCCATCACCTCTCCCCCGCCCCGTCCCCCTCCCCCGATGCGCACGACGCCGAGTCTGCGGGTCGCTCGCGTCAGGGCCACGTACCGCTCGGCCGGGGTCATCCGGTGCGGGTCGATCACCAGCACGTCGTCGAACTCCACACCCTTGGCGCGCTTCGGGGTCAGCGGGCCGTCCGGGGTGATCACGGCGAAAGTGCCGTCCTGCGGGCGCGCCTCAGCGATCAAGGACTCCAGTTCGCCCGCTTCCGCGACCGTGGCGAACCAGGGCTCCTCGCCGTGCCGCACGGACGTCGGGGGCACGGCCGTCGGATCGGCCTCCGCCAAGGACTCGGCGGCCAGGGTCATGATCTCCTCGGTGCTGCGGTAGTTCACCGTCAGCGTCCGGTGCACCCACCGGTCCGCCACGTACGGCCCCAGCGCCCGCCCCCAGTCCGCCGTGCCGCACTCCGACTGCCGCTGCGCCCGGTCCCCCACGATCGTCATCGACCGGGACGGGCAGCGGCGCATCAGGACGCGCCAGTCCATCTCGGACAGCTCCTGCGCCTCGTCCACCACCACGTGCCCGTACACCCACTCCCGATCGACCTCGGCGCGTTCCGCGAGGGAGCGGTGGTCGCGGGTCTCGTGCCGGTCGGCGAGCCACTCGGCGTGCACCAGGTCGACGGCGCGCAGCTCCTCCTCGTGCAGCTCCGCGTCCGTGTCGATGACGTGCAGCACCCCCTGCGCGTACTCGACATCCGCACGTCGCCGCGCGCGGGCCGCACGGGTCGCCGAGCCGTCGTCGCCCAGGAGTTCCGCCGCCTCGTCCAGCAGCGGCACGTCGGACACCGTCCACGCGTCACCGCGCTCCCGGTGCAGCTCCGGGTAGCCGAGCGCCAGGCAGCGGCCACCGTAGAAGTCCGCCAGCAGGCGCTGCGGCGTCAGCTCCGGCCACAGCCGGTCCGCCGCCGCGCGCACCGCCGGGTGGGCGCGCAGCTCCCGGCGCACGTCGGCGACCAGCTCCGGCCAGTCGAAGCCGATCAGCGCCACGGCGGGCTCGACCAGCGCCTCGGCCAGGTGCCGGTGGAACGCCGACCTGGCCGCGTTGTGCCGCAGCCCCAGCTCGCGGGTGCGGGTGCGCGCCACCTCCGCCACGGCGGCGGTCACGGGCACGGTGACGTCCTCCAGCTCCACGGGCAGCGGGTCGTCCGGCAGCTCCTGGCGGTCGGCCACGGCCTCGCGCAGCACGTCCAGCACGCCCAGCCCGCCCTTCAGGCCGCGCACCTCGGGCTCGTCCTCGGCCACCGCGACCACGCCGGGGAACAGCTCGCCGGGCGTGGCGAACACGACGTCGTTCTCCCCGAGCGACGGCAGCACCCGCCCGACGTGCCGCAGGAACAGCGGGTTCGGGCCGACGAGCAGCACGCCGGAGCGCGACAGCCGGTCGCGGTGGGCGTAGAGCAGGTACGCGGTGCGGTGCAGCGCCACGGCGGTCTTGCCGGTGCCCGGACCGCCCTCGACCACCAGCACGCCCCGGTGCCCCAGCCGGATCACCTCGTCCTGCTCGGCCTGGATGGTGGCGACGATGTCGCGCATCTCCCCGTCCCTCGGCGCGGCCAGCGCGCGCAGCAGCGACGACCGGTCGGCGCCCAGCTCGTCGTCGTGGAACTCCTCCAGCACCCGCCCCCTGCCGTGGAAGTGCCGCCGCCGGGTGACGCCCTCGGGACGCGCGCCGGTCGCGGTGTAGAACGGCCGGGCGGCGGGGGCGCGCCAGTCCACGAGCAGCGTGCCCTGCTCGTCGTCGGCCAGGCCGGTGCGCCCGACGTACGTGGTCCCGCCGTCCACGTGGTCGGTGCGCCCGAAGCACAGCCCGCTGTCGGCCGCGGTCAACCCGGCGAGCCGGTCGGTGAGGGTGCGGGCGGCCACCTCGCGCTGCCACGGCAGGTCGGTGTGGTCGGCGAGCACGGCGTCCAGGCGGCGCCGGGCCTCGGCGCGCTCGGCGTCCAGCCGCCGGTACCGCTCGGCGGACCTCGCGCGCTCCGCGGCCAGTTCCACCGAAGGGTTGCCCACCTGCGCTTTTCCCGTTTCCGATGAATTCGACCGAACCACTCTTGCCCCCTTGTGCTATAATTCTTCAAGGACATCCAAGCGATTGTTTGAAAACAACGCGCAATCATCCTGTATAGCACCGCGCGCTTTTCCCGCGCAGCCTTCCGCCCCGTTCCGCCGCGGTCTTCGCCCGGTCGGCGGGGTGAAGCCCTCAGGTCCGCCCCCACCCCGCCGTTGTCACCCTCGAAGCGAGCGGAACGGCAGGTGGAGTGGCCGTCCCGTTCGCTGAACGTCCCCGTCCCAGGGCCGACGGCGTGGAGTCGGAACCGGGGGGCGGGGTTCGCCGGAGGCGGACCGACCGGGTGGTTGCCAAACCTTCCCCGAGCCCGGTGGGTCCGTCTCCGGCTCCTTCTCCCGCGCCGTCCCGCGCGGTCCCGTGTCGTCCCGGGACATTTCGCACCACGCTTTCCGGCGCCCTTTCCGCACGCGCGCGCGAGCCTTCGGGCACCCGGCAGCGCCCCCTCTTCCCCGGCACCACCCCGCTGCGCCAAGGTGGGTGTCGTGGGGTTCCAGACCGGAATCCCCCGGTGCGGCAACGGGAGGACGAGTTGAGCAGCAGACTCCGCGGTGCGGCGGTCGTCGCGGCGGCGGTCCTGGCGGCCTCGGCGACACCGGCGGTGGCGGCCCCCGCGGGTTTCGAGGTCCTCAGCCCGCTCACCCCCGGTCGGGACGCGGAAGCGGTGGTGGTCAACGGTTCCGGGGTCGCGCTGGGCTGGGCGGTCCGGGCGGACGGGGCGCGGGTGGTGGTGCGCTGGGCCGGGGGTTCGGTGCGCGAGTTCCCGCCCGTGCCGGTGTCGCGGTCGTTCCCCGTCGGGGTGGACGCGGGCGGCGCGGCGCTGCTGAACGTGCGCGGGACGTGGGTGAACGGCGTTCGCTGGGAGGCCGACGGACGGGTGGTGCGGCTGCCGCAGATCGCGGGCGGCGGGCAGAGCACCGTGGACGCGGTGAACGGCGCCGGGCTCGCGGTCGGGAACACCACGGACGGCAGCGGGGTCACGCACGCCGCCACCTGGGACCCGTCGGGGGCGCTGCGCGTGCTGCCGGGGCTGGGGACGCGGGACAGCCGGGCGACCTCGGTGGACGAGGCCGGGAACGTGTCCGGGGCGGCGCTGGGGGCGGACGGGCGGTACCACGCGATGCGCTGGGACGCGGCGGGCGCGCCCACCGACCTCGGGGTGACCAGCCAGGACTACCTGCGCACGGCCGGGATCGACGGCGAGCACGTGGTGGCAGGCCACCGGGACGCGGAGTTCGTCCCGAGGGCCTTCCGGTGGGGCGCGGGCGGTCCGGCCGTGGAGCTGCGGACCGGGCCGGGCTGGACGGCGGCCGAGGTGGTCGACGTGGACGCGTCGGGCAGGTCGGTGGGCAGCTGGGCGGAGGACCAGGGCGAGGCGTCCGTGCCGGTGACGTGGTCCCCGGACGGGACGCCGCACGAGCTGCCGCTGCCGTCCGGGCAGGTGAACGGCTCGGTGGTCGGGCTGGACGGGATCGGCGGGGCGTTCGGGCAGGCGGGCGCGGGGACGAGCGGGTTCGCGGTGCGCTGGGATTCGTCGGGCGGCGTGACGCCGCTGCCGGCGCCGCCGGGCACGACGGGGTCGGTCGCGTCGGGGGCGGGCGGGAACGGGATCGTGGTCGGGCACGTCGTGGGGGCAGCGGGCAAGCGGGCCGTGCGGTGGACCCCGTGAGCGGGGGCGGGGCGTCCGACGCGGGCGCCCCGCCGCTTTGACGATCGCCCGACGACGAGGGGTGGCCGGAGACTCGAAGAGGTCCTTGTCCCGCCCCGTGGAGGAGCTCTGGGAGCTCAGCGGGCCGGGGCAGTCCAAGGTGGCGCGCTGCGTGGTCACCGGCCACCGGGGGCCGGTTCGACGTGGAGGCCGCCGTGATCGCGCCCGCCGGCGAGGTCGCGGCGGTCGTCGACTTCATGCCGCTGGACGATGGCGGCGTCAGCCCTCGGCGACCTCCCAGCGCTCCGAGTCGGCGGGCAGCCCGAGGTGGCGCAGGAGTCGCTCCAGGGCGGTCGTCAGCGCGGCGGCCTCGCCGTTGGCGCCGACCGGGCCCCAGTCGATCGTGGCGTAGCCGTCCGGTTCCCAGCTCTCGACCTCCCACGGCAGGTCGCCGAACAGGTCGAGCGGCCCCAGGAGTTCGGCGGGCGGCGTGGTGGACGGGTGGGGCAGGTTGATCGAGTTGCCGCGCAGCTGCACCCAGCGGTCGTCGCGCTCGCGGTCCTGGACCGTGATGGTGGTGTCGAACCGCCCGGCGGCGATCCGCTCGAACAACCGGTCCACGACTGCCCTGGGCTCCACGGTCCGCTCCCCCCTCGCCTCGGTGTGCGAGCACCGTACCCGGCGGGTCCGGCAGTCCCGATGACCTCGCCCGTGCCCGCTCACCACCCCGCCGGGAGGGGGAGCGGGCCCGACCGCCCTCAGGCAGGCCGGATGAGTCCCGCGACGGCCGCCGACACCGCCGCGCCCCGGTCCGCCGCCTGCGCGCCCGTCTCCTCCCCCAGGGCCTTCAGCGACCAGGACGCGGTGTCCCAGCTCATCACCAGCGCGATCACCATCGCCATCAGCTCCACCGCCGGGATGTCCGCGCGGACCCGGCCCGCCTCCTGCTCGGCCGCGATGGCGGCGACGTTGCGGCGGTACTCGGCGACCTCGGCGTCCACCGGGCGCTGGCGCTCCAGGCCCGCCCAGAGGTAGAGCCTGCGCACCTGCGGGCGCCGCTCCAGGCGGTCGAACAGCTCGGCCGCGTAGCGGGGCAGGTCGGTCGCGTCGATCACCACCGCCCGCGCCAGCTCGGACATGGTCTCGGCGACGACGAGGTCGAACAGCTCCTCCTTCGCGCCGAAGTGCATGTAGATCGACCGCTTGTTCGCCGACGCGGTCTCGGCGATGCGGTCCACGCGGGCGCCCGCGAGCCCGTACCGGGCGAACTCCTCGATCGCCGCGGCCATGAGCCGGCGCTTGGTCTCGGTCGCGTCAGGTGGCATGGGCCGATCGTACATAACCAACCAGGTGTTTACTTCCGCGTCCGCACCGTGTAGGAATGTACCTAGTTAGTTACCTACCGAGGAGCCCCCACCATGACCCGCACCTGGTTCATCACCGGCACGTCCTCCGGCTTCGGCCGCGAGCTGACCGCGCTGCTCCTGGCGCGCGGCGAGCGGGTCGCCGCCACCGCGCGCCGACCGGAGACCCTGGACGACCTGGCCGCCGAGCACGGCGACCGGCTCTGGCGCGCCGCGCTCGACGTCACCGACACCGCCCGCCAGCGCGAGGTCGTGGACCGCGCGTTCGCCGAGCTGGGCCGGATCGACGTCGTCGTGTCCAACGCGGGCTACGGCCTGTTCGGGGCGGCCGAGGAGCTGTCCGACGAGCAGATCGACCGGCAGGTCGCCACGAACCTCACCGCGTCCGTCCAGCTCGCCCGCGCGGTCGTGCCGCACCTGCGCCGCCAGGGCGGCGGCCGGATCTTCCAGATCGCCAGCGTCGGCGGCCAGATCGCCTTCCCCGCCATGAGCCTCTACCACGCCACCAAGTGGGGCGTCGAGGGCTTCTGGGAGTCCACCGCGCCGGAACTGGCGCCGTTCGGCATCGGCGTGACGATCGTCGAGCCCGGCATGGCCCGCACCAACTTCGGCGGTGGCGGCGCGGTCTTCGGCGCGCCGCTGCCCGAGTACGCCGACGGCCCCTCCGGGCAGCTGCGCCGCGTCGTCGCCGGCGAGCTTCCGCCCCTGCCCACGCCCGGCGACCCGGCCAAGGTCGCCGCCGCGATCGTCGACTCCGCCGACCGCGCCGACGCACCGCTGCGCCTGACGCTGGGCTCGGACGCCCACGCCCTCGCCACCGCCGCCCTGCGCGACCGCCTCGCGGCGCTGGAGGCGGGCCGCGAGCTGGCCTTCTCCACCGACGCCGACGACGTCCGCTGAACCCCCCAAACCCTTACCCCCCAAGGAGTTCGCCATGAACGACTTCACCGGCAAGACCGTCCTCGTCACCGGCGCGACCGGCGCCCTCGGCGCCGAGCTGTGCGCGAAGTTCGCCGCGGCGGGCGCGAACACCGTCGTCGCGGGCAGGACCGGCTTCGAGGAGCTGGCCGCCGCGCTCGACGGCCCCGCGCTGGGCGTGCGGCTCGACGTCACCAGCGAGTCCGACTGGGCCGAGGCGATCACCCGCGCCCAGGACCGCTTCGGACCGGTCGACGTCCTGGTCAACAACGCCGCCCACCTGCGCACCGGCACCACCGAGGGCATCCCGCTCGACGACTTCCGGCAGGTGCTCGACGTCAACCTCACCGGCGCGCTCCTGGGCATCCGCGCGGTGGCCCCGTCGATGCGCCTGGCGGGCGGCGGGTCGATCGTGAACGTGAACTCGATCGCGGGCCTGGCCGCCGCGCCGGGACTGGTCGCCTACAGCAGCAGCAAGTGGGCGCTGCGCGGCCTGCTGCGCGCGGCGGCGGTGGAGCTGGCCGGTGACGGCATCCGGGTCAACGCGGTCCACCCCGGCATCATCGAGACCCCGCTGGCGTACGGGCCGGACGGCGAGGAGCTGGTGCCGGTGGGCGACTTCCCCATCCCGCGCCGGGCGGACGTCGCGGAGATCGCGGACTTCGTGCTGTTCGCCGCCTCGGACCGGGCGCGGTTCGCGACGGGCTCGGAGTTCGTGGCCGACGGCGGGTTCCTGCTGGGTCCGGCGGCGTGACCCCGGTGCGGCCCGCGCAGGGCCGCGCCGGGGGGCGTCAGTGGCACACGTGCGCCGACCACTCCGGTTCCCCGTGCCACCAGAACAGGTCCGGGTCCGCGCTGGGCAGCGGCGCGCCCACCCCGGTCGTCCCGGCCGACGCCGGTCGGGCGCCCGCGAACGGCCCGATCAGCTCCTCCGGGGTGCGCACCACCCCGCCGGTCACCACGAGCCGGGTGTTCGCGGCGGCGGTGACGTCGCGCAGCGGGTCGCCCTCCACCGCGACCAGGTCCGCCCACGCCCCCGGCTTCACCACGCCGATCCGGTCGGCCAGCCCCAGCCAGCGGGCCGGGTTGGCGGTCACCGTCGTGAGCGCCTCGTGCGGGGTGAAGCCGTGCGCGACCAGGCCGCGCAGGTTCTGGTGCAGCCCGACCGCGACCTTGTCCAGCGGCGCGTCCGTGCCGCCCAGCACCAGCCCGCCGCCCCGGTGCACGGCGAGCAGCGTCTCCGCGTTGCCGCGCAGGATCTCCCTGGTCTGCCGGTTCGCCGGGGTGTCCTGCGCGTAGCCCTCGGCCTCCTGCGCGAACCGCTCGTACTCCCACGGCGGGAACAGCGCGGCGGTCCTGGGATCGCGCACCAGGGACCGGTCCTCCCCGTGCAGGACCGCCGCCGGGAACAGGGTCGTGGTGATCGACATGCCGGAGGCGGCGAACAGGCCCGTCACGTCCCGGTAGGCGCGGCCGAGGCGGGTGTTGGTGTGCGAGTAGCCGAGGCGGTTGGTGGCGCCGACGTGCTCCATGCCGTCCATGCCGATCCCGACCGCCGGGTACAGGTAGTGGGAGGTGAGCGGCAGCCCGGCGCGGTGGGCGAGCTGGACGGCGCGACGCTGGGAGGCGACCGGGAGGCGGACGTAGGTCTTGACCAGGTCGTACTCCAGCGCGATCGCCCGGGACAGCTCCAGGTCGACCTGCTCGGGGCTGGTCGTGGTGCGCATGAAGTTGTAGTAGACCCGGCTGCCGTCGACGGCCTCGCCGGTGGCCAGGTAGCGCGGGCCGATCCGCTTGCCCGCGTCCAGGGCCTCCCTGGTCTCGACCATCTGGTAGGCCGGGTCGCCGGGCGAGCGGGTGGTGGTGATGCCGTAGGCCAGCCACAACCTGCCCTGCCGGTCGCCCCACTGCCTGCCGCGCAGGTGCCAGTGGTTGTGCGCGTCGATCAGGCCGGGGAGCACGGTGAACCGGGAGGCGTCCACGACCTCCAGGCCCGGCCAGGCGCGGCGGTCGTGCACGGACTCGACGCGGTCGCCGTTGATGAGCACGTCCGCGTCGCGGCGCAACGCTTGTGCCCGGCCGTCCCACAACGCGCCCGCGCGCAGCACCTTGCGGCCCTCGGCACGGGGCCTGGACCAGGTGAGCGGGACGCGGGAGCGGCGGGCGCGGCCGTTGAGGCCGGTGCGCACCAGGACGCCGTTCTCCAGGTGCAGCAACGACTTCGAGTCGCCGCTCCACGACGGCGCGTCCGCCGGTCCGGCCGCGATCCGGCGCGGGTCGCCGGTGAGCGCGCCGCGCCCGTCGACCGGGACGACCCACAGCGCGCTCTCCACGACGAACGCCAGCCACCGGCCGTCCGGGGACCACACCGGGCCGTCGTCCCCCCTGGTGGACAGGGACTTCCCCGGCAGCGGCTCGGCGTAGCGGACCTCGCCGGTGTCGAGCGCGACGGTGAGGATCTGGTTCGTGCCCTCGCGGTAGCGGCGTGAGAGCGGTTTCACGGCGGCGAGCGCGAGCGTGCGGCCGTCCGGGGACCAGGTGGGGCGGCCCGGTTGGAACAGCGCGGGCAGGACCTGCGTGGCGACGCCGTCGGAGAGCACCCAGGTGGCGCCGTCCGCGTCCTGGAACGCGATCCGCTCGCCGTCCGGGGCGATCCTGGGGGTGAGCTGCGCGCCGGGGAGGTCGGTGAGGCGGGTGTCGGCGCCGGTGGCCAGGTCGTGCCGCCACAGCGCGGGCGTTCCGGTGCGGTCGCTGGTGTAGACCAGGGCGGAGCCGTCCGGGCGCCAGTCGGGGTCGGAGGCGAACGAGCCGTCGTCCACGAGCGCGCGAGGCTCGCCGTCCAGGGGCAGCAGCCAGAGCGCGCCGAGCGCGCGGAACGCGACCTCGCGGCCGTTCGGGGACAGCACCGGGCTCGCGATCCCCTTGACCGGGCCGGATTTCCGGTCGACCGGACGGGCCGCGGGGCGGTCGACGTGCGGGGTGTGCTCGACGGTGGCCTCGAACGGGATGGCGCGGGTGGCGCCGGTGGTGAGGTCGCGGACGCGCAGGCCGCCGTCCGCCGTGTGCAGCAGGGCCGCGCCGAGCCACTGCGGGCTGGAGCCGAACAGGTCCTCGTCGGCGCTGACGACCCGGCCGTCGACGACGAGGGAGGTGGTGGGCCCGGCGAAGGCGGTGTGCACGAGGCGGCCGTCCGGGGTGAGGCCGGGTGCGAGGACGCGGGTTCCGGTGGTGGGCTGGACGAGGCGGGTGCGGGCTCCGCCGTCCAGGGTGATCCGGTCGATCGCGGCGCCGTCGGCGGTGCAGACGAGGTGGCGGCCGTCGGCGCTGAACACGGGTTCGCCGTCGTCGTTCGGGCCGGTGGTGAGGCGGGTGGTGCGGCCGGTGGCCAGGTCGAGCAGCCACAGGTGGTAGCCGTCCGCGCCCGCGTCGCCGGAGTAGGCGATGGCGCGGCCGTCCGGGGAGAAGCGGGGTTCGCGGTGGTCGGTCGGGCCGGAGGTGCGCCGGCGCAGGCCGCGGCCGTCGACGCCGATCGTCCACAGGTGGTAGTTGCCGTCGCGGTACGACTGGAAGACCAGGCTGCGGCCGTCCGGGGAGAAGTGCGGGCGGGTGGCGTCCTGCTCGGGGTCGGTGAGCGGGCGGGCCCTGCCGCCGGACGCGGGGAGGAGCCAGATGCGGGTGTAGAGGTCGATGGCGATGGTGCGGCCGTCCGGGGAGAGGGCGGCGGTGATGTTGGTGCCCTCGGTGGCGGTGAACCGCCGGAGGGCGCCCGACAACTCGCTGTCCTGTGCGGCGGCGAGGCCGGGTGGCCCGACCAGGGCGACACCGCCGGCGGCGGCGGCCCCGCGCAGCAGGTCTCGACGGCGGAAACCAGCACGTGCGCTGTTCACGGGGAACCCCTCCCGATTCGTCGACCGGTCGACCTTCCACGGTAGGCCGCGCGCACGGGGTGGGCGGACGGGCGCTTCGGGGGCGTCCCGACAGGCGGGAAGGTCTTGCGCGGCCGGGAATCCGAAGGTCGGTGAGCCGGGCGGACGGGTGCGGGGTGGTAGGGCAGCGTTCGGAGGGACGACTAGATAGGTGACTTCGGCACGCTGGCCCACAGGCGTCGCACGGTCGCGGCGCCGTAAACGGCGATGAAGGCCGTGCCGCAGTAGACGGCGAAGACGAGGTTCATCGTCAGCCTGGGCGGGTCGAGGACGTACTCCGCGACCATCGGCCACTCGTAGTCTCTGCTGGTCGGCAGGGAGAACAGGAAGAAGAACGAGTCGAACACCAGTGCCACCACGACCAAGAACCCAGCGCCCATGCCCAGCAGGCCGAAGGGGAGGCTGACCGGGTCGGTGAAGAGCGAGACGACGCTGCCACCCACGTAGCTCAACCGGACCATCATGACCTGCGCTAGCACCACCGTGGCCGTCGTGGTGAGGGTGAACAGGATTCGCACCGGGCGCTGCGAAGCCAACTGGACGCTTCCCCGCGCCAGGGCCCCGCCGGTGGTGGACGCGAGGTGGATCATCTTCTTCATGTTGGAGTACCAGGACTCCAACGCGTACGCGAGCAGCACGGCCGCGACCAGGACCGGGTTGACGCCGACGAACTCCAGCAGCACCGCAAGCGCCGCGTCGAAACCCGCGATGGGGGATGTGACCTCTCGGGCGACGGCATCCACGCACGGTGAATCGTCCTCACCCACCACGGTGTTTCGCGAGCACGAGGCGGGCATCCGCCCACCCGCGAAGGCCCGCCCCGAGTCCGGACGCTGTTGGTAAATCCGGGGCCGGCGTAACGACGGCCTGCGCGACCCGTTGGGTTGTGCAGGCCGTCGTCGTATTCAAGGGTGGGTTCGTGTCGTTGCGTGGGGTGGAGTTGGCGGAGATCCCGGAGGAGACGGCGCGGGTGGCGCGTGCGGTGTTCCCGAGGGGCTGTCTGGCGATGCGGATGTGTGACGTGCTCGGGCCGGTCTTCGCCGACGCGGACTTCGCGGAGTTGTTCGCGGTGCGGGGGCGTCCGGCGGTGTCGCCAGCGCGGTTGGCGCTGGTGTCGGTGTTGCAGTTCGCGGAGGGCCTGACCGACCGGCAGGCCGCGCACGCGGTCCGCTCGCGCCTGGACTGGAAGTACGCCCTGTCGCTGGAGTCGACCGATACCGGTTTCGATTTCTCGGTGCTCAGCGAGTTCCGTGCCCGGCTCGCCGAGGCGGACGCGGGCCGCGCGGTGTTCGACGCGGTGCTGCGGGCTGCGGGGGAGGCCGGGCTGGTCAAGCCGGGCGGACGGCGGCGAACGGACGCCACCCGCGTGCTGGCCCCGACCAGGGACCTGAACAGGCTTGAGTTCGTGGTCGAGACACTGCGCACGGCACTGGACCAGGTTGCCGAGGTGGCCGGGGACTGGCTGGTGACGGTGGCCGCGCCGGAGTGGTTCGACCGCTACTCGGCCCGGCCGGAGGACAGCCGTTTCCCGTCCCGGTGGGCCGCGCGCGTCGAGCACGGCGACCAGTGCGGAGCCGACGGCATGACGCTGCTCGAAGCCGCCTGCTCGACGCAAGCGCCTCCCGGCCTGTGGAATCTGCCCGCGGTGGAGTTACTGCGCCGGACATGGGTGCAGCAGTTCCAGCACGTCGAAGGCGTCGTGCTCTGGAGGCACCCGAAGGACGCCCCGCCCGGCCTGATCCGCTTACGCACCCCGCACGAACCCGAGGCCAGGACCGGGGCGAAGCGGGATCTGGCCTGGTCGGGCTACAAGGTCCACCTCGGCGAGACCTGCGAGCCCGACGCCCCGCACCTGATCACCCACATCCACACCACCCCGGCACCGGTCAACGACAACGCCGTCCTGGAAGACGTCCACACCGCCCTGGCCGAGCGTGAACTCCTACCGGACGAGCACCTGGTGGACGCCGGATACATCGACGCCGAGCAGATCCACCACGCCCGCCGCGACCACGACATCGACCTTGTCGGGCCGGTCGGGCAGAACACCAACCGGGAACAGATGACCGACCACTTCTTCGACAACACGCACTTCGCCGTCGACTGGAACCGGCGTCAGGCGGTCCGCCCCGGCGGCCACACCAGCGTCCAGTGGCGGGATGCCCACGGCAACCGCGGCACGCCGGTCACCCGCGTCCGCTTCGCGCGACGACACTGCGGCCCCTGCGAACTGCGCACCTCCTGCACCAATGCCAGGACCGGCCGCAACCTGACCCTGCGGCCCAGAGCCGAGCACGACATCCTCCAGCAGGCCCGCGTCGAGCAGGACACCGACCACTGGCGTCGCCGCTACGGACACCGTGCCGGCGTCGAGGGCGCCATCTCGCAGGGCGTCCAGGCGTTCGGCCTGCGCAGATCCCGCTACCGCGGTCTCGCCAAGACCCGCCTGCAACACCACCTCACCGGTGCCGCGATCAACCTCGCCCGCCTCGACGCCTGGCACACCGGCAGACCACTCGCCCGCACCCGCGTCTCCCCCTTCGCAGCACTCTGCCCCGCTGGATGAGATCCAGCGGGGCAGAATTAGCCAACAGCGTCCGCTGCGGGTGGGGCCTTCGTGGCGGATCGCGGTTACCGCGCGGTCAGCGGGTCCTCGACCTCCACCAGGCCCGACAGCGACTCCGGGAGCGGGGCGGTGTGCAGGACGCCCAGGCGCTGCGTCGCGCGGGTCAGGGCCACGTACAGCTCCGCCGCGCCCCGGTCGCCGTCGGCGAGGATGCGCTCCGGCTCCACGACGAGCACCGCGTCGTACTCCAGGCCCTTGGTCTCCGAGGCCGCCACCGCGCCCGGCACGTCCGGCGGGCCGATGACGACGCTGGTGCCCTCCCGGCCCGCCTCGGCGCGGGTGAACTCGGCGACCGCCTCGGCGACCTGCTCGGGCGGCACGCGCCGCGCCCACGGCGGCACGCCGCACGAGCGCACCGACTCCGGCGGGCGCACCGACGGCGCGAACCCGGCCAGCACGGACGCCGCCACGGCCATGATCTCGGCCGGGGTGCGGTAGTTCACCGTCAGCTCCCGGTACACCCACCGGCCCGGCACGTAGCGGTCCAGCACGGCGCCCCACGAGTCCGCCCCGGCGGGCGAGCGGCGCTGCGCCAGGTCGCCGACGACGGTGAAGGACCGGTTCGGGCAGCGCCGCATGAGCACCCGCCAGTCCATCTCGGACAGCTCCTGCGCCTCGTCCACCACGACGTGCCGGTACGTCCAGTCCCGGTCGGCGGAGGCCCGCTCGACCAGGTCCCTGGTGTCGCGCTCCTCGAACCGCTCGGCCAGGTCCGAGGCGTCCACCAGGTCGGACGCGATCAGGTGGTCCTCGTCGTCCATCATGTCGGCGCGCTCGACCAGCATCCCCAGCACGCCCTCGGCGAACTTGGCCTCCCGGTCGCGCGCCGCCTCGGCCGCCGCGTCGTCGGCCCGGTCGCGCCCGAGCAGGTCGACCAGCTCGTCCAGCAGCGGCACGTCCGACACCGTCCAGGCGTTGCCGCGCTCGCGCAGCAGCAGCCCGACGTCCGCGCCCGCCGCGCGCAGCCGCTCCGGCGACGAGTACAGGCCCGCGAGCAGCGACGCCGGGGTCAGCCTCGGCCAGAACCGGTCGACGAGCGCGGTGAACGAGTCGTCGTCGGCCAGCTCCTTGAGCAGCTCGCGGCGGGTGCGCTCCCAGGCGTCCTTGTTGTCGCGGGTGAGCCAGCCCTTGCCGATCCGGGCGATGGCCCGCTCGGTGAGCACGTAGGTCAGGATCTCGGTGAACGTCGACCGCGCCTCGTTGTGCGGGAGGCCGCTGTCGCGGGCCTCCTGCCGCGCCCACTCGACCACGTCCCGGCCGAGCAGCAGGTCGTGCCCGCCCATCCGGACCTCGAGGGGCTCCTCGGGCAGCGTCTGCCGGTCGGCCACCGCCGCCGCCAGCACCTCCAGGAACTTCAACGACCCCTTCACGCGCGCCGCCTCGGGGTCCTGCTCCTCGGCGGTGACGACCAGGCCCGGCACGAACCCGCCGGTGGTCGTGAACACCACGTCCGACTCGCCCAGCGACGGCAGCACCCGGCCGATGTGGTTGAGGAACGCCGGGTTCGGCCCGACGACGAGCACGCCGTGCCGCTCCATGCGCTCGCGCTGGGTGTACATCAGGTACGCGACGCGGTGCAGCGCCACGACCGTCTTGCCGGTGCCCGGCCCGCCCTCGATGACCAGCACGCCGTCGTGCGCCAGCCGGATGATGCGGTCCTGCTCGGCCTGGATGGTCGCGACGATGTCGCGCATCCCCTCGCCGCGCGGCGCGTTGACCGCCGCCAGCAGCGCCGCGTCGCCGCGCTCCTGATCGCCGGGGCGGCCGAGCACCTCGTCGGTGTAGTCGACGATCCTGCGGCCCCTGGTGTGGAACTGCCTGCGGCGGCGCATCCCCTCCGGGTTCGCGGCGGTGGCCACGTAGAACGGCCGGGCGGCGGGCGCGCGCCAGTCCAGCAGCGCGGGCTCGTAGTCGTCGTCCTTGTCGTACAGCCCGATGCGCCCGATGTAGGAGCGCTCACCGGTGATCGCGTCCAGGCGGCCGAAGCACAGGCCGTTGTCTGCCACGTCCAGCCGCTTGACCTCCCGCCCCAGCGAGCGGACCTCGGTGTCGCGCTCCACGAGCGAGCCGCTGTTGCCGCCGTTGCCCATCAGGGCGTTGTCGTACTCGGTCCGGACGCGGGCGCGCTCGGCGTCGAGCCGCGCGTACAGCTCCGCGACGTGGGCGCGCTCGGCGTCCAGTTCTTCTTCGTACCCTCGTGCAGCCACGTGCCCCTCACCAGCAGGTTCCGACCTCGGCGGGTGATTGTGCGCCAGGGCCTGGGCCTTGCCGCAAGCCCCCCGGTGTGCTATACGTTCAGACTGGGAGGACGTGCGCTCCCCCGTCCTGCCCCATCCTGCCCGACGGGGCGTGCTCGGGCAGCACCGGCTCGCACGACGCCACCCCCTGCGGCGCCGCCGGCCTCACGCGCCGGCATCACGCGGCGTCCCCGCTCACCAGCCCCTTGCGCTCGCGCTTGAGCGGCACGATCAGCGGCGTCCCCGTCTCCGGGTCCGGGATGACCCGGCAGCGCAGCCCGAACACGTCCTCCACCAGCGCGGCGGTGACGATCTCGCTCGGGTCGCCCTGGGCCACCACGCCCCGGCCGGGCTTCATCGCGATCAGGTGGGTGGCGTAGCGGCACGCCTGGTTGAGGTCGTGCAGCACGGCCACCAGGGTGTGCGCGCCGTCCTCGTGCAGGTCGGCGCACAGGTCGAGCACCTCGACCTGGTGGGCGACGTCCAGGAACGTGGTGGGCTCGTCGAGCAGCAGGACCGGGGTCTGCTGGGCCAGCGCCATGGCCAGCCACACGCGCTGCCGCTGCCCGCCGGACAGCTCGTCCACCGGCCGGTCGGCCAGCTCCACGACGCCGGTCAGGCGCATCGACTCGGCGACCACCCGCTGGTCGTCCTCGGACCACTGGCGCAGCAGCCGCTGGTGCGGGTACCGGCCGCGCGCCACCAGCTCCTCCACCACGATGCCGCCGGGGGCGGTGGAGGTCTGCGGGAGCAGGCCGAGCCTGCGGGCGACCTCCTTGGAGCGGTAGGAGGAGATCGCCGCGCCGTCGAGCAGGACCGTGCCCGAGGTGGGCTTGAGCATCCGCGCGAGCGCCTTGAGCAGGGTCGACTTGCCGCAGGCGTTCGGTCCGACGATGACGGTGAACGAGCCGTCCGGGATCGCGACGTCGAGGTGCTCCGCCACCAGGCGCTCGTCGTAGGCCAGGGTCAGGTCCTCGCCGCGCAACCGGGTCATCGCCCGCTCCCCTTCCGCCACTCGGCGGCCAGCAGCCACACGAGGTAGAGCCCGCCGATGGCCCCGGTGGCGATGCCCACCGGCAGCTGTGAGGTCGGGAACAGCTTCTGCACGGCCAGGTCGCCCAGCAGCAGGAGCAGCCCGCCGGTGAGGGCGGACGCGACCAGGACCGGGGTGGGCGAGCCGGTGAGGCGGCGGGCCAGCTGGGGGGCGGCCAGCGCCACGAACGTGATGGGGCCCGCGGCGGCGGTGGCGACGGCGGCCAGGCCGACGCTGAGCACCAGGAGCGCGAGGCGGGTCGGTTCGGCGGGCACGCCCAGGCCCGTCGCGGTCAGGTCGCCCATCTCCAGCAGGGCCAGCCTGCGGGCCAGCGCGAGCGCGCACGGGAGCAGGACCACGAGGGTGGCGGCGAGGACCTGCACGTGGCCCCAGCCCCGGTTGTTCAGGCCGCCCACGAGCCACGCCTGCGCGGCGAGCGCGCTCTCCAGCGAGGTGCGGGTGAGCAGGAACGAGTTCGCGGCCAGCATCATCGCGCTGACGCCGATGCCCACCAGGACCAGCCGGAAGCCCTGGACGCCGCCGCGCAGCGCCAGCAGGTAGACGGCGGCGGAGGTGATCAGGCCGGTGGCGGCGGCGGAGGTGGCGACGGCGGTCATGCTCGCCTGGAACACGACCGTGGCGGTGATCGCGCCGGTGGCCGCGCCCTGGGTGAAGCCGATGACGTCCGGGCTGGCCAGCGGGTTGCGGGACAGGCTCTGCAGGATCGCGCCGGACGCCGCCAGCGCCGCGCCGACCAGGAAGCCGGTGAGGAGCCTGGGCAGGCGCAGGGTGAACACGACGAAGTCGGAGAACGGGTCGCCCTGGCCGAGGAGGGTGGTGAGGACCTCGACGGGGGTGAGCGGGTAGTCGCCGGTGACCAGGGTGGTGACGGTCGCGGCCAGCACCAGCGCGGCGAGGGCGGTGGTGACGGTGAGGGCGCGGGGGCTGACCCTGGTGGAGAGCGGGCCCGCGCGCAGGACCCTGGTCACAGCTGCGCCAGCTTCCTGCGCCTGCACAGCGCGATGAACACGGGGGCGCCCAGGAGCGCGGTCACGATGCCGACCTCCACCTCCTGGGGCGCGATGACGACCCGGCCCACGACGTCGGCGCCCAGGAGCAGGACGGGGGACAGGACCGCCGAGTAGGCCAGGACCCAGCGCTGGTCGGTGCCCGCGACGGCGCGGGCGATGTGCGGGACGGTCAGGCCCAGGAACGAGATCGGGCCCGCGGCGGCGGTGGCCGCGCCCGCCATGAGGGTGATCGCGACGACGCCGAGGGTGCGGGTGCGGGTGGGGTTCGCGCCCAGCGCGCGGCCGGTGCTCTCGCCCAGCGCCAGCGCGTTGAGGCTGCGGCCCAGCAGCAGCGCGGTCAGCACGCCCGCGACGACCAGGGGGGCGATCTGCCAGACGGTCTCGGCGGTGCGGCCCGCGAGGGAGCCGACGTTCCAGAAGCGGAAGGACTGGAAGGTCTGGGCGTTGAGCAGCAGCACGGCGGAGATGTAGGCGTAGAGCACGGCGGTCAGCGCCGCGCCGCTGAGCACCAGGCGGTCCGGGGTGACCGTGCCCCGTCCGGTCGCGCCGAGGACGTAGACGGCGACGGCGGCCACCGCCGCGCCCGCCAGGGAGAACCAGAGGTAGCCGGAGGCGGAGGTGATGCCCAGGAACGCGATGGCGGTGACGATCGCCGCCGCCGCGCCCATGTTCACGCCCAGCAGGCCGGGGTCGGCCAGCGGGTTGCGGGTGAGGGCCTGCATCAGCGCGCCGCTCAGGCCGAGCGACACGCCCGCCAGCAGGCCGAGGGCGGCCCTGGGGACGCGGACGTCGCGGATGATCGCGGCGTCGCCCGAGCCGTCGTCGGCCTGGAGCAGCGACCAGGTCTGGGTGAACGGGATGCTCTTGGTGCCGACCCACAGGCTCAGCGCCACCACGAGCGCGAGCGCGGCGAGAGCCAGCAGCAGACCTAGTGACCGCGCCACCGACCGGGACACCGCACCTCCCCCTGTTTCTTAGGGGAGGCTAACCGATGTGGGCCGGGGCACGCGCGGGGGTGGTGATCTTCGCGCGCGCCACCGGCCGGGGGTGGTCAGCGGCGCACGTCGCCGCCGTCCGGCGCGTGCCCGGCCTCGGTCAGCTCGGCGCGGGTGGGCAGGCCCTCCCAGTCGCCGGGCACGCCGACCACCAGGCCGCCGCACGCGTTCCCGGTGCGCAGGCAGGTCTCCAGCGGGCGGCCCGCGACCAGCTCGGCCAGGAAGCCCGCGACGAACGCGTCGCCCGCGCCCACCGGGTCGACGACCGCGGCCGGGGTGGTGGGGACGTGGGTGCGGACGCCGTCCCGGTGGGCCAGCGCGCCCCGTTCGCCGATCTTGAGCACGGCGGTGCCCGCGCCCAGCCCGGCCAGGCCCGCGACCAGCTCCTCCTCGGCGGCGCCGGGGGTGCCCAGCACCAGCTCGGCCTCCTCCGCGCCCGCGAAGACCACGTCGGCCTTCGACACCAGCTCGGCCAGCACCGGTCGGGCCTCCTCGTCCGACCACAGGGTCTTGCGGTGGTTGACGTCGAAGGTGACGGTGACGCCCTCCGACCTGGCCAGGTCGACGGCGTGCCGGACGGCGGCGCGCGGACCGTCGCCGAGCGCGGGGGTGATGCCGGTCAGGTGCAGCACGGCCGCGCCCGCGACGGCGGCCCGGTCCACGTCCGCCGGTCCCAGCAGGGAGGCGGCGCTGCCCCCGCGGTAGTAGCGGACCCTGGTGGGGCGGCCGTTGCGGTGCTCCTTGAGCATCATGCCGGTGGGGGCGTCCGGGTCGCGCGGGGCGAGGACGGTGACGCCCTCGCCCCGGAGCTCGCGGACCACCAGCGCGCCGAGCGCGTCGTCGCCGACCCGGCTGACCCAGGTGGCGGGCACGCCCAGCCTGGCCAGGCCGATGGCGACGTTGGACTCGGCGCCGCCGACGCCCAGCACGACCGGCGCGGCGGCGGTGACCCGGCCCGAGGACGGGAGGGTCACCAGCGCCATGGTCTCGCCGATAGTGACCACGCCGGGGCTGGTCACCGCGCGCCGCCCAGGCGGATCAGGACCTTGCCGCCGCCGGTCCCGGCCGCCTGCTCCAGCGCGGCGCGGGCGTCGGGCAGCTCGTGCTCGCCCGCGATGAGCGGCTCCAGGTCCAGGCCCTCGCCCAGCGCCCGGACCGCGTCGGTGATCTCGTCGACGAAGCGGTACGAGCCGATCCAGGTGATCTCGCGGGTGACCAGGTCGCCGAGCGCGGCAGGCGCGGGCGCGCCGGGCAGGTTGCCGACCTGCACCAGCAGGCCGCCGCGCGCGGTGGCGCGCAGCACCGGGCCGAGCGCGGCGGGTGCGCCGGAGGCCTCGAGCACGACCTCCACGTCGGCGGGCAGGTGCTCCCCCGCGCCGAGGTCGACGGTGTGGTCCGCGCCCAGCGCGCGGGCCGTGGCCAGCGGTCCGGCGGACACGTCCGCGCTGGTCACCGAGGCCGCGCCTGCGCGCTTGGCCGCCGCCGCGACCAGCGAGCCGATCGGGCCCGCGCCGTTGACCAGGACGTCCTTGCCGCGCAGGTCGCCTGCCCTGGTCACGGCGTGCAGCGCGACCGCGAGCGGTTCGGCCAGCGCGCCGTGGCGGGTGCTGACGCCGTCCGGCAGCGGGCGGAGCTGGTCGGCGCGGACCGCGACCAGCTCGGCGAAGCCGCCGTTCGTGTGCGGGTCGAAGGCCGCCGAACCGAGGTAGCGGACCCTCGGGGCCAGGTTGCGCCTGCCCGCCAGGCGGTCCGGCAGGTCGCCCTCCGGCGAGGCCGGGTGCACGGTGACCGGGGCGCCGACCTCGACGCCCGTGACGCCCGCGCCGAGCGCGGCCACCCGGCCGGCGATCTCGTGGCCCAGGACCAGCGGGTGGCGCAGCACGGCGGTGCCGGACGCGCCGTGCTTCCAGTACGCCAGGTCCGAGCCGCACACCCCGCCCCACTCCACCGCCACGAGCACCTGCCCCTCGGCGGCCTCGGGCGCGGGCAGGTCGTCGACCCGCACGTCCAGCGGGCCGTGCACGACGACGGCTCTCATACGGCGTCCTCCAGTCGGACCAGGTCGCGCCCCTTCGTCTCGGGCGAGAGGAGGGCGGCGACGAGGGTGATCAGCGAGTAGGCGACGAGCATCGCGGCGATCGGCCACCAGTGGCCGGTGACGGCGGTGAGCGTCGCGGCGAGCACCGGGCCGATGGCGGTGGCGAGGATGCCGCCGATCTCCTTGGCCAGCGCGAGCTGCGTGAAGCGGGTGCGGGCGCCGAACAGCTCGGCCATCGTGACGCTCTCCAGGGAGAACAGGCCCAGCACGCCGAGGTTGAGCGCGAGCACCATGCCGACGATCGTCGCGGCGCTGCTGCCGCTGGTGATCATGAGCATCAGCGGGAACGCGGCCAGCGCGGTCGCCGCGGTCAGCGCGAGGTAGACCGGGCGGCGGCCGAAGCGGTCGCCGAGCAGCCCGACCACGGGGACGGTGACGAAGCCGAGCAGCGAGCCGTAGACGATGGCGGAGGTCGGGACGCTGCGCTCCATCGCGAGGGTGGTGGCCAGGTAGCCGACCAGGAACGTCTGCACCAGGCCGGAGTTGCCCGCCTGGCCGAAGCGCAGGCCCAGCGCGAGGAAGAACGCGCGGCCCTTGCGCTGGCGCACGCTCGCCTTCAGCGAGGCGGTCTCGGGCTGCTGCTCGGCCGCGGCCACGACCTCCCGGTGGGACAGCGCGACGCCGTCCACGACGTCGGCGCGCTCCTCGAAGACCGGGCTCTCCTTGAGGTTGCGGCGCAACCACACCGCGAACACCAGCAGCACGAAGCTCAGCAGGAACGGCAGGCGCCAGCCCCAGGACAGCAGCTGCTCCTCGGACAGCACGCCGATCAGCACCGCCCACAGGCCGGACGCGGCCAGGGTGCCGGAGTTGGTGCCCAGCGACACCAGCGAGGCGATCAGGCCGCGGCGGCGGGTGGGGGCGTACTCGGCGAGCATGACCGTGGCGCCCGCGATCTCCGCGCCCGCGCCGAAGCCCTGGAGCAGGCGCAGCGCGACGAGCAGGATCGGGGCGGCGATGCCGATGGTCTGGTAGGTCGGCAGGGCGCCGATCAGGGTGGTGGAGGCGCCCATCAGGGCGATGGTGATGAACAGGACCTTCTTGCGGCCCAGGCGATCGCCCATCCGTCCGAAGTAGACGGCGCCCGCGAGGCGGGCCACGTAGCCGACGCCGTAGGTGGCCATCGCGGCGATGAGGCCGATGGCCGGGCTGACGTCCGGGAAGAAGATCTTGTTGAAGACGATGGCGGCTGCCAGCGAGTAGAGCTGGAAGTCCATGAACTCCATGGCGGTGCCGAGCCAGCCTGAGGTGGCGGCCTTGGCGAGGTCGCGGGTGGTCCTGGTGGCCTTCGGCGCCGCGGCCTGCGGCGTCGTGCCCTGTGGCGGGGTGGTGCTGTCCGTCATCCTGTGCTCCGTTGCTGCGGGTGGACGGTGCGGTGGGGAGGGTCCGCCCGGCAGGTCCCGGAACTGGCGGGACTGGCTTCGGCGGGGGTGGTGCGGGGGTTCTCGCGGGGTTTCCCGTGCGGGGTTCAGAACTCGACGCGGCCGGCGCGCAGCGCGGGGAGGCGCTGGGCGACGGCGGTGGTCAGGTCGGTCCGCTCGGCCAGGTCGGGCGCGCCGACCAGGCGCAGGAGCCTGGCGACCAGCTCGGGGTGGGCCGGTCGGTCGTGCCAGCAGGCGGCCAGCTCGTCCGACAGGGGGTCGGTGGTGCCGTGGACCGGCAGGTCGTCGTCGCCGGGACGGGTCGAGGCGACCCAGCCCGCGAGGGCGAGCTCCAGCAGCGGCGCGCGGTCCAGGGCGCGCAGCGGGTCGAGCCAGCGCTCGGGGACCTTCAGCGAGCTGTCGGAGCCGATCTGGCGCAGCAGGTGCCGCACCGCCGGGTTGCGGAAGCGGGTGACCAGGTCGTCCGCGTAACCGGCCGGGTCCGGGCCGCCCTCGGGCAGGGTCGGGGCGACCTCGGCGCAGAAGGCCCGCACGAACCGCTCGCCCCACGCGGTGTGCAGCACCTCGCGGATGGTCGTGCAGCCCGCCGCCGCGCCCAGGTGGGCGAGCGCGGAGTGGCTGCCGTTGAGCAGGCGGAGCTTGGTGACCTGGTACGGGCGCACGTCCGGGACCAGGAGGGCGCCGTCGCGCTCCCAGGCCGGGCGGTCGGCGGTGAACGCGTCCTGGAGCACCCACTGCCGGTACGGCTCGCCCGCGACGGTCGCCTCGTCGCGCAGGCCGAGCGCTCGCGCGGCGGTGGCGCGGTCGTCCTCGGTGGTGGCCGGGACGATGCGGTCGACGACGGTGGACGGGAAGGCGACGGCGGTGTCCAGCCAGGCGAGGAAGGCCGCCGTGCCGGGCCGGTTCGCGGCCTCGGCGTAGTCGCGGACCAGACCGGCCAGGACCGCGCCGTTGTCGGCGATGTTGTCGCAGGAGACCACGTTGACCGGGGCGCCGGTGGTGCGGTGGCGCAGGGCGAGCCCGGCGGCGAGGCGGCCGACGACGGTGGACGGGGCGGGCGAGGTCAGGTCGGCGGCGATCTCGGGGGCGGCGAGGTCGAGGCCCCTGCCGTCGGCGCGGCGGTGGTGGGCCTTCTCGGTGACGGTCAGGGTGATCACCGAGGTCTCCGGGGCGGTGAGCAGGGCTCGCACGCGGTCGGCGTCGTCGGTGGCGTGCAGCGCCTCGGTGATCGAGCCGACGACGCGCGCGGACGGGCGCTCCGGGGAGCGCTCGACCACCGAGTACAGGCAGTCCTGGGCGCGCAGCGCGGCCACCACGTCGCGGGAGCGCGGGGCGATCGCGGCGATGCCCCAGCCGCCCGCGTGCTCGGTGTAGACGGCCTGGTGGGCGCGGTGGAACGCGCCCAGGCCCAGGTGCAGGGCGCGGGTGGGCAGCTCGCGCGGGTCGGCGGCGGGGCGGGCGTGCGCCGGGAGCCGGTCCAGCGCGGCGAGGCCGAGTCGGTCCACGGGGGTCACCAGTCGTGCATCGAGCCGTCGGCGAGGCGCGCGACGGGCAGGTAGCGGGGGTCGTACGGGAAGCGGGCGGCGGCGTCGTCGTCGTACTCGACGCCGAGGCCGGGGGCGTCCGAGGGGTGGAGCATCCCGTTCTCGAAGCGGACGTCGCTGCGGAAGACCTCGGCGACCTCGGGGGTGTGGCCCATGTGCTCCTGGATGCCGAAGTTCGGCACCGAGATGTCGACGTGCACGGCGGCGGCCATGCTCACCGGGGACAGGTCGGTGGCGCCGTGCGAGCCGGTGCGGACCTGGTAGAGGGCGGCGAGGTCGAAGATGCGGCGCAGGTGCGTGATGCCGCCCGCGTGGACGACGGTGGTGCGGACGTAGTCGATCAGCTGCTCGGTGATGAGGTGCTGGACGTCCCAGATGGAGCTGAGGTTCTCGCCGACGGCGATCGGGGTGGTGGTGTGCCGGCGGATGAGCCGGAACGCCTCCTGGTTCTCGGCGGGCGTCGGGTCCTCCATCCAGAACAGCCGCAGGTCCTCGACCGACTTGCCGAACCGGGCGGCCTCGATGGGGGTGAGGCGGTGGTGGACGTCGTGGAGGAGGTGGAAGCCGAAGCCGAAGCGCTCGCGGACGGCGGCGAGGTAGGTGGGGGCGAAGTCGAGGTAGGCGGGGGTGTTCCAGGGCTGCTCGTCGGGGAGCGCGGTCGCGGCGGGCTCGTAGACGGCGCCCTTGCGGACGCCGTAGGTGCCCTTGACGTTCGGGACGGCGGCCTGGGCTCGGACGGCGAGGTAGCCGAGGTCGAGGAAGCGGGCGACGTCGTCGAGCAGCTCGGCGGTGTCGGCACCGCTGGCGTGGGAGTAGACCATGACGCCGTCGCGGGAACGGCCGCCGAGGAGCTGGTAGACGGGGAGGTCGGCGACCTTGCCCTTGATGTCCCAGAGGGCGGTGTCGACGGCGGCGATGGCGGTCATGGTGACCGGGCCGCGACGCCAGTAGGCGCCTCGGTAGAGGTACTGCCAGGTGTCCTCGATACGGGCGGGGTCGCGGCCGATGAGGAGGGGGACGACGTGGTCGCGGAGGTAGGAGGCGACGGCGAGTTCCCGGCCGTTGAGGGTGGCGTCGCCCAGGCCGGTTACGCCGTCGGAGGTGGTGATGCGGAGGGTGACGAAGTTGCGCCCCGGCGAGGCGATCAGGACCTCGGCGCGCTCGATGGTGCTCAACTGACCACTCCTCGTTGCGTGGCAGGGGCGCGGGCTTGGCCCGCTGGGATGGACGGGCGGCTGGGCGACCGGTGCTTGTATACAAGTATTTGTCGGGGAGGAAGTCAAGGGGGTGGGGGTGGGTTTTGGTGGGGTGGTGGGGGCGGGGTTTGGCGCGGGCCGGGGGCGGGGTGGCAGCGGGGTGCGGTACGGCGGGGCACGGGGCACGGGGCACGGGGCACGGGGCACGGGGCACGGGGCGAGCCTGCTGGAACGGCGACGCGACGGAAGGCGAGCGACGGTACGACACGGAAGGGCCACTCCGGCAGGTGGTGGCGCGGGAGAGCGCTCACGAGCGAGAAGCTGGCGGCGCATCGGCAACGCGTCGCGCGATAGGGCCTTCAAGGCGATGCGCCCGGTTGAACGGACCGTTCAACCATGGGTGAGTGGTCCGTTCAACCGTGGGTGAACGGACCGTTCAACGGTTACAGGGACCAGCACAGGAGCGGATAGCGGGACACCGGGGTTGCAGTGGTGCCGTAGGACAGCAGCGCACCGGTTGAAGGGTCCGTTCAACCGGGAACGAGTGGTCCGTTCAACCGCGAACGAGCGGTCCGACCATCGGTGGCCAACTCGGTTGAACGGACCGTTCAACCGCGAACGAGCGGTCCGACCGTCAGTGGCCAACTCGGTTGAACGGACCGTTCAACCTTGGGCGAGCGGTCCGACCATCGGCAAGAGCAGCACGAACCGGTTGCCAGCGAGGTGGCGGGGCGGGGATGTGGCCAGCGGCGGACCCGATGGGCGGGCGAGGTGCGGCTCAGTGCTGGCGGCAGGGTGAGACGCGGGCCGGGTCCGGGGATAGGGGCGCGGGCCGGGGCCACGACAGGGTGAGCGAGGTGCAAGGCGAGTTCGGCAGCGAGGCCAGTGGGGCGCAGAGCAGGGCCGGTGGCGAGGCCAGTGAGGCGCAGGACGGGTTCAGTGGCAGAGCAGGTGAGGCGCAGGGCGGGGCCGATGGCAGGGCGGGTGGGGTGCGGCGTTCTGGTGGTGGGGGTGAGCGGCGCGGGGTGGGTGAGGTGTTTGGGGGCCGTGAGGTGGCTGGACCGGCCCCCGTGCCCGGCCCCCGCCCCCCATGAACCCCGTGCTCAGCCCCGCCCGCTCCCCCATCCCCCTCCCCCACCCGACCCTATGATGACCCCGTGGCAGGAGCGGGCAAGAAGAGCAACCGGCGGGCGATTTACGAGGCCTTGCGTCGTAGGGTGCTCACCCTGGAGCTGGCTCCCGGGGCCGCCTTGTCCGAGAACGAGTTGGCCGCCGAGCTCGGGGTCAGTCGGACTCCCGTGCGCGAGAGCCTGATCCTGCTCGCCGAGGAAGGGCTGGTCCAGGTCTTTCCCAAGATCGGGTCGTTCGTCTGCCGGGTCGACCCCGAGAAGGTCGCGGACGCGCAGTTCTTGCGCGAGGCCGTCGAGCTCGCCGCGTTGGAGGATCTGCCGCCCGCGCTGGACGCCGAGCTGCTCGCCGAGCTGGCCGCGAACCTGGAGCGCCAGCGAACCGGCGGCATCGGGTTGGAGGAGTTCTTCGAGTTGGACGAGGAGTTCCACCACGGCCTGCTCCGGCTGAGCGGGCACGGGAACGCGTGGGGGACCGTCGTCGCCGCCAAGGGGCACCTGGACCGGGCGCGCAGGCTCGGGCTGTACGACGCGCGGTCGCCTGACGAGTTCATCGCGCAGCACGTCGCGATCCACGCCGCCGTCGCGGCCGGGGACGTGGCGGGTGCGCGGGTCGCGATGCGCACGCACCTGCGCGCGGTGTTCGCGGACGTGGAGCGGATTCGGCAGCGGTCGCCGGAGCTGTTCGACACCGATCCGACCTCGACGCCGACGCGCCGTAACGTGGTGGTGTGGGAATGAGCGAGAAGCGCAGGTCCTGGCCGTTTCCGGTGGCGCTGGCGGCCAACGCGGCGCTGGGCGTGATCTCCGCCCTGCCGCTCGCCTGGGGGTTCGCGCTGCTGGTCGAGCTGGCCGGTCCCGGCCCCTCGGACCCGCCGGACGTCGCGGCGCTGCTGTCGCTGCTCACCCCGGTGCTGCTGGTGTTCCTGCTGCTGAACGCGCTGCTGTTCAAGCTCAGCGGGACCAGGGCGACCAGCTACTGGCCGGTGAACGTGCTGGTCCTGCTGGCACCCGCGCTGCTGGCGAGCTGCGCCTAGCGGAGCGAAACGAAGCAAAACGAAGCAAGACGAAGCAGCCGGGGACGCCGAGAGGCGCCCCCGACCACCCGAGGACCTCACCGCAGGCTGACCGGCCGCAGGTCGGTCCAGTTCTTCTCCACGTACGCCACGCACGCCTCGCGCCCATCCGGCCCGAACACCGGGTCCCACCCCCCCGGCACCTCCGCGAACGCCGGCCACAGCGAGTGCTGCCCCTCCGCGTTCACCAGCACGTGGAAGACGCCCTCGGCGTCGTCGAACGGATTGCTCATGAGTCGATCCTCCCGTCAAGGTCGCCGACCAGCGCGTCCAGCTCGGCGCGCAACCGCTCGGCCCACCGCTCCACCGTGGCCCGCTCGAACAGGTCCACCGCGTACACCAGATAGCAGGGCACGGGTCCGCCGCCCCTGGGCTCGTAGAAGCTGAGCGTCAGCTCCGCCGTCGTGCTCCCGGTCGGCACCGCGACCAGCTCGCCCAGCTCGCCGCCGAGCGCCGCCCGCTCGTGGTGCACGACCACGACCTGCGGGTCCGCGCCGGGCAGCACGTCGGCGTGGTCGAACGCCGCCAGGTCCGCCTCCCGCACCCGCGCCAGCAGCTCCGCCCTGGTCGGCGACCCGGCCACGTCGGTGCGCAGCACCACGGGCGTGAAGAACGACCCGACCACGTCGGCCAGCGCCTCCTCGGTCCGCCCGGCCACCAGCGCGCCGATCGGCACGTCCGCGCCGTGCTCGGACAGCACCACCGCCAACGCCGCCTGCACCACCATGAACAGGCTCGTCCCGGTCGCCGACGCCACCGCGCCGATCGCCTCGTGCAGCGAGGCGGGCAGCTCGAACGGCACCACGTCGGCCGCGTAGCGGGGACCGGGAGCCGTTCCGGCGTAAGGGAGTTCGAGCCTCGGCAGGTCGCGGAGCGCGTCGCGCCAGAACGCCCGCTGCCGCTCCCCCACCACCTCCGCGACCTCGGCCGACCACAGCGCGTAGTCCGCGTACCCGACCGGCAGCTCCGACCACTGCGGCACGTCACCGGAAACCCTTGCCCGGTAAGCCTGAACCAGGTCCCGGACCAGCGGGACCACCGACCACTCGTCCACGGCCAGGTAGTGCATGGTCAGCAGCAGCGCCTGCCGCTCCCCCGCCACCACCAGCCGGGCGCGCGCGGGCGGCCCGGCCAGCAGGTCGACCTCCTCGCGGGCGAACGCGGCCAGCGCGGCGTCGAGTTCCCCCACCACAACGGTTTCCAGCTCCGGCGCGGGAACCGGGCGCTGCACCCGGCCGTCCAGCACGACCCGCAGCGGCTCGTGCCTGGCGACCACGTCCCCATATGCCGCAGCGAGAGCACCCGCGTCGAAGGTCCCGTGCAGCGCCAGCGCGTGGTCCCACCCGTCCCGGGTGGCCCACCTCGCCCGCTGCACCGCCGACATCGGCAGCTCCACCGGCCGCTCGATCCGCCGCAGCCTCGGCCGCTCGGACACCGCGCCGCTGAGCCTGCCCGCGAGCCCGGCGACGGTCGGCGAGTCGAACACGTCCCGCAGCGCCAGGTCGACCCCGAACACCGCCCGGATGCGCCCGACCAGCCGCATCGACGCCATCGAGTGCCCGCCCAGCTCGAAGAAGCTGTCGTGCGCGCCCGGCGAGACGCCCAGCACCTCGGCGAACAGCTCGGCCACCGCCTTCTGCTCCGGCGTGCTCGGCCGGTCGTCGCCCGCGAGGGCCGACCAGTCCGGGCGCGGCAGCGCGCGCCGGTCCAGCTTCCCGTTGGGGGTCAGCGGGAGCGGGCCGGGCAGGACGACCACGGCGGCCGGGACCATGTGCTCCGGCAGGCGTTCCGCGACGCGCGACCGCAGCCCGGACGGGTCGAGCTCGACCTCGCCGGAGACCGGCACGACGTACCCGACCAGCCTGGTGATCTCGCCCTCGCGGTCGGCGACCACGGCCGACTGGGCGACGCCGCCTGCCCCCGCGAGCACCGCCTCCACCTCGCCCAGCTCGACCCGGAACCCGCGGATCTTGACCTGGGTGTCGACCCGGCCGAGGAAGTCCACGTTCCCGTCCGCGCGCCACCGCGCCCGGTCGCCGGTCCGGTACATCCGCGCGCCGGGCGGGCCGAACGGCGAGGCCACGAACCGGGACGCGGTCAGGTCGGGGCGGCCGAGGTAGCCGCGCGCCAACCCGCGCCCGGACACGTACAGCTCCCCCACCACGCCGGGCGGCACCGGCCGCAGCCGGGAGTCCAGCACGTGCACGGTGGTGTTCGGGTCGGGCACGCCGATCGGCACCGCGCCGCCCCAGCCGGGAACGGCGCGCCACAGCGTGGAGTTCACCGTGGCCTCGGTGAGCCCGTACGCGGCGAGCAGGTTGAGCCGACCGGCCCAGCGGCCGATCAGGTCCGGCGGCACGGTCTCGGTGCCGACCAGGATCGTCGAGCCGTCGGGCAGCTCGCAGTCGGCGGGCAGCGCGGACACCAGGGACGGCGGCAGCACCATGTGCGTGATCCGCCTGTCCCGCAGGAAGTCCGTGAGCGCGGGACCGGCGACGCGCACCTCGTCCGGCGCGAGCACGAGCCTGCCGCCGACGCACAGCGCCATGGTCAGCTCGAACACCGCGACGTCGAAGCCGACCGAGGCGAACTGGAGCACCCGGCTGTCCTCGGTCAGGCCCATCCGGTCGATCGCGGTGGCCGCGAGGCTGGCGATGCCCTCGTGCGGGACCACCACGCCCTTCGGCCGCCCGGTGGAGCCGGAGGTGTAGATGACGTACATGGCCGAGTCGAGCGAGGCCGGACCACCGTCCACAGTGGACTCGTCGGCCGCCGCCAGCTCGTCGGCGACCGCGTCCAGGTCCAGCCTGGGCACGTCGCCGGGCACCACCACCTCGCTGGTCGCCACGACCAGCTCGGCCCCGGAGTCCTCGATCACGTAGGCGATCCGGTCCGCCGGGTTCGACAGCTCCAGCGGCAGGTAGGCGGCGCCGAGCTTGAGCACGGCGAGCACGGTCGCGACCATCTCCACCGACTTCGGCACGGCCACGCCCACCACCGACTCGCGCCGCACGCCCCGCGCCGCCAGCAGCCGGGCGATCCGGTTGGAGCGGGCGTCGAGCCGGGCGTAGCTCTCCGAGCGGGCCCGGTCGACCACCGCGACCTCGTCCGGCTTGCGCGCCACGACCCGCGCGAACAGCTCGGTGAACGTCAGCTCCGGCACGTCCCGCGCGGTGTCGTTGAACTCGCGCAGCACCAGCTGCCGCTCGTCGTCGGCGAGCAGGTCGACCGCGCCGACCGGCGCGCCGGGATCGGCGACGACGGTGGCGAGCAGCCGGGTCAGCCGCCGCGCGAGCCGGTGCGCGGTGGTCGCGTCGAACAGGTCGGTGGCGTACTCGACGCGGCAGCCGATCGGGCCGCCCGCCCGGTCGGTGAAGCTGAACACCAGGTCGAACTTGGCGGTGCCGGTCTCGTGCGGCTGCCACTCGACGGCGAGCCCGTCGAGCGCGAACTGCTCGGCGCCCCGGCTGTGGTAGCCCACCATGACCTGGAACAGCGGGTTGCGGGCGGCCGAGCGGACCGGGTTGACCCGGTCGACCACGGCCTCGAACGGCACGTCCTGGTGCGAGAACGCGGCCAGCGAGGTCTCCCGCACCCGGCCGACCAGCTCGGTGAAGCTCGGGTCGCCGGTCAGGTCCGCGCGCAGCACCAGGGTGTTGACGAAGAACCCGACCAGGTCGTCCAGCGCCTCGTCGGTGCGCCCGGCGATCGGCGCGCCGAGCGGGATGTCGTCGCCCGCGCCGAGCGCGCCGAGCAGCGCGGCGACGGCGGCCTGCAGGACCATGAACGCGCTGGCCCCGGTCTCCTGGGCGATCTTCCGCACCCCGGCGACCACCTCGGCCGGGAACTCCACCTCCAGGTCCGCGCCCCGGAACGTCGGGCGCGCGGGCCTCGGCCGGTCGACCGGGAGCTCCAGCTCCTCGGGCAGCCCGGCGAGCGCGCGCTCCCAGTGCGCGAGCTGCTCGTCGCCGACGACGTCCAGGAGTTCCCGCTGCCACAGCGCGTAGTCCGCGTACTGCACGGGGAACGCGGGCAGGTCGGGCTCGTCGCCCGCGCGCAGCGCCCGGTAGGACTCGGCGAGGTCGCGCAGGAACGGCCGGTCGGACCACTCGTCGGTCGTGATGTGGTGCAGCAGCACGACGACGAGGTGCTCGTCGTCGGCCAGGCGCGCGACCGTGACCCGCACCGGCAGCTCGCGCTCCAGGTCGAACGGCCTGCCCACCTCGGCGCGGACCAGGTCGGCGGCCTGCGCCTCGGTGGCCTCCACGCTCCGGAACACCGGGTCGACGTCGGTCAGCACCCGCTGGAACGGCACGCCGTCGCGCTCGCCGAAGACCGTGCGCAGCGCCTCGTGCCGGTCGGTGAGCAGCCGGAGCGCGTCGCGCAGCGCGGCCACGTCCAGCCCGCCGCGCAGCCGGAAGACCAGCGGGAAGTTGTACGCGGCGGAGGTGCCCTCCATCTGCTGGATGAGCCAGAGCCGCTGCTGCGCGTAGGAGAGCGGCAGCTCCTCGGGCCGCCCGCCCGGCCAGTCGGCGGGGCGCAGCGGTGGCCTGGCCGGGGCGCCGCCGCTCGCGCGGGCGGCGAGCAGGGCGGGGGTGGGGGCGTCGAACAGGTCGCGGATCGACAGCTCGACGCCGAGCGCGGTGCGGGCCCGGCTGACCAGCCTGGTGGCCAGCAGCGAGTGCCCGCCGAGGTCGAAGAAGCTGTCCTCCACACCGGCCTCGGGCACGCCGAGCAGGTCGGCGAACAGCTCGCGCAGCACGCGCTCGCGCTCGTTCGCCGGTTCGCGGGAGGCGGCCCCGCCGGTGACGACGGGCTTGGGCAGGGCGCGGGTGTCGAGCTTGCCGTTGACGGTCAGCGGCAGCGCGTCCACGGCCATGACGGCGGCGGGCACCATGTAGTCGGGCAGGCCGTACTTGAGCGATTCGCGCAGCTCCGCGGTGTCCACTTCGGACACCGCGTAGCCGATGAGCCGCTTCACCCCGCCCGGTCCGGCGTCCACGACCACGGCGGCGTGGGTGACGCCGGGGAGCGCGGCCAGCGCCGAGGTGACCTCGCCCAGCTCGACCCGGTAGCCCCGGATCTTGACCTGGTCGTCGGTGCGGCCGAGGAAGTCCAGGTTCCCGTCGGGGCGGGCGCGGACCAGGTCGCCGGTGCGGTACATGCGCTCGCCGGAGCCCCCAGGGGGGACGGCGCAGAACGGGTCGGCGACGAAGCGGGACGCGGTGAGGCCGAACCGGTCGTGGTAGCCGCGCGCCAGGCCGATGCCCGCGATGTACAGCTCGCCGGGCGCGCCGGGCGGCACGGGCCGCAGGCGCGCGTCGAGCACGTAGGCGCGGGTGTTCCAGATCGCCCGGCCCACGGTGGAGGTCGCGCTGTCCTCAGTGGACGCGCCGAGGGTGTTGATGGTGTACTCGGTGGGGCCGTACAGGTTGTAGCCGAAGGTGCCGGGGGTGTCGCGCAGGCGCTGCCACACCGAGTCCGGCACGGCCTCGCCGCCGAGCAGCACCAGCGGCGGGACGTGCCCGCCCAGCAGGCCCTCCTCGATCAGCAGCTGCGCGTAGGTCGGGGTCACGTTGACCACGTCGATCCGGTGCTCGTCGCAGTACGCGACCAGCGCGGCGGCGTCGCGGCGCAACTCCTCGTCGCACACGTGCACCTCGTGGCCCTCCACCAGCCACAGCAGCTCCTCCCACGACATGTCGAACGCGAACGACACGGTGTGGGCCACCCGCAGCCGCCGACCGCCCGCCGAGGCGATGGCCGGGGCGAAGATCGCGCGCTGGTGGTTGAGCTGCATGTTCGTCAGGCCCCGGTACGGGGTGACGACGCCCTTGGGCCTGCCGGTGGAGCCGGAGGTGTAGATGACGTACGCCGGGTGGTCGAGCGAGAACCTCGGCCAGTCCAGGACTTCCGGCGCGTCCGGCAGGTCCTCGACGAGCAGCGCGTCGTCGACGAGGCCGACCGACGCGGTGGACAGCACGCGCAGCGGGTCGGTGTCGGCGATCATCAGGCGCAGCCGGTCGGCCGGGTGGTCCAGGTCGAGCGGCAGGTACGCGGCCCCGGTGCGCAGCACGGCGAACAGCGCGACGACCATGTCCACGCCGCGCGGCAGGGCAAGCGCGATCACCCGCTCCGGTCCGGCGCCCTGCGCGACGAGCACGGAGGCCAAGCGGTCGACGCGGGCTTGCAGGTCGGCGTAGGTCAGGCGCAGGTCGCCGAACACCAGCGCGGTCTCGTCGGGCGTGCGTCCGGCCTGCTCGGCGAGGAGCTCGGCGATGGTGCGGTCGACCACCGGGTTGGCGCTGGCGCCCCACTCGGCGGCGAGCGCGGCGCGCTCGGCGTCGGGCAGCACGTCGATCGCGCCGAGCAGCGCGTCCGGCCGGGTGACCAGGCGCTCCAGCACGGTGGTGTAGCGGTCGAGCACGGCCCGCGCCTGGTCGGCGTCGACCAGGTCGGGGCGCGAGGCCAGGGTGACCCGCGTGGTGCGGCCGGGCGTGATGATCAGGGTGAGCGGGAAGTGCGTTCCGTCCACGTTGGACACACCGGTGACGCCGTGCCGGGCGGCCAGCGCGGCGGAGCGGTCGTCGCCGTCGCCGGTGCGCAGCACGAACAGGGTGTCGAACAGCTGCCGGTGCCCGGCCTGCCGCTGGATCTCGCCGAGGCCCACGTGCTCGTAGGACATCAGCGCGGTGCGCTCGGCCTGCACCCGGACCAGCAGGTCCAGCACGCTCTCGCGCGGGTCGACGGTGACGCGGGTGGGGATGGTGTTGAGGAACATGCCGATGGTGTTCTCGACCCCGTCGACCTCGACGGGGCGCCCGGCGACGGCGGTGCCGAACACCACGTCGTCCCGGCCGACCTGGGCGGCCAGCACGAGCGCCCACGCGGTGTTGTGCACGGCGTTCGCGGTGACGCCGTGGGCGCGGGACAGGGCCCGCAGCCGGTCGGTCAGCTCCTCCGGCAGGTCGGCGTGCAGCTCGGCGGGGATGACCGGTTCGCGGGTGCGGTCCACCGGCGCGACCAGGGTCGGCTCGGCGAGGCCCGACAGGGCGGTGCGCCACGCGCCGAGCGCGGCGTCGTGGTCCTGGCGGGCCAGCCACACCAGGTAGTCCCGGTACGAGCCCGGTTCGACCAGGTCCGCGTCCGGGTCGCGGAGCAGCTCCAGCAGCTGCTCCAGGAACAGCCACGCCGACCAGCCGTCCCACAGCACCAGGTGGTGGGTGATGACGAGCCGGTCGCGGCCGTCCGGCAGGCGCAGCAGCAGGAACCGGGCCAGCGGCGGCGCGGCGAGGTCGAACCGCTCGCGCCGGTCGGCGGCCAGCAGCTCCCGCACCTCGGCGTCACCGGCCACCCCGGTCCCGCCGATCTCCACCACGCGCAGCGGGATCTCCAGGTCCGGCGCGATGAACTGCACCGGCTGCGGCACGCCGTCGCTGGTGAAGCCCGCGCGCAGGCTGGGGTTGCGGCGCAGCAGGAGCCCGCCCGCGGCGCGCAGCCGGTCGGCGTCGACCCGGCCGGTGAAGTCCATGACCTCCTGGGACAGGTAGACGTCGAGCGCGCCCGTGTCGTAGCTGGAGTGGAAGAACAGGCCCTCCTGCAGCGGGGACAGCGGCCAGGCGTCCTCGTGCGGGGGCAGCGCGGCGCGCTGGGCGTCGGTGAGCTCCAGCAGCGGGCGGTCGTCGGCGCGCGCGTCGACGACGTCCTCCAGCGCGGCCAGCGCGGCGACCGTGCGGTGCGCGAAGACGTCGCGCGGGCTGACCCCCACCCCGGCGCGGCGGGCGCGGGTGGAGACGGCGATGGACGTGATGCTGTCCCCGCCCAGCGCGAAGAAGTCGTCGTCCGGGCCGACGGCGGGCAGGCCGAGGACGTCGGCGACGATCCCGCAGAGCAGCTCCTCCCGCTCCGTCGCGGCGGCCCTGCCGGGCTCGGCGGCGGTGGTCCGCGCGGGGTCGGGCAGCGCGTTCTGGTCGAGCTTCCCGCTGGGGGACAGCGGGAAGCCGGCCAGCGCGATCAGGGCGTGCGGGGTCATGGCTGCGGGCAGGACCCGCGCCAGCTCGGCGCGCAGGGCGGTCACGTCGGCGGTCGCGGGCGTGACGTAGCCCAGGAGCTGGTTGTCCCGCGCGATGACGGCGGCGCGGGTGACGCCGGGCAGGGCGGCGAGCGCGGCCTCCACCTCGCCCAGCTCGATGCGGTTGCCGCGCACCTTGACCTGCCGGTCGGTGCGGCCCAGGTAGACCAGCGCACCGTCCGCGCGGCGCACGACGAGGTCGCCGGTGCGGTACATCCGCTCCCCCGGCCCGCCGAACGGGGAGGCCACGAACCGCTCCGCGGTCAGCGCGAACCGGCCGTGGTAGCCGAGGGCGAGCTGCACGCCCGAGAGGTACAGCTCACCCGGCACCCCGGCCGGGACCTGGCGCAGCAGCGGGTCCAGCACGTGCAGACCGGTGTTCCACACCGGGAAGCCGATCGGCACGGCCAGGTCCGCCTCGCCCCGGAACGGGTACCAGGTGACGTCGACGGCGGCCTCGGTCGGCCCGTACAGGTTGTGCAGCGGCACGCCGGTGAGCGCGCGCCAGCGGCCCGCGACGTCCCCGGTCAGCGCCTCGCCGCTGCTGAACGCCCGGCGCAGGCTGCGCGCCCACGCCGGGTCGTCGGCGACCTCGGGCACGCCGAGGAACGCGGCGAGCATCGACGGCACGAAGTGCAGCGTGGTGATCCCCTGCTCCCGCACCAGGTCCGCGAGGTAGGCGGGGTCGCGGTGGCCGTCCGGGCGGGCGAGCACGATCGCCGCGCCCTCGCACAGCGGCCAGAAGAACTCCCAGACCGACACGTCGAAGCTGGACGGGGTCTTCTGCAGCACCCGGTCGTCGGCGGCCAGCCCGTAGTGGTCCTGCATCCAGGCCAACCGGTTCACGACGGCGCGGTGCGCGACGACGACGCCCTTGGGCCGCCCGGTGGAACCGGAGGTGTAGATCAGGTAGGCCGGGTCGTCGGGGGCGGGGGCGGCGTCGGGCAGGTCGGCGTCGGGCAGGTCGGCGTCCGGGAGCCCTGCTCCGGGCGCGGGGTCCTCGGCGAGGCAGTCCTCCTGGCGCAGCACCACGTCCGCGCCCGAGTCGGCGAGCATGAACTCGACCCGGTCGGCCGGGTAGTCCAGGTCCAGCGGCAGGTACGCGGCCCCGGAGCGCAGGACGCCCAGCAGCGCCACGACCAGTTCCGCCGAGCGCGGGATCGCGACGCCCACGACCTTCCCCGCGCCGCGCTCGCGCAGCCCGCGCGCGACGGCGGCCGAGCGGCGGTCGAGCTCGGCGTAGGTGAGGGTGGAGCCCTCGAAGACGACGGCCACCGCGTCCGGGGTCTGGGCGACGCGCGCGGCGATGCGGTCGACCAGGGTCCCCTCGGGGACGACCACGGCCTGCCCGGTCTGCGCGGCCAGCCACTCGGCCTCGCCGGGCGTGACGAGCGGGACGCGGGCCACCGGCCGGTGCGGGTCGGCGGCGAAGACCTCCAGCAGCCGCACCAGGCGGTCGGCGAGCGCGACCGCCTCGGCGTCGGGCACCCGGTGCTTGATCCGCAGCTCCAGGCGCTCGCCGGGGATCGCGATCAGGGCGAGCGGGTAGTGCACCCGGTCGCGGACCTCGACGTCGGTGACCACGTCGGGGAAGTTCTCGACCACGACGAGCGTGTCGAACAGCTCGCCCTGACCGGCCGCGCGCTGGATCTCGGCGAGGCCGAGGTGCTGGTGGTCCAGCAGCGCGGCCTGCTCGTCCTGGAAGCGGGTGAGGACCTGGGCGAGGGTGTCGGCGGGCGACCAGCGCTGCCGCACCGGCACGGTGTTGATGAACAGGCCCACGGCGGACTCGATGCCCTCGACCTCGGCGGGACGACCGGCGACGGTGCTGCCGAACACCACGTCCCGGCGGCCGGTGCGACCGCCGATCAGCAGGCCCCAGGCGCCGTGCAGCACGGAGCCGGTGGTCAGGCCGAGCCTGCGGGCGGCGGTGGTGAGCGCGGCGGTGGCCTCGGCGGTCAGGAACGCGCTGTGCCGGCCGTGCCGGGGCGAGGGGTCGGGGACGACGCGGGTCGGTTCGTCCACGTCGGACAGCGCCGCGCGCCAGGCGGCGCGGGCGGCCTCGGCGTCGCGGGTGGCGAGCCAGCGGTGGTAGGCGAGGTGGTCGGGCGCGCCGACCCGCACGCCGTCCAGCTCGCGGCGCAGCAGGCCGACCGACCAGCCGTCGACCAGGATGTGGTGCAGCGTCAGGACGAGCTTGTCGCCGACGGCGGCGGCGCGCAGCAGCGGCGGGTGCTCCAGGTCGAAGCCACCCGCGCGCTCGGCGGCCAGCACCCGCTCCAGGTCGGTGTCGGCCGGGTGCTCGTGCCAGGGCAGCTCGACGTGCGGCGGCACGAGCTGCACGACCTCGCCGCGCGCGCCCTGGCCGAACCCGGCGCGCAGCGCGGGGTGCCGGTCCAGCAGGCCCTGCACGTCGGCGCGCCGCACCGCGCGGCCCAGCGACAGGACCTCCTGCACCAGGTAGGAGTCGTCCGCGTCGAAGCGGGAGTGGAAGTAGAAGCCCTGCTGGAGCGGGGAGGCGGGCAGCACCTCGTGGTCGCCGGGGAACTGCGCGACCAGGTCGGCGGGCAGCAGCTCCACGTCCGCGTCGGCCACCGCGCCGACGGGACGGGAGGCGGCGGCCAGGTTCGCCGGGGTGCGGTGCTCGAACACCTGCGCCGGGGTGATCACCAGTCCGGCGGCGCGGGCGCGGGAGACGACCTGCATCGCGACGATGCTGTCGCCGCCCAGCTCGAAGAAGTTGTCGTGCACGCCGGGCTTGAGGCCCAGCACGGCGGTGAAGGCGTCGACCAGCACGTGCTCGGCCGGGGTGGTGGCCGGGGCGTCGCCGCCCAGCGCGGTCCAGTCCGGGTCCGGCAGCGCCTTGTCGTCGAGCTTCCCGTTGGGGGTCAGGGGAAGCGGCCCGGTCATCGGCACCACGACCGAGGGCACCATGTACTCGGGCAGCAGCGCGGCGGCCCGCTCGCGCAGCTCCGCGGGCTCGGCGGCGCCTGCGGTGTAGGCGACCAGGCGCTTGACGCCCCGGTGGTCGCGGCGCACCCGCACCGCCGCCTGCGCGACGCCGGGGTGGGCCATGAGCACGCTCTCGACCTCGCCGGGCTCGACCCGGAAGCCCCGGATCTTCACCTGCCCGTCCGCGCGGCCCAGGAAGTCCAGGCTGCCGTCGGCGCGCCAGCGGACCCGGTCGCCGGTGCGGTACATGCGGGAACCGGGCCCGTCGAAGGGATCGGCGACGAAGCGGGCGGCGGTGAGCGCGTGCTGGCCGTGGTAGCCGCGCGCCAGGCCGCGACCGCCCACGTACAGCTCGCCCTCCACGCCGACCGGGACCGGCCGCAGCGCGGAGTCCAGGACGTAGCAGCGGGTGTTGGGGTCGGGCACGCCGATCGGCACCGGCCCGGTCCAGTCCGGCTGCGCGGGCCACAGCGTGGAGTTCACGGTGGCCTCGGTGAGGCCGTAGGCGGCGACCACGCCCATCCGGCGCGCCCAGCGGGCGATCAGCTCGGACGGCACGGTCTCGGTGCCCACCACCAGGACCGCGCCCTCGGGCAGCTCGCACTCGGCGGGCAGCGCGGCCACCAGCGACGGCGGCAGGATCATGTGCGTGGCGCCGTGCTCGGCCAGGTAGTCGGTCAGCTCGGGGCCGGCGACGCGGCGGTGCGAGGGCACGACGATCGCGCGCCCGCCGACGCCGAGGGACATGCACAGGTCCCACACCGCGACGTCGAAGCCGACCGACGCGAACTGGGCGACGCGGCTGGACTCGGTGACGCCGATGCGGTCGACGGCGGTGGCGATGAGGCTGCCGACGCCCTCGTGCGTGACGACGACGCCCTTGGGGCGGCCGGTGGAGCCGGAGGTGTAGATGACGTAGGCGGCCTGGTGCAGCGCGATGTCCAGCCCGAGGTCGCCGCCGTCGTCCGGCAGCTCCCAGGCGAGGTCCTCGGTGATCACCAGCTTCGCGCCCGCGTCGGCGACCATGCCGGTGACGCGCTCGCGCGGGTGGTCGGGGTCGAGCGGCAGGTACGCGGCGCCCGCCTTCATGATCGCGAGCAGGGTGACGACCAGGTCGGCGGAGCGCGGCAGCATCACGCCGACGACGTCCTCGTGGCCGACGCCGAGCGCGCGCAGGGCGCGGGCCTTGCGGTTGGCGGCGGCGTTCAGCTCGGCGTAGGTGAGCCGGACGTCCTCGCACACCACGGCGATCGCGTCCGGGACGCGCGCGGCCTGCCGCTCGACCGCGCCGGGCCAGGTGGTGTCCTCGGTCTCGCGCGGGCTGGTGCCGAGGTCGAGCAGCTCGGCGCGCTCGTCGGGGTCGGTGAGGTCGACGCGGGCGATCGGCAGGTCCGGGTCGGCGTCGAGCACGCGCAGGAACCGGCGCAGGTGCTCGGCCAGCTCCTCCTCGTCGCACACGGCGGCGTTGGCCTCGAAGGAGATCACCAGGGTGCCGCTGGTAGACGGCATGAACGAGGCGGTGAGGTCGTTGACCGGCCCGAGGGAGAGCATGTGGAACGCGGTGTCCACGCCGGGGAACCCGGTCTCCGCGCCGAACCCGAGGTAGTTGACGGTGGGGCCGACCAGCTCGGCGATGCCGTCGCGCAGGCCCAGCTCGCGGGCCAGGTCCTCGCCCCGGTACCCGCTGTGCGGCAGCAGTTCGCGCACCTGCGCGTCGGCCTGGGCGACGAGGTCGGCGGGCGTGCTGTCCGGGCGGACGCGCAGCCGCAGCGGCAGCACGGTGGAGGCCATGGCGGGCGTGGTGCGGGAGACCGGGTCGCGGCGGCCGGTCACCGGAAGGCCGAGGACGACCTCGGGCGCGCCGCTGACCCGGTGCGCGTAGGCGGCGACGGCGGCGATGACCTGGCGGGAGCCCTTGACCTCGGGCAGTTCCGCGACCAGCCGGTTGACCACGCGCACCTGCCCGTCGGCGCGGGGGACGAGCCGCACGGGCTCGGGCAGGTCCGCGGTCTTGGCGTGCCAGTAGGCGCGGTCGGCGGCGTGCGCCGGGGAGTCCAGGTAGGCCCGCTGGGCGTCGACGAACGCCTCCAGCGGGCGGGGGCGCAGCGGGCCGGGCTCGGCGTACAGCTCGCGGGCGCGCGCCATGATCAGCACGCAGCCGTAGGCATCCACGGCGAGGTGGTGGTACCGCTGGTACCACAGCAGGTGGTTCTCGCCCAGGCGCAGGAAGGCGTGGTGGAACAGGGGTCCGGCGGCGAGGTCGGTGAGCTGCCCGAGGTCCTCGTCCATCCACGCGCGGGCCGCGTCGAGCGAGTCGAACTCCAGGTGCGTGACCGCGGCGCTGGGCTCGACCGGGGTCTGCCCCCGCTCGTCGAACCGCACGTGCAGCGCGGCCGCCTCCGCGATCGCCTGCCGCACGGCCGCTTCCAGGCGGGCGAGGTCCAGCTCGCCGCGCAGTTCCAGGTACCAGCCGATGCTGTAGACGGGGTTGTCCGGCTCGATCCGCTGGGCGAGCCACACGCCCGCCTGGGCGCCGGTGAGCGGCAGCGACGTCATGGGAAGGGCCTCCACGCAATGGGTTCCGCGCAGGTCTGGGCGCACGTCGCGGGTGGGGGCGCCGGGTTCGGCGGCCCCCACCCGCGACGGCAGGGCTGGTGCTGCGACTAGTTCTGGACCTTCTCCAGCAGCGGCACGACCTGGTCGATGCCGTAGGGCACGCTCAGCACGGTGTTGAACGACATGGAGGCGCCGATCGGCGGGTCCATGTAGGTCAGGAACAGGTCGCGCTTCTCGCTGGTGACCTTGAGGCGCTGGTACGCCTCGACGCCCTTGACCCGCTCCTGGGCCGCGAGGTCGGAGGTCAGCCAGATGACCCGGTCGGCCTCCAGCAGGTCCATCCGCTCCTCGCTGAACTCGGCCACGTTCATCTCACCGGCCAGCGTGCCGATCTCGTCCTTGAGCGTGAAGCCCAGCTCCTTGACGAAGATGGCCTTCGGGTCGGTCGGGGCGAACGCGGAGTACTGGCCGGGCTTGAAGCTGTCGGCGACGACGGCGGTCTTGCCCTGCCACTCGGGGTGGGCGGCCTTGGCGTCGGCGAACCGCTTGGCCACGCCGTCGACCAGCTCCTGCGCCTTCTCGCTCTTGCCGAGCGCCTTGGCGATGTGCTTGGTCTGGTCCTGCCACGGCGCGCCGTAGTCCACGAAGCCCTTGGGCTGCGCCACGACGGGCGCGATCTTGGACAGCGTGTCGTAGTGCTCCTGCTGGAGCCCGGAGTACACGGCGACGATCAGGTCGGGCTTGAGCGCGACGATCTTCTCCATGCTCACGTCGTCGCGCTCGCCGACGATCTCCGGCTGGGTGTCGCCCCACAGCTCCTTGGTCCACGGCCAGTTGCCGTAGGGGCGCTCCTTGAACCAGTCGACGACGCCGACGGGCTTGGATCCCAGTGCCAGCACGGGTTCCTGGTCGGACAGGCCGAGCGTGACGATGCGCTTCGGTTCGGCCTTGATCTCCGTCGAGCCGTACTTGTGCTCGACGGTGACGGGGAACGCGCCGGACGCCGCGTCGCCGGTCGCGCTCGGGGCGCCCGCGTCGGCGCCACCGCCGCTCCCGCACGCGGTCAGGGCCAGTGCCGCCGCGGCGACGGCGGCCACCAGCCTGGAGATGCCGGACATTGTGGTTGGTTTCCCTTCCGCCGGGCGGGCACCGCTGCCCGCCCGAGGTTCCTGTGTGGTGGTGGGTCTAGCTGGAGCTGGAGCCGCTGATCGCGTACTCCTGCTGGGACGGGATCGCCGCGGGGCGGCGGTCGAGCACGGATCGGAGGATCTCCCCGACCCGCACGGCGGTGTTGGACAGCAGTGCCGAGGAGATGCCGTGGCTGTGCTCGGTGCCGCCCTGCAGGTAGATGCCCGCCTCGACGTCGGCGGAGGTGGTGACGCGGTAGTCGCGGTCCACCTTGAGCCGGTCGTCGGGGTCGCGCAGGCAGCGCCCGGCCAGCTCGCCGAGCAGCGGCGTCGGGTCCGCCTCGTGGTATCCGGTGGCGTAGACGACCGCGTCGGCGCTCAGCTCCTCGGACCTGCCGGTGGCCAGCGACTCGACGGTGACGCGGACGCCGTCGGGGGTCTCGGCCAGGCCGGTGACGTGCGAGAGGTTCAGCAGCCGCAACCGGTTCTCGCCGAGGACCTTCTCGCGGTAGACGCGGCGGTACAGCTCGTCGATCAGGTCGGTGTCGACCACGGCGTAGTTGGTGTTGGAGTGGTAGCCCATCATGCGGCGCTTGATCTCGTCGGGCGCGCCGAAGTAGTCGTCCACGGCGGCCGGGTCGAAGATCCGGTTGGCGAAGGAGGAGTCGTCGGCGGGGCTGTAGCCGTAGCGGGCGAACACCCCGCACACCTCGGCGGCCGGGAAGCGCTCGTGCAGGAAGGCGGTGACCTCGGCGGCGCTCTGCCCGGCGCCGACCACGACGACCCGCTTCGGGTCGCCCAGGGCGGGGACGCGGGCGAGGAAGTCGTGGTTGTGCCAGATCCGCGCGGAGGGCACGACGCCCTCGGGGAGGTTGACCCGCAACCCCGTGGCGAACACGAGGTTGCGGGTCCGGCGGACCTCCAGCTCACCATCGGCGGTGCGGGAGGTGACGTCGAAGTGGGCGATCGCGCCGTCCTGCTCCACGGGGGCGATGGCGACGACCTCGGTGCGGTACGAGACCCGGTCGGCCAGCTGCGCGGCGGACCACTCGAAGTAGTCGTTGAACTCCACGCGCAGCGGGAAGAGGTTCTTGTGGTTGATGAAGTCGCTGAGCCTGCCGCGCTGGTGCAGGTAGTTGAGGAAGCTGAACGTGCTGGTGGGGTTCCGCAGCGTCACCAGGTCCTTGAGGAACGAGACCTGCATCGTCGCGTCGTCCAGCAACATGCCCCGGTGCCACCCGAAGGCGGGCTGGCGCTCAAGGAAGTGAGCGGTGACGGCCTGGCCGGGCGACGCGGTGGCGTTGTGCTCGGAGACGGCGATGGCGAGGGCCAGGTTGGAGGGGCCGAAGCCGACGCCGAGGACGTCGAAGACCGGGAACTGTGGCATGGCTGTCCCATCGGTGCGACATTGGGGTTGATCAAACTTTGGTTACCCTAACCTAACCTCAACGCCTCACGAGAGTGATCCGGACCTCTCTTACGGTTAGGCTAACCTCACTCTCCGTACCCCTGGAAGGTGCTGCGGTGAAAAAAGTCCTTTCGGACGTGGTCACCGGGCAGTGGCGGCCGGTCGCCGCGGCCGGAACCCTGGGAGCGCTGCACCAGGCCTGCGAAGCCGCCGTCCCGCTGCTGATCGGCGTGATCGTCGACGAGGCCGTGGCGACCGGCGACGGCACGCGGCTGGGCCTGTGGATCGGGCTGCTCGGCGCGGTGTTCCTGGTGCTGTCCAACGCTTTCCGCTTCTCGCTGCGCGCGGGCGAGCTGGCCGCCCACCGGGCGGAGCACGACCTGCGGGTGCGGTTGGCCCGCCGGGTGCTGGCGGAGGGCGGAGTCGACCGGCTGTCGGGCGAGCTGGCCAGCATCGCCACCGGCGACGCGCAGCGCGTCGGCCGGGTGAACGCCGCGCTGCCGACCGCCATCGCCGCCGTCGTCGGACTGCTCGTCGGCGCGGTGGCGCTGCTTCGGGTTTCCACAGCGCTCGGACTGCTCGTGCTCGTGGCCGCGCCGCTGATGCTGGGCCTGGCGCACCTGCTGGGCAAACCCCTGGAACGGCGCAGCGACGCCGAGCAGGACCGGGCCGCCGCCGCGTCCGGGGTCGCGGCCGACCTCGTCGCGGGAATCCGGGCGCTCAAGGGCATCGGGGCCGAGGCCGCCGCTGCCGCCCGCTACCGGGGCACGAGCGCGGAGTCGGCGGCGGCGGCCGTGCGGGCGGCGCGCTCGCGGGCGTGGCTGGACGGCTGGATGCTCGCGGTCACCGGGGTGTTCCTGGCGGTCGTGGCGCTGGTCGGCGGACGGCTGGCCGCGAACGGCGAGATCACCGTGGGGCAGCTGGTCGCGGCGGTCGGGCTCGCGCAGTTCCTGCTGTGGCCGCTGACCATCTTCTCCTGGGTCAACGGACTCCTGGCGCAGGCCAGGGCGTCGGCCGCGCGGGTCGGCGCGGTGCTGGACGCGCCGCCCGCCGTGCCACCCGGCTCGCACGTGCCGCCTGCCGCGGTCGGGGACGTGGCGCTGGTGGACGTGGTGTCCGGGCCGCTGCGCGGGGTGTCGTTCTCGGTGTCCGCCGGGGAGTTCGTCGGCGTGGTGGCGGACGACCCCGCCGAGGCGTCGGCGCTGCTCGCGCTGCTGGCGCGGGAGGTGGACCCGGAGTCGGGGGCGGTGCTGCTGGACGGGGTCGCGCTGTCCGAAGTGGACGGTGCGGTCCGGCGGTCCGCGCTGCTGGTCGCCTCGCACGAGGCGGACCTGTTCGGCGGGACCGTGCTGGAGAACGTGCTGGACGGCGGCGAGCACGTGGCCGAGGCGGTGGCGGCGGCGCGGGTGGACGACGTGGCCCGCGCCCTGCCGGACGGGATGGGGACGGCGGTGTCCGAGCGCGGGCGCTCGCTGTCCGGCGGGCAGCGGCAGCGGGTCGCGCTCGCGCGGGCGCTCGCGGCAGCCGCGCCGGTGCTGGTGCTGCACGACCCGACGACCGCCGTGGACGCGGTGACCGAGGTGGCGCTGGCCGACGGGGTGCGGCGGGTGCGGGCCGGGCGCACGACGGTCGTCGTGGCCGCCAGCCCCGCGCTGCTGGCCGCCGCCGACCGGGTGGTGCACCTGAGCGCCGGGGTCGTGGTGGCCCAGGGCGCGCACGCGGACCTGGTGACCCGTCCGGACTACCGGTCGGCGGTGCTCGGGTGATCCCCCGCGCGCGTTCGGAATGCGCTTGCCCTCTTGCTGGACCAGTGATCCCTGCGACGACCGGCGGTGCGCGGTGACCCGAGAGCTCCTCCCCATCGCCTCACCGGCCCGCGTGCGCGCCGCGCTCGGCGAGCTGGTCGCGCCGCGCTGGAAGCTGGCGGTGGCCGCGTTCGCGGTGCTGTTCGCGGGCGCGGCGGTCGGCCTGGCCACCGCTCCCCTGCTCGGCCGGATCGTCGACCTGGTCGGCGCCGGGCTCGGAGCGGAGGCGATCACCGGGACGGTGGTGGCGCTGGCGGGCGTGGCCGTCGTGCAGGGGGTGTGCGCGGCGGTCGGCGTGACGCTGGTGGCGCGGCTCGGCGAGGGCGTGCTGGCGCGGCTGCGGGAGCGGTTCGTGGAGCGGGCGCTGCTGCTGCCGCTGGAGCGGGTCGAGGAGGCGGGCGCGGGCGACCTGACCTCGCGGGTGACGCGGGACGTGCAGGTCGTCGCGGACGGGGTGCGCAACGCGCTGCCGGTGATGGCGCGGTCGGCGCTGACGATCGGGCTGACCGTGGTCGGCATCGGCGTGCTGGACTGGCGGTTCCTGATCCCGGTGCTGCTGGCCGCGCCGGTCCAGGCGCACACCGTGCGGTGGTACGGCGGGCGGGCGGTGCGGCTGTACGCGGCGCAGCGGGTCGCGGTCGGGGCGCAGCAGCAGCAGCTGCTGGACTCGATCGGCGGCGCGGCGACGGTGCGGGCGTTCGGGCTGGCCGGGCGGCACGAGGAGCGGGTGCGGGAGCGGTCGCAGGAGGCGGTGTCGCTGGCGCTGCGCGGCATCCGGCTGCTGACCCGGTTCTACGGCAGGCTCAACCTGGCCGAGTTCGTCGGGCTCGGCGGGCTGCTGGTGGTGGGGTTCTGGCTGGTGCAGGGCGGGTCGGTGACGGTCGGGGCCGCGACGGCGGCGGCGCTGTACTTCCACGGCCTGTTCAACCCGATCAACGCCGCGCTCGCGCTGGCCGACGACGCGCAGGCCGCGTCCGCGTCGCTGGCGCGGCTGGTGGGGGTCGCGGACGGGCGGGCGGAGGGCGAGGACCCGGAGTCGGCGACGGGCGCGGGCTCGCAGGCGGGCGCCGCTTCCCGTGCGGGCGCCGGTGGTCCTGCGGGTGCCGGCGGTCTTGCGGGCGCCGCTTCCCGTGCGGGCACTGATGGTCCTGTGAACGCGGGTGGTCCCGTGAACGCCGGCAGTCCTGTGAACGCCGGGACTCCGACGATCGGCTCGGAGGACGCCGGGGTGTCGTTGGCCGGGGTCGGGCACGAGTACGTGGCCGGGCACCCGGTGGTGCGCGGGGTGGACCTGGAGGTGAAGCCCGGCGAGCGGGTGGCGCTGGTCGGGGCGTCCGGGGCGGGCAAGACCACGCTGGCGAAGATCATCGCCGGGGTGCACCGGCCGACGTCCGGGACGGTGCTGGTCGGCGGGGCGCCGCTGGAGCGTGCGGCGCGGTCGGTCGCGCTGATCACGCAGGAGGTGCACGTGTTCGCCGGGCCGCTGGTGGAGGACCTGCGGTTGGCCCGGCCGGAGGCGTCGCCCGCGGACGTGGAGGAGGCGCTGGAGCGCGTGGGCGCGCTGCGGTGGGCGCGGGCGCTGCCCGAGGGGCTGGAGACCGTGGTCGGCGAGGGCGGGCGGCGGTTGACGGCGGCGCAGGCGCAGCAGCTCGCGCTGGCCAGGCTGGTGCTGGCGGACCCGCCGGTCGCGGTGCTGGACGAGGCCACGGCCGAGGCGGGCAGCGCGGGGGCGCGGGAGCTGGAGGTCGCGGCGGCGCGGGCCCTGGACGGGCGGACGGGCCTGCTCGTGGCGCACCGGTTGACGCAGGCGTCGGAGGCCGACCGGGTGGTGGTGCTGGAGGCCGGTCGGGTGGTGGAGAGCGGCACGCACGCGGCGCTCCTGGCGGCCGGTGGGCGGTACGCGGCGCTGTGGGAGGCGTGGTCGGGGACGCGGACCGGCGACCCGGCCCCGGCCGCCGGCAGCACGGCCGCGGTCCCCACTAGCACGGCCGCGGTTCCCCTTGGCACAAACCCGAATCCAGGGCTTCGGCCCTGAGCCGGACGGGTTCCCGCCGGGACCGGGCGGTCCTAGCGTCGGGTGGGTGGAGGCCACCTTGGAGTTACCCGGACTGCTTCGGTTGCGCCTGGACGGCGTGGCGCAGTGCTACCTCGTCCGCGACGACGAGGGCGTGACCGTGATCGACACCGGGACCGCGGGGCACGCCGGGCCGATCGCGCGCTGGGCCGCCGAGTTCGGCCCGGTCCGGCGGATCGTGCTCACGCACCACCACGCCGACCACGTCGGTTCCGCCGCCGCCCTGCGCGCGCTCACCGGAGCCCCGGTGCTCGCGCACGCCGCCGACGCGCCCGTGGTGCGCGGCGAGGCCGAACCGCCGCCGCCGGTGCTGACCGACGAGGACCGGCCGCTGTGGGAGGCGATCACGCCCACCGTGCCGCCCGCGCCGCCGTGCCCGGTGGACGGGGAGGTCGCGGACGGGGACGTGCTGCCGTTCGGCGGCGGCGCGCGGGTGCTGTCGATCCCCGGCCACACGGACGGCAGCATCGCGCTGCACCTGCCCGCGCTGGGCGTGCTGTTCACCGGGGACGCGCTGGCGTCGGTCGGCGGCCCGCTGCGGCCCGGCGTGTTCAACACCGACCGGGCCAGGCTGGAGGAGTCCGTCCGCAGGCTGCTGGCCGTGGGCGCGGACCTGGTGTGCGTCGGGCACGGCAAACCGGTCCGCACCGGCGCTCCGCGCTGAGTCCGCTGTGGACGGCGCGAGGCCCCGCGCGGGACGTCCGCGCGGGGCCTCGGAAGCAGCTCAGTACTGGCCGACCCGCTTCGCCACCTCGGCGCGGATTCCCGCCAGCTCCGGGAAGAACCGCTCGCCGGGGCACTGCGTGGCCAGCCAGTCGCGGTGCCCGGAGATGGTGTCCACGGACCGGGTCGCCCCGCTGATCGGGTTCACGTAGTCCGTGCGCCCCACCGGGTCCAGCCCGCACGCGGTGCTGATCGCGGCCAGCACGGCGATCAGCGAGTCCACCGCCTGCGCGCTCGGCGGCTCGGTGGTGAAGTCGCCCATGACGCACACGCCGACGTTGCCCGCGTTGTAGCCGCCCACGTGCGCGCCGTTGGACATCCGGGGCTTCCCGTCGACGGGCCTGCCGCCCTCTGGTCCGCCGAACACCGGGCGCTGGTCGGCGCCCGACCAGCGGCCCTCGTAGACGCCGCCCTGCGGGTCGATCAGCAGGTGGTAGCCGATGTCGCCGAAGTCCTGGTTCACCGCGTGGTCGCGGTAGATCGCCCTGATGTCGGCCGCCGGGTCCGCGCCGACGGGCAGCGCGGTGTGGTGCACGGTCAGGGTCTGCACCGGGAAGTACGCGGCGGGGAAGGACTCCGAGCCGTCCTCGCGGAAGCGCAGCGACTCGTCGGCGCCCCAGGCGGAGCGCGGGAAGTACTGCTTCCCGGTGCTGCGACCGGCGATGCGGGCCTCCCCGGTGGAGCGGGCGGTGGCGCCCGCGGTGCTCAGCTCGGTGACCGAGGTGCCCGCCGGGACGTCGACCTCGTACTCGACGACACCGGGGCCCAGCGGCAGCAGGGCGCGCGCGTTCGCCGGGTTCTCGTGGCCGGCCGGGCAGGAGGCCAGGGTGCGCCAGTCGCCCCAGCCGGACGCGGTGCGGGTGCGCCAGCGCCCGCCGTTCGAGGCGACGGACAGGTGGGTGGACGCCGAGCCGACGGGCCGGGCGCTGCGGCCCGCCGCGAGCGCGGTGGGACCGCTGGGGGGAGCCGCCTGCGCGGCCCGGACGACGGTGCCCGCGGCGAGTGCGGCGGCGCCCGCGGCGAAGGCTCCGCGAAGCACGTTCCGGCGTGACAGGTCGGTCACTGTGGTGTCTCCTCAGGGTTGGCGGTCGGTCGCGGGGACGCGCGCGCCGCGCGGCGCGGCTGCTCCGGAGTCGTCGGGCTCCTCGGCGCCACGAGGTCCCGAGCGGTGCGCGACGCCCCTCACCGGGACAACGAGCGTTGGGGGGAAGGGGCGTCAGTCCGAGCGTTCGCGCAGGCCGAGGTCGGTGAGGACCGCCCGCGCGGCCCTGCGGCCGGAGAACAGCGCGCCCTGGATGGACGAGGTGTCGCGGTGGTCGCCGCAGACGTAGCCGCCGCCGACCCGGACCGGGCGGCGCAGCGGGTGCGGCGCGGGCATCGCGGGGAGGGCCTGGGGGATCTCGCGGCGGGCCAGCACCTCCCACCCGGCGGTGGCGGTGCCGTAGAGCGCGCGGAGTTCGGCACGAACATCGGATTCGGCCAGCGGGTGGGGGGTTGAAACCTGCACCACCGGAACGGGGCGCGGCACGACCTCGGAGATGACGGCCGAGTTGACCGCCCGGTTCGCGCGCACGACGAGCGCCGGGTCGCGCAGCGGCGGCTCGTCCGGGCGGAAGTACCAGGTGGTGACGGAGTTCCAGCGCGGTCGGGCGACGCCGGGCAGCAGGCGGGCGGCGGTGTCGCCGTCGGTCGCGACGACCACCGCGTCGGCCTCGATCCGCTCACCGCCCTCCAGCTCCACGCGCGGGCCGCGCACGGCGGCGACCCGCTGGCCGGTGCGCACGTCCAGGCCCTCGGCGAGCAGGTCGGGCAGCGCCTGGACGCCGCGCGCGGGCAGCGCGGCGCCGCCGAGCGCGAAGCAGCGCCACACCAGGTGGAAGAAGCGGGACGAGGTGTCCAGGCGGTCCTCCAGGAAGACGCCGGACAGGAAGGGGCGGAACAGCTTCTCCAGCGCGGACGGGGAGAACGCGGCCAGCGCGGCGCGGGTGGTCAGGTCGGGCGGGCGCAGGTCGGGGGCGAGGAGGGCACGGGCGGTCAGCGCGGCGAGGCGGGCGAGGTCGGGCGCGGTGAGGACGCGCTGGGCCAGCAGGCCCTGCCACGCGTGGCGGCCCTGGCGCGGGTCGGCGAGGAGGTCGTGGCGGCCGTCGTCCTCGACGAAGACGCCGGGGCGGAACGGGCGCAGGTCGAGGCGGGCCAGGTCCAGGCGCGCGAGTTCGGGGTAGGCGGGGAGCAGGATCTGGAAGCCCCGGTCCAGGGGGACGCCGTCGACCACGTCGGTGCGCACGCGCCCGCCGGGGGCGTCGGCGGCTTCCAGGACGGTGACGTGGACTCCGGCGGTCGTGAGCGCGCGTGCGGCGCTCAACCCGGCCAGACCGGCTCCCACCACGACTGCCTGTGTCATCTTGCGACGCTAACCGGGCGGTGGGGCGGGTGCACGACGCGCGCGGGCGTGCCGGGCGCGGCCGGAAGTCCTCCTCAGGGGTGTTCCACGGGGCTGGTGGAGCTGCTAGCGTCCCTTCCTGGGAGCGCTCCCAGTTCCTGTTGCGGGCAACTGGGAGGTGTGGTCGATGGGCACGACGAAGTGGATCGGCACCCTGGCCGTGGCGGCTCTGGCCGCCTTACCGGTGGTGGGCGCCCCGAGCGCGCCGGCCGCGCCGGGAGGCGGGACGGCCGAGGCATCCGCGCCGCTGCGCGACCTCGCGGCGGCCGAGGGCAAGTACTTCGGCACCGCCATGACCGTCGGCGAACTGGCCGACCCCGCCTACCGGGACCTCAGCGCGCGCGAGGCCGGTGTGCTCACCGTCGGCAACGAGCTGAAGTGGGACACCACCGAACCCGCGCGGGGCAGCTTCGACTTCGGCCCCGGCGACCAGGTCGTGGCGGGCGGCGTCGCGGCCGGGCAGCTGGTGCGCGGGCACACGCTCGTGTGGCACAGCCAGACCCCCGCGTGGGTCAAGGCCCTGGAGCCCGCCGACCTGCAGCAGGCCATGGTCGACCACATCGCCGCCGTCGCGGGCCACTACCGGGGGAAGGTGATCGCCTGGGACGTGGTGAACGAGGCGTTCGCCGAGGACGGGACCCGGCGGCAGGAGTTCTGGCAGCTCAAGCTCGGCGACGGCTACATCGCCGACGCCTTCCGCGCCGCCCACGCCGCCGACCCGGACGCCAAGCTCTACTACAACGACTACAACATCGACGGGATCGGCGCGAAGAGCGACGCGGTGTACGAGATGGTGAAGTCCCTCCTGGAGGAGGGCGTGCCGATCCACGGCGTCGGCCTGCAGGGGCACCTGATCCTCGGGCAGGTCCCGTCGACCGTGCGGCAGAACGTCCAGCGGTTCGCCGACCTCGGGCTGGAGGTCGCGTTCACCGAGCTGGACGTGCGGATGGACACCCCGGCGGACGCGGCGAAGCTCGCCGCGCAGGCCGCGGACTACTCGGCGGTGGTGTCGGCGTGCGTGGCGGTGGACGGCTGCGTGGGCGTGACGACGTGGGGGCTGTCGGACAAGTACTCGTGGATCCCGTCGGTGTTCCCCGGTCAGGGCGCGGCGCTGCCGTTCGACGAGTCGTTCCGGCCCAAGCCCGCCTACGACGCGGTGGCCGCCGCGTTCGGCGGGGGTTCGCAGGCGGCGTGCTCGGCGGTGTACCGGGTGGTCGGGCAGTGGGGCGGCGGGTTCCAGGGCGAGGTCGTGGTGACCGCCGGGGCCGCGGCGCTCACGGGGTGGACGGTGACGTGGCCGCTCGGGAGCGGGCAGGCCGTGACGGCGGCGTGGAACGCGTCCGTGAGCACGGCGGGCGGGGTGGTGACCGCGCGGAACGCGTCGTACAACGGGTCGGTCGGGGCGGGGCGCAGCACGTCGTTCGGGTTCCTGGCGAGCGGGCCGCACGCCACCGCGCCGACGGTCGGCTGCGCGACGGGCTGATCCTCAGCCGGTCGGGCGGTCGAGCAGGACCGCGACGCCGGTGATCTCGCGGAGCAGGTCGTCGCCGGGGGCGCCTTCGAGGGGCTCGGCCTCGGCGACGATCACCGTGGACGCGTTCAGCGCCGACGTGTAGTGCAGCGCGGAGAAGGCGACGTCCCGGACGCCCGCGGTGGCGCCGGGCAGCGGGGTGATGTCGCCGGTGCCGTGGACGTCCTCCACGCGCCGGAACTCGCGCGCGTCCCGGCGCTGCCCGAACTCGACCCAGGACACCGCGACGGCGGCCGAGGTCCCCTTGCCGTCGGACACGACCAGCAGGGTGCGGGTGATCGAGCGGCACGCCCGGTCGGCGGCGACCTGGCGGACCTCGCCGAACATGACGGCCGCGCAGTCCTGCCCGGTCTGCGGGGCGGCCGCGGCGGTCTGGCGCAGCCCGAGGTCGGCCCACGGGTCGGCGGGCTCGGAGGAGGCCACGCTCGCGCCGACCACGACGACGGTCGCGAGCGCGCCCGCGGTCAGCAGTCCGCCGCCCGTCGCCATCGCCACCACCCCCTCCCCCACCAGCTTGCCCTGCCGGGCGCGGGGTGAAACCGGGAGGCGGGTGGTGGGACGGTCGGATCAGGCGCGCGTGCGGCCCACGTAGACGTTCCTGGCCCGGTACAGGGTCTCCGCCGCGGGGCCAGGCGAGCCGGAGGAGCCCTCCATCTGGAGGTTGACGATCAGCCAGAGCGGCTGGTTGACGAAGCCCGCGCCCCGGTGCTGGCCGACCCACCTGTCGTCGACGTAGTAGTGGATGTCGACGTCGGTGGCGTTGATCTTCGCGATCCACGCCCGGTACGCGTGCCAGCCGCCGGGGTTCGACACCGTCGTCAGGGTGTTCGACCAGCCGCCCGAGGCGTTGCGGTAGGTGTTGGACCAGTTCCGGTTGTCCCCCTTGAACTCCAGGATGTCGCTCTCCGGCGGCCAGGAGTTGACGCCGGTCAGCCAGAACGCGGGCCACGTGCCGCGCGCCGAGGGCGCCTGGAACTCGCCCTTCACCTCCCAGGTGGGGAACTGGTCGTTCACGACGACGTGCTGCTTGGCGTGCAGCGCGCCCGAGTGGTAGCGGATCGGCAGGTGCGGGTCGGCCGAGCTGTTCCCCTCGTCCCAGGTGATGCGGGTCGCGCGGATGCCCAGCACGCCGCCGCTCTCCAGGAACACGTGGTTGTGGTCGGAGGCCGAGGCGTACATGCGCGCCGTGCCGTTGTGGTCCGAACCCCAGGGGTAGCGGTAGTTCCAGGCCGATTCGAGGGTCGCGTAGCTCGCGAACGAGCCGCTGATCACGTTCTCCCACGCGGCGCCGCGCGCGGGGGGCGCGCCCGCGCCGAGCCCGGCCGCCCCCAGGGTGGCGCCTGCCAGGAGGGTCCTTCTGCTCACGGTCATGGCTCTGCCCTTCGCTGCGGATCGTCGTTGATCGCGGTGGCGGCGGGGAAAGCGCTTGCCAGGCGAACTCTAGGAACCGGCGGTGGGCTCGTCAACGGGCTCGCTCGAACGGTTCGGCGGTCGGGGGTTGCGGCCGGAGGGCTGTCGTCAGAGGGCTGTCGTCGGGGGGCTGCCGTCAGGGGGCTGCCGTCAGGGGTGCCGTCGCTTCGTTCGTCAGGCGTGCAGCTCGGTGGCCGCCGCGCGGAGGACCGCGTCCGCCACGCGCGCGATCTGCGGCGAGTCGAGCCGCCACTGCTGCCAGTGCAGCGGCACGTCCACCGGCCGCTCCGGCGCGAGGCGCGTGAGTCCGGTGGTGAGCGCGATCTGCGCCTCGGTCAGCAGCGCCCACGCCGCGCCGGACGTGACCGTGTCCACGAAGATCGGCCCGTCCGGCAGGTGGTGCCGACGCGCCGACGCCGGGCGCCCGGTGAGGTCGCGGCAGAACGCGTCCTGCAGGTCGTCCTTGTCGTCGAACACCGCGACCGGCGCGTCGGCCAGCCGTCCGACGCCACCGGGCAGCCAGCGCGCGGCGAACTCCGGCGTGGCCACCGCGTGGTACCGCATCCGCCCGAGCGGCCGGACCGCGCAGCCCTGCACGGGCGTCGGCGACGAGGTCACGGCGGCCACCACCTGCCCCCGGCGCAGCAGCTCGGCGGTGTGGTCCTGGTCCTCGCGGTGCAGCGCCAGCCGCACGTCCCCGGCCAGCTCCCGCACCACGAGCCGGAACCAGGTGGACAGCGAGTCCGCGTTGACCGCGACCGGCACGGCCGACTCGGTGGTGGCCAGCTCCAGCTCGGCCCCGGTGTCCTCGGCGAGCCGCGCGAGCTGGCGGCCGTACCGGGCGATGGCGGCCCCCGACTCGGTCGCCACGACCGGCCGCGAGCGCACCAGCAGCACCCGCCCGGCGCGCTGCTCCAGCTGCCGGATGCGCTGGCTGACGGCGGACGGGGTGATGTGCAGGGTTTTCGCGGCGGCGTCGAAGGTGCCCTCGTCCAGCACGGTCAGCAGGGTGCGCACGCAGTCCTGGGGGAGTTCCACCACGGGGGGCGAGGGTACCTGGGACGGGGTGCGGCCACCGGGGTGGCGGGATTGCGGGACGGCAGTATCAGGTGCGCGGATATTCATCAGCAGCAAGTGGAATTCACCCGGACTAGTCATTGGGCTGGGTTATCCGAACCGGCCACACCGCTCAGCGCTCCGTCGTGCCGCTCGGCCATTCCCAGACGCCGAACCGGGTTCTCGGCCTCGGCGGGCCAGTAAATTCAGACAGGTGTCAGGCAGGCACAACAACGGGCGGCCCCCAGGGAGAGGGCCGCCCGTTGGCGAACGCGAGACCGCTGGAACGGCATCGCGTTCACCTCGCCCGTCTGACGCGGAACACCCGCCACCACAAGCTTGTGATGGCGGGAGGCACAGGTGGGCGGTCGTTTCCGGCGAGGTTTCCGGCCGCCCACCTCTCGTCCGAGCCAGAACAGAGAGGCCGTGCATGACGACGATAAGACGCTCCCGCCGACGTCGACCAGCCCACCCCGTTTCGCGCGCCGTCCGGCCGTCGGCCTGCGCCGGGTGGAGCGGTTTTCTTCGGCCCGACCGATCACTCATTTCCACCTGGTCCGGAATCGCACGGGTGGTGGTGCTGGCCGTGGTCCTGCTGGGCCTGCTGCTGACGGCGGTCGCGCTGGTGCCCGCGCGGACCACCCTGGAGATCGGGCCCGTGCGGATCGCGCGCACCCACCTGGCCTGAGGTGGCGCCGGTGACCGGACCGGTCACCGGCTCCCCCACCGAGTTCCGACAGATGCGCTAATGGTGCGTAAAAATCTTTAGCTGGGCTTACCGCGGACTGGTCCTTACGGTTGAGCGCCGTGGAGCTGATGTACGCCATGGCCGCCGGCCTGGGCACCGGGTTGTCGTTGATCGTCGTGATCGGGTCGCAGAACGCGCTCGTGCTGCGCCAGGGCGTCCTGCGCGACCGCGTCCCGCTGGTGGTCGCGATCTGCGCGACCTCCGACGTGCTGCTCATCGCGCTCGGCGTCGGCGGTCTCGGCGGGCTGTTCACGTCGTGGCCGCCGCTGCTGGAGGTCGTGCGCTGGTTCGGCGCGGCGTTCCTGCTCGCCTACGGGGCGCTCGCGCTGCGCCGCGCGCTGCGGCCGGGCGACGGGCTCACGGCGGCCCCGGTGGCGGCCTCGGCGCTGGTCGCCACGTGCCTGGCCCTGACCTGGCTCAACCCGCACGTCTACCTGGACACCGTGCTGCTGCTCGGCACCGCCTCGACCGCGTGGGGCGACCTGCGGTGGTGGTTCGGGGTCGGGGCGATGGTGGCGAGCGTGCTGTGGTTCTGCGTGCTGGGGTTCGGGGCGGGGCGGCTGGCCGGGGTGTTCGCCCGGCCGTCGGCGTGGCGGGTGCTGGACGGGGTGGTGGCGGTCGTGGTGACGGCGGCCGGGATTTCCCTGATCTGGTGACTTCCCGCTGATCCGGCGACTTCCCCCCATCCGGTGCGGGCCGCACGGCCCGTTCTTGTCGGGGGTCGCTGATAGACGTTCGGTGTCGGGACGGATGCGTCCCGCTACCGAGCGGAGAGCTGAGATGCGCAAGCTGGTGGTCACCACCTTCCAGTCGCTGGACGGCGTCGTGCAGGGCCCCGGCGGGCCGGACGAGGACCGGTCGGGCGGGTTCGAGCGCGGCGGGTGGCTGGTGCCGTTCTACGAGGACGGGCTGGGCGAGCGGATGGCCGGGGTCGTGCGGCGGGCGGGGGCGCTGCTGCTCGGGCGGCGGACGTACGACATCTTCGCCACGAGCTGGCCCCTGGCGCCCGAGGACGACCCGATCGGCGAGCGGTTCAACGCCATCCCCAAGCACGTGGTGTCGAGCACGCCGCTGACACCGGAGTGGCGGGGCGCGAGCCTGCTGGGCGGGGAGCTGGCGACGGCGGTCGCGGCGCTGAAGGCCGACGACGGCGGGGAGGGCGGGGAGCTGCAGGTGCACGGGAGCGGGACGCTCGTGCGGGCGCTGCTGGAGCACGGCCTGGTGGACGAACTGCAGGTGATCACGTTCCCGGTGGTGGTGGGGGCGGGCAAGCGGCTGTTCGGGGAGGCGCCGGTGACCTTCGAGCTGCGCTCGCTGGACCGGACGGCGGGCGGGGCGGTGGTGGCCGGCTACGCGAACGCGGCGGCCGGGTTGGCGCAGGGGGCGCTGGGGCCGGAGACGGGGAACTGGTGAGGCGGGGTGGTTGGCGGGAGTAGTTGGGCGGGGCGATCGAGCGGGGGCGATCGAGCGGGGGCGGCTGATCGGGAGTGGCCGATCGGGAGTGGCCGATCGGGGCGGATGAGCGGGGGTGGTGACACGTCCGGGTGAGGGGCAAGCGTTTGCGCCGCGTGGGGCAGCGGCAGAACGGCTGAACAGCGTCGTTCCGGCGTAACGAGCGGTCGCGCGCGCTCGACTTCCGGGCGTAGCGACCGCACGGCAACCCGGAGAGCACGTGACCGACTCATCCGCCACACCCACCCCGGCGCAGCCGTCACCGGCCCCGCCACCCGCGCCGGAACCGGGGTTAGCGCCGACCGCGCAGGCGCCTGGGTCGACGCTGCCCACGCACGCGCCGGAAACAGCGCTGCCCGCGCAGGCGATGGGAGAAGCGACGCCCGCGCACGCGCCTGGTGCAGCGCTGCCCGCGTCGGTGCCGTCGCAGGCTCCGCCTGCCGCCGTGCTGCCGGAGCTGGTGCCGCTCCCAGCGTCATCAGGCATGTCATCGGGCATGTCATCGGGCGCGCTGGCAGCCCTCGGCGGTGCGGAGCGGGGCGAGGGGCAGTTGGGGTCGCGTCCGTTCCGACTGCTCATCGGCGGCATCGTGCTGGTCGGCGGACTGGTGGTGGCCGCGGCGCTGCTCTTCGGCGGCTCGGGTTCCGGGTCGCGATCCGGTGCTGGCACCGGGAGCGATGACGCTACCGCCGGCGGTGCCGGGCCCGCCGAGCCCAAGTCCGGGCCGTTCACCCTGCGGGGCACCATGACCCTGATGGGTGGTGGTTCCAGTTACGCCGCCGTCGGGGACTGCGAGGGCACCAGGGGCTACGACGACATCTCCGAGGGCACCCAGGTCAGCGTGTACGACGCCTCCGGCACGATCGTGGCCATCAGCGAGCTGACGAACTCGAACTACCTCTCCGGCGGGATGTGCCGGTTCAACTTCGCCGTCCCCGACGTCCCCGACGGTGAGCGGATCTACCAGGTCGAGGTGTCCCACCGCGGGAAGATCTCCTACACCGAGAAGGACGCCAGGGCGGGCGCGATCAACCTCACCCTGGGGTGAGAGCCGGTCCGAGGGGGGCGGCCCCGCGCTCGTGCGGAGCCGCCCCGCGCTCACTGCCTCAGGTCCTCCTCGATCAGCTTCGCCGCCGCCTGGAGCGGCGCCAGGAGGTCGTCGCGGACGGCCAGGGCGTTGCCCCGGCTGGTGTGGGCGGAGACGTTCACCGCCGCCACCACCCCGCGCGGGCCGCGCACCGGGACCGCCAGCGAGCGCAGGCCGTCCTCCAGCTCCTGGTCCACCAGCGCCCAGCCCTGCCCGCGCACCACGTCCAGCTCCTGCCGCAACCGCCGGGCGTCGACGACCGTGCGCGACGTCAACCGCTCCAGCCGCGCCTTCGCCAGGTACTCGTCCAGCCACGCCCGGTCCTGCGCGGCGAGCAGCACGCGGCCCATCGCGGTCGCGTGCGCGGGGAAGCGGGTGCCCACGCTGATCGTCACGGACATGATCCGCTTCGTCGGCACCCGCGCCACGTACACCACCCGGTCGCCGTCGAGCACCGACATGGAGCACGACTCGCGGACCTGCGCGGCCAGCTTCTCCAGGTGCGGCTGGGCGAGCGCGGGCAGGGACAGGCTGGACAGGTAGGCGTGCCCGAGCTGGAGCACCTGCGGGCGCAGCGCGAACAGCCTGCCGTCCGAGCGCACGTACCCGAGCGCGACCAGCGTGTGCAGGAACCGCCGCGCCGCCGCCCTGGTCAACCCGGTGATCCGGGCGACCTGGCTGAGCGTGAGCTCCGGGTGGTCGGCGTCGAACGCCCTGATCACCAGCAGCCCCCTGGCCAGCGACTGGACAAAGTCAGCCATCGGCGAGCACCCGCCGCGCCACCTCGAACGCCCGGTTCGCGGCGGGCAGCCCGGCGTACGCGCCGACCTGGAGCAGCACCTCCGCGATCTCCTCGCGCGTGACGCCGTTGCGCAGCGCCCCCGCGACGTGCAGCGCCAGCTCCCGCTCGTGCCCCAGCGCGGCGAGCACGGACAGCGCCACGCACGACCGGGTCCGCCGGTCGAGACCCGGCCGGGTCCACACCGCGCCCCAGGCGGTCTCGGTGGCGTAGCGCTGGAAGTCCGCGCCGAACGGGTCCAGGGCGGCCCGGTCGACGTGCTCGTCACCGAGCACCGCCCGCCGCACGGCCATGCCCGCCTCGTACCGGTCGGCACCGATCAACTCACTGCGCGGCAACGGATCGGGGCCGCCAGCGACACCCGGCACCACGGCACCGGCACCAGCACCAGCACCAGCCACGGCACCAGCACCGGCACCGGCCACGGCACCGGCCACGGCCTCGGCCTCGGCCTCGGCCTCGGCAGGACCCGACCCGGCCGCGCCTCCCTCCCCCGCCCCCACCCCTTCCCCTTCCCCCACCCCTTCCCCTTCCCCGCTCACGGTCCCACCAGGTGCGGCACGAGCACCTCGGCGACCGCGTCCGGGGACTCCACCACGGCCAGGTGCGCGCCCGGCACCACGTGGAACCGGGCGCCCGGAATCAGGTCGGCGATCGCCTTCCCGTGCTCGGGCGGGGTTCCCGCGTCGTCCTCGCCCGCGATCACCAGCGTGGGCGCGCCGATCGTCGGGAGCAGGGGGCGCAGGTCCAGCCTGGCCAGCGCGCCGCAGGCCGCCGCGTACGACAGCGGGTCCACTCCGGACAGTCCCGCCAGCAGCCGCTCGCCGCGCGCGCCGAACGCCGGGGTGAACCACCGGGCCGCCGTGCCCTCGGCGGTCGCGCCGACGCCGCGCGCCAGCACCAGGTCCGCCCGCGCCCGCCACGGCTCGGGGTCGTCGTAGGACGCCGTGGTGCAGCACAGCGCCAGCCGCTCCACCCGGTCCGGGGCGTGCGCGGCCAGCCACATGCCGACCATGCCGCCCAGCGACACCCCGGCGTGGCGGAACTCGCGCACCCCCAGCGAGTCCAGCAGCGCGAGCACGCCGCGTCCGAGGTCGCCGACGTCGCGGAACGCGCGCGGCGCGCTGCCGCCGTGACCGGGGTGGTCCACGCGGATCACCCGGAAGTGCCGCTCCAGCACCGGCAGCAGCGGCTCCCACAGGGCCGTGGTGGTGCCGAGCGAGCTGCCCAGCACCAGGACCGGGGCGTCGCGCGGGCCGCTGTCCTCGTGGTGCGGCAGCGGTCCGGCGGCCCGGTCAGAGGTCGAAGAAGACGGTTTCACGTTCCCCCTGCAGGTGGATGTCGAAGCGGTACCCGCCGGGCTGGGCCACCGCGACGAGCGTGGCGCGCGCGGCCGGGTCGGGGATCGACGCCAGCACCGGGTCCTCGGCGTTGGCGGGCTCGTCGGGGAAGTAGATCCGGGTCACCAGCCGCACCAGCAGGCCCCGGCAGAACACCGAGACGTCCAGGTGCGGGGCCTGCGCGCGACCGTCGCCGAACGGCAGCGGGCCAGGTTTCACGGTCAGCAGCCGGAACTCCCCCGACGGCGCGGTGCCGCTGCGCGAGAAACCCCGGAAACCGTTGCGCGACACCGGACCGCGCGGGTCGTCGGGGTGGTCGAACCGGCCGTCCGGGTCGGCCTGCCAGGTCTCCACGACCGCGTCGGCGACCGGCTCGCCCGCCCCGTCGCGCACGGTCCCGGTGATCCAGAACGCGCCCGGCGTGCCCTCGGCCACGGCGTAGGGCCCGTCCGCCCAGGGCAGGGCGACGCCGTGGAACGGGCCGACGGTCTGCGACGGCGTGGGCCGCCACCGCTCAGTCATCGTCGTCCCCCAGCGGTGTGGGGTCCTTGCCGCGCAGCACGATGTCCCAGCGGTAGCCCAACGACCGCTCGGGCACCGTGCGGCCCAGGTCGAACGCGGCCACCAACGACGCGCGGGCCGCCTCGTCGCGCACCGAGTCGAACACCGGGTCCAGCGGCAGCAGCGGGTCGCCGGGGAAGTACACCTGGGTGATGAGCCGCTGGGTGAACGCGACGCCGAACAGCGAGAAGTGGACGTGCGCGGGCCGCCAGGCGTTGTCGTGGTTGCGCCACGGGTACGCGCCCGGCCGGACGGTGGTGAACGAGTACGCCCCGGTCGAGTCCGTGACGCACCGCCCGGCCCCGGTGAAGTTCGGGTCGAGCGGCGCGGGGTGCCGGTCGGCGTCGTGCCGGTACCGACCGGCCGCGTTCGCCTGCCACACCTCCACGAGCGCGCCGGTCACCGGCCGCCCACCACCGTCGAGCACTCGCCCGGACAGGGTGATCCGCTGCCCGATCGGCTCACCGGGGTGACCGGCGGTGAGGTCGTGGTCGTGCTCCCCCACCCGGTCCGCGCCGAGCAGCGGCCCGGTGACCTCGGTGAGCCGCTGCGGCAGGAGCACCAGCGGTCTGCGCGGGGCGCGCAGCGCGTTGGAGCGGTACGCCGGGAAGTCCACCGGCGGCTGGGACCCGGGGTCCCGCCGGTACTCGGGGATCGTCGTGCTCGGCAACGCGGCCCCTCTCGATCAGCTCAACGGCTCGGGTGTCCGGACGACCGGTCCGCTCACCCGCCCTTGCGCGCGATCAGCTCCCGCAGCACCGCCAACTCCTCCCCGCTCGGCGGCGCGCTCTCCTCCACGTCCTCCGCCACCCGCAGCTCCCACCCGGTCCGCTCGCGCGCGGTCGCCACGTCCACCCCGGGGTGCAGCGCCGTCAGCACCAGCTCGCACGTCTCCGGGTCCGGCCGCAGCACCCCGAGGTCGGTGATCACCACCTGCGGTCCGGCCCCGGTGAGCCCGAGCCGCTCCCGCTCCCCCGGCCCCGACCCGTGCCCGAACGAGGTGACGAAGTCGACCCGCTCCACGAACACCCTCCGGCTCTGCCGCACCACCACCACGACCTCCCCGCACGACGCCGCGATCTCCGGCGCCCCACCGGCCCCCGGCAGCCGCACCGACGGCGCCCCGTACGCCCCCACCGCCGTGGTGTTGATGTTCGCGAACCGGTCGACCTGCGCGGCTCCGAGGAACCCGACGTCGATCCGGCCGGGCTGCAACCAGTAGTTGAAGACCTCCGGCACCCCGATCACGCTCACCGCCGTCTCCGCGAGCACCCCGTCGCCGATGGACAGCGGCAGCACGTCCGGTTTCGCGCCGATCGTGCCGGACTCGTACACCAGCACCAGCCCCGGCGCGTGGGTGCGCCGCGCCAGGTTGGCCGCGGTGCTGGGGAGCCCGATGCCGACGAAGCACACCGCGCCGTCGCGCAGCGCCCGCGCGGCGGCGACCGTCATCATCTCGTCCGAGGTGTGCCCGCTCACCGCAGTCCTCCCAACCAGCGGGAGAACTCCTCGCGGCTGCGGCTGATCGCGTCCCACTCGGAGTACGCGGCGTTGTCGCGGGTGGAGTAGCCGTGCGCGTACGACGGGTGCGCCCCGCCCGGCACGACGGCGACCCGGTCGACCACCCAGTGCGGCAGCACGACCGCGCCGGGCACCGGCTCCAGCTCGTCCACGACCTCCTCCACGGTCACCAGCGACCGCTCCGCCGCCAGCACCGCCTCCTTCTGCACGCCGGTGATCCCCCAGTACTGCACGTTGCCCTCCCGGTCGGCGCGCTGGGCGTGCACGACCGCGCTGTCCAGCCGCAGCGCGGACACCGCCGCGAGCACCTCGCCGGTGAACGGGCAGGTGATCGTCCTGATGCTGTCGGTGCGCCCGACCAGGTCGGTGCCCGCGTACCCGCGCAGCACCGCGAACGGCAGCCCGGACGCGGCGGCGGCGTAGCGGTTGGCCATGCCCGCGTGGCTGTGCTCCTCCAGCTCCAGCGGCGCGGGCCAGCCGTGCTCGACGGCGTCGCGGAACCGGTGCAGCGAGCCCACCCCAGGGTTGCCGCCCCAGGAGAACACGAGCTTGCGCGCGCAGCCCGCGCCGATCATCCGGTCGTAGATCACGTCGGGGGTCATCCGCACCAGGGTGAGGTCGCGGCGGCCCTGCCGGATGGCCTCGTTGCCCGCCTCGAACGGGATCAGGTGAGTGAACCCCTCGAAGGCGGTGGTGTCCCCGTCGCGCACCACCTCCTCGACGCCGTCGGCGAGGGACGTGAGAACGGCCATCCGACCTCCTGTGCGCTGTGCGAACACGGGTGCGGCACCCGAACGAGCCTATGACCGGGCGGGCCGGGGCCGACAGGTCCGCGTGGAGCAGCGCTCGGTAACGGACGGCCGGTGCGGCGCGATCAACCACGGAAGTTCGGCGAGCACTGGGGGACGTGTGATCGAGGAGCGGCTGACCCCGCACGAGCGGGCGGTGCTGCTCGTGCTCATGGCGGAGGCCCGCGAGCTGACCAACCCGCAGCTGCGGGAGGTCGCCGGGTTCACCCTGGACGGGGCGGCCAGGCGGCGGCTCAACGGGCTGGGCCTGGTGACGAGCACGAAGGTGGGCCGGGGTTTCGCGCACGAGCTGACCGACCGGGGCGCGGTGCGCTGCGCCGAGGAGCTGACCGCGCCGAGGCAGCCGAGGTCCGGGTCTGCCGGTGGCGCGCTGGCGGCGGTGCTGGCGGGCCTGAAGCGGCACCTGGACGCGACCGGGGGCACGGTGGCCGAGGTGTTCCGGCCCGACCCGGTGGTGCTGGTGCTCGCGGCGCACGACGCGGCGAGCGGCGGCCGGGGCGGTTCGGTGCCGCTGGCGGACGTGCGGGAGCGGCTGCTCGGGGTGCCGCGCGCGGACGTGGACCGGGCGCTGGGCGAGCTGGCGCTGCGCGAGGACGTGCGCCTGTGGGGCGAGGCGGACCAGAAGGCGCTGACCGACCGGGACCGCGAGGCAGCGGTCGTGCTGGGCGGGACGGCGCGGCACCTGCTGGTCGTGGCGCGGTGACGCTCGTCGGACCGGGCCTGGACGACGAGCGGCGCAACGCCCTGCAGGCCGTGCACTTCAACTCGGCGGTCGCGCCCGACGACATCTGGAGCCCGCTGGCGCACCACGTGCCCGAGCTGCACGGGCCGGTCGCCGCGGAGCTGGCGCGGGCCGTGGCGTCCGCCGCGCGCAAGCCGCGCTCCACGCCGATCGGGGTGGTGCTGCGCGGGGAGCGCGGGGTCGGGAAGACGCACCTGCTGGGCTGGTTGCGGCAGGAGGCGCGGGCGCGCGGCGGGTGGTTCTTCCTGCTCAAGCTGCTGGACGACAGGTCGTTCTGGGCGGGCGCGGTGCACGGGGCGATCAGCGGGCTCAACCGCGAGGGCGACCAGCTCGGCGCGATGCTGGACGCGCTGGCCAAGGCGACCGGGCACACCGACGAGTCGCGGTTGCGGCTGCGCGGCACGATCCCGATCAGCCGGGAGTACCTGGACGAGCTGGTGGAGCGGGTGCGCGAGCTGGACCCGCAGGTGGCGCTGGAGTGCCAGGACACGCTGCGGGCGCTGGTGCTGTACCGGGCGCGGGGGCGGCCGAGCGAGGTCGGGCACCGGTTCCTGGCGCTGGAGGACGGCGGCATCGACGAGGCGGACCGGGCGGAGTGGGGCTTCCACCTGCGGTCGCGGTCCGCGCAGCTGGTGCTGGGGGACCTGTCGCGGATCTTCGCGCTGACCGGGCCGGTGGTGATGGCGGTCGACCAGATCGACTCGGTGATCACCCAGCAGCCCGGCTCGTCGGGGCTGGTGGACCGGCTCGCGGACGGGCTGATGCGGCTGCGCGAGGAGACCCGGCGGACGGTGCTGGTCGTGGCGTGCCTGCCCCGGTCGTGGGAGCTGCTGTCGGAGCACGCGGTGAACTCGGCGGCGAGCCGGTTCGCGGTGCTGGACCTGCGCACCGCGATGCCGAGCGCGGGCGTGGCGGAGGCGATCGTGCAGCGGCACCTGGGGGCGCTGTACGCGGAGGAGGGGTTCGCGCCGCCGCACCCGACGTGGCCGGTGGCGCGGGTGGCGTTCGGCGGGGCGGAGGTGGCGCACTCGACGCCGAGGCGGTTGCTCCAGCGGGTCGAGGAGCACGTGCGGTGGTGCCTGGCGCGCGACGTCGAGGCGGAGCTGCGGGACTTCGCGGACGGCCCGGCGGAGGTGGCGGCCCCCGAGGTGGACGCGGGCGGGTTGGCGGAGCTGGACGAGCGGTTCGCCCGCGCGTGCGAGGCGGCGGACGTGACGTCCCCGCTGGACCCGGCGCGCGAGGACGAGCTGGTGCCGGGGCTGCTGTCGGCGGCGCTGCGCTGCTACGCGGTGGAGCACGGCGGCGACCTCGTGCTCGACCCGCCGCCGGGCCGCAAGCCCGCGCTGCACGCCCGGTTGCGGCTGACGCTGGACGAGGCCAGCGAGGACGAGGTGTGGTGGTCGTTCCGGGCGATCGCGCACGGCCACAGCACGGCGGTGCTGGCGCGGCTGCGGTCGGCGTGCCTGGAGGCGGGCGTGTTCGGCGGGACCGGCAAGCGCCGCCTGGTGGTGCTGCGCGGCACGCCGTTCTCGGGCGGCCCGCAGACGGCGCGGGCGGTGGGCGAGCTGGTCGCGGCGGGCGGCGAGGTCCTGCCGCTGACGCCGGAGGACCTGCGGGTGTTCTCGGCGCTGCGCGAACTCGTCGGCCAGGCGCCCGCCGGGTTGCTGGCCTGGCTGGCCGCGCGCACGCCCGCGAGCCGGACCCCGCTGCTGCGCCGGGTGCTGCCGCCGGTGGGGGACGCGGGCTCGCAAGCCCCGCAGCGCCCGTCGGCCCACGACGAGCCGGTGTGGCCGGAACGCGAGTACGAGGAGCAGGTCTGCGCACTGCCCGCACCACCACCACAACACGCCCCCGAACCGTCCTGGCCCGAACGCGGCTGGCCGGCGGCCGAGCCGTCCCGCCTGGCGGGAAGCCTGTTCGACCCGGAATCCCGCTGGCCCGCCACCCCCGCCCCTGTCCCCACCCCCACCCTGATCCCGGCCCCGGCCCCGGCCCCCGCCCCGGCCCCGGTGGTCGCACCCACCTCACCGCCCTCCGCCGACGCCACGATCACCCTGGGCGCGGACGCGACGACCGGTCGCCCGTTCACCCTCCCCCTCGTTCTGCTGCGCAAGCACGTGGCCGTGTTCGCGGGCACCGGTTCCGGGAAGACCGTGCTGCTGCGCCGCCTGGTGGAGGAGGCCGCGCTGCACGGCGTGTCCTCGGTCCTCCTGGACACCAACAACGACCTGGCCCGCCTAGGCGACGCCTGGCCGTCCCCGCCCGAGGGCTGGGCCCCCGGTGACGCCGACCGCGCCCGCCGCTACCTCGACGGCACGGACGTCGTGGTGTGGACGCCGGGCCGCGAGTCCGGAAGGCCGCTGGTGCTGGACCCGCTGCCGGACTTCGGCGCGGTGCGGGGCGATCCGGACGAGTTCCGGGGCGCGGTCGACGCGGCCGTGGCGGGCCTGCTGCCCAAGCTCGCCCTGTCCGGTCGCAGGCTGGTGCACGGCAGGGCGGTGCTGACCGAGGCCCTGACCGCGTTCGCCGGTCGCGGCGGGCGCGACGTGGCGGACTTCGTGGCGTTCCTGCACGACCTGCCGGAGGGCGCGAGCACGATGCGCGACGCCACCCGCCTGGCCCCCGAGCTGGCCGACGGCCTGCACGCCGCGATCATCACCGACCCGCTGTTCGGCGGCTCGGGCCGCCGCCTGGACCCCGGCGAGCTGCTGCGACCGGCTCCGGGCACGCGGGCGCGGGTGTCGGTGATCAGCTGCGTGGGGCTGCCGACGGACGGCCAGCGCCAGGCGTTCGCGCACCAGCTGCAGCAGGCCCTGTTCGCGTGGGTGCGCCGCAACCCAGCCGGTGACCGCCCGCTGGGCGGCCTGCTGGTCCTCGACGAGGCCCAGACCTTCGCGCCGTCGCGCGGCGAGGTGGTGTCGAGCGCGAGCACCCGGCTGCTGGCGGCGCAGGCCAGGAAGTACGGCCTGGGCGTGGTCTTCGCGACCCAGGCCCCGAAGGGCCTGCACAACTCGGTCACCGGCAACACCGCGACCCAGTTCTTCGGCAGGCTGAACGCCTCCGCGCAGGTGCAGACGGCCGTCGAACTGGCAGCGGCCCGCGGCGGCCGGGTGGACGACGTGTCAAGGCTGGGCGCGGGCCGCTTCTACGGCGCGACGGAGGGCACCGGCTTCACGAAGCTGCGCCTGCCGATGTGCCTGAGCCACCACCCGCAAGGCGCGCTGACCGAGGGCGAGGTGCTGGCGAGGGCACGCGCCTGACCGCACGACACGGGCAGTCAACATCGACGCACTCGCGGGCTGCGGGGCGAGCGCAGCGAGCCCGCAGCCGCCCAATCCCGCGTCCCTCTTCTCCGTTTGGCCTGGCGAAGCCCGAGCACGCTCGTCAAGATGCCGCCGCACTGCCCGGAAGACCGCACAGTCATACGGCGTCTTGACGAGCGTGCTTGCCTGAAAGGAGGCCAAACGGAGAAGAGGGACCCCACCCACCGCAGTGGTAAACGGGACCACCGCCCCAACGGTCACCGGCCGGCAGAGCCCGTGTCCCCTCTTTTTTGGAGGTCTGCCCCGCCGGCGAGGCGTGCTTTTCAGCTCTTGATCTTCAGCTCTTGATCTTGACTTGCGACTCGTCCCACTCCCCCTCCCCTCCCCTCCCCTACCCACCCCACCCCCTCCGGGAATCTCACCCCTCCGCCTGCACCACCAACAACGTCAGATCGTCATGCTCCGCATCCCCCAACCACTCGAACACAACCCCCCGCAACCGCTCCGCGATCTCCTGCGCCCCAAGCCCCGCGCACCCCGCCAGGGCCTCCGACAACCGCTCGTCCCCGAACAGCTCCGCCCGATCCCCCCGAGACCGGGCCTCCGTCACCCCATCGCTGTACAGCAACAACGTCTCCCCCGGCGACAACGTCACCGTGGCCTGGCTGAACCGGACCTCCGGCAGCACCCCCACGATCCCCCCGCGCACCGCGATCTCGTCCACCCGCCCACCCGTCCGCAGCACCAGCGGCGACGGGTGCCCACCGGCCGCGAGCGTCATCCGCAGCCCCCCGGCCTGCACCGGCACGAACGTGCCCACCACGATCGTGGTGAACAACCTGCTCCCCGCCGCCCGCAACGCCGTGTTCAACAAGTGCAACAGCTGCGCGGGCCGCTGCTCGACCAGCAGCAGCGTGTGCAGGCTCTGCCGCACCCGCCCGCTGTGCACCGCCGCCTCGACCCCGTTGCCCGCCACGTCCCCCAGCGCGAACGCCGCGCTCCCGTCGTCCCTCGGGTGCACGTCGTAGAAGTCGCCACCGATCATGGTCGCCCGGTGCGCGGGCTCGAACACCTGCGCCAGCCGCGCCCCCGCGACCTGCGGCAGCGGCGTCGGCAGCAGCCCCGCGCGCAGCGCGTCCACGGTCCGCCGCTGCTCCCCGAACCGCTCCCCCGCCGCGATCGCCGCCGCCGCGCGCTCGGCGAACCGGCGCAGCAGCTCCGCGTCACCCGACGGCCCGAAGCACACCAGCGCGGCGCCGGGCGTGAGCGGCACGGCGGTCGCCTTGGTCGGCGCGCCCGCCTGCAGCGCCCAGGGCGCGTCACCCGGCTCGACCAGCTCGACGCTCTCCCGCACCCCGTCCAGCACGTCCGTCAGCCCCGGCACGCCCTCGGCGACCTGCCGCGTCCCCCGGCTCACCACCACGTCCCCACCCGAGGACCGCCGCCACCACTCCAGCCTGCCGCGCTGCCCCGGCACCACCACGACCGCGTGACCTGCGGGCGCGAGCTCGACCACCGCCCGCAGCGCGTCGTCCCGGTCCACCGCCCCGTCGAGCCGCCTGGTCACCCCGTCGAGCAAGTCCTCGGGCGTCCGGTAGTGCGCGACCCACCCGTCCCCGAGCTGCTGCGACCGCCCTCCGGGCGCGGCGACGACGCCGACGCGGGCGTCCGGGAACAGCGCCTCGGCCGGGGGGTTGGCCAGGCGCACCACGCCTTCCGGGTCCAGCACGACGACGGCCTCGTGGAGCCCGCCGACGAGCAGGCGCCAGTTCTCCGGGGTGAGGCTCTCCGGGGTGAAGCCCTCCGCCGTGCCCTCCTGACCGCCCCCCTCGGCACCCGCGGCGGGCCCCTGTCCGGCCCCGCGCCAATACCCCTGGGCCATCTCCGGCTCCTGATGTGTCGGGTCGGTCCCCAACTTATCGGACCGCACCGGCACACGGCCGGTCGGACAGTGGCAGGCTTGCCCGGAGAGGCTGCGGCCGGAGCGCGAAACCAACCGCGCGGCGGCGCGGGACCGCGGGGCACCGGCCCGCGGCCCCGCACCACCGCGCAGCGCGAGACCCGCTGGACATTCGGAGGCTGGAGTGACGACCGCTCGGGACGACACGGACGTGACCCTGGACCGGCTGCTGGCCGCGCTGAGGGAGATGCGCGACGGGAACTTCCGCCGCCGCCTGGTGGTGCCGTTCGGCAGCAGGTTCGCCGAGGTGGCCGCGGTGTTCAACGAGATCTCCGAGCGCAACCAGGCGCTCGTGGGCGAGCTGGTGCGGGTGCGGCAGTCCGTCGGGCAGGAGGGCAGGCTCGGCGAGCGGCTCAGCCCCGGCGCGGGCGGCCCCGGTGGCTGGGCGATGGCGACCGACTCGGTGAACGGGCTGATCGACGACCTGAGCGCGCCGACGACCGAGCTGAGCCGGGTGCTGGCGGCGGTGGCGCGCGGCGACCTGTCGCAGGAGCTGACCGTGAGCTCGCGCGGGGAGCTGGCCGCGCTGGTGGACAGCTTCGACTCGATGACGTCGACGCTGCGCACGTTCGCGGGCGAGGTGACCCGCGTGGCGCGCGAGATCGGCACGGACGGCCGCCTCGGCGGCCAAGCCCAGGTGCCGGGGGTGGCGGGCACCTGGAAGGACCTCACCGACAACGTCAACTTCATGTCGAGCAACCTCACCGCCCAGGTCCGCGACATCGCGCAGGTGGCGACCGCGGTGGCGCAGGGCGACCTGTCCCAGAAGATCACCATCACCGTCGCGGGCGAGATGCTGGAGCTGAAGGAGACCATGAACACGATGGTCGACCAGCTCTCCTCGTTCGCCGACGAGGTGACGCGCGTGGCCCGCGAGGTCGGCACCGACGGCCGCCTCGGCGGCCAAGCCCAGGTGTCCGGGGTCGCGGGCACCTGGAAGGACCTCACCGACAACGTCAACTTCATGGCGGGCAACCTCACCGCCCAGGTGCGCAACATCGCGCAGGTCGCGACGGCCGTGGCGCGCGGCGACCTGTCCCAGAAGATCACCGTCGACGCGCGCGGCGAGATCCTGGAGCTCAAGAACACCCTCAACACCATGGTCGACCAGCTCTCCTCCTTCGCCGACGAGGTCACGCGCGTGGCCCGCGAGGTCGGCACCGAGGGCAAGCTCGGCGGCCAGGCCGAGGTCGAGGGCGTCTCGGGGACCTGGCAGAAGCTCACCGAGAGCGTGAACTCGATGGCGGGCAACCTGACCAGCCAGGTCCGCAACATCGCGCAGGTGACCACGGCGGTGGCGCAGGGCGACCTGTCGCAGAAGATCGACGTGGACGCGCGCGGCGAGATCCTCCAGCTCAAGACCACGATCAACACGATGGTCGACCAGCTCTCCTCGTTCGCCGCCGAGGTCACCCGCGTGGCCCGCGAGGTGGGCAGCGACGGGCGGCTCGGCGGTCAGGCGCAGGTGCCGGGCGTCGGCGGGACGTGGCGCGACCTCACCGACAGCGTGAACTTCATGGCGGGCAACCTCACCAGCCAGGTCCGCAACATCGCGGGCGTGGCGACGGCGGTGGCGCGCGGCGACCTGTCGCAGAAGATCACGGTGACCGCGCGCGGGGAGATCCTGGAGCTCAAGGAGACCCTCAACACGATGGTCGACCAGCTCTCCTCGTTCGCCGACGAGGTCACGCGCGTCGCCCGCGAGGTCGGCACGGACGGGCGCCTCGGCGGCCAAGCGCAGGTGCCGGGCGTCGCGGGGACCTGGCGCGACCTCACCGACAGCGTGAACTTCATGGCGAACAACCTCACCGCGCAGGTGCGGTCGATCGCCCAGGTGACCACGGCGGTGGCGGGCGGCGACCTGTCCCAGAAGATCACCGTCGACGCGCGCGGCGAGATCCTGGAGCTCAAGAGCACGATCAACACGATGGTCGACCAGCTCTCCTCGTTCGCCGACGAGGTGACGCGCGTGGCCCGCGAGGTCGGCACCGACGGCCGCCTCGGCGGCCAGGCCCGCGTCCCCGGCGTCGCCGGGACCTGGAAGGACCTCACCGACAACGTCAACGTCATGGCGGACAACCTGTCCAGCCAGGTGCGGTCGATCGCGCTGGTGTCCACGGCGGTCGCGGGCGGCGACCTGTCCAAGAAGATCACCGTCGAGGCCAAGGGCGAGATCGCCGCGCTGGCCGACACGATCAACCGCATGGTCGACACGCTGTCCGCGTTCGCGGACGAGGTCACGCGCGTGGCCCGCGAGGTCGGCACCGACGGCCGCCTCGGCGGCCAGGCCCGCGTCCCCGGCGTCGCCGGGACCTGGAAGGACCTCACCGAGAACGTCAACTTCATGGCGAACAACCTCACCAGCCAGGTCCGCAACATCGCGCAGGTGACCACGGCGGTGGCGCGCGGCGACCTCACCCGCAAGATCGACGTGGACGCGCGCGGCGAGATCCTGGAGCTCAAGACCACCATCAACACGATGGTCGACCAGCTCTCCTCCTTCGCCGACGAGGTCACCCGCGTCGCGAAGGAGGTCGGCACCGAGGGCAAGCTCGGCGGTCAGGCCGAGGTCGACGGGGTGTCCGGCACCTGGCAGAAGCTCACCGAGAGCGTGAACCAGCTGGCGGGCAACCTGACCACGCAGGTGCGCGCGATCGCGGTGGTGGCCACGGCGGTGACCGAGGGCGACCTGACCAGGCAGGTCACCGTCGACGCCTCGGGCGAGGTCGCCGAGCTGAAGGACAACATCAACCGGATGATCTCCAACCTCAAGGAGACCACCCGCGCGAACCGCGAGCAGGACTGGCTCAAGACGAACCTGGCCCGGTTGTCCGGCCTGATGCAGGGCCACCGGGACCTGGACGCGCTGGCGGGCCTGGTGATGAGCGAGCTGACCCCGCTGGTGGGGGCGCAGCACGGCGCGTTCTACCTGGTCGACGAGGAGTCCGGGGCGCTGGAGCTGACCGCGACCTACGGGCGGCGCGCGGGCGGTCGGCCCAAGCGGTTCCAGCTCGGCGAGGGGCTGGTCGGTCAGGTCGCGGCGGACCGCAAGACCGTCGTGGTCTCGTCCGTGCCGCGCGGCTACCTGGAGATCGGCTCGGGGTTGGGCGCGGCGACGCCCGCGAGCATCGTGATCGTGCCGGTGATGTTCCAGGGCGAGGCGCTGGGCGTGATCGAGCTGGCCTCGTTCGGCGAGTTCGGGCACGGCCACCTGGACCTGCTGGACCAGCTCAAGGAGAACATCGGCGTCAACGTGAACACCATGCAGGCCAACGCGCGCACGGACAGCCTGCTGGTGGAGTCGCAGCGGCTGACCGAGGAGCTGCGGGCCGGTTCGGTGGAGCTGGAGGACCGGGCGCGGCAGCTGTCGTCGGCCTCGAAGTACAAGTCGGAGTTCATGGCGAACATGTCGCACGAGCTGCGCACGCCGCTGAACAGCCTGCTGATCCTGGCGAAGCTGCTGACCGACAACCTGGACGGGAACCTCAACCCCAAGCAGGTGGAGTTCGCGCGCACGATCCACTCCTCCGGAACGGACCTGCTGCAGCTGATCGACGACATCCTGGACCTGACCAAGGTCGAGTCCGGGCACATGCAGGTGCAGACCGACCCGGTGCGGGTGTCGGACGTGGTGGGGTACGTGGAGTCGCTGACCCTGCCGCTGGCCGCCGAGAAGGGCCTGGGCTTCGACGTGTCGGTGCAGCCGGACGTGCCGTCCACGCTGCACACCGACGAGCACCGGCTCCAGCAGATCCTGCGCAACCTGCTGTCCAACGCGGTGAAGTTCACCCATGAGGGCGAGATCCGGCTGCGCATCCGCACGGCGGGGCCGAGCGTGGCGTTCGACGTGCAGGACACCGGCATCGGCATCCCGGCGGAGAAGCTGTCGGTGATCTTCGAGGCGTTCCAGCAGGCCGACGGCACCACGAGCCGCAAGTACGGCGGGACGGGCCTGGGCCTGTCGATCAGCCGGGAGCTGTCGGCGCTGCTGGAGGGCAGGCTGGACGTGCGCAGCGAGCCCGGCTTCGGCTCGACGTTCACGCTCTACCTGCCGCTGGGCGACCAGAGCCTGGTGGACGTGCGGCCGGAGCCGGAGGCGCTGCCGGAGCTGCTGACCCCGGTGGACGAGCCCGCCGAGGCCGTGGTGGCGCCCGCCGAGCTGCCGCCCGCGCCGATGCGGTTCCACGGCGAGAAGGTGCTGATCGTCGACGACGACCTGCGCAACGTGTTCGCGCTGACCAGCGTGCTGGAGCTGCACGGGCTGCAGGTGATCTACGCGGACAACGGGATCACCGGGGTGCGGGCGCTGGAGCAGTACGACGACGTGACGCTGGTGCTGATGGACATCATGATGCCGGAGCTGGACGGCAACGCGACGATGTCGGCGATCCGGGCGATGGCCCGCTACGAGGACCTGCCGGTGATCGCGGTGACGGCGAAGGCGATGAAGGGCGACCGGGAGAAGTCGCTGGCCTCGGGGGCGACGGACTACGTGACCAAGCCGGTGGACACGGACCACCTGCTGCGGTTGATCGCGTTCTACCTGGGGTTGGAGCAGGACTGACCTGGAGGACGGCGCCGGTGTCCCCGGCGCCGTTCCCACCGCGCCCGTCTCAGGCCAGCGCCTCGTCCACGCTGCCGTGGATGCGCATCACGTCCACCAGCTCGGTGAGCCGGAACAGCTTGTGCACCGACGGCTGCAGCGAGGCCAGCCGGAAGTCGCCCGCGCCGGTGTCCACCAGCCTGCGGTGCCAGTCCAGCACCAGCGACAACCCGGTGGTGTCCATGAAGGTCACCCCGGCGAGATCGACCACGATCCGCCGGGCCGGTGTCTCCTCCAGGTGGTCCGACAACACCGGAACCGTGTCGGCGTCCAGTTCGCCGGTCACGACGACCACCTTCCAGTCGCCGCGTTCCTCACCGCGCACCCGCAAGTCCATCGCACCGCGCCTTCCCGCACGAGGTTCGTGCCGCCACAGATCGTGCAGCACCGACCCTAGGGGCGCGACCACTGGGTGGGCGAGGAGGCGGGTGTGCGACGATGCCGCTACGGCCGATCAACGGGAGCGTATTGTGCGGAACGAGCCTGTGGTGCCGGTGGCGGTCACCCTGCCCGCGGAGAGCGGCTCCTCGGCGCGCGCGCGCCGGGTCGTGGGCGAGTCCGCGCGGGCCTGGGGGCTGTCCGACGACCTGCAGGACGACGCGGCGCTGGTGGTCACCGAGCTGGTGTCGAACGGCGTCGACCACGCGACCGGCCCGCTGACCCTGACCCTGACCCGCACCACGTCCGGCCTGCGCATCGCGGTCGCGGACACCTCGCGCAAGCTGCCGGAACCGCGCCCGGTGGAGGTCGGCTCGGCGCGCGGACGCGGGTTGATCATCGTGCGCGAGCTGAGCCGCTCGTGGGGCACGGACCTGACCTCGACCGGCAAGGTCGTGTGGGCGGAGCTGGCGGAGGGCCAGGACGCCTGAGCCCGGCCCGGCCGACCGGCGCGGACGCGCTCGGGACGTGCTCGGGACGTGCTCGGGACGTGTCGGGATCGACGGTGTGAAACCCGCCACCCCGGCCTGCTCCACGGGGCTCCGGGCGCTCGGGCAAGCGCCTTCCGGGGTGTCCCACTGCGCGGACGCCCACCGCCGCGAGACCGAACCGTTCTGCGCGGCGTCCGCTCCCCCGGCGGGACCGCGGCTGCTCCGCGCGGCCCCGACCGCGCCCGCCGCCGCCCTCCGGCCGCTCGCGCGACCACCTCGGCGCCCGCTCCCCGGCAACCGCCCGCGCCCGCGCTCCCGTTCGGATTTCCCTTGTCCCCCAAGGGACTGCGCCGCCGTCGGAGGGGAGCCGCCCGCGTCGCACGCGGGCGGCTCCTGCCCCCCGAGACTGCGCCGGACCCGCCACGCGGGAAAGCGGGCTTCCCCGAACTCCCCCGCACGTGTGACACACCACGGAGGCTGTTCCACCACACAAAGTCCCCACGCTGTTAGGGTCCCCTTAGCCCGCAAGTGTGAGGCTTTCGCACGGAATACCACTGCGGGTATTGCTCTAGCCGAGCGAACCCCGCTCAATTTGTGGTTTAACCACCTGTACGAGTGGGAACCCAGCACCCGCTCTCGTGCAGCCAGGGGAGGTGCGGTGGCCGGGCGACCCGGAAGAGCGGCAGTACTGGACATCGGGTGCTTCAGCGCCCACTTGGTGGTGGTCGAGGGATCCCCCCTGAACCCGGTGCTCTCGCACAAGACCCGCCTGCGGTTGGACCGCGCGCTCACGCGCGACCGCAGGATCGGCCGCGAGGGAGTGGCCGCCGTGTGCGCGGCGGTGCGATCGGCCGCCGCGGCGGCGAGGCAGGCAGGCGTGCCCGACCCGGCGGCGTTCGCGACCTCGGTGATCCGGGACGCCGCGAACGCGCGCGAGGTGCTCGCCGAGGTGCGCAAGCGCACCGGCGTGGACGTGCGCGTGCTGCCGGGCGAGGAGGAGGCGCGGCTGGCCTACGTGGCGGCCAGGAGCTGGTTCGGCTTCGCGGCCGGGCCGCTGCTGGTGCTGGACGTGGGCGGCGGCACGGTGGAGGTGGCGGCGGGTTCCGACGCGGCGCCGTCGTACACCCGCTCGTTCCCGCTGGGGGCGCGCACCGTGACGCGCGGCGGCGTGGACAAGCGGGAGCTGGACCGGCGGCTGCGCGCGGAGCTGGCGGGGTTGGACGCGGCGGGCCACCGGGCGGTGGGCTGCTCGAAGGTGTTCCAGCAGTTGGCGAGGCTGTCCGGGGCCCGGCCCCAGCACGAGGGGCCGCTGGTGCGGCGCGCGCTGTGGCTGGAGGACCTGCGGCGGTGGTCGCCGAGGCTGGCGGGGATGCCCGCGAGCAAGCGGGCCAGGCTGCCGGGGATCTCGCGGCACCGCGCGGAGCAGTCCGCGGCGGGCGCGGCGGTCGCCGAGGCGCTGATGGCCGCGCTCGCGCGGGACGTGGTCGAGATATGCCCGTGGTCCACCAAGGAGGGCCTGCTGCTGGAGCGGGCGGTGGTGGGTGGGGATGACGGGTTGGTCGTAGTGGCGTGAAGGGGAAACAGGGATGCTGGCGTTGTCGGTCGAGTCCCACCGCACCGGGTGCGCGGTGGTGGACGTGGCCGGGGAGCTGGACCTCACGGGCGCCAGGAAGGTGCTCGAGAAGCTGGACCGGCTGATCGCGGAGGGCCGCGTCCGGGTGGTCCTGGACATGTCCGGGGTGTCGTTCTGCGGGGCGCAGGCGATGAGCGTGCTGGTGCGCACGCGGGCGCGGGCGCAGCGGGAGGGCGGCTGGCTGCGGCTGGCCGCCGTGCCGCCGCACGTGCGCAGGGTGTTCGTGCGCACCGACCTGGACCGGTTGTTCCCGCACTACCCGGACGTCGCCTCGGCGGCGTCCGGCAGGTCCGTTTCCGCACCGGCACCTCGGGTACCTGAGCAGAAGTCGGGGACCTGAAGAAGAGTCGTCTTTCACGAGCGGGGTGGGCCGGTGCGGGTGCGCGGTGAGGTGGGGGCGCTGCCAGACCTGGTGTTCGCGGCGGCGGCCGAGCCGCCCAGGCTCGCCGAGTGGCTGCCGGAGCCGCTGGCGGTGGTCGGGGTCAACGGGGACGTGCTGATCGTGTCGGTGGACGGGCGCCCGCGCCAGTTCCGGGTGCTCGCCGACTTCGACCGGTTGGAGCTGACCTGGGAGCCGCTGGCCGAGGGCGGTCCCGCGGCGCGGCTGCGCGCGGAGCTGGCCGGGGTCGGCGGGAGCGTGGTGCAGCTGGAGCTGGAGTGCGCCGGGGCGTCGGACGAGGAGCTGGGCGAGCTGGCGGCGCGGCTGCTGGTGGAGCTCGGGAAATCGGTTGAGCGGGAGCTGGCCCAGGACTGAGGATCGGCGGTGTGCTGATCAGGCCGGCCGTTCCCGAGGACTTCCCCTCGCTGCGCGCGATCGAGGCGCGGGGCGGTGAGGCGTTCCGCGCGGTCGGGATGCCGGAGATCGCGGACGACGAGCCGATGCCGCCGGCCGTGCTGGCGTCGCTGCGCGTGTGGGTCCTGGTGGACCCGGAGCCGGTGGCGTGGGTGGCGGTCGCGGTGGTGGACGGCGGGGCGCACGTGGAGCAGGTGTGCACGGCCCCCGAGCGCGCCGGTGAGCGGCTGGGGGCGGCGCTGCTGGACCACGTGGGGGCGTGGGCGCGCGGCGAGGGCCTGGCGGCGGTGACGCTGACGACGTTCCGGGACGTGCCGTGGAACGCGCCGTACTACCGGCGGTTGGGGTTCGCGGAGGTGGCGGAGCCGGGGCCGGGGCTGCGGGAGCTGGTGGCGCGCGAGGCGTCGCACGGGCTGGACCCGGCCGCGCGGGTGGTCATGGCGCGGGCGGTGTGAGCCGAGACGGTGTGAGCCGAGACGGTGTGAGCGCGGCGGTGTGCGCCGGGGCGGCGTGCGCCGGGGCGGCGTGCGCCGAGGCGGTGTGAGCGCGGCGGTGTGAGCCGGGGCGGCGTGCGCCGAGGCGGCGTGCGCACGGCGGTGGGTCCTCCGGCTCGGGCGAGCGGGTTCCCGCGCGGTTAGCCCCCGCCCGACCAGGGCAACCACACCCCATGCCCGACACCCCGGTCCGCGACGCGGGCGGCGCGCCGGTCGCCGCCGTCGCGGGCAGGCGCGTGCGGGAACCGCGCGCGGACGCCGTCCGGGGCGGGCGGGTCGAGGAGCCCGCCCCGCCGCTCGACCAGCGCGCCCCGCTCGAACGCGCCCGGACGTCCCACCCCCGGAAGGAAACTCCCATGCGGATCGGCTACACCCTGATGACCGAGCAGGCGGGCCCGAAGGACCTGGTCCGGCACGCGGCGCGGGCCGAGGCGGCCGGGTTCGACTTCGAGGTGATCAGCGACCACTTCTCGCCGTGGCTGGCCGAGCAGGGGCACGCGCCGTACGCGTGGAGCGTGCTGGGCGCGGTCGCGCAGGTCACCGAGCGGGTCGAGCTGATGACGTACGTGACCTGCCCGACGATGCGCTATCACCCGGCCGTGGTCGCCCAGAAGGCGGCGACGGTGCAGCTGCTGTCGGACAACCGGTTCACGCTGGGGCTCGGCGCGGGCGAGAACCTGAACGAGCACGTGGTCGGGCAGGGGTGGCCGCCGGTGAACGTGCGGCACGAGATGCTGCGCGAGGCGCTGGAGATCATCGTCAAGCTGTTCGACGGCGGGTACTCGGACTACGCGGGGCAGCACTTCCGGGTGGACTCGGCGAAGCTGTGGGACCTGCCGGAGAAGCGGGTGCCGATCGCGGTCGCGGTGTCGGGGTCGCAGTCGGTGCAGGCGTTCGCGCCGCTGGCGGACGTGATGGTGGCGGTGGAGCCGGACGCGGACCTGGTGCGCGGGTGGGACACGTTCCAGGGCGGGGGCGGGCGCAAGGTCGGGCAGCTGCCGATCTGCTGGGACCCGGACCGGGAGGCGGCGGTGCGGCGGGCGCACGAGCAGTTCCGGTGGTTCGCGGGCGGCTGGAAGGTGAACGCGGAGCTGCCCGGCCCGACGGGGTTCGCGGCGGCGACGCAGGCGGTGCGGCCGGAGGACGTGGCTGCGGGGATGCCGTGCGGGCCGGACGTGGGGGCGATCGCGGAGGCGGTGGCGCGGTTCCGGGACGCGGGGTTCACGGACCTGGCGCTGGTGCAGGTGGGTGGGGAGCAGCAGGAGGAGTTCCTGGACTTCGCGGAGAAGGAGCTGCTGCCCGCGCTGAGCTGAGGCGGATCGGGGCGTGTCGACCTGCGGTGCGGCGGGTAGCCGGTGGCATGTCTGTTGAACCGGGTGAGCCGACCGTGGACGAGTTCATCGACGCCGACGGGGCGAAGCTGGAGGCCCTGGGCGCGGTGGACGAGTCGAGGCCGTTGAGCGAGGCGGAGGAGCTGGCGGACCGCGAGGAGCTGGTGGGGGTCGACGAGGAGGAGTACTCGCACGAGCCGTCGGGCCAGCAGTACTGACCGGGCGGGGCCGCGCCGGGGTTCCTCCCCCGACGCGGCCCCGTTCGCCCTTGGGGGTGTTCCCCTCTTCCGGGTGTCACACGGACCGGGGGTCACACGGGTTGGGTGCCACCGCAGAGGTTGGCCTCGACCTCGTTCCCCCGCTCCCCCTCGGCCCCGAACACCAGGTACCGCTTGCCGACCTGGAGCCACAGCCCGCACTGCGCGCTGTCGGTCGCGGTGATCACGTTCACCCAGGCCCCCACATCCCCCTTGAGCGGGACGCTGACCTTCACCCGGTAGACGGACCGGTCGTCGTACGGGTCGTCGCTGTCCCCGAAGTCCCGCCCGGCCCGCACCACCGTCCCGACGAACACCTCGTCGGCCCGGTCGAAGTGCTCGCCGATGGTGCCGGGGAAGCAGCTGCAGGCACTGGCGGTCCCGGTGGCGACCAGGCTGAGCCCGAAGGCGGAGACGAGGGCGAGCGCGAAGGTCCGGATCATGACGGGCCCCTTTCGTCGGCGGGCCAGCAGGGTAGGACCGGGCAGTTCCGGCGCACCAGGTCTCCGGGGTGCTGGGGAACAGCGCCAACAACACCGCTAACGCGGGGATTCCGGGTGACGGCGACCGGCCGCCTGGCAAGGGCGGCGTCAAGCAGCGGCTCAGCCTTCACTCCCCCGAACCGGAGTACTGAGCGTCACCCTCCCGGCTCTCCGCGGCTCCCCCGCGCGGCGGAGGGCCGCAGGTCCGATCTTGACGTCGTCCCAGCGCCGACCGATCCTCTCTGCCATGCCGGTCACCACCCGCCCGGTCACCATCCGCGACGTCGCGCGGCAGGCGCAGGTGTCGGTGTCCACGGTGTCGCGCGCGCTCACCGCGCCCGAGCTGGTGCGCGCGGAGACCAGGGTGCGCGTGCTGGAGATCGCCGACCGGCTCGGGTACCAGCCGAACCCGGCCGCCCGCAGCCTCATCACGGGGCGCACCGGCAACCTCGGCATCGTCGTCCCCGACCTCGGCAACCCGTTCTACCCCGGCGTCATGCGCGGCGCGCAGGCGAGCGCGCGCGACTCCGGGCGGTCGGTGTTCTTCTGCGACAGCGGCGGCTCCGCGCGGCAGGAGGCCGCGCTGGTGCGCTCGCTCGCCCCGCAGGTGGACGGGCTGGTGCTGTGCTCGCCGCTGACCGGCGGCGCCGAGCTGGCCGAGCTGGTGGCGCTGCGCACGACGGTGCTGCTCAACCGGCCGCTGCCCGGCGTGTCCTCGGTGCTGATGGACAGCCGCTCCGGCGCGGAGGCGGCGCTGGCGCGACTGGCGCTGCTCGGGCACCAGCGGTGCGCCTACCTCGGCGGGCCGGACGAGTCGTGGACCAACGGGGAGCGGCTCGCCGGGCTGCGGTCGGCCTCGGACGAGCACGGGGTGGGGCTGCGGGCGCTCGGGCCGTTCCCGCCGTCGTTCGCGGGCGGTGAGCTGGGCGCGGACGAGGCGCTGGGCGCGGGGGTGACGGCGCTGGTCGCGTACAACGACCTGATGGCCCTCGGCGCGCTGCAACGGCTGCGCGAAAGAGGGGTGGCGGTCCCCGATCGGATGGCCGTGATCGGGTTCGACGACCTGCTGTACTCGGCGGTGTGCCACCCGAGCCTGACCACGGTGGCGCTGCCGATGGAGGAGGGCGGGCGGGCCGCCGTGCGCGAGCTGCTGGCGCGGCTGGCCGGTGAGCCGCCGAGCACCCGCGTGCTGCCGACCGCGCTGCGGGTTCGCGCCAGCACGGGGTGAGGGACCGAAGTCCCGAGTGGGGGACCTTCGATCTGGTGAACCAGACGGTGTTCTGGTTGCGCAGCGCATCCCTCTAGCGGCGGGACGGCGGAACGGCACTGCCAAGATCACCCCGGTGCCCACCACCCTGATCCCCCCGCGCCTGTCCGCGGGCGACCGCGTCCGCCTGGTCTCCCCCGCCAGCTGCCCGAGCGAGGAGCTGCTCGCGGAGTCCGTGCGGGTGCTGGAGTCCTGGGGCCTGGTCCCGGAGGTCGGCGCGCACGCGCTCGACCGCCGGGGGTTCCTCGCCGGACGCGACGGGGACCGGGCCGCCGACCTGAACGAGGCGTACCGCGACCCCGGCGTGCGCGCCGTGTTCGCCACGCGGGGCGGCGCGGGCGCGTACCGGATCGTCGACCTGATCGACTTCGACGCCGTGCGCGCCGACCCGAAGCCGCTGGTGGGCTTCAGCGACATCACCGCGCTGCACCTGGCGCTGTGGCGTGGCTGCCGGATCGCGGGCGTGCACGGCTTCCTGTCCGGCGAGCGCTCGGCCGCGTCGACCCGCGCCCTGCTGGAGGGCGCGGGCTCGGTCCTGCGCCGGGACCCGGCGGCGCTGACGGCGGCGGTCGGGGTGTCCGGCGTCGCCTCGGGGCCGGTGCTGGGCGGGCACCTGGGCACGGTGGCGGGCGCGGTGGGCGCGGGGCTGCCGCCGCTGGACGGCGCGATCCTGTTCCTGGAGGCCCTGCGCGGCACCGGGCTGGGGCAGGTGGACCGGCAGCTCACCCAGCTGATGCGCTCGGGCGCGCTGCGCGGCGTGCGGGGTGTGGCGCTGGGCAGGTTCCCCGGTTTCGAGGACTACGAGGACCGGGGGTGGACCGTGCTCGACGTGCTGCGGGACCGGCTGGGCGCGCTGTCCGTGCCGGTGCTGGGCGGCGTGGACGTGGGGCACGGCGACAGCCCGCTGTCCTTGGCGCTGGGACCGGTCGGGCGCCTGGACACCGAGGCCGGGACCCTCACGACCGAACCCGCGACCCGGTGACCGCCGCGGGTGGGTGAGGCGGTGGCGGTGGGACGTGGGGGGAGCCCGGCGTGGGGGTAGGGGCAGAGGGGTGGGCGTGCGCGGGACGGTCGGGGTGCCGGAAGGCGAGCAGCGACGGTCAGGTCGCCTGGCGGTCAGATCGCCTGGCGGTCAAGTCGCCTGGCGGTCAGATCGCCTGGCGGTCAGATCGCCCGACAGGCAAGTCACCCGGCGGTCAGATCGCCCTGCGGTCAAGTCACCCGACAGGCACGTCACCCGCCAGTCAGATCGCCGGGTAGTAGGGGCGCAGGCTGGCGGCGGCGACCCAGTCCAGGAGGCGGTCCGGCAGCACCCGCGCCAGCCGGGTGAGCACGGCCGCGTCGAGCCCGGCGGCGTACCGGGTGCGGGGGTTGCGCGCCGTGACCGCCTTCGCCACCACCGAGGCCGCCCGCTCGGGTGAGATGCCCCGTTCGAGGTGCGCGGCCGTGTGCGCGGTGACCGCCTCCACCAGCGGCCCGTACCGGCCCCGCAGCTCGTCGGACATGCCCTCGGCCCGCCGCCTGGTGGTGGCGATCCCCCGGTCGCCCATCCGGGTGCGCACCCCGCCGGGCTCCACGACCACCACCCGCACCCCGTGCGGCGCGAGCTCGCGGCGGAGGGCGTCGCTGACCGCCTCCAGCGCGAACTTGGTCCCCGCGTACGGCCCGTACGTGGCCATGGCGACCCGGCCGCCGACCGAGCTGATGTTCACCACCCGCCCACCGCCGTCGCGCAGCAGCGCGGGCAGCACCGCCTGGGTGACGGCGACGTGGCCGAACAGGTTGACCTCGAACAGCTCCCGCCACGCGTCGAGCGGCAGCGCCTCCACGGGCGCGTTGACGGACACGGCGGCGTTGTTGACCAGCGCCCGCAGCCCCCGTCCCCCGATCCGGTCGACGAGCGCGGCGACCTGCTCCGGCCGGGTGATGTCCAGCAGCACCGGCTCGACGCCGGACCCGCGCAGCGCGTCGCCGTCCCGCTCCCGCCGCACCCCGGCGAGCACGTGGAACCCCCGCCCGGCCAGTGCGCGGGCGGTGGCGGCGCCGATCCCGGTGGACGCGCCCGTCACGACGGCGAGCGGGCGATCACCGGACGGCATTTCAGATGACGTTGTCACCTGATCGACGGTAGCCAAATCGGATGACAGCGTCAACTGTATGCTCGGACCATGGTCACCCGAGCCGAGTCGGCGGCTGCGACCCGACGCGCCCTGCTGGACGCGGCGGCGGGACTGCTGGACGAGGGCGGCCCGGACGCGGTCACCCTGCGCGAGGTGGGTGCCCGAGCGGGCGTCACCCGAGGGGCGCCCTACCGCCACTTCCCGGACAAGGACAGCCTGCTGTCCACGATCGCCGCCGAAGCCCTGGACCGCTTGGCCGCCGAGGCGGGCGCGGTGCGCGCGGGCAGCGCGGGCTCCCCCGCGACCAGGCTGACCGGGGCGCTGGGCGTCCTGATGTCCGCAGGCCGTCACCACCCGCACCTCTACCGGCTGATGTTCGCCCATCCGTCGGGTGACCGAGCCGCGATCGAGGCGGCCACGGGCGCGGCGGCCCGCGCGGAGGCGGAGTTCCTGGCCGCCGTCGCCGACCTGGTCGGCCCGGCCAAGGCCCCCCGCTTCGCGGGACTGCTGCTGACCAGCGCGCACGGCATCACCACCATGGAGGCCAACGGCGACCCGTCCGAGGCCAAGTGGGGCGCGACGGCCGAGGAGCTGGTCGCGACCCTGGTGGCCATGATCGAGCGCCAGGCGCGGGAGGAGTGAGGGCCGGGGGACGCGCCCCCGGCCCCCGCGCTCACCTCAGGTGCCGCCGGAAGAACCGGTCGGCGTCGTCCCCCTCGAACGCCGGAACGCCGGTGTGCCCGCCCGTGTTGGCGTGCAACGTCTTCTCGGCGGACCCGAGCGCGTCGAACAGGTCGAGCGCCATCCCCCGGTCGTTCCACCGGTCGTCCCACTGGAGCAGGACCAGCAGCGGGATCGACACCCGCCGGGCCTCCTCGACGATGCTCCGGGGCACGTAGCTGCCCGCGAACAGCACCGAGGCCACGATCCGGGGCTCGACGGCCGCCAACCGCACCCCGATCGAGATCACCCCACCGGAGTACCCGACCGGTCCGCCGATCCCCGGCAGCGCGAGCAGCTCGTCCAGGAGCGCCCGCCACTCGGGAACCGCCCGCTCGACCAGCGGCAGGACGAGCCGGTCGACGACGTCGTCCGCCACGGCCTCACCGGCTTCCAGCGCCCGCCGCAGGTCGGCGCGGGCCCGGTCGACGTCGGGCAGCCGGGGCCGGTCGCCGCCACCCGGCAGTTCGAGGGCAGCCGCAACGAACCCCGACGCGACGCACTGCCGCGCCCGCTCCACCAACCGTGGCCGCATCCCGTCGAGCCCACCGGGGTGGCCGAGCAGGATCACCGGGGCCGTTCCCGAGACGGTCCCGGCCGTCCACAGCAGGCCGGGAACACCGTCGAGCGTGAAGGGACGTTCGAGCAAACCGCCGTCGAGGCGCTGCCCGGAACTGAACTGGATCATGGTCGTGCCTTTCGGGAGAGCTGGTGAACGGCGCTCCCGGACGACCTACCGCCCGACCGCGACCCCTGAGGGGAGCACCCACGTCACAGCGTTCACGGGTACCACCTCCTCGGCTCGCAGCACGGTCGACGAGAAGGTAGCAGAACCACAGGGGAGGGCGTCGCGGCCCGGCGGGGCGTCACACGAGCCCGCTGCCTGCGCAATGGGGCTGCGACCGCGTCGCGGGCCGGACACGTGGACGTCCTCCGCGGGGTCCTCGGGTTCGATCCAGGGCTCGAACGAGTCGCGACGTCGGGCCACCCCTCACCTCCCGAGTGACCGTTGTCACCACCCGGTCACGCAGAGTATGGTCTAGACCGGCCGCCGCATTGGTGAACGACCGAGCCAATGCGGTTCTCTCCTCGCACCGCACGCTGCCAGGTCGGCGTTCGCCTCACCGCGTACCGCCCGTCCGATGGGAGCCGACCATGCAACTCCGCCGAAGGATCGCGGCACTGGCCACCGGGGCGCTCGTCGCGCCGCTGGCCGTCGTGGCGCTGCCGAGCGCCCAGGCGTTCGCGCACGGCTACATCTCGTCCCCTCCGAGCAGGCAGGCGCAGTGCGCGCAGAACACCGTGTCCTGCGGCGACATCAAGTGGGAGCCGCAGAGCGTGGAGGGCCCGAAGGGGCTGCGCAGCTGCAACGGCGGGGTCTCGCGCTTCGCCGAGCTGAACGACAACAACAAGGGGTGGAGGGCCACCTCCACCGGCCGGACGGTGACGTTCAACTGGACCTTCACCGCCCGCCACCGCACCTCCAACTACGAGTACTACGTCAACGGATCCAGGGTCGCCGTCGTCGACGGCGGCAACCAGATCCCCGGCGCGGTGGTGACGCACACCGTCACCCTGCCGTCCAGCGGCAGGCAGACCGTGCTGGCCATCTGGAACATCGGTGACACCACGAACGCGTTCTACTCCTGCGTGGACGTGACCGCGGGCTGACCCGGTCCGACGATCCGCCGCACTGGTCCACCGCACTGGTCCACAGCACCGACGAGCGCCCCGTCCGGACCCCGGACGGGGCGCTCCGCGTTTATTCCGAATAATTCCCGATGGATTCACAGGGCAGCGCGGAGCGCACTTCCCACGAAAGGGTGAGAGTTCCATCACAGAAACGGAACACCATCGCCGGTTGCGGCGATCACTCAATACACCTAACAACGCGGCAAAACCGCACAGCAGGGGCAAACCGCCAGGTAGACCCCGCCTCGCCTCACTCCATCAGATTAATCACGAATGGATGAACCAGGCAGACGTCAACCCCACTGCAACTCGGCGGGAGGTTTCCCCTGCCCCCGCTCCGTGCCATACGGTGACCAAAACCCGACACCACGAAGCGACCCCGAGCACCGGCCAAGAATAAACGAGAATAAAACCAGGGACCATGCAGAAACAACCCCACGCGGAACTGCCACCCGACCTCGCCAGAACCCCGCTGCGGGAGCTCGGCGACCCCGGCGGCGACGTGGTCGAGCGGCTGGCGGCGGGCGTGCTCGCCAGGGTGCGCTCCACCGCGCCGCAGGACCTCGTCCACGAGCGGTGCGACTGATGCCCACGGCCACCGCGACCCCCGACACCCGCTCGCAGCTGTGCTCCGCCGTCCTCGCGGGCCCCGCCGACCGCCGCGCGCCGCAGGCCCTGCGCGACCGCGCGCTGGCCGAGCGCAAGGAGCACCTGCTCGTCCTGCGCCACGCGCTCGCCACCTCCGCCCCCTCGGGCTTCCCCGCCGGGTGCGCCGACCGCGCCTGGCACGTCCTGGTCGCCGCCGACGACGCCGACCCCGAGGCCACCGCCGACGTGCTGCTGTCACCGCCGGTCGGCCTGTGGCTGGTCAGGGCGCTGCGCAGGCTGGCGCTGGGCCTGACCTCCGGCCCCCGCGCGCGCCCCGACCTCGGCGCGCTGAGCGCGGTGGCCGCCGCCGCGGCGCTGCGCGCGGGCGTGCCGTTCCAGCTCGACGTCCCCGTCGCGCACGGCGTCGTCACCCTGCCCACGGTCGGCTGGTTCACCCTGCCGCCGGGCCCCGCCGACCGGAACCCGACCCACCTGCCGCTGCGCCACGACGGCGGCCGGTTCGCGCTCGACACCCCGGTGGGCGCGCCCGAGGCCGCCTTCCAGCGGGTGGACGCGCACCGCTGCGCCACCGGCGAGCACCCGCTGACCGCCGTGCTGGAGGACGTCGACCCGCACCGCGCGTTCACCGACCCGGTCCCGCCCGCGCCGCTGGACGAGCGCGGCCGGGCCCGCTGGACCGGGCTGCTCGACCGGGCCTGGGAGCTGCTGGAGCGCTGCGCGCCCGGCCACGCCGCCGAGCTGGCAGGCGGTCCGCTCACCCTCGTGCCGCCCACCGGCGCCGAGCACGACGGGTCCTCGTCCGCCGCCGCGTTCGGGGCCGTCGCGCTGCCGGAGACCGCGACCGCGACCGAGCTGGCGGAGCTGCTGGTGCGCGAGCGGCAGCACGGCAAGCTCAGCGCGCTCGCGGGCGTGGTGCGGCTGCACGAGGCCGACGCGACGCCGCGCTTCCACGTCCCGTGGCGCGACGACCCGAGGCCGCTCGGCGCGGTGCTGCACGGGATCTACGCGCTGACCGGGGTCGCCGAGCTGTGGCACGGGCTGCGCTCCGGGCTGCCCGCCGAGCAGCGGGCGGACGCCGAGTACGCGTTCGCGCTGCGCAGGGCGCAGGTCCGCGCCGCCGTGGCGAACGTGCTGGGCGAGCCCGCGCTGACGGCCGAGGGCCGCGCGCTGCTGGCGGCCTCGGCGCACCGGCTGGACGCGTGCGCCGACCAGCCGTCCGCGGAGGTGGTGCGGGCGGTGGACCGGGTGGTGGCCGAGCAGCGGGTGCTGTGGCGGATCAGGCACGTGCGCCCGTACCCGGCGGACGTGTCCTGCCTGACCGGCGCGTGGCTGGAACGCCGCCCGAAGCCGTTCCGGTTGCAGGTGCGGGCCGAAGTTCACCCGACCGGGGCGGACCTGCCGGAGGTCGACCCGTCCGGGGTGGGCCGGGCGCCCGCACGGGCCGCGCTGCTGCGCGCGCTCGCCACGGGGCGGGGGATGCCGATGGCGGACGAGGTCGACGCGGCCTGCGCGCGCGGCGACGTCCGCGCGGCGGTGGCCGGGTACCGCAAGCGCCTGCTGGCCGAGCCGGACGACCTCCAGGCGTGGGCCGGGCTGGCGCTGGCGTCCCGCCGGGAGGCGCTGCTCACCGTGCCGGAGGTGGTCAGGGCGGTGCACGCGGACGCCCTGGCCCGCACCGGAACCCCGCCGGACCCGCTGCTGCTGGCGGACTGGGTCGGCGAGCGCTGACCGGGGCGGGGAGGCTGCGAGCGCTGAGCGGGGCGGGGAGGCGAGGGCTCTGGCCGAGGAGGAGTGGCAGGAGCGCTGGCCGAGGAGGAGTGGCGGCAAGCGCTGGCCGGGAAGAGACGGCGGCGAGCGCTGGCCCAGGCGGCAGCGGGGGCGTTGACCCGGGAGAGGTGGCGGGGGCGCTGACCGGAAGGCGACGCCGAGGAGCGCCGAGGGGAGGGCGCTGCCGGGAGAGCGCTGGCGCAGAGCGCCTGCGGGGAGCGGAACCGCCGGTGGGCGGCACTTCGGAGAACGCCGCCGCCGGATGCACCAGCGGGTGAAACCGGCGAGCGGGCCTTCCGGACAGCGCTGCCGGGAAGCGCAGGCGAACGGCGCCGATGGGCATCGGCGGCGGGCGGTGTCGTCAGGCGGCAGCACCGAGCGGCGTCAACGGACGAGGCCCTGGTGGGAAGCGCTGCCGGGCAGTCCCGGCGCCGGATGTCGCACACGTCAGGAGTCCTGCCGCGCCAAGCGCTTCCGCCCCCGCTACGCCTCCTCCCCCGCCCCCGCAACGTCTCGCACCTCACGCGGATTTTTGTTTGCACGCCCCCCGTCGCCCGGCATAACGTTCGAGTACACGAGGAAGGAGGTGGTCCCAAGTTGTGTAGCTATAGGACTCGTCGTGAGGTGGCTGTCCGCTAGGACCCGGCCTGATCTCGGCTGAGCCTGGCGAATACCAGGCAGCCACCCGCCCCCGACTGCTCCGAGCCAGTCCACTCGGCCCGCGCACCGAGCTCCGCGCGCGGGAAGCGGCACCGGGGTCGTCTCTTCCTCGGCCCGGAAGGCCTGGAAGGAAAAACGCCCAGGGCCGCCCGCCCCCGACTGATCGGGGATGGGCGGCCCTGCGGTGTTCCGGGCGCGCGGCATCACGCCACGCAGTGCCGAATTGGTGCCCTCACGGGCGGCAGCTCGGGTGGAACGTCCCACCCGGACCGGTCGTCGGCGCGTCCCGCGCCCTCCACGACCGGTGATCGCACCACGGGTCCGAGTAGCAGGCCCGACGCGTCGCCGGAACTACTTGCGGAACGCGTCCTTGACCTTCTCGATGCCCTGCTTCAGGGCGCCGGACGCGCGCTCCGCGCGGCCCTCGGCCTGCCACTGCTCGTTGCCGGTCGCCTCGCCCACGCCCTCCTTGGCACGGCCCTTCAGCTCCTCGGCCTTGTTGCTCGCCTTGTCGTCGATCCCCATGACCGGTCCTTTCAGTGGAGTCCGCTGTGCTCTCACTGACTACCCCCGCGACACCGGGCGGAAACCGGGACCTCAGGTGCACACCACGACCAGGGCTCGACTACGGTGATCGTCCTACGCGGTTGAAAAGCCAGCCGCAAGCCACCGGGCGTCCAAACAAGGGCGCCAGGGTCAGCGAGGGAACTCGCGTTGTGGGCTTGCCGGAGCTGGCTCGTCGACGCGCGTCCGTCCCCTCGCACCGCTGGCAGGCGCTGACCAGTTCCGACGTGCGAGAGGAGCCCGACCGTGGTCGGGGACATGGGCCAGGACGATTCGCTGACCGCGCGGATCGCCAGCCTCGAAGCCGAGGTGAGGGGATTGCGCAACGCGGTGCAGACACGCACCGTGATCGGGCAGGCGACCGGACTCATCGCGGCGGTGCAGGGGTGCACCCCGCAACAGGGGTTCCAGCTGCTGGTCCGCATGTCGCAGCACCACAACGTCAAGCTGCACACCATCGCCGTGAAGCTGATAGACCTCGCGGCCGAGCTCGGGCCGCACCGCGCGGTGCGCGCGGTGCAGGTGTCCGAGGAGCAGAACGGCGTGCCGACCCCCGTCGACTGGCCGGGGGCCGACGTGGTGCAGGCGGCGCGGCAGCTCGTGGCCGCCTACGACGCGGCTACGGCGTCGAGCGGCCACGAGCCCGAAGCGCGAAGACAGCTGACCGACCAGGTGAACCTCGCCGGTCAGCTCCTCGCCGAGCGGCTCACCGAGGTCGGCTGGCTCCCTGGGAGCTGAACGACCGCGAACGTCTCCGCGGGCAGGCTGAGCACCTGTCCCGCCACCTCCGCCTCACCGGAGGCGAGCAGGACGGCGACGGGCGCGACGCCGAGGTCGACCTCGGCGTCGCGGGCCCCTGAAGCGGGGGTGCCCGCGTCGGCGGAACCCGGCCGTGACTGGCCCGGCCGGGCGAGGGCGCCGTCGGCGCCGCCCACCGCACCAGCCCCGACAGCCGCACCAGCGGCGGCGCCGACCGCGCCCTCACCACTGGGAACGCCACCGGCGGGCGCGAGGTTGCACAGCAGCCGCAGATCGCCCCGGTGGAGCACCAGCACCGACCCGAGCTGCTCCACGCGGAACCGGTCCAACCTCGGGTCGGCCAGCTCCGGGTGCTCGCGCCGCAGCCGGATCAGGGCCCGGTGCAGCTCCAGCACCCGCGCGTGCTCGGGCCGCGAGACCTCGGCCCAGTCCAGCTTGGACGCCTCGACGGTGGCCGGGTCGACCGGGTCGGGCACGTCCGACTCGCCCCACCCGTGCCGGGCGAACTCGCGCCGCCGCCCGGTCCGGACCGCCTCCGCGAGCTGGGGGTCCGGGAACGAGGCGAAGAACCGCCACGGCGTGCGCGCGCCCCACTCCTCCCCCATGAACAGCATCGGCGTGTACGGGGAGCACAGGACGATCGCCGCCCCGATCGCCAGCCGCTCGGGGGAGACGGTCGCGGTCAGCCGGTCGCCGGTGGCCCGGTTGCCGATCTGGTCGTGGTTCTGCAGGTAGGCGAGGAAGCGGTAGCCGGGCAGCCGCTCGCGGTCCACCGGCCTGCCGTGCGCGCGCCCCCGGAACGAGGACCACGTGCCGTCGTGCAGGAACACCCGCTCCAGCGTGGTCGCCAGCTTGCCCTCGAAGTCCGGGTAGTAGCCGAACGTCTCGCCGGACAGGGCGACGTGCAGCGCGTGGTGCAGGTCGTCGGCCCACTGGGCGTGCAGCCCGTAGCCGCCGCCCTCGCGCGCGGTGACCAGCCGGGCGTCGTTGAGGTCCGACTCGGCGATGAGGGTGAGCGGGCGGCCGAGCGCGGTGGAGAGCGCGTCGACCTCGCGGGCGAGCTGCTCCAGCAGGTGCGTGGCCGACCGGTCGAGCAGGGCGTGCACGGCGTCGAGCCGCAGCCCGTCGACGTGGAAGTCCCGCAGCCAGCCGAGGGCGTTGTCGACGACGTACCGCCGCACCTCGTCGGAGCCGGGGCCGTCCAGGTTGAGGCCGGGGCCCCACTCGTTGCTGCCCGCGAAGTACGGCCCGAACCGGTCCAGGTACGCGCCGGACGGCCCGAGGTGGTTGTAGACGACGTCCAGCAGCACGGCCAGGCCGCGCGCGTGGCAGGCGTCCACGAACCGCTTGAACCCGTCCGGCCCGCCGTAGGGCTCGTGCACCGCGCCCCACAGCACGCCGTCGTAGCCCCAGCCGGACGGCCCGTCGAAGGAGTTGACCGGCAGCACCTCGACGTGGGTGACGCCCAGGTCGGCGAGGTGGTCCAGCCGCTCGACCGCGGAGTCGAAGGTGCCGCCGGGGGTGAACGTGCCGACGTGCAGCTCGTAGACCACCGCGCCGGGCAGCGCCCGCCCGGTCCACCGGTCGTCCGTCCAGGCGAACTCGCCGTGGTCGTAGGCGCGGGACGGCCCGTGCACCCCGTCCGGCTGGCGCAGCGAGCGCGGGTCCGGGAGGGCGTCGCCGTCGAGCACGAACGCGTAGTCGGTCCCGGTGGCGTCGCTGTGCCACCAGCCGCCGCCGACGGGGGTCATGTCGTGGTCCTGCCCGTCGACCCGGACGACGACGCCGTCCCGGTCGGGGGCCCACACGGAGAAGGTCACCGGTCTCCTCGCACGAGCAGGGCGACGGGGTAGCGGTCGAGCAGGTCGGCCAGCGCGGGCGCGGAGCCGGTCACCACGCGGCCGGTGAGCACGTCGGTCCACTCGCCGGGCGGCAGCGGCAGCACCGTGCCGCCCCAGCCGCCCGCGCGGGCCAGGCCCACCGGGAGCCGGGTCGCGACGGTGATCAGCCCGGTGCGCTCGAACGCGAGCGCGTGCGCCGAGGCGGGTCCGGCGGCGGGCACCGGGCGGTAGCCGCGGAACAGCTCGGGCCGCTGCCCGCGCAGCCGCAGCGCGCGCGAGGTGACCAGCAGCTTGGCCGCGCCGGAGTCGTCGACGTCGGGCAGCCAGCCGGAGTCGATGCGCTCCAGCAGGGCCCGCCGGGGCGCGTAGTCCACCGGCCGCCGGTTGTCCGGGTCGACCAGGGACAGGTCCCACAGCTCGGTGCCCTGGTACACGTCGGGCACGCCCGGCGCGGTGAGCTGCACGAGCTTCTGGCCGAGCGCGTTGGACCAGCCCGCGTCCACGATGCCGTCCACGAACGCGGCGACCTCGCCCGCCGTCTCCGAGCCGAGCACGGCGGCGGGCCAGGCGTCGACGGCGGCCTCGAACTCCTCGTCGTGGTCGACCCAGGTGGTGCGGACCTTGGACTCCTTGGCCGCCTTCTCCAGGTAGGCGCGCATCCGGTCGGCGGTGACCGGCCAGGCGCCCACCAGCGACTGCCAGGCCAGCGCGTTGAGGCTGGGCTCGTCGATGGGGTGCGCGGCGCTCCACCGGCGGACGGCGGCGGCGAACTCGTCGGGCACCTCGGCGAGCACGGCGAGCCGGGCCCGCACGTCCTCGGAGCGCTTGGTGTCGTGCGTGGACAGCGCCGTCATGGTGTCCGGGGAGCCGGACTCGCGGGCGGCGGCCCTGCGGTGGAACTCCTCGGGGGTGACGCCGAACCGGTCGGGCGCGCCGCCGACCTCGTTGAGGGCGACGAACCGGGTGAACCGGTAGAACGCGGTGTCCTCGGTGCCCTTGGCGACGACCATGCCGGAGGTCTGCTGGATGCGGGTGGCCAGCTCGCCGGTCGGGTCGGCGCGCACGGCGGCGTCGAGCGCCTCGGCGGCCGGGCCGCCCGCGCGGCGCACGGCGGTGGCCCAGTCCTGCTCGCCCTCGGGCAGGTAGGAGCGGTACACCGGGAACGCGGCCATGACGGCGGCGACGGCCTCGCGGGCCTGCTCGACGTCCACGCCCTCGGGGAGGGAGGGTTCGAGCAGCGCGGCGATCCGGCGCACCTCGGCGCTCAGGATCGTGGACGCGACCAGCGCGCGGCACTCGTGCTCGACGGCGGCGAAGTCGGTGGGCACGCCCAGCTCGACCGCGAGGTCGGTGAACGGCCCCTCCCCCGCCGGGTCGACGAACAGCCCGCACACCTCGCGCAGCGCGTCGTAGCCGGTGGTGCCCGCGACGGGCCAGCTGACCGGCAGCGACTCGTCGGGGCCGAGGATCTTCTCCACGACGACCCACGCGCCGCTGCGCGCGGCCAGGTCGCGGGCGTACCCGCCGGGGTCGGCGAGGCCGTCCGGGTGGTCGACGCGCAGGCCGGTGACGTCGCCCTCGGCGACCCAGCGCAGCACCTCGCCGTGGGTGGCCTCGAACACCTCGGGGTCCTCGACGCGGACGGCGGCGAGGGTGGTGATGTCGAAGAAGCGGCGGTAGTTCAGCTCGGCGTTGCCGCGCCGCCAGAACGCGAGCCGGTAGTGCTCGTGCTCCTCCTCGGACTCCTCGTCGCCCGCGAACGGCAGCAGCAGCGTGCCGTCGGACCAGTCGATGTCGAAGTAGCGGGCGTACGGGGAGCCCTGGCCGCGCTCCATGACGTCGGTCCACCAGGCGTTGACCGGGGTGGAGTCGACGGCCATGTGGTTGGGCACGATGTCGACCACGAACCCGAGGCCCGCGCCGCGCACGGCCTTGGCCAGCGACGCCCGGCCCTGCTCGCCGCCGAAGTCGGCGCGGGCGCGGGCGGGGTCGGTGACGTCGTAGCCGTGCGTGGAGCCGGGGACGGCCTCCAGCAGCGGGGACGCGTAGAGGGCGCCCGCGCCGAGCGAGCCGAGGTAGTCGAGCACGGCCTCGGCGTCGGCGAAGGTGAAGCCGGGGGTGAACTGGAGCCGGTAGGTGGAGCTGGGCGGCTGCGGGCGGGCCGCCCCGGCCGTGGTGGCCGGGGCGGTCGCGGGGGTGGCAGTCGCGCGGTCGGGCGCGGTCACTCGGCCCCCATCCGCTGGAGCACGACGACCGAGCGCGCGGTGGCGGTGACGCTGCCGCCCGCCGGGATCGTGGGCTCGTCCTGCGGGAACGCGGCGATCTCGCCGGTCGCGGTGTCGATGACCACGGCCCACTCCGGGCCGTAGCCCTCGCCGGGGAGGGTGATCTCGATGTCCTCGTGGTGGGCGTTGAACACCACCAGGAACGAGTCGTCCTCGACCTTCATGCCGCGCTGGTCGAGGTCCGGGATGCCCTTGCCGTTGAGGAACACCGAGACGCAGCGGCCGAAGCCGTCCTCCCAGTTCTGCTCGGTCATCTCCTCGCCCGCCGGGGTGAACCACGCGATGTCGCGCAGCTCCTCGCCCTTGCGGATGGGCCTGCCCTGGAAGAAGCGCCTGCGCCGGAACACCGGGTGCTTCTTGCGGAAGTCGGTCAGGCCCGAGGTGAAGTCGAGCAGCGGCTGGTTCTTCTCCAGCAGCGTCCAGTCGACCCAGGACAGCTCGTTGTCCTGGCAGTAGGCGTTGTTGTTGCCCTGCTGGGTGCGGCCGAGCTCGTCGCCGTGCAGCAGCATCGGCACGCCCTGGGACAGCAGCAGCGTGGTGAGCAGGTTGCGCCGCTGGCGCTCGCGCAGCTCGTTGACCTCGGGGTCGTCGGTGGGGCCCTCGACGCCGCAGTTCCACGAGCGGTTGTCGTCCGCGCCGTCGCGGCCGTCCTCGCCGTTGGCCAGGTTGTGCTTGTCGTTGTACGAGACGAGGTCGGTGAGGGTGAAGCCGTCGTGCGCGGTGACGAAGTTGATCGACGCGTACGGCCTGCGCCCGTCCTCCTTGTACAGGTCGGAGGAGCCGGTGAAGCGGGAGGCGAACTCGCCGAGGGTGGCGGGCTCGCCGCGCCAGAAGTCGCGGGCGGTGTCGCGGTACTTGCCGTTCCACTCGGTCCACAGCGGCGGGAAGTTGCCGACCTGGTAGCCGCCGGGGCCGACGTCCCACGGCTCGGCGATGAGCTTGACCTGGCTGACCACCGGGTCCTGCTGCACCAGGTCGAAGAACGTCGACAGCCGGTCCACGTCGTAGAACTCGCGGGCCAGGGTGGCGGCGAGGTCGAAGCGGAAGCCGTCGACGTGCATCTCGGTGACCCAGTAGCGCAGCGAGTCCATGATGAGCTGCAGCGTGTGCGGGCTGCGCACGTTCATGGAGTTGCCGGTGCCGGTGTAGTCCATGTAGTACTTCGGCTCGTCCTCGACCAGGCGGTAGTAGGCCTGGTTGTCGATGCCGCGCATGGACAGGGTCGGCCCGAGGTGGTTGCCCTCGGCGGTGTGGTTGTAGACCACGTCGAGGATGACCTCGATGCCCGCCTCGTGCAGCGCCCTGACCATGCCCTTGAACTCCTGGACCTGGCCGGCGTCGTGCCCGAGCGCGGAGTAGCCGTCGTGCGGGGCGAAGAACCCGATCGTGTTGTAGCCCCAGTAGTTGCGCAGCTCCTTCTCGACCAGGCCGTGGTCGGTGACGAACTGGTGCACCGGCATCAGCTCGATGGCGTTGACGCCGAGCTTCTTCAGGTGGTCGATGATCACCGGGTGGGCCAGGCCCGCGTAGGTGCCGCGCAGCCGCTCGGGGACCTCCGGGTGCCGCATCGTCAGGCCCCGGACGTGCGCCTCGTAGATGACGGTCTCGTTGTAGGGGATCTTCGGCGGGCGGTCGTTGGCCCAGTCGAAGAACGGGTTGACCACGAGCGACAGCGGCACGTGGCCCGCCGAGTCCTGGTCGTTGCGGGCGTCGGGGTCGCCGAAGGGGTAGCCGAACAGCGACTCGTGCCACTTCACCTCGCCGTCGATGGCCTTGGCGTAGGGGTCGATGAGGAGCTTGTTCGGGTTGCAGCGCAGGCCCTGCTCAGGCTGGTGCGGGCCGTGCACGCGGTAGCCGTAGCGCTGGCCGGGGCCGATGCCGAGCAGGTAGCCGTGGTGGACGAAGCCGTCGACCTCGGGGAGCCTGACGCGCTCCTCGTTGCCCTCGTCGTCGAACAGGCACAGCTCGACCCATTCTCCTGCCTCGGAGAACAGGGTGAAGTTGGTGCCGACGCCGTCGTACGTGGCGCCGAGCGGGTAGGGCGTTCCAGGCCAGGGCCGCAACGGTGCTCCTAGAGGTGCATGTCCTAGTCGGGTCTCGGAGAGCCGGGTCGTCCCGATGCGGTGCACCACCGGGTCGGTCTGCGGGGACGGCCGGGCGGTCCGTGGTTCGGCGGCCGGGCGGTGGCGGCCCCGCGCTGGGCCGCTGCCGCCGGTGCCGGGGTCAGGCTCTGCCGGTGTGGGCGCGCACCAGCTGGCCCCTGCTCGCGACGAGCAGCAGCCTGGCCTCCTGGAACTCCTGGTAGCGCAGGTGCTCGCAGGCGGCCTCGGCGCAGGCGCGCGCCTGCCGCAGTGCCTCGTTCGTGGGCTCGCCCGGCAGGTCGAGCGCGTCGCGGAGGACGCTCTCGGCGCGCCGGGAGCCCTCGGCCGGGTCGCCGAGGGAGCTGGGGCGGACCGAGGCGAGGACCTTCTCGACCGCCAGTTCCAGCTCGTCCGCGGGGTTCGTGGTGAGCTGGGCGGGGATGACCGCTGTCGCTGCGGGCATGACCAGATCGGTGTTCACGGGGTCGTGCCACCTCCAACCGTGTCGTGGTGATGACGGGGTCGAACGGTACGCCGCAGGCGTGCTGCCTGCGGTTACAGCCGTGTTCCCGACCTGCGGGCCCGTCATCGGGCACGTCCCGCGCGCAACGCGGCGGCGATGGCGCGCACGCGCGGGTCGGTCAGGAAGGCGTCCAGCCCGCCGGGGAGCGGGATGCGCCAGTTCGGGTACTGGTCGACGGTTCCTGGCAGGTTCGGCTGGCGGGTCTCGCCCACCGCGTCCTGCGGGGAGGTCAGCACGAGCACCGAAGGCGCCTCGGCGAGCAGCGCGTGGAACGACACGAGCAGGTCGTCACCGAGGACCCCTTCCTGCCGCAGCAGCTCGACCAACTGGTCTCGTTCAGCCTCGGCGGCCTCGAATTCCCCTTTCGGGTCGACTTCAAACAACCCGAGTTCGGCCCTGATCCGGACGTGCTCGGCCTGCAGGAACCCGGCGAGCGTCGGCAGGTCGTGGGTGGACACGCTCGCCATCGCGGAGGTGGTCCAGCCCTTGGGCGGGATGAGGGGGTGGCCGGGCTGGTCGTAGTCGCGCTGGAACCACAGGACGGCGGAGCTGAGGGCGCCGCGCTCGTGCAGCTCCTCGGTGACGCGGTCCTCGACGGTGCCCAGGTCCTCGCCGACGACGACGGCGCCCGCGCGGTGCGCCTCCAGGGTGAGGACGGCGAGCATGGCGTCGGCGTCGTAGTGCACGTACGTGCCGCGCTTGGCGGGCTCGCCCGGCGGGATCCACCACAGCCGCCACAGCCCGGCGACGTGGTCGACGCGGATGCCGTCGGCGTGCCGCAGGACGCCGCGCAGCACGGCGCGGAACGGCTCGTAGCCCTGCTCGGCGAGGCGGTCGGGGCGCCACGGCGGCAGGTTCCAGTCCTGGCCGAGCTGGTTGAAGGCGTCCGGCGGGGCTCCGACGCGCACGCCCGCGGCGAAGGCGTCGCGCAGGGCCCAGGTGTCGGCGCCGCCGGGGTGCACGCCGACCGGGAGGTCGTGGACGATGCCGACGGGCATGGCGGAGGCGGCGGCGCGGGCGTCGGCGAGCTGGCGCTCGCACAGGGTCTGGAGCCAGGCGTGGAAGGCGACGCGCTCGGGGTCGGCGGTGGCGGTGGCCGGGTCCTGCTGGTCGGCGGGCCAGTGCCGCCAGTCGGGGCCGTGCCGCTCGGCGATGGCGCAGAACCGGGCGAAGTCCAGGAGGTCGGGGTCCTCGGGGAGGTCGTGCTCGCGGTCGGACCAGAGCAGTTCGAGCGCGGCCCTCTTCGCGGCCCACACGGCGTCGTAGTCGATCAGGTCGGCGTTCTCCGGGCGCTGGGCCACGACCGCGCGCCGGACCTCGGCCGGGGCGCGGTGGAACTCCTCCAGGTCGGTGACGCGCAGGTACAGCGGGTTGGCGAACCGGCGGCTGCTCGGCGAGTAGGGCGATCGCTCGACCGGGTGAGTGGGGCTGATGGCCTGCACCGGGTTGACCAGCAGGACGCCCGCGCCCAGCTCGGTGGCGGAGCGGCGGGCGGTGGTGGCGAGGTCGCCGTAGTCGCCCATGCCCCAGGACTGCTCGGAGCGCATCGCGTACAGCTGGAGCATCCAGCCCCAGGCCCTGGGGACCGGCGGGAGCCTCGTCGGGGCGACGACGACGGTGCGGGCGCCGAGGCGGTGGTAGCCGAGCGGGAGGACGGCCGGGAGCCGGGCGGAACCGCCGTCCTCCAGGGCGACCGTCCCGTCGCCCTCCAGGAGCTCGCCCTCGCGCAGGACGATCGTGGCGGGCGGCGGGGTCGGGACGGCGAGCGCGGCGCGGACGGCCTCCGGGGTGGAGGCGTCGACGCCGAGCTGGGCCAGCACGGCCACGACCACGTCGGCGTCCACCTCGACCCGCGTGTCGCCCGAGTCCTCGTACCAGGTGGCGACTCCGTGCGCACGGGCCAGCGCGGCCAGCTCCTCGTCCACGCTGGACAGCTTCGTCCGGGGCGGGTGGTCGAGGCCAGGCAGGTCAGGCGGGGTCACCCGATGGTTGCAGGAAGCCGCACTACCGGATGGCCCGGTCGAGTGGCTGGGAACGGTGCCGGCCTCGGGGGCGGGGTCGGGCGGGACGGTTTCCTCGGGCCGGGCGGCGCTGCCGGGCGGGGGCGTGGTGCTGGTCGGCTGGTTCGCGGAGTCGGCCACGGTGGGGGAATGCCCGAGCGGGGGCCGGTCGAACCCGCAGGCGCCGCACGGGTTTCGGGGGTGGGGGCGCGGTGCGAAACCGGAGAAAAGACCAAGAGCACCGGGTCGCAGCCGGGGCCTAGGGTGCGACGGTCGTGGGGTTCGCGCCGCTGCGCGGCGCGGGACCGCTGGACCCCCGCACCACGAGTTGCGCCGAGGGCGGGGCGAGCGCCTCCGGGTGCGGCTGGGCGTCGCCGCGCAGGGCGGACAGCAGCGCGGCCGTGGCGTGCTCGCCGCGTTCGCGCCACGCGCCCTCCACGGCGGTGATGCCCACCGCCCGCGCCAGCTCCGCGCCCTCCAGGCTGACCACCGACACGTCCTCGCGGCCGTCCCGGCGCAGCCGCAGGTACGCGCCGAGCGCCATCTCGCCGCTGGAGCTGATCACCGCCGTGGGCAGGGCCCCGCCGTCGAGCAGCGCGTCGACCACCTGCTCGCCGCCCGCGACCGTCGGCGAGGACCACACCGTCCACTCCGGACGCACCACCAGCCCCTCGGCGGCCAGCACCCCGTCCAGGGACTCGTCCACGTCCTCGGCGAGCACCAGCGCGACCTCGCGGTGGCCGTGCCCGATGAGGTGCCTGGCGGCCAGCGCGACGGCCTCGCCCAGGTCGCCGTCCTCCACCAGCACGACCGGCACACCGGCCCCGTCCAGCGCGGCGCGCTCGGCCTCGGTGGGCCTTATGGCCAGCGCCAGCACCCCGTCGACGCGGCGGCCGGTGGGCACCTGGTCGAAGAAGCGGGCGCGCGCGGCGGGGTCGTTGAGCACGTACAGCAGCACGTCGTAGCCCGCCTCGCGCAGCGCGGACTCGGCGCCCGCGAGCAGGTCGCCGAGCCCGACGTCGGCGGTGAGCACCGCGACCGCGTAGCGCCTGCCGCCCGCGAGGCTGGAGGCGTCGCGGGCGATCGCGTAGCGCATCCGCTTGGCCACCTCGGCGACGTGCTCGCGGGTGCTCTCCGACACCCCCGGCTCGCCGCGCAGCGCGCGCGACACCGTCGCCGCGGAGACCCCGGCGGCCTTCGCCACGTCGGACATGCTGGTCATCCCCACCTCCAGGCTTCACCCGAGGGTATCGAGAACCTCCCGGCGACCCGCCGCCGAGCGGTCCTGGGACGATCATGGCCAGGCACCGCACCCCGTCGAGAGGACCCCCCGATGAAGCCAGGCGATCCGGTCAACGACTTCACGCTGCCCGACCAGGACGGCGAACCGCGCACCCTGTCCGCGCTGCTGGCGGACGGGCCGGTGGTGCTGTTCTTCTACCCGTCGGCGATGACCAGCGGGTGCACGGCCGAGAGCTGCCACTTCCGGGACCTGGCCGCCGAGTTCGCGCAGGCGGGCGCGCAGCGGGTGGGCATCAGCACGGACTCGGTGGCGCGGCAGAAGCAGTTCGCGGACATCAACAGCTTCGACTACCCGCTGCTGTCCGACGCGGACGGGGCGGTGGCCGAGGCGTTCGGGGTGAAGCGGCGGTTCGGGCCGCTGCCGGTGAAGCGGCACACGTTCGTGATCGGGACGGACCTGACGGTGCTGGAGGTGATCAAGTCGGAGTTCGCGATGAACGCGCACGCCGACAAGGCGCTGGCGGTGCTGCGGGAGCGCGGCTGACGGTCAGCCGACGCCGGGGGCCAGCCGACGCGCCAGGTCGAGCTGGTCCTCGCCCGTGGGCAGGAGGCCGATGATCGGGGTGTCGACGCCGTTGGCGGCGTACTGGGCGATTTCGCTGCGGCACCGCTCGGGGCTGCCGTGCACGACGAGCGCGTCGACGACCTCGTCGGGCACGAGCGCGTTGGCCTCCGTGCGCCTGCCCGCCGCCCACGCCTCGCGCATGGGGGTGAGGGCCTCGCCGCGCCCGAGCCAGTCGTGGAAGGCGGCGTAGGCGGGGACGGTCAGGTAGGCGCAGATCAGGGCGCGGCCGAGGGCGCGGGCGGCGTCGGCGTCCTCGGTGGGGCAGACGAAGATGCGGGCGGCCAGCTCCTTGTCGGGGCCGAGGGCCTCGCGCACGCGCGGGACGTCCTCGGCGGCGAGCCAGTTGGTGATGGCCCCGTCGGCCTCCCGCGCGGCGAGGCGGAGCATCCCCGGCCGCAGCGCCGCGAGCACGATCGGCACGTGGTGCTCGGGCGCTTTCTCAAGCCGGAAGCCGCTGACGCTGAACGTGGGGTACTCGCGGGTGACCTTCTCCCCCGCGAGCGCGGCGCGCAGGAACCGGAGGGTGTCGCGGGTGCGGGCGTACGGCTCGGCGAACTCGGCGCCGTTCCACCGGGTGACGATGGCGGGCGAGGAGGACCCGATCCCGAGCACGAACCGCCCGCCGGAGACCTCGGCGAGCGTGGCGGCCGACATGGCGAGCAGCGCCGGGCCTCGGGTGTAGACGGGCGCGATGGCGGTGCCGAGGCGGACCTCGGGGGACCACTGGGCGGCGAGGGCGAGCGGGGTGAACGCGTCGGAGCCGGAGGTCTCGGCGGACCAGACGTCGGTGTAGCCGAGGGCGGTGAGCTCGGCGACGAGGGCGCGGTGGTCCGGGATGGGGACCCCGGTGAGCGGCAGCGTGACACCCCAACGACCCACGGTGGCCTCCCAGAGCTCCAGGTGCACGCACCGTACCGCAGGGTACCGACCGGTCGGTATGCCGAACGGGGGAATGAGAGGGGGCCGGTTCGGTGGGGAGCCCGCCTCGACGGGGTCCGGCGCGAGGAACGCGGTCCACGAGGAACGCGGTCGGCGGAGAGCCTGGTCGACGGGGAGCCTGGTCGGCGGGAGTCGCGGGCTCGTCGTTGAGCCGTCCCGCCACCCGGATCTGCGACCCGGAGTGTTTAGCGTCCCCGATCAGGGGCACCCAAGAGGTGCACAGGCCCGCCAGGAGACGGGAAAGACAACCTCAGAGCGCGATCCCGCGCTGAGCCAGCCACCCGACCGGGTCGATCTTCTGGCCGCCGTTGAGCCACACCTCGAAGTGCAGGTGCGGGCCGGTGGACTGACCGCGGTTGCCCATGGTGGCGATCTGCTGGCCCGCCGACACCCTGGTGCCCGCGTAGGCCACGATCGTGTCCACGTGCCCGTACACGGTCACCGTGCCGTCGTCGTGCTGCACGCGCACCCACAGGCCGAAGCCCGACGCGGAGCCCGCCTCGATCACGGTGCCGTCCATCGCCGACACGATCGGGGTGCCGATCGAGTTCGCGATGTCGATGCCGTAGTGCGTGGTGCCCCAGCGGGCGCCGAAGCCGGACGTGAAGGAGCCCTGCGCGGGCTTCACGACCTTCGGCCGCTTCGCCGCCTCCTCGGCCTCCTTGCGCGCCTTCTCGGCGGCCTCGGCCTCCTGCTGCTTGCGCAGCTCCTCCTGCTTCACCGCGTAGTCGGCGCTCGCCTGCTGCACCACGCGGTCGACCTGCTGGAGCGCCACCATGCCCTCGCCGCGCACGAGCTTCGCGGACTCCAGGCCGGGGTTCACCTCGTGCACGGTCAGGAGCGCGCCGGACGCCTGCGCGGGCGCCCCCTCGCTCGGAACCAGCAGCGCGCCCGCCAGGTCTCCCCCGGCGGCGAGCGGGATGGCGCTGGTGCCGACCGCGGTGAAGAAGCCCGAGCCGGTCGCGATGGCGCCCGCGACGACGGCTGCGGCGGTGACCCGGCCACGCAGCGGGGACCTGTCGTCCTCCGCGCGGTGCGAGCCGCGACGACCGGGCGCGGGAGCCTTCGGCGGTGCCGTGAAGGCGGTGCGACCGGGGGCGTGCGTGTGGCGGGCCAACTTTCCTCCAGGCATTTCGGGGGGCTCGGTCCAGGACACCCGGCCGGGGGACCGGGTGGAGGTGCCTTCGGGGAGCACCTCCGTTGCCTGCTAGAGACCGAACCGTGACATGCGGCGGAGAACGTAACCCGACGTCACGAAACTGGGCAACCCATTCGTGACGAACTGCGGAGATTTAGTGAGATAGCCCACCGCTGATTACACAGCGTGTTCAAAGACGGAGACGTCTCGCCGACCGGCCGTTATCTACGCAGGTCAACCCCGTGTCCTCCGAACCGGTTCAGAGATCAACCCCGGCGAACCCTCGCGCGGGCCGCCGAGCCCACCCGCCCCGGAATCGCCCCTCTGACCAGCCCGTTCGCCGGTGATCGACAAAGCCGGGAACAGGGCCCAAAACCGAGGTTTGCCCCCGAACGCGTGACGAAGCGTGGCTGGGCCGAACGGCGGAACCACCCACCCGCCACCGGGTTCCGCGCACCGGAAAAGCAGTGGTCCCCGCCCCGCGGAAGCGGGACGGGGACCACGGTCACCACGGGCGACCAGCCGATCACCCCACGTCCACCGGGAGACCCCGGCGGGCGGTGGGCGCTACCGGTACTTGGTCGCCGGGGGCAGCGGAACGGCGGGCAGCCCCTCGTGGATCTTGTTCATCGCGTTGAACCACGTCGGGGCCGCGACCTCACCACCGGTCAGACCGTCCCGCCCGTGCCCGCACAGCCGGACCGGGTTGCCGCAGAGGACCTGCGGAGCCGCGCCGTCGGTGAAGGTCAGGGCCGCGCCCGCGTACTGCATCGTGGCGCCCATGAAGCCCACCGACCAGTAGTTCTCGGTGGTGCCGGTCTTGCCGATGGTCGGCCGGTTCCAGCCCGCCCTGGACGCCGCGCCCGCCGCGGTGCCGCCGGGGAGGGTGTCGTGGCTCATGCCCTGGGCCAGCGCCGCCGCCAGCTCCGGGGACACGGCCTGCTCGCAGGCCGCCTCCTGGAGCTGGACCGGGTTGCCGTTGCGGTCCAGGACCTGCTCGATCGGGGTCGGCGGGCACCAGGTGCCCTCGCTCACGATCGTCGCCGACACGTTCGCCAGCTCCAGCACGCTCGTCGGACCCGCGCCGAGGGTGAACGACCCCATGTTGCCCTGCTTCACGGCCTCGCCCTGCGACGGACCGTTGGACTTGTCCTCCTTGAGCGGGTCACCCGCCAGGTTGACGCCCTGCATCCCCTCGCGCAGACCCAGCCGGTAGGCCATGTCCACGACGTTGTTCAGCCCCGCCTGCTCCTGCAGGATGATGAAACCGGTGTTGGGCGAGGTGGCCAGCGCCTTGGTGAGGGTCATGCTGGTGTCGGCGCCGTTGGAGTAGTTCTTGACGGTGTACCCCTTGTTGCCGTCCCGGTAGACCCGCGACGTGTAGAGGTTCGGGATCGGGACCGACCGGTCGATGCCGGTCTTGCCCTGCTCCATCGCCGCCGCGGCGGTGAACACCTTGTAGATCGAGCCCGCGCCGAACCTGGTCACCTCGGCGGGCAGCGAGTAAGCGCTCTGCCCGGCCTCGGCGTTGTTGCCGAAGTCCCGGTTGGCGGCCAGCGCGCGGACGCGGTGCTTGTCCTTGCCCGGCTCCACCACGGCCATCGCGTTGGCGACACCGGGGGTGGTCTTGGAGACCTGGCCCTCGGCGGCCTCCTTGACGGCCACCGTCGCCTTCGCGTCCATCGTCGACCTGATGGTGAGGCCGCCCCTGCGCAGGTCGTCCTCGGTCAGGCCGTGCTCCAGCAGGTAGTCGATCAGGTAGCGGCAGAACGAGCCGTAGATCGGCCCGTCGCCCGCGCCGACGCACCCCATGGGCAGCAGCTTGAGGTCCTCGACCACGCCGATGGGCGCGGCCTTGTACTCCTCGGTCAGCTGGTCGGCCCGCGTGGTGTCCTCGCCGAACGCGCCGTTGTCGCGCATGTAGTCGATGACCGTGTTGCGCCGCTCCATGGCGGCGTCCGCGCCGGCCTCCGGGTTCAGCGCGCTCGGCCGGTTGACCAGGCCCGCCAGCAGGGCGGCCTGCGGGACGGTCAGCTTGTCGGCCGTGGTGTTGAAGTACGTCTGCGCCGCGGCGCCGACGCCGTAGGTGCCGTTGCCGAACGGCACGACGTTCAGGTATGCGGTGAGGATCTCCTCCTTCGTCATCTTCTGCTCGAGCTGCATGGCGATGCGCGCCTCGCTCAGCTTGCGCGCCATCGTGGCAGCCGTCGCCTTCTCGTACGCCTCATCGGAGCCCTTGCCCACCACGAACGCGAGGTAGTTCTTCACGTACTGCTGGGTGAGCGTGGACGCGCCCTGGGAGGTCTCACCCTCGACGCCCGCCTTCGCGGCGGCGCGCATGATGCCCTGCCAGTCGACGCCCTGGTGCTCGAAGAACCTGCGGTCCTCGATCGCGATGATCGCGGCCTTCATCGTGTCGGCGATGTCCTCGAACGCCACCGGGATGCGGTACTGGTCGTACAGGTAGGCGATGGGCTGCCCATCCTTGTCCTGGATGGTGGTGACCAGAGGCAGCTCGGCCTTGGTCAGCTCGCCAGAGGTCTGGTCGACGGTGTCGGCGGCGCGGTTGGAGGCCAACCCCAGACCACCGACGACGGGGAAGAGCACGGCGGCGACGAGAACCCCCGCCGTGAGGCACAACCCCACCATCTTGAGCAGACCTGTCGCACGTGCGGCGAACACTGAACCAGCAACCCCTTCCAGACCCGCGGGGAAACGACGCCCCTCCACAGATAAGTCGCGCGGGACCCGAACCCGGTTGCCTGGAGCGGCGAGGAAATTCCGGGTTGATCGTGCGCGACCTGACCCGCAAGTTACTCCTGCCCGGTTGTGGACGAGGTGAAACGCCAGGCAGACGAGGCCGTGGTGAGGCACGCGACAGCGCGGGAGGGCGGGAGGTCGGGACGGCCGGGTGACGATCACCGCCCGGCCGCCCCCGCCCGGCTACTTGGGCGCCAGCCGGATCGTCGCGCTGGCCCGCCGCACCTCGTCCACGCCGTGCTGCGGCAGCACGTCCTCCAGGAACCCGTACTCGCGCAGCTCCCGCTCGTCGCGCGCCCGCCGCCGCACCGTCCGCCACCACATCGCGATGTCCGCCCAGCCGGGGGCCGACAGCGACCCGCCGAAGTGCTGCGTGGACAGCGCCGCGCACAGGTTCGCGAACCGCACCCGCTGCGCCAGCGGCCAGCCCTCCAGGGTGCCCAGCACGAACCCGGCGCCGAACACGTCCCCGGCCCCGGTCGGGTCCAGCGCCGCCACGCTCAGCCCCGGCACGTCCGCCCGCTCCCCGGTGGCCGAGTCGACCGCGACCGCTCCCCCGCCGCCCCTGGTCACCACGACCACCGGCACCAGCTCGGCCAGCCGCTCGGCGGCCAGCTCCGGCGTGGACGAGCGGGTGTAGCTCATCGCCTCGACCGAGTTCGGCAGGAACGCGTCGTACCCGTCGAGCCTGGTCAGCAGGTCGGGCGCCCACGCCTCGGTGCGGTCCCAGCCGATGTCGGCGAACAGCAGCGCCCCGCCCTCCTTGGCCTTGCGCACCCACGCCTCGTCCTCGGCCTGCAGGTGCACGAAGCACGCGCGGGTCGACGGCGGCGGGTCGAGCAGCTCGTCGGCGGTGACGGGCGGCTGGTGGCCGTGGGTGACCATGCTCCGGTCGTGGTCCATCGCCATGGAGACGGTGACCGGGGTGTGCCAGCCGTAGAACCGGCGGCAGTGCCCCAGGTCCACCTTCTCCTGCTCGGCCAGCACCTCCCAGCAGAAGTCGGCGTAGACGTCCTCGCCGAACGCCGCCGACAGCCCGGTGCGCAGCTCCAGCCTGCGCAGGGCCACGGCCAGGTTGGCGATGCCGCCGGGGCAGGAGCCCAGCCCGTCCGCCCACACCTCGGTGCCGGGCGCGGGCGGGCGGGGCAGGCCGGTGAAGATGATGTCCAGGAACACCGTCCCGGACAGCAGCACGTCGAAGGACGGCGCCTCGTCGCTCATGCGCACACGATGCCGGCCCTAGGAGGCGGAGCGGTCCACCCGGTCGACCGCGGCGGCCATTTCCCGCATCCTGGTCAGCGCCCGGTGCTGGGCGACGCGGACCGCGCCGGGCGTGGAGCCGACGGCGGCGGCGGTCTCCTCGGCGGTGAGGCCGACCGCGACCCGCAGCACCAGGATCTCCCGCTGCCTGGCGGGCAGCTTGCCGAGCATCCGGGTGATGTGGCCGATCAGCTCGCCGTTGACCGCGCGCTGCTCGGGCCCGTCCTCCAGCGCCGGGGTGTCCGGCAGTTCGGGCACGACCTCGGAGCGGCTGCGCACCGCCCGCCTGCGCGCGTCGGCGACCTTGTGCGCGGCGATGCCGTAGACGAACGCCAGGAACGAGGTCGGCTCGTAGCGGTAGCGGCCCAGCGCGGCGACCACGGCCAGGCACACCTCCTGCGCGATGTCCTCGGCCGAGACCAGGGTGCGCTCGCGCATCCCGACCCTGGCCCGGCAGTAGCGCAGCACCAGCGGCTGGACCCGCGTCAGCAGCTGGTCGACCGCGCGCGGCCTGCCCGCCAGCGCGTGGTCGACCAGGTCGCCCAGCTCGGCCTCGGCCAGCCAGGCGGCGCTCGGCCCGCCGGGCTCGGGCTCCGGCCCGCTCCCGACCAGCCGGATCCGCCGCCCCTCCCCCGCCACGGCGCCGTCGCCGCCGACCGCCTCGATCCCCTCGATCTCGAAGTCAGCCCGCACGACTGCGTGGTGCCCCATCCGGCGACCCCCTCACGCTCGCGTCCACCCCGGCCGGATGCCGCCGGCTACTCGTAGGAGCGCGCAGCCGGGGCGCTGATACCTGATCGGGCCAAGCTGACCACGGGATTCGAGCTCACAGAGGCAAGAGCACCCGGTTGAGGGATCACGTGCACCGTTCGGCCCAGCGGAGTCGGGGGCTAGCGCACCAGGAGGAGTCGCCGCACCGCCGGGCAGCCCACCCGACGGCCTGAACAGGCCCGAACAGGGGTGGACCTCACGCTGTGACGGAGCGTCACGACGGGTGCGGCGGTCGGGTGGCGTGCGAGACGCGGGCGCGGGGGACCGCGCTCCTGCGGGACCCCACCAAGACGGCCCCCGCGATCACCGGGGAGCCGGGTTCCCGGCCAGGATGGGGGTGGAACGGCGCGGTGCGACGGAAGGACCCGGTACACAGTGATCGAGCAGATGAGCGTGCGGACGGACCAGGGCGTGTTCGACGCGATCGCCGCGGGCCCCGAGGACGGGCGCCCGGTGCTGCTGCTGCACGGCTTCCCGCAGGCGGCGGTGTGCTGGGAGCACCAGGTGGCGGTGCTCGGCCGCGAGGGCTACCGGGCGGTCGCGTTCGACCAGCGCGGCTACTCCCCCGGCGCCCGACCGGCCGAGGTGGCCGCGTACGGGATGGGGTCGCTGGTGGGCGACGTGCTCGCGGTGGCCGACGCGCTGGGCTGGCCGGTGTTCGACCTGGTCGGGCACGACTGGGGCGGGGCGGTGGCGTGGTGGGCGGCGGCCGAGCACCCGGAGCGGCTGCGCTCGCTGACCGTCGTGTCGACCCCGCACCCGGCCGCGCTCGGCGAGGCGATGCGCACCGACGAGGAGCAGCACCAGCGGTCCGGGTACATGGCGCAGCTGCGCTCGTCCGGCGCGGAGAAGCAGCTGCTCGCGAACGACGCGGAGGCGCTGCGGCGGATCTTCGACTGGCGGGTGCAGCCGGGCCGGGTGGACGAGTACGTGTCGCGGCTGAAGGAGCCGGGGGCGCTGACGGCGGCCCTCAACTGGTACCGGGCGAGCCGCCCCGACGGCCGGATCGGGAAGGTGACGACGCCCACCCTCTACGTGTGGACGACCGAGGACGTGGCCTTCGGCTCCACGGCCGCGCTGGCCACGGGCGACTGGGTGACCGGCCCTTACACCTTCCGGATGCTGGAGGACGTGTCGCACTGGGCGCCCGAGGAGGCCCCCGAGGCGGTCACCGCCCTGCTGCTGGCCAACCTGTCGATTTCATGATTTTCGACTTGTCGTTGAACCGTTACCGGGTCGTGGCACGTCTGCCTCACTATGACGGAGTTGACCTACTCGGAGCGTCGGGTTGCGACCCTCGCCGCGTGTGGACACAGCAACCGGGCCATCGCCATGCGGCTGCACATCACCGTGAGCACGGTAGAGCAGCACTTGACGAGGGTGTACCGGAAGCTGTCCGTGGCGAGCAGAACCGAGCTGAAGGGGCACAGCGCACTGGTGTGACCCCGTGGGGGTGACGGGCCTGCTCCTGGCCGCAGGCGCCGGACGGCGGTACGGCCGCCCGAAGGCGCTGGTGTCGCAGGGTGGCGCGCTGTGGGTCGAGACGGCCTGCGGGGTGCTCCGGGCGGCGGGTTGCGACCGGGTGGTCGTGGTGCTGGGCGCCTCATCCGCACGGGTGCGCGCCACCGCGTCGCTGGGAGACGCGGTGGTGGTGGACAACGCGGACTGGTCCACGGGCGTGGGATCGTCCCTGCGCGTGGGCCTCGCCGCAGCGGGTGACCGGGACGCGGTCGCGGTGCTGCCGGTGGACACCCCCGGTGTCACGGCGGACGCGGTCGCCCGGCTGCTCGTGCTGGCGTCCCCGGCGGTGCTGGCGAGAGCCTGCTACGCCGGGGTGCCCGGCCATCCCGTGCTGATCGGCCGGGACCACTGGGGGCCGGTGTCGGAGTCGGCGCGCGCCGACGTGGGCGCGCGCGACTACCTGGTCGGGCACGGTGTGCTGATGGTGCCGTGCGAGGACGTGGCCGACGGCGACGACGTCGACGTGCCGCCCGCTACTTGATCGATCCCGCGCTCATCGCGGGGTGCTCCGGGACGCCGAGCCCGGTCTCCTCCCCCACCCGCACGGCCGCGCGGACCAGTCCGGCGAGGGCCCGTGACCGGCTGTGCGGCTGCCAGGCGATGAGCGTGGTGACCGGGGGCGCGTCGACCACCGGGACACCGGCGTGCTCGGCCCACTGCCAGGCCCGGCTGGACGCCGGGATGACCAGCAGCGCCAGTCCGAGCGCGATGAGCTGCGACACCTGCGCCTGGTCGCGGACCTCCGGTCCCGGCCCCGGCGGGTAGCCGCCTTCGAGCCGCGGCCACCGCGCGAGCGGCAGGTCCGGCACGTCCGCGATCTCCGCCATGGTCAGCGTGGCGCGCCGGGCGAGCGGGTGCCGCGCGGGCAGCACCGCGACCTGCTCCTCGACCAGCAGCTCCTCGACGTCGAAGCCGGCCACGTCGTCGAACGGCCGGTGCACCAGCGCGGCGTCCGCCCGCCCCTCGCGCAGCAGCGCGGCCTGCTCGCCGATCCCGCACAGCAGCACCTCCACCTCGGCCGCGCCGGGCTCGTCCCGGTAGGCGGGCAGCAACCTGCTGAGCAGCTCGTGGTCGGCGCCCGCCTTGACCGCCAGCACGATCCGGCCCCCGGCCCTGCGGACCCGGTTGGCGGCGGCGGTGGCCGCGTCGAGCACGGCCCGCCCCTCCCGCAGCAGCACCTCGCCCGCCGGGGTGAGGGCGACGCCGCGCCGGTCGCGCTCCAGCAGCACCGCGCCCAGCCGCCGCTCCAGCCGCTGGATCGCCCTGGACAGCGGCGGCTGCGCCATGCCCAGCCGCTCGGCGGCCCGCCCGAAGTGCAGCTCCTCGGCGACGGTGACGAAGTAGCGCAGCTCGCGCGTCTCCAGGTCCACCGCACGAGGCTACGCCCCCGGTGATACCCGCCGGGTATCACAGCGGGCGCAACGGGTCTTGGCGCTCCCGGCGCGACGAGCCGAGCATCGGTGGGGTGAACGAGCAGAGGACGGCGCTGGTGACCGGCGCGAACAAGGGGATCGGCTACGCGATCGCGGCGGGCCTGGGCGCGCTGGGCCACCGGGTCGGCGTGGGGGCGCGCGACGACGCGCGCCGCGAGGAGGCGGTGGCGCGGCTGCGCGCCGAGGGGGTGGACGCGTTCGGCGTGCCGCTGGACGTCACCGACGACACGAGCGTCGCGGCGGCGGCGCGGCAGCTGGAGGAGGCGGGGCACGGCCTGGACGTCCTGGTCAACAACGCGGGCATCTCCGGCGACCACGCCCCCGACTGGTCGCAGGACCCGACCGCGCTGGACCTGGCGGAGGCCCGCCGGGTGGTGGAGACGAACGTGTTCGGCGTGGTCCGGGTGACCAACGCCCTGCTGCCGCTGCTGCGGCGGTCCGCGTCCCCGAGGGTCGTGAACATCTCCAGCAGCGTCGCGTCCCTGACCAGGCAGGCGGACCCGGACGCGCAGAGCGGCCCGGTCATGGCGGTGTACGCGCCGACGAAGTCCTACCTGAACGCGCTGACCGTGCAGTACGCCCGGCAGCTGGCGGGCACGGGCGTGCTGGTGAACGCGGCCTGCCCCGGTCTGGTGGCGACCGACTTCACCGGGTTCCAGGCCCCGCGCACCCCCGAGCAGGGCGCGGTGGCGGCCCTGCGCCTGGCGACCCTGCCCGACGGCGGCCCGTCCGGCGGGTTCTTCGACGACGAGGGCGCCCTGCCCTGGTGACCCGCAGGCCTCCGCGCGCCCGGCGCGCGCGGAGGCCCCGGCCGGTCACACGAGCACGACCTCCACGCCCGCGTCCCGGATGCGCGCCACCTCGTCCGGGGGCGCGTCCACGTCCGTGACCAGCACGTCGATCTCCTCCACCCCGCACACCCGGCCGAACGCGGTCCGCCCGAACTTCGAGCTGTCCACGGCGGCGACCACCCGCCCGGCAGCGCCCACGGCGGCCAGCTTCACCGCGCTCTCCCCGAGGTCGTGCGCCGACACCCCGTCCCGCGCGCTCAGCCCGCAGCTGCTGAGCACCACGGTGTCGAACCGCATCACCCGGAACGCGTGCTCGGTCAGCGGCCCGGTGAACGCCTGCTCCCCCGCCCTGACCTCCCCGCCGGGCAGCAGCAGCCGCACCTGCGCCGAGCCGCGCAGCAGGTCGACCGCGTGCAGCGACAGCGCCAGCACGGTCACCCGCCGGTCCACCAGGGAGCGGGCGACCTCCAGCGTGGTCGTCCCGGCGTCCAGGACGGCCGTCTCGCCGTCGTCCAGCATCGCCGCGACGGCGGCCCCGATCCGCCGCTTCGCCTCGACCCGCTGCCGCACCCGCGCCGAGTAGGGCGTCGCCTGCCCGGTGAGCATCCCGACCGCCGCGCCCCTGACCCGCCGCAGCAGGCCCTCGCGCTCCAGCACGTCCAGGTCCCGCCGCACGGTCATCTCCGAGCACCCGACCAGCTCCGCGATCTCCGCGACGCCCACCCGCCCGCCGTGCCGCAGGCTGCCCAGGATCACCTCGTGCCGCTGTGCCACATCCACGGAGTTCATCCGAACAACCGGGATGGTCGTGGTCAAGGGCTGGTGGCCCGCGCCACCCTCCTGGTAGGACTGCCCCACCTTGCTGCCGATCACCGGAGGTCACCAGATGGGTGCGAAGCGAACCGGTTCCGCGTACGGCGACGCGGTCCGCGACCTGCTGTCCAGGGTGGAGGAGCAGAACGCCGCGGCGCTGGACGACGTCGCCGAGCTCGTCCTGGCGTCGGTGCGGGGCGACGGCGTGGTGCTCGCGGCGGGCGCGGGCCACTCGCTGGCGGCGGTCGCCGAGACCTTCTACCGGGCGGGCGGCCTGGCGTGCGTGCGCCCGCTGTACCACCCGGAGCTGCTGCCGATGCACGGCGCGATCAGCAGCACCGCCGCCGAGCGCCGCTCGGGCCTGGCAGGCCAGGTGCTGCGCGAGGCGGGGCTGGCCAGGCACGACGTGCTGTTCGTGTTCTCCACCTCGGGCGTGAACCCGTACCCGGTGGAGCTGGCCGCGCACGCGGCCGACGCGGGCTGCCCGGTGGTGGCCGTGACGTCCCGGTCCGCGAGCGCGGCGGCGCCGAGGCGGGCGGGGTCGACGCTGGCCGACAACGCCACGATCGTGCTGGACAACCTGGTGCCGCCGGGCGACTCCAGCTACCCGCTGGACGCGCCGGTGACGGCGGCGGTGTCCACGATCGCGACCACGTTCCTGTGGAACCTGGTGATGGTGCGGCTGGTGGACAAGGCCGCCGAGGAGGGCGTGGACCTGCCGCTGTGGCGCAGCGCGAACGTGGAGGGCGGGGACGCGGCGAACGCGGGGCTGCTGCGCAAGTACCAGGCGCGGGTGCCGCAGCTGGGCTGAGCGCGGGCCGGGCGGGCGCGGCCCACCGGGTGCGGCCGGGCGGGAGGTTCCTGGCCAGTCCACGCTCCGCCGGGTGCGGCCGGGGCGGGCACGGCCGGGCGGTCGGACGCGGTCCACCGAGGTGCGCCAGGCAGTCACGGCCCGATAGGGCTCTGGGCGTGGGCGGCCCGGCGGGGGACGAGCGAGGGCGGCCGGGCGCAGCCCACCGAGGTGTGCCAAGCAGTCACGGCCCGATGGAGCCGGACTTGGGCGGTCCGGCGGGCCGAACGAGGGTGCCAGGCAGTCACGGCCCGATGGAGCCGGACGTGGGCGGTCCGGCGGGCCGAACGAGGGTGCCCGGGCCGAGGGGGCCACGTGTAGGCGGCGGGCAGAGCGGGGCGGGCGCGACGGGCAGAGCGGGGCGGGCGCGACGGGCAGAGCGGGGCGAGGCGGGCCGAGCCGGGCGGGCAGGTCAGGCGGGGGCGTTGGTCGGGGTTCCTGGGTGGCTTGTGGTGCGGCGGGCGCGGGCGGGGGAAGGTTCCGGTCGCGCCCGGCGCGTCAGGCCCGCGCGGCCCCCGCCTTCTCGGCGGCCTCGTCCTCCGACCCGTCGCCCAGCCTGTCGCCCGCCGTCTCGCCCGCCGTCTCGCCCACCACCGCGTCCGCCGTCCCGCTCCCCCGCGCGCCCTCCTGCGTCCCGTGCAGCTGCGCGTACCGCCCGTTCGCCGCGATCAGCTCGTCGTGCGTCCCCCGCTCCACGATCCGCCCGCCCTCCACCACGAGGATCACGTCGGCCGAGCGGATGGTCGACAACCGGTGCGCGATCACCAGCGCGGTCCGGCCGCGCAGGGCCTCGCCGAGCGCGGCCTGCACGGCCGCCTCCGACTCGGTGTCCAGGTGCGCGGTCGCCTCGTCCAGGATCACCACCCTGGGCCTGGCCAGCAGCAGCCTCGCGATGGTCAGCCGCTGCCGCTCCCCGCCCGACAGCCGGTACCCGCGCTCGCCGACGACGGTGTCGAGCCCGTCCGGCAGCGAGGCGACCAGCTGCTCCAGCCTGGCCCGCCGCAGCGCGTCCCACACCTCCTCCTCGCCCGCCTCCGGCCTCGGGTACAGCAGGTTGGCCCGGATCGTGTCGTGGAACAGGTGCCCGTCCTGGGTGACGACGCCGACCGCGCCGCGCAGGTCCTCGGAGGCGACCTCGCGCACGTCCACCCCGGACAGCCGCACCGCGCCCGCGTCGACGTCGTACAGCCTGGGCACCAGCGAGGCCAGCGTGGACTTGCCCGCGCCCGACGACCCGACCACCGCGACCAGCTGCCCGGCCTCGGCGCGGAAGTCCAACCCGTGCAGCACCTCCTCGCCACCGCGCGTGTCCAACGTGGCCACCGATTCGAGGGATGCCAGCGACACCCGGTCGGGGGCCGGGTAGCCGAAGCGGACGCCGTCGAACTCCACCGACAGCGGTCCCTGCGGCAGCTTCACCGGCTTCTCCGGCTCGGCGATCATCGGCTCCAGGTCCAGCACCTCGAAGACCCGCTCGAACGACACCAGCGCCGTCATCACGTCCACGCGCGCGTTGGCCAGCGCGGTCAGCGGCGCGTACAGCCTGGTCAGCAGCAGCGCCAGCGACACGACGGTGCCCGCCGCGAGCTCCCCGGTGATCGCCAGGTACCCGCCGAGCCCGTAGACCAGCGCCTGGGCGAGCGCGGACACCAGGGTCAGGCCGGTCATGAACCAGCGGGTGGCCATCGCGGTGCGCACGCCGATGTCGCGCACCCGCGCGGCCCGCTCGCCGAACTCGGCGGCCTCGGCGCGCGGGTGGCCGAACAGCTTGACCAGGGTCGCGCCGGGCGCGGAGAACCGCTCGGTCATCTGCGTGGTCATGCCCGCGTTCAGCCCGGACGCCTCGCGCTGCAGGTCGGCCATGCGCGCGCCCATCCGCCTCGCGGGCAGCACGAACAGCGGCAGCAGCACCAGGGCGAGCACGGTCACCTGCCAGGACAGCGTGACCATCACGCCGAGCGACAGGCCGAGCTGGATGACGTTGGTGACCACCCCGGACAGGGTGGAGGTGAACGCGCGCTGGGCGCCGATGACGTCGTTGTTGAGCCTGCTGACCAGCGCGCCGGTGCGGGTGCGGGTGAAGAACGCGACGGGCATCTTCTGCACGTGCTCGAACACGGCGCGCCGCAGGTCGTGGATGAGGCCCTCGCCGATGCGGGAGGACTGCCAGCGCTCGACCAGGCCGAGCCCGGCGTCGAGCACCGCGATGCCCGCGATGACGACGGCGAGCCAGACCACGGTGGACACGTCGCCGTGCCCGACGATCGCGTCCACGACCCGCCCGGCGAGCACGGGCGTGCTGACCGCGAGCACCGCCGACACGACCGTGAGCAGCAGGAACACCACGAGCTTCGCCCGGTGCGGCCGGGCGAAGGCGAGCACCCGGCGGAACGTGCCGCGCCGGACGCCGTTCGGGGTGTCGGAGGCGGCCACGGCCGCGCGCATCAGAGCCCAGGAACCTTCCACTCCCGTGCAGAACACCGGGGGACGCCGCTTGCTTCCCCGGTTCCGCTGAACGCGAACATTTTTCAGGTAGCGAATGGCCCAGGAGGCGCGCACCGGGGAATGCGGGACGTCGCAATCCCGCCGACGCGCGGAATGCAAGTGACACGATCGAGTGAACTTGCGCGATGCTTGGCCCACAAAACGATCCGCCGTGGAACCCGGAATTCCACCCGGAAGAACAAGGACCGTTCGTCCGGCGACCGCTGAGACGCCCCCGGAAACGTGTCGAAAGCTACCCCAGCGCCCGGTTTCACGCCCCGAGGAGACCCGTGGGGGCGTCCCGAACCGCATCGGGGACGGAACCTGAAAACGCTTTCAGTTCTACTTTCCCGAACTGAACCGACCCCGCCGGGGCGAACCGGAGGGCCCACGAAGCGCCTGCGCGATCCCGCACCACCCCGAAGCGCCACCGCGGGCGTACGACCGGGGCGGCGATCAGGACCTGGCGAGCGCCGCGAGGTCCGCGAGCCTGCGCAGCTGGGCCTCCCGCTCGGCCCGCAGCTGCTCCTCCTCGGACGCCCCGTCCGCGGCGGCGGCCAGCAGCGCCAGGGTCTCGCGCGTCGCGCCCGGAAGGGGCAGCGTCACGGCGGCGACCAGGTCGTCCACGGCGGCGTCGAGCCCGTCGACCGGCACGACCGCGTTGACCAGCCCCATCGCCAGCGCCTCGGTCGCGCCGACCTTGCGCCCGCTCAGGCAGATCTCGGCGGCCCGCGAGTACCCGACCAGCCGCACCAGGGGCAGCGTGCCGCCCAGGTCGGGGACGAGCCCGAGGGAGGTCTCGGCCATCCGGAACCGGGCGTCCTCGGCGGCGACGCGGAAGTCGCACGCCAGCGCCAGCTGGAAGCCCGCGCCGATGGCGTGCCCGCGCACCGCGGCCACGGTCACCCGCTCCGGGGAGCGCAGCCAGCGGAAGCCCTCCTGGAAGGACGCGATCAGCGCGGCCCCGCCCTCGGGACCGCGCTGCAGGATGTCCATCAGGCCGGGTTCGCCGTCCACGTGGTCACCGGTGAACAGCCGTCGGTCCAGGCCCGCCGAGAAGGCGCGACCTGAGCCCCGGACGACCACGACGCGGACGTCCGGGCCCAGCTTCTCACCGATGTGGCGCAGAGCCTCCCACGTGGACGGCGTCTGCGCGTTGAGCACGTCCGGCCGTTCGAGCACGATGGTCGCGCGCGGTCCGTCGAGGACGAGCCGCACACCACCGCGCTCGAGCAGGTCGGCGTCCACTGCGCTCGATGCCGACATGCGCTGAAACCTCCGGGTCCGGGAGGGTGTCGCGTCCTGCGTCACCCGCTTGTGTTACCGGAGGGTAGCTTACTTCTTCTTCGTTCGGGTGGCGCCACCTCGACCGCGCAGCTGCACACCGGACTCGCTGAGGACCCGGTGCACGAAGCCGTAGGAGCGCCCGGTTGACTCGGCCAAAGCCCGGATGCTCGCGCCCTTTTCGTACTTCTTCTTCAGGTCAGCGGCCAGCTTGTCCCGTGTGGCACCGGTGATCCGGGCGCCCTTCTTCAGGTCAGCCACCTTGTCCCGCCTTCCGTGGACAGCAGGTCGGGCCTTGAAAGCCCCTGTCGTCGCAATGATCGATCACGGAGGGCGAGAACGCCAGGCGATCTTGCGAAAAGATCGGCGCGCGTTCGGATGATCACTCAGAGTTGATCGGGGTTTCCGGGGCGAAATCGTTGCGTCAGGCCAATTGCACGAGTTCCAGGTACTCCGCGGACCAGTGGTCCTCGGTCCCGTCCGGCAACAGGATCACCCGCTCGGGCTCCAGGGCCTCGACCGCTCCGGGGTCGTGCGTGACCAGCACGACGGCCCCCTCGTAGCGGCGCAGCGCGTCGAGCACCTGCTCGCGGCTGGCCGGGTCGAGGTTGTTGGTGGGCTCGTCGAGCAGCAGCACGTTGGCCGCGCTGGAGACCAGGCCCGCCAGCGCCAGCCGGGTCTTCTCGCCGCCCGACAGGGTGCCCGCCGGCTGGTCGAGCTGCTCGCCGCTGAACAGGAACGTGCCCAGCAGCGAGCGCAGCTGCTGCTCCGGCACGTCCGGCGCGGCGTGCCGGATGTTCGCCCACACCGACGCGTCGTGGTCGAGCGTCTCGTGCTCCTGCGCGAAGTAGCCGAGCTTGAGCCCGTGGCCGGGCACGACCTCGCCGCTGTCGGGGGTCTCCATGCTGCCGATCAGGCGCAGCAGCGTGGTCTTGCCCGCGCCGTTCAGGCCGAGGATGACCACCCGCGAGCCCCGGTCGATCGCCAGGTCGACGCCGGTGAACACCTCCAGCGACCCGTAGGTCTTGCTCAGGCCCTCGGCGGTCAGCGGGGTGCGCCCGCACTGGGCGGGCTGCGGGAAGCGGATCTTGGCGACCTTGTCGGCCTGCCTGGTCTCCTCAAGCCCGGACAGCAGCTTCTCGGCGCGGCGGGCCATGTTCTGGGCGGCGACGGCCTTGGTGGCCTTGGCGCGCATCTTGTCGGCCTGGGCCATGAGCGCCCCGGCCTTCTTCTCCGCGTTGGCCCGCTCGCGGCGGCGGCGCTTCTCGTCGGCCGAGCGCGCCTCCAGGTACTTCTTCCAGCCCATGTTGTAGGTGTCGACCTCGCCACGCGTGGCGTCGAGGAACCACACCTTGTTCACCACGTCGTCGAGCAGCTCCACGTCGTGGCTGATCACCACGAGGCCGCCGTCGTGCGACTTGAGGAACCCGCGCAGCCAGGCGATCGAGTCGGCGTCGAGGTGGTTGGTGGGCTCGTCGATCAGCAGGATCGTGCTCGACTTGGCGCCCACGCCCGCCTCGGAGGCGGCGAACAGGATGCGGGCCAGCTCGACGCGGCGGCGCTGACCGCCCGACAGGGTGCGCAGCGGCTGCGCGAGCACCCGGTCCGCGAGGCCCAGGTTCGCGCAGATCCGGGCGGCCTCGCTCTCGGCGGCGTACCCGCCGAGCGCGGAGAACCGCTCCTCCAGCCGCCCGTAGCGGCGCACGGCGGCCTCCTGCTCGGCCTCGTCGGCCAGCTCCGCCATGGCGGTCTGCGTCTTCTCCATGTCGCGCACGAGCTGGTCCAGGCCGCGCGCGGACAGCACCCGGTCCTTCGCGATGACGGACAGGTCGCCCTCGCGGGGGTCCTGCGGCAGGTAGCCGAGGTCGCCGGTGCGCCGCACCTCCCCCGCGTACGGCTGGCCCTCGCCCGCGAGGACCCGCAGGGTCGTGGTCTTGCCCGCGCCGTTGCGACCGACGAGGCCGATCCGGTCGCCGGGCTGGACGCGCAGGGTCGCGTCGGACAGCAGGATGCGCGAACCCGCGCGCAACTCGAGATCGGTTGCGGTGATCACTTCAAGGCTCCGGGATAGGTGGAGAGGGCGTGGGATGACGGGGGCGGCTCGGCCGCACTCACTCGATCAGGATCTCCACCCGGCCCAGTCTACGGGTCGAGGTCCCCGAATCGGTCGACCTGTGGCCCTTGCCGCTGCCGAAGGCAGGGGGCCGGAGCCCGGTTCGGGGGCAGCCGGGGGGCGCGCGGGCGGAATAGATTGCTCGACCATGACTGACTTCGCGGGCAAGACGGCGCTGGTGACCGGGGCCAGCAGGGGGATCGGCCTCGGGATCGCGCGCGAACTCGTGGCGCGCGGCGCGGCGGTCGCCATCACCGCGCGCAAGCCGGAGCAGCTGGCCGCCGCCGCCGCCGAGCTGGGCGCGCCCGACCACGTGCTCGCCATCCCCGGCAACGCGGGCAGGGCCGAGGACCGGGAGGAGGCGGTGGCCAAGGTGATCGAGCGGTTCGGCAGCCTGGACGTGCTGGTCAACAACACCGGCATCAACCCGTCGTTCGGGTCGCTGATGGACGCCGACCTGGAGGCCGTCAAGAAGATCTTCGACGTGAACGTGGTGTCCGCGCTGGGCATGGTGCAGCTGGCGTGGAAGGCGTGGATGTCCGAGCACGGCGGGTCGATCGTGAACGTGGCCTCGGTGGGCGGGCTGCGCTCGACCGGGGTGATCGCCGCCTACGGGGCGTCGAAGGCCGCGCTGATCCGGTTGACGGCGGAGCTGGCCTGGCAGCTGGGGCCGAAGGTGCGGGTGAACGCGGTCGCGCCGGGCGTGGTGAAGACCAAGTTCGCCGAGGCGCTGTACACCGGCCGGGAGGAGGACGCGGCGGGCGCGTACCCGCTGGGGCGGCTGGGCACGCCGGAGGACGTGGCGTCGCTGGTGGCGTTCCTGGCGTCGGACTCGGCGTCGTGGGTGACCGGCGAGACGGTGGCGGTGGATGGCGGGCTGCTGGCGACCGGGACGCTCGGCTGAGCGCGGCGGGGCGCGCCCGTCGTCGGGCGCGCCCCCTCGGTCACCGACCGGGCGCGGCGGGCGAGGTGGCGGGGCCCGCGTCCGGGTCCCCCGCGTCCTGCGCGCCCGTGCTCGGCGTCCCCGCGTTGTTCGTGGTCGTGACCCCGCCGCCACCGGGTGTGGCGCCCGGCGCCCCGCCGGGACTCGTGGTCACCCCCACCGGCGTCGTCGTGGGCCCGTCGAGCGCGGTCGTCGGCGTCGACGTGACCACCGGGGCCTCGGCGGGCTGCACGTCCCCCTGGGCGCCGCCCAGCCCCAGCGCGACGACGGTCACCAGCGCCGCCGTGCCCAGCCCGGCGCCCAGCACCGCCCGCCTGCGCGCCCGCTCGGCCCGCGCCCGCGCCCCGCGCCGCAGCACGTCGGCCGCGCCGGAGGCCACCGGTCCGCCCGGCGCGTCCTCCAGCTCCTCGAAGGTCTTCCTGAGCTCGTCCTCAAGCATTCCGCGACACCTCCGGCCACAGCTCGGCGAAGTCCGCCCCCAACCGCCGGCGCAGCGCCGCCAGCCCGCGCGAGGTGTGGCTCTTGACGGTGCCGCTCGTGCACCGCAGCGACCGGGCGACCTCGTCAACGCCCAGGTCGTGCCAGAACCGCAGCACGAGGACCGCCCGCTGCTTGGCGGGCAGCGCGTCCAGCGCCCGCCACAGCACCACCCGGTCCTCGCTGAGCTGCGCGGGCGCCCCGACCTCGGGCAGCTCGTCGGTGACCCGCTCCCGCCTCCACCGCGCCTTGCGGCGCTCGCCGAGGAACGTGCGCACCACGATCCGCCTCAGGTAGGCGTCGACGCCGTCCCGGTGCGCCATCCTCGGCCCGGCGAGGTAGAGCTTGAGGTACGCGGCCTGCACCACGTCTTCCGCCTCGTGCCAGTTGCCGCACAGCAGGTACGCCGTGAAGCGCATCGCGGCGGCGGACCGGTCGAAGTGCCGGGTGAACTCCGCGTCCCAGCTCACGCCGTCAGTTCCCCCGCCGGTCGGGGTGGGTGGTGGCCCGCGGCGAGGTCTCCGGCACGGGCGGCTCGGTCAGCGTCACGCCGGGGCCCGACGAGGGCTCGGGGGTGACCTGGACCGGCGGGCTCCACGTGGTCGCCTCCGGCGAGGTCGGCGGCGGCGAGGTCTCGACCGGCGCCGTCGTGCCCGGTGCGGTCGTGCCCGGTGCGGTCGTGCCGGGCGAGGTCTCGACCGGCGAGGTCGCGACGGGGGTCGTCGCGGGGGCCGAGGTGGCGGGCGCCTGCCCGCCGCCCTGCCCGGAACCGCTGGCGAGCGCGGGCAGCGCCATCAGCGCCCCGCCGACCACCACCGCGCCGGCCATCACCACCAGTCGAGTGCGCACACCTGTCTCCCAGGTCCGGTGGCGCCGCCGTCCGGCAGCGCCCTCACCCCTACCAATGCGCCGGGGCGCTCACCCGGTTGTCATGGATTTCCGCGAACCAGGGCGCTCGACGCCCCTCAGGGCACGAGCGCGACCCACACCGGCAGCGGGTGCCCGCTCTCGGCGGGCGAGAGCCGCTGCACCGGGCCGAACCCGGCCTCGGCCAACTCCTCGGCGACCTGCTCGGACGTGAGCACCCGGTGCTGCGTGGACACCGAGCCCGCGACCTCCCAGGACGCGGGGCCGCGCACCAGCCGCACCACGTCGAGCGCGTACGACCCGCCGTCCGGCGCCCAGTCCCACAGCTGCACGGTCACCTGCCGCTCGTCCCCGCGCCCGAGCACCCTCGGCGGCGGCGCGGTGGGCCGCAGCCTGCTCAGCCGGTCCAGCTCGGGCACCGCCGCGACGAGCAGCCCGCCGGGCCGCAGCACCTCGCGCGCCGCCCTGAGGGCTTGCGGCAGGGCGTTCTCGTGCGCGAGCCTGGGCAGCAGGTCGTCACTGGCGCGCACCACGTCGACGGGGCGGTCCGGGCGCGCGCGGGCGATGTCGAGCAGGTCCACCACAACCGGGTGCGGCGTCCCGAGCACGGCCGCCGCCACCTGCGCGAGCTGGTCGTCCGGGGCGAGTTCCTGGTCCTGGGCGGCGGTCACGGCCACACAGTAGGGCTAAGGGGTCACTCGTCAAGCGGCTACCCGCCCAGCAGGGGAGTTTTGTTACCGGCGAGTTGACTTCTTGCGAACTCACCGTGCACACCACTTGACAGACCGATGCCCTAGCAGTGAACTCGTAACCCGTATGGCCCAAGCATTGACTCCTCCCGGCAGGCGACGGCGGACTGCGTTGGCGGGTAGGGTCACGGGGGCGTGATCTCATGACAGCGGGGAGTCACCATGACCAACGCTGCCGGTCGACCCAACGTGTCCGTCGACGAGCTCGACTCGACGGGCCACGGCAGTCTTGCGCAGCTTCTGACCACCGGGCCGTTCCCGGAGGCGCTGAGGGCAGCCATCAAAGCGTCGCGGCTCAGCCTGGACCGGATCCAGCACCGGCTGGCCCTCCGCGGGGTCACGATCAGCGTGGCCACCCTGAGCTACTGGCAGTCGGGGCGCCGCCGCCCCGAGCGCCCTGAGTCGCTGGAGGCCCTGAGGCACCTGGAGACCGTGCTCGGCGTGCCCTCCTCGGGCCTGTCCGCGCTGCTCGGACCCCCGAGGCCGCGCGGGCGCCGCTCCCGCCCGACCACCATGATGCCGATCGACGCGCTGTGGTCGCGCCGCGAGCGGGTCGCGAACCTGCTCAGCAAGGTCGACACCACCTCCGACGTGAAGCTGGGCCGCATCAGCCAGCACGACCGCGTGGAGATCGCCGCCGACGGCGGGCAGCGGTCCGTGTGGGTGCGGCAGATCCTGCGCGCCGAGCAGGACGGCCCCGACCGCTGGGCGCTGGTGTTCGAGACCGAGGAGTCCAACGTGCTGCCGCAGGTCGTGAACCTGCGCAACTGCCACCTCGGCCGCGTCGTGCAGGACCCCGAGGTCAACATCATGGCCGCCGAGATGATGTTCGAGCGCCCGCTGGCCAGGGGCGAGACGCTCATCATGGAGTACGAGCTGCTGTTCGCCGAGGGCCACTACCCGCCCGGCAACAACACGTTCGCCCGCAAGTTCCGGCTGCCGGTGCGCGAGTACGTGATCGAGGTCCGCTTCGACCCCGGCTACCTCCCGTCGCGCTGCCAGCAGTTCAGCGTGCCCGCGGGCGACGAGACCCCGTCGCGCCGCCGCAACCTCGCGCTGGACAACGCGGGCGGCGTGCACGCGGTCGCGCTCGGCTTCGGCCCCGGCGTGTTCGGCATCCGCTGGGAGTGGCCCCAGTAGTCCCACCCGTTGGGAAGGCCCCCGTGGGATATCCCACGGGGGCCTTCTTCGTCACAGCAAGCCTTCCAGGGCCGCGGAACCGCCCGGAACGGACACCGAATCCCGCTCAGCGGACGCCCGGAGCCCGAGCGGTCGCGGTCCCGGAGCTCAACTCCGGGACCGCGGCGCCCCGATCACACGCGCCTGATCACACGTACCCGGTCACCTTCAGCGCCACGTCGCGCACCGAGCCGGTGTCCGACGCAGCCGAGTCGACGACCTTGAACGTCCACGTGCCGTCCGCCGAGCCGTTCAGCAGCGGCGCCAGCGGCGTCACCGGCCGCCACGACCCGGTGAACGGCGCCTGCGCGCTCGTCACCGAGGAGAACGCGGCGGTCGCCGAGTCGTCGAACACGACCTGGCACAGGTTGTTGCCCGAGCTGCCGTGGCGCTGGAACAGCGTCGCGCTCGCGCCCGACGGCGAGGTCAGCGTGCCGACCAGGTCGCCGACGTAGCTGTGGTCGACGCCGACGGTCGTGGCCTTCTCCGCCGTCGTGCAGGTCTCGCCCCCGATCACGAACTTCAGCGACGACAGCACGCCCACGCCCGTCACCGGGATCTGCACCGAGACGCCCACGGTGCTGCTGTCCGGGATGGCCGTGACGCCGGTGAACCCGAACGTCTTGACCTCGCTGGACGGCTCGCCCACCGGCAGCTGGAACACCGAGGTGGTCGGCGAGGTGGCGCCCGCGTAGGTCACGCGCGCGTCCAGCTTCACCACGGACCCGATGGTCTGCGAGGCGGGGACGGTCACCTTGAACGTGCCGGTGAGCGTCTGGCCGGGGTCGACGTTGCCGTAGTACTTGGACCGGGGCGCGATGGTCACGCCCGGCGTCGACGAGGTCAGCACCACGCTGGTCGACGCCGCCGTGCCGTCACCGGTGTTGGCCACCGGCAGCGTCACCGTCGCGGTCGTGCCCGGCTTGAGGTACCGGCTGCCGTCGTTGTCGTTGGCGATGGTCGGCGTGGCCGCCTTCGCCAGCGGCTGCGGGCTCGCGCCCGTGTAGTCCAGCGCCAGGTCGCCGCGCACGACGCCCGCGCCGGTCTGGTTGTCCACGCCCGGCGCCGCGATGTCGATCGCGGTGCCGACCAGCGCGGCCCGCACCTCGGCGGGCGTCAGCGTCGGGTTGCCCGACAGCACCAGGCCCGCGATGCCCGCCGCGTTCGGCGCCGCCGCCGACGTGCCGAAGAACGGCTTGAACCCGGCCACCGACGTGTTCACGCCGTCCGCCGCGGTGATGTCCGGCTTCTGCCGCACCTCGGACGCGGGCGAGCCGTCCGGCGCGAAGAACACCCGGCGCGGACCGTCGGAGGTGAAGCGCTCCGGCTGCTGCGCCGAGGTGAACGAGCCGGGGAACGGGCCGGTCGGGTTGGCCGGGTCGCCCGGCTCCAGGTCGAACGACAGCGCGCCCGCCGCCGGGGCAGCCGCGACGCTGATCGCGCCCTTGGCCGCCGAGTGGCCGCGCGAGACGCCCGGCGTGGCGAAGCCCTTGAGGCCGTCCGCCGAGTCCTTGAACCGGCCGCCGAGCGCGCTCAGCGCCAGGTACTTGTCGTCACCCCGGAACTTCACGACCGCCAGGCGCAGCCCCGAACCCGAGGCGGGCGTGTCGATCCGCTCGTACGGGTTCTGCGTGCCGTCCTGGATGTTCTGGCTGAACGAGACGACCGCGCCCGCCGAGTTCACCAGGTACAGGTCGTAGTCGTTGAACGACCGGTTCAGCGGGTCAGCCCAGAACAGCGTGACCGGCACGCCGGTCGAGTACGCCGACAGCGGGTTGAGCACCTGCTTGGCGTTCGGGGCCGGGTCGAAGTCGTGCGCGGTGCCCGCGAACTTCCCGATGCCCACGCCCGAGTCGACGAACTGGCCCTCCCAGTGGCCGGAGGTGCCCGCCGCGACGCTGCCCTCGTTGCCCGCCGAGGAGAAGTACACCGCGCCGTCGGCGGCGACCGCGTCCACCGCCTGCGCGATGATGCCGTCCTGGAACGGCGACTCGTTGAAGTACAGGACGTCGTCGACGATCACGTCGCAGCCCGCCTGGAAGCGCAGGGCCCTGATGTTGTCGGCGAAGCCGGCGTCGCTGGTGAACGCCGTGGCGAAGCCGAGCTCCGCGTTGGGCGCCACGTCGTGCAGGATCTCCAGCATCGCCGTGCCCTCGTCGCCGGAGCCCTCCTGGCCCGGCAGCACGTCCACGGCGGGCAGCTCACCGGCCGCCTGCGACACCGCGAGCGAGCGCACGCCGTCCGACAGCGCGCACAGCTTCACGGCGGTGCCGGTGACCCGGTGCTCCTGGCGGGCGGTGTCGGTGGCCTGCGCCCGGTCGCCCTCGGAGGTGACGACCGCGTCCGCGCCGACCCGCTCCAGCGCCTCGCGGGTGCGCCGCTCGACCTCGGCGCCCCGCTCCTCCTTCGACTGCTTCGACTCCTCGGAAGCCTTGTCCCGCTTGGACTTCGCGTCCTGCTGGTGGAAGGTCTTCGCGTCCGCCGCGGTCTCCACGCGCCGCACGTCGGAGCGGCCCGAGATGGTGGTGAGCGACGCCAGCGGCAGCTGCGCGCGGATCGTGGCGCCCTCGGTCGAGACCGACCGGACCGCCCCGCCGGCGGACTTCACGGCGTTGACGAGGTCGTCGCTGACCTTGTGGGCGCGGATGTCCACCAGCACGGCGGACCCGTTCTGAACCTCTACCCCCGTCTGCACCGAGGGGAGCTTGGCCCGCGTCCCGGCGTCGGCGCGTCGTCGCTGCTCGACCACCAGGGAGCTGTCCACTTTGGACTCCGCCGGGGAGGCGGACTTCTTGATCTCCTGCAGGGCCGCGATCTGCGCGGCCGTCGTGTCCTCGACACCCCTGCTCGCCTTGGGCGGGTCCGCCGCTGCCGGAGCCGTCGAACCCAGCAGCAGCGCTAACGCCGCGGAGCCCGCGATGATCAGGGTGTCGCTTCTTCGGGACCGGCGTTTCGGTGAGCGCACAGGCGTCTCCCCCACGTTGATGCGTGCCCCGACGCACGCGGCCGACGATCGGATGTCACCGATCGAGGGGTCAACGTATTGGCCAGCCCTGATTACCGTCTGCGGCCGTTCAGGCTACTTGCCGCAGTTACCCCGTACATCACAGTTCACAGAACGAAGGCGTCTGTCCAGAGTTGCCCGGTTCGTCCGGACAGGGCCTCCAGCAGCGCGGATGCCTGGTTGTCGGTGAGCGAGGCGGTGAAATCCACGACCGCCCGACCACGCGCGAGCGAGCGCACCGCGTCCGGGCCGGACGGTTTTTCACCGGTAGCGCCGACAAGAGCCCCAGGGTCGTCCAGTGCCAACCGGGCGTACTCCTGCTCGGCCAGTTCGACCAGGTCGTGCAACCTGCGCGGCAACCTGCCGACCTCGTGCCGGTCGGTCACCCACTGCTCCAGCGCCTCCACGAGCGCGGTGAGCAACCGGGCCTGACCACGCTGGTGCAGCGCGAGATCCGGCCGCAGCAGCACGAACCGCCGGTGCACGAACTTGAGCACCTGCACCTCGTGCCACTGAGCTTGCGCGAGCACCACGTGCCCGGACCGCGTCGTGGGCTCCTCCAGCACGCCCACCGCGTCCACGAGTCTGCGCGTCCACCGCGCGGAGAACCCGGCCACCGCCTGCTCGGCCTCGGTGGACCCGTCGAACGGCACCGCGAGCAGCCCGTCGACCAGCTCGGCGCGCACCTTGGCCACGGCGGCGGCGAACACGTCGTCGTCCACCGCCCACGAGTCCTTCAGGTGCAGCCGCCGCCGCAGCGCTTCCAGCGACCGCCCCGGCCGCCGCTCCTGGGCGTCCAGCTCGGCCGCGCTCAACGAGGCCAGCTCAAGCCCTTGCTTCAGCCACGTCCCCAGCTCGGCCGCGACGGTGGCGTGCTGGAGCACCCCGACCCGGTAGAAGTCCTCCAGGTCGTGGATCGCGTAGGCGATGTCGTCGGCGGTGTCCATGATCGAGGCCTCGACGGTCTGCTGCCACGACTCGACCTTCCCGTCGAACGGCAGCCGCGCCCCGTGCACGTCGTCCATCTCGGTCACGTAGGCGGAGAACTTCCCCGACCCGGTCCCCGGCGCCTCGGACGGCTCGGCGGCGCCGCGCGGCGGCGAGGCCATGTCGCGCGGGTGCGGGTCCGGGTAGGACAGGCGGGTCCACGGGTACTTGAGCATCGCCGCGCGCACCGCCACCGTGAGGTCCAACCCCACCGCCTCGGGCCCGCGCACGTCCGTGGTCGTCACGATGCGGAACGACTGCGCGTTCCCCTCGAACCCGTCCGACAGCCCGAACCGGTGCCGGGCGATCCGGTCGAGCACCTGCTCCCCGAGGTGCCCGAACGGCGGGTGCCCGAGGTCGTGCGCCAGCGAGGCGGCCTCCACGACGTCCGGGTCGCACCCCCCGAGCTTCTCCAGCGCCCCACCCAGCTCGGGCCGCGAGCAGAGCCGCTCCGCGATGGCACGGGCCGCCTGCGCGACCTTGAGGCTGTGCGTGAGCCGGTTGTGCACCAACAACCCCGACCCGGTCGAGCTGACCACCTGCGTGACCCCGCCGAGCCGCGAGAAGAACGGCGACGAAGCCACCCGGTCCCGGTCGACCCGGAAGGGACTGGAGGCGAGATCGGCGGCCGTGGTCCCCTCACCGCCGGAACGGCGACTGGCCCGCGGATCGGTCTGGTCCTGGTGCATACGGGGCAACCTAGTTCACGGGGGTTGCGGGGACACGGGACGGGTCCGACAGGGCCACCAACACCCCGCAAGCCGACCCCACCAGCAAGCCACACACTTCCCCGCCTCGCGGGCTGCGGGGCGAGCGCAGCGAGCCCACGCAGCCCCCATTCCCGCGTCCCTCTTCTCCGTTTGGCCTGGCGAAGCCCGAGCGCAGGTGTCAAGACGCCGCCGCACTGCCCGGAAGACCGGGGTGCCCAACGGCGTCTTGACGCCTGTGCTTGCCTGAAAGGAGGCCACACGGAGAAGAGGGACCCCGCCCACCGCAGTGGTAAACGGGACCACCGCCCCAACGGTCACCGGCCGGCAGAGCCCGTCCCCCTCTTTTTTGGAGGTCTGCCCCGCCGGCGAGGCGTGCTTGTAGCTCTTCAGCTTGTGACGAACCACCGCAAATCCCGGAGGGGCCGCTCGCCAGCGGCACCAGTGCCCTGAGGTGCCAGGCCTCGGCGACGAGCGCGCCGCCCGACCGCGCTGGGGGCGCTCGACTACACGCGCGGCCTGCTCGCGGCCGGGGTTCGGATGGTGATCGCGGTCGGCGGTTGTGCCGGGTTCGACAAACTTCCCCGGAACGCAAAAAAGCCCTGTGGGGCGCACGGATAACCGTGCGCCCCACAGGGAAAGAATGTTCGGCGGCGTCCTACTCTCCCACACCCTCACGAGTGCAGTACCATCGGCGCTGGAAGGCTTAACTACCGGGTTCGGAATGGGACCGGGTGTTCCCCAACCGCAATGACCACCGAAACACTATGAAGATAACCAACCACACAGCACCACCCGTCGCGCCCAACCCCCACAGGGGCCAGTCTGCGACCAGTGACGGTCGGTTCGGTTCCTTCAGAACCGCACAGTGGATGCGTAGCGTCTTCATGACAAGTCCTCGGCCTATTAGTACCGGTCAACTCCAACCATTACTGGTCTTCCATCTCCGGCCTATCAACCCAATAGTCTCTTGGGGGCCTTAACCCACAAAGGGGTGGGACACCTCATCTAGGAACGAGCTTCCCGCTTAGATGCTTTCAGCGGTTATCCCTTCCGAACGTAGCCAACCAGCAATGCCCTTGGCAGGACAACTGGCACACCAGAGGTTCGTCCGTCCCGGTCCTCTCGTACTAGGGACAGCCTTCCGCAAGTATCCTACGCGCGCGGCGGATAGGGACCGAACTGTCTCACGACGTTCTAAACCCAGCTCGCGTACCGCTTTAATGGGCGAACAGCCCAACCCTTGGGACCTACTCCAGCCCCAGGATGCGACGAGCCGACATCGAGGTGCCAAACCATGCCGTCGATATGGACTCTTGGGCAAGATCAGCCTGTTATCCCCGGGGTACCTTTTATCCGTTGAGCGACCACGCTTCCACAAGCCATGGCCGGATCACTAGTTCCGACTTTCGTCCCTGCTCGACCTGTCGGTCTCACAGTCAAGCCCCCTTGTGCACTTGCACTCGACACCTGATTGCCAACCAGGCTGAGGGAACCTTTGAGCGCCTCCGTTACTCTTTGGGAGGCAACCGCCCCAGTTAAACTACCCACCAGGCACTGTCCCTGATCCGGATCACGGACCGAGGTTAGACATCCAGTACGACCAGAGTGGTATTTCAACGACGACTCCACAACCACTGGCGTGGCCGCTTCACAGTCTCCCACCTATCCTACACAAGCCGAACCGAACACCAATACCAAGCTATAGTAAAGGTCCCGGGGTCTTTCCGTCCTGCCGCGCGTAACGAGCATCTTTACTCGTAGTGCAATTTCGCCGGGCCTGTGGTTGAGACAGTCGAGAAGTCGTTACGCCATTCGTGCAGGTCGGAACTTACCCGACAAGGAATTTCGCTACCTTAGGATGGTTATAGTTACCACCGCCGTTTACTGGCGCTTAAGTTCTCAGCTTCGCCCCGAAGAGCTAACCGGTCCCCTTAACGTTCCAGCACCGGGCAGGCGTCAGTCCGTATACATCGTCTTGCGACTTCGCACGGACCTGTGTTTTTAGTAAACAGTCGCTTCTCGCTGGTCTCTGCGGCCGAAAAATCCTAGCCCGTAAAGGGCTTCAAATCCCTCGGCCCCCCTTCTCCCGAAGTTACGGGGGCATTTTGCCG